>NZ_JAAVUT010000012.1 GCF_018449575.1 Sodalis sp. dw_96 | reverse complement strand
TCCCTTCCCGACCCGGTCCGTCGCAGCGGTTAATCCCGGTCAGTGGAGGCGCATTATAGGGACTTCCCGAGGCGTGGCAAGCGCTTATTGCACATTTTTGACCAACAGACTAATTATTACTCAAGAAGGCGCCGTCATCGGCAATTTTTCCAGCGAAAAGAAGCCGTAACGCTGCAACACCGGCAATAATTCCATCGATTGCGGCGTCATGGTTAAACAATAGGCTTTATTTTCACTCGTCGAGCCGGTGCCGGTGATTTCATGAGCTATGAGCCAAGCCGCGCGTTTAGCGATCGCGGAACCTGAATCCACCAGCCGGGTGCCGTCGGGCAACACCGCTTTGAGCTCCTCCGCCAAAAGGGGGAAATGAGTACAGCCCAGCACCACAGTATCGGGCGGCTCCACTAACCGCAGCCACGGCCGCAGAATTTTTTGCAATACGGGCAATGCGATGGTTTCGCCATGCAGTTTGGCTTCCGCCAATTCCACCAGTTCGGCTGAACCTAACGTGATGATATGGCAGTCGGCGGCAAACTTGGCGATCAAATCATGGGTATAGGTACGGTGTACCGTGGCACGGGTGGCCAATAAGCCGACTATGCCGTTGCGGGTGAGCTTGGCGGCGGGCTTGATCGCCGGCACCACGCCGACAATCGGACAAGCAAAGCGCTCACGTAAGGCGGGCAGGGAGATGGTACTGGCGGTATTACAGGCCACTATCACCATATCCAGCGCGTGCAATTGCTGAACGGCGGCGACGATATTGACCACCCGCTCGACAATGAAGTCTTCCGGCTTTTCGCCATAGGGAAATTCTTCGTTATCGAAAACATAGATATAATGCGGATCCGGCAGTAATTCCCGTACTTCATCATAAATGGATAAACCGCCCACCCCCGAATCGAAAATCAGAATGGTGGGTCGTTTTGTCTTGCTACCGTCAGAAGGAATAGGTTCCCGTGAGATAAAATTCTCGTCCAGCGGTCTGGTAGCCATAAGCTGTCTCATACTCTTTATCAAACAGATTGGCTATTCTACCACGAACCGTCAGATGTGGGGTTAACGGATAAGAAGCGGCAATGTCCCATAAGCTGACGCCGCCCATCTTCACCAGTTCGCCGGTATTATAATCCGTGTCGTAACGCTGGCCGAGGTAATGGTAATTAAGGGACCAGTCGATAGCCGCCACTTGCCAATCCAACTGGTATTTGACCTGCTGCTTGGCCCTGCGGGCCAGGATCTGGTTTGTGGTGGCGTCGCGGGGGTCAAGATACTCCAGGGTTAATTGATGCCGGAAAGGACCTGTATCCACCGAGCCGGTCCATTCCACCCCTTTGATACGGGCTTTGCCGATATTGTAGTAAGTGTCATTAGCCGTGTCGTAATCGATCAAATTGTCTATATCGTTGCGATAAGCCGAGATACGCCAGTCCACCGGGCCGGTCAATCCTTCCACCCCGCCTTCCCATTGTTTGCTCTCTTCGGGATCCAGATTGGCGTTACCGCCATAGGAACCGTAAAGCTGGCCGAGGTTAGGCGCCTTATAGGCGGTACCGTAAGAGCCGATCAGGCGATAGCCTTCTATAAATTCCCAGGCGGCGCTGCTTTGCCAGGTGCCGTGCCAGCCGAATTGCGAATTGTCATCTCCTCGCACCGCCCCTTCCAAGGTTACCGGTCCAAAAAGCTGCTGTGTCGTGGCATAAACGCCGGTATTGCGCTGCTCGTAGCCTTCGGTGAGGTAATCAGTACCGGGTTCGGTGGTCTGCTTTTGCCAGTCCATCCCGGCGCTGACCAAGCCGTGGGTGACATGAAGGGTATTGCCCCATTGCACATTGTATTGATCGGAATCGTCAAGGGTAGCGGACGCCGAATACGGGCCGTATTTGGGATCATAGTTATAATCTTTGGTGTGGCTATAACTGTACGAGAGCTGGGATGCGTAAATACCGTCCTGGAAACGTAATCCGGTATCATAGGTCCGGCTATATAACTGGCGGGTATCGGGCAGCGCATCGTAGTGCTCCGGATCGGTATAGGCATAGGTACCATCATAAGCGGTACGATTGTCATAGCCGTACATCCGCGCAAAGCCGCTGAACTGTTGATTGAACGCATGATCCAGCGAAGCAAACAGGGTCTTGCTCATGAATCCGTCGCGGTCGGGCTGCGCCGGATCGCCATAAGGGTCGGGCAAATTGGCTTTCACATCGAATCCGCGGGTATAGGTGTAGTTTCCCGCCACCGTGGCAACCGTATTATCCCCCAGCCGCTGCTGGGTGGAACCGTCGTAACTTTGGTAACCATTTGACCCCATGCCGGCACTCAGGGTGGTTCCGGGCTTTTCGCGGGTGGTAATGATATTCACCACTCCGCCGATGGCATCCGAGCCGTAAACGGCGGATCGCGGGCCGCGGATAAATTCGATGCGCTGAACCAGCGAGATGGGAATTTGGCTGAGATCGGACGAACCGGAAATGCCCGCCTGATTCAAACGCACGCCATCGATAAGCACCAGGGCGTGACTGGAATTGGTGCCGCGGATAAACAGCGAGCTTTGCTGCCCCAAGCCGCCGTTTTGCGCGATATCCACACCCGGTAAACGGCTCAGCGCTTCAGCCACCGATTTGATTTGACCGCGGTCGATATCTTCGCGGGTCACGACGCTGGTGGGCGCCAGTACTGACGATACCGGCTGTGGAAAACGATCCGCCGAAACAATCTCTGTATCGCCATTGCCGTTTTGTGCGCTGTTATCCTGCGCCCACCCAGAGAATGTCGTAACGGACAACGCCGCCAGAACGGTTTTTTTGATAGTCAACATTGACATAGCATCCAATAGATAAAACAGGATGCCGCAGGTTCCGTGTTTGATAGCACGCGATAAACAGGGATATTGCGACGAAATACCGGCAGGTTTTCGGGCTTGGGATGTGTCATTCAACACCAGGCGACAACTTCCCGTCGAATAGACAGTGTCTGCTTTCGCAATCGCCCTGACGTCCCCTCACCGCTGCGCGTCAGCTCCAGCTTAGAACTGGATTCCCTTTTAACTCACAAGAGACCGGGCAAATATCCTACAATCAAAGGGATAATTATGTCTATAGCACCCATTAGGTAAGAAATTATAAATTGAACAGCATTGGACATCATCCGTTTATCCCCTACAATCCCCCACAAACCGATAAAATCGGCCCATACCGACGAGAAAACATGATGACTACCGAAACGTTGCCTATCGACATCTATGAAAAGCAACTGGCTGAAAAAGCCGCCCGACTAAATGCGATGATGGCAGCCTACCGGGCGCCGGAGCCGGAAATATTCCGTTCGTCGGCAAATCATTACCGGATGCGAGCCGAATTCAGGGTTTGGCACGAAGAGCAAGACCTCTACCACATCATGTTTGACCCCCTCACCAAAGAGCGTATCCGCATCGATTTTTTTGCCGCCGGCAGCGAGCTGATGAATCGGTTAATGGCCGCTATGATGCAAGCCTTGCGCCTCTCGACGGTTTTACGGCGTAAGCTTTTCCAGCTTGATTATCTCACCACCATGAGCGATGAAGCGGTCATCACCCTGATTTACCATCGGCCGCTGGACGACGAATGGCGAGAGTCCGCCACAGCGCTGCGGGATGAGCTGCGGGCACAGGGTTTTGCGGTGAATCTTATTGGGCGCGCCGCCAAGACCAAGATTTGCCTGGATCGGGATTATGCGGATGAAAGGTTGCCGGTGTCGGGTAGGGAATTGATCTACCGGCAGATTGAAAACAGTTTTACCCAGCCTAACGCCGCCGTCAATATCCATATGTTGGAATGGGCATTGGCGGCAACGCAAAACGCCCGGGGGGATTTGCTGGAACTGTATTGCGGCAATGGAAATTTTTCGCTGGCGCTGGCGCGGAACTTCGAGCGGGTGCTAGCGACGGAAATCGCCAAGCCCTCGGTGGAAGCAGCGCAGTACAATATTGTCGCCAATCATATCGACAACGTACAAATCGTTCGCATGTCGGCGGAGGAATTTACCCAGGCGATGCAGGGCGTGCGTGAATTTACCCGGCTGAAAGATATCGATTTGGCGAGCTACCGCTGCGAGACTATTTTTGTCGACCCGCCGCGCAGCGGGCTGGATGACGCCACGGTAAAGCTGGTGCAAGCCTATCCCAGCATCCTGTATATTTCCTGTAATCCCGAATCTTTGTGCCGTAATTTGGAAACTCTTTCCCTAACCCACGACATCGAACGGATGGCGCTGTTTGATCAATTCCCTTATACCCGACATATGGAATGCGGCGTGCTGTTAACGGCAAAAAAGCCTTAAAATCCGGTCCCAGAGGTTAGGCGCTTTACGAAGCCGGCCATCGGCTAAACCAGACACTTCCCTGCGCCTTTAACGCTACACACAACGTTTTCGAGCCATTGCCGCCCCATGCGGGCGCGCCTGGCGTATTCCTCCCTTACCGCCGGGGTTGATTTGGGACCATTGCTCCATAGAGCCGTCGCGTTCCCCATTTCCCCTCCCCCGCATCTGCCCCGCCCCGTGGGGCTTACATAAATTTTTTTGTCGCCATGATCGATATGTGACACGCATCATATCAAAAATCTAATGTAAATTTAAAATATACTTTCATATTAAATAAAATAATGTTTTATTTTTACAATGGGGTGAAGGATGTCACGGACCAACTATCGATGGGTTATATGCGCATTGTTATTTTTTGGCACAACCATAAATTATCTTGACCGGCAAGTGCTGAGCTTGTTAGAGCCGGCATTAGCCAAAGAATTCAGCTGGAGCAATAGTGATTATGCGAATATTGCAGCTGTATTTCAGTTTACTTATGCTATCGGGATGCTGTTTGCCGGACGGTTTGTCGATTTTACCGGTAGCAAGGTCGGATACTCCTGGGTATTGGGCCTTTGGTCTCTTGGGGCGGTATTGCATGCCTTTGTGGCGCAGATAGGGGGCGGGATATCCGCCATGCTGTCTTCATTAAGCATTTCGGTGCCGATAACGATCGCCGGATTCATGTTCGCCCGACTGGTTTTAGGGTTGGGAGAATCGGGAAACTTCCCTTGTGCCATTAAAGCCGTCGCCGAATGGTTTCCTAAAAAAGAACGTTCTTTCGCCACCGGCATATTTAATTCAGGTGCAAATGTGGGTGCTATCCTCGCACCCTTGGCCGTGCCATGGTTAGCCGCCCAATGGGGATGGGAATCGACGTTTGCCATTGTTGGTGCTATTGGCTTTATTTGTTTGTTCTTTTGGAAAGGATTGTTCGATTTACCATTAAAATTATTTACTAAAGGCAAATTGAATCAAGCGGAATATAATTACATTTCCGAGGATGCGGACTCCCAGCAGAACCGGGAACAGGAGCACGAAAAGATATCGTGGTTCAGCTTATTGGCCTATCGCCAAACCTGGGCATTCGCCATCGGTAAATTCTTGACCGATGGAGTGTGGTGGTTTTTCATGTTTTGGCTGCCGGCTTATCTGAGCGCGCAATACAAGATGAGCGGGACGCAGATGATGCTGCCTATCGCCACCATCTACTGTATGACCATGGTGGGCAGTATCGGCGGTGGCTGGCTTCCGGCGATGTTTATGAAAAAAGGCCTTAATCCTTATGTTGCCCGTATGCGGGCCATGCTGTTTATTGCCGTGTTTCCGCTCTCCGCCTTATTCGCCCAGCCATTGGGTCATGCGGGATTCTGGATGCCGGTTATCCTGATTGGTATTGCCGCCTCTGCCCATCAGGCATGGTCTGCAAATTTATTCACAACCGTATCCGATATGTTTCCTAACAAAGCCGTTGCCTCGGTGATTGGTATCGGCGGCATGGCGGGAGGATTCGGCGGCGTGGCGGTTACCAAGGTTGCCGGCGCGCTGTTCGATCATTATCAAGCGCTAGGGGAAATTAACGTGGGTTATAGCATTATGTTTGTATTTTGCGGATTAGCTTACCTGATTGCCTGGGGATTGATGAAAACGTTAGTTCCCAGATTTAAAGTCATTGAATTTAATCAAATCTGATAAAGGTGAACAATACTTCGACTGGAAATCATTCCTGTCATAAATATTATTTGCCGGCACAATATAATCCTGTTTAGCCGGTATGAGGTGTACCGTGGCCGGAGGATACACCGCTGATATTCCGTTTTATAAAGCATATCTTCCGGCCAGTCTCACCGCGGCAGTTTGGATGAGTAACATATAACATCCTGCCGCTGATGCTTTTACCCATTCTTCTGCTAAAAAAAACCTGTATCGCCGCCATAAGGACGGTCTGTATTACCGTTGATGCATCAGATAAATATTTGGTTTCTATCGTTGCGTTGACACCTGTGAGAGAAATGAGTATGCATTAAGATATCTCATGTCATCTCTCCCGGAGCAGTAACGACAATGCAGACTTCAACACTCGCTGATCAACAGCTTGCCGCGTTAGCGGCTCGTTACGGCTCGGAACTGCCGCACGAAGGCGGGCCGTGGAACGAGACTCTATCCGCCTTGCTTTCCCACCGCTCAGTGCGAAAATATCTGCCCAAAGCGTTACCGGACGGTACGCTGACAACGCTCGCCGCCGCCGCGCAATCGGCCGCTACGTCGTCCAATCTGCAAACCTGGTCGCTGATTGCCGTGACAGACCCGGCGCGCAAAGCACGTTTGTCCGCGGTTGCCGCCGGGCAAAAACACATCACCGAATGCCCGCTTTTTCTGGTGTGGGTCGCGGACTTATCCAGGCTGCGCCGCGTTGGCGAACAAAAACAACAGCAATTAGCGGCGATTGATTACCTCGAAATGCTGCTGGTGGCCACCATTGACGCGGCGTTGGCGGCGCAAAATGCCGTAGTGGCGGCGGAATCCCTGGGATTATCAACCGTCTATATCGGCGCATTGCGCAACGACACCCAGCGGGTGGCCGCTGAACTGAATTTGCCGGCCGGCGCGGTAGGCGTGTTCGGCTTATGTGTGGGATATGCCGATCACAGCGCTCCCGCCGAGGTTAAACCGCGCTTGCCCCAATCGGTGGTGGTTCATCGGGAACAATATGATACTTCGGGCGAGCCGGCACGGTTGGACATCTACGACCAGGACCTGGCCGAGTTCAGCCGGCGAAATGAAATGTCGGTCAGTAATTGGACCGATCGGGTGATTGCGCGCACCAAAGAGCTCAAGGCGATGGCGGGGCGGGATAGACTGGCTGCTGCGTTACGTGCGCTGGGATTCCCTCTGGAATAACCGCATGAGAATAAATATAGGAAACACGGGCTAATGTAAGGGCGGCGGTTCTCGCCCGTAAGATAAGTGCCTTCAGGATGCTCGGTTAAAGTGAAAAATGTCGTTTATGAGTTTATCCTATCTGTCATAGGTAGTTTACAAGAATACAAATCCGGTAATTACGCCGATATATAACCCTATGATGCCTACAGGAACTAACTGAAAAGGATGTGGGATACCTAGGCAAGGTGGAAGCTTGGCGCCAATTAGCATACCGCTGACTAAACCAATATGCCCACCCACACAAAGCGCGAGTCTTTGATATTTCCGCTTTGCTTGCCATAGTTCAGATTCTAGCTCCGAGGAGACATTGTTTATTTCGCGTAATGAATAAGTACTCAGATATTCCATGAGAGCCAGAGCACCCATTACAAGCCCCACAGTTGTCGCCATTGCACACCACGACATGGCAATATTTGCGGCACGTTTGAGCGAAGCGGCTAACCCGGATGGGGAACGGGGAGAAGTGCCATCCCAGTCAATCTGAATTGGCTGCTGGTGAATATGAGTCGGCTGTTGGGGAATAATTTGTACGTCGCTATAATTATAAGAAGAAGATATACACATTATTTTCCCTGCAATAATTTATCTTGAACCATATTAACTATAATCATATTATAGTCTTTCGAATTCTTTAGGACTGTAACATCATTACTGTGTTGCAAATTATCTTATATAGAATACGCCTTTTTGTTGAAACGAATTCTAAATAATCTAGGCAAAGGGTCTAATCTCACGATGCTATGATATTTTTTTTGGTTTTCTCATTGACAATTAATATACGCTTAAAATTAATTATATATTAACTATGGAAAGCGTAACGATAATTAAATATCCTGGTCCCGGCCCGACCGGTCAAGACGTTTTAATTTTCGTCCAATCCAGAACACCAGCACCACCGCCAGGATGGCCGGCACAAAATTGGAACCGATGACCGGGTATTCCGCCCGGATAATGGCGCTATAAAGCAACAGTCCCAGCAGGAAGCTCGCCGCCGCCAGGGAAGGGAACCCTTGGGGCATGGCACAATCTTGATAATGGTAATGCAGGCAGTACACCGACAAAATCAGAGATATAATCGGAAAAATAGAAAAAGGCACAATGGAACTGAAAATGGCCGCAAAGGTACCGTTAATGGATAAGCCGGCAATCAATGCCAAGGCTAGCGTTCCTTTCTCGCCGAGAGGTTTATTCGTCATGTTACCTACCTGCTTTCATCAAGAGAGAGGGCGGTCGCCTTTTCCTGCTCCCGGCGATACCAATAAAAGGCCCCCTTTGAAATCATACGCAGCTGTAATACCAGGCGCTCTTCCAGTTCACGCCGCTGGTTAATATCCACATCAAGCGCTTCGGCGCCAGCATTGAAGACAATGATGACCATAGCTTCCGCCTGAGCTTCGGTAAAACTGCGCGGCATATGATTTTCGATTTCGAGATAATCGGCAAGTTCCGCGATAAAATGCTGAATTTCACGGGCGACGGCGGCACGAAAGGCGCTGGACGTGCCCGACCGTTCACGAAGCAACAGGCGGAAAGCATTGGGATTGTTGCCAATGAATTCCATAAAGGTGGCCACCGAGGTGCGAATGACGCTGCCGCCTTTGGCAATACGTTGGCGCGCCTGGCGCATCAGTTGACGCAGCATCAGACCGCTTTCATCCACCATGGTCAAGCCCAGTTCGTCCACATCGCGGAAATGGCGATAAAAAGACGTGGGCGCGATACCGGCCTCACGGGCGACTTCACGCAGGCTCAGGCTGGCAAAACTACGCTCGGCGCTTAATTGGCTGAACGCCGCTTCGACAAGAGAACGTCGGGTCCGCTCTTTTTGTTGCGCTCTGACGCCCATAATTCAATCCAGCCCTCATACCCATAAAGACCCACTATATCAAAATTTGTTGCAACCGCGTTGATACAAAATCTGAATTTTCGCAAAAACGCCCTAACCCCGCGCCCAGTAACAACTAGTCGAAGAAAAAGCCTGCGGGCGTTGGGATATTCGGTCTACAATGTTACATTAACGTTGTGAATTTGTTTAATGACAGGTTTGACCCGAATGCAATCAGAATACGATTATGATGCCATTATTATTGGCTCAGGTCCCGGCGGCGAGGGTGCCGCCATGGGATTAACCAAACAGGGCGCCCGTGTTGCGGTGATTGAACGCTATAACAGCGTCGGCGGCGGATGTACTCACTGGGGCACCATCCCGTCGAAAGCGCTGCGTCAAGCGGTGAGCCGTATTATCGAATTCAACCAGAACCCGCTGTACAGCGGCAGCACCCACCTGCCCCGGGCAAGTTTCGCCGATATCCTCCATCATGCGGATATGGTTATCAAACAACAAATACGCATGCGGCAAGGGTTCTATGAGCGCAACCAGTGCCAGATCATTACCGGTGACGCCAGTTTTGTCGACGCCCATACGGTGAAAGTGCAGTATCCTGATAACTCGGTGGAAATGCTCAGCGCGGCACATATAGTCATCGCCTGCGGATCCCGCCCTTACCATCCGCAGAATGTCGATTTTAATCATCCACGCATCTATGACAGCGATTCCATTCTGGATTTGAAACACGACCCCCAGCATGTGATTATTTACGGCGCCGGGGTGATCGGCTGCGAATATGCGTCTATTTTTCGGGGATTAAACGTTAAAGTCGATTTAATTAATACCCGCGATCGGCTGCTTGCCTTCCTTGATCAGGAAATGTCGGATGCGCTTTCTTATCATTTCTGGGAAAACGGCGTAGTCATTCGCCATAATGAAGAATATGAACAAATTGAAGGCACTGACCAAGGCGTTGAGGTCCATTTCCGCTCAGGAAAACGGATGCGGGCCGATTGCCTGCTTTTTGCCAACGGCCGTACCGGAAATACCGACTCGCTGGCGCTTGAAAATATCGGACTGGAAGCGGATAGCCGTGGCCTGATCAAAGTAAATAGTATGTATCAGACCGCAATAACACATATTTATGCCGTCGGCGACGTCATCGGTTATCCCAGCCTTGCATCCGCAGCCTATGATCAGGGACGCATCGCGGCCCAGGTTATTATCAAAGGACAGGCCAACGTACAGCTGATTGAAAATATCCCTACCGGGATTTATACCATTCCAGAAATAAGTTCCGTGGGTAAAACCGAGCAGGAGCTGACGATGCTGAAAGTTCCTTACGAAGTGGGACGAGCACAGTTCAAACATCTGGCGCGGGCGCAAATAGTCGGTATGAACGTGGGTAGCCTGAAAATCCTGTTTCATCGGGATACCAAGCAAATTTTGGGTATCCATTGCTTTGGCGAACGTGCGGCGGAAATCATCCATATCGGCCAGGCCATTATGGAACAAAAGGGTGAAGGCAATACTCTCGATTACTTCGTGAATACTACCTTCAACTACCCCACCATGGCGGAAGCTTATCGGGTCGCGGCCTTGAACGGATTAAACCGCCTCTTTTAGCGGGTTGGTGCCCATATAAGCCTGCATATGATCGCGAATGGACTCGGCCAGCTGTTCATAGCGTGCGCGCAGCGGTGAGCCGGGACGGTATACCAGGGCAATAGTGCGTTTTGGCTCCGGCTTGTAGCATGGCAGATAACACACGCCGTCGCGTTTGCGTTCGTTGGGTACCGCCAGCGCGGGCAGCAGGGTAATGCCGCTGCCGGCGGCCACCATGTTACGCAGTGTCTCCAAACTGGTGGCCCTAAAGTGAGTATCTTCATCGGCACCGGCCTGGAAACAGAATCCCAGTGCCTGATCCCGCAGGCAATGGCCATCTTCCAGCATCAGCAGTTTTTCCCCCGCCAAGTCGGACATCGGCACCCGATCCCGGTCAGCCCAGCGATGGCTGGCGTAGACGGCTAATTGCAGCGGCTCGTCGAACAAGGGGACTTCGATGAAAGCTTCCGATTCTTTTACCAATGCCAGGATTGCGCAATCGAGTTTGCCGCTATCCAGTTGCAGTAACAGTTGGCTGGTCTGCGCTTCATGCAGATACATCTCCAGCTTGGGAAAGGTCTCATGCAGCGTAGGAATGATATGCGGCAACAGATAGGGTCCCACCGTCGGAATCAGACCGATATGCAACGGACCGGACATGGACTCACCTTGCTGACTGGCCATCTCACGCAGGATTTTCACTTCGCGCAATATCGTCCGGGCCTGCTCCACCAGCAAAAGTCCGGCCTGGGTGAACAGAACTTTCCGGCTGGTGCGCTCCAGCAGCATTACGCCCAGTTCATCTTCCAGCTTACGAATCTGACCACTCAAGGTGGGCTGGCTGACATGGCTGGCATCGGCGGCCCGTCGAAAATGACGATGCTCAGCCAGGGCCACCAGATACTCAAGGTCGCGAATATTCATTAACACCCTCCAATCCGCGATAGTTCGCGTCGATAGATAGGATAGCAATCAACGATTATACCTATCAATAGTTAATATCAATATTATCCCCAACGCAGTATGACATGCTGTTTGCTCTTTTTAGTAAGGGATTTCTATGATAAATGCCCGCGAAGGTAAAATCGTGCCGCGGGTCTTTATCGGCGGACGTCATCTCGGCGGCGGCGAAGAGCTGGAATCCTGCCTGCCGCAGCCGGCATGAGTTTGTTTGAGCGGGCTTACGCCCGCTATTTACGGCTGATTGGAGAGATTTTTATAGGGAATCGAGGCGCTTTTGCGCTTCGTCAATGGCGAAGGATACCTGCCGGGGAGACACGCCGCCTTGTGCCGAGCGTTTATCCAAACAGGACTGCAGCGAAAGCGCCGCATAGACATCTTCAGAAATTACCGAACTGAATGCCTGCAATGACGCCAGCGGCATATTTTCCAGAGGAATGGCCTTTTTAATCGCTTCCACCACCGCTTCACCGACGATATGGTGGGCTTCACGGAAAGGCACGCCCTTGGCGACCAGGTAATCCGCCAGTTCGGTGGCATTGGCGTAACCCTGCTGGGCCGCTTCCCGGCAGCGTTCACGCCTGACCTGCAGGCCATCCAATACCAGTGCCGCCATGTGCAGGCAGTCCAGCCAGGTATCCATGGCATCGAACAAGCCTTCTTTGTCTTCCTGCATATCCTTGTTATAGGCCAGCGGCAATCCTTTCAGGGTCATCAACATGCCGGTGAGCGCGCCTTGTACCCGGCCGCATTTTCCCCGAATCAGCTCCAGCGCGTCCGGATTTTTCTTTTGCGGCATCAGCGAAGAGCCGGAAGTGACACGATCCGATAATTCGATAAACGCCGACTCGCCGGAGTTGAAGAAAATCAGGTCTTCCGCAAAACGCGAGAGATGGACCATGCTGATGGCGGCATCCGACAAAAGCTCCAGCACGTGATCGCGGTCTGAAACGCTGTCCAGGCTATTGCGGGTCGCCGAGGCGAACCCCAGCCAATCCGCCAGCTGTTCGCGATCGATGGCATAAGCGGTGCCGGCCAGCGCGCCGGAACCCAGGGGACTGACATCAAGGCGTTTCAGGGTATCCTGCAGACGGCTTTCGTCACGCGCCAGCATTTCGGTATACGCCAGGCACCAATGGGCAAAGGTTATCGGCTGGGCTCGTTGCAAATGGGTATAACCGGGCATGACGGCATCTTGCGTGGCTTGGGCGGTAACAATCAAGGCCTGCTGCAGTTGGCGAACGGCGGAAATCAGTTCAGGCACCTGCATTTTGCACCACAGTTTCAGATCGGTAGCCACCTGATCATTGCGGCTGCGTCCGGTATGCAGTTTTTTACCCAAATCCCCTACTTTATCGATCAGCCGTTGTTCCACCCAGCTGTGAATGTCTTCCGCATCGCTGGAGAGGATAGCTTCCGGCGTGGCGCGAACTTCCTCCAGGATATACGCCAAGGCTTCTTCCAAACGGCGCTGTTCGTCGGTGGTCAGCACACCGACGGTCACCAGCGCTTTGGACCAGGCCACCGAACCGATAAGATCCTGCTCAGCCAGCCGGAAATCAAACCGCAGCGAGTCGTTAAAAAGTTTAAAGCGTTGATCCGCCGCCTGACTGAACCGTCCACCCCAAAGTGCCATATCTTACTCCCTTCGCTATACCCGTCATCTTTCAAGTTGCAGCTGTGTTGGCTGCACCCGTTTACCCCAGTCACTTAGTTATCTAAGCTCCTGGGTGTTCACGGACTCGCCGCCTTGACGCAGCTTGAAAGCTTTTGGGTATTCTATTTTTTGAAAACATCAGGCCAGAATACGGGTACCGATGGCGACGCCGTTAAAGAGTGCCGGGAGCTGGTCGGCATGGCGCCAGCTGGCGATATCCACCGGTCGGCCCAGCGTGCGCGCAGCATCCAGCGCCGCATTGACTTTTACGATCATGCCTTCGGTAATAATCCCCTGGGCAATCAGCTGCTCGGCTTTATGCGCGGTCATTTCCGCGATACGCCGTCC
Source organism: Sodalis sp. dw_96 (assembly GCF_018449575.1). GTDB lineage: Bacteria > Pseudomonadota > Gammaproteobacteria > Enterobacterales > Enterobacteriaceae > Acerihabitans. The sequence goes on along the minus strand of NZ_JAAVUT010000012.1, from coordinate 126,219 downwards.
TTTACCGTCCAGGATGCCGCTGACGTCGGACAACAGAATCAGATCGGCGCCCAGGGTCTCCGCCAAGGCGGTGGCGGCCTGGTCGGCGTTGACGTTCATCAGTTCGCCCCCGTCGGTGATACCGATGGAACTCACTATCGGCAAATAGCCGGCGCTCAGTAACGAGTTCAATAACGCGGGTGACCCCGGCTGCGCTTTGCCCACATGGCCCAGTTTGGCATCCAAAGGAGTCACTTTAACGCTATCGCCGTCGCCCAGGCATAATCCCACCGCCGGAATAGCATGTTTCTTGGCCCAGGACAGCAGGGTTTTGTTCGCCGTGCCGGCCAGCGCGCCGGTGATAATGTCGATCTGATCCGCCGGAGTTACCCGAAGACCATCAATTTTGATCACCGGTAATGCCAGTTTTTTCATCAGCTCATCCACCAGGCAGCCGCCGCCGTGGACGATCACCAGCGGGCGCTGGTGCTGAGCGCGATAACTGTCCAGCGCGCTGAACAGCCGTTCCAGGGCTTCTTCACTGTCCAGCAATACGCCGCCTAATTTTACAATTAACGGATTCATTGTTTTTGTGCCTCGTTGTTTGCCGTTAAAGCAGCCCCAGGGTTTGTGCGAAACCAAACCGGATATTAGCGCACTGAACCGCCTGCGCCGCCGCTCCCTTTAATAAATTGTCTTCTGTGGCCACGACGATCAGATGTTCGCCCTGCATCGCAAAACCGATGTCGCAAAACGGTAGCCCCACCACGGCTTTCAGCGCCGGCACACCTTTATCATACAGCCGCACCAGCGGTTTATCCTGATAGGCGTTGTGATAGCATTCGGCCACATCTTGTGCCGTGACGCCGGTCTTCAGCCGACAGGTGATGGTGGCCAGGATACCCCGGGCGAAGTTGCCGAGATGGGGTGTAAAGATTACCGGGATCCCCAGATGAGCGGCGATTTCCGGCTGATGGCGATGAGTGAAAATCCCGTAGGGTTGTAAACTGACTTCGCAAAAGCTGCTCGCCAATGACGCCTTGCGCCCCGCGCCGCTTACGCCGCTGACGGCATTGATAACCGGCCATTGCCCGTCGTTGAGCAGGCCGTCGTCCACCAAAGGTTTAAGCGCCAACTGCGACGCGGTGGGATAACAGCCCGGGACGGCAATCAGCTGTGCGTGTTTCAACGCTTCGCCCTGCCATTCCGCCAGGCCGTAAACCGCCTTCGCCAGCCAATCGGCATGCTGATGCTCAAAACCATAATAACGGCTGTAAAATTCCGCCTGGTTCACCCGATAAGCCCCGGACAGATCAAAAACCACACAGCCGGCGGCCAGGAATGCCGGCGCCAGATCATGGCTGACTTCATGGGCGGTGGCGAGAAACACCACATCCACGGTTTTCGCCAATTCGCTCACGTCATCCCCCAGGGGCTGCAGCGGCAAATCAACGATACCTTTGAGTTGGGGATGAATATCGGACAGACGTTTTCCCGCATCCGCACTTTGCGCTGAAACCGCCAAAGCGGCTATGTTCATCTGCGGGTGGCGATTCACATAGGCCGCAAGCTCAGCTCCGGCATAACCGCTGGCACCGACAATCAGCGTATTCAGCATGACTTATGTTCACCTTCTTAATCAATGTTAACAACGATAATGGTTCTCCAGCGTTTATTCGCTGTTCACCCGCGAGGCCAAGCGTAGTAATCTGTTAATAATCCGTTTACTTAACGCTCAACGTTAGTGTATTTTTATTCACTATTATTGCATGAATATTGATACTATCCAACCCAAAGGCTTTTAACAGTGAAGAATATTTTGCCTCCGTTTATTGAGTTATACCGTGCCCTGATTGCCACTCCGTCAATCAGCGCCACCGATAGCGCGCTGGATCAGAGTAATCAGACGCTAATCAATTTATTGGCGGGCTGGTTTAGCACATTGGGGTTTCAGGTCGAGATCCAGCCGGTCCCCGGTACCCGGAACAAGTTCAATATGCTGGCGAGTATCGGCAGCGGCGCCGGCGGTTTATTGCTGGCGGGTCACACCGATACCGTGCCTTTTGACGATGGGCGTTGGACCCGTGATCCCTTTACCCTTACCGAACATAATAACAAGCTATACGGACTGGGCACTGCGGATATGAAAGGTTTTTTTGCTTTTATACTCGACTCCCTGCGGGATATCGACGGCAGTAAATTGAAAAAACCCCTGTATATCCTGGCTACCGCCGATGAAGAGACCACCATGGCCGGCGCCAGTTATTTCGCCTCATCCAGCCAATTACGACCGGATTGCGCCATTATAGGCGAGCCGACCTCCCTGCAGCCGGTACGCGCCCATAAAGGACATATGTCCAACGCCATCCGCATCGTCGGACAATCCGGCCATTCCAGCGATCCGAGCCGCGGCGTCAATGCCATTGAACTCATGCATGACGCGATTTCTCATCTGCTGGTATTGCGCAACACCTTACAGCAGCGTTATCACCATGCCGCTTTTGACATTCCCTACCCCACCATGAACCTCGGCCATATTCATGGCGGAGATGCCTCCAATCGTATTTGCGGCTTCTGCGAATTGCATATGGATATCCGGCCGCTGCCGGGCTTGACCCTCAGCGACCTGAACGGACTGCTGGGAGAAGCATTGGCGCCGGTAAGCGAAAAATGGCCGGGCCGGCTGACTATCGAAGCCCTTCACCCACCGATCCCCGGCTATGAATGCCCGGCGGACCACCGTTTGGTGGCCGTGGTGGAAAAATTGCTGGGCACCAAGACCGCCGTGGTTAACTATTGTACCGAGGCGCCGTTTATCCAGGAAGTCTGTCCTACGCTGGTATTGGGACCCGGGTCAATCAATCAGGCGCATCAGCCAGATGAATATCTCGATACCGCATTTATTAAACCGACGCGGCAGCTAATTTCCCAAGTGGTACAACATTTTTGTCTGCAGTAAATTTTTTAACTGCCTCCCCTTTCCGTCATCTTCACGCCGGAAGGGGATAAATGCGCTCAAATTGTGTCATATTTGTACTATAAAATAAGTATTACTTATATCGGGCCCATGTAATTAACTTTCACGAATTAACGTGAATACGCGGTTTTATGCCGTGAAATGATGTCATTTGACGAATGAATCGATACATGGCTAGATAATGGCGGGTGATCTACGTCATTCGGGTGAAACAAACTTTCAGGTAAGTTGGATCAGGGTCCTTATGAACGAACAATATTCGGCAATGCGCAGCAACGTTAGTATGCTCGGGAAGCTTCTGGGCGACACCATTAAAGATGCAATGGGTGAAAATATCCTGGATAAGGTAGAAACCATCCGGAAGCTGTCCAAATCCTCCCGAGCGGGTAGCGAGACGCATCGCCGGGAATTGCTAACCACGTTGCAGAACCTGTCCAATGACGAATTGCTGCCGGTGGCGCGTGCTTTTAGCCAGTTTTTGAATCTGACCAACACCGCGGAACAGTTTCATGCCATTTCCCCCCATGGGGAAGCCCTTAATAATCCGGAAGGATTAGGTAAGGTTTTTGCCCGCCTGAAAGATAATAAAGAGCTGGATGACAAAGAAATCCGCGCCGCCGTGGAGTCCCTTTCCATTGAATTGGTGTTGACCGCCCATCCTACGGAAATTGCGCGCCGTACCCTGATCCATATGCTGGTTGAAGTCAATAACTGCCTGAAACAATTAGATCACAATGACTTGGCGGATTATGAGCGGAAGCAAATCATGCGCCGGCTGCGTCAACTGGTGGCGCAATACTGGCATACCGATGAAATACGCCATAACCGCCCCTCCCCCGTTGACGAAGCCAAATGGGGTTTTGCCAACGTGGAAAACAGTTTGTGGGAAGGCGTGCCGCAATATCTGCGGGAGTTGAATGAACAGCTGGAAAGCGTGTTCGGATTCAGCCTGCCGGTGGAAAACGTACCGGTGCGCTTCACCTCATGGATGGGCGGCGACCGCGACGGCAATCCGAATGTCACCGCCGACATCACCCGCCGTGTTTTGTTGCTCAGCCGCTGGAAAGCCGCGGATTTGTTTCTCCGTGATATACAGGTCCTGGTTTCCGAATTGTCCATGACGGAATGCACGCCTGAAATGCGGGCTCTGGCGGGCGGCGACGAGGTGCTGGAACCCTATCGCGTGGTGATGAAGCGCCTGCGCGGGCAATTGGTCGCTACCCAAAACTGGCTGACCGCGCAGGTTAAAGGTGAACATCAATTGCCGCCGGACGATTTGCTGGAAAGCAACGATCAGCTTTGGCAGCCTTTGTATACCTGCTACCAATCGCTGAAAGCCTGCGGCATGAATATCATCGCCAGCGGCCAGCTTCTCGATACGCTGCGCCGTATTAAATGTTTCGGTATTCAGCTGGTCCGCATCGATGTTCGCCAGGAAAGCACCCGTCATACCGAAGCATTAAGTGAAATCACCCGTTATCTGGGGCTAGGGGATTATGAAAGCTGGTCCGAAGCCGATAAACAGACCTTTCTGATTCGCGAGCTCAACTCCAAACGGCCGTTGCTGCCGCGTTACTATCAGCTCAGCGACCAAACCCACGAAGTGTTGGAAACCTGCCGGGTGATAGCCGATGCGCCGCAAGGATCCATTGCCGCTTATGTCATCTCCATGGCGAAAACCCCTTCCGATGTGCTGGCGGTGCATTTATTGCTGAAAGAAGCCGGCTGCCAGTTCCCGCTACCGGTCGCACCGCTGTTTGAAACCCTGGACGACCTGAATAACGCCGATGACGTGATGACCCAATTGCTGAATATCGATTGGTATCGCGGCTTTATCCAGGGTAAGCAGATGGTCATGATCGGCTATTCCGATTCGGCCAAAGACGCCGGGGTTGTGGCGGCATCCTGGGCGCAGTACCGCGCGCAGGACGCGTTGATTAAAACCTGTGAAAAAGCCGGCATCGCACTGACGCTGTTCCACGGACGCGGCGGCTCCATCGGTCGTGGCGGCGCGCCGGCCCATGCCGCGTTACTGTCGCAGCCCCCGGGAAGCCTGCGAGGAGGCTTACGGGTGACTGAACAAGGCGAGATGATCCGTTTCAAATTCGGTCTGCCGGAAGTGGCCATTAGCAGCCTGGCGCTCTACACCGGCGCGATTCTGGAAGCCAATCTGCTGCCGCCGCCGGAGCCGAAGCAGGAGTGGCGCACGCTGATGGACGATCTCTCCACTACATCATGCAATATGTATCGTGGTTATGTGCGTGAAAATGCCGATTTTGTGCCTTATTTCCGTTCAGCTACCCCGGAGCAGGAGTTAGGTAAATTACCGTTGGGATCGCGTCCGGCGAAACGGCGGCCCAACGGCGGCGTGGAAAGCCTGCGTGCCATTCCGTGGATTTTTGCCTGGACGCAGAACCGGTTGATGCTGCCGGCCTGGCTGGGCGCCGGCGCCGCTTTGCAAAAAGCCGTCGATGAAGGCAAACAGGATGAGTTGGAAGCCATGTGCCGCGATTGGCCGTTTTTCTCCACCCGTATCGGCATGTTGGAAATGGTGTTCGCCAAAGCGGATTTATGGCTGGCGGAATATTACGACCAGCGCCTGGTGGAAGAGAAGTTATGGCCGCTGGGAAAACAGCTGCGTAAGCAATTGGCGGATGATATTAACGTGGTGCTCACCATTGCCAATGACGATCATTTAATGGCCGATCTGCCGTGGATCGCGGAGTCCATCGCCTTGCGCAACGTCTACACCGACCCGTTGAACGTACTGCAGGCGGAATTATTGCATCGTTCGCGCCAGCAGGAACAGCCCGACCCGCGGGTGGAACAAGCACTGATGGTGACCATCGCCGGCGTGGCGGCGGGAATGCGCAATACCGGTTAGCAGGAGAGAGTTCAGATTCAAACCGGACTCTCGGGTCCGGTTCAGGCTGCTGACAAACGTACTCGGAGTCGATAAGGCGGGGCACTTTGTCAACAAGCCCACCGGATCCTCGGGTCCGGTTTTTTTATGGCGGCTCGCCGCCAAGGCGCCTCCCGGGATTACTAAGGCGGAAGGGATCGGGCTGTCGTTATTGGACGGTCTGAACGATAGTCTGTTCGGCGGCGACCTGCGGCCGCACGCCGAGAGTATGGCAAATGGCGTAGGTCAAATCGGCGCGATTCAGGGTATAGAAATGAAAATCCTTAACCCCTTCCCGGCTGAGGATTTTCACCATATCCATGGCAATTGAGGCGCCAACCATTTTGCGTGTTTCAGCATCGTTATCCAGGCCGTCAAACATATTGGTCATCCAGTTCGGCACCTTTACATTGGTCATGGCGGCGAAGCGCTGCAGCTGCTTGAAATTGGATACCGGCAGGATGCCGGGCACGATTTCGGTTTCAATCCCGGCGGCGACACAGCGGTCGCGAAAACGCAGATAACTTTCCACATCAAAAAAGAATTGGGTAATTGCCCGGCTGGCGCCGGCTTCCACCTTCTTCTTCAGGTTGATCAAATCCGATTGGGCGCTTTTGGCCTCCGGGTGTACCTCCGGATAGGCGGCCACGGAAATATCAAAATCGCCGACCTTTTTCAGCAACGTCACCAAATCGGCGGCATACATGGCCGGTTTACCGCTGCCGGGTGGCAGGTCACCGCGCAGCGCGACGATATGACGGATGCCGCTGTGCCAATAGTCTTCGGCAATCTTTTTCAGCTCTTCCTGCGTCGCATCGATACAGGTCAGGTGCGGCGCGGCATCCAGGCCGGTGCGCTCCTTGATATCCTTGATAATGCTATGGGTGCGATCGCGCTCACCAGAGTTGGCGCCGTAAGTCACCGAGACGAAGGTCGGTTTAAGAATGCTCAACCGGTCGATGGAGTGCCACAGCGTCTGCTCCATTTCACTGGTACGGGGAGGAAAAAACTCAAACGAGACGTTGATATTGCCCTGTAATTCGGCCAGGTTCTGGTTCAGGGCTTCCCGCTGATTGGCGTGAAAAAAACTCATACCTTTTCCTCTTACGCTGGTGATTGTTACTGAAGACTGTGCGCTGATGATAGTGCGTCGCGATCTCATATTGATATGCATCTATACGTTTAGACGTCTAAATAGAATTTGACGGAAATCGTTAGTAGAGTCAATAAAATCGTTAGCCATGATGGGGAGTAATCTTCACGGATGTTGAAAAAAATTCATTTGTTGTTATTACGCAAAACACACACCGTCTGCAAATATCAGGCCGGGCAGGTATCCGTGAAACGATAACCTCCCGGCCAGATATTTTATAACAGCTGCGCCAGCCGGTTTAAATCCGACTGGATAGCGCCGGCGGTAACATCCCGACCCGCCCCCGGCCCGCGAATCACCAGTGGGTTATCCCGATACCAGCGGCTCTCGATGGCAAACACATTATCACAGGGCAACAGTGCCGCCAGCGGATGTTCCCGGCGTACCGCCTCGACCCCGACGCGGGCTTTGCCGTTGGCATCAAAGCGCGCCACATAACGCAAAACCAGCCCCATCTCGTTGGCCGCTTCAAGTCGGCGGGTCATTTCTTCGTTCAGGGCATCGCCATCTTCGAAGAATTGGTCCACCGAACCTTTTTCACTGCTCACGGAAACCAATGATTCAACCCGAACCTGATTCGGTTCGATATCGTAACCGGCTTCCCGCGCCAAAATGACCAGCTTACGCATGACATCCTGACCGGACAGGTCAACCCTGGGATCGGGTTCGGTCAGGCCCTGTTGCCAGGCCTGCTCCACCAAATCGGTAAAGGGCACCGTACCGTCGAATTGTAAAAACAGCCAGGACAGTGTGCCGGAAAAAATGCCGCTGATGGACAGAATGCTGTCGCCGCTGTCACGCAGGTCGCGCACCGTATGGTTAACCGGCAAACCGGCGCCTACCGTGGCGTTATAAAGCCAATACCGCCCGGTTTTGGCAAAAGCGTCGCGAATTTGACGATAATTATCCCCGCTGGAGGCCCCCGCCAGTTTATTGGCGCTGATCACATGGAAACCGTAGCTGGCGAAATCCAGATATTGCTCCGCCAGGATCTCGCTGGCGGTAACATCCAGCACCACCAGATCATCATAGGGATGCGCACGCATCCAAAGAAAGAGATCTTCCGGGTCCTGCTCAACGGCTTCATCGCTGAAGAAGGCCAACGCCCGGCTGGCGTTAAGTCCGTCATAATTCAGCAGGCTACGCTGACTGTCCACCACGCCGCTGAGAATAAATTCAAAGCCGGTGCGGGCTGACAAGCTTTCCTGCTCTCGGGCAAACAGCTCCAGCCAGCGTGAGCCGATATTACCTTTGCCGAACAGCACCAGGCCGATACGCTTTTCGGCGCGAAACAGCGAGGTATGCAGTCCCTGAATAACATGCTCGGTAGGACCGACACGCAATACCGCCACCAGGCTGATGCCGTCTTCCGCCTGCCAAAAAAACTCCACCGGCTGGTATTTAAGCTGTTGATAAAAACGATGACAATGCAGCGGGTTTTTGGCGACGCCCGCCCCCACCATCGCCACCAGGGCCAAACCTTCGCGCAACTGCAGCTGTCCGGGCAACGCCGCCTGCTCCAGCATCTGGTAAACGCTGCCCACCACCTCGGCGGTATAGCAGAGTTGTATCAATCGGCGATCGCGATGAATTCCCATGGCCAATGGTTTGATTTGCGTGCGTTTCAATGCCCCATCGATCGCTAACTGCGCCTGGCTAAAATCATGTTGCGGCGCGACCGACAGCTCAATCAGGCAGACATCATCATGGCTGGTGACAATTTTCGCACCGGTACCCGAGGCCAGGACCCTCTCAATACGGGTCGATCCCTGTTCCGGTTGATAGCTGCATCGCAGCATCAAATCAATATCGCTGCCGGAAACCGGCTGCAAGGTCCGGGTGTGAAGGACCGGCGCGGCCAAACGCGCCAATTCGCTGGCTTCATCAAGACGTAGCAGCGGCAGCAAGCATGCATCCTTGACCTTGCGCGGATCGGCGCTGTATACCCCGGCCACATCACTCCATATGGTAACTCGCGTTACACCCGCAAGGGCGCCGATTTGGGTGGCGGAATAGTCGCTGCCGTTACGCCCCAGCAATACCGTATCCCCCGCTTGGTTACGGCTGATAAAGCCGGTTACCACCAGACGTTTATTGGGATGTTGAGTGAGTATTTGCTGTAATAACGGCCAGGAACCGGCTTCGTCCACCTGCGGCTGCGCGGCATATTCAGCACGAAGGAAATCCCGGGCATCAAGCCAGACCGCGTCTATATCCTGCCGGTTAAGCACCGCGGCCATCAATCGCGCCGACCAGATCTCACCGTGCCCCACCACTTCGGCATAAACGGCATCGGTCATTTTCCCGTCCAGCAATACCGCCAGGCGCTCGAGATCGCGAATAAATTCCGCGATCATCACATCCGCCTGTTCAGGCGGCAGCAGGCCGCTTATCAACTGATGTTGATAACGGCGCAAGGTTTGCTGGATCTGGTGCGCGGAGATACGGTCACTTTGGCTGAACTTTAGCCAATTAATCAATTGGTTAGTGGTGCTGCCCGCAGCAGATACCACCATCAGATCGCCGGGTTGGCTGTATTCGGCCATAATGCCCGCCACCCGTTGATAACATTTCACATCCGCCAGGCTGCTGCCGCCAAATTTATGCAGCTGCCTGCCGATCGGGCGTCCAATCGTCCCAAAAGCACTCATACTTACCTCTTAGTCGCTGCCTGGAAAGCCTGCTCCAAATCAGCTATCAAATCTTCACCGTCTTCGATACCTACCGACAAACGCAAAAGGGTTTCGCCGATACCGGCAGCCGCGCGCGCTTCCGGTGCCATACCGGCATGCGTCATGGTTGCCGCATGAGAAATCAGGCTTTCCACACCGCCAAGGGATTCCGCCAGGGTGAACAATTCCAGGCTGGACAAAAAGCGCCGCAACACGGCTTCATCGCCATCCAATTCAAAACTCAGCATAGCGCCGAAGCCTGACTGTTGACGGCAGGCGATTTCATGCCCCGGATTACCGGGCAGCCCGGGATAATACAGTTTTTTTACCAGCGGCTGCTGCTGTAAATAGGCCACGATATCCTGGGCGTTGCTCTGCTGCTGCCGAATGCGGGGATTGAGGGTGCGAATTCCGCGCAATAACAGGTAGCTGTCGAAAGCGGCACCGGTGACACCGATATTATTGGCCCACCATGCCAGATCGGTGGCCAGGGCGGCATCTTTGGCAATCACCGCGCCGGCCACCACATCGGAATGGCCGTTCAGATATTTGGTACAGGAATGCACCACCAGATCGGCGCCTAATGTGAGCGGCTGCTGCAGCGCCGGGCTCATGAAAGTATTATCCGCCACGCAGATAGCCCCGACCTCGTGTGCAGCCCGGCATATCGCGGCAATGTCCACCACACGCAGCAACGGATTGCTCGGCGTCTCAATCAGCACCAGCTTGGGTTTTTCAGCCAACGCCGATCGCAGCGCCGATTCATCACCCTGATCGACAAATTTTACCCGATACGCGCCGCGTTTGCTCAGACTATCGAACAGGCGATAACTTCCGCCATAACAATCATGAGGCGCCACCAGCAAATCACCAGGCTGTAGAAACACCGTACAAACCAAATGTATCGCCGACATACCGCTGCTGGTGAGGACCGCGCCGGCACCCTTCTCCAGTTCCGCCAATGCCCGCTGCACGATATCACGGGTCGGATTGCCCCGCCGGGAATAGTCATGAGCGCGGGGTTGGTTGAAATCCACGAAGTTATAGGTGCTGGAAAGAGTGATTGGCGGAACTACGCAACCGAATTGTTCATCATCATTAAGCCCGCTGCGAACTGCGATTGTGGCCTGTTTGCGCGTCATGTACTCGCATCCTGGTAAGTGCTGGAGAGTGGAGGTAAAAGAGTAACCTTCCGCAAGATAGACGTCAATACATCTGGACATCTAAACTTCTTAGCGTATAGATTGAGCAAATTATCAATAACAGCTAAAATTATGCGGGTTTAAAGTGTTAAAATCTAACTCCTCTTTTACCGCAGGCGATAGCGGCGGTCGAGGACGTTATAATATGAAAAGTTAATAAGTCGCAAAATAAGCGGGCATGGAGTAGTGAGTAACACGAAGTTCCGGCATAATTGGCTCGTTTTCAGCGAATTTTAATCATTTTATGAGAAATTAAGGTATCCCATGGCGGAATGGAAAGGCGAATATGTCAGCCCTTATGCTGAACATGGTAAAAAAAGTGAGCAGGTCAAAAAGATCACGGTATCCATTCCGCTGAAGGTTCTAAAGATACTTACCGATGAAAGAACCCGGCGGCAAGTCAATAATTTACGTCACGCCACCAATAGTGAGCTGTTATGCGAAGCCTTTTTGCACGCTTTTACCGGTCAGCCGTTGCCCGATGATAACGATCTTCGCAAAGAGCGTAACGATGAAATACCGGAAGTAGCCAAGGAGATGATGCGCGAAATGGGAATCGATCCCGAGACGTGGGATTATTAACCTATTTAATGCCCTGATGAGTTGATATCAAGGCGAAGCGATTGAGTAACTGGCTAAAACGCCGTTCGATTTGCTGACGCAATATAGGTGACGGTTCCCCTCCCGCCTGGGTCTGTTCATGATATTGTCGCAACAGTTCTTCCAACGGCGGGGTCCGAAGTAATGGCTGCTGAATTTCGAATACTGCGGATTTAAGCGCCGACACCGTCATATAGCGTCCTTTGGACTGCTCCAGCACCTTAAGTCGTTGTCCCAGCTGTTCCAGCCGAGTTTGCGCCAAAAAAAAATTCGCCAAATCTTCTTCCGGCGTGGCATTGGCCAATCGTTGTCCATGCCAATCAGCGGACATAGCATTGATCCCCCCGCTATAGGGCCATAATTGACGGGCCTGCGCTAATAATCCGTCGCCATGATGGTGCGCCCATAAGGGAGATAACCCCGCCAGCTGTTCCAATCGTCCGCGAGTGGCCTGAATCAAAGCCGGTTTAATCTGCGCCCGCTTCGCCGGCGAATACTGTTGCTCAAGGGCATTAACCCGGCGAGGCGATAATGCGGTCGGCAAGGGTTGGGTTGTTGCCAGCAGGATTTGATCAAAAGATTCGCCAGCGGACCGTTGGACCAGCATAAATCCCCCGAAGGCCAAGGCAGTGAGGGAGATCCCAGCCACAAAACCTTGCCAGGCCTTCCAGCGCGGCGGCGGGGCTTCAGCGACCTGAATCCGCGGATGCCCCTGATTTTTGATATCGGCAATATAGATCAGGGGTTCAGTATCTACCCCGGCCATAGGCGACAAGGCCGGAAGTTGCTTTGACCCGTCGGGCAGGGGCGGGAGAGCCTCCCTTATGGGGTCATCACCAGTATTCTCCAGACGTAGCGCGGTATTATTGAGGGTCTGTCGCAAGGTATCCAATTTGCACAGATGATTGAGTTCGAGGGTGCGCAACGCGTCGCAGATCGTCTCCATCCCCCGCCCGGCACGGTATAATAGGGCCAAATCGCCATAGTCCACTTGGAACGTTCGCCAGACCTGCTGCAACCGCTCGCTGAGTCCTGCCAGCAGCGCCACCCGCGCATGGGTCGGCCTGGGCCAAAAAACCGCCCACTGATGGGTGACCAATGCCGCTATCAGTTCGACACCCTCGCACAAACCCGCCAGCCCCGCCAGCCGGATACGCGCCAGCGTGAAATCCACCGCGGTTTGCAATTCAACGCCGTTACGGCGAAACAACCCCAGGCAAAGTTGTTCTATGCGCGGCCAGTCCACATCCGGGCGGGCGGGATGATGTAATTTACTCAATTCATCGCGCAACGCGGTAAATTCGGCAAAACCACGGGGATCGCCGCCGGTGCTAACCCTATGGCCGGTTGTCATAGCCGACATACGCCTCCCTCTTTATATGATTTTACGTGCTTAAATGACGTTGTTGCCTAAGATGGCGCAAAAGAATTTTACCTTCAGGGGTAAAGGTGGTGCCGAAGGTGAACGGCCCGGTGCCTTTCAGTTCCGCCTCCATGGAATATTCCAACTGCCCCGAAAGACGTTGCGGCAACAGGGTAATGGCAACGCCTTCCAGGCGCGGCTCGTACTTCATCAGTACCAGGGTCATGGTGGTCATCAAGCTATGCGCCGAACCGGGCATGCCTTGCAGGATTTGACTCATATCCGGCAGACCGTAATCCGGCAAATGACTGAGAGTACCTGCCCGACAATTAAGGATGCGCTGCAGATTATCCAGAACGGAGAGAATGACCTGGTCGTTGTCACTCACTTGATACAACTCCATGTCGCCGCCGAAGTTTTGCGTAATCATTTCATAGAGTGAAAGATTTTGATGTTGCATTTTCACTCCTTCGGCGGTTTCAGAACGAGGGCATTCTCTGCCAGTTCAATCACGCGCGGGTTATCAGGATCCAACTGCTCACGGGAGATAACGATTCGCCAGGTGTTTTTTACCGTATCCGGCGACCGGAATAACCCGACCACCGCCACACACGTCGCCTCTCTTTCCATCGGCATATCCAGCCGCGCTCCCTCCCCCGGCTTTACCACCACTTCAAGCCAGGATAACAGGTCGTCCTGCAGCACGGATTCGCCATGGGTCAACAGGCTCTGGTAAGTCGCTTTCGCCACCGCTTTACCGTCGCGAAGCTGATACACCCGCACCATGGCCGGCACCGACAGGGTGGCCATGTCCGTTTCATCGGTGTTCAGTGCCGTCCGGGCGCTAAAATCCAGATACAGGGTCTTAATTTGTTTATAGAAAATGGCTTTAGTAGCCGACGCCGTGCCGTCCACCACGCTTTGCGTCAGGCCGCAGCCACTCAGCGGAGAAATGATTAAAGCCAATATCAGCGGCGATCTAAAAGCGATAACGGACATTCTGACACTCCATTGCGACTGTATTCTGTTGTAACCCTTGATAACGCCCCAGACCTATGGTGATGGCGGCAGGCATAGCCGGCGTCAGCGGCGCGTCGGCCCTCAGCCCCAGCACACCCGTTAGACCCAGCTGCACCTGCTTTTCACCCAATACCGGCGCCGGTAAACAGATTATGGGCAACGTCAGCTGTAGGCGGACCGAACAACGCCAGCCCAGATACACCCTGATTAATACCAAAAGATCGGTATGCAAAGGCCCGCCCGGTAGCCAACCTTGCGCCTCCTTGGGATCTTCCGTTGTTAACGTCAGCAACAGCTGACTGTTGACGTCAGCGCCCACGCCTCCCAGCATTGCCCTTTGGGATAAATTTACCGGCCGGTTTTTAGCCAGACCCGCCGGGGGCGTCATGACAATCTTTTGCGGGCAGTGGGGCGTCACCGTAGCAACCGTGTCAGGTGCAAGCAAAGCCACCAGCGCGACCACCCCTTCCGCCGTACGGGTCGGCAGACGCATCACGTCAAGCAACGCCAGAAAACGCGACATCGGTGTGGCGATATGCCCAGCCGTCCCCTGGATTCCCAGGCCAACCAGCCCCAGCAGACATTGGGAAATGGCATCCGTACCGCCGGCGGTAAACGTGGCCGGATAGGAGTACTTCCGCCAGATACGGTAGAACTGAGTAAAAATACGATGGTTGAAGATATCGAGGAACGCTTCAAGCGCCTGATGCCCTTCCCGCTGCTGGCTGATATCATCCAGATACGGTGTCGGCAACGGCGAGTTCACGCCGTATAATCCGAGAAAAGTGGTTCTTACCGTGGCCGGTCGCTCAGGGTATTCTCCCTCGTCTTCAATGGCTTTAAGTTCGCTGACGGGAAAGCCCATGCCGGGATGCGGCCGAAAACGTACCGGATCGTTTGCCGGATTGGCGGTACTCCCTAATGGTTGGCTTTCCGGCACCGCCAGCTCCAGCAGTTGACAAAAACGGTATACGTCGACCATCGGCATCCGATCGGCCATCGCTTCCATCAGGCGGGTTGCCCTCAGCCGGGTATATGCTGACGGTGTTTCTCTTTCCATCTCAGACATTTTCCTAAGGGTTGCAGGTGCAGCGTAAGCTGGGTAAACAGATGGATATCGGCGTACAGCGCAAAGAAACGACTGAGCATCTCGCCGAACAGGCTGATATCTCCTTCGCCGGCAAAACCATTGCTATCGAGAGTGATTTCGATGTCGACGCCGCGCAGCAGGAAACCTTTTTCAAATCGTTGTATCAAATGGTGTTTCACATCAACTATGGCGGCCAGGCGACGGCGGTTAAGCTCATTTTCCGTCCAGTCATACAGCGCCAGCGTGCCGCGAAGCACCTCTGCGTTGTCCATCATCGACAGGAAATTCGACCCCAGATGACTCAAAACCCGCCATTGGAAACGATCCCGGTTCGGAGGATAGCTAGGCTGTGTGGGTGCGCACAGATTGCGAACGGCGAGGCCTATTTGAGTAGACTGCACCACCGTATCCAGCAGGGTGCTTTGCAACGCTTTGCGGGGCAATTGTCCGTTGGTACCGGTCAACGTCAGGGACAGGCTTTCATTTGCACTGAGTTTGTCACTGTCGAAAGCCTCGCCGCCCAATATCAGCCAGGTATCATGCAGACCACTGGCGCCGCGTTTGACGCGAGAATGGAAATAGCGCTCCGGCGCCTCTGCGCGCAGCATACCCCCCTTATGGCGAAAGCTGCTGAACGGCACATACTGTTGATGTCCTGTGTGCTTGGAAGAAATCACGCTGTCCACCGAATAGATTTCGGTATGGCCGTCCTGTATGCGCATGGGCCGCAACAGGTAATCGGTAGCCAACGGGGAGAGCGTCAACGGATCGGCCTCGAGAGGAAACAGGTTGATCACCGGCACGCAGTGCAGGCGGATACTCGCGCTATTAATCTGTAAATCATGAAGCCACGGCTCGCTAAGCACTACGTCCAGTTCAAACCAGGGCATTCCCGGCGAAAACAGCGCTTGCTCCAGCCCATTCAAGGCTACGAACATGAATTTTTCTCGGAAAGTGAAGTACTCAAGCAACAACTGATAGCCGCTGAAGGCACTGTCTCCTTTCGGCCACAGCCGGTCCCGATCACCAAACCCCAGGGGTGAAAAAAAACCATCCAGCGGCAGGCGATCCGGGTTGCCTGGCAGTCGCAGGTACATTGCCTGGGTTTTCAGCGTCAGCGCCTGGTGCAGCGCGCAGGCCACCGCACTCTCGGCATTGAGATATAACGGCAGGCGGCGCAGGTCAGTCTGAATCCAGTCTGCCAGTTCGCCGCAGCCGAATCGCAGCCGGATGACCGAGCGACCGTCCGGTTCGGTAACAATGCGGGCTGATTCCACGCACAGCGGGGTTAACGTCATGTCCTGGGTGGTAGTATAGCGGCAGCGCGTCCGCTGCGGTCCCACCGGCCCGGACATCACCTCGAACCCACGGCCGACGGTCTCGCTGTGCTTCATCAGGCGTCGGTCGGGCGTCAATTCAACAATCGATAGCGACGGAATGGTACGCAGGTAATGCGGCCACAGCAGACTCACCAAACCTTCGGTCAGTTCCGGCAGGTCATCATCAAGCTTTTCACGCAGCCGGCCCATCAGGAAGGCAAAACCTTCAAACAGGCGCTCTACATAGGGATCACGCGTATCCACCTTATCCAGGTTAAGCATCGCCGCCCGGTCAGGGTGCGCTTCGGCAAATTCCTTGCCCGCTTCATGCAGGTAGCGCATTTCGGCGTCATAATAACGCAGGGTTAAGTCATCCATGGGGAAAAATTCTCATTAGAAAGGTCACCATCAACAAAGGATGGCGGCCCGCACCGGATCGATGGACACCAGACCAGACAGAAGGGCATCCATACGCAGCGCCAGCGCCGTCTTGTCGGCATCATTGCGCTGAGCTTTGAGTCTTAGTAGCTTCAGTAATCGCGCCTTGACCTCAAAACTCAGTCCCGGCTCCCAATCAGCTAAGGGCAAACCGCCGGGAGTCCTGTCGAGCTCATCCAGCAGGTGCAAAGCCAGGTCATTTTTGCCGTACTGCTCGGTTACCCTCGCCATCAATAAGCGCAATAACCAGCGCTGTCGGACCGTCTGAATACCGGGTCGGGCCGCCAGCCAAGCCAATGCGGCGTCCACTCCGTCGCTGTCGGCCTGTGCCAGGGCCTCGCTTTCCAGAGCAAGAATGTCATTTTCGTCTTCCGAGGCTGTCACTGACGGTACGGAGGTCCAAAGCTCAGGATTACCGCTAACCTGCTGGGCTATCCAGCCACGCGTCACATCGTCGGCAAATGGCGTGCCGTCGTTCCAGCTCAGATTTTCCAATCCGGGCAGACGCGTCAGCAACATCCCCAGGTCTTGCTTGACGATATCCGCCCAACCGGCGAACGGCTGTCCTTGCTTGCTTAATGCCTGGCAGGCATACCACTGCAAATCCAACCAGAAGTGGTTAACACCTTCTGCATACATTCGCTCAACCTGATCCAGCAGTTCGCTCCAGCTCTGTTGAAGATAGAGCCGTTTGAGCTGGGCGCGGTAGTCACCGCGCGGGGCGGCCAGACGGGTATTGCCCGCCGCCTCCTGCCGAGGTAACAGATGCACCGTATCCCAGCGCAGGCACTTCATCAAACGGTGGCTTGCCAGCCAGCCCTGCGGCTGTTCGCGTAGGTAGCATGAAAGTGCTTTGCCCTGCTCCAACAAATCGCGGCCCGACTGGATTTGCCCCAAGCCCTGACCCTCCCGGGCGGAAGGTGACAATAGTCTCGCGCCATCCGCGGCGCTGTGTTGCGGCACTACCGCCTCAAGCCCGCCCGATTGGGCCAGACGCAATTCCAGTGCGTCGTACAACGCATCCCATGCAGGCCGGTCAAGCTCGGGCCATGAGCCGAAAGTTTGCTCCAGCAGCGCCGATGCCGCCACGATGCGTACCAGTTCTGTCTTCACCACTTCCGGATAGCGTGCAAGACTGTCCAAGATTTTGCTACCCGCCAGCCATTCCAGCGCCACTCGGCGACTGTTGGGACGTGTCGGCAGCAACCGTTCGCCAAAACGTTCAACCAACCCGGCCAGCAGCGTCAAGCCATCAGCCAGACCGGCCTCACCGTCACGATGCAGGCGCGCCCACAGATAATAGGTGGCAACGCGGGCATCCTTGCAGGTGGTCGTCAACAATGTCTCGGCCAACCGGCAGATGAGGCCGGTATCCGCCCCGGTGGTTTTATTGACCTCTTCGCGCATGCGCTGGAAATCATCGGCATAAGCCGGGTCATCTCCTACCGGGTTATCCGTAGAGACAGGCAACAACCACTTTTCCCACAGGTTAATTTGCCCGCGGGCCAATTCAGACGCATCCCGTTCCGCCAGACAGGTGCTGATTAATGTTTGCAACATCACTCATTCTCCCTCAAAGCGAAGGCATCCAATGATGTTGCGTTGCCCCCGGCGTCCACATCAAATATTCGCGTCGGCATCGAAAAGCCCCTCAGCTTCAGCATCGCCAGCGGCCCTTCGGCCAGCTCGCTGCGCAAATTCCAGGTTAGCGGTAAGGCATCCGGGGCGGTCAAGACCAGACGGTAGAGGGTTTCGCCGTCATCCAGCGTCGTGACCTTGGCTTGCTCCAGCAGGCGGATAAGTCCCCAGTTGCCCTGTTCATCAGCAAACAGACGCGGGCCGGCATTCACACTGATCCAGCTCAGCATCACGCCGGGTTTGTCCGACGTACCGGGCCATTGAAAATTCTGCCAGCTTTCCTGCTGGTTAAAGTATCTAAGCTTCTGCCCGTCAAGATTGAAGGTGGTCTCCACCACATGGCGCACCGGCTTCGCCATCAAATCGAAATGCATGCCCATACCGCCGTCGCTGTATAAAATGTCGGCGAGCTGACTGAGTTGATTCATCGCCTGAAGGAAGGAAGGGTTAAACCTCAGTCCCTGGCTGTTCACCTTGTCCGGCACCCAGCGGTTGCCCTCTTTGTGCAGCACACCTCCTAACTGACGTGTCAGGAACTGTTCGATACGTCCGGATTCAGCGCGAACAAACTGCCCCAGCATCGGCAAAGATGCGTCGCCGCGCGTGTCCGCAAACGGGTAGCGCCCGGTGAAAGCCTGATTCCAGTTATCCACTATCGACTTTCGCCATTGAACGTTCAGACTGGCGGCGGAAGGCTGCAGTACCCTTTGCCACGCCTGGGTCAGCGGCTGGACGAACATCGCCCGGCCAAAACCGCTCCACTCTTCCCCCAGGCTGGCGGCGAGCAGGCTGCCGTATTCCTGGGTGTCGGTCAGATCAATGCTTTTGCCTTGAAACACCGTCTGTGCCAGTAGCTGGGTCATTTCCTGCGGGTCATTGGCGTTCGCCACCTGCTGCAGCTTGAGGCGCACCCTGGTGATACGGGTGAGAAAAGTTTGCAGGCTGAGCGAGCTGTCGCCGGTCATCACACCCGCCTGATTTCCCTTCCCCATCATTGCCAACAGCGGGCCGAAGGTGCTGTCCAGCGGACCCGTTGACCCCGCGGGGCGCTGGTCAATGACGGGCAGGGTGTCTTTATGCATCAGACTTTGCATGGACTTCACCAGCGAATCGGACAATGCCTCCCCCCGTTGACCGGTCTGTCCCTGGAAGCTGAGGGTGTTCATCAGCGCAATCAGCGGGGACTGACGCACATCGGCCATCAAGGTGAACTGATCGGCCACATCCGATAGATTTTTAGCGTGGTTCCATCGCAGACTATTGAGAAAATTAAGCCAGGCACCGCTGAAATCAGTAAAGTAACGTTCGATTAGGCGAGCTTTAAGCGCTTCCGGTGACACCTCGGCCGCAACCGGCTGTTTACTGTCGCTGAGCACCCAGTCAATTTCCTCACGACGTGAAGCAACGGCCTCATCTACGGCATTTTGTACCTGCTCCTCCCAGGCTTGACGGGTAAATATCCCCGGCACCACTTCGGTGGAGCTGAACAATCCATGGGCATCCGTATCCCCCACCATGTTCATCAGACCCAGGTCCGCGTAACTGTTCGCCGCCGACCGCAACACTTTCTGATAAAGCGCCGCCTCGGCGTTGCGCTGCCCTATTTGCGCCAACAACAGCCGACGTACCCGCGCCACCAATTCCATATCGGGTGCGATACGCCACTCCGTATGTCCAGCCAGATTCCCGGTATAAAAACCCCATAGCCCCGGCGCAAGACTTTGCCACAACCCAAGATCGACCCCGGCGCGGGCTGGTTCATTTTCACTGAGAACACGGGTCAAAAAGGCCGCATCGGCTTTTTCCGGATAAGACAGCATCAGGTAAGCTTTGAGCTGGTCGTAGCCGATATGTGTTAGCTTGGTACGTTGTGGGCTGTCCGGCGGCAAGGCAACCAGCGCACTGAGCTGTCTGTGCAGCTGCTTTGCGGCGACGTCACGGACAAGGCGATTATTAATGGCGCCGTAGTGCGGCCATAAGGCGGCCAGCAGCATATCGTTTTGATTTAATCCAAAACGTTGATACCAGGGCGCGCCGTGCGCGGAAAGGTACTTCAACCGCCCCAGTTCACTGCCAAGCTGACGAAGCGCCTTCAATTGTTCGCTTTGCGGAGCGTTTACCTTCAATGCCGTCAGTTGCTGCCGAACCGTGGCCATCTGACCGCGGTTGGAGAAATAAGAGAGCACGCTGCCGCACCCCCACAGCAGGGCCAACCCCAGCACCGCGCAAGAAGCGCTTTGCTCCCATGGGAAACCGACGCGGCGACCGCGGGCCATTCTATCGTTCAAGATGCCTTGCCATGCCGGGTCCGGCAACCAACAGTGTTCCGCCCCGGCCTCTTGTTCATTGACCGGCAGGCTGAACATCAGGCCGCGCAGCGACAGAATGGCAGAAAAGTCTCGCCACAACGGAGTCAGTACTTGCTGCCAGTGTGTTATACCGCACTGCTCCAAGTACTGTGACAGGCGCAGCAGGAAATCATGCCCGTTGGCGGCCAGCACCTGGTTCATGCCCTGGCGGCGCAGCGGCGCAACCAGATCTTGCAAACGGGCGGATAAGCATTCAGGGGCACAGGCTGGCGGCAACAGGCATCCCACCGGGGCACTCTGGCGATCCTCCTGCGGCCAGGCACTGGCGCACATCTGCCACAAATATAGGGGTGCCTGCCAACCTAACCGCTGTCCCTGCCGCTGGAGCTGACGAAGGCCTTTATCCATGTGCGCCGGCTGCACGCTTTGGGACTCGGTTAGCGCCCAGACAACGCCATCCAGCGGACGACGCCGACGCAGTGCACGAAGCCGGGCAAGCAAGCCTTCATCCAGATCGGCCTGCACGCTGCCGCCCCACAGCAATAGGGTACGATTGCCTTCCATCCAGTGACGGGATGTGAGACCGGGTGTGATGGCCTCGACTTGTTCAGGCTCGCCGATAACCAGCATGATACGAATCTTGTGACGCCAAAAAGGGCCATGGCGCAGGAGGAGGTATTCAATTGCAGGACGAAGAGCATTTTCTTGGGCTTTTAATTGAGCAAGCCGCTTTTCTTGATTGGGAAATGCTCCCGCTTTTTCTGCAGCATGTTGCTGCTTCTTAATTAAGTACAGAGGGGCCATGATTGACAGTAAGCGGGCTAGAAGCATTAGGGCCAGAACAATCAGCCACAGGGCTAACTTACGTGCTCGGCCGACTATCCCTAGACTATCGCCGAAGTGCTCAATGAGTAACCAAACTCCAGCAGCTACAGCAACAAAAAAAAGACTATAACCTAAAAATTTCCATGGGTTAGCCAGCATCCTTACACTCCGTCCCTGAAGAATGAATCGTATTAGCGACCCACTGTTCTTCCCATCTTCCGACCACTATCTGATTCTCATTCCGATAATAAGCAATATCAGCTGCTATACCTAACGCGATCCACCCCCCTAATGGCCCTGTTTTTCCAACAAACCTTTCAAAATCTTTAATAACTTCCGGCATAAAGTCTGCTTTATATTTTTTATGCTCGTTAAGCATCGAGATTTTTACTTCATTACTTTTACTGCCTGTTAGCCAAGTTTGATTAGCCATTCTGGACTCAGTTTGTAGAGCAAGCATAACTGCATATTTTTCTGGGAAGTCATCGCTGTTAGCGTCCATAGTGCGATATACCCGCGCCTTACCTGACAATTGATGATGATCCGACCAATCGTCAGAAACGAGAATAAATATTGCCGCCAACTCTGAGTAATTTTTAGTTGCGGGAAACTGAAGCACAAGCAATATATTTACAATTTCATCAGTAGACTTTATCCAGTCATTCAGGATTGTTTGGGAAAGCGTCCTGAAAATATTAATGGAGAGTATATCCAATTCATCACCCCTTATGTCAATCCAGTTAGAATGGATGGCGTCAAGCAGCTCAGCATCATATTTTTTCTCAGAAGAAACGACAGTAATGTTAAAATTGAGTGAATGAGGTAAATTTTTTAATGCATATGAGACTGAAAAAAACAATAAAGAGATTATTTTTCGCATCGTTAAATCCGAAAATTGTGTAAACTTTATGACTTGACCATATCGAAGTTCCAATGAATTTTCAGAATTGACAATACAAGATGTGGTCAATTCTTCAGGTAGATATACTGTGCTGTCAATGACCATTAGATATCGGTTTGCCCAGCTTTGTCGAGATGCTAATGCATGATTATTTATTACTTTAGTCAGATTATATTGGCCAATCTGTTTATCATATAACAGTAGTTTTAAACCAAACGCCCCCGCCCATATTAATACCAACAGACCGAACGCATACAACCAAAAAATAGGACCGCTTTGTTCAGTCCATCCCTTTGGCGAGAAAAAGTGTCCCGCCAGACAAATCATAGTTATTATGCCTAATAATCCTCCCCAAAGCCATATCACTGGTGAAGCAGGAATCTTTGAATCGGTTAAGGCAAGATTGTTCCATGCCATCTTATCATCCTATATTAACGCTGGGCTTACTTGCGATTACCGCATATCCACAGACACAATGAAACTATACACGACGATGCACAATCCATCTGAGAACCACTCGGAGGAGATTATGGCGATAGGATTACTGCCATGACCCTTCCTTAATTAACTGATGGTATTTCGTGTAAAAGCAACTTTTCTTTCATTAGCCTGAAATGGGGGACGTCAGATTCAAAAAGAGATATATACAAATGCATGATAAATTTATGACCGAATACCAACGGTCAGGTTTATATATGACTAAGCACATAAAACTTGGCTACAGATTATTATTCTATTTTTATGATATAATTTTTTATAAAATATCCAGCCCATGTATACATATTTTGTGGTGTAAGCACGATAACCACTACTTTCACATTTCCACGTTTGCGTGGCATACCTTTAACCAAAACATAGTCATGATATTCACACCTCTCGAATTTATCCGTATTAAAGAAATTTTGAAAATCTGGTTCAGAATATAAACCTAAATCGAGGGGAGTTATCTTTACACCTGTGTTTTTCTATAATAAAAACAAGAACTCACCACTATTACGAAAGTTTGCTCATACTATACCGAAGTAATATTGATTAAGTTTTGCACTACGCAAGTAAATTTCCGCTGGTTTAAAATCTATCTTGCTCGAAGAGCAAGCCGCCACAAAAAATCAGCGATACGGCAATAAAGTGGTGTTTCATAATCAAGATATTAGTATAAAAACCAATTCTCCTAAAGTTTTTACACAAAAATCCCTTATCGTAAATTGATTTTTCAACCCCACGCCAGTACCTTATGACAGCCGACCTTTTCAAACCATGCATCAGCTTTCCCCATAAGGTAATCCCGGCCACATAATCATCGATATTATCGTGACGCTTAATGCGTTTCCCGAGTCCCATAGCACAGCCAGCATCATCCAGTCCAGCCTGGAAACTCGTGAAGAACCTCTGCTATCGTAAAAAGAACCTTGAGGATGCTGACAGCCCTCACTGCGTGCCAGATTGCGCAGAACCCGCGCCGGTAATGGTGTACTGTGAGGCAGACCCAAATACATAGTGGTCTGAGCAATCGCAGGCCACCCGGTCGCCGGTGGCGGCATAAGGCTGCGTCTCACCCCAGCCAACCGCTGAGGCAATTATTGGATAGTCTCCGTTGCACTTACTGCATGTAGCCTTATCACCGCTCTGCGCAATGGGTTTATCTCCCTCATACCCTGTGGCGGTTGCGGATACCACTTCCCCGAAACTGGTTTTATCACCCAGGCATACCAATGCTCTTGCCATAATCCTTTAAGAACTCCATTGTTATTTAACTGCGTCCATTATTTAACCGTGTTTATCAACAAGACACATTCCCTAAATTTGAAAAATCGATATGGCTGTCAGGATAACATAAAAGCACATCCTAATTTTAAGAATCAGGATAAGGAAGGAAAAGTAATCCGCTATAAATGATCTAATGGCAAAGAAATATGTAGGACTGTCAGGGACAAATATAAGCGAAATTGTCGCCCTTAACAAAAAGCATTCTGCTGGCCTTTGACGTAATAGGCAAATTAATTATGATCCGCGTTATGATTGACGACCTAACCATTGACATCTAAATTCTTTAAGGAATGGTTGCATTAGCATTTTTTATTTTTATTATTTACTGACGAACCCCGGCACAAAAAAGTTTGTATTTAAGGTTTATATATTGATCGACGTAATAAAGTTCATCTAAGACTAAAATAGTATAGCAGCATCTTAACCCAGGAGTATATATTATGCTAAAACGACAATCATGTTTCTGAAGTTATAACTTACCATTCCCCATAAGGAAACTGTTTATCTTTTATAAATTCCTTAATTCTCTCCGATACACCATGCCCAGTAACTTCCGGGCACCATTTCATTTCATTTCCAGAAACGCTGCTCCCTTCAGCAATAACAACCCTCTTCCCATCAGGACCCGGATTTCTAAGCCAAGCCCTTATTGCACCCCCGGGAGCCAGGCCGAAATAAACCACATCCCGATAATCACCTATTATGCGACCCGTATGCAAAGGATAAAAAATTTCTTCCTGCATCAGATCAACCCCCTCTTTCGGAATGAAAATGGTGCTTTCATAGGTTTTTTGCTCAACCACCGAGAACCAGCATATGCTGAAAATCCAGGGCAGACCCGGTACAGCGTCATTGGTACTTAAACTCGCAAAAGCATTATCGCCCCACTTACCCTGACTGGCGGGGTTAAGACCGCCGACACCCTTTAAAATCAACCTGGATTCATATAATTCGCCCTTGGTATTCATCATTCTTGCCATAAAAGGTTTAGCAGGTAGCTTATAGGGGTCCACAATAGAATAATACCATTCCCCTGGCCATCCTGAAGGCGTAGATATGGGTGTAGTAGATGTTTTATTATTAACCTTACAGGAAACAAGTAATAGCATACTGAACATTATTAATGGATAAGTCATATTTGTTTCCCTTGTAGGTCATAGACTGTTCTTTTGCCATTTGAAGTAGGGCGGTTAGGAAAAAAAATATTAGCGTAAATAGCATCATCATCCAGGATGTCTTGCTGAGTTTTGCTATTTTTCTTGATGGCTTTCCAATTCGCAGAGCAATGTATAAATGTCTCAGCTAGTTGAGCTATTTCTTTTGCGGTAAAGGGGATAATTTCTCCACCGTTACGTGTTGCCTTGCCCTGTGCACGCGCTTTATACATTAAAGGGTGAAGCTCCGGCGGCACCGGATAGTCAATATCTATTTCCGATTTGTCAAATTCACACCCCGCCTCTTCGGCGGCATCGAGCATCACCCGCATTATGGCTAAAGACCACCCATTAGACACATTACGTTGCATGCGTATTGCCGCACCAACATACTTCAATCTACCGGATTGTTTTTCAGTGGGTACTGGCGCCTCCCAAAGTTGAATCCAGGTGTCCGCTTTTTGTAACATCGGTCCCCATATTGGGTCCGCAAGACGCGTCTGTCTTTCTTGATCTGCCTGTTTATAAGCGCTTGTAGCCATATTTTCCATGGATTTTGGTACAGTATTGTATACCGGACGGTTGATAAAATAGTCTTCTGTTTCTATTGGATGATAACCGCCGCCAATATCACTGTGCGCACCTGGTAGAGAGAGTTCCGGATAACCCGGTTTCACGCTGTTTAAGGAAAAGTTGTATCTAAACTCATGCTCAGCGGTAATATGAAAAACTCTTTTCGCTAAGCCTACCGGAAGATAAATATTGACATCACCGGTATCCGCGCTGCTCGGGTCAGGTGTGGCGACAGCGGCAACGGTATCAAATAACCCTAGAAAACGTATAAAGAGATTGGCATGATTTGTCCAAACAATATCAGCGCTTTGAAAAATATTCGTTAATGTGGAAAACAATCCGTCATCATGTTTCATAATTCTGTTGGAAAAGTGACGTGCGGCGGCAGCTCCCCGACTAAAACCAAAAATATCAAATTGCAGACTTTCGATTTCTATACCGCGAAAACGTTTTATCGAGTTTAATAAGGTCTTATTTATGATCTCAATCGCCCGGTCTGTTTTCGCGATAATACCGGTACCGTACTTGCCGGTAGCCAGCCCCACGCTGGAGTCAGCTTCTCCATTGACAGTGCCTATGCCTTCCACATAATACCTAAATTGTATATTATCTTCTGGCGTTGAAAATTGCGGGTTACCATCATCCCGGTATAAATTGTATAAACATTGAACATTGGTATAAGAACCATCATAACTGGTTCGCGCTATATCTCCCTGCAGACCAAAACGGTCTACCTCGCAGGCATTCAGTATGCCTTTAACTTGGCTATTATTATATCCTTCCGACTCAGCCAAACAGCTTTTTAGGCGCAGACCTGAGTTAAATGCATTATTACCGGTACCGTCAAAAAATACTCCTAACGTCAAGGTTATTTTTCTTACTGGTTTTACCGCGCATGCCACCGGGATACCTTTTGCAAAAGGCGCAGTGATGCCCGAACCTTTATCTATTGCCTCTATGTTGTTTTCTTGCTTATTGGCTTGATGATTATCTGTCATATCGTCACTATGAATGTCGAATATTTCCCCAACGGCAAAAAACGGACGAGGCCTTATTATTGCCATTATGCTGCATCAATTCTTGATAAATGGTTAGTCTGTAAAATCAAGAAAACTCAATGTCTATCTTTTCCGGAGAGGAGGTCGAAATTTCCATCGTTTTTCCCTCCGTATCCGTCACACCCTCGAATATTTTACCTTCAGCGGTAGTAATGCGATAACGTTTATTCGCCAGCACTTCACCCGTAGTTTCATCATGGGCGATAAAAAACTCGCTAAAGCCAGAAGGCAACATGACAGCCGAAGCACTGTAACTGGCGGGATTCATTTTTTGCACACTTGTTGATTTCAGTAGAATATTGTTAGGGCACCCCAGCTCAATGTTTCCGCCCTTCATACGAATATAAGCACCTCCGCAGTTCAGTACGATTTCATTTTGAGCTGTGATTTGTACTTTACCTTCTTGACTCGTGATCTCGACATTTTGTTTTGCTAAAACGGATAACGCATCATTTTGTGCCTGAATATTGACTTTCCCACGGTTGGCAAACAGTTTCATCCCGCTATTTTTAGCAAACATGCTAATTGCGCCACCAGCCGCAACCGTAAAGGTTTTCAACACGCTGATATCGGCATTCTTCCCCGCGGTCAGCGATACCGAGCCTTGCCCAGAGGAAAGCTGTACATTCTCCGGACTGAGCACAGCCGCACCATAAGGGGCATGTATGACAAGTCCTGCCTCGGCCAATTGATGAAGTGCTGAAGTTAACCGCTGTTGTCCTGATTCCTCTGCCAGTTCGGCTTGAGCGAGTTCTGACGCCTGTGATAGCGATTTAACGATAGATAATGCTTTATCTAACTGCTCAATGGCCGCCTGCATATCCAGTTGATCCCCGTTAGCCTTGGGCTGCGCATCCGCGCTGATAAATATGCCCTTTGCCGCTCGTATCGACCCGTGCAGGTCGGTTCTTAACTCAAAACCTTCGCCGCGCGGCTGCTTTCGGCTGTCCACAAGATGCCCCAGATTGAGCTGGGTTTTACCGCCATACTCGGTACTGAGCTTGATATGCTCCTGATTTTTGGTGTCGTCCAGACGCAGTTTGTTATTTGCCGGCGTGCGCAGCACGTTGCGCTTGTAGTTTTGCAGCGTGACGAGGTCCGGGTGTTTAGAATCATGCAAAGCGTAGGCAATATAGGGTTTGTCCGGATTACCCTGCTCGAAGGCAATCGCAACCTCGGTGCCCGCCAGCAGCGGCATATGCAACCCGTAAGTGTCGCCGGCGTACGATCGCGCCTGGCGTAGCCACAGGCTCTCGGCACCTGGTTGCCATTCATCACGGTCGAAGTTGAACGACACGCGATAGCGTCCGTCATTGTCGATATGGCTGTAGGTGTCGTTCAGGCGAGTACTGGTTACGCGCGCCGGCAGAGTGCCGGCCATCATCGGTTTTGCCGTCGGCTCAGGGCGGAAACAGACAATTTCCGAATAGGGAATGGCGGTGAACGCCACCTCAAGGCTCCTGTCTCGCGCCGCGCGGCTGCGGATGCCGGTTATCACCGCGCCGTCCTGGAATATCCTCGGCGCATCCTCGCCCTGAACCTTGAGTTCCTGGCCGGGAGCCAGACTGGCGGAGCTGGTAAAACCTTTTAACTCGGTTTGCCGGTTCAGGTAGCGTTCATGGCGCAGACGGGCGTAAAACATGCCGCTTTCAGGCTCGGGGTCCTGCGCGTATTTGTCGCCGATAGCGAGATAATTAATCGCATAATGATAGGATTCGCCGTAGGTAGTCTTGTCGCCGCGGGCCACATCCGCCTCGCCGTCCATTGAGGCCGAGGCATCCCGGTAGTTGTAGTCGCGGGCACTGACCCGGCCCTCCACCACCTGGTGCGCCGTTTGCAAGGCCCAGACGCAGGAAACACCGCCGGAATCCAAGCCTGAAGGATTGCGCAGCGGCAAAAGGGTGCCGGACTGATAATGGCGCTGGTCGTCATACATTTCCACCACATCGATATTGAGCCGTGAGTCGGCGGTGAAGCGAAACCAGATCCCCACTTCGGCCAGCAGGCGGCTGATAAAGGTCAAATCGTCTTCGCCGTACTGCATCACCTGTTCGCGTTTCGGATAACTGTGGGCCAGGGTGAATAAAAAGTCCTGCCCCTTGAAACCATGGCGGTCCCGCAACACCTTCTCCACAATCTCCGGCACCGATAAATGCTGATAAATACGGTGCTGTAGGCTGTTCTTCAGCAGGGCGAGACGCGGGACCAGAGTCACTTCGTAGCGGCTTTCGTCCCTTGAGGCGGCGAGACGTTTGAATCCGGCAACCACGCCGTGAACCGAGCGTAACGGCACCGTCGGCGCCGCCGGCAGGCCGAACGCCGGCAATGTGACAGGCGGGGCATTGAGGGTGAAGGAGGCATCCTGCATCAGCATCCGCGTCGGCGGGATGTCTTTTGCCGGGCTGGTAAACTCGATACGGTAGCAAAATGGACGGCTGAGATGCTCTTCACCTGTAAATGCCAAAACCACCAGCGGCGAACTGTTGTCCCACACATGGAGCTTATGCTGGCTGTGATCAAACAGCAGGGAATCCACGGCGTTTAACATGGGCTCAGCTCCTCGTCGGTAAAGGTCAGGGTAATGTCTTCATCAACGCTGTAATCCAGCTTCACTCCGTGCGGTTTTCGCAACTCGGCTTGGCGCTGCAATAGCTGCTGGCTCAGCACCGGTAAAATTTGCTGATTCAGCAGGCTATCGATATTGCGCGCCCCGCTATCCGGTAATAAGCAGGCGGTCGCCAGCGCTTCCGTCAGGTTTTCAGTGATCTCACAATGCAAACCGTAATGCTGGAGAAGTCGCTGTGCCATCTGCCGCAGTTTGATGTTGACGATGCGCTTCATGGCATCGGTATTAAGCGGGCGGTAAATCAGGGTTTGGAAACGCGCCAGCAGGGCCGGTTGAAAATGATCGCGTAATATGGGGTGCAGCAATTCGTGTAGCATGGAATCCGGCGCGTCCGGTTGCTGTTCCAACAGAGTCATTAACCTATCGCTGCCAAGATTGGCGGTCATCAGGACAACGGTATTGCGAAAATCAATTTCCCGCCCTTCGCCATCTCTCATCACGCCCCGATCGAAGACCTGATAAAACAGATTAAGTACGTCACGGTGGGCTTTTTCCACCTCGTCAAGCAGCACGACGCTGTAAGGACGTTTACGTACCGCCTCGGTGAGTACGCCGCCTTGACCATACCCGACGTAGCCCGGCGGGGATCCCTTAAGCTGTGAAACGGTATGAGGTTCCTGATATTCGGAAAGATTAATGGTTGTCAGGGAGCGGATTCCGCCAAAAAGAGCGTCGGCCAGCGCCAATGCGGTTTCTGTTTTGCCGGTGCCGCTCGGCCCCACCAGGAGGAATACGCCTAATGGGCCATTTTCAGGCGTCAATCCGGTTTTTGCCGCCCTTAGCCTTTGCGCCAGGGCCGAGAGGGCGCTATGTTGTCCGATGATTCTTTGCGTCATCGTGTTTTCCAGCCCCAGCAAATTAACCTGTTCATCTTTCATCAGGCTGCCGAGGGGGATCCCGGTCCAATCCGCCACCACCGAAGCCACCATACGTACATTCACATCCGGCGATATCATGGGCGAATTACCCTGCAACTGCGCCAGCTGTTGCTGTATCGCGTCGGCATGCCCGCAGGGGATGTTATTACTCCTGGCGGCCAGCAGTTGTTCCGTCAGATCCTTCTCCTGTTGATAACGCCCATGGGCTGCGTTGAGTCTTTCCAATAGCTTTTCACGGCAGATTTCAATGGCAGGCAGCCGATTTTTGCCGAAAGATAAACCGATGGCAGCATCCTGTACCAGCGCCTCCCGTTCGATATCCAGGGCGGTAATCTGGTTTTGCAGTTCCGTGAGTTTATCCGGCCGGGTATCCAGGCTCATGCGTGCCCGCGCTCCGGCGGTATCGAGCAGATCTACGGCTTTATCGGGCAATTGACGTCCGGTGAGATAACGGCGGGACAAGGTGACGGCGGCCCGTATGGCGTCGTCGTGGATATGCACGCCGTGATGGGCGGCGTAGCGCTCTTTTAAACCCCGTAGCATCAGGCAGGCGGTGTCATCATCCGGCTCGGCTACTTTCACCATTTGAAATCGCCGTTCCAGGGCGGCGTCGCGTTCAAAGTATTGTTTGTATTCCCCCCATGTGGTGGCGGCGATAGTGCGGAGTTCTCCGCGGGCCAGGGCGGGTTTCAGCAGGTTGGCCGCATCGGCGCCTCCGGCCTGGTTACCGGCGCCGATCAGGGTATGGGCTTCGTCGATAAACAACAGCACCGGGTCTGGAGCATGCTGTACGGCCTCGATAATATTTTTCAGACGCTGTTCAAATTCTCCTTTTACTCCGGCGCCGGCCTGTAGCAGACCCAAATCCAAGGTACGCACGCTGACGGACTTCAGGCTATCTGTCACCTCACCACTGATAATGCGCAGCGCCAGTCCTTCAACCAGTGCGGTTTTACCCACGCCGGGTTCACCCACCAGAATCGGATTGTTTTTGCGTCGCCGCGACAGAATATCGATCATCTGCCGGATTTCCGCATCGCGTCCGAATACCGGGTCAATCAACCCGGCGCGGGCTTTGGCGGTGATATCCAGCGTGAATTTATCCAATACCTGCTGTGTCTGGGGTAAAGACGGGGAGCCCGTTGGAAGCGATGAAGACATCATGGCCGAAATGTCCGGCAGTTGGGACCGGCGCTCCGGCCGTTCATCCGACTGCGCATCCAGCAGCGGCAGCAGACGTCTGAGCTGAACACCGCACAGGCCAAGCGGCGGCCAGGCCGTTTCGGCTTGCAGCAACGAGGGGACGGATATCAATGCAAGCAGTAAATGCACAGAGCGTATTTGCTCAATGTTCTCTTGTAGCGAAGCCTCGAGCCAGGCTGTTTTAATCAACCGGCACAATCCATTGGAAAGCTGTGGTTTGCCATGAATGCTGCGGGGCAGCTTATCAAGTTGTGATAACAGTCCTTGCCACAGGCCGTCCAAATCCACCTCATAGCGGCGGGCAATCACCGTAATATCCCCTTCCCCCTGCTCAAACAGTTTGAGCAGCCAGTGTTCGACGGTAATTTCTCCATGGGCTCGGGTCTGGCATAAGGAGGCCGCGGCGGCCAAGGCTTCGGCGCAGTAAGGATTAAGGCGGCGCAATAACGGGGCACAGTGGTTATCCATGTTGTCAGGTCTCGTCTCAAGGGCCTTTGTAGGGCGATGGCTACCGCACGGCCCGTGTTCCGGTCCGGCGGGGAAAGCGATATGTATGGTCTTAGCTGAAAAGCGTTCCGAACGCCGTTCAGATAACGCCACGATGGCCGCAGGCGGGTTGTCCGCCTGCAAGCCGGGTTATCAGGCGGAAGCCCGTTCGTTCCAGGAATCGGAATGAATAATGTTGCCGTCTTTATGGGTCCAGATAATTTTCTCGTAACGGAATTCCACCCGTTCCAGGTGGTTGTGTCTCTCCTTGGCCGGATCTTTGATGTCGTGCATCAGCGGGGCGACTTTCACTACCTTGACGTTTTCCAACCGGGTGTTGAAATACTCCACTTCCTGTCCGGCATCATCGATTTTGTACCATTTGATTTCAGCCGATTTGAGGGTCTGGCCGGAGGTGACGGCTTTATAAAGGTAGGGGCTGGAAGCATCGACCTCCTTGGTGAAAACCAGGGGTGTGTGGATGCGGGTACCGGTCAGCTTGCCGGTGTTATTATCCGTGGGGATATAAAGGCTATGTTCCAGAGCCGTCATTTCGATGCTGCCTTCACGACCCTGGACGTTTACAGACCCTTTGATGTCTGCGCCGCCGTCGTCTTTCAGCCAGAGATATGCGGGAATTGCCATGTGTTAACTCCTGTTATAGATGGATATCGCCTTCATTGGCGAAGTGGTAGCGCCTGAACCCTAGCCGTGGGTTGACATGCCCCCGGCTCCGGTATCAGTCTGATGTCGACCCTGCGGTTAGCCTCACGCCCGGCCGCAGTGTCATTACTCATAAGAGGCCGGGCGGCCCCGTGGCCCTGTACCGCAAAACAGCCGGAAGGAATATTGCCCATAGTTCGCAGCCAATCGCGTACCGCTTCGGCGCGAGCCAGCGACAAAGCCTGATTGCGCCGTGGATTGCCGGTGTCATCGGTGTGCCCGGAAACGACAATCAGCCGGCCCGGTTGAGCCTTGATATCCATCAAGGCGGCAACCAGCACCTTGGTGCCATCAGGTTTAAGACTGGCACTGCCGGTATTGAATAACGACAGGCTGTTAAGATTGAGGCTATGTGGAACCGGCGCATGGGCTTGCGGTAGGTCCGGTTCGGATACGGGCGGTATGTAGCCGTCAATGGCCGCCAGCAGCACTGCATAAAGCCTGGAACCGGAATACAAGCCCAGCCCAAGGCGCAGCGGTGTTCCCTGGCGGTGGTAAAGCTCCAGTTCCCGTGCATCATTGATCAGTACCGTGAGGGCGGACGCCTTGGGGACATGCGCTATCGAGGGGATGGCGTGGTAGCGTTGCAAGTCGGTGGCAACGCGAGTCAGCAGACGCTGATTGTTCCAAGCCACAATGCACAGGACGGCAAGACAATATCCGGTCAGCAACGCCATTCCCCACGCCAACGCCCGCTGACCGGCGCTCAATTCTTGTGGCCGGGCCAGCGCCCAAAGCAGGGGATCGGGAAAAGGCAACCGAGTTTCCTCCATTGGAGAAAACGGCATGGGACGCAACTGTGTCCTGGCCGCAAGATAAAGCTGCCAGACATTGCCGCTTAAAACGGACGTTGAGGTAAAGCGCACCGCCAGATCCGACCGGAAGCGGGACGGGCGAGCTTGGGTGGTGCCGGATTTATCCGCCATCAACGTATCGTGGTACCAGCTCAACAAGACCTTTGCTTCTATTGCCTGGGACCAGTGTTGGGTATGCCGATTGTCCCTTTTCAAGGACAACCCGTCGTCTGATACCTGTCCGGACGCATCCTGTTCCCCGGTTATGCCGAGGGATCCACCTGAGGAACCGATATACCAGGGGCTGTCTTTGCCGTTTAGAAACAGGCATATCCTTGCCGGTAACCTGTAGCCGACGATGCGGGATATCACCGCCAATTCGTGATGCCAGCCCCGCAAAATCACACGGAGGACACCCTGATCGGTATGCGATTGCGGAGACAAAAAAAACATTACGGCCAGTTGCCGACTCCATGCCGGACGCTGTGCGAGGAGGATGGGCGTTAATCTGGCCAGCTCTTTGGCCGTGCCAAGCCGCACGTAGCAGCCGTGGGAAATTTCACGTACTAACGAAGGGCCGAACAGCCTGTCTAAATCGCCACTGTCACCACAAACCAGCACTATGGGTCTGGAACACTCCCAGGGCAACGCCGCCAGCAGATGATTAGCATCGGCGGAGACAGAAAACGCCGCCCGTCCGCAGACTATCCAAGCCCCGCCCATGGCCAACAGCGTTATCACACCGCTGAGACTTCGCGCCATCATCCCCCAGGGCAGGATGCTCTGACATAAAATCAATGTCAGACCGCCAAAAAGCAGCCAGAATCCTCGTTTCATGTGGAGCGTCGTGATTCGCATTTTATCGGGGCCCCGGCAGCAGATCCGCCAGCAGCATGTGAAGATAATGGTTCAGTCCCCACCAAAGCCCGGCCACCGCCAGGAGGGAGATACCGCCCCAATACCATAAAGAGCGCCTGCCGAAGAATCCATAACAGCGATCGGCGTCCGGGCTCATTAACACCGATGCCGGTATTGTTTCAAGGGCGGGGACTTTGCTCTCCAGAATGGCAATCAATTGATCCCGCGGCCCTTGCTGCTGGTTGCGATAGCGGCCCTGAAATCCAAGCACCAGAATCCGGTGAAAACAGGTTAATACCGCTTCATCTGGTGCGGGCTGGTTTAACACCGTCCGTATCCGAACATACAAATGCTCGCCGGCCTGCAGGTTATTGAAGAAATGCGCTTGCAGCGGTTTGGCCAGCCATATCTGATGGCCGTTATCAGGAATATCCTGTACAAAACTGCGCCCCATTACGGTTTCGTCCAGCAAAGCGCACTGCGCGTAGGTAATATGATCGATGCTCTCGTCGGAATACTCCGCCGAGAGCAATTGCCGCCGCACCTCTTCAACCTGCCCCTGGCATAGTTGATAGAGCGCTTCCCCTTGTTCGGCAGCCGCCCCGTTGCGCAGCTGGATTACCGTCAGGAAGGTGTCGCGCAGCAGGTTATCGATGGAAAGCGTTATTTTCATGTGCGTAGTACCGCATAAAGTTCGAGTTGCACCTCAGGCAACGAGCCCGGCACATAAATAAAGCAGCACCCGGCGGCCAGCATGGCTTTTGCCGAGGGATGGTTTAAATCCAAGGCAAAGTATTGATTTTCCAGCCGTAAAGGAATCGCGGCAGGCACATGGCTTAGGGAGACCAGGGGGACGCCGTTCAGGGCGGTATTCACCAGTTCGTTCACGTCGTCCGGCGCACCGATTTTGCATAGGGCGGGAAACTGGCTTTGTAAACGATGGGCGGGCACACCGGAGCGTACCGAAAGATAAAAATCCGCTTCTTCGCGCAGGCGGCCATCATTCAGCGGTGCTTTCCAATAGTGGGGGCCGATACTCTCAAGCGCCAGCGTCAGCACCCGCGAAGGCAGGCTGGCTTCAAGCAATGTTCCGATAAGGCCGAACAACGGTGGGAATACCGTCTCCAAACGTCCATGGTCATAGGGGGGAATAGCCTCTATATCCTGATCCAGGGAAAACGTCAGCAGCGAACCGGCCAGTTTTATCAGTTCGCGATAAACCATTTCTGGATGCAGGGCCGGGTCTCTGAGTAAATCCGCCAGCACCGGTTCACTGGAATTGAGCGCATTGAGCAACCAGAACAACGACACATCCGCCACGGCAAAATCGGCCATCCGCTGGTTGCTTTCCCGGCGCATTCCCATCAGGCGGCGACGCTTGGCCTGGAGCTGGCCCATCAACAGGCTTAACGCGCGGAACATCCCTTCACTGGCGCCAAAAGATAATAACGGCGGAATAAACTGCCGATCCAATTCCCAATCACCGCGCCCGTCACGTACCAGTCGAGCCACCGGACAGGTCAAATATTCGCCGTTAACGTCAAAATCAAAACGCAGAGAGAGTTCATAGCGCTCCACCGCCATGGATTCCGAGTCATCGCCTAAAACATCCTGTACCTCCGCCCATTCCTGGCGGTACCGGACCGGATGCCCGGTGACCTCCCCTTGCCGGCGGCAGTTACCGCCGTTGGCATGCTCCAGCGGCAATGCCAGCATCACCTCCACTCGACGAAGATCGGTGGGAAGAACTTGCGCAAGGTCGCAGGCGGGAGGCAACGTATCGCAGCGATCGGTATCGATTAAGGTCCCATCGGCCATACGAACATGGAGCTGCTCCGCTTTTAACCGGTTCAGCCTTAGCGCATCGATATCGAACCGGGCGGCCAGTATGCCCCAGGGTTGCCGCAGGCACAGGCGATCAAGACAGCTACGATGAAAAGCCTCCCAACGCGCCTGCTGCTGGAATTGTTGTGGCGCCAGAAAGGCTCCTGCAATCCAGAGAGGTCGGTAAATTTTCATGGCGTCTCCTCGTCTCAGACCTTGGCCCGCGGCATTTGAGATACCAATGAAAGATTGACGTCCATACCTTCCACTTGGAAATGAGGCACTGCATAGAGCTTGACCCGAAAGAAACCCGGGTTGTCATCAATATCTTCAACCGTCACCTTTGCATCACGCAGAGGATGAGACGCCTGTAAATCGTCCCCGGGGTCGGTCATTTCCGTTACCAGACCGCGGATCCAGTTATTCAGCTCCAGCTCTAACAGGCGGCGATCTTTGGTGGTCCCGATATTTTCACGCTGAATAAGTTTCAGGTAATGGGCGATACGCGACAGCAGGAAGATATAGGGCAGACGGGAATTGATGCGGCTGTTGGCGGTGGCGGCCTGGCTGTCGTATAACGCCGGTTTTTGTACCGAATTGGCGGAGAAAAAACAGGCATAGTCCCGATTTTTATAATAGGAAAGCGGGATAAATCCCAGATTGGCGAACTCGAACTCCCGGGTTTCCGGGATCATGACTTCCGAAGGGATTTTGACCTGATTGCCCGTGCCGAGATCGTAAAGGTGGATCGGCAGGTCGGTCACCGCCCCACCTGCCTGCGGCCCGCGGATTTGTACACACCAGCCGTTTTTGATGAAGCTTTTCACCATATTGGCGGCAAAGGCAAAAGACGCATTGGTCCAAAGGTAACGGTCGTGATCCGGCCCTTTTACCTGTTCAATGTAGTTGAAGCTTCGTACCGGTACGGTATCGGGCCCATAGGGCAGCCGGCCCAGCACGCGCGGCAAGGTCAGCCCGATATAGCGGGCGTCATCGCTGTCTCGGAATGCCTTCCATTTCAGGTATTCGGCGCGATCGAAATAATTGCCGATGTCTTTGATGGCCGCCACGTCTTCCATGGTCTGTTTACCGAAAAAGGCCGGCCCAACGGAGCCGATAAACGGCATATGGGCGGCGGCGGCCACTTTGGAGATATTACGCAGCAAGGCGATATCCCGCGGACCGCGATCGAACTCGAAATTTGAAATGGCGGCGGCTATAGGCTCACCGCCCGGCGTATCATACTCGTGGGTATAGGTAATGGAGTAGAGACCGCTTTGGACGATTTCCGGCGCATCTTCAAAATCCTGTACCAGATGATCTTTACTGATATCCAGAAGCTCGATTCGCACATTGTGGCGAAAATCGGTCTGGTCGATGAGGGATTTCACTCCGCGCCAGGTGGATTCAATACGTTGGAAGTCCGGATGATGCATCACCACGTCCAACTGCCGGCTGATTTGGTCATCCAGGGCGGCAATATGACCGTCCAAAAGCGTTTTATCCAGCCGTTCCACCTTTGTACGGGACTGTCCGAGCAAATCCATTAATACTCGCACCGCCGCCGTTACCCGTTCATCGGTGGAGACCTCGGATAGGGCATCGCTATTCTGAAATGCCTCGATACCGGTTATGGAGGTCACCGGACTGAGATTGATTTTCTCAAACAGGGCCGCATAGACGCTTTTCTCCCCATGGGCAGGATGGTTTTGGGCCAGGCTGGTTGCGGGGTCCCGAACGGTGTTTTCCTGTACTGACATAAGCGTATTCCCTCCTTTTCCGTAGCGGTTAAATAAATTTCGGGGCCAGACCGGCTAATTCCATACGCAGTTCTTGGCTTAATGCCTCATCCTTCAGGATGAGTTCCAGTTCCCGGCGAAAGGTGGCGTTATCCAGCAAATTAGATTTAAGATCCCGTAGCAGGTTACGCATCGCCAAAAGGGCGCGCAGCTGCGGAATCTGGCGTGCCACCTGTTCCGGTTCGAAATCTTTCATATGCCGGAATGTAAGGGCCACCGCCGTCTCGGTGTTTTCCGCCAGCGCGTCAGGCACGGAGAGCTTTAGGCTTGGATGCAAATCAGCCAGTACGCTGTTGAAATTGTTTTTATCAACGGAAACTTTGTTACGTTCTGACAACGGGCGCTGCTCCCGGCCATTGCTATAGTCCCCCATGACCAATAGCTTAAGAGGCAGTTCAACGTTTTTTCTGGCTCCGCCGGTATGGAGATCCAATTTAATATTGATTCGCGCTTTGGGTACTTCATGTTGGAAACTATCAGCCATAAGCCAGCCTTATAAATTTATTAATAAAGAAATAATTAACAGCTATATACATACATTCGGCCGGGTACAAATAACGGAACCATGCCGATACTCATCCATAAAATAATGAAACCAAGATATTTGTAATCTCATTCATATATATCCACTTCAAACTATAAACATGCCAGACTAGCAACAACTATTTTCCTGGAGGTGTACTCAGAGTATATAAACCACAGATAAAAAATATCAAGCGATATTAATCACCCATAATAAATAGGGAAAACCCGAGTTATTATTGTGAGTTCTAAAAAATTGAGGAGGCACTCTAAGCAACCCTGTCAGCTTGCGGGATAATGCACAAAATTGCACTCTATCATTAGGCCAATAGGCGGAAGCCCCGACAATTGCAGGGGAATACATTCAATTAATTCCAAAAAAAATTACTAAGCTAACGACACTCTAACTTCTATTATTTAGTTTTTGTTAGATAGAGCAGCGGTAATTATTTTCGTAAGATAATTATTTCACGGGGTAAAAAATCAAACGAGCCTTTATTAGTTAATTTTCAGACAATGGTTCAATAACCTCAATAAGCAGGCTATCGCTATTATCGAAAAAAGACGTCACTCACTTTCCGAAAACTTATTCCTTTATAGATGTCATCAGGCATACTAGCTTTATTAACAGCCTGCGGGACAGCCGTTCAGATATTATTTCCGCATCGAGACAGAATGCCATCAAAAGATAGTCCATAAGCAATTTGGTTTTTTTAAGGAGAACGCAGGAAAGCAGGATAGTATCGGATAAAAATATTTTCTGAAAAGCGATAGGGTTATCAGAGGCAATAAAGAGATGACATGGACTGTTTTAGCGGTGTTAAAAACACAAAGCCCCGACCGACAGGCCGGGGCTTTGCCATACGGTAGCCTATGTCCATGGGACGCAGGCTAATCCAGCGGGAATACTATTTCTTAGCGACCGGAATGCTGAAACGTTTGTTGAAGCGATCAACACGTCCGCCGGTATCAACAACACGTTGTTTACCGGTATAGAACGGATGGCATGCGCCGCAAACGTCTAGAGTCAGGTCGTGGCCCAGCGTGGAGTGGGTCTTGATAACATTACCGCAAGAACAGGTTGCAGTAATTGCTACATATTTCGGATGTATATCTTTTTTCATGGAAAACCTCTTCGTAAGGCCGCGTCGCTATCCGGTCTGCTTGCGCCGGACACCACGCGAAGGGTGTGTCGTTTCTCTGATATCGGATGATACCAAAGGCGGCGAATCATACAGAATGTCGCGGCCCTTTGCAAACACATCCGTGCATTGAAGTCGACACAGTGTACACTATCAGCGCTATTTTCTCCCTGGACTATTCGATGCCTGTTGTTCACGTTGCGCTACCGGTGCCATTGGCACGCACGTTTGATTACCTTTACCCCGCCCACGCGCGTCCGGTTATCGGCGGACGCGTTCGCGTTCCCTTCGGTCAGCGTAACGCCATCGGCATTGTCACGGGCATCAGCGCGAGCAGTACGCTGGCGCCGGACAAACTCAAGACCATCAACGGGGTGCTTGATGAGCACTCGCTGTTTCCCGACAGCCTTTGGCGTATTCTCAACTGGGCAATCGGCTATTACCATTACCCGGCGGGAGAAGTCTTGTTTCATGCTCTGCCGGTTTTACTTCGCCAGGGTAAAGCCGCCGAAATGACGCCGCTTTGGCAATGGTTCGCCACTGAACAAGGGCGGGTTACCCCCCTGGATAGCCTTAAACGGGCACCGAAACAGCAGCAGGCGCTGGCGGCCTTGCTGACTGGTCCACTTTACCGCCATGAAGTGGCTGAACATGCGTTGACCGAAAGCGCATTGCAGGCCTTGCGTACCAAGGGCTTATGCGATCTTCGGGCCACCCGGGCCGACGGTGCTGACTGGCGCCGGGATTTTCGCGTGGAGGGCGAGCGGCTCAGGTTGAATACCGAGCAGGCCACCGCCGTGGGGGCTATTCGCGGCGATGATGAGCAGTTTGCCGCCTGGTTATTGGCCGGCGTGACCGGCTCGGGTAAAACCGAGGTTTACCTGACCGTATTGGAAAATATTTTGTCAAAAGGCAAGCAGGCACTGATCCTGGTGCCGGAAATCGGTTTGACGCCGCAGACCATCAGCCGTTTTCGCGAACGTTTCCATGCGCCGGTGGACGTGTTGCATTCCGGTTTGAACGACGGCGAACGCCTTGCGGTCTGGCTCAAGGCCGGAAGCGGCGAAACGGCGATTGTTATCGGCACCCGTTCGGCTCTGTTTACCCCTTTTGCCCGGCTTGGCGTCATCGTTATCGATGAAGAGCACGATAGTTCCTATAAACAGCATGAAGGCTGGCGTTACCATGCGCGGGATTT
The DNA here is from genome assembly GCF_018449575.1 of Sodalis sp. dw_96. Lineage (GTDB taxonomy): Bacteria > Pseudomonadota > Gammaproteobacteria > Enterobacterales > Enterobacteriaceae > Acerihabitans. Next base: position 85,226 of record NZ_JAAVUT010000012.1, on the reverse strand, counting down.
GGCGGTATTTCGCGCGAGGGAGGAAAATATTCCCATCATTCTGGGTTCGGCCACGCCGGCCCTGGAATCCCTTTATAATGCCCAGCAAAAAAAATACCGCTATCTCACGCTTGGCAAACGCGCCGGCATTGCCAAGCCGGCCCATGAACAGCTTCAGGATTTAAAGGGCCTGTCGCTTACCAACGGCATGTCGCAACCTCTGCTGCAGAAAATGCGGATCCATCTGGATGCCGGCAACCAGGTGATGTTATTTCTCAACCGCCGGGGATTCGCGCCGGCGCTGTTATGCCATGAATGCGGCTGGATTGCCGAATGCCCACGCTGCGATCATTTTTATACCCTCCACCAGCAGCAAAGGCAGATGCGTTGCCATCATTGCGACAGCCAGCGGCCAATCCCCGATCAATGCCCGCAATGCGGCTCAACGCAGTTGATACCCGTCGGTTTGGGCACTGAACAGCTTGAGGAGACGCTGACCGCGCTGTTTCCCTCCACGCCCATCACGCGTATCGATCGCGACACCACCGCGCGCAAAGGCGCCCTGGAGTACCATCTTGCCCAAGTACATCAAGGAGGGGCCCGCATTTTAATCGGCACACAGATGCTGGCGAAAGGGCATCATTTCCGCGATGTCACCCTGGTTTCGCTGCTGGACGTGGACGGCGCGCTTTTTTCGGCGGACTTCCGCTCCGCGGAACGCTTCGCCCAGCTGTATACCCAGGTTGCCGGCCGGGCGGGACGGGCGGGTAAACAGGGTGAGGTTTTCCTGCAAACCCACCATCCGGACCACCCCCTGCTGCAAGTCCTGCTGCATGAAGGCTATATGGCTTTCGCGCAGCAAGCTCTCACCGAAAGGCAGGCTGTGTCGTTACCGCCCTTTACCAGCCATATCCTGTTCCGGGCCGAAGACCTTGATAATCGGCAGGCCGCACAGTTTTTAGAACGCCTGCGTCAACTCCTTGATGCCAGTCCGTTGCGGGATGATGCGCTGTGGCTGATGGGTCCGATACCCGCGCTCCTGCCTAAACGCGGCGGGCGCTTTCGCTGGCAGCTACTGCTTCAGCATCCTTCCCGTGCGCAATTACAGCGATTAGTGGCCGCCAGCCTGCCCTTGGTGAACGCTCTGACCCCGGCGCGAAAAGTCAAATGGTCGCTGGATGTTGACCCCATCGACATTTGACTGTGGTTTGTCTCGCCGATTTTTTGTGATTGTCATTCGAATAATATTGAAAGATTCGACATCATCGGCCTTTTAAATACCCCAAGTCCCTCACAATCTGATAGAAAGGACAAGATTCATTATTACTTGTTCTTTTAACAGCTACCCGTGACCGGGACGGTGCAACAATGACCCGGCGACGTAAAATGGGATAGTGGGTTAATTCGTCTGAGTTAACCTGACATCAGGAGAGAAATGTGGAACTTAAAAGGCCTACCGTCATGGCTACCATGAAGGATGTGGCGGAAAAGGCAGGGGTATCTACAGCCACGGTTTCCAGGGCATTGATGAATCCTGAAAAGGTTTCCGCCCAGACCCGGAAAAGAGTCCAGATTGCAGTACAATCTGTCGGTTACGATCCGCAACCCCTGTCCCGTCAGGTTAAACGCAATGAAACCCGCAATTTATTGGTTATGGTGCCTGATATCTGCGATCCCTTTTTTTCCGAAATGCTGCGGGGCATTGAAGAGACCGCCGATGAACAAGGATATCTGGTTCTCATAGCCGATTGCGCACATCAACATCCGGATAAAAAAAGCTTTAGTGATTTGATCATTGCCCGGCAAATCGATGGTATGTTGCTTCTGGGTTCCGTTCTGCCGTTCGCCATTGATAAATCACAGCAACAGAATCTGCCGCCGATGGTCATGGCAAATGAATTTGTGCCCGAGCTTGAGTTGGCTACCGTACATATCGATAATCTTACCGCGGCCTATGAAGCGGCGGATTATCTGTTTAAACTCGGACATCGGCGGATTGGCTGTATCAGCGGTCCGTCGGATTTAACTCTGTGCCAATACCGGGTCCAGGGATTTATCCAGGCGCTTCGCCGCCACGGCATTCCCGCCGGTGAACACATGGTTTTCCGAGGTGATATCAGTTATCAGACCGGCGCGGCGGGTCTAAATGCATTAATATCGCAAACCAATCCGCCAACTGCTATCTTTTGTCACAGTGATATCATTGCGTTCGGCGCATTGTCGCAGGCAAGGAAAATCGGCTTGAATGTGCCAAACGATCTGTCCCTGATTGGATTCGATGATATTGCGCTGGCAAATTATTGCGACCCGCCGTTGACCACCGTGGCGCAACCGAGTTTTCAGATAGGGCGGGAAGCGACGCTGTTGCTCTTGCAGCAGGTCCGGCAGCATCAGATGACGAATACCTCGTTGCTATTGGACAGTAAATTGATCGTCAGGGGCAGCACCGCGGCGCCTCGAATATACCCAAAATAATTCGAGTTGCAGGAAGGCGGCGACGCAGCGACAAATCTGTCTGGAACAGATTTGAACAGCGCTTGCGCTGGCCCGCAGGGTGAACCTCAGGGAAGAGGTTCATTCATCTCCAGGAGCTTACTCAGGTAAGTGACTGGGGTGAGCGAGGAAAGCCAACGCATCTGCAACTTGAAGTATGACGGGGATAAAAACATAACATGCTTCTTTAGGAATGCAGGCGCTGGTCAAATAATATTGCCTTCAGTAACATGACGGGCTGGTTACTTTCTCAAACTTAGCGAAATAATAGTGGCACAAAGAGACTATGTAAGCCGTGGAAGGACCAATACGCGGCGCAGAAAACCAAGCAGTCGAAAAAAACGCACGTCTTCCGGCATTTCAAAAACCATGATCGCTTTGGCGGTTGCCGTATTGATAACGTTTATTGGCGGTCTCTATTTTATTGCACACAATAAAACGGAAGAGGCGGTAATTTTACCGAGTCACGGTAATCACACCAATAACGGCCTGCCGCCTAAACCCGAAGAGCGCTGGCGATATATCAAAGAGCTGGAAAACCGTCAGATAGGCGTGCAGACGCCCACCGAACCCACTGCCGGGGGGGAAGTGCAATCGCCGGCGCAATTGACCGACGAACAGCGTCAATTGCTTGAACAAATGCAGGCGGATATGCGTCAGCAGCCCACCCATCTGAATGAAGTGCCTTATAACGATCAAACCAGGAACGCCGCGGCCAATACCGGCCGGTCCTCGACAAACCCGTTCTCGGCACAGCCATTGCCGCGCCAGGCGCCTTCCGCCACTCAAATTACGCCTCGCCAGGTGCAACCCGCTACCCCGCAGCCGCGTCAAGCGCCTGCCACTACCCTTGTCACGCCACGGCAAGTGCAATCCGCAACCCCACAGCCGCGTCAGACGCCCTCCACCGCCCTGACCGCGCCGCGCCAGGCTCCGTCCGCCGCCACGCAACCGCGCCAGACACCGCCCGTCGCCTCTGAGCAACCGCGCCAAGCGCCGATTACCGCCTTAACACAATCCCGTCCGCCGGTACAGGCGTCGCCAACGCCGAAAGCCGAGGCCAAGACGGAGAGCGCGGCGAAGGAAAAATCCCAGCGCTGGGTAATTCAATGCGGTTCTTACAAGGTGATGGATCAAGCTGAATCTGTCCGTGCCCAGTTGGCGTTCGGCGGTGTTGAAAGCCGCATCGCCACCAGTGGCGGTTGGAATCGTGTGATGTTAGGCCCCTATCCCAACCGCGCCAGCGCAGACAAATCTCTGCAAAATCTGCGTGGCTCCGGGGTATCAAATTGTATTCCCATTGCTAGCGGGGGTTGAAAAACCCCAATCCCGCCCCATTTATAACTTCAAATGCCCTGGATGAATGTCAGGGCTTCAATCTATCTCTACCGGAGAGTTGCTCGTGACAACAATCGTAAGCGTACGCCGCAACGGCCATGTGGTAATTGGTGGCGATGGCCAGGCCACTCTGGGAAACACAGTAATGAAGGGCAATGTTATCAAAGTCCGGCGCTTGCATCATGATCAGGTGCTCGCGGGCTTTGCCGGCGGCACCGCCGATGCCTTTACGCTATTTGAATTATTTGAACGTAAACTGGAATTGCACCAGGGCCATCTGATGAAGGCTGCCGTGGAGCTGGCCAAGGATTGGCGTACCGATCGGATGTTGCGCAAACTCGAAGCGCTGCTGGCGGTAGCGGATAAAAAACACTCGCTCATTATTACCGGCAACGGCGATGTGATCCAGCCGGAAAACGATCTGATTGCAATCGGTTCCGGCGGGCCTTACGCCCAGGCAGCCGCACGGGCTTTGTTGGATAATACCGACCTGGGAGCGCGGGATATCGTTGAGAAAGCGTTGTCCATCGCCGGAGATATCTGTATTTATACCAACCAATTCCATACTATTGAAGAATTAACGTACGAAGCGCAAGGATCCATAATATGTCCGAAATGACCCCACGCGAAATCGTCAGCGAACTCGATGGTTATATCATCGGCCAACATAATGCGAAACGAGCGGTGGCTATCGCATTACGTAACCGCTGGCGCCGCATGCAACTGGACGAAGCATTGCGCCACGAAGTCACGCCCAAAAATATTTTAATGATTGGGCCCACCGGCGTCGGGAAAACGGAAATTGCCCGCCGTCTGGCGAAACTCGCCAACGCGCCCTTCATTAAGGTCGAGGCGACCAAATTCACCGAAGTGGGTTATGTCGGCAAGGAAGTGGATTCAATTATCCGCGATCTCACCGATGCCGCCGTCAAGATGGTGCGTTTGCAATCTATGGATAAAAATCGCCACCGCGCGGAAGAACTGGCGGAGGAACGGGTGCTTGACGTCCTGCTCCCGCCGGCCAAAAACAACTGGGGCCAGCCGGAAGAGTCGGCTGAACCTTCGGCTGCCCGGCAAAATTTCCGCAAAAAACTGCGTGAAGGCGAACTGGATGAGAAAGAGATAGAGATTAATCTTGCCGCCGCGCCGATGGGGGTCGAAATTATGGCGCCCCCCGGCATGGAAGAAATGACCAATCAGCTGCAATCGATGTTTAAAAATCTGGCCGGACAGAAACAAAAGCCCCGCAAGATAAAGATCAAAGAAGCGCTGAAACTGTTGGTGGAAGAAGAAGCGGCCAAGCTGGTAAACCCGGAAGAGCTGAAAGAGACGGCCATCGAAGCCGTTGAGCAGCATGGGATCGTGTTTATCGACGAGATCGATAAAATCTGTAAACGTGGAGAAACCTCCGGACCGGATGTTTCTCGGGAAGGGGTGCAACGGGATCTGTTGCCGCTGGTGGAAGGCTGTACCGTTTCCACCAAGCACGGCATGGTGAAGACCGATCATATCCTCTTTATCGCTTCCGGCGCGTTCCAGACGTCCAGACCGTCCGATCTGATTCCGGAATTACAAGGCCGTTTACCCATCCGGGTTGAGCTGGAAGCCCTGACCACAGATGATTTCGAACGTATCCTTACCGAACCGAGCGCGTCGCTGACCATTCAGTACAAAGCGTTGATGGCCACCGAAGGGGTGAACATCGAGTTCACCGGCGACGGTATTCGCCGTATCGCGGAAGCGGCCTGGCAGGTCAATGAGCGCACCGAAAATATTGGTGCCCGTCGGCTGCATACCGTTCTTGAACGGCTGATGGAGGATATTTCTTATGATGCCAGTGAATGGGATGGTAAAACTATTTCAATTGATGCAGATTATGTTCGTAGTCATTTGGATGAGCTAATATCTGATGAAGATTTGAGCCGGTTTATTCTCTAATCGCGATGGGATAGATGACATCCGAAACGGGAGGCTGCGGCCTCCTTTTTTTTTCACTAAAACCGGGTATTAACATAAAGATCCGTTAATTATGAGCCAAACCGTCACCTTAAGCCCTGCCAAAGCCTGGATGGTCAGCCTGCGCCTGCGAACTCTGCCGTTGGCGTTAGCCTCCATTGTCACCGGCTCGGCCATGGCCGGCTGGCAAGGTCATTTCAAACCCGTCGTTGCCCTGATGGCGCTGATAACCGCCGCGCTACTGCAGATTTTATCCAATTTAGCCAATGATTACGGCGATGCGGTTAAAGGCAGTGACGAAAAAGGCCGTATCGGACCGCTGCGCGGGATGCAATTGGGCATTATTACCCGTGAACAAATGAAGGTCGCCCTGGTGGCGGCCATCTTTTCAACACTGATATCCGGGGCGGTTTTGATCTGGATCGCCTGTGAAAAACCCACCGATATCCTGGGCTTTCTGGTCTTGGGAGTGCTGTCGATTATCGCCGCCATCACCTATACCATGGGCACCCGTCCCTATGGCTACATGGGGCTTGGCGATCTGTCGGTGCTGATCTTTTTCGGCTGGCTCAGCGTGGGAGGCAGCTATTACCTGCAAACCGGCGCTTTTCATAGCGTGGTGATGTTGCCCGCTACCGCCTGCGGTTTTTTAGCCGCGGCGGTATTAAACATCAACAATTTGCGGGATATTGAAAGCGACCGCCTCAATGGCAAGAATACCCTCGCGGTGAGGCTCGGTCCAATGCGTGCGCGTTATTATCACGTCCTGTTGCTGGCTGGCGCGGTGGTTTGTCTGGCGATTTTTACCCTGCTGGAACTGCATAACCTGGTGGGCTGGCTTTTTGTCTTGACCGTACCCGCATTATATATGCAAGCGCGCTATGTTTTGCATGAAACCAACCCGTCGGGCATCCGGCCGATGTTGGAAAAAACCGTAAAATGCGCCTTATTAATCAACATTTTATTTGCTGTCGGCTTACTGTTTAGTTGATTATTTGTCGTGCATTTTTCTGATGCGTATCAACTTAGCAATTGATGATTTTGGCAACTGGAGTAAGAAAGCGATATACTTTGGGCTCCAGCGGCAAACCGACGTAAATCCTATGAAATACGATACCTCAGAACTGTGCGACATTTATCATGAAGACGTGAATGTTGTGGAACCTCTTTTCAGTAATTTTGGCGGGAGGACATCGTTTGGCGGGCAAATCATTACCGTGAAATGCTTCGAGGATAATGGTTTGTTATACGATGTGCTCGAGGAAAACGGGCTTGGCCGGGTGCTGGTTGTGGATGGCGGCGGTTCGGTCCGGCGGGCGCTGATCAATGCCGAGCTGGGTAACCTGGCTATGCAGAATCAGTGGGAAGGTATCGTAGTGTACGGTGCGGTGCGCCAGGTGGACGATCTGGAAGAACTGGATCTGGGCATTCAAGCGATGGCCGCCACGCCGGCGGGCGCCGCGAGCGAGGGTATCGGTGAAAGCGACATACGGGTCAATTTCGGCGGTGTCACCTTCTTCTCCGGCGATCATTTATATGCCGACAATACCGGTATCATCCTCTCGGAAGAGGCACTCGACCTGGAATAACCGCTGCGGATAAAACCCTTCTTATAACCAAAGGGCGGTTCGTCGTCGCCCTTTGGGTCAAGGTAGTTACACCTCTTCCATTTTGCTGAGCAATGCGCGCAAACGCTCTTGCCATACACCCTGTTCCTGCTTCAATTGTTCGTTTTCGTTAATCAATGATTCACGATTGCTGGAAGCTTGTTGGATTTCCTGCGTCAGGCTGTTGTTCTTCTCTTTCAATTCTTCAATTTCCATTTGTAAAAGCGTTATGGTATCAATTGCTTGCTGTACCTTCGCTTCTAATTTTTCAAATACTTCAAAAGCCATTTCAGCCCCCTTAAGCCTACAAGGTGTCATCGTAAATTTGCGTTACACTAATGTGTAACCTTTGTTAACATCCGCACCATGCACCGTACACCATGGTCGGCGCGTGTCGAAATAACGTTGATGTTGAAAGTCCGAAGAACGGATTTTAAGTAGGTCGGTCCCCGCTGTCCAGCCGCTATCGTCCAGAAGGTCGAATACGTCCGACATTGTACGCTATACAACCTCTATGCCGCTGAAAGATTTACCTCCTTTTACTAAAATTTCCCAATATCTTTAACATTAATAGTTGAACACCGGAGTGATAGATCGGCTTGAATGAATGCCTTTCTATCATATATTAAGCGTATTCGCTCATTTTTATGACGAACTGCACACATTTCGATTTCGATATTTCTCGTTTCCGCTCATTAACGATAAATTTACAAGATGCCTACATATGCTTTTAGGTTAAATCAATTTCGGTAAGCAGAGACCACTCTTTGCTATGACCTCACCTATTCGCCAGCAGGAAAAGTCTATGAGCCAATTAAAAACGCCAACGCTAACAGGCCAATGCATCGCGGAATTCCTTGGAACAGCGCTGTTAATATTCTTCGGAGTCGGCTGTGTCGCCGCACTGAAACTGGCGGGAGCCAGCTTCGGACAATGGGAAATCAGCATTATCTGGGGTATGGGCGTCGCCATGGCGATCTATCTCACCGCCGCGGTGTCCGGCGCCCACCTGAATCCGGCGGTTTCCATTGCCCTGTGTTTATTCGGCAATTTTGCAGGCCGTAAATTGCTGCCCTATATCGTCTCGCAAACGCTTGGCGCCTTTGCCGGCGCGGCGGTGGTTTATTTTCTTTATTACAGCCTGTTTTTTGATTTCGAACAGGCGAACCATATGGTGCGGGGAAGCGTGCAGAGTTTGCAGCTCGCCAGCATTTTTTCCACCTATCCCAATGCGCATATCAACGTGGTGCAGGCGTTCTTTGTGGAAACGGTTATCGCCGCCATTCTGCTGTGCCTGATCCTGGCGCTGACCGACGACGGCAACGGCATTCCCCGCGGGGCGCTGGCGCCGCTGCTCATCGGCCTGCTCATTGCGGTGATTGGCGCCTCCATGGGACCGCTGACCGGCTTCGCCCTTAACCCGGCCCGTGATTTCGGACCCAAGGTATTCGCCTATCTGGCCGGCTGGGGCAAGGTGGCCTTCACCGGCGGACGCGATATCCCCTACTTCCTGGTGCCGCTGATTGCGCCGGTGGTGGGCGCCTGCCTGGGAGCGTTCGGCTACCGTGCGCTTATCGGTCCTCATTTGCCTTCCGCGGTGATCGAAGACGGAATGGAAGAGACGCGCCCCAGCGGCAGCGAGCATAAAGCGTAATGACCACCCTTATCCACCATTAGAACGATAACTTTTGCAGGAAAACATTATGCCATCTGAAAAAAAATACATCGTTGCCCTCGACCAGGGAACCACCAGTTCCCGGGCCATTATCCTCGACCACGAGGCCAATATCGTCAGCGTTTCACAGCGTGAATTCACCCAGATCTATCCCAAACCCGGCTGGGTGGAGCATGACCCGATGGAAATCTGGGCGTCGCAAAGTTCAACCCTGGTGGAAGTCCTGGCCAAGGCCGATATCCGCTCCGACCAAATTGCCGGCATCGGCATCACCAACCAGCGCGAAACCGCGGTGGTGTGGGATAAGGAAACCGGCAAACCCGTGTATAACGCCATTGTCTGGCAGTGCCGCCGTACCGCCGATATTTGCGAAAAATTGAAAAAAGACGGGCTGGAAGAGTATGTGCGCGAAACCACCGGGCTGGTCATCGACCCCTATTTCTCCGGCACCAAGGTCAAATGGATCCTGGATAACGTGGAAGGCGCCAGGGAACGGGCCAAACGCGGCGAGCTGCTGTTCGGCACCATCGATACGTGGCTTATCTGGCGCATGACCCAGGGCCGGGTGCATGTAACCGACTATACCAACGCTTCCCGCACCATGCTGTTCAATATCCATGCCCTGGACTGGGATGAAAAAATGCTGGACGCGCTGGATATCCCGCGCTCCATGCTGCCGACGGTGCGCTCCTCCTCGGAAGTCTACGGCCAGACCAATATCGGCGGTAAAGGCGGGACCCGTATTCCCATCGCCGGCATCGCCGGCGACCAGCAGGCCGCCCTGTACGGTCAGCTGTGCGTCGAGAAGGGCATGGCCAAAAATACCTACGGCACCGGCTGCTTCCTGCTGATGAATACCGGCACCGAAGCGGTACGGTCGAAACACGGCCTGCTGACCACCATCGCCTGCGGCCCACGCGGCGAGGTGAACTATGCGCTGGAAGGGGCGGTGTTCGTCGCCGGCGCGGCTATCCAGTGGCTGCGTGATGAAATGAAGCTTATCAGCGACGCCGCCGACACCGATTATTTCGCCGGCAAGGTGAACGACACCAACGGCGTCTACGTGGTGCCGGCCTTTACCGGCCTGGGCGCCCCCTACTGGGACCCCTATGCGCGCGGGGCCATTTTCGGCCTGACCCGCGGGGTTAACGCCAACCATATAATCCGCGCCACCCTGGAATCCATCGCCTACCAAACCCGTGATTTGCTGGATGCCATGCAGGGGGATTCCGGCGCCCGGCTGAAGTCATTGCGGGTGGACGGCGGCGCGGTGGCCAATAACTTCCTGATGCAATTCCAGTCGGATATCCTCGGCACCAAGGTGGAACGGCCGCAAGTGCGGGAAGTGACCGCGCTGGGCGCGGCCTACCTGGCCGGACTGGCGGTGGGTTTCTGGAACGACCTGGAAGAAGTGCGCAGCAAATCAGTGATTGAACGGGAGTTCCATCCCGCCATCGAAACCGCGGAACGCGATGCCCTCTATCGCGGTTGGCAAAAGGCGGTGGCGCGCGCCCGTTCATGGGAAGAGCATGAGGAACAGAAGGACTAAGGCATAAGGCCCATTCAATGAATGGGCCTTACTTTTTCCGGCGATTCTTGTACTGTCCGGAAAGCGTGCCGAATGTGATAAACTTTGTGGCAAACTTCAATTAAAGTTGCAACACAAGGTTTAACCATGAAACGTGAATTAGCCATTGAATTCTCCCGGGTAACGGAAGCCGCCGCGCTGGCGGGCTATTGCTGGCTCGGTCGCGGCGACAAAAATGCCGCCGACAACGCCGCGGTTCAGGCCATGCGCATCATGCTCAATCAGGTGGACATCGATGGCCGGATCGTAATCGGCGAAGGGGAAATCGATGAAGCGCCGATGCTTTATATCGGTGAAGCGGTGGGCACCGGCCGGGGCGATGCGGTAGATATCGCGGTTGATCCCATCGAAGGAACCCGCATGACGGCAATGGGCCAGCCCAATGCCCTGACGGTGATGGCGGTGGGTGAAAAAGACAGCTTTTTACACGCCCCCGATATGTACATGGAAAAAATTGCGGTGGGACCGGCAGCCAAAGGCGTCATCGACCTGGCGTTGCCCCTGGACGACAATCTACGCAACGTTGCCCGCAAACTGGGTAAGCCTTTGTCACAGTTAACCGTCATCATCCTGGCCAAACCCCGCCATGAGCAAACCATCGCCGATTTGCAGCGATTGGGCGTACGGGTGTTTGCCATTCCCGATGGCGACGTGGCGGCGTCCATACTTACCTGCATGCCGGACAGCGAGGTGGATGTGATGTACGGCATCGGCGGTGCGCCGGAGGGAGTGATTTCCGCGGCGGCAATCCGCGCCATGGATGGCGATATGCAGGGCCGGCTTCTGCCCCGCCACCAGGTGAAAGGCGAAAACGAAATGAACCTGCGCATTGGCGCCGATGAACTCGCCCGTTGCGCAGCCATGGGCATCGCCGCCAATACCGTGCTACGGCTGAATGATATGGCGCGTAACGATAATGTGGTCTTTTCCGCCACCGGCATTACCAAAGGGGATTTATTAAACGGCATTACCCGCAAAGGACTGCTCGCCACCACCGAAACCCTGCTGATTCGCGGCAACAGCCGGACGATCCGACGCATCGCGTCCACTCATTATCTTGATCGTAAAGATCCTGCCCTGCATCCGTTTATCCTTTAACGACATCAAGGGATCCCTCCGGATGCAACTTTTTCTTAACAAGAATCGGGAGCCGGACTGGATGCAATGACAAAATTAACTGATAATGGCGCCATCGCCATGATCAAAAGCCGCTGTGACAGAGTGGAATATTATTCATCGGTAAAATTATATACCCTAAATAATTCAAGTCGCGGGAAGGCGGCAACGCAGCGAATTCCCAGGAGCTTACTCAGGTAAGTGACTGGGGTGAGCGAGGAAAGCCAACGCACCTGCAACTTGAATTATGACGGGTATAGATTGGAAGGACCAAGGGGAAAAGCTTTATGGCTGAATGGGTTAATGGGGAAATCATACGTGTGGAGCACTGGACGGAAAGTCTTTTCAGCCTGTATGTTCGTGCACCGGTGGATTCCTTCGCCGCAGGCCAGTTTGCCAAACTCGGCCTGGAGATCAACGGCGAGCGCGTCCAGCGCGCCTATTCGTATGTGAATGCGCCGAATAACACCACTCTTGAATTTTATTTGGTGACGGTACCGGAAGGAAAACTCAGCCCGCCGCTGCATGCCATGCAACCGGGCGACAGCCTGATGGTCACCAAGGAAGCCGCAGGTTTCTTCGTCCTTGACGAAATTCCTCCCTGCGAAACGCTGTGGATGCTGGCCACCGGCACGGCGCTGGGTCCGTTCCTGTCCATTTTGCAATATGGGGAAGGACTGGAGCGCTTTAAAAACATTGTTCTGGTGCATGCTGCGCGCTATGCCCGCGATCTCAGCTATCTGCCGTTGATGCTTGAACTGCAGCAGCGCCTTAACGGCAAACTGCATATTCAGACCGTGGTCAGTCGTGAAACGGTGCCCGGTTCACTCACCGGTCGTGTTCCGGCGTTGATTGCCAACGGCTCGCTGGAACAGTCGGTGGGGGTAAAATTGAACGCGGAAGACGGCCATGTCATGCTCTGCGGTAACCCGCAAATGGTGCGGGATACCCAGCAATTATTGAAAGAAACGCGCGAGATGCGAAAACACCTGCGCCGCAAGCCGGGCCATATCACCAGCGAGCACTACTGGTAAACGGCAGGATGCGGCCTGGATGGGAATTAATAGGTTTGTAAATGGATAAGGACAGGTTCATCCGCTTGGGTATTGCATAGGGTGGTAAATGGATAAGAACAGGTATCTCCGCTTCGCCGCCACGGGTCTGCTGCTGGGCGCGCTCTGGACACAGGTCCATGCCGCCGATACATCCACCGGGTCAGCACCGGTGGCACCCTATCTGTTGGCCGGCGCACCGACGTTCGATTTAACCATCGTAAAATTTCGTGAACAATATAACGATCATAATCCCACCTTGCCTATCGGTGAATTCAGATCCATCGACAACCGAAATGATCTTATCAATCTGACCCGCGCCGCCAGCAAGATTAACAGTACCCTCTACGCATCCACCGCCCTGGAAAAAGGCAGCGGTAAAATAAAAACCCTGCAACTTACCTATTTGCCGGTGGTGGGCGGCGAAAAATCCGCCCGCACCACCGCCATCAGCTACATGGCCGCGCTGGTGCGTGAGTTTGAACCCGGTTTAACCGTGGAACAAAGCTCGGCCCGGGTCTCGGATTTGTTGGCGAAAGGCCGGGGTTCCCATTTTTTTCAGCAATCCTGGGGGCCGTTGCGTTATGTGGTGGCGGATGATGGCGTTAAGGGTCTTACTTTCGCCATCGAACCCGTTAAACTCGCTTTAGCCGAGCCTTGATCCCTCCGCGTTAGATGACAAAAAACAAAGCCACCACGATATTAAATCTCTATACTGTGGAACAGGTAAGACTGCCGTAAAGGCAATCAATTTTCGCTTCGCGTTCCTGATTGGAGATTATAACAATGCGACATCCGTTAGTGATGGGTAACTGGAAACTGAATGGCAGCAAACATTTGGTTAATGATCTGATTACTGCCCTACGCAGTGAACTGAGTGGCGTTGTCGGCTGTGATGTGGCTATTGCGCCGCCGGTGATGTATCTGGATCAGGCCAAACACCAGCTTGCCGGCAGCCGCCTGGCTTTAGGTGCCCAAAACGTCGACATCAATCTGTCCGGCGCGTTTACCGGTGAAGTTTCCGCCACCATGCTTAAAGACATCGGCGCCAAATACATCATCATCGGCCATTCCGAACGCCGTACCTATCATAAAGAAAGCGATGAGCTGATCGCGAAGAAATTCTCGGTACTGAAAGATGCCGGACTGATTCCGGTGCTCTGTATCGGTGAAAGCGAAGCCGAAAACGAAGCCGGGCAAACCGAAGCGGTTTGCGCCCGCCAGCTGGATGCCGTATTAACCACTCTGGGCGCGAGCGCGTTCGAAAACGCCGTTATCGCCTATGAGCCTATCTGGGCCATCGGCACCGGCAAATCCGCCACGCCGGCCCAGGCACAAGCCGTGCATAAATTTATCCGCGACCATATCGCCAAGCAGGATGCCGCGATAGCCGAACAGGTTATTCTTCAGTACGGCGGCTCGGTTAACGCCGGCAACGCCGCTGAACTCTTCACCCAGCCGGATATCGACGGCGCCTTGGTGGGCGGCGCTTCGCTGAAAGCCGATGCGTTTGCCGTTATCGTCAAAGCCGCGGCAGAAGCCAAACAGGCCTGATAGCCATCAGGACGGAAAACGGGGGCCTCGCGCTCCCGTTTTTTATTGCACAATCGCAAGCCATGGACAATCCCTATTGAACATAGGGAAGAAAGAGCATGCCAAGGACCGGATCGAATCGGCGAAAGCCGACCGAGTGCCTCATGGCACGGTAGGCCCGCGATCACCAGCGGTTAAACCGAGCGTGTTAAAGGGAGACCGTGTCAAGTAGCCTCAACGACGCCCCACCGACGCTCGCTCTACCAGTTCCGGGGTCAGCACCAGTACCTGCGGCTCGGTCTCAGGATGTTGCAGCCGATAGAGCAAGGTATCGATGGCCAGTTCGCCGAGAGAGTCTTTCGGCTGATTAATGGTCGTCAGCGGCGGGGTAAGATATTTCGCCAGCTCGATATCGTCATACCCCACCACCGCCATATCCGCCGGCACTGTCAGCCCGGCCTGGAACAATGCCTGATAAACGCCTACCGCCACCGCGTCATTGCCGGTAAAAACCGCATGGGGCGGTTCAGGCAGCGTCAACAACTGTTTCATCGCCGCCACGCCGCCGCCGAATTCGAAATCGCTGAACACTTCATAGCCGGTCGGGATAACCAGACCGGCGCGGCTCATGGCGAGACGGTATCCCTCCAGCCGGTGACGGGCGGTGGTTTTATCCTGGGGCCCGGCAATGCAGGCAATCTTATGATAGCCGCGGGAAATCAGATAGCGGGTGGCCATCTCGCCCCCCAGCAGCGAATTATCCTGGATAATATCCAGAGCGTCTTCAAAAGGCGTCCAATCCATCATCACGATAGGCAGCGACGGATAGCGGCGAAGCGCCAGCCGTGAGGGGCGATTATTTTCGGTACACATGATAAGCAGGCCGTCCACGCGTTTTTGCAGCAGCGTTTCCATGCTGCGGCTCATGCGATCCGCATCCTCCTCGGTATTGCACAGGATCAGGCTGTAACCGCGCTCATAACAGCTGCGTTCGACCCCGTGCACCACTTCCGCATAAAACGGGTTATTACTGGAGGTTATCAACATCCCGATGGTGCGCGTCTGGTTTATCTTCAAACTGCGGGCCAGGGCCGAGGGCGCATAATTCAACTGCTCCACCGCCGCCAGAACCTTGTCGCGCACCCCATCGCTGACAAATCGATTGTCATTGATCACATGGGAGACGGTAGAGGTTGAAACGCCCGCCAAACGGGCGACATCTTTCATGGTGGACAACTAGTCTAACCCTTGCAAAAAGGCGTCGATTTCAGTGCGCCAGGGAATGGAAGGCTGCGCACCCGAACGGGTTACCGCAATAGCGGCGGCGGCATGGGCAAATCTCACCGCGTTATCCATCTCTTCCCCTTCCAGCAACGCCGTGACCAGCGCGCCATTAAATGTATCCCCCGCCGCGATGGTATCCACCGCGTCGACCTTGAAACCCGGTATCAGTTTGCCATGGCCCTGCCGGCTAAGCCATACGCCCCGGCTCCCCAGAGTAATCATCACCGTGGAGATACCTTTGCCATGGAGTATTTGCGCGGCGCGGGCGGCGGAGGCGTCATCGTCGATGGACACCCCCGTCAGGCGTTCCGCTTCGGTTTCATTGGGGGTAATGATATCCACCAATTCCAACAACGTATCCGGCAACTGACGGGCCGGGGCCGGATTCAAAATAACCTGTGTTTGATGCAGCTTTGCCAGTTTAGCGGCGGCAATTACCGTCTCCAGCGGCGACTCCAGCTGCATCAGCAGTACGGAAGCGTCGATAATCTTTTTCTGGTGTCGGGTCAGATAATCCGGCGTAAGCGAGGCGTTGGCGCCCGGATCGATAGCAATCACGTTTTCGCCGTCCCGATTGACAAAAATCAGCGCGACGCCGGTGGTGGTTCCCTGGCTGGCTTCCACCGATTGAATGTCGATGTTATCCGCCGCCAATTGCCTGCGAATTCGCTGCCCGATATCGTCCTCGCCCACACAGGCGATAAAATCAATCTTCGCCCCGCTGCGCCCGGCCGCTACCGCCTGGTTGGCACCTTTACCGCCGAAAGCGACCGTGTAATTCTTCCCGATAACCGTTTCGCCGGGACGGGGGAAATGCTCAAGGTTGAGGATATGATCGGCATTGATACTGCCCAGCACCACCAGCTTATTAGTTGCCATCGCATTTATCCTGATTGGATGCGTCATCGCCCCATGCCGATGGGGCGATGACGCAATACCTCATTGTAGAAAGTGAACCGGCGTTATTTAGTGACCAACTTAAGGGCAACCGGGATAACGGCATCCACTTTGCCGCCTTTTAGCACCTTGTCAGCGGTTTCAACACCGATAATACCAATCTGATCGGGCTGTTGCGCCACGGTGGCGGCCATCCTGCCGCTCTGCACCGCTTTCAGGCCATCCGCCGTGCCATCAAACCCCACCACCAGCACATCGGTTTTATTAACGGTTTGCAAGGCACGCATCGCCCCTAACGCCATTTCGTCGTTTTGAGCGAACACCGCCTGAACCGTCGGATGGGCGGTCAGCAGGTTCTGCATGACGTTAAGTCCTTTGGTGCGGTCGAAATCGGCGGGTTGGCTAGCAAACATGGTGAATTTGTACCGATCGGCGGACTGTTTGAACCCTTCGCCACGCTCACGGGCCACTGAGGTACCGGCAATTCCCTCAAGTTCGATAACCTTGGCGTTATTGCCCAGTTTTTGCCCGATAAAATCACCTGCCATCTTGCCGCCGACCCGGTTGTCCGACGCGATATGGCTGACAATCTGGCCTTTGTTCGCTTTACGATCGAGCGTGATCACCGGAATCTTGGATTGGTTGGCCAGGATCACGGCATTCCCCACCGCATCGGAGTCCGTGGGATTGATCATCATCAACTTGACGCCGCGAACCGTCAGGTCCTGTACGTTAGCCAATTCCTTGGCCGGGTTATTCTGCGAATCGAGGACCACCAATTGATAACCCAGTTTATTCGCTTCCTGTTGCGCCCCGTCTTTCATCGAAACAAAGAACGGATTATTCAGGGTGGAAACCACCAGCGCAATTGTATCTTTTGCCAGGGCGTTTGCGCTGAGAGTGGCGCTTAACGCAACGGCGGACATCAAAACAGCCAATTTTTTCATTTTCATCTTTATGATTCCTGCAGGGGAGGTTATTTACCGCTTTTGTTATCTACCAATACCGCCAACAAAATGACGACAGCCTTTACAATCATCTGATAGTAAGAAGAAACGCTTAACAAATTCAGTCCGTTATTTAAAAATCCAAGGATCAGCGCGCCTATCAGCGTTCCCATGATCCGTCCCTTACCGCCGGACAGACTGGTTCCGCCCAATACCACGGCGGCAATGGCATCCAGCTCATAACCGGTACCGGCGGTGGGCTGCGCCGAAGAGAGCCGGGCCACTTCAATCACGCCAGCCAGCGCCGCCGTCAGCCCGCACAATGAATAAACAATAATCTTGACTTTATCGACGCTGATACCGGACAAGCGCGTCGCGGCTTCGTTGCCACCCAACGCGTAGATATAACGGCCCAAACGAGTGTGGTGCAGCATGTACCAGGCGGCGAGAAACACCACCGCCATAATCCATACAGGCGTAGGCACGCCCAGCGGGCGGCCGATGCCGAAATAGCCGAACGCGTCGGCCACACCGCTGAAACCGGTATTCACCGGACTGCCGTTGGTATATACCATGGTGACGCCCCGCAGCAGCAGCATCATCACCAGGGTAGCGATAAAGGCCTGCACTTTGCCTTTGGCCACGATAACCCCGGTGACGGCGCCAATTGCCGCCCCCAGTACCAGCGAGGCGCCCACCGCCACGAATACGTTGATTTCAAGACCCACCACCGACGCCGCCACCGCACCGGTGAGGGCCAGCAGCGAACCTACGGAAAGATCGATACCCGCGGTCAAGATCACCAGCGTCATGCCCACCGCCATAATGGCGTTCACGGAGGTCTGCTGGAGAATATTGAACAGGTTATTGAGACTGAAGAAATTCGAACTCATCGAAGACACCACGGCGATAAGCACCAGCAGCGCAATCAATGATTTTTGTTCTAAGAGCCAGGTTTTACTGAAACCGCGTTTAACGGGAATGGTCCGGGTACTCATCATTGATTCTCCTGCTGGGTACGATATTGCTTACCGACGGCCGCGGCCATCAGTATCTCCTGGGTGGCCTGCCCTATGGGGAATATGCCGCTTAAACGTCCCTCATGCATCACCATGACGCGGTCGCTCATTCCCAGCACTTCGGGCATCTCAGAGGAAACCAAAATGATACTGAGCCCTTCTTCCTTGAACTGATTAATCAACTGATAAATTTCTTTCTTGGCGCCCACATCGACGCCGCGGGTCGGTTCATCCAGAATCAATACCTTCGGCCGGGTCATCAAACCGCGGGCAATGGCGACCTTTTGCTGATTGCCGCCGGACAGCAGGCCGATAGGCTGCTCCATTGAAGGCGTTTTGATATTGAATAAACGAATGAAATCCCCCACCGCCTGCTGTTCTTCCGCATGTTTCAATCCGCCGCCCTGACGGCTGAAATAACGCAGGGCGGTCAAAGTCATGTTCTCTTTCACCGACATCCCCAGTACCAGCCCGTCCCGCTTACGATCCTCGGAAATATAGACAATACCGTTAGCCAGTCCATCCTGTGGGGTGCGGGTCATAATGGCGCGCCCGTCCAGCACCACCGTACCGCCGGTGCGCTTCGTCGCGCCATACAGGGTTTTCATGAGTTCCGTGCGCCCCGCGCCCATCAAGCCCGCGACCCCGAGAATTTCACTGCGGCGCAGCGTAAAGCTGACATCCTGGACGCCGGGACCGCTAAGGTGACTGACCGCCAAACGTTCCTCGCCGGGACTGACATTAATCCGTGGATACTGCTCTTCCAGGCGACGTCCCACCATCATTTCAATCAGGGCGTCCTCCTGTAAATCGGTTACCCGGCGTTCGGCGATAAACTGCCCGTCGCGCAGCACCGTGACATCGTCGCAAATTTCAAAAATCTCTTTTAACCGATGGGAAATATAAACGATGCCGCAGCCCTGATGCCTGAGTTCGTTTATGACGCTGAACAGCGACGCCGTTTCGGTATCGGTGAGCGCATCGGTGGGTTCATCCATGATGATAACCTGGGACTTGAAGCTGATAACCTTGGCTATCTCCACCATCTGCTGATCGCCGATGGATAACTCCCCCACAAGGCGGTGGCTGCTGTAACGAAGATTGAGCCGTGCCAATAGCTGGTCAGCTTCGCTATACATCCGTTTCCAATCGATACCGCCGAACCGATTGAGGAATTCGCGGCCCAGGAAGATATTTTCCGCAATGGTCAACTGCGGGATAAGATTCAATTCCTGATGGATAATGCCGATACCGGCTTCCTGGGACGCCTTAGGCCCGCTGAACGCCACTTCCTTCCCCTGGTAGGACAGGGTGCCCGCATCCTTGCTGTAGATCCCGGTCAGCACTTTCATCATGGTGGACTTACCGGCGCCGTTTTCACCCACCAACGCCATAACGCGGCCGGGATAAACCGTCAGCGCCGCCCCGGTGAGCGCCTTAACCCCCGGAAAGGATTTATCTATCCCTGTCAATTGCAGTAACGGTTGCATAGATGCCTCAGAAGGTGACGCCGGAGCACAGGATGACATTGGCAAAAGGTGAACATTCCCCGCTGCGAATGACACCGCGACTGTATGCAGTCTGGGCTTTGAATACCTGATGGCTGATATATTCGATGGAAATGGTATTCCCCTGCCGTTGCTCAAGCTCTGTCAACTGCGCCAGCAGCGCCACGTATAGCTGCGGGTTATTTTCCGCCATTTCCTTCGCCAGAATGGCCTTTTCCACCTGCATTTCACTGGTGACCGCACTCACTACCTGTAAAAAGGACGGCACCCCCTGGGTCAATGCCAGATCGATTCTTTGGCTGGATGAGGGTATAGGCAACCCGGCATCGGCAATCGTTACCTGATCCGTATGGCCCAGACGGGAGACGAGCGCGGAGACCTCAGCGTTCAGCAATACACCTTTCTTCATTTTTCCTGCCTCCACCAGCGAAACGTTTCGCTGAACAAGAAATTAGTTAAAAAAGCTTAGCTGCACAAGTGCAATCCAAAGGAATTGTGATCGCCATCGAAACGTTTCGCTGGCAACATAAAGGGTTCTGCGCTTTAGCAGTTGCATTTGAGAGTGAAGCGAGAAGAGTAAATCGGGGAAAAAAAAGCCGATGGACATCATCCATCGGCTTTTTGTTTGGAATAACGGTTAGCGCTTGTTGATTTGATCGAAGCTGCCGCCATCGGAGAAATGCACTTTTTGCACCTGCTGCCAGCTTCCGAACACATCCTTTAAACTGTACAGCTTAAGCTGCGGAAATTTATCGGCAAATTCCTTCGCCACCGCCGGGTCACGGGGGCGATAATAATTTCTGGCCGCGATACGTTGGCCTTCCGGGGAATAGAGATATTGCAAATAAGCGGTAGCCACGTCACGGGTTCCCCGTTTATCCACCACTTTATCGACTACCGATACCGTAGGCTCCGCCACAATCGACTCGCTGGGGACAACGATATCAAACTGGCCTTTACCTACCTTGTTCACCGCCAATAGAGCCTCGTTTTCCCACGCGATCAGCACGTCGCCGAGGCCCCGTTCCACAAAGGTGTTGGTGGAATCGCGGGCGCCGGAATCCAATACGGTGACGTTTTTATATACCCCTTTGACAAAGTCCTGCGCCTTCGCCTGATCGTTGTTATTGTGATGCAACGCATAACCCCAGGCGGCCAGGTAATTCCAACGCGCGCCGCCGGAGGTTTTCGGGTTCGGCGTGATGATCGAGATGCCCGGTTTGATTAAATCAGGCCAGTCATGAATTTGTTTCGGGTTGCCTTTGCGCACCAGGAAAACGATGGTGGAGGTATAGGGCGCCGAGTTATCGGGCAGCCGGGTTATCCAGTTTTTATCGATACGCCCGCGCGCTGCGATGGCATCCACGTCAGACTCCAGCGCCAGCGTCACCACGTCCGCATCTATGCCGTTAATGACCGAGGTGGCCTGCTTCCCCGAACCGCCGTGGGATTGACGGATGGTAACCTTGTCGCCGGTCTTCGCCAGCCAGTATTTGCTGAAAGCCGGATTGTAGTCCTGATATAACTCCCGTGTCGGGTCATAAGACACGTTCAATAACTGGATATCCTTTGCCAGCGCGCTTCCCGACAATAAAATCAACAACAGCCCTGCTTGCCACTTTGACATCGTTGCTCTCCCGAAGAGTCTTTTTATCACTTGAAAATCGTTTAAGCAGAGAGTGTCAGAAAACATGTAACATTTTAAAGAATAAAAACGTAATTTATATAAGTAAAAGAACTAATCAAAGCGGGGTATAAAAAACCCCCGTTAACGGGGGCTTGTAATGGCGGGGAACGACGGCGATTAGTAGAGTTTTTTAGCACATTCCAGCAGATCGCTTTTGAATGGCCGTTTCATGTTTTCAATGGCGTCGATAATGTCGTGATGGACTAATTTATCGTTTTGCACCCCGACGCAGCGTCCGCCATAACCCTGCAACAGCAATTCAATTGAAAAGGCCCCCATGCGCGATGCAAGGATGCGGTCATAGGCCACCGGGCTGCCGCCGCGCTGGATATGGCCCAGGACGGTGGCACGGGTTTCACGGCCGGTTTCTTTTTCAATATATTGCGCCAATTCACCGATATTACAGATATGTTCGGTGATGGCGACGATGGCGTGTTTTTTACCTTTGGCGATGCCGGCTTTGATTTCATAAACCAAATCTTCCGGTTTGAACTCAACTTCCGGCAAGACAATAAATTCACATCCACCGGCAATGGCCGCCGACATGGTAAGATCGCCGCAGTAGCGGCCCATGACCTCAACGATGGAAATACGCTGATGTGAGGAAGAGGTATCACGTAGCCGGTCTATAGCTTCGACCACCGTTTCCAGCGCGGTAAAATAACCGATGGTATAATCGGTACCCGCAACATCGTTATCGATGGTGCCGGGCAAACCGATGCAGGGAAAGCCCATTTCAGTGAGGCGCTTGGCCCCCATGTAGGAACCGTCGCCGCCAATCACCACCAGCGCATCCAAATCGCGTTTTTTCATGTTCTCAATGGAAATGACGCGGGTTCCCTCTTCACGGAACTCAGGGAAACGAGCCGAACCCAAAAAGGTGCCGCCACGGTTAATCATATCCGATACGCTATAGCGGTCGAGCTTGCTCATTCGATCCTGAAACAGTCCGAGGAAACCATCATAGACGCCATAAACTTCCAATCCTTCGGAAAGTCCGGCGCGCACAACGCCCCGGATCGCTGCATTCATGCCTGGTGAATCACCACCGCTTGTCAGTACACCGATTTTCTTAATCATGACTACCTCTGAGCTTTAGCTATTATTTGTAGAATACACTATGCCGGTTAACTTTGAGGAACGGATGAGATCCGAACCTATGGCTTATGGTGGAAATAGTATATCAAATCCCTTTTGCTGAATTGATTCAGGTCAGGCAATTTCCCACTATCGTCACGTTTATGCCCAATGATAATGCATTACATTTGCCAGTGTCTTAGCTTTTCACCACTCGGTAAGCGGGACAATTTGTAACCTGATGGGAAAAGGGATGTTTCTGGCTTGATGCCGCAATTACCATAATGCCAATCATCGGCACATGCAGCACCTGAGTTGATAATGGATGTTGCGAACCGGCAAAAACCAATGCAATGCCGCGAATCGGCGCCACCGGTTGTTCAAAAGATGATAAGCCTTTTGCTGGTCATTTTTATGATGCCCGGCGGCGTATGGATGACTTATTTTCATAAGGTCTCAGCGTCACTAAAACCAGATCTGCGCCGGTCTGTCCGGCAAGCAGCCATCCTTTGGTTTATGTCACACTTTTGCAAGTCATTTTATGCTGTACGGCGATAATATCGTAGCATTGCCAAGTTTGCCGGGCATGTTGATTTAGCCTTAGTCGGCCGCCATCTAACGTGCTTGTCATTGCCGGCGGTGGCTTACAGTTTTTAATCTGCTGCTTTTAGGTAATTTGACGTATAAGTGTTTGAAAAAAAACCCCACCTTTCGGTGGGGGAAGACAGGGATGGTGTCTATGGCAAGGAAAAATGAAGATGTTTTACTTAAGGGTCACACTCTGTACCGGCTTCTGGGCAGAAGATGGGTCCATTTCGGTCATTTGCGACGCCATTTCGGCGAGGCGCTGCTGATGTTTCTGATTCAAAATTTGTCTTTGCTCCGGCGTAAGCAGGTTGTACATTTGATTCCGCACTTTAGCCATTTCCACCTGACGAATGACATTTTGTTGGGCCATTTTTTCCATTTGGGCCCTGACAGCCGGCTCATCAAAAATTTCTGCTGTTACCAATGCATGCAACTGTTCCATTTCACTCACATTGATACGGGGAATATCAAGGCGAGCCTGGCTCATCAAATCGCGCATTTGCTGCCGCTGGTGTTCCGTCAGCCTAACGCCTTCAAACATACTGTAATGACTATCGCCGCATCGGTTTGCGATGTCATCCTGATGCCAACTTCCCGTTGCAATATTCTCACCCGCCACGGTGTTTACGGAGAAAAGAGTGGCGGCGACGAACATGGCGTTAAGTTTGTGCATCCCTAACCCCTACACCCATAACTAAGTTGCTTAACGATGAAGCCATTCTACTGATGCCGCTGCAAACTAGCGTCAGGGGATGTAAAGCTACGTAAAGTCATGGATTGGTAGTGATTGATGACGTATTTTGCGTTTGGAGGTGAGAAAATGAATAAAATCCTTTTGGTCGACGACGATCGTGAATTAACGGCATTGTTGAAAGAATTGCTCGAGATGGAAGGCTTTAACGTCCTGGTGGCTTATGACGGCGAACAGGCGTTGAATATGCTGGACAACTCGGTGGATCTCTTGCTGCTGGACGTGATGATGCCGAGAAAAAACGGTATCGATACGCTCAAGGAATTACGCCAGCAACACCAGACGCCGGTGATTATGCTCACCGCCCGCGGCAGCGAGCTGGATCGCGTGCTGGGGCTCGAACTGGGCGCGGATGACTATCTGCCCAAGCCGTTCAACGATCGGGAGCTGGTGGCCAGAATCAGGGCCATATTGCGCCGTTCCCAATGGACGGAACAGCTGCAAAACGGCGATACCGGCACGCCATCGCTGGAAGTCGACTTTCTGCGCCTCAATCCCGGCCGGCAGGAAGCGACTTTCGATGGCATCCCTCTGGAGCTGACCGGAACGGAATTCACCCTGCTCTATCTGCTGGCTCAGCATCTAGGCCAGGTGGTTTCCCGCGAACACTTAAGCCAGGAAGTCCTGGGCAAGCGCCTGACGCCGTTTGATCGGGCAATCGATATGCACATCTCCAACCTGCGGCGTAAATTACCGGAGCGCAAAGACGGGCATCCCTGGTTCAAAACGCTGCGGGGCCGGGGTTATTTAATGGTATCCGCCGCATGATTAATAGCTTGACCGCGAGGATATTCGCCATCTTCTGGCTAACCCTGGCGCTGGTTTTGATGCTGGTGTTAATGGTTCCAAAACTGGATACCCGCCAGTTGACCCCATTGCTGGACAGTGAACAGCGTCAAGGCGTTATGTTGCAACAGCATGTCGAGGCGGAACTGGCCGCTGATCCGGCCAACGATCTGATGTGGTGGCGCCGGTTGTTTCGCGCCATCGATAAATGGGCGCCGCCGGGACAACGTTTGATTCTGGTGACCAGCGAGGGGCGGGTTATCGGCGCTCAGCGTAACGAAATGCAGGTCATCCGCAATTTCATCGGCCAATCCGATAACTCGGATCAGCCGCAAAAGAAAAAATATGGCCGCATGGAATTGGTCGGTCCTTTCGCGGTGCGAGACGGGGATGATAATTATCAGCTTTATCAAATCCGGCCGGCAGGCAATTCACAGTCGGATTTCATCAATTTAATGTTTGATCGGCCGTTTTTACTGCTGATTGTTACCATGCTTATCAGCATACCTTTACTGCTTTGGCTGGCCTGGAGCCTGGCAAAACCGGCACGCAAACTTAAATACGCCGCGGATGAAGTGGCCAGGGGTAATTTACGCCAGCATCCCGAGCTGGAAGCCGGTCCGCAGGAATTTTTAGCCACCGGCGTCAGCTTTAACCAAATGGTCAGCGCACTGGAAAGAATGGTCACCGCGCAGCAACGGCTGCTGTCGGATATCTCCCATGAATTGCGCACGCCACTCACCCGTCTGCAGTTGGCCACGGCCCTTATGCGGCGCAAGCATGGCGAAGGCAACGAACTGGCGCGCATTGAAACCGAAGCCCAGCGGCTGGACTCCATGATTAACGACCTGCTGGTATTGTCGCGTAATCAGCATAAGAACGAATTGACGCGGGAATTCATCAAGGCCAGCGAGTTATGGAACGATGTGCTGGAGGACGCGAAATTTGAAGCCGAGCAGATGGGGAAAACCCTGGAAATTACCGCGCCTCCGGGCAATTGGGTATTGGTGGGTAATCCGGCGGCGTTGGACAGCGCCCTGGAGAACGTCGTGCGCAATGCGTTGCGTTATTCCCATCAGCGCATTGCCGTGGCCTTTAGCGCCGATGCTCAAGGCGTGACCATCCAGGTGGATGACGATGGACCCGGCGTAAGCGAAGAGGATCGTGAACAGATTTTCCGTCCTTTCTATCGCACCGACGAAGCCCGCGATCGTGAGTCCGGCGGATCCGGCCTGGGCCTGGCTATCGTTGAAAAAGCGGTGGAGCAACATCACGGCTGGGTCAAAGCTGAGGACAGTCCGCTAGGTGGGTTGCGCCTGGTAATGTGGCTGCCATTGCAGCATCGATGACTTGAGGACGTGGCGATAATTGCAGCATCGATGATCTGAGGACGTGGCAATAATTGCAGCATCGTTAGCCAGTCGAAGCCGAAGGCTGTGGGGAGTTGCGGCACGTCGGGCTTTTTTTTGTTATTCTTCGCCCTCTTCAAGGGGGCAGTATGTTGAATATCGTTCTATACGAACCGGAAATCCCGCCTAACACCGGCAATATTATCCGGCTGTGCGCCAATACCGGTTTTGCGTTGCATCTTATCGAGCCTTTGGGATTTACCTGGGACGATAAACGTTTACGCCGCGCCGGGCTGGATTACCATGAATTCGCCCATATAAAACGCCATCATGATTACGCGGCGTTCCTGGAACAGGAAAAGCCGGGGACGTTGTTTGCGTTGACCACAAAAGGAACCCCGGCGCACAGTGAGGTGGAATACCGGACGGGGGATTATTTGCTGTTCGGTCCGGAGACCCGGGGCTTGCCGCCGTTTATTTTGGATAATCTGCCCATGGGCCGGAAAATCCGTATCCCGATGCAACCTGGCAGCCGCAGCATGAATTTATCAAACGCCGTTTCGGTGGTGGTGTATGAAGCCTGGCGACAATTGGGTTATGCCGGCGCGGGCAGGTAAAATGTTAAATGCCGTCGCCATACTCAAAACCATGACTGCCGAAAAACTGATCCATATCCATGGAAGGTTTATCGCTGTCCGGCTTGCCGACGATCCTGGCGGGAACGCCGGCCGCGGTGGTATGGGGCGGTACCGATTGTAATACCACCGAACCCGCGCCGATTTTAGCGCCCCGCCCAACCTCGATGTTGCCCAAGATGGTCGCATTGGCGCCGATCATGACCCCTTCACGAATTTTGGGATGACGATCGCCGCTGGTTTTACCCGTGCCGCCCAAGGTCACCGATTGCAGTATGGAAACGTCGTTTTCAACAATGGCCGTCTCGCCGATGACAATACCGGTGGCATGGTCAAGCATGATGCCGCAGCCGATTTGAGCGGCCGGATGGATATCGACGCCAAAAGAGACCGAGATCTGATTTTGGAAATAGATGGCCATCGCCTGCCGATCTTGTCCCCATAACCAGTGGCCGATGCGATAGGCCTGCAGGGCATGAAATCCTTTAAGATATAACAACGGCGTTGAATATTTATCCACCGCGGGGTCACGCAGCCGCACGGCATTGATATCGCAGGCCGCCGAATAAATCATTTGTTCGTCGTTTTTATACGCTTCTTCCACTATTTCGCGGATGGCGATGGCCGGCATGATGGGATTGGCCAGTTTATTCGCCAGCATATAACTCAGCGCGCTGCCCAAATTTTCATGCTTAAGCAGCGTGGCATGAAAAAAACTGGCCAGCATGGGTTCACACTCCGCCAGCAAACGCGCTTCAGCTTTGATGTTATTCCATACCATTTCCAATT
The DNA here is from genome assembly GCF_018449575.1 of Sodalis sp. dw_96. Lineage (GTDB taxonomy): Bacteria > Pseudomonadota > Gammaproteobacteria > Enterobacterales > Enterobacteriaceae > Acerihabitans. The sequence continues at coordinate 57,572 of NZ_JAAVUT010000012.1, read as the reverse complement.
CTTCAGTGGACATACTCACGACCCTTTTGCAGATGTAAACACTCTTGACGGACAGGGCACCGATGTCAGCCACCGGTTTTCTCGTCTTTCTGGGCTCGTCCGAGCAAGCTTAACGCCGCTTCGTGGGCATTTTTATTCCTGTACAGCACCTGGTAGATCTGTTCGGTGATCGGCATTTCGACACCGTAACGTCCCGCCAGCGCCAGCACTTCCTTGGTATTGCGATAACCCTCCACCACCTGGCCGATGGCGTCCTGGGCGGTCTGTACGTCGACACCCTGACCGAGCAGTATGCCGAACCGACGGTTACGGGATTGGTTATCGGTGCAGGTCAAGACCAGATCGCCCAGCCCCGCCATGCCCATAAACGTACCGGGGTCCGCCCCCAGTGCGGCGCCGAGACGCGACATTTCCGCGAGCCCGCGGGTGATAAGCGCCGTTCGGGCATTGGCGCCGAATCCGATGCCGTCCGACATACCGGCACCGATGGCGATGACATTCTTGACCGCTCCACCCAGCTGCACGCCGATAAAATCAGCGTTGCCGTAGACCCGGAAACTTTTGCCGCAATGCAGCAGATACTGTAAATCGGCCGAAAAGTCCGCGTCGGTGGATGCCAGCGCGATGGCGGTGGGTAAACCCGCCGCCAGCTCCTTGGCAAAGGTCGGCCCGGATATCACCGCCAAGGGGATCGCTTCACCCAATACCTCGCGGGCGACATCCGCCAATAACCGCCCCGTATCCGCCTCAAGCCCTTTGGTTGCCCAGACCACGCGGGCATCGGGACGCAAATGCGGCTTGATTTGAGTCAGCACGCTGCCGAACACATGGCTCGGCACCACAATCAGCACGTCGCGGCTGAACCGCATAGTCCGCGACAAATCCGTCTCAAGATGCAGTGAAGGCGGAAACGGCACATCGGGCAAAAAGGCCTGGTTGCACCGTGCCGCCTCCAGGGCATGGATATGCTCTGGTTCATGCCCCCATAACAACACCTCATGACCGTTTCGCGCCATGGTAATGGCAAGAGCCGTACCGTAGGAGCCGGCACCGATGACAATCATTGAGGCACTTTTAGGCATCATCAGGCTTCCTGGGTCGTTTGGTTTCCTTCACCATCGGTCTGCTGTTGCAAATAGTTCATGAACAAGGCATCAAAATTCACCGGCGCCAGGTTAAGCTGCGGGAACGTACCGCGGGATACCTGGCTGGTTATGCACTCACGGGCATAAGGGAAAAGAATATTCGGGCAATAGGCGCCCAGACAGTGAGCCAGCTGCGTCCCGTCGATTCCTGAAATGGTAAAGATACCCGCTTGCTGCACTTCACACAGGAAAGCGGTCTCTTCCCCCAGCAACGCCGTCACCGTCACGCGTAATACCACTTCATAGATACCTTCCGCCAACTGGGTCGAGGCGGTATCGAGATCCAGTTTGATTTCAGGCTGCCATTCCTGCTGAAAAACCTTCGGTGCGTTAGGTGCTTCAAAAGAGACGTCCTTGGTATAAACGCGCTGGATCTGAAACGTCATCTCGGTGCTATTTTGTTCTGACATTAAAAAAACCCTTTGGTTAATTTTGCTTCATGCACCCGTGCGCGCGTCTGCCTCCCGGCCTATTTAAGCAGGGGGTCCAATCCGCCGCGCGCATCTAGTGCGTGTAAATCATCACAGCCACCCACATGCTGTCCGTCGATGAAAATTTGTGGAACCGTGTTACGACCGCTGCGTTTAATCATTTCTTCCCGTTTATCCGCATCCCCGTCAATGGGTATTTCCTGGAATACGACATGCTTGCGGGTGAGTAAAGCCTTGGCGCGATGGCAATATGGACAAGTCGATTTGGTATAGATTTCAATATTGGCCATGGTTCCCCCTATCAAGTTTGTCTTACTTGCCCCGTACGAGGGGCAAGTTCTCTCCGCTCCAGCCGGATATGCCCTCCTTAAGGACATAAACCCGTTCAAAGCCTGCTTTGTTCAGGTTTTCCGCCGGTTCACGCGACGTGGTGCCGGTTGCGCATACCACGATAACCGGTTTCGTTTTGGCTTTATCCAACTCGCCAAGACTGCCGTTTTTAACCTCGGCCGAGGTGAGATTCAACGCGTTGGCAATGTGCCCTTTACGGTAGTCATCCCGGCCGCGCAGATCAACTATAACAGCATCTTCCTTATTGATCAGACGGATGGCTTCGCCGCGGGTAATTTCATTCACCTTGGAAAAACGTGTTTTTAGCGTTGTTACGATAACGGCGATCAATAAAGCGACCCAGGCCAGACAAAGCATGGGGTGATCGCTAACGAACGGCATAATTTCTTGCATGGGGTGTAAAAGCTCCCGTGAGTTGTGGCCACGCAGTAAAGGCTTCGAGTATACCCTCGCATTACGGCAAATTCAGCCAATATACATGGCCGGAAAGAAGAAACTAACCACATTGCGCCCCATGTCGCTAAAAAGGGTGGGCTTTATCGCTTAATTATATCTCTTACACGCGCGTGCCGATGCGCAGGGGCACGGAATTACGCCATAGATAACTGGTAAGCCGCTGTTCAACGTGAAATAATCTTATCAATGAGGGGAAAGGCATCGTTGAAAAGAGTGAATATCAGGGAAAACGGCGGCCAAGGCCATTTTTCTACGTTAAAGCGACATGTTTACGCCAGCCTGTTTTATGCTGGCGTAATGTTATTGCCTGTGGCCGGACATGCCGACGACAACAATAAACAACAGCTTAAAACCCTGCAGCAAAACATCGCCGAGAAAGAAAAAAGCGTTCGGCAACAGCAACAACAGCGCGGCGCGTTGCTAAGTCAGCTGAAAAAACAGGAAGAGTCCATTTCCCAATCCAGCCGGGCCCTGCGCGAGACACAAGGCACGCTGGCGTCGTTAACCGCGGATATCGACCGCTTGAGCCAATCCATCAAGCAGCTTCAAGGGCGTCAGACGGCCCAGCAGAAGCTGCTGGCTCAACAATTGGACGCGGCATTCCGCCAGGGTCGCAACTCCGGCCTGCAGTTGATATTAAGCGGAGAGGAGAGCCAGCGCAGCGAAAGGATTCTGGCCTATTTCAGCTATCTCAATCAGGCGCGGGAAAAATCCATTCTAGATCTCAAACAGACCCGGCAGCAGTTGGCGGCCCAGAAAACCGATCTGCAGCAAAAACAGCTGCGGCAGGCAACATTGTTGCGACAGCAGCAATCGGAGCAGAAAACGCTGGAAAACGCCCGTCAAGCGAGAAAGAAAACGCTCTCCGCCCTGGACACTTCCATTCATCAGGATCAGCTGAGCCTGAACGAACTGCGGCAAAACGAAACTCGCCTGCAAAACGATATCGCCCGCGCCGAAAGGGAAGCCAAAGCCCGTGCCGAGCGGGAAGAACGCGAGGCGCAGCAGGTTCGGGAACGGCAGGAACAGGCTAAACGTCAGGGAGCGACCTATAAACCTTCCGACAGCGAACGGGAGCTTATCTCCCGTACCGGCGGGTTGGGTGCGCCCGCCGGGCAAGCCATGTGGCCGGTCAGGGGCCGGACCCTGCACCGGTTCGGTGAATCCCTGCAAGGTGAGCTTCGTTGGAAGGGCATGGTTATCGCCGCCCCGGAAGGTACCGAAGTCAAAGCCATTGCCGACGGCCGCGTACTGATGGCCGACTGGCTCCAAGGCTATGGCCTGGTAGTGGTGGTTGAACACGGCCAAGGGGATATGAGTCTTTACGGCTACAACCAAAGCGCCCTGGTGAAGGTGGGGGATCAGGTTAAATCCGGCCAGCCCATCGCGCTGGTGGGCACTAGCGGCGGGCAGGATACCTCCGCCCTCTATTTCGAAATTCGTCGTCGTGGCCAGGCGGTCAACCCGTTGCCATGGTTAGGAAGATAGCGTGTTGTTAAAAAAACTGGCGGCCCTGATACTCCTGCTCCTGCTTGGTATGCCGATATTCGCTATTGCCGGCAGGCTGTCCATTGTCATTGATGACTTTGGCTATCGTCCGCAAAATGAAAATCAAGTGTTGACCATGCCCACCGCCATATCCATTGCCGTATTGCCCAACGCGCCCTACGCCGCGGAAATGGCCCGCAAGGCCCACGCTCAGGGGCGGGAGGTCCTGATCCATCTGCCGATGGCGCCATTGAGCAAGCAGCCCCTGGAACGGGGCACGTTGCGCCCGGACATGAGCCGGGATGAGATTGCCCGCATCGTGCGTGATGCGGTGAGCAAAGTTCCCTATGCCGTCGGCGTGAACAACCACATGGGCAGCGCCATGACCTCCAACCTGAACGGCATGCAGAATGTCATGCAGGTGCTGAGTCATTATCCCTTTTATTTTCTCGATAGCATGACCATCGGGAATAGCCAGTCGCGCCAGGCGGCGGCCGGCACCGGGGTCAAGGTGATCAAACGCAATGTGTTCCTGGACGACACCGCCAACGAAGACGACATCCGGGGGCAATTCAACCGAGCCATAGCCTTGGCACGCCGTAACGGCTTTGCAATAGCCATCGGCCACCCTCACCCGAATACCGTCAAAGTGCTGCAGCAGATGTTGCCGGCCTTGCCGTCGGATATCGTGCTGGTGGCTCCCAGCTCGCTGCTGAACGATGCTTTATCACCCGTCCCCGCGCCGTCACCGGCGCCTGTCCGGCCCCGTCGTCCGTTTAGGGGCATTCCGCAATGTATCGTGAAGCAGGCTCCGCCGCCGGTTTACGCCGATGTGATGTTCCAGGTGATATATTCGAGTTTGGATCAGACGCCGTGGGTGATACAGATTAAGCATTGGTTCAGTTCCGCGCCGGACGGATATTAAGCTTACGCCGAAAATGCTATGCTAAGAGCCATAAAGGGGCAGACGCAGTGCCTGCTCCGCCAAGATTAAACAAGGGTTAATCCATGATAGTCGTCACTGGTGGGGCCGGGTTTATCGGCAGCAATATTGTTAAGTCTCTGAATAATGTCGGGTATAACGATATCCTCGTGGTGGATAACCTCAAGGACGGCACCAAATTTGTCAATCTGGTGGACCTGGATATCACCGATTACATGGATAAAGAGGATTTCATCGCCAGTATCATCGCCGGCGACGATTTCGGCGATATAGAAGCGGTGTTCCACGAAGGCGCCTGCTCTTCCACCACCGAGTGGGACGGGAAGTATATGATGGACAACAACTATCAATACTCTAAGGAATTACTGCATTATTGCCTTGAACGGACGATTCCCTTCCTTTATGCGTCTTCCGCCGCGACCTATGGCGGCAGGACGGAAAACTTTATCGAACAGCGTCAGTATGAACAGCCGCTAAACGTTTATGGCTATTCTAAATTCTTGTTCGACCAGTATGTGCGCACCCTGTTGCCGCAGACGGATTCACAAATTTGCGGGTTCCGCTATTTCAATGTTTACGGACCCCGTGAAGGACACAAGGGCAGTATGGCCAGCGTGGCTTTTCATCTTAACAACCAGATCCTCGCCGGTGAGAATCCTAAATTATTTTCCGGCAGCGAGGGGTTCAAACGCGATTTCATCTATGTCGGCGACGTCGCCGAGGTGAATTTGTGGTTCTGGCAAAACGGGGTTTCCGGCATTTTTAATTGCGGTACCGGCCGGGCCGAGTCATTCCAGGCGGTAGCGGATGCGGTATTGGATTTCCATAAAAAAGGCCAGATTGAATATATTGATTTTCCCGAGAAACTTAAAGGCCGCTATCAAGCCTACACACAAGCCGATTTAACCCAATTGCGCGCCGCGGGTTACGATAAGCCATTCAAAACAGTAGCCGAAGGGGTGTCCACCTATTTGGCCTGGCTCAATCGCACCCGTTGAAATTAGCGCAAGGGAAGATATCGGCGGCATGAAAATACTGATTATCGGGCCATCCTGGGTGGGCGACATGATGATGTCGCAAAGTTTGTATCGCAGCATAAAGGATCTTCATCCCGCAGCGGAAATAGACGTGATGGCGCCGGCCTGGTGTCGTCCGCTGCTTAATCGGATGCCGGAGGTGCGCCGGGCGCTGCCCATGCCTCTCGGCCATGGAGCGCTGCAGCTCTGGGAACGTCGCCGGCTCGGACGGGAACTGAGGGATGAACACTATCATCGGGCATTGATATTGCCCAACTCCTTCAAGTCAGCCCTGGTGCCTTTTTTTGCCGGCATCCCGAAACGCACCGGGTGGCGCGGCGAAATGCGCTACGGGCTGCTCAACGATTTGCGGGTATTGGATAAAACCGCATTTCCCCTGATGGTTCAGCGTTATGTCGCACTGGCTTATCCCGGAGCCATCCGCTCGGCTGAGGAGTTACCACAACCCTTGCCGTGGCCGCGCCTACGGGTCGGCGAAACTGAATCCGCGGCTGCCGTAAAAAATTTCAGCCTGGATAACGGCCGTCCCCTGGTGGGCTTTTGCCCCGGCGCGGAGTTCGGGCCAGCCAAACGCTGGCCTCATTACCATTATGCCTCCCTGGCAAAATCGCTGATTGACAGGGGATACCAAACCGTTCTTTTCGGCTCGGCGAAAGACCAGCCGGCGGGGAATGAAATTATCGCTCTGCTGCCGGTGAACGACAGGCCTTATTGCCGGAACCTGGCCGGCGCCACATCCCTTGAACAGGCCGTTACCCTGATTGCCGCCTGCCGGGCAGTGGTGAGTAACGATTCGGGCTTGATGCACGTGGCCGCCGCGCTGGATCGGCCATTGGTGGCGCTCTATGGCCCCAGCAGTCCCGATTTTACCCCGCCGCTCTCCCGCCGGGCACGGGTGATACGGCTGATTACCGGCTACCAGAGGATACGTAAAGGCGACGACGCCCAGGGTTATCACCAGAGTCTTATTGATATCCAGCCTGAACAGGTCATGGGCGAACTCAATACCCTCCTTGCCGCCGGTAAGGAAAATTGATGCGGGTGCTCATCGTCAAAACCTCTTCCATGGGGGATATCCTGCATACTCTGCCCGCCTTGACGGACGCCATGCACGCCCTACCCGGCATTCGTTTCGACTGGGCAGTGGAAGAAAGTTTTGCGCAAATTCCGTCCTGGCATCCGGCAGTGGAACAGGTGATATCGGTGGCCATCAGGCGTTGGCGAAAAAACTGGTTCGGCAACGTTGCCCGCCAGGAGCGCTGCGACTTCAAAAAGCTCTTGCGACGCCAGCAGTATGACCGGGTGATTGACGCCCAGGGACTGATCAAAAGCGCGGCCCTGGTCACCCGCGTCGCCAGGGGAGAAAAGCACGGCCTGGACTGTAAAAGCGCGCGCGAACCTTTCGCCAGCTGGTTTTATAACCAACGTCATGCCGTTGCCCGCCGTCAGCACGCCGTAGAGCGCATCCGCCAACTCTTCGCCATCAGCCTGGGTTATAAGGTTCCGCCGGTAAAAGGCGATTATGCCATCGCAGGGCATTTCAGCTCTCCGCCGGATCAGCCGGCCGCCGCACCGTACCTGGTATTTTTACATGCCACCACCCGGGCGGAAAAACACTGGCCGGAATCGCACTGGCGTGAATTAATTGGTTTGATGGCGGCTCGCGGCCTCAAAATCAAATTACCCTGGGGTTCGGAGCCGGAATTTCAGCGTGCGGTACGACTTTCAGAAAATTTCCCTTATGTTGAAGTACTTCCAAGACTTACACTTAGTGAAGTTGCCAGGGTGTTGGCCGGTGCAAAAGCGGTGGTTTCGGTTGATACAGGGTTAAGTCATTTGGCTGCCGCGTTAGACCGTCCCAATATCGTACTTTATGGCCCCACCGATCCCAAATTGATTGGCAGTTATGGTAAGAATCAGATTTTTGTGACAGCACCTGCCGGAAGTCATTACATGAAAGACATTAAACCCGCTAATATTGCAGAATTGCTTGACGATATTGAGTGAAAAATGAGTACATTTTTTAAGCAAATCTACCGGTATACGCGATCACGGGCCTTTAGGCACAATGAGAATTTATGGCCGTACGTGAAAATAACCCGTGCGCCCACCGGTGAGATAACATCACTGCGCTATCGGGGTGAATCGGTAACAATGCGAAAACTCTCATCATTCAAGGGACAGCATGCCGGAAACATCCTTATCACCGCCACGGGGCCATCCATCAAGGATATGGATTTTTCTCGTATCCCCGCGATGCCGATAATGGGTGTCAACGGGGCTTATGCTCTGAAGGATAAAATAGATTTTCAATTTTATGTCATTGTTGATATGACTTTTATCGATAAAAAACTCGAGATGGTAAAAGGGGTGATATTCAATCCCGCTATCACACTGTTTACCACCTTGCACGGCGTGGTTAAAATCATCAACGCATTTACCTCATCAAAAATACAATGCAAAGTGGTGATAATTGAAGACGCTTGTTACAAGATTTATCAACGTAAAGTGATACCGGGTCAAATTTGGGATACTTATGGCAACGCCAGAGAAGTGTCAATCTGCCCCGAACACAAGCATATCGCCTTCAACAATGACATCCGCAGCGGGATTTTTGATGCCGGTACAGTTGTGTATTGGGCATTGCAAATCGTGGCGTTTATGGGCTTTCAGACGGTATATGTCGCCGGCCTGGACATGAATAATTTTGCTCAACCGCGTTTTTATGAGAATGAAAAGAATAAGCTGCCCTGTTTTCTCGATGAGAAATTCACCAATTTGATAGAACCCGCCTTTAGGCATGCCAGCATTGTGTTGAAGAAGAAAGGCATTACCGTCAAAAATCTCTCCAAACACAGTGCATTGGGTAATGATATATTTGAAAAGGTCGATATTTATGACGTCCATTAGGATTAAACAATTTTCCGAAAAAAATTATATATTTTTCTATCAATTGTTTTTAATGTTTAGCGCAATATTTTGCGGTTATAGCAAGGTCAATAATTTATTTCATCTGTCCCTTATACTGCTGGTAATAACTCTTTTTACCGACAAGAAAAAATTGGTGGGAATTTTTCTCAAGGATACTGCCTTCAAAAAAGGTTTTCTCATCACAGCAGGCTTTCTGCTCTACTTCTGCCTCAGTACACTTTGGTCGGATAATCCCAGGGACTTTACCTCAGCCGTAACTCATTCTTTATATCTACTGGCTTTTTTATTCATTTATCGCCAAATTTGCCTCAATGGAAAAAAAAACGGGGCGTTACTTTTCGCGTTGGCCGGGATTCTGGTTCTACTGTTCTTAATTTTTTATTGCGTTGATAAGCCGACTATCCTCACCAATAGGTTAACAGTTTCTTTTTTCGCTTCACCATCAAATGTTATTGACCTGGCGGGCTATTTTTGTCTTGGGATTTTTTTATGTCTGATAACGATCAGGGATACAAATAACAAGTGGTTCTACCTGCCAATACCTTTTTTGTTTATTGGTGTTATCCTGACACAGAGCCGAGGACCATTGCTCTCATTCGTTGTTTCGCTTTTGCCTCTTTTATTATTGAAACCGGCTATTCGAAAGCATCATATCGTTATTTTTCTGATTTTCATCATTATGCTGGCATCGTTCATTGTAATGATGAATTTTGAGTATATCTTATTTAACCGATTTGAGACCGCGTACCAGCAAAGCTTCATTCGTGTCGGCATTTGGGTGCATACCCTGGATATGGTGAAAATACATCCTTTTTTCGGCTGGGGATTCAACAAAGAACTAAATTTTATCAATAGTCTTAACGATCCGGTCAAGACCACACATAGCCTCTATCTCTCCGCTCTGCTAAAGGGCGGCGTCGTCGGATTGTTTTTACTGGGGGGTGTTCTGTCATATGGCCTCTGCATGGCGAAAAAACATTTGACCCATCGGCAGGGGTTTGAAGCTTCGTTATTTCTGTTTATGATTTTTTTCTTTACCACCCAAGGCATGTTTGTCGTCAGCAACCCCGGCGTGACATGGTATTTATTTTGGTTTCCCCTGGCGATTATACTCAGCCCGCCGGTTGAAAAAACTTGCTGAGGATACTTAACCCGCTTATACCCGTCATACTTCAACCTGCAGGTGCGTTGGCAATACTCGGCCCCTCTGGCCGCTGTAGGCAGCGTTCAATTCTGCTCCAGGCAGATTTGTCGGTGTGTCGCCGCCTTCCTGCAACTCGAATGATTTAGGGTATATTAGGCGAGGCCAGCTTTTTGATTTCGGAAAACACCTCATCGGCGGAGATAATCGCCAACGGGAAATCCTTTGGAGCAGACTCCCCGGCATCCAATCGATCTTTAACATAGATAATCTTGTGCAATTCCAACGACTGCAGCGGCCCGGTATGGTGGGGATTCGCCGTGGCGAACAGGCTGACCGTTTTGACGTTCAGGGCAACCGCGATATGCAATGGTCCGGTATCACCGGTCACCAACATATCCAAATTGGCAATGTGTGATAGCAGCTGCTTCAGACTGGTTTTTCCCACCAGTGAGACGATATATTGTCTCTCATCGGTGGTTAACGACGCCATAAACGCATCAGCCAGATCCGTTTCCTTACCACTGCCGATCAGGGTAATACGGTATTGAGCCATTGCCGAATTAAGGGCAAGAATAGACCGGGTCAGCTCGGTAAAACGATAAATAGGCCATTGCCGGATAGTCTCCGATGCCCCCATTTGGAAGCCGATATTGATTTGATGGGGAATTTTTTCCAGACGCTCGAAATCCACGGGTATATGCATATTGGTGTCGCCTGTATCGCATCCCAGAATGTTCAGCAACGTTAACTTGCGTGAAATGATATGACCGTTAAATTTTCCTGAAAAAGCCGCCAACAAGGGATTCAGTAATTGCGAATCCGTCGCATAATTGTCACGCATGATATAATGGCTGCCCGCCATCACGGCGATGAGCACATCGTAGGGCATATGCGAATGAAGTATGACAGTCAGCTGTGGCCTGGATTGCCGTAATTGTTTAATCACGCCATAGGCATGCTTAATTTTGTTATCCCAATAGATTATCTTATTGAAATAGGGGCTGCCTTCCACCATGGCGCTGTTCTTATTGCTTGAAACCAAAGTAAAATGAGCTGCAGGATAGCGTTTACGTAATGCGTGAATGGCCGGTGTATTGAATAAAAGATCACCTAATGCGGTAGTAGACATTATAGCGATACGGTTAAATTCAGAAGCTGCATTTAACGTTTTGCTTTCTTTTAAATGCCCAAAAAATTTATTATAAATACTCAGTAAAATATAAATCAGGAAAACTTTCTTTTTCTTCATTTCTCGAGGCTCATGTCTTTTTTTGGTAAAATTCTGCCAATGTCATGCCAACGACACGTCCTTTTAACCACTCAAACAGCTGTTCCATATCCGCATACAACCGCTCGATGGCGGCTTCATCGGTGAAAGTAGGGCTTCCGCCGGGCATCAGTTCGGATGAATGCAGCATAAATTCCACATAATCGCTTCCTCGGGCCAGCATGGTATCAACCACCAATTGCATATTTGCCACGTTACCGCCTTGAGGGCGCAGCCAGTGCACCGACGGCGTGCGTTGTTTGCCCCTGAGAGTGTCATAAAGCGTCTTGACGGTATTGACCCAGCCTGGGTGCTTGTAGCGGGTGCTCATCGGCACTTCAAGTAACGGAGAGTCACCGGCAGCGGCAATATTTTCCGGGTCGATGAAATAGGCCTGATCGGGAAAGCCGATGTAATTTGTTCCGCCCCGGCCTTGAGGTGCGCCGGGAGAACGACGCCAATCGACCCGTGGCGTGACGGAACAATCGATGCGATAGCCGTTTTCAATCAATACTTTTACATAGAACTCATTCAGCGCCCAACGCCCGGCGCGATGACTGAGCATTTTAGTCTGGAATGTCTCTTCCAGCAGCTGCGTCTGAAACCGCACTTTGGCGATGATCATTTCGTTTGAATAATCAATCAGATAAGGCTTGTGCCGCCCGTCATCACCGGTTAAATCAACTAACGGCGGGCTGTTCCATGCATGCAGATGCATGCCCACCTCGCCGTGGCCCCTGGCGATGACATCTTTCGCGAATTCAACATACTCATTATCCATCGCCATTTCATAGTTGGTGAGATAGACGGGTTTAAAACCGAATTTTTCGCACAACGCCTGAAACCGGGGCAAAAAAAGCGCATTTCTGGTCAGAATTTGCTCATGATTGCGCCAAAGATTATCGCCTTCCGTATCAATCGTAATAATAAATGCGGGTTGATTCATTTGAAAAATCCCTGGAAATCAGAGTTCGGTATGTTACGCTGCCGATGCCGAGAGGGCAAACCCCGAAAATCAAGCCCCATTGGACATTAGAGCAAATGCATTGGCAATATGTCCATGGCAAAAGGAAACAGATGGTCAACACCCGCAGGATTTTATCGTTGCCTTAGGGTAGGATCGCACCTTAAATGAACCTGGCAAGGTAATGGGATAAGAACGCATGCGTGTATTGATGATCATCGACGGGTTGCCGGGCGGCGGCGCTGAGAAAGTATTATTGACCCTCGCTCAGGGAATGTTGGCCGACGGCCATCGCATCTCCCTATTTTCATTACGTTCCGTTTGCGATTATACGCTACCCGCCGGAATCGATTATAAAGCCATCGTCGATGAGTGCCGCGTTCCTTGGCGTAAGCTTACCGAACTTTCCCGCCGGGCTAAAAAACTGGATTCGGCCATTATCCAGTCCGAGCAGCGGGAGGGTAAATTCGATCTGGTCATTTCCCATCTGCATAAAACCGACCGCATCGTGGCCCGCAGCCAAGCACTTGATCCTGAAAAAGTCTGGTTTTGCCTCCATGGCATGTTTTCCCCCTCTTATCTCGGCCATCGCAAAGGGTTTTCCCGCGCCATCAAGCGCTACAAGATTGGCCGGGTGTATCGACATCGCAATATTACCGCCGTCTCCCGCGCGGTTCTGGAAGATATGACCGGTGAATTTGCCGTGACTCCCGCTAAATCGGCGGTCATCAATAATCCGTTCGATATCGAAGACATTCTCCGGCTGGCGTCTGAACCCTGCGATATGGCGGGACAGGATTACCTTATTCATGTGGGCCGATTACATCCCCACAAACGCCATGACCGGCTGCTCAGAAGCTATGCCCGTACCGGCATTCAATCGCCTCTGATGATTATGGGCCAGGGCAGTGACAGGGAGCTGAGCGCCCTGCAAGCCTTGGCAAGAGAATTGAATATCGCGGACCGGGTGATATTCAGAGGCTTTACCGCGAATCCTTATCCTTATATCAAGCATGCCCGCGTACTGATTCTCTGCTCCGACAGCGAAGGGTTCGGTAATGTCTTGGTGGAGGCGCTGATTTGCCAAACGCCGGTAGTCAGTACCCGCTGCCCCGGCGGTCCCGCCGAAATATTAACCGGAGATCTGGCCCGTGGCCTGGCGGAAATGAACGATGTATCCCTGGCGGAAAAAATTCTTACAATTTATAAAAACCCTCCTCTAATCGATCCCCGTACGCTGGAATCCTATAGTATCGCCGCCATTTGCCGGAAATATGCCGCATTAGCCGAGGGTTAATAGGTTAATTGTGGTAGGCGCGGCCAGGCGCGGGGGAAATCAGCGCTCTCAAAACATCAGCTTATGTTATTATTCAGTAAGAATTTAACAGTGCCCAATTTGGACAGTGGGTGTTGCCAGAGATAAATATTGCAAAATGTTAAATAACGATAAGCCGCTACGTAAGCTCAGCGTTATCGTTCCGTTGTATAATGCCGGGGCGATGTTCGAAGATTTTATGCGGTCATTGGTAGCGCAAACCCTTAAAGATTTGGAAATAATAATTGTTAACGACGGCTCCACCGATGGATCCGACGCCCTTGCACGGTTATATGCCGAGCGTTATGAAAATATTATTATCATCAACCAGCCCAATGGCGGTGTTTCAAGGGCGCGTAACGCCGGCATGGCCATAGCCCACGGGGAATATGTGACGTTCCCCGATGCGGACGACCGGCTTTATCCTGAACTGTACCGAACATTAGTGGACATGGCGCAACAAGATGACCTGGACGTGGCACAATGCAATGGCGAGCGGTATTTTATGGGGTCCGGGGAAATCAAAACATTGATTCCCCTCGACCGGTTAACCTCCACCGGCGTAATAGACGGTCCGACCTGGTTGCATAAAGCCCTGGCCACCAGACGCTATTTACATGTGGTCTGGCTGGGCATTTACCGGCTTTCCTTGATAAAGCAGCTTGACCTGCAGTTTGTGCCTGGTTTACATCATCAGGATATTCCATGGACCACGGAATTGATGTTTAACGCCCGCCGGGTGAGGTACACACAGGAAGTGCTGTATCGTTATTATATTCATGACCAATCCATCAGTAATCAAAAAAGAATTGGCATGAAAAATGTCGAATATCAGCGTCATTACATTCGCATTGCCGAATTACTGGAGGATATTAACCACCGGTACCATGGCAAGGTGAGAATGTACCGTGAATTTCATTTGCAGGTGACCCATGAGGCGTTATCCGTTTGCCATGCGGTGCGTCGAGAGCCGGATCCGGTGGCCAGGCAGCTTATCCTTAATGATATTTTCGCCAGCGGCACACATAAGCGCATGATTCGCAATGCCCGCGGCATAAAACAGTGGTATCAGCTTATGCTGTGGCTGCGAAGAATATATGCCTGGCGTAAGCCTGGATAATCCGCTTCTCTCCCGCCCTGTCTTGACCTAAAATCAACGCTGGATTTTCTTAGGTCAGACAACATGCCTATATCTCATAACGTATTACCGATCCCCGTTAAAAAAATTCTCCTGATTAAGCTACGCCATCACGGCGATATGTTGCTGACCACACCGGTTATCAATACCCTGCACCGGCAGTATCCCGCTGCTGAAATCGATATACTGTTATACAAGGAAACCGAGGCCATCCTGCGCTATCATCCGGCGCTGACACAAATCCATGTCATCGATCGGTTATGGAAAAAACAGGGCGTCAGACATCAAATCCACCAGGAAACCGCGTTGATAAAAGCCCTGCGATCGCGGCATTATGACATCGTGATTAATCTGGCCGACCAATGGCGCAGCGCGATAATCACTTATCTCAGCGGGGCGGCGGTGCGGATCGGTTTCGATTATCCGAAGCGGCAATCTTTTTTTTGGCGCCAGGCCCATAACCGGCTGGTTTCCACCGTTAACCACGGCCAACTGCACACCGTCGAACAAAATCTCAGCATTCTGGCACCGTTGGATATTCCCCTAATCGACCGTGGCACGTCGATGTATTACTCCCCTGCCGATGAGGCCCATCGTCAAACCTTGCTGTCATCCCGGGGCATCACCGGTGACTATGTGGTTATACAGCCCACCTCCCGCTGGGGCTATAAATGCTGGGATGATGAAAAGGTGGCGGAACTGATAGATGCGCTGCAGGAACAAGATTTACCCATCGTACTGACCGCCGCGCCGGATAAAAGCGAGCGCGATATGATCGGGCATATTCTGTCTTTATGCCATAATCCCCGGGTTGTCTCCCTGGCGGGGGAACTGACCTTAACGCAGCTGGCGTCTGTCATTGACGGTGCACGGCTGTTTATCGGGGTCGATTCGGCGCCCATGCATATGGCGGCCGCGTTGAATACGCCCTGCGTCGCCCTGTTCGGCCCCACCAAATTGACTTTTTGGCGGCCCTGGAGTGAGAACAGCACCGTCATCTGGGCCGGCGATTTTGCAGAGCTGCCGTCGCCGGACGACATCGATACAAAAACTGAACAACGTTATTTGAGCGCCATACCGGTGGATGCCGTCCTCCAGGCCGCACGGGGATATCTGTCATGAAAAAAATCCGGCTGGCGATTGTCCGGCAAAAATACCGTCCCGACGGCGGAGCGGAACGTTTTATTTCCCGCGCGCTGGAAGCCCTGGACAGCGAAGATCTTGAGTTGAATATACTGACCCGGCAATGGTCTGGGGAGCCGCGCCCGGATTGGCATGTTCATATTTGCAATCCGGCCAAATGGGGACGCATCTCCCGGGAGCGCGGTTTTGCCGACGCGGCAAAAAGGTGCTGGCAACGTGAACGGTTCGACCTGGTGCAAAGCCATGAACGTATCGCCGGGTGCGACGTATTTCGCGCCGGCGACGGCGTTCACAAGGTATGGCTTGAGCAGCGGGCGCGCATCGACACGCCGTGGCAGCAGTGGCTGACCTCCATGAGCGGCTATCATCGTTACGTGCTCGGGGCGGAAGAAGCGATGTTTCATTCAGCCTCGCTGAAAAAAATCATCTGCAACTCCGCCATGGTGATGAATGACATTATCCGCTGTTATCAGGTGCCGCCGGATAAATTCGCCCTGATTTACAACGCCATAGATTCGTCACGTTTTTACCCGTCAGGTCCTGAGCAACGCCGGATGGCCCGTGAGCGGCTTTCCCTGCCGGAGGAAGCCTGTACCTTGATTTATGTCGGGTCCGGCTTTGAGCGCAAAGGATTGCGACAGGCCATCGCAGCCATAGCCGCCACCGATCGTTACCTGGTTGTGGTGGGCCAGGACAAGCATCAAGCCAAATATCTTGCTTACGCCAGCAGCCTGGGGTGCCGGCAACGCATCCGTTTCGTCGGTATACAAAAGGACGTGTTACCCTTTTATCACGCGGCAGACGGTTTGATTCTGCCGACGCTGTACGATCCGTTCCCCAACGTGATATTGGAGGCCATGGCCTGCGGCTTGCCGGTGATTACCAGCGAGACTTGCGGCGGCGCCGAGTTTATCGAACCGGGGGTCGAGGGATATGTCTGCGACGCGCTGGATTTGAAAACGCTTACAGAATGGGTGAACGCCGTCCCGTTACGCCATCGGCGTCCCGAGATGGGCCTCGCCGCCCGCGAACGGGTTATAGAGTGCACGCCCGCCCGGTTGTCCAGTCAGCTGACTCAGCTGTACCGGCAACTGCTGGGAGATTAAAAGCACCGGATATCAATGAGGGATAGCCACTTATCTGTTAGCATGAATGCGCTTACCATACGATTCTAATTATTTGGTTAAAAACTAACTCAGCACATCGGTCGCCGTGCCCCTTACAATAGCTAACTATAATGATCTATAACGTAATCATCTATTTTATTCAGCCCTTTATATGGATCCGGTTATTATGGCGCAGTCGAAAAGCGCCGGCCTATCGCCGGCGTTGGGCGGAGCGCTACGGGTTTTGCCAAGGTAAAGTCAAACCGGGCGGCATTATGCTGCATTCGGTTTCGGTAGGTGAAACATTGGCCGCAATTCCCCTGGTGCGGGCCCTGCGCCACCGTTATCCCTTTTTACCCATCACCGTCACCACCATGACCCCCACCGGCTCCGAGCGCGTTCAGTCCGCGTTCGGCAAAGATGTGCATCACGTTTACCTGCCTTATGACCTGCCGGGGGCGATGAATCGTTTCCTTAACCAGGTCAATCCCAAGCTGGTGATCGTCATGGAAACCGAGCTGTGGCCTAATCTCATCAAAGCGCTTTATCGGCGAAAAATTCCCCTGGTGGTGGCAAATGCACGATTATCCGCCCGCTCCGCCGCCGGTTATAAAAAGTTCGGCGGTTTTACCGCCGGCATCATGGGAAAAATCACGCTCATCGCCGCGCAAAACGCGGAAGACGGCGAGCGCTTTTTGTCATTGGGGTTAAAACGTAATCAACTGGCGATGACCGGCAGCCTGAAATTCGATATTTCGGTCACTCCCGAGCTGGCGGCCAGGGCCTTGACACTGCGCCGCCAATGGGCGCCTCATCGCCCGGTATGGATCGCCACCAGTACCCATGAAGGGGAAGAGAGCCTGCTCTTACAGGCGCATCGCCAACTGTTGGCCGACTTTCCCAATCTATTGCTGATCTTGGTTCCACGCCATCCGGAGCGGTTTCCGGTGGCTAAAGAGATGACCCAACGAGCCGGTTTCAGCCTTACCACCCGCAGCTCCGGTGATGTGCCCTCGCCAGGTACGCAAGTGGTGATCGGCGATACCATGGGCGAGCTGATGCTGCTTTACGGCATTGCCGATATCGCCTTTGTCGGCGGCAGTCTGGTGGAACGGGGCGGTCACAATCCCCTGGAGGCCGCGGCCCACGCCATCCCGGTGTTGATGGGGCCGCACATCTTTAATTTCAGGGATATATGCAGCAAGCTGGCCGAAGCGGGCGGCCTGATTACCGTGACTGATGTCCCGACGCTTGTGAAAGAAATCACAACCCTGCTCACCGATGAGGATTACCGGTTATATTACGGCCGTCACGCGGTGGAGGTATTGCATCAGAACCAGGGCGCACTGCAACGGCTGCTACAATTGCTGGAGCCTTATTTGCCACAGCGGAGCCAGTAGATGCCGACGGTAAAACGTCTTTCCGTGGTCCTCATCACGCATAACGAAGCCGAGCTGCTGCCCGATTGCCTTGCATCGGTGGCGTGGGCAGATGAAATCGTGGTGCTGGACAGCGCAAGCACCGATCAAACCCGCCAAATAGCCGAGCAGCACGGTGCGAGGGTATTTTCGGCACCGGATTGGCCGGGCTTCGGCAAACAGCGCCAGCGGGCGCAGGAGCACGCTGCCGGGGATTATATTTTGATGCTCGACGCCGATGAACGGGTCACTCCCGAGCTGCGCCGGTCCATCGAAGAGGTATTGCGCCATCCGGCGCCGGATACGGTTTACAGCTGTGCCCGCTCTAACCTGTTCCTAGGCCGATTTATGCGCCACAGCGGCTGGTATCCAGACAAAGTAGCGCGGCTCTATGCCCGTGAAGCCTACCGTTATAACGACAGTCCGGTACATGAATCCCTCGACAGCCGGCAGGCCAACGTCATCACCCTGCGGGGTCACCTGCAGCACCTGACCTGCCGAGACCTGATAGCATTCCAGCGCAAGCAATTGCAGTACGCGGAAGCCTGGGCGCTGGAACGTCACCGCCAGCATAAAACCTGCGGCTTTATTTCCATCATCGGACACACCCTCGGGGCCTTTATCAAGACCTGGCTGCTGCGGGCCGGCTTCCTCGACGGTAAACAAGGTTGGTTGCTGTCGGTGGTGAACGCACAGTATACTTTTAACAAATATACCGCCCTATGGGCGTTGAGCCGTGCCAAGAGGGATGCATTATGACAACTAAGGCCATTTATCCCGGAACCTTCGATCCCTTCACCAACGGGCATCTGGATTTAGTGACCCGAGCCGCAAAAATGTTCGACCAGGTCATCTTGGCCATCGCCTTCAGCCCCAGCAAAAAGCCGCTGTTCACCCTGGAAGAACGGGTGGCGCTGGCAAAAGACGTTACCCGTCATTTAACCAACGTTGAAGTGGTGGGTTTCAGCGATTTGATGGCCAATTTCGCCCGGCAGCAGCACGCCAATATCCTGGTGCGCGGGTTAAGGGCGATTTCGGATTTTGAATATGAAATGCAGCTGGCGAAGATGAACCAGCATTTGATGCCGGAATTGGAAAGTGTTTTCCTGATGCCGGACCAGGAATGGTCATATATTTCATCATCCCTGGTAAAAGAAGTGGCTTTGCACGGCGGGGATGTGGATCATTTCTTGCCCCCGGCCATCGCGAAAGAAGTGAAACTACGGCTTCATCCCTGATTTAATGCTGGCAATGGGGGCAAAAAAAGCTGCTCCGCTGCCCGAGCCTGACGGTTTGAATAGGTGTACCGCACACCCTGCAGCTCTCGCCATCACGGCCATAAACCTGCAATTCCTGTGCAAAATAGCCCGGTTTACCGTCCGACTGCAGAAAATCACGCAGGGTAGTGCCGCCCTGCTCGATGGAGCGCAGTAATACCGCCTTGATGGTTCGCACCAGCAGTTCCGCCTCGGCAACGGTTATCGAACCGGCCGGCCGGACCGGCAGGATGCCCGCCACAAACAGCGACTCGCTGGCATAGATATTCCCTACTCCCACCACCAGCTTGTTATCCATCAGCCAGGGTTTAATCTGCGTGCGCTTATTTCGCGACTTGTCGAACAGCCATTGACCGTTAAACTCGTCGCTCAAGGGTTCCGGCCCCAGTTGGGAAAGCACCCGGCTGGTTTTAAGATCGTCGCTCCATAACCACGCCCCGAAGCGGCGAGGGTCGGTATAGCGGATAATGCAGCCGTTGCTCATGATTAAGTCCACATGATCGTGCTTTTCCGGCGGCTGCGGCTGCGGCAGGACACGCAGGCTGCCCGACATGCCCAGATGGATGATGATCCAGCCCGGATCCAGCTCCAACAGCAGGTATTTTGCCCGCCGCTGCACGCTGACCACCAGGGCGTCGCGCAGTGCGATGATTTCGCCGGATACCGGCCAGCGCAGACGCGCATTTCGCACCTCCGCCCGGACTATCCTCTGGCCGGCAACCCAAGGCTCAATGCCCCGGCGGCTGGTTTCAACCTCGGGTAACTCTGGCATGTCCGCCACCCTTTCTCAGTTAACATCAGGCAAAAAAAACCCGCCAAGGCGGGTTTTTATGCAACTCGCTAAAATTATTTGATTTTAGCTTCTTTGTAAATCACATGCTGGCGTACCACCGGATCGAATTTTTTCAATTCCAATTTTTCCGGTTTGGTGCGCTTGTTCTTCGTGGTGGTATAGTAGTGACCAGTACCAGCAGAAGAAACCAGCTTGATCTTCTCGCGAACACCTTTAGCCATGATTCATTTCCTTAATACTTTTCACCGCGGGCACGCAAATCGGTCAAAACCGTTTCGATGCCCTTCTTGTCGATTACACGCATACCTTTAGCAGATACACGCAGCGTAACAAAGCGTTTTTCGCTCTCAACCCAAAAACGGTGAGAGTGCAGGTTAGGCAGAAAACGGCGTTTGGTCGCATTCATTGCGTGGGAGCGGTTGTTGCCGCTCACCGGGCGCTTGCCAGTAACTTGGCAGACTCGGGACATGTCTATTCTCCAAAAATCAATCAGCTCGAGCTCAAAAAAAGGTGTCAGCCGCCTCGTCAGGCTTTAGAGCCCATCTCAGCACATTCACTGAGGAGAGACTTTCAACAGGTTTGAACCTGCTGAGATAGGCTCTCAACGCTACACCCAAGATTCTCAAAGGTGGCGTAGTATACGCTTTGAAGCGCAAGTGCTCAAGTCCCGCGCAAGCAAAGATCCCGGCGGATCGCAAGAATAAGGCTCACAACCACCCTCTTTCGGCAAAAGAGACGCACTCCCCGGCCCCGATGACCAAATGATCCAGTACACGGATATCCAGAAAAAGGCCGGCTTTCACTACCTGTTCGGTGACTTCGCGATCGGCGCGGCTGGGTTCGGCCCTACCGGAAGGATGATTGTGCGCCAAAATAATCGCCGCCGCATTGACTTTAAGCGCCTCGCGCAGGATTTCACGGGGATGGACCTCCACGCTGTTCACCGTGCCGTGGAATAACTCCATGTGTTTTATGAGATGGTGCTGGTTATCTAAAAACAACACCACGAAAACCTCCCGCTCTCGATGCGCCAGTAAAATCTGCAGGTAATTCTGCGCGATATCCGGGCTGGTCAGAGCGTCTTCGCGCATCAGGTGCGAACCGTAATACCGCTGGGCCATCTCCCGGATGGCCTGCAGCTGGGTAAATTTGGATATGCCCAGCCCTTTCGTGGCGCACAGGGTTTTGCGGTCAGCGGACATCAGTTTATCCAACGAGCCGAACCGGGCCATTAATTCTTCGGCGAGATAAATGACATGCGACCCCGGCAGGCCGGTTCGCAGAAACAACGCCAATAACTCCGTGTCGGACAGCGCCGACGGCCCGAACAAGGTTAACTTTTCCCTGGGCGCCATTCCATAGGGCCACGCCTTTTTGTTTCGTTTCGCCATAACCTTGCCCCCTCCTTTTGGCCGCCTATCATGACATCCGATGGAAACTTGCTCGACGGGCAGGTAGAAAAATTACGGCAGTCATTGCAAATCGCGATGGATTGCCTCAAAGAGACAAATGACGGTTAACCGAAGGGTTATGATAAAATGTTTCCTACTCAAGCTTTCAAGTGGACATTCGAGATGACGGAACTTGCCGGCAAGCATATTGTACTTGGCATAAGCGGCGGCATCGCCGCCTACAAGAGCCCTGAACTGGTGCGTCGTTTACGTGACAGAGGCGCCGAGGTGCGGGTGGTCATGACGCCTGCGGCGAAGGCGTTTATCACCCCGCTGACGCTGCAGGCGGTTTCGGGTCATCCGGTAGCCGACGATTTGCTGGATCCCGCCGCCGAAGCCGCGATGGGACACATAGAACTGGGTAAATGGGCCGATTTGGTCCTGCTGGCCCCGGCCACCGCCGATGTGCTGGCCCGCATTGCGGCGGGGATGGCCAATGACCTGGTCACCACGATTTGCCTCGCCACCTCCGCCCGCATCGCCGTGGCGCCGGCCATGAACCAGCAAATGTACCGGGCAACCGCCACCCAGGCCAACCTGCAGACACTGGCGGCCCGCGGCGTACTGTTATGGGGTCCGGATAACGGCAGCCAGGCCTGCGGCGACGTTGGCCCGGGCCGGATGCTGGATCCCCTCGAGCTGGTGGACCGGGCGCGCCGTCATTTTACCGTCGACCGCAGCCTGGAACATCTCAACATCATGGTGACCGCCGGCCCCACCCGTGAGTCCCTTGATCCGGTGCGTTACATCAGCAATCACAGCTCCGGCAAGATGGGGTTCGCCATTGCCAAGGCGGCGGCGGACCGGGGCGCCCATGTCACGCTGGTGACCGGTCCGGTGGATTTACCTACCCCGGCCAACGTTTGGCGCGTCAACGTCACCAGCGCGCTGGAGATGCAGGACGCGGTGATGAATGATATCGGGCAACAGCAGATTTTTATCGGCTGCGCCGCGGTGGCGGATTATCGCGCCATACAAACCGCCAATGAAAAAATTAAAACCCAGGGTGACGAAATCACCATAAAAATGATAAAAAACCCTGATATTGTGGCTGAGGTGGGGGCCATGACCAAAAATCGCCCGTATGTGGTCGGATTTGCCGCCGAAACACAGAATATGGAAGAATACGCCCGGCAAAAGCGCATCAAGAAAAATCTCGATTTGATTTGCGCCAACGACGTATCCCGCCCCGGCGAGGGATTTAACAGTGAAACCAATTCCTTGCATTTATTTTGGCAGGACGGTGACACCCTTTTACCGCTAAGCGATAAGACCGTGCTTGGTCAACAATTAATCGACGAGATTGTCAGCCGTTATGAAGAAAAAAATCGACGTTAAAATCCTTGATCGCCGCATCGGCGAACAATTTCCATTGCCGGCCTACGCCACCGAGGGCTCCGCCGGCCTGGATTTACGCGCCTGTCTCGATAGCGCCGTGGTCTTGGCGCCGGGTGAAACCACACTGGTTCCCACCGGCCTGGCCATTCATATCGCCGATCCGTCGCTGGCGGCGGTGGTGCTGCCCCGTTCCGGGCTGGGACACAAGCACGGCATAGTATTGGGTAACCTGGTGGGACTCATCGATTCCGATTACCAGGGGCCGCTGATGGTCTCGGTGTGGAACCGTGGCCAGCAGGTCTTTACCATTGAACCGGGCGAGCGCCTCGCGCAGATGGTCTTCGTACCCGTAGTGCAGGTGGAATTTAACCTGGTGGATGATTTTACCGCAAGCGAGCGCGGTGAAGGCGGTTTCGGTCATTCCGGACGCCACTAGTCCTTGATGGAAGCGTTAACGGAGGCGTTAACAGGCAAGCCTTCCCCGGCATCGATAATCCACGTTTTTCATTTTAACGCCGTCTCACAGGGTGATGTTACGGCCGATGCCTGATGTTGATTCAATTTGATATTTATTACCCAGGGACCCGTTAGGTATGACAGAACAAAAAAACAAGAAGCGTAATCGCCGCGAGGAGATTCTTCAGGCATTGGCGCAGATGCTTGAATCCAGCGACGGCAGTCAACGGATTACCACCGCTAAACTGGCGGCGGCGGTGGGGGTGTCGGAAGCGGCGCTTTACCGCCACTTCCCCAGTAAAACCCGTATGTTCGACAGCCTGATAGAATTTATCGAAGACAGTTTGAGCAGCCGTATCAACCTTATCCTGCAGGATGAAAAGGAAACCTTCAATCGTCTTCGCATGATTCTGCAGCTGATCCTGGGTTTTGCCGAACGCAACCCCGGCCTGACGCGCATCATGACCGGCCATGCCCTGATGTTCGAACAGGACAGGCTGCAGGGCCGCATCAATCAGCTTTATGAACGCATAGAGGTGCAGCTGCGCCAGGTGTTGCGGGAGCGCAAGCTGCGTGAAGGCCAAGGGTTTGAAAGTGATGAAGCCCTGCTGGCCAGTCAACTGCTGGCCTATTGTGAGGGATTGCTGGCGCGTTTTGTCCGCACCGAGTTCAAGTACCTGCCGACGCAGGACTTTGAAGCGCGCTGGCCGCTGCTGCTGGCTCAGTTAAAGTAAATGCCGCCCGGAGCGGCAACATCTTTACACCGCATTGATGCTATTAACGCACACCTTACACGCCGTACTGATGCTGATAGGCGCGCACCGCCGCCAAATGATCGGCCATCTCGTTTTTTTCTTCCAGATAATCGATAAGATCGTCCAGGGTAATGATAGCCAGCACCCGGCAGTGATAATCCCGCTCCACTTCCTGAATGGCCGAAATGTCCCCACGGCCCTTTTCCCGCCGATCGAGAGAAATCAATACCCCGGCAAGGGTGGCCTTATTAGCGGCGATGATTTCCATGGATTCGCGGATGGCGGTGCCGGCGGTAATCACATCATCAACCAGCATGATATTACCCTGCAAAGGGCTGCCCACCAGGCTGCCCCCCTCACCGTGATCCTTGGCTTCCTTGCGATTAAAACAGTAGGGCACATCGCGCTCATAGTGCTCCGCCAGGGCCACCACCGTGGTGGTGGCGATGGGAATGCCCTTATAAGCCGGCCCGAACACCAGATCGAAATCAATCCCGGAATCCACCAGCGCGGCGGCGTAAAAACGGCCCAGCAGCGCCAGATCGCGGCCGGTGTTAAAAAGACCGGCGTTGAAAAAATAGGGACTTTTGCGCCCTGACTTCAGCGTAAATTCGCCAAATTTAAGCACCTGTTTATTTAACGCGAACTCTATAAACTCACGCTGGTAGTCTTTCATATGCACTCCTTCCTGCCCATAGGACGGCTTCGCGCCGCCCCACTTCGTTATACCGACAGCGCCGCTTTCTGTGCCTGAATCAGGGTTTCGATACCCCCGCGAGCCAGTTCAAGCAAGCCAAGCAGCTCCTGCTGACTGAACGGCTCTCCTTCGGCGGTACCCTGTACTTCTATCATCCGGCCGTCTTCCAGCATCACCACATTCATGTCGGTTTCCGCCGTGGAATCTTCCACGTATTCCAAATCGCACACCGCACGGCCCGCCACAATACCCACCGATATGGCCGCCACAAAACCCTTGAAGGGGCTGGCCTTCAGCTGTCCTTCTCTCACCATGCCGTTAAGGGCATCCACCAGCGCCACGCAGGCGCCGGTAATGGACGCGGTACGGGTACCACCGTCGGCCTGCAGTACATCGCAGTCAAGGGTAATGGTATATTCGCCGAGTTTGGTTAAATCCACCGCGGCGCGCAGGGAGCGGGCTATCAGACGCTGGATTTCCATGGTCCGGCCACCCTGCTTGCCGCGAGAGGCTTCCCGAGCGTTGCGGGTGTGGGTTGCCCGGGGCAACATGCCGTATTCGGCGGTGACCCAGCCTTGTCCCTGCCCTTTAAGAAAACGCGGCACGCCTTCTTCCACCGTGGCAGTGCAAAGCACCCGGGTATCGCCGAATTCAATCAGCACCGAACCTTCGGCATGTTTGGTGAAATGGCGGGTAATGGTGACGGGGCGCACTTGCTGTATTTCTCTGCCTGCTGGACGCATTGGGTCTCTCCGGGCTGGTAAATCATGTATTGGCTGCGCATTATACGGTCTTCGGCGCCTTATGCCTATCATGCTCGCCCATGCGACGCTATAATCCCCCCATCTTTTTTAATGGACGGGTATGTTTATGATCCGCAGTATGACCGCTTTCGCCCGACGTGAGATCAAGGGCAGCTGGGGCAATGCCACCTGGGAGTTACGCTCTGTCAATCAACGCTATCTGGAAACCTATATCCGGTTACCGGAACAATTTCGCGGGCTGGAACCGGCCATTCGTGAACGCACCCGCAATCGCCTAACCCGCGGTAAAATTGAATGCAATTTGCGTTTTGAGGCTAATCCTCACATGCAAAGCGCGTTAATCCTGAACGAAGCCCTGGCGAAGCAGCTGGTGGAAGCCGCCCAGTGGGTCAAGATGCAAAGCGACGAGGGTGAAATAGACCCGATGGAAATTTTGCGTTGGCCCGGCGTTATGGCGGCGGAAGAACAGGATTTAGACGCCATAAGCGCCGAACTGCTGGCGGCCCTGGATCAGACCCTGGATGATTTTATCCTGGTGCGTGAAACCGAAGGCGCCGCAATGAAGCTGATGATTGAGCAGCGCTTGGCGAATGTCAGCGCCGAAGTCGCCAAGGTGCGTCAGCAAATGCCCGATATCCTGGTGTGGCAGCGGGAACGCCTGCTGGCCAAAATGGAAGACGCCAAGGTTCAGCTGGAGAACAATCGCCTCGAGCAGGAACTGGTGCTTCTCGCCCAGCGCATCGATGTCTCCGAGGAGCTGGATCGCCTGGAAGCCCACGTCAAAGAAACCTACAACATCCTCACTAAAAAAGAAGCCGTCGGCCGCCGCCTGGATTTTATGATGCAGGAATTTAATCGGGAATCGAACACGCTGGGATCGAAGTCCATCAATGCCAGCGTGACAACGTCGGCCATTGAGTTAAAGGTACTGATTGAGCAGATGCGGGAGCAGATACAGAATATCGAGTGATTACCGCACATATCCACTGATTAACACAATGCCCTGTTTTCAGGGCTTTTTTGTCGCCATCCGCTTCTACTACGTTTCACCTCAATCCACCAAAATCCATCCCCAAGCGATCGGCGCTATCGCTATGAAGAGCGGTTAGACGTGCTTTTCTTATCGGTACGGTAGTTTGTTTTAGTAAAACTTTTTAGATATGCGAATCTTATAGTTTCTTTTTTGTCAGCCTTAGCAGCTGAGTCATTGATTGCATTATACATTTTAAAATCGAACCAAGAAAGATGAGATATTTCATTTACACCTACAATGATATTCAAATCCTGAACGGTTTCTTTTTTTCGTGTTTTAACAGTAGGCAACGATTTTACAGTTATTTCACCAGGATAAAAATTTGTGAAATTAATAAGAAGGGTATCTTTATCTCTAAATCCAGACATTAAAGGAAAAAATGAAATATAATTATTAGGACCTTCATTTTCGGTTGGTTCCTCAAGTCCGTTTATGATACCCACATAAACCTTTCGTGATGATAAATTTATTAATACTGGCTTCTTTGGGCTAGATTCCATTGCATCAAGTAACATTGAATCCAAAGAGCCTGAAATTATGGTTTGTCGCAATACTCTAGCATTTGCTGCTTAACTTAACTTAACTTAACTTAACTTACCATAAATATTCCTTTTATAAAATATACCACATGTAACATTAACAAACCATACGAAGCTCACCCATAGAATTGCAGATAAAATACTTGATAATGATAAAATGATCAACCAAGCATAGATCCTATCTGAATTAAAATTTTTAGTGATTTTGAAATTATCCGTCAATAAATAAACCATATGAATATTGGGAAATGTACATTTTACAAAAAATGCGACAAGGACCGAGAAGTCAGACAATAGGTGCCATTTGCAGCAACCTTAAGATAAAGAAGTTGTCCATCATATCTATGTAATCTAAAATAATGGTATGGATCACCCATTATAATAATATAGCCATTCACTAAAATGGGAATAAGTAGCAATGCTAGCAATTATCACTTCCTTAAAGTTGCTAAATCCTTTTTGACTATTTCAGCAGCCATACGTTGCATATCTTTAACTTCTGGTAATTGTGCTATCTCTTCAGAAGGAATGTATGCACCACCTTGGCCGACAACGCGCATGTAGCCAATTGACTGCTTCGATGAAGGCCTCGTAAATAATCCACGCTGCAAACTTTTCATGAATCAATCCCCCTTTACAAGCAACAACGCCACAGCTTTTACCTTAAAGTTAAGATTAAGCTAAGGCCGGCCCGTTAGCAATAACCTTTGGTCGAAAAAAGCCCGGGCGGGATCCATTCTTAACTAACACTAGCCCCTGCAGCTGGTAGGTGTTATGCGACGCATGAGTAGCAATATCCTGCATCACCTTCTCCACCCCGGTCACATAGTTCAGCGATCACACCAACTCTACCGTCGGCGCGCTTCGGTATCCCATTCCCCAATCGTGGGTGATCGGACCTGAAAGATCCGACCGGCATTTCGTTGCCCACTCTCTGTCCTAGGTTCACAGCAAAGGAATAATAGTGAAGGAGTATAATGGCATGTTGGGTCTCAATGATTCCTTAATGGTTCCCTATAGTGTCAAAACTCTTTTACCGGAATGCTGAAAGCGATTATACAATCAACATCGAAGCATAACGTTATCGGAAAACACTCTATTTATAAGCTGCCCGACCAGTATATGCAGCTATTTTATCCAAGCAACGCGACGCTTACCATTAAATCCATACGCATTAGGAATAGTTGCATGAGGGTATATTTTCCTGGTCGTGCCATGCTAAGTGGTTGTCGTTCTGATCAATATTTCCAACGAGGGCAACGCGCTTACGGCTTTATTCGTTATTGTGGCTGTTTTCTATAATAATAGTGTGCCAATCGGTGGTAGCGGCCATATACTGGAAAGTTTTACGGTGATTCCAGTTACCAGCGAAAAGAATTTTTTACCGTTTGGCACAGTATTTATGGACATACGTAGACAAATCTGATTCATTTAGTGAAGCATTTTAGCTTCCCGTTTGTGTACATAAATGCTTGCCGGATGTTATAGGGATGTCTGATCTGGGCTACGTCCCTCAATAAAGCCAGCTTCAGGTTTCATTAGACGCTAGGGCAATTATCTTTTTGCTTTTTCATAATAAAATAACATAGCCGATGGTCATATGTGGTCAGGACCGACTCAAAAGAAACGGGCTTATAGCCCCTCTTGAGATACATGCCACAGGCAGGTAAAGATGCATCCAGTCTGATTTCTTCACTGTAACCGAACACCAATGTCTCAAGCTTGTCCATCATGAAACTGCCCAGTCCTTTGCCCTGAAATAATGGCAATACAAACAGCCTGCATATTTCATTAGCTTTAATGCTTCCTGTGGCGACTGCCTTTCCTTGAGTGCTAAGAATATATACCCCTCCAGCATCAACGGCACCTCTGATATTGTCTGTAGAATGATACTTCAAAAAAAATTCAACAACGCCACCTGGATAATATTTCGGATATGTAGTGGTTATTGTCTTCCGAACAATTTCTGCGATGGTGGCAACATCCTTTCTTTCGGCGATGTAAAACATCTTATCAGTCCCTCTCGTTTTGCATTTTTTGCCTGATTTGTGAGGAATAACAACTTTTATTGTTTTTTTTGATCTGATTACACGATACTTTGTTTAAATAAGTTTTGTCAGCTAGAATAATCTTGCAGGCCACTGCATAAAGTCACTTTTACGCTGAATATCAATGTCGTTCAATAGCCGCAAACATACTGGCTTTCATGGGCCTCACCCGGACTCAATACGGGCTCAGCAGGATACCATTTTTGTCTGTTCCCAATGAATATAAGCCGCCACGTCTGGTTGGCCTTTGCCCGTGGTCATATATTTAATAACAGCAACAAACGGACAGCCTTCTTGGTTACGAGGGCGTTTTTCAATCGTAACGGCATATCGCTCAGATAAATACGATAAGCAGGAAAATTTGTCGTTAGAAGCCGCTTCCGGCGATAAAATCATTTCTCAGCTAGCACAGTATTTACGAATATTGCTGGGCAATACAGAGTCATCGCGTTAAGCAGTTCAGTGTTGATATGTAACGATAAAGCCACTCTGTAATCACACCGGCAAAAGCCAATCCGTTACTGCGACAACTTCGCTTTCAGTCTGGCTTCCTTTAAACGAAATGGCAGCATGATAATCTCGGCATAGTGGATAACTCAGCGATGATTTTCATGCCGATGATTGAAAAGAGGACATACGATGTGTACATTTGATATGTACATCTCAGGAGAAACAGCATGCTTACGTATACCTCAACCCAAGCCAGGGCCAATATTTCAGATGTGCTGGATGCTGCAACCCATGGCGAGCCGGTTGAAATCACTCGTCGGGACGGCAGTGCCGCCGTGGTGATCAGCAAAGCGGAATTCGAAGCTTACCAGAATGCCAAACTGGATGCGGAGTTTGATCACATCATGCAACGCCATGGCCGTACCCTAGAGGCGCTGACTAACCGATGAATTGGGTGAGCGCACAGGACGTTGTCGCTTTCCACGATCGAATATTGCAAAACTTGCCGGGCATTATTGGGATGCCTGACCCTGGTCGGGCGGACGCCATTATCTACCGGGTACAGAACCGCTGCCACTATGAAGGGATAACGGACATTTTTGAGCTGGCCGCCACATACTGGGTGGCAATCGCTCGCGGTCATATTTTCAATGACGGCAACAAGTGAACAGCCTTTTTCGTTACGATGACGTTTCTTTATCGCAATGGCATAACGATCCGCGATAACGACGTTATGCTGGAAAATTTGACGGTAGAGGCTGCTACCGGCGAGCAAACCGTTTCTCAGTTAGCACAGCATTTACGCGCATTAGCGGATATTAGTGCTTCATCTCGTTGAGCACTTCAGCTTTCTGTGTAATTAAGCGTGTACTTAGTGAAAAGTCTGATTAATAAGTTTCTAAAAAATCAAAGCGCATATCCCTTTACTCAACATTCAGATACATTTCGTCAAATTCTTTATAGCCCACTCGCACCCCGTTAAATAACAACGCCAACCGGATAGTTTTTTTAAGAATGATGCCTATTTAGCTGCTTCATTGACCCTGGCTTCAACGTCACTGCACATTTTCATCAGTTGGTCGAAAGGCATTGCGTCGCCAACCATCACATCATCATCCAACATCGCTGCGTAATCTTCCGCAAGGGCATCGCGAGCTTTGCCATCAGGGACAATGTTGAGATACCCCTGCGTCGCACCGGCGTAATCGATAACTGCACCACCAGCATCCTTCTCTATGAAGAAAAAAGATTTGTGCTGAGCGACAGATTTCGCGACATTGCGATCGGTAACGGCATCGGTAAAATGTTGGCTGCGCGCGATTGCGGCAAGATCGTGCCAATGCCGCGCATATCGCTCTCCGTGAATGCGGCCTTGTGCACAATAGACATGTGCCGCAGTGGCTTTTTCCCAGAATGTGCGCGCTATGCTCATGACCAATGGTGAAGCCGCTGGAAATGACACTCCCGATAAATGCCCTTCCATGTCACAGACTACTGGCATTACGTGGTGAGGTTCGCCAGTGGCACGCCCACCAAACTCCAGCGTGATAACGGGGGTAATATAGCCGGTACCTTTGGCAATAGCGGGATAATGTAGAAGTAACTTATCGTTATCCTTTCCACTAATTTCGACCTTCGCATCCAGCCCGTCTCGTACCAACGATGCTTCGATAACTGGCTGCACACTCTCCTTAATCCACACAGGTAGACGATGCCGCACAGCTTTTGTCCATTTGCTGGCCTGGTTACGGCTGGCGGGTAAATTACCGCCATCATCGACCATATCCGCGAGCAGCTTGTGAATATTATATGTGAGGTCGAGATCTTCAGAGAAACGATCAATAACTTTGTAGACTTTCGACAATGATGTGCCGCCTTTGAAGGTTAAATCAGAGGATAAGGGTGACTCAAACAATGCGTTTAAAGCCCATACTACCCACACATCTTTTTCGAGCAAATGGACTGGACGACCTGTTCGCGAGCGAACATATTCCATTGCTTCACGCCTGTCATCTTCAGAAAGGTCAAAAAAATAATCAGCCACGCGAGGCTTCCTTACCAATTGCCTGGGCCATCCAGGACGGTAGCGCCGCCCGTGAAGCTGCCAGGGCACGCCACTCTATGCTTGGAAGGGTACTATGCAGCGATATCAGAGACTCGCCGACATGGGTCGGTCCCAACCAAGCCAGAGCACGTACCGCCGCACCCGCCGGCCCTGAGCCCAAGGCTAACATCCAGCGCGGGGCATGCTTCACGAGTATTTCCGAACGGCCTAACATCAACTTACGGGTTCGCCCGGAAGTGAGATAAACCTCCCGGATCGGCACCTGCTGCGTCAACCCCAGCGCGTTGGCGGCACTGGCACCATGGGCAACGACTATCTCACCACTTTGCTCTGCCATCGCCTTGATGATTTTCTCCGGAGAAGGCGCGCGAGACCCAAACCGGCCGGAAATAGGAACCGCATAGGTGCCTCGCGCTACACGTAAAAGCTTACCTGCTTTGACCAGCCTGGAGAATGCTTGGTCAACCGCCGCCCGGCTACCTAGGTGTAGGAATTCCTTAGGCGACAGTACCCCGCCTTCCAGGAGGCCTTTTGCCTGCAGCATGATAGATTCGGGTAATGTGGTCATAAGCGTTGCCTCCATATGTCAGAAGTATACATTATTTTCTGACATATTGAAAACAAGTAAGGTAGCCGTATCAGCAATGTTACTAGCTGGAAACGGGTTAAGGCGCTAATTAAAAATGAATTATTTGAAAGCTAAATTAACTGAAAAGAGCTCGATACAAAATGTACCGTTGAGCTCTTTTACGTTTTCCCAGTCAGAGAAACATGGACTTAGAAATATCCAATCAGCTTGTTGCTCGGCCAGCAAGGCCCTGGCTTAATGCAGTACCTTCCTTTCAGGAATATCATCAATCCTGCTATTCACGATTAATTCCATGGCTTCGATGCCCCACTCCGTCAATTGTGGTGGTTCGGTAAGAAAATCAGGGACAACCATATCACGTAAAAACTCACAGGCGTATTCCGGGCCGTGTTCCAAGCCATATTCAATTATATGATCAGCTTCAACTTGCCAAGCGATTTTAATTTCAAGTGTATCCAATGCCAATGGTTTGCTTACCCCTTTGGAAAAGCAAAAATTTTGATAAGCCAGTGCGGCAACACGACGATAGAGGGCAATACGAAGTTCGGTGGTGAGAATGGCGGTATTCATAAAACAATCTCCATGGAGTAACCATCGTTACTACCACCTGAGCTGCAAATCTCTTGGGTGGTAGCTCAAACAGGGTTTGCAGTCCTGGCTCCATGAATCCCAGTCAACCCGAAAGTTGCCCCGCTTGAGCTACCATTGTTTGCTGCCATACATATTAACGGATTAATACGACAAAAACAGGTTGATCAAGCTTTTGAGATAATAAAAATACGCTGGCGCGTTCGCCATGGAGCTCATCGGGCTGCAAATCCCGACTGCCGATTTATCGACAGCAAAGGAATAATATTAAATTTCGAATACAAAATGAAGCAAGTTCAGCAGAGAAATAGCTTTGTTTAACAGATATTTATTGCATAAACAAATTACTGGTTGAATCAACACTTCATGAATATGATAAATTATATTTTAATTAATGTTAGGGCCACGATCTTTCCCTGCATTCATACCGGAACTGAAATCCCGTCGACAGGTTCTCCACGGCCTCAGACAGCAAGTGCTCTTCTCTCATCTGTTCACACCTTCTCTTTGTTCATGAATCATGAACGCGTTAATTACATGAATAGACGAGGCTTTACGCAATGAAAGATATAAAGATCACTCACACGTGGCTTCCTTACCCATTGTCCAGAGCCATCCTTAAAGAACATCAAAGAGGGTAATTGACATAGTTCGCTACCGAACTATAATCGTTTGGTAGCGAACTATGGAGACATCGGATGGACAGCACCAAACACAACTCTGCCGGAGCCTGGGCCAAGAAATACCATCTTGCGGCCCGTTCGGTGATCGAGGTGACTTTGCGGCCCTACGACCTTGGCTCGACGCAGTGGTACGTTTTATGGCATTTGGTTCATGATGGACCGATGGCGCAGCGCGAGCTTCTGGCGCTTTTGCAGGTGGAAAAAGCCACGCTGAGCGGGGTCGTCTCCGCACTGGTACGCAAATCGCTTGTGAAGCAGACAACTGACTTTTCAGACCAGCGCCAGAAACTGCTGTCGATGACCCCCGCCGGACGGGCTCTGTGGCAGGCTCTGCCCAACCCTATCGATCTCATTCTGAAAACCGCCTTCGCGGGTATCCCCGAGGACGATCTCGCCACCGTCGTGCGCGTGCTGAGCACCTGCACCGGACGGCTGAATAACCTACTGCAGAAAGGAAACAAATCATGATGACTATCCTCGTCACCGGCGGTACCGGCTTGGTGGGCACCCGCCTGCTGCCCCGGCTTGTGGCAGCGGGAATCAACTGCCGCGTTCTGGTCCGCGCCGGTAAGACCGTCCCCTTGGGCGTGACGGCGGCAGTGGGCGATATCCTCGATCCGGCTTCGCTGGCCGCGGCGGTGAAGGGAGTGGATGCCGTAGTCCACCTTGCCGCCATCCTGCGCACGCCCGAGCCCGAAAATATCTGGGCCGCCAATCTTGAAGGCACGCGCAATCTGATTGCGGCGGTCAATGCCGATGCGCCAAAGGCGCGGTTAATCATGGCAAGCACCGGCCTGGTCTACAACGAGGACAGCCTGCGACCCGCCTTGGAAGATGATGAGGTTGCGCCAAAACGCGATTACCCGGCCAGCAAAGTGGCGGCCGAGAAGCTGCTGCGGGAGAGTAGATTGGAGTGGTCTATCCTGCGGTTTGGCTTCGTCTATGGCGACGGCGACGGTCATTTGCGGCAGATCCCGCATATCGCGCAGCTCCTGAAGCTTCATCCCGCCAACCGGCTGAGCATGATTCACCATCGCGACATCGCCGCGTTGGTTAAGATGTCGCTAAATGGCGCTTTTGACGGTCGGATCCTGAACACGGTGGATGAGGCGCCCATGACTATCTTCGAGCTCTGCAATATCATCGGCGCACCGATGGAACCGGCAGCCACACCACTGACCCATCCCTGGTCGGGAGTGCTGGACGGATCCCTGGCGCAGAGCCTGGGATTCCGGCCCGAGGTAGCGACGACCTGGCAAGCCGCCCGAGAAGGCGCGCTCTGAGGCCTTATGTTTCACGTCTTGCTATTTCATTAATGATGCATAACCATCTAGTATGCCCCATTAATAGAACAAGTTGCTTGCTTTTATTCAAACTCATCCCCATTATGTTCTATAAATAGGTCACAACTAAGGTCCACGCCTCATTAATGAAACAGGATCATGACCATGGCTAAACCCTTCACTCGTACATACTCCCGCTATAGCCGCGATGCGGCTCGGTTGCTCGGGTTGATGATCCGCAATGCGCGGATCGAGCGTGAACTGACGATAGAAGAATTGGCAGAGCGAGCAGGCGTCTCGCGCGGACTGGTCTATCGCGCCGAAGAAGGTGATATGGGATGCGCGATTGGCGCCGTTTTTGAACTTGCCGCCATCGCCGGCGTTCCCCTTTTCTCGTCAGATCAATCAATGATGGCTGTGCATAAAGCAAACGCGGAGAAAACGCTCTCACTTCTGCCCCGTGCTGTTCATCATCCGAAGAAGGTGGTGAAGGATGACTTCTAGAAAAGCAGTAGACGAGACCTATGTCTGGATCTGGTTACCTGGGGAGACGAAGCCCGTGGTTGCCGGCCTGCTGAGCCGAGAAACCGACCGGCTCATCTTCAACTATGGCCGCAGCTACCTTGAACGTAACAATGCCATACCGATCTATGAGCCTGAGCTGCCGTTAATGCGTGGCGCCATTCCGCCTGCGACGGGGCTGAACCTGGCGGGTGCACTACGCGATGCGGCGCCTGACGCATGGGGGCGTCGTGTCATTCTTAATCGGTTGGTGGGCGCCAAGGACATGGACAGCGGTATGCTGGATGAACTGACATATCTTATTGAATCCGGTTCGGACAGAATTGGCGGTCTCGATTTTCAGGCATCGCCGTCAGTATATATACCGCGCGCCGCCCGGGCCGCCTCTCTTGCAGAACTGATGAGTGCAGCAGAAATGGTGGAGAACGGTGTGCCGCTGACGCCAGATCTTGATCAGGCTCTTTTTCATGGGAGTTCTCTGGGAGGCGCGCGACCGAAAGCCATGATTGAAGCTGAAGACCGAAAATTCATCGCAAAGTTCTCGTCCTCGACTGATACCTACAATGTTGTTAAAGCCGAATACATCGCCATGCGGCTGGCTGCGGATGTTGGCTTGCAAGTAGCCCCTGTGCACTTTCGCCATGTGGCAGGCAAGGATGTTATCCTCATCGAGCGTTTTGATCGCTCGAAGGCTGACGATGGCTGGCAGCGCCGAATGATGGTCTCGGCGCTGACCCTTTTCGGCCTGGATGAGATGATGGCGCGATATGCAAGCTATGAAGAACTTTCAGATATCATCCGTCAACGCTTCGATGAGCCCAAAGCAACGCTGCGCGAGTTGTTCGGCCGCCTGGTTTTCAATATTATCTGTGGCAACACTGACGATCATGCCCGGAACCACGCTGCATTCTGGGATGGCAAAGTTCTGAAACTCACACCGGCCTACGATATCTGCCCACAAAATCGGACAGGTAACGAGGCAACGCAAGCGATGCTGATCATCGGCGATAACAGATTGAGCAATCTTGCCGTTTGCCTGGATGCGGCCCCGAAGTTTTTGCTTAGCAAAATCGAAGCCGGTGAAATCATAACGCATCACATCGAAACCGTACGTGTGCGCTGGGCAAGTATTTGCGATGAAGCCGAATTAAGCCAAGTAGATCGCAAACTGTTTTGGGAACGAATGTTTCTCAACCCTTTTATTTTTGAAGGTACGCCGAAGCCCATATCACAGCTGGCATAAGTCTGTTGAATTGACTGTTTCTCCTGCGACTTAAAAATCCGGCAATTCCGTGCCCGCATTGACTTTCCACGGATTTCAGCTATTCCTTAATGAGTTAAGAACTAAATTTTAAACCTCGCCAATTTATTATCAAAATAAGGATAGGCAATGAAATACATTATCTCCATACTGGCCGTTTCCGTTCTGTTCTCTGCCTCTTCTTTTGCGGCAAAGCAGATTACCCGCGAAGAGTCCGCTAATTACACCAAAATTGGCGATCTGTCTCTTACGCAGACGGGCACACCTTCCATAGGCCATAAAAAACTGGCAAAAGAAGCAAATAAAAAATGTTGGGCATCGGGCAACGTAAAAGCACGTGATTGCTTCTATCTCATTGTCGATAGGTCAGGTCACGAGTCGGATCATAAAACCGTTCATGCTGAAGTCTTCAAAAAATAATGTCTCAAAGCTTCCCGTCTTAGCGTGTTAAAACTTACTGCATCTGTATTTGTTTAAGCCTGGTCTTAACGTTGTAAGGTATTTAAACAAGTATATGTCTAGTGACATCTGGCTTGAAATTTCTAAGCCAGATGCGTCTAACATCAAGTAATGTTCCCATCGGCGCCCGTGCATGGCACAACTTCAGCTAATGCTTCCGTTCATCGGCTCTATGTGCTTTCAATGGTTATGAAATTGACCGGATAACGCTGCTACCCGTCAATAGAATGCCACTGCCGGTGCTTGCTGGTTCAAAACGATCCACGCCTTGATAAAAATTCCTCTTGTACATGATGCAAGCTAATGTATTTAATATAAAACGCTTGCGCATCGTTACCACAGCCGCCGCTCAGCTCAACGTTGAAGCGTTTTACACGGTGTACCGTAAAGCCTCGTCCTTAGGGCGGGGAGGATGTCAAAAACGACGATACCGCATTTTTAATAAGGCAACGCTTACCGGAGAAAAAGATGGCCTTCGCCTATCCATTCTATCTAATTGAAAACCGGCTCGCCAACGGGCGCACACTTACCTCCACCCCAGCGGGAGAGCCATTCTGAAGGCGGAACTCTCCGTGGCCGAAGCTCGCCGTATTGCACTTACGGCGCAGGGCTTCAATGGGATGCGCAGCCACCAGGCCGTCGGCGCGGCGCAGCTGCGCAAGGGCGTGGAAAGGCTCGGCCTGCTTCAGATCGACAGTGTGAATATTCTTGTGCGCGCGCACTATATGCCGCTCTTCTCACGCTTGGGTTCCTACGAACCGGCGTTACTCGACGCGCTGTCGGCAGCCAGACCCAGGCGCTTCTTCGAATATTGGGGGCACGAGGCGTCCATGCTGCCCATTGACTGCCAACCGTTGTTGCGCTGGCGTATGGACCGGGCGCTTCAAGGTCAGGGGGTGTGGCGACAACTCGAGCCCTTTGCCGGGGAGAAACGGGGTGAGGCCGATGCCCTGCTTGCCCGCATCGGGGCAGAGGGGCCGCTGGCCGCATCCGATGTGGCAGGCAGCCGGGCCGCAAAGGGCATGTGGATGTGGAGTGCCGCCAAGCATGCGCTGGAATGGCTGTTTTGGGCGGGGCTGTTGGCCTCGACACACCGCCGGGGCAGCTTTGAGCGCGTGTACGACCTCACAGAAAGGGTGTTGCCACGGGCTATCCTGCAACTCCCCACGCCAAGCGGCGTTGATGCCCGGCGAGCTCTAATCGCGCGCTCTGGGCACGCCCTGGGCATTGCGACGGCAGACGACCTTCGCGACTACTATCGCATCCCCGCGCCGGACGCCCGGCTGCCCATCGAACAGTTGGTGGAAGAGGGAACCCTCATCCCTGTGCAAGTGCGTGGCTGGCGGCAACAGGCCTATCTGCACAAAGATGCCCGCGCCGGCCGCAAGCTCGATGGCGCGGCGCTGCTGTCGCCCTTCGATCCGCTCATTTGGCACCGTCCGCGAACCGAGAGGTTATTCGGTTTCCGCTATCGCCTCGAAATCTATACACCTGCCCACAAGCGCGAGCATGGCTATTACGTGCTGCCCTTCCTGCTGGATGGCGCGATCGTTGCCCGCGTGGACCTGAAGGCGGATCGCAAAACCGGCACCCTTAAGGTCCAGCGAGCGCACATTGAGCCCGGCGCGCCGCAATACACGGTGGAACGGCTTATCGGGGAGCTTCGCCTGATGGCGTTATGGCTCGGATTATCAGGTCTGGCCATTGCCCAGGCAGCGGCCGTCCACCCTCTCTTCTCGGCCCTGCCCATCGCGGAATAGGCGAGGGTTGAGCTGGCATCTCCGCCATCCAAAGGAGATTGCATGAATGAGCAACCGGTAAGAAGCGCTAAAACCGACATCCTGCGGATAGACTACCTTGGTTCTCTGCTAACGAACATCGAAGCATATAAAGTCATGTACGAATTTTGGGTTTTTAACGTAAGCGTACTTTCACCGCCGAGGCGGTGGCCACCTCCGCAAGGGGCGCTCGGTGCAAGACGGTGGAGGTCATCGGCGGCACGACAAACGCGGCCCCACCGGCCAATAACGCCATGGCGATAATCACCAAGGGGGTGATGCGATCGTGTAAAAACAGCATGCCGAGATAGCCACAGGCGCTTAGCATTAACCCGATGATCATCTGTTTTTTGCCCCCCAATGCGCCATCAGCCTACCGGAGAGTATATTGCCGGCCATCAGGCAGACCGCCAGCGGCAGCAGCGCCATACCGGTGCGCAAAGGGGAAAAATGCACATGGCGCTGCAGCTCCAGGCTCAGGGCATAGATGCCGCCGAAGTAACATACGTTAATCATCATGCCGGTAAAATTGGCGATATTAAATCCGGAATCCTGAAACAGGGATGGCGGGATCAGCGGCGAAACTGAGCGCCTTTCCACCACGATAAAACCGACCGCGCCCGCCAGGAAAATACCTGCGGCAAGTTGGATTAAGCTGCTGGTCCATCCCAGGACAGGCAGTTCTATCAGTAGATAACTTAAGGCGGCCAGCGTCGTTATACCGAGTCCTTGTCCCGCCATATCAAAAGCCCGCTCGCGGCCGCCGTGAACCCGAGGCAACAGACGAAACGCCGCCAGCAGGCCGCATAGTCCGATGGGGATATTGATCAGAAAAACGCTGCGCCAGCCGAAATAATTAACAAGAAAACCGCCCAATACCGGTCCCGCCGCGGCGGCAAGGGAAACGATGGCGCCAAACAGGCCGATAACACGTTGCCTGGGTGCGTTATCCGGCCAGATAAAGGGCATGAGCGCAAAGGATGCGGGGATAAATAACGCCGCGCCCATGCCCTATGTATTAGCCCCCTGATGATCCATACCAGTTGACCCGCCTAAAATTAGAGGTAGGCTTAGAGCTATGTTTAAAACTGTTCGAAGGGTATGGATTAACAAGAGTTTAATTCAGGAAGAGGTATGCCTATAAGGGGTCAAAAATGGCTATCTAAAAAAGAGGCCGATTAAGATATACCTAATCAGCCCTTAGTATGCCTTATATGGCGTGGTCTATAAGTCATTATTTCTTAGTGCCGCCTTTTCCTTTAGACTTATCGCCTTTTTTATCATCACTTTTATCCTTATCGGATGCCTTTGCTTTTTCGGCCGGCTTCTCTTTTGCAGGCGCTTTTTCTTTTGTTGGAGCAAACGCTCTCTTACCTTCTTGATATATAGCCATTTTAACTCCAATATATTACGTAAAATTTCAGGATGAGTTATGAATTAAATTGCTAATTAGCTTGATGTCAATGCTATGCATTTAATCGCACTCACTTAAATGAGTTTAGTCATAGAGTGAGCTAACACAAATTTATTTTGCGATCTATTTAACACTATGCAACATTGGCAGAGTTATTTTTACGATAATTGTCACATATCAAAAAAACTTAGAGGAGGGACACCGGTCTTAACCGATGTCCCAATCATTTGCTATCACGGTCAAATGCCGTAATCACTCTCATCTGTTAACGCAATAAACAGTAGCTTATTCGATTATCCGCAGTTCTACTGTGCGGCCCTGATCGAACCAGGTTTCTATGCCCGCTACTTTCAGCTCGAGTTTGCCGTCAATCACTTCGCCAATATACGAAATAGGTAACGGTTCATCCGCCGTATCATCGCCGTACACCACGCAGAATTGCTGACGCGGGCTGTAAAAACAGACCGAGCCGGCGCTGCTGCCGAATTTTTCGCGCCGTTCTTTACCCACTTCCTGCGTCAGATAGCGGTTTTCCCACGGCGCCACGATTGGCAGGGTGAAGAACACCATATCGCCAATCAATTTGCCATGCTGCAGCATGGTGACCATCGGGAGTTTTTCCCGCAGCTCTTTGGCCAATTTAGGCACTTTGTCTTCCCACACTTCGATGGTACAAACATCTACGCCGGCTACTGCCATTTTCAATTTCATTATCTTAATTCCTTGTTTCTAAGCGATGTAAATTTAATCAGGCCGTTTTTTTACGACGGAAGCCATCTCCCAGTCCCCAGGGAAGAATAAAATCGACCCACATATGTAACCGGTTGGCGTAGCTGAGCATGGCGTAGGTCAGACGCAGCAGTTCATCAATGCTGGTACAATTGATCGCTGTGTCCACGTAAATTTTGGTGACCTCGGCCGCTTCCGGCAGACTGACGAAGTCAAAGAAGTCAGCCTTATAGCCAATAATTTGTTTAATCAAGGCTTGCAGGGTTTTCAGGTCGGCCTGGGTATCTTCCGCCACGCGGATAATCCCCCACAACATCTCATCCGCCAGCGTACGGGTTTCACCCTCAGCGAAAATGATGGTACTGAGATATTGTCCCCGGGCACCGGTTCTGCGCGGAATTTCACCTCTGCCCAGCGCCATGACATCGTCGGGACTGGTCAGCCAAATTCTCTGGCGTTCACTTTCAAAGTGATGAATAGCTTCATCTAAAGTCATAACTCACTCCTATTCTCGATAAAAACAACAATCATGATTGTTGCCGCCTAACGTACATGTGACAAAAACTCCCTGGCGCGTTCGCTGGCCGGGTTATCAAACAGTTGCTGGGGCGGAGCGCATTCAATGATGGTTCCCTGATCCATAAATGCCACCCGGTCACAAACCTCTCTGGCAAAACTCATTTCATGGGTGACCACAATCATGGTCATGCCCTCAGAGGCCAGAGACTTCATGACTTCCAATACCTCACCCACCAATTCAGGATCCAGAGCCGACGTCGGCTCATCGAACAGCATCAGCTTAGGGCGCATGGCCAGCGCGCGGGCAATCGCCACACGCTGCTGCTGTCCCCCTGAAAGCTGTGCGGGGTAAGCCAGTTCCTTATGGGCAAGGCCCACTTTGTTCAGTAATTCCTTGGCATAGTCCGACGCCTCGCGAACAGATTGTCTTTTGACCTGCACCGGGGCTTCGATAATATTTTCCAGCACGTTTTTGTGTTGAAAAAGATTAAAGCGTTGGAACACCATCCCTATTTCTGAACGTTTGCCGGAAATTTCCGCCTCGCTCAACTCATAAAGATATTTGCCTTCACGGCGATAGCCAATG
The DNA here is from genome assembly GCF_018449575.1 of Sodalis sp. dw_96. Taxonomy (GTDB): domain Bacteria; phylum Pseudomonadota; class Gammaproteobacteria; order Enterobacterales; family Enterobacteriaceae; genus Acerihabitans. The sequence goes on along the minus strand of NZ_JAAVUT010000012.1, from coordinate 15,218 downwards.
AACTCATTGTCGACCGTAAGATAACCCGAAGAAATTTTGGTCAAATGATTGATACAGCGCAGGAGCGTCGACTTTCCTGACCCCGAGGGGCCAATCAAGCTTATGACTTCCCCTTTGGCAACGGAAAGATTGATGTCTTGCAATATATATTGGTCATCAATTTCTTTGGCCACCTTCACGGCCTCTACCATTAATGGGCTCATGATCTCCCCTTGTTAGCGGCGGAGGACAAAATACCGCGTCCGTAATAGCGCTCGATGCGCGACTGCATCACGCTTAAAAACGACGTCAGCAGCAGGTACCAGAAACAGCTCACCAAGAGCAGTGGGATCGTCTCGAATGTTCTGGAATAGATTCCCTGCGCCGAATAAAGCAGATCGGATAATGAGATTACGCTGACTAATGAGGTAGTTTTTAACATGCCGATGGTTTCATTACCCGTGGGGGGAATAATGGTGCGCATCGCCTGCGGTAATACAATTCTGAACATCAGCCTGGTGCGAGTCATGCCGAGCGCCCTGGCCGCTTCTTCCTGCCCGTCGTCCACCGACGCAATGCCGGCGCGCACGATTTCGGCCATATAGGCCCCTTCATTCAGGGCCAAGCCCAGAATGGCCGCCGCAAAAGGGGTAATCACGCTGTTGGTGGGAAATTTGAAAAATACAATATCCAGAAACGGCACGCTGAGATTGATACTGGGAAACAGCGCCGCCAGGTTATACCAGAATATCAGTTGAACCAAAACGGGGGTTCCGCGGAAAAACCAAATATACAGTCGGGCGAGTTTGGACACGATGGAAATATCGGAAAATCGACATACCGCCAGGATAATGCCGAGCGCGATACCCAGAACCATGCATACCACCGTCAACCACAAAGTGGTAACCAGTCCACTCAGGATGGTGGGAGAAAAGAGATAATGGGCCACCACATCCCAGCCGAACCGAGTATTGAATATGACCCCGTCAATTAAAAAAATAGCGATGAGCAAAGATACCGCAATGGAAAGATACTTAGCGTTACTCTTTCTGGGTACTATGATCAGCTCATCATGCTGTATATGATTTCTCTCGTACTTCGTCATACTCAATTTCATAACGATATGTTCACTCAATCATTTCATGCAAAGTACTATGACCATCAATAAAAGATAGCCACTCGATATCTTATGGTTTCGGATCCGGCAAGGGCTTAGAGGCGGCTAAATTAATGCCTGGCTCTTCAATCGCCAACGGAGAAATGCTCCATTTCGCCATGATCTTGGCATAGGAACCATCGGCCTTGACTTCTTGCAGCGCGGCCAGCAGGACTTTCGCCAGAGCCATATTGTCTTTGCCAACCACCATGCCGTTATAATATTTCGGCAGTAAAGGATTGGTCTCGATACGAATCGGGCGGGGTGCCACAGCCTTTATGGATTCTACCGCCGCCAGGTTATTCAAAACGAAATCCACCCGGCCGGAATATAAGGCAAGTAACACCGCTTCGCCCGAAGGATATTCATTCACGGTAATTTTGGGCAGACCGGCCGCGACGCAATGTGGCGTCATGACGTCGTTCACGACCTTGGTAAAATCGAATCCTTGCTGAATACCTACCGTCATACCGCAAACCGATTTCGGATCTGAAGTGATGGTTTTATTTTCCTGCAGGGTATAAACAGCGCCGGTGGCGTAGGCATCTACCACAAAATTGACTTTCTTTTCGCGTTCCAGATTATCCGAGATGCATTCAGATGCGATATCGTATCGGCTGCTTTGCACACCCGGGATCAGGCCGTCAAAAGCAATAGAGTCCACTTTATAAGAGATACCCAGCTTTTGGCTGATGGCATTCCACAGATCGGGCTCGTAACCAACAATGGTTTTGTTATCGCTCGCGAAGGATTGGCATGGGGGATAATGAGCATCCGTGGCAATCGTAATTACGCCGCTTTCACGTATGGACTGCGGCAGTTGGTCATGCAGGCTTTTATTGGCCTTTGACGCCGGGATACCGGAACCCACAACTTCCTTGTTGATACCTTCGGCTAAGGTGTTATAAGAACACAATAATGAAATGACCAGCGCCGTTGTACTAAACTTATTCATACATTTATTCTCACTTGGAATTCGAGTTTAATTTAAACGTTTCACCAAAACATCTTCACTGCAATGTCTCTATCAGAAGGCAAAATTCCCATTAATTCCCACATCATTGCTTCACGCAATAACGTACGCCAAGGCATACCGGTAATGCCCTCAAGTCAGGAAATAGAAATATCTTCATGATTTATTATAAAAACCGCTATCCCTCATTAAATTGGATTAATGATTGAGAAAATATCTTTGTTCCATCTACGGAATGCTTTCACATCCTATTTAAACTTTTTCATCTCTCTTCCTCTTCGATGTCAGGGTTAGAGTTCACTAATCGGTATACCGGTTTACCAATCTTGCCGCCTTCTGCTTGTAAATGCGGCTAACTGAAATCCCTGGAGTCGATTGACTAATCCTGTCTATACAATCTTATGTAAGCAAGAGGTATGCCAACGTGAAACTGCCCTCTATGACTGGGTTTAACCGGCTCTGCATCGCCAAACTGTGCAATAAATGCCCCAAAATAGTGCGTTAATACATCGATTGGCACCAAATATGAACAAAATGGCTGCGGAGACCCTTGCTACGCTAGCCGGGCTTATGACATACGCTTACATATCAGCGGGAACGACATATTGCGTTCAGTGAGATTCCGTTGCAGCATGCAGACTCGGCGCAATTTTGGCGAATATATCGCCACTCGTGTTTTAAAAACCATGTCCCCCCTACGCATCCCCTAACTGAGCATTGTGATATGAATGGTGCAGAATCAGGAAGTAAGACGGTGAGTCCCGATTTCCAGAGCCACCTTGCGGATCTTGAGGCCCAGGGCCTGCTTGTTCGCATCGATCGTCCGATCAATAAGGATACCGAGCTGCATCCTTTGGTTCGTTGCCAGTTTATCGGCGGTATCGCCGAGGACGATCGCCGGGCCTTTCTTTTTACCAACGTCGTCGACTCCACCGGCCGCCGCTACGATATGCCGGTGGCAGTGGGCGCATTTGCCGCATCGCCGCACATTTATGCGTTGGGCATTGGTCGTGCGATAGAGGATATCGGCGCTGACTGGCTCAATGCCATAAAAAATCCCATCCCGCCGGTTACGGTCACTGCGCCGCCTTGCCAGGAGGTCGTCATCAAGGGTGATGAACTCAGGCGGCCCGGCGGGGGTCTGGCGGCGCTGCCGGTGCCGATTTCCACGCCGGGCTTCGACGCCGCGCCGTATCTTACCGCTACCCTGTGCATCACCGCCGATCCCGATAGCGGGGTACGCAACATCGGCACCTATCGGGCCGCCCTGAAGAGCCCAAATCGTCTTGGGGTGCGGATGTCGTCGCGCATCGGTGGCGCCGGCGGATATCTCCATTGGTGTAAATACCGCGATCGGGGAGAGCGCATGCCCTGCGCCATCGTTATCGGCGCCGCGCCGGTAGTGATGTATACCGGCCCGGAGAAGCTGGCTATCGATCAGGATGAACTGTCGGTGGCCGGCGCCCTCGCCGGCACGGCAATCAGAACCGCATGGGGGGTAACTGTTGATCTTGAAGTCCCCGCCGATGCGGAAATCGTCATTGAAGGATTTATCGATACCCATCTGCTTGAGCCCGAAGGGCCGTTTGGCGAGAGTAACGGCTACGTTGCCCTGGAGGACTTTAATATGTCCATGGAGGTGACCGCCATTACCCACCGGCGGGCGCCCGTGTTCGCCTCCATGATAAGCCAGGTTTCTCCCAGCGAATCCAGCGTCATCAAGAAACTGGCCCTGGAACCTCTGTTCCTGAACCATCTGCGCGACCATCTGTCCATTAAAAGCGCTCTGCGGGTGGTGATGCATGAGCCGCTGAGCAATTTGCGGCCGATCATCTTTGTCCAGTTTGCCAACAGCACTCCCAAGAGCGAAATCTGGAGAGGTCTACAGGGCACCGCCGCCCGTCAGGCCGATAGCGGCAAAATGGTTATCGCGGTGAGCGAAGATATTGAGCCGGAACATACCGACGCGGTGATGTGGTCCCTGGCCTATCGCTGCAATCCCATCGAAGACGTGCATATCGAACCCTACCGTTCCGGCGGGCATTCCCCCAAATCGGGACCGGCCCATGCCGATTCCACCCTGCTTATCGATGCGACGCTGAAATATCCCATGGCGCCCCTCGCCTTGCCGGGACGGGAATATATGGAACGGGCGCAGGCGCTGTGGCGGGAGCTCAACCTGCCCGCCCTGACCCCGCGCTCACCTTGGTATGGTTATTCCTTGGGCGACTGGAATGATATATGGCAGGGGTTCGCCCGCAACGCCGTCGCGGGGGAGTGGGCGAAAAATGGCGAGAATACCTGGCAACGGCGGCGCGGCGGACTGACGCCGGAGACGCCGGCGCGCTTGGTTGAAACCGACAAGAAGTCCGATGAATAGGCGCGATCTTTACCTAAAGCCGCCGTATATGCGCTCAATTTATTCTGCGCTTTATCGCTTGGCTATCCGCCTTACGGACCAACGGCGAAATCCGTTCAAAATGTGAATAACCGATAATGGTATAAAGGATATCGGTAATCATCAGTTGAGAAAGACGGCCGGTCATGGAATCACTGGAAAACACCGTGGTTTTGGCCGAGTAGGTCAAGGTCAGGTCCGCCAGCCTTGCCAGCGGTGAAAAGGGATCATGGGTAAGGGCCAGGGTGGTGGCCCCGGCCTGTGCGGCGCTGCCGATTGCCGCCACCACCGGTTCGCTTCTGCCGGTATGGCTGATACCCATGGCGAGATCGCCGCTCCTTAGTCCCGCCGATGAAATCATCATCAGATCGTTATCGGAATAACAGGCCACCGGCAGCCCCAGCTTGAGAAATTTATGCCGTAAGTCAACGCACACCGTGGCGCTTCCCCCGATACCGTAGATATCAATTCTGCCGGCCTGTGCGATAAACTGCGCCGCCGCCAGCAGCGCATCGGTATTTAGCATCTTTTGAGTATCGTTCATGGATTGGGTGGTGGCCGCCACCAGCTTATCCCGTATGACGCCGACCTCGTCGCTGACTTTTAACGCCTCTCCCGAGGCGGGAGGCGGAATCAATACCAGGTCCTTGGCAAGCCACACACGCAGCTGTGAAAAACCGCTATAACCGCTGTTTTGCGCCAACCGGGTCACCGTGGCGACACTCACTTCCGCCGCCGTGGCCAGCTCAGAAATAGTGCAATGAATGGCGCTGTCGGCATGGGACAGGATGTAATCCGCCAGTTTTCGCTCGGAGGGCGTCAATGAGGAACGGACGGTTTCAAGACGCAAACGAACTTTTTCCAAAGGCACCAGAATGTCACTCATGAAGGACCGCTCGTGTTGTGCTCATGTTCTTGAGACAGGGTTAGGAAGGCGCGCGCAACTTTATAGAAGTCAGTATAGAAAAAGATAACTGAAGTTAATGTGATCGCTTTCTTAAGCATACAGGCGCCTTTGCAGCAGTACGGTCATTAAGCGTTTTTAGTAGACGCAAGCGGTGTTCAAATATCTCAACACCAGTTTTTGAATAAAAAAACGTTACCGCAATTCGTCCAATCGCTGTTGCAGCATCCCAATCATATGCTTATCAAAATCCGCCTGCCGTTCAAGGGCGATTTTATACTTTTCATGGGCGCTCGAATTGGGATAAACCGTCCGGTTTATCGGAAATTCAATCTTGCCAATCTGGCCCTGTTTTTCCAACACCAGCAGTGCCGCCCCGCGCAACGATCCCTCCTCCACATCCGAGACATCGATGGGTTCCCCCAGGCAATCGGCCACAATCTGCGGCCAAACGGCAGAACGTAAAAATCCGGCGCCGGTGGCGATAATGCGCCGTTTTCCCGGCCATGCCCGTTCCAGCCGGTTTTTCAGGAAGGCAAAACGTAAACCGACGCTTTCCAGCATTGCACGATAGATGTCCACCGGCGTGGTGGCCGCCGTGATACCGGTAATAGATGCGGTACGCCCTTCTGACCACTGCGGACTGCGGGAACCCAAAAAATAGGGCAACACGCACAGGCCATGGGCATCCGGTTCCAGGTTCGCCACCCGTTCATCAATATTTTCTCCGGTTTCCTTATCCAGTAACCGATTGGCCCAGGCGGCGGCGTTTCCTCCTTCCGACAGGGCCATCCCCCCGGCGAACCGTCGGTCATCGACGCGGTAACACCACAGCCCCGCATCGGACAGCGTCGCGCTGTCCGCCGGCCATACCACCCGCATGGATCCGCTGGTGCCCAACATCAATACCAACGAATCAAGATTATTCGCCCCGGCGCCAATATTGGAACAGGCGCCGTCGCCCCATGCCGGATACCAGGGGATGACGGCGAGCCGGGGCCAGCGCTCTCCCCAGGGTGATAGCAATCCCCGCTGCGGATCATCAGAAATAGGCGGCAGCTGCGTCGGTTGGATGCGGGCGATACCCATGGCTTCCCGGGACCACGTTTTTTGGTTGAGATCGCACAACCCGCTGCCGGAGGCCATGGAAATAGAGGTGCCGATGCGGCCAAAAAGGCGGAGAAACAGCAGGTCGGCGGCGGATAGCCAATAACGGGTATCGTCAAAAGCCGTTTCATGCTGAGCCGCCAGCCAGCGCAGGCGCGCCGGCCAATAGCTGGAGTGCACCGGACATCCCGTCACGGAATGGAGATGTCGGGCGATGCCGGAATATTTCAACGCGGCGGCTTCATGGGCGGAGCGGCCATCCGCCCAGGTGATAATGGGAAAGGTGGCGGCATGCTTATCGTTTATTCCCGTCAGGCTATGCCAAAAGGTGCTGATGCCCACCGCGGTAATGTCCAGCCGTTCCGGCGTAATAGACATCAGCTCATCCAGGGCATCGAACAGGTCATCAAACAGGGCATCGGCATCCAGAGTTGCCTTGCCCATGGCGTCGGTATCCAGACTGTAGCTCCGACGAATACATTGCCCGCTTTGGCGACCATTGACGTCAAACAGGGCCGCACGGAGCGAAGACGAGCCAATGTCGATAGCCAATACATGTTGAGTGATGTGCGTCATCCGGCCCCCTTAAGACTTTACCGGCGGCCGGAAACAGGCCAGCATCACCGAGCCAATCACAAATTGAGTGATGTGCGTCATCCGGCCTCCTTAAGACTTTACCGGCGGCCGGAAACAGGCCAGCATCACCGAGCCAATCACAAAGGAAGCGCAAAGGAATAACAAACCAGCCCGCGGCGTCCCGGTCCAGTCCACCAGCATGCCGACGATCCAGGGGCCGAAGAAGCCGCCCAGATTCCCCACGGAGTTAATGGCGGCCAGGCCGACAGCGGCGGAAAGACCTGACAAGAAAGCCGTCGGGATGGTCCACCACACTGCAATATAGCCATAAGCGGCGACGGCTATCAGGCATAGCCAAAGCATGGAAAACCAGGTATTGGTGGTAATGGATAATAAAAACATGCCCACGGCCCCGATAAGAATCACCGTAACCACATGCCACTTCCGCTCCATGGTTTTGTCCGAATGCCAACCGTTGATAAGCATAGCCACTCCCCCCGCCACGGTCGGGATCACCACCAGAAAACCAATAACGGTATTGGAAAAATGCGCCTGGAAACCTTTGATAAGAGTGGGCATCCAGAAAGTAATGCCGTAAATGGCCATGACAATCCAGACATAGGTAATGGCTAAATAAAGAATATGTTTATTGCCCAGAATTTTCCACCAATGCAATGGCTGAGTCGTTGAGTTCGCCGCTTCAATCTCCAACTCCTTTTTAACCCAGGCTTTCTCATCGGCGGAGAGCCATTTAACCTCCTGCGGGGTATCGCTGAGGACAAAAAAAGTCGCGATGCCGAGCAGTATGGCGGGAATGGCTTCCAGTAAAATCATCCAACGCCAGCCGGAGAAATTCAGCCAGTGGATATGGTCCATAATAATCCCGCTCAGGGGCGCGCCCAGGCAATTGCATACGATTTGCGCCAGGAAAAATGTCGCCATGGCGCCGGCACGGTGACGGCGCGGGAACCAGTACGTCAAATAAAAGGCGATACCCGGGAAAAAACCGGCTTCCGCCGCGCCTAACAAGAAACGTAATATATATAAGTGATAAATTCCCGTGGCGAAAGCGGTCAAGAACGCCACGAATCCCCAAGAGATCAATATACGGGCAATCCATTTTCGCGCGCCGAATTTATGTAAAGCCACATTGCTAGGCACTTCAAATATAAAATAACCTATAAAGAAAATACTGGCCACCATACCGAATTGGCTACCGGTTATTTTAAGCTCGCCGTTCATTTGCAGCGCGGCATAGCTGATATTGGTACGGTCTAAATAAGCGATAGCATACAGAACAAGTAAAAAAGGAATGAGCCTCCAACGCATCTTTTTCAAGGTGGATTCTTCGATCGGTGTCACAGCAGGCAGAGTATTTTTTTGGGATATGATCTGGCTCAAGATATCCTCCTGATATTGTTTTTTTTGAAGACATCTCCCCGAATAATATTCAGGGGTAGGGTTGGTAAAACGTTCAAATATTATTTATTGCAAATTGGCATGCCGCTTATTAAGGTCGGCGTCTGTTTGTCCGCGCAAATGTTGAATACGCCAGGCAATGGCATCGCCGGCAATTAACAGAGATTGTTCAAAAAGCGACCCTGCATGCTGTTCGGTGGCCACCTCGGTTCTAGCCGGTATCAGGATATGAAAATCCGTCTCAATCTGTGGCGCGGGCGTGGAACTGACCAGCACCACCTTCGCCCCAGCCTTGCGGGCCGCCGCAATATGGGAGAGCGTCACGGTGGTTTTCGCCGATGAGGAAACCGCCACTAATAATTCATTTTTTTCCATGGCGGGCGTATTACTCTCCCCGGCAACATAGACATTAATACCGATATGCATCAGGCGGATGGCAATAGCTTTTACCATCAGGCCCGAGCGTCCCTGGCCGCTAAAAAATACCCGGGATGTTTGATGGATAAGATCCGCCAGGTGATTTAATTGTTCGGCATCCAGGGTACCTCTTATATGGTCGAGTTCGCAGACGATAGCTCTGATTCTGTCCTTCACGCCGTAGGGAGACATTATTTATCCTCACTCTTTTTAACCGCATGACCGCCAATAACACCCCGCAGGGCGGCAATGCTTTTAATCGTCGGGGAATCCTCCTGCTGCGAGCGGAACCTTGCCTGCAAGGCGGCGCTGATGGTCGGCGTAGGAACCCGTAATCTGATGGCTTCTTCAACCGTCCAGCGCCCCATGCCGGAATCGGCGGCGTACCCTTTCACGTCTTTAAGGGAAACATCCGGCGTTAATGCTTCAATGAGTTTTTCCAAAAGATGGGAACGAATGGAGCAACCGTTTTGCCAGGCCTCCATGGTCGCCAGGACATCGACGTCAATATCCGAGGCCGCCAATAACTCATACCCTTCGCCGTAAGCCTGCATCAAGGCATATTCCACGCCGTTATGAACGGCTTTGGTGAAGTGGCCCGCGCCGTTATTGCCGACTCGCGCCCAGGCGCCCTTAGCGGCCAATGCCTCAAACAGAGGCGCGAGATATTCAAATACCCGCTCGGAGGCACCCACCAAGAGACCACACCCTTCCCTTGCGCCTTGCGTCCCGCCGCTGACCCCGGCATCAACAAAAATAATGCCGTTCTCCCCCAGGCTGCGGGCGCGGCGAAGGGTGTCCCTAAAATCGGAGTTACCGCCGTCGACGACAATATCTCCTTTGCTCAAAAGCGGCTTAAGGGTGGAAATGACCCGCTCGGTGGCATCGCCCGGCGGGGTCATTATCCACAGCGTGCGGGGAAGCGGTAATAAAGTCAGGGCCTCTTCAATGCTGGGACAAACGATAATATTATGATTTTTCGCCTCTTCCAACGCGGTAGGATTCATATCCACCGCCACCACCTCATGACCGGCGTTGTTTAAACGCCGAACCATGGCCCCGCCCATTTTACCCAAACCAATAAAACCAAGTTTCATGACACATCCTTTTCTTCGCCCGCAAGATTATTTTGACGTTACTCCGATGTTGCCTTTCAAGTAAAGAAGTAAATAAATTTCAACTTAAGTTTCATTTCTGTAAATAAATATCTGCGGACGAACTTCTGCGTTTCTATTATTTAAATGCGATCAATGTCTCATTATTTTCTCTTAGTTTTTTTCATAAAAAAATTGAAATTAAAAAACAGAATTGAAGTATGACGGGTCTATCGCTATTTTGCGCAGCGGCCGCGATGACGAGACAACAGCCCAGCGAGATCGTCTGGCGACGAGATAGCAATACAATGCAGACAAGCCGCACATGGAAAAATAATCATGACGGCTTTTTATAGAGTCATATCAGCCTCATGCTCATATGACTCACTATTTTATCAGTGCTGCATATCTTTTCTGATCATATCCAGGACTTTCAAATTCATGATGCTCTCGTCCAGGGATAACAGAGGCGCGGAGGGATCAAGCACGGCATCGGAAAAATGGGTGATTTCCGCCTTATAACGGTCCGACTCCGCCACCGGAATGGCGCGCACGCCTTCCGCCTGGTGTAAATAGACTTCGCCAGCATCATCCAAAAAGGTATTATCGATCCGCAGCATTCCCTTGGTGCCGATGATTTCCGCATAAATACGTGAAAAAGCGTTAAACCCACAATGAATATTGGCAATCAATCCATCATCGTATTGCAGGAGGGCCGATAGGTTGTTATCCACGCCCTGCTCTGTTTCCATTATTGCTTTGCAACGCAGCGGCAGGCGTCCGGTGACCATGCCGACAAAATTGACCGGATAACAACCGACATCATACAGTGCGCCGCCGCCCAGCTCAGGGTTGGCTTTAATGGTGTTGGGCCGGTCCAGCAAGAAGCGGAAAGAAGCATTGATATGGCGAAGTTCACCCAGAACGCCGCTATCCAATATCTCTTTCACCACCTGCATGCGATCGGTGTAGCGATACATAAACGCTTCCATCAAAATCCTCTGGTGCGCTTCGGCCACCTGCTGCATCTCTTGCGCTTCGGCAGCGGTTAACCCCAAGGGTTTTTCACACAGCACATGCTTGCCGGCTTTCAGCGCCTTGATCACCCATTGTTTATGCAGTGAATTGGGTAATGGGATATATACCGCCTGAATGTCTTTATCGGCCAAAAGGGCATCATAACTGTCATAGGTCCGTTCCCATTCTTTGGCAGGCAATTCACTTGCGTTGCGCGAGGCTACCCCTAACAGACGGGCGTTAGCCGCTCTTCCGATGGCCGGGATAACGGAAAGTCTTGCGATACGGGCATAACCGAGCACGCCCCAATTTACGATACCAGTCATCTGATTTCCCTCACATGCTAAGTTATATTTAATTGATAAATAATGATTTTATAGAATGACTCTGAACACCGCTTCAGCAGGCCGGCGCGACATCGCCTATGGTAGTTCAAATGTATGACTTATGGTGTGACAGCTTATGCAGATTTATTGTACCAATTAAATTATTTATCATATAGGTGAGGACTTTTTATCGAGCGCCGTCGCATTTTTCATCGCTGCGAAGACCGGCACCAAGACGACACAAACACAAATGGTTTTGTTGGATAAGTATTTATTATGTAAACTGATAATTCATTAAATTAGCATTGAATTATTATGTAAACCTTTCCTTTCAATGAAATCAATCTTTATTCAAAACCTCAAGATATTTAAGATATGCATAGACACGATGCCGTTTATGGCCCGTAATCTCGGCGATTAAATGCTGGTCCTTTTCCAAAACGGTTAACACCTTACCTGCGGTGGCGGCGGTCAATCCGGTTCGCTCAACCAGCTTACTGATGCTGGCAATGGGGTACTCGAAGAAAGCATCCAAAATCAGATTAGCTGACCCCGACAAACGGCCGAGACCGGATAATAATGCCTTATGCTCAATATGCAGCAGGTTAAGTTCTTTGGTCATTTCAATAGCCTGAGCCGCTGTAGCGGCAACAGCATCGACAAAAAACAACAACCATTCTTCCCAATCTCCGGTTATTCTTGTCTGCTGCAAACGCTCATAATAGATATGGCGGTGCTTTTTAAAAAAAACGGATAAATAGAGCAACGGCTGCTGCAAAACCTTAGCTTCCACCAGGATTAGCGGTATCAGCAAACGACCCAAACGGCCATTACCATCCATAAAGGGATGTATGGTTTCAAATTGAGCATGGACTAAAGCGGCTTTGATCAAAGGATCGGTTGCCTCGGGTTGATCATTGATAAATTTTTCCAACTCGCTCCAACATTCGCCCAAAGCGTGGCCGGGTGGAGGAACAAAAGCGGCCTCATCGGCCCTATGGCCGCCAATCCAAACTTGATTTTGCCTGAATTCACCGGGTCCGCGGCTGAGGCCTCGGCCAGACGTCATTAGAGCCTGATGCATTTCTGTGAGCAATCGAAATGTAATCGGATATCCTTCATTGATACGCTGGACGCCAAGATAAAGTGCATTTACATAACATGACACCTCCTGCACATCATCCATGGGTACGCCAGGAGAGCCTTCCATCTCAAACAGCATCAAGTCGTTTAAGGAAGATTGTGTCCCTTCTATTTGCGAGGACATAACGGCCTCTTTGCGCACATAACTATAGAGAAAAAGCTTAGTATCAGGCAGCAACATGCCGATAGCGTCCAGGCGGCCCAATGCACGGTTGGCATCATTGACCCTTTTTTGCAATTTGCTATCGATTTGCAGCGCCGGCGAGGGCGGCAGCGCGTGGGGAATAAATGCCTGACAGCTGACGCTGCCCGCTATGCTGGGAACATAATGACCGGTTAGCCCGCGTTGCATAGGATCTCCTTAACGAAGTTAAAATTAGTTACATTCTTATTTTAACTTAAGCCCTAACTTAAAATTAGTTACATTCTTATTTTAGTTTCTAATGGGAATTATCACTATAGTAACAAAATAAGAAGGTTACGTTTTTGTCAGAAAAATCTTCATAATAGCGACAAATCCGCTACCGCGGATCAGGAGCTTAAGTCTTTCCTCAGCCATAACGGAAAGCTTCTTGCGCACCATCAGACGGCAGCGCCTCCGCGAGAGGCGGTGATCACTGCCTGATAAAGATGTCATCTATGGTTCGTTTTGACCGCTCGTTTTTGGCGTTTGCCAATCTGGCGTTTCTGGAATGCTGCGGTGCAGCCAGGGGGCATAAACAATCGGACAAAACCGATGAAAGGTAGCATTCGCCAGGCTCAAACCGATAAGATCGCGCTGTAAATCTGCATCGCCGTCACCGCATCGATGGCAAAGCCCGAGAATAGCAGGTAATTAATATCATTAATTTAAACAAATAGTACATGATCAAGATTAGTTATAATGCACATAAAGCATAACTTGAAAGGGTATTTACCCTAGTCAGGATTGCTCTATTTTTTGTTAACTATTTAAATATATAAAAGAAAACAATAGAATAAGGATATATAAAATTATCCAGGATAAACCTTGAACTAGGGTGCAGACTGAGGCTAGACTTGATTAAACGATACAAAAAGGACAAGAGATTTTTGTATCAAGTGACATAATTATATCATTAAACAATCCCAGGGAGGCGAGTGCGGCTACAAGCGTAAAAAATCAGATCATCTTCGCGGACTTTTCGGATGATGATAGCTACGATCCCCGCGGAATTCCCGAGCTGATTATTGACGGTAGTCTATTAGGAAAATTACAGATCTCAAATGCGCAGGAAGGAATATGGCGTATGAACATGGAGCAGTTCTCTACATTTCTAAGCGCTTTACACCGAGATAGTCATATCGCATTTAGAGATAAGCGGGGCCAGTGGAAACAACCGGGGCGCTGCCCATTGATTCGTGGGGGATGGAACATGGAAAAGGCTGGCACGAACATCGAAGGTAGTAACTCAATAAAAATTGAAAAATCGAGATACAATGATTTTTATCAGAATGATGAGGCATTTGTATGAAAAAAAGTATTCTAGGTATGTTAATGATCATAACTACAAATTGTTTTGCAAATGAAAATATTTTATTTTTTTGTACAACGGATGAAGGAGACTCTATATCAGCGCAAGAATTTGGAAACAAACTGGAACTTAAAATAAACAGCTTAATATTTTTTTCCGATGAAGATATAAAGCAAATAAAAGAAAGATATTTAAAGAGTATAAAAAAAATTCCTGAATATAATGTCATATCATTCCATGTTAAAGAGGTCGAATATAATCTCGGCTCATTTAAAACCACAGCAAATCAGGCCGAGCCGAGTAGCAAGTTATTTACATTTTCGAATAAAAAAATACCCATAAAAGAGATCTATTGTTCATTCGGTGAAGATAACAATAAATTTGAAATTTGGAAAAACGAACATTAGCCTATATTTTACTTAGTAATGATATCCTATTATTTATATTAGAAATTTTTTCAACATCTCCCGAATTTTCATATAGATACAACGCACGCTGATAAGCGTTAAGAGCTTCGCTTTTATCCTTCGTTGTACCTACTGCTTCCTTTCTATTAGGGTCGTGATATGCCCCCCAGCTGTACGCATAGACTCGATTATTATAAATCGCACTGCTCTCAAACTGGAATTTTCCGTCAACCATTAAAATATTCATATGTTGGGCCCGAAGTACCTCAACAGCTTTGTTAAAATAATTGGCTCTATCTTTGTATCCATTAAACCCTCCATTAATACGCGCCGTTACCATATTGAAATCATCAGTTTGTGCGTATTTGTTTATTTTCTTGTTATCATATTTTATATAAAACCAAAAGGCAGATGTAACACAGTGGGGAGACGAAAGTAATTTATCCCTACAAGCACTATTAGAGATAAAATCCTCACCGACTGAAATACCATATGCCTGATAGGCACTTTGAAAAGTTAATTGAATTAACCCCCGCCCATACCATGGCGCATAACTTTTTTTCTCACCATGAGTCTCTTTAGTGAGCCTTAATCCGCCACTTTCATGACAAACCTGCGCCAGAAAATGTGCTTTTTCCCTACAAGAGTTCATTCCATATTGTTTAAATCCGTTGTTGAAGGCTTGAATATAATTTTCGAGTATGCCTTTATTAGCGTCAGGCGCAATGGCGCACAGCTCATCAAGAGTGATATCCCTGTTACAAGCACAGGTACTGGCGCCACTCTCCGAAATCGCATCCAAAAACACT
>NZ_JAAVUT010000011.1 GCF_018449575.1 Sodalis sp. dw_96 | reverse complement strand
GGAACCGCGCGCAATCGGATAGGCTTGCCCGAGGTCCGCGGTCTGATAGCTCCTGACAAGAAACAGGTTATAGCCCACATGCAGCGCCGCCGACAGTATCGCATACATCCAGCTGGCTTTGGCCGGAGGCGACAGAAACAAGGCTATTGCGGCGCTGGCGATGGCTACCGCCAGACACATGACCGTCATCGACCAAAGTCTGTCGGCTCCGCCGCGCAGGAGCGCATTCCAGGTTGCATGCAAGAGAGCAGCGAAAAGTGTCAGTAAAATGATGTCAAAAGGCATACGCCATATTAAGCAGCCCGATGCCGTTATTAAAGCGAAGTCTCCTCATTTCAGCATGAGTAAATCCTCATGCATTATCGGTAGCCTTGCCGGGCCTTGCTTGATTCCGTCAGGAGCCAGTTGCGAAAGCTGAGGATATGGGGCTGGGATTCAATTCCTTTCGGGCAGACAAAATAGTAGGCGACCGGAGAAGGAAACGGCACGTCAAACAGCCTGACCAGGCTGCCATCGCTTATCTCGGTTTCGACATGTCCGCTTCGGGCCAACGCTATTCCCTGGCCCAACAACGCCGCCTCGATGGTCATGTTGGTATCAGCGAATCTGACGCTTTCCTTGAGCGCGGAAATGCCTACGCCTACCTGTTTAAACCAAAGCTCCCATTTCGGCACCAGATCCGCCCCGTCTCGGGTAAGCAGCGGGTAACGCAATAATTCGGCAGGTTCGTGGGGCGCGCCGAAGCGGTTCAGGAGTTCGGGGCTGGCCACTGGAAAAATTTGTTCCCTGAACATGAATTCCGAGTGCAGGGCCGGATAATTCCCATGGCCAAAACGGATCGCAACGTCCGACTCCGCGCTGGAAAAATTGATGGCTTTGTCAGTGGTTTCCAGCGTAACCAAAATTTCCGGATGCCGCCGGGACAGATCCGGCAATCTTGGCAGCAGCCATTTAAGCGCGAAGGAGTAAGTCGTGCTGACTCTGAGCCGGACCCTGCCCTTTTGCTCTCTCAGATCAGAGAGCGTTGCCTCCAGATTCATGAAGAATTCACGCACGATGGGCGCGAGCGCCGCTCCCGCAGGCGTCAGCCTTAATGACTTACCTCGCTGAAATAACGGCAATCCCCAGATCTCCTCGAGATTCTTCAACTGATGACTTACCGCGCTTTGGGTGATATGCAATTCCTCTGAAGCGGAGGTGAATGTTGCGTGCCGTGTCGCAACTTCAAAGGCGCGCAGTGTGGCGGTAGGCGGCAGATCTCGCATAGTGGTGTTTCCTCGGTGAGCATTCAAACAATCGCCTTTTATGAATATAAGCTCATGATAGAGCATTTTAATCCTATGCTGAAAGATGCCGATTTCTTGACGCCCGTAAAGGCGTCGACTTTACTTCTCGGTAACTCCATAATTAACTGATAACTCCAAACAAGTGTCGAGGCGCCCTTCCATGCAGATAACGACAATTGATCAACCGCAATCGCTGCAGAAAACCGACAGAATCAAAAGAATCCAAACCGTTTCTTTACTGTTATTGTTTATCGCCGGGATTATTAATTTTCTCGATCGTGGCTCTTTGTCTATCGCAAATCAGGCAATCCGTTCCGACCTGGGCCTCTCCGCCACTGAGTTCGGCGTACTGCTGTCGGCATTTTCACTCTCTTATGGTATTGCTCAATTACCCAGCGGGATATTGCTTGACCGCTTCGGGCCACGAATCGTTTTGGGGGGTGGCTTGCTATTCTGGTCCGCCATGCAGGCCCTGACGGGATCTGTCAGCAGTTTCAGTCATTTTATTTTTTATCGCATCGGGCTGGGTATCGGGGAAGCGCCGTTTATGCCCAGCGGCGTTAAAGTGATCAACGATTGGTTTCAAGCCAAAGAGCGCGGTATGCCGGTGGGCATTTTTAATTCATCCACTACCCTTGGACAGGCATTTGCGCCACCGATCCTGGTGGTATTAATGCTGACGTTCGGCTGGCGCATGATGTTCTTGATCATCGGCGTCCTGGGTATCGTTATTGCCTTATGCTGGTACGCATGGTATCGCAATCGGGAACGCTTTCCCTTAACCACCGAGGAACAGGCGTACCTTGATGCCGACAGCAAAACGTCGTTGAACAAAAGTTTATCATTCGCCGAATGGGGTTCGCTGTTCAAGCGCCGTACGGTATGGGGCATGATTTTGGGCTTTAGCGGCGTAAACTATACCCAATGGCTGTATCTGTCGTGGCTGCCGGGTTATTTGCAGGCTGAACGCGGGCTTAGCCTGGGCAACACCGGTTGGGTGGCGGCCATCCCTTTCCTGTTCGGCTCCGTGGGTATGCTGGTGAATGGTACGGTTGTCGACCGGTTGGCTAAAAAAGGCTATCCCTTGGGGAAAACGCGCAAAGTGATGATTTGCCTGGGCTTGGTATGTTCCGCTGCCTGTACGCTGCTGGTGGTGCAGTCCACCTCAACCGCGATGGCGGTAGCCTTTATCAGTATGGCGCTGTTTTTTATCCATTTTGCCGGCACCTCGGCCTGGGGACTGGTACAGGTCATGGCGCCGTCGCGCATGGTCGCCTCGGTCAGCAGCATACAGAATTTCGGCAGTTTCATTTTCGCGTCATTCGCGCCGATAGTCACCGGCTGGGTGGTTGATACCACCCATTCCTTTAACATGGCGCTGGTGATCTGTTCCTGCGTCACGTTTGTCGGGGCGCTATCCTATTTCTTTATCGTCAAAAACCCGATCGAAGATCCACAGGGCGCCTGACGTTGCCACGCATAGCCGTCCGATTTTACGCAGTTCAGTCGCTTGTAACGCTTATTTTGATTAGCATCATGCGCCCAGGAGTATCAGTGGCGAACCGCCGTCCACGGTGGACAAGTCGATCCGGTCGGTCAAGAATACCTCTTCTCCGCTGAAGATGTCGCGATAGCGGCGGTTAGCCAGCCGCTCGGGTAAAGGAATTTCCGTCTCTGCCCAGCATGTCGTCTGCGGCTGGGCAAGACTGCCATGAAGGGAGCCGAACACCAGACAAGGGGCGATGACCAGAAGGGTATCGTCCCTTTCCGCCCGTGCAAACGCCAAGACGCTCGATGCCCGCTTGCCGGCGGCGGCCAGCGGCAGGTAGTCGCCTATGCGAAACAGCAGCGGCTTACGTTGGCGGAAACGCAGGAGCCTGGCGATGATATGCTGTTTAAGCCGGCCGCTCAGCCAGCCCTCTTCCGTGGGGGAAACCGTGCTTTCATCTTCGGCCAGCAAACGTTCGAGGGCGGCGAAATCCGGTTCACGCCGGTTGTCGGGATCGGCGAGGCTGAAATCCAGCGCCTCGCTGCCCTGGTAGATATCCGGCACGCCCGGCGCCGTCAGCTTGACGATGGTCTGGGTGAGGCTGTTGACCAGGCCGGCGCGTATGAAAGGCTGCAGCCCAAGGGAAAAATCCCGCAGAAAGGTCTGGTTGGCCGCCGAGAGCAGGTGGCGGGCATAGTCAAGCACGGCCTTTTCGTAGCTGTCGTTATTATCGGCCCAGTCAGTGCGCAGCTTCGCTTCCCGCAGCGCTTTTTCCACATAGGCGACAAACCGCTCTTCAAGGACCTTCAGGTCCGCCTCGTCTTCCGGGCGGAACGTCGTCGGCCAGACGCCGGCCAGCGCCTGGTAGAGCATCCATTGGACGGCCGGCTCCGGCGCGAGGCCATCATCGAGGGCGATGGCCTTGGATTGATTCATCCGGCGCCAGCGGGCGACGCACGCCGCCCAGAGGTCCGGCGCCTCGGTAAGGGTATAAAGCCGCGCGCGGGCATCCTCGCCCCGTTTGGTATCATGGGTCGAGGTGCCTGAAAGCGCATCCGGCTGCCGTTCGAGCCGTATCTTCATCTCCCGGTGGAAACGTTCGAGGGGAAAGACGCGGGGCACCGGTTCGGCCCCCACTTCGTTCAGGGCCAGCGCCATGTGCTGGCGAAAGAACAGCGTGTCCTCCACCGATTTGGCCATCAGCGGCCCGGTCAGCTGCTGGAATCGGGTACGGAAATCAGCGGCCTCACCGGACGCGGCGGGGGAGATTTCGCCGGCGAGAATGCGGATGATAAAATCCAGCGCCGCGGGATCGGGGGCGTTCGCGCCTTTTCTCACCTTTGCCGCCACCTTTTGCAGCAGATCATAATCCGCCGGCGGCAGACCTTCCGCCGTGCCATAGGTGCGGTAGACCGGGAAGGCAATCAGCAGCTCGCGCAGGGCCGACCTGGCGGCTTTCTCGTCAAGCCGCACGGCATCCGTCCTGGCGATGGACATCACGAGCATCAGCAGCCGGGTGAATTCACCCTCAAAATTTTTGCCCGCCATCAGAAATTTGGCCGCCCGCAGTTCAGATGCCATGTTTACCGGCTTGCCCACGACATCCTCGTAGGCCTTGCGCAGGGCGCCGATTTTTTCTTCATCCACCAGCACATCGGACAGCGACGCCATGAATTCGTAACCGGTTGTGCCGGAAATCAGCCAGTCCGCCGGAAGATGCTCACCCTCGCCAAGGATCTTTTCCACCGTGATATAGCAGTCCGGCCCGGCCTCCTGACGCAGACGCTCAAGATAGGCTTTCGGGTCGGCCAGCCCGTCCACATGATCCACCCGCAGCCCGTCGGCCACCCCGGAATGAACGAGTTCGAGGATAAGCCTGTGCGTATCGTCAAAGACGGCCTTGTCCTCGACCCTGACGCCGGCGAGGCCGGTTATCTCGAAAAAACGGCGGTAGGAAAGGTTATGGGGCGCATCCCGCCAGGACATTAGCCGATAGGGTTGCCTTTCGTGCAGTCCGGCGATTTGCGCCTTATCGGTGAGATTCAGGACCTCGGCCTCACGGCCTTGCCAGGTTTCGGCGGCAAGAGGGTAAAAGGTGTCGTAATAGGCGAAAGCCGGCCTGCCGGTTTTCGGGTCGGGCTTGACGGCTATCTCGCCATTTTCCAGCTCGGCCTCGAAGGTATCCCCGAGGAAGGGCAAGGTCAGGCGCTCAGACCAGTTGATGTCGAAATGCCGGGCGTAGCGGCTGTGTTCGCCCTTCTCGATGACGTCGCGCCACCACGGATTTTCCAGCGAGGCGGCCATGTGGTTCGGCACGATGTCGAGGATAAGACCCAGACCCGCGCCCTGCAATGCCTTCACCATGCGGTCGAAACCTTCGCAGCCGCCGATGGAAGGCTCTATCTCGTTGGCATCGGTCACGTCGTAGCCGTGGGTCGAGCCTGAGGTGGCGGTGAAAATCGGCGAGGCATAAAGATGGCTGATGCCGAGCCGCTTCAAATAAGGTACGAGTCCCGCGGCGCGGTCGAAGGTCATGCCGTTGCGGAACTGAATACGGTAGGTCGCGGTTGGGATCTTCACTTTGCGTCTCCCGAAGCAAGGCGGATAATGATGGCGTTCCGCGGCAGGTCATTTGCCGCTTTCGGCCACGCAAAGATAGTCTCGCCAGGCTGGCCGGGAAGCGTCCGGGATGTCTCGCCGATATTGAGCGCCATCGACAACGTGCCTTTCGGAAAAGTCCAGGTAACGGCGAGGAATCCTTCCGCTATTTCCACCACCCTGCCGGCATTCCCGCCGGCCGTGGCAAGCAGCGGCACGACATGTTTCAGGCGCAGCGCCAACAGTTCCCTGGTCAGCGCCAGCCAATCGCTGCCAACCTTGCTGTCCGGCTTCTTCCAGTCAAGCTTCGACATCTCGAAGGTTTTCTTTGCGTTCGGATCGGGCACGCTTTCGCCCTCATGGCCGGCATGGCCTTCGAATTCCTTCCCCCGGCCCTCGCGCACTGCCCTGGCGAGGGCGCCATGGAAATCGGTGAAAAACAGGAAGGGACGAGTCTCGCCATATTCCTCGCCCATGAAAAGAAGCGGGATATGCGGTGAAAAAAGCAGCGCGGCGAGCAGGACTTTGGTGCGGTCGGCGCCGGCCAATTCGATCAGCCTTTCACCCTGGGCGCGGTTCCCCACCTGGTCGTGGTTCTGGATAAAATCGACAAAAGCCACCGGCGGCTGCCCGGTGCTCTTGACACCGCGCTTTTGGCCCGTCTGCGGCGAGACCTCACCCTGATAGGCGAAACCTTCCGCCAGAACCCGGGCAACCAGCCTTTCCGGCTCCCTGGCAAAATCGTTGTAATAGGCATGCGTTTCGCCGGTGGCGAAGACATGGACGGCATTGTGAAAATCGTCGTTCCATTCGCCGTTGAAGAGCGGCACGGAACCGTCTTCCCCGCGCGGATGCAGGAAGATGACGTTGCGGCTGTCCTCGGTGGTCAGATGGATCGGTCGATTGGTTATCTCGGCGCGGATGCGCTCGGCGATTTCCATCAGCACATGCTTGGGGGAAATATCCTCGATTTGGTCAATGGCATCGAAGCGAAGGCCGTCGAGGTTAAATTCCTCCAGCCAGTAAAGCGGCGCCTCCACGATATAACGGCGGACCGCATCGACGTCATAGGCAATGCCCGCACCCCAGGGCGTCATGCGCTCCTTATGGAAGAAATCCGGCGCCAGAAAGGGCAGGTAATTGCCCTCCGGACCGAAATGGTTGAGTACGATATCGAGCACCACCGAGAGACCATGGCCGTGGGCGGCATCGACGAAGTCTTTGACATCTTCCGGCGCGCCATAGGCGGAATGCGGCGCGTACAGAAGCACGCCGTCATAGCCCCAGCCACGGCTGCCGCCGAACTGCGAGAGGGGCAGGAGCTCGATCATGGTGATGCCGAGTTCGGCGAGATAAGGCAGCTTCCCGATCGCGGCCTGAAACGTGCCCTCCGGCGTGAACGTGCCGATATGCATCTCATAGACAACCGTTTCTTCCCACGGACGGCCGTGCCATTCAGTATTCCGCCAGTGGTAACGGGTCGGGTCAATGACCAGGGAAGGACCGTTGACATCTCCCTTCTGGGCGCGGGAGGCGGGGTCCGGCACCACCGTGCCGTCGGCCAGGACAAAGTTATATTCAGCGCGCGGAGCAACGCCGGTTGCCAGCAGTTCAAACCAGCCGTCGCCGCGGGAACTCATTTCTGTGTCTCGGCCGGAAAGCCTGAGCGTCGCCCTGTCCTGCCCGCTTGCCCAGAGGCGAAAGCGAACTGCGCCGGCGGCCACATATTCGGCGCCCCAACTTTTAAAAAAAGATTTGGACTCCATTCAATGGCCTCTTTTAATCCAAATAGGATGTCCGATTGGCTCGGTCTCAACCAGCATATGAAAAATAATCATAGCCTATTAAAAGGGAATGGGTGTGCCGCGCTAACAGAGCCGCGTTTTTTTTCCGCCCCTGTGAGGCTTATTACCCACAGGTGTTCGGCGTGACGCCTTTCAGGTTACCGGCTGGATCCCGGACATGCGGCTGCGCTTCAGTCCGTTGGAAACCGCGATAGAACACCCGATTGAAGTGCCTGATTTACCCGGGACGATTGCTTAAGGTAAAACGGCTATGATAGACATGATTTATTTTAATAGTTAGCAATTTTCCTTGTGATCATATACATATTGATGCCATGA
Source organism: Sodalis sp. dw_96 (assembly GCF_018449575.1). Classification (GTDB taxonomy): domain Bacteria; phylum Pseudomonadota; class Gammaproteobacteria; order Enterobacterales; family Enterobacteriaceae; genus Acerihabitans. The sequence continues at coordinate 173,374 of NZ_JAAVUT010000011.1, read as the reverse complement.
TTGTTTCGGATCAAATTAGATTTTCATTTCCGCTATACATCAGGAGGCTGAGTCATTTAATCATGGCCAGAGCGAAACGCCCAACAGATGAAAATGTACAGGCCGCGGCTACGCTGTACACCAAGGATCGCGGCGCGGTGTATGAAATATTGATGAATGCCATCTCTGAACACCGCCTTAAGCCCGGTACCAAGCTTACGGAAGAAAAGCTGGCGGCTATTTTCAAGGTATCACGCACCGTGGTCCGGGAGGCCCTGCAGCAAATGGCCTTCGAGCGCGTGGTGGAGATCTTGCCTAACCGGGGCGCGTTTATCGCCAGCCCGACCATCGCGGAAGCAAAAGAATTCTTCCAGGCCCGGCGTTATGTCGAGGTTCCCCTGCTGGAAAATATCTGCAAGCGGGTGACCACGCAGGAAATCAAGCTGCTGCGGCAGCATGTCAAACAAGAAGAAGACGCCCGACGTTCCAGCGATCGCCGCCGGATTGTGCGGTTGTCCGGGGAGTTTCATGTCTTGCTGGCCTCCCTGTCAGGCAACCGTTTTCTCGAAAGAACCGTGCGCGGGCTGCAGCTACTGACCTGCCTGACTATTCTGCTGTATGACACGCCGACGGATGTCACCTGCCAGCACAATGAGCATGAACTGCTGTTGGATGCGGTGGAGGCACGGGACAGTCTGCGGGCGCAAAAACTGATGCTGGATCATCTGCTGGGGATCGAAAATTCCCTTCATCTGGAAGAACCGGAAGAAGAGGAAGAGGATCTGGAAGAGATCCTGCTCGGCACGGGAAACTGAATTTCTTATACCTGGCGCCTCTTCCTTGATTTACCGCCTTCATTAATCCGCAGGTTTTATTGTGTAAAAAGAGCGCCTTAGGCGCTTTTTTTTTCATTACTTATTTTCCTTCACTTTCGGCGGTCAAACGCTATACATAAGTAATGCATATCACAAAAATAAAACTGATGAACAATTTAAATAATTATTGACTTCAATTTTACATGATCTTATTGTCAAAACTATCCGATATCCTCTGCAACAACCATTTTGACGCCATGCTGCCGCAGACGATTGTTGACAATATTTTTGCATTCTGTGGAACACTGACATGACTGAATTGCTGCTGGCTCACGGTGAAGCCCTTTCCAATCTGCCCTTATTCGTTGCGCAAGCATGGGGGTTTTTTCGCGATCGGGGATTAACCGTGACGGTGCCGAAGCTCAGCGGCACGTCGTCAACCATTGCCTTGCTCAGAAGCGGCGCGGCGCAGATTGGCACCACGGGATTCACCCAACCCCTCAGCGATTACGGCGCGGCGGACCCACTGAGGATTATCGCGGGCAGCGGCGTTGGCGGCATGGCGGTAATGATCCATCCCGACAGCGTGGCTACGGCTCCCGCCGCCCTGCGCTTCGGCACCTTTTTCGAGGATCCGATGGAAGTGCTGCTGTATGAGGCCATCGACCGTTATCAGGGCGCCCGGGAGCACTGCGATATCCGTTATTTTGACACCCTGCCTCAGGCTATAACCGCCATGCGGCGGCGTGAAATAGATGCCTGCACCTTTATCGAGCCGATGATTAGCCAGCTCGAAGAGCTGGGGTTTAAAAAAATGTGCGACGCCGCCGACGTCTGGGGAGCCGATTATCCCGATACCGTATTGGTCACGCGCCAACGTTTTTTACAGCAGCACCCGGATGTGGTGGACGCGGTGATCAAGGCCCTGCTAGAGGCGGAAAACGCCATAAAGGCAGACCCCCGGGGCACGCTGTCAAGCGTGGCTGGTTTTTACCCCGGCGTTCCGCTGGCGGTGCTGATGAAGGGCCTGGCGCGGCAACCGCCACAAATCGATATACGCCCGCTTGGCGGCGTCATCATCAACCGGTTTCAGGCACTTGTCGCGATGGGCAGGCTGACGCCGCCGGATGACCCCTGTTCGGTGCTCGATTTCAGCCGCTTATCCGCCATGCTGGCGCAAACGGCTACAGAATACCCGCTATAGCACGCGGCTACGACGAACACCAGGCCGCGAAGCCACCCGTCGGCCATCAAGTCTTACCAGGCCGGGGGCGTTCGCTGTTTTATCAACACCAGGAGACAAAGGTTATGTCAACAAAACCGGTTTTACCGCGGCTTAACGGCTTTGATATCAATCGCCGCCATTTTCTCAAACACAGCGCGCTGGCGGCCGGCGGCCTGGCATTAAGCAAATACCTTATCAGTAGCCCCGCCCTGGCGGCCGATATCACCACCTTCAAGGCAACTCATGGAACGGGGTTATGCAACTGTCCGTTCTTCCTGGTAAAAGAGCGCGGGTTGGCGAAGAACGTCGCGCTGGACTTTGTCACTACCCCTACCAACGCCGATATTGCCGCGTTGTTCGGCGCCGGGCTGGTGGACGTGACCGTAGTGCCTTACACCAACTTTATCACGCTTTACGCCCAGGGGGCGCCGATCAAGATCGTCGCCGGTTCCGGAGTGCAAGGCTGCGTGATTGTTACCCAGCAGGGCATTGATTCCGCCGAAAAGCTGCGCGGCAAAACGCTGGGAACCTTCCAGGCGGATACGCTGGAAATGCTGCCTTATGATTATCTCAAGAAAGCGGGCATGAATTTTGCCGACGTCAAGGTCCGCTACTTCGGCACTTCGCCGGAGCTGGCCCAGGCGTTTATCAATGGCAATATCGACGCCATGTGCCATATCGAGCCCTACGCGACCCAGGCATTGCAGGCGCGTCCGGGGGCCGTCCGGCTTTCCGACGGCGTGGACATTTATGGAAAAAACTATAGCGATTGCGTGCTGGCGGTGCGCGCCTCGGTCCTGGCCGAGAATCGCGAGGCGGTGAAGGCTTTGATCAAGGGCATGATGATTGGCCAGCATCAGGAGGAAACCGATCGGGCCTCGGCGGTCAAGGATACGGTGGGCAAATACTTCAAGACCAGCTATGAGGCCACCCTTGATGCCGCGGCCAAACAGCCGGCGATGATTGACCAGCGGCAGAACCAGAATTTTATCCTGCAACGCGCCAATAACCTGAAAGAGCTGCGTTACATCCAGAAGGTGCCGGGAGCGGATATCTTCGACTGGTCATTGCTCAATGAGGTGATCAAGGAAAATCCCGACCTGTATCGTTCGCTGGGGCTGAAAAGCGCATGAATGTGAATACCCTGCAAAAGCCGGTTAAGGCCACCGGCGTTTCGCCGGTGGCCATCAATCCTCCGCTGAAAAGAGCCCGTCGCCGCGGCTGGACGGCCTTTTGCTCGCGTCTGGGCTGGGGCGTGGCTTCCGTCGCCCTGTTTGCCGGGATCTGGGAAGCGCTTTGGGCTGTTGGAGCGCTGAATCCGCTGTTGTTGCCGCCGCCGCATATCTTCCTGGCGAATTTTGCCCAGCAGGCACAGTACTTTATCCCCACCGACGTTATCGGCCAGGTCACCAACGATACCGCGCTATTGTCGTTGGGAAAAACCATCCTCGCCACGGTGGGACGCGTGATGGCCGGCCTGGCCCTGGGTTTTATCCTGAGCCTGGCGTGCGGCCTGGCGATTTGCTATTTCCGTCTGTTCGGCAAGCTGGTGCTGCCGACCATCACCCTGCTGGCGCCCATCTCTCCCATCGCCTGGCTGCCGGTGGCCATCTTTATCTTCGGCATAGGCAACCCGCCGGCGATATTCATGGTATTTATTTCGCTGTTTTTCGTGATGACGGTATCCACCATCAGCCAGATTGAGGGGGTGAGCAAAACCCATCTCAACGTCGCGGCGGTCATGGGGGCTACCCGGGCGCAAACCTTCCGTTACGTCATTATCCCCGCCATCCTGCCGGCGTTATTCTTCGTGTTGCGCATGAACCTTTTCGGCGCCTGGATGATTGTGCTGGTGGCGGAAGCGACCGGCGTCGGCAGCGGGCTTGGGCAAATCGTCATGCAGGCGCGCAACACGTTCAATTCAAGCCTGTCGTTTTTCACCATGACCATTATCGGCGTCACCGGATTTGTTTTCGATCAGCTGTTGCGCTATGTGCAGAAAAAACTCCTTTACTGGGTGCCTGAAAACCGCGCCGGAGGCCAGAAATGACGCAGAGCATCACCCCACAGCCGCCGCTGATTGATTGCACCAGCGTGGGCAAGGTTTGGACCGACGCAGATGGCGCCGCGGTCATTGCGCTGAAAAATGTCGATTTACAGGTGGCGCGAGGGGAATTTGTCGTGCTGCTCGGCCCCAGCGGCTGCGGAAAAAGCACCCTGCTGCATATGATTGCCGGGCTGGAATCGGTGAGCGAAGGGTGGATTCGCTGCGGCGGCGCCGAGGTATCCCAGCCGGGCACCGATCGCGGATTTGTCTTTCAGGAAGCCTCGCTCTATCCCTGGCTCACGGTGGCGGAAAACGTCGCCTTCGGCCTGAAGATGCAGGGTATGTCCAAAGAGCAACGGCTGAAACGGGCGCAGGCCATCCTGCAAAACGTCGGGCTGGCCGATGCCGCGGATAAACGACCGGATCAGCTTTCCGGCGGCATGCGCCAGCGCGTGGCGATGGCCAGGGCGCTGGCGCTCAATCCTGAGGCGCTGCTGCTGGATGAACCCTTTGCGGCCCTGGATGTGCAAACGCGATCGAAAATGCAGGATTTTCTCATCCGCATCTGGCGGCAAACCGGCGTATCTATGATTTTTGTCACTCACCATATCGATGAAGCCGTCGCGCTGGCGGATCGCGTAGTGGTTTTTACCGCGCGTCCAGGGGGCATTAAAGAAATCATCCCCATCGATCTGCCGCGTCCGCGCGATCCTAAAAGCCCGGTATTCCACCAGCTCAGCGATCATCTCATTGATTTGCTGCGCGATGAAGTGGATCGCGCCTTTGCCGAACAGGAGGCGGGCTGATGAAGCCCTCACTGCCGGTTGCCGCGCTGCAAATGCCGCCGGGCAAAGAGGATCTGGCGCTTAATCGCCGAATGCTGGAGGCGTCCATTACCCGAGCGGCGCAAGCCGGGGCGCGGCTGGTGGCGCTGCCCGAACTGGCGCTGACGCCCTATTTTTGCGCGGCGCCCGCGGAAAAATACCGCCGCTGGGCCGAATCGGTCGAGGGTGAAAGCGCCGCCTGGTGCGCGCAGTTGGCCCAACGGCTGGGGTGCGCCATTTTACTGCCGCTCTACGAACACGATAGCCAAAGTGGCCAGTACTACAACGCGGTTATCGGTTTTGACCGCCTGGGGCAACGGCTGGGCAACGGCGCCCTGTCCCGGAAACTGCATTTGCCGGTGAGCGATTATCCGCCGCCGGGTTATGACGAGGCCGCGCATTTTAGCCCCGGGGACGGGCTGCAAATCTTTGAGGTCGAGGGCTGGCGTTGTGGGGTATTGATCTGTTATGACCGCCGTATGCCTGAATGCTGGCGTGGACTGCGCCAGGCGGGGGCAGAACTGGTGATCGTGCCTGTCGCCGGCAGCGGCGGCGATGATCCGGCGTTCTTTTTAGGTGAACTGCGCACCCATGCCAATGAAAACGGCCTGATGGTGATATGCGCCAATAAAGTGGGCGAGGAGTGGCTGGAGGGTATGGCGACGGATAACTACGGCGAGTCGTGCGTAATCAATGCCGACGGCGCGTTGTTGGCCCACCGTCCCCGTTTGCAGGGTCCGGGCGAGGTGAATGCCACGCTGGATTACCGGCGACTCGTTGAGATTCGCAGGCAAATGCGCTTTTTCGACCGTCGCCGCGGCGATTTGTTTGGTCCCGTACCGCACGGCTGGGTGCGATAATCTTACTCTAACAGGATTTCCTATGTCTGAATCATTGATACTGGCAGGCACCCTGATCCAGGGGATCGGCGAGGACGGCCGCCCGATCGCGGTTGAACAGGGCGCGCTTTACCAAAAAGACGGCGTCATCCGGGACATCGGTAAAGCCGATGATTTGATCGCCGCGTATCCGCAGGCTCGACGCTTCGGTTCAATGCAACACGTGCTGCTGCCGGGATTTGTCAACAGCCATCATCATGTGGGCCTGACCCCGCTGCAACTGGGTTCCCCCGATTATGCCCTGGAGCTGTGGTTTGCCAGCCGCATGGGCGCGCGTGAGGTGGATTTGCGGCTGGATACGCTCTATTCCGCTTTTGAGATGGTCGCCTCCGGCATCACCACGGTCCAGCATATCCACGGCTGGCGTCCGGGAACGCTGGAAACCCTGCACCAGGCGGCCGGCGCGGTGCTTGCCGCCTACCGCGAGATGGGTATGCGCGCTTCCTACAGCTTCGCGGTGCGCGAGCAAAATTTGCTGGTCTATGAGGCCGATGAGCAATTCGTGGCCCGCGTACCGCCGGAAATTCAGCCTCAGCTGGCGGCGCATCTGAAAAAACAGCGGCTGCCGCTGGAAGAACACCTGAAATTGTTCCGCATGCTGACGGCGGATAACCAGGGGCAGTCCCTCACAAAAATCCAATTGGCCCCCGCCAATTTACACTGGTGCAGCGACGAGGCGCTACAGGCGATCAAAGCGGAGGCGGATAACGCCGGCGTGCCGATGCATATGCATCTGGTGGAAACCGCCTACCAGCGTGAGTACGCGCGCCGGCGCACCGGCACCACGGCCTTGGCGCACCTGCACAGGCTGGATTTGCTGGGGCCGGCGCTAACCCTTGGGCACGGCGTCTGGTTGAACGAGGCCGATATTGAACTGGCGGCGGCTACCGGCACCTGCGTGTGCCATAACTGCAGCTCTAATTTACGCCTGCGCAGCGGCGTTGCCCCGCTGAACGCTTTCCGCCGGCATGGGTTGACCGTAGGACTGGGGCTGGATGAGGCGGGCATCAACGAAGATCGCGATATGCTGCAGGAGATGCGTCTGGCGCTACGGGTGCACCGCGTGCCGGGCATGGACGACGACCAAGTGCCGTCCTGCGGCGAAATCCTGCGCATGGCGACGGAAGGCGGCGCAAAAACCACCCCGTTCGCCGGCCGGATCGGTCGACTGGAGCCGGGAAAACTGGCGGATGCAGTGCTGTTTGACTGGCAAAGCATCACCTGGCCGTACCAGGACGACGATATCCCCCTGCTGGATGTGCTGGTGCAGCGGGCACGCGCCAAGGATATCGAAAGCGTCTTTATCGCCGGCGAGGAAGTCTGCCACCGGGGACGGTTTACCCGGGTGGATCGCGCCGCCGTGCTTGAGGAAATCGCACGCAAGCTGGCAGCTCCCCGCACCGCTGACGAACAAGCGCGCCGCGAAATGGGCAAAGCGGTGTTCCCGCATGTTAAAGACTTTTACCGTCATTACCTGGAGCAGGAAACGCCCCGCGAACCCTTCTACGCGCCGTCATCCCGCCGTTAATCAGTGAAATCCCGCCCCGGCGCGGGACAATCGATTCACGTCCGCAGTAAACCGGTCGGGATTGAAGCAAGCTATACATTGCCTGACTCGCTTGCTCATGCCTGTATCTCCGCGATTGGCTGCCAAATTCGCCAACTGCCGCAACCTCACTGTTTTTTCTCATCATCATTAGCCGCCGGAGGAGTCTGTGGTTCACAGGGTGAACCCGTAATGAGAGCCATCCGGCAGTTCAACATCAAGGTTCAGCTTACCGCCGGTAGCCTCGACATAGCGCTTAAGGGTGGAAAGTTTCAGGTCACGACCCGGTTTCTCCATTCCCGCCACGGTCGGCTGTTTTAACCCTAGCGCCTGAGCCATTTCCACCTGGGTTTTCTGCACCTTCTCACGCAGTTCGGCCAGGTGAATATTCAGCAGGATTTCCGTAGCCATCGCCTGCGCATTTGCCACAACTTCCGGTTTTTCATCCGCAAGAAGCTGTTCCAGCGTTCTGCCCATATAATTACTCCTCATTCTCTTCATTATTCAGATAGTCCGTGAATTCACCGTCTGCAACCGGGATCATCTCATGGTAAAAGCGCTTTTCATCACCGACCTTGCTGCCCGCGCAAAGCAAAATGCCGGTACGATGCGGATCAAAGATGAAAAATGCCCGTAGCGGATCGCCCCGGCTCTGAATTCGCAACTCTTTCATGTTGCAGTAGCGGGAACCTTTGACCGTGTCGGCATAGGGTCTGCACAACATGGGACCTTTTTCCCGCAGTACTATAAGCGCCGCGAGTACACTGGCCCGGTCGATATCGTTTAACCTGCTCAACCAGCGGTCAAACCTGTCCGTGGTATTCATGTTCCACACAAGAACTCCCTTTCATTATAGGTGAAATGCTATATAGGTGCAAACCTATAATTCGGATTATAACGGGACAAAAAAAGATATGCACCGGCATAGACGAGAAAGCTGAAGATGAATTCCGGTATTCATGTGAATGTGAATTTAAACCTCTGGCTTGCTGGAAGCAGCCCCGCAGGTATCTGGTTGGGGAACATTACCATGCGGCCGCAAAAATCGGACTCACCATCAGCTGGTTTTGGCGGGAATTCAGAGAGTTGGAGCACAGTGGGGGGTGCGATGGGTGATAAAAATCGCATGTCTATTTGGCATAGCCCGCGTTTGACATCGCGGCGGGCTTTCTTGTTCTATGTCAGGTTGGCATTACGCCAGGATCCGTTTTGCCCATTCGCTGATATCGTCGCCGCTGCCGATATCCGGTTGCACAAGTCCGTTTATCATAAACGTGGGCGAGACGTGAATCCCATTTTAGCGGGCATATTTGCAGTGCCATTTGACCTCGGCCTGCAGCTCGGGCCGGGCAAAGGGCGCATAGGCGTCCACCCCGCTGTAGCGCTTCAAACGGGCCAGAATATCATTGGGCGTGGCGTCCATATTGGGGCCGGCGCAATGATCGGTGAATTCGAACTCTTCCCGGTGATCCGCCACGGCCTTCAGCACCGCCTTAGCATCGGCTTTGCCGGCCGGCAGCGTGGAAGCGGCCAGGATATAACGAACGATAACGCCGGAATACATATGCCATGGCTGGGATTGAAGTCGGATTTTCAGCGTCATCCGATCTTCTCCCGCTTTAGCCAGCAAATCATCAAACTTATTAAACGCACGCACCGAAAAAGGACAGGTGGGTTCAAGGAAAACCTCGAAAACCTTAGGTCCGTGGCCCCAAACCAGCGGATCGGCATGCAGTGCTACAGTGCTATTCATGGTCTTTCCTCACTCATGTTGAATGCTTATTGATTTTTCTATAAATTTTGATTGCTGCACAGGCGGCGCCATAGCCATTGTCGATATTCATTGTCATCACGCCTCCGGCGCAGCTGGCCAGACAGGACAATAATGCCACATTGCCTCCGGCGGCAACCCCATAGCCCACTGAAGTGGGAATAGCGATGATTGGCGCATCGGTCAGTCCTGCCAATACGGTCGGCAGCGCTGCTTCCATGCCGGCCACTGCAATAAGCAGATCATAATTCTGCAGCTCGGGTAATATTTGTTGTAAGCGCCATAACGCCGCAACCCCCACATCTTGAAACAGATCGCAGTTTATACCATGATAATTAAGGGTTAGCCTGGCTTCATGGCAAACGTTGGCATCAGATGAACCGCCGGAAACAATCGCTATCGTTGCCGCGGTTGTCGGCAGTTCCAACGCGCCCAGCAAAGCACAATCACACTCTTGATAAAACTGGAGCTGTGGCTGAAGTTCCGGCATCAAGGCATTAAACTTTTCTGCTCTTAGACGGGTCAACAACAAACGACGCTGTTGTTGGCCGGCCTGCAATAAAATCTCATTAATTTGTCCGATACTTTTAAATTCGCACATTACGGCTTCTTCTATGCCACAGCGCCGGTAACGGTCAAAATCCATAATTATTTTGGATTTTATCATGGGTTAAATCTCGATATTTTTAACACCTATAAAGGCGCTTCCTTGTCTATAAGTGGTAATCTCAATTGGATTAGCCGCCAATAAGGGAGTAATCATTTTTTTAACTTCTTTGAGCAAAGAAGATTTTTGTTCGTCATCCAGAGAGAGAGACGCGGCCTGGCTTAGTTCTATTTCATTCCGGTGGTGGCGTATACGAAAACGCACCACATCGGTTTTAAGCGCACGTTTAACAAAAATTTCAACCTGATCAACCAGATGCAGATAATTTGGCTTAATTTCAATCCCTGTTTCAATCCGGCTGGATAGGCACGGCGAAGCGGGAATATCCTTCAAATCGTCCAGCAGAAGAGAGCTGGCCATTTGGCGGATCATCGATTTATTGATCTGTAATTCAACATAGGGTTGCAGGACATTATTTTCACGGGCAGCAATAAGCCCCGGACGGTAATCACCCAAATCGTCAGAATTAGTTCCGGTAACGATACGGCCAAAATCCAACTTGGTTAATTTGTCAAACAAACAACTTTTACAGTAATAACAGCGATTTACGGGATTTTTTTTATAGTCGAGATTATTTATCTCGTTGCTTTCAATTATTTTTAAATTCCACCGGTATTTCCGGGCATAGTCGTTAACCCGACTCGCGTCTGCAGAAGGCACCGACGCCGAGGCGGAGTGAGCGATCAGAGCATCGGAGCCAAGCGTGTCGCTGGCAAGATAAGCCAGTAACATACTGTCGATGCCACCGCTGGTGGCAATCGTGCATTGCTCTTGCGTTTTGAACCAGTCGGTTAACAGGTCAATTTTGATCTTTATTAAATCATTGCTCATAAATCAATACCTTTCTTTTGCTGATCAATGATAGCGAGCTGTTCAATTTGATATTTTAACTCAGTGGTCTGTTTAAAGCTGCCATTCATGGTACTGACGGAATCTGATTCCAATTTGGCCGTCAGCGTATGATCCGGTCTGAGCGCGATTTTGACAGGCCACGTTTGCTGTCGGTATTCAACAGATACAGGATGACGCTCCAGTTTGGTTCTGGTTGTTAGCCAATAACGAACGCCAAGCGTGGTGGTTTTCAAGAAAATCTGCTGGCAAATATCGTTAAGCTGGTTAGGCTTACATAACATTTCATTTCTGATCATCAAACGTCCCTTTTTACCTGTTAAGGCATAACTGGATAAATCAATGACTCCCGAGACATTCCTTAACGTGTTTTGGGCGATGGCAATAAATTCTGGTGTCATATCATCAATATCAAACTGAATGACAAAAACCTCATCCTGAACCTTGTTATCCATTAATGCATTCTGGACAGTAATAGGACTGTCAAATACACACACACGAATGATATTGGGCTTATTTTTAAACTGTCTTTTACCACAGCCATAACCATCATTAACCAAATTACCGCTGAGCTTACCGCTCCAATGAGCCATCAGCCAGGTAAGGATTGCCGCCCCTGTAGGGGTAACCCGTTCACCTATTTCGTCATCATGATGCCAGGTGAAATTTTTCAATAACTTCACTGTGGCCGGTGCAGGAACCGGCAGTTCGCCGTGAGCGCATTTTATTGTGCCATTACCCCAGGGCAAGGCAGAAAATGACCAAGAAGTGGCCTGGCTATGAACAATCAAGTAGACCGCGCCGATAATATCGATTAATGCGTCATCCGCCCCCACTTCATGTAAATGAAGGTTATCCACTGCCACACCATGAATTTCACTTTCTGCTGTTACTAATAAACGATAAATCTCACTAACGCCCAGTTTGATCTTACTATCCGTTATTTTATTGATTTTATTTTCAATTTCATGCCAGGCATAGTGCTCATGGCGAGAATGCTCCCCCTCCGGGGCGGCAAGTGATTTCGCGGAAGTTTTTATCGGCGTAAAAAGCACATGATTGTTATCATCAACCACAGTTCCTTTTTTTATAACTAAAAACCTTTTACCCGTAATTTGTTTTTGAGTGGCGGGTTCAAATGCTATATTGTAATCAGCATAAAGCGGCAAAGTCTTCAAGAAGGCTTGTAGTGATGGGTATAAATCCGGAAAGGCATCAAGCATTGCAGCACAAAACATATCGCCGGCCATGCCCCCGACAAAATCCAAATGAATATGCATTTAATATTCTCTCTAATATGCTAGGGCAACGACTAAAAAATAAATATTCTTGATAACCTCTTAAAATCTAATGGATATTATATGACCTGTCAAATATTGATATCCTGTTCTTCCTGTTTTGCCTGTTTTCTTTTGTTGAGCTTTTCCAGGTAGGCGACCAACATCGGCATACATAAGGCTGTTATGACCACGGATGCGGCAACCTGCGCGGTAGCGATTTTTTCATAGGGTTGCCATGCCGGATCGATCAATGCCAATGCCGCCGGAGTCGCTACCGCATTGCCGGCGGTGGTCCCGATAAATGCCCCTGATAAGGTTCTTTTACCCTTGCGCCCAAATATCCAGTTCATGATAAAGTAGCCCGCGATCCCGGTAATCAGCATGGTAAGCACGCCAAGCAGGATCCCTGACAAGCCCGCGGAAAAGATAGTTTGAAACTTCAGTGCAGCGCCCAAGGGGAATGCAAAGAAGGGAATAACCAATTTTTGTCCAGGTCTGAAAAACGCCCTTAAATCAGGATCTAAATTACTCAAGATAAAACCCAGCAGCAGTGGAATTAACACACCAATAAAAGTTGATATCGGAATCACTGAAATGCCAGTGACGCCAAAAATAATCAGGGCGAAAAAAGGACCTTCGTTTAATGAAACAACGGATACGGCACCCCGGTCGCTGTCATCGCCATAGGCATCAGACAAGGCGGCATACACGCCCGCATTGGCATTACTCATCGCGGCCACGATTGCCAAGGGGGTCAATCCCAGGATACCGATATGTCCATACAAAAATGCTACGATTAAACCTAATGCGCCACCAAATACCAATTTAATACATGACAGAACAACGCCTTTTGCTAGGGGCAAACGGGCTTCATTAAGTTTTATTTGTGAGCCGGCAAAGAAAATAAACAAGGATAAGATGGGGAAGGCTCCATTTTTGAATAGCGCCGTGGTAAACTGACCAATATTGAGTATTTCAGGGTAGAGCGTGTTAGTTAACATCCCTAACAGCATAGGTACAACCATTAGTCCACCAGGCACTTTTTCAACTGCTTTTAATATTTTCATAATACACCTAAAGTTTATTGCATATGAATATTTTATAATAGTGATATTATTATCAAAATGGAATAATATGGATTATATTACCCCATTCGATTTTATCTGTTATTTGTGAATTTATTCAATAATAACGGAGACGCCGTCCGGTATAACCGAAACAGTAGCATCTTGGCCCATGAGGTCAAATGACTTGGCGATCGCACTTTGCAGGTCAGGGCAATAATCAAGTTTCATATCATGGATTATCTCTGAATCAATTAAGTCTGAGACAAAAATAACATGATGTTCTACCATTACTCTGGCTAATATTTGTGATTGCCATTGGTCAGGGGCTGTCTCGTTAGCAGGTTTTTTAATAGCTTCATCAATGATATCTTGAACTTTTTTGGTATTTTTAAAGGTATTAAAAAAACCGGTCCCACCGTGACCGTCACGCGCACCGGCCACCATAATAATGACCCCGCCTTGTTTGTTAGTCGCTTCAGCGGCGGTCATGCCTTTTACAGCCTGATAAATGTTCTGATCGAGTGGATAACCACCGTTACAGGTGATCGTAATATCGCTTTCAATTTTACTCGCGCTCATGGTCTTTTTTACAAATAAACATCCTGTTTCATGGGCTATAATCGGATCGCCAGAGAAACAGCCGATGATACGTTTGTCATGATCAAGCACTACGTTGATTATAAACTGCAGGTTTGCCAGCTTGGCGCCGTGAATCATATCCAGATGGATTGGATTACCTTTCAGATTACCGGTCCTGGCTTTTTGTGAATCAATAAACTGGCCATTATGATTACCGACAACCGAGGTGTAAGCGGCAATACCGGGGAATACAGCTTTACGGCCACCAGAAAAACCGGCAAAAAAGTGCGGCTCGATAAACCCTTCAGCAATCAACAGATCGCATTCGGCAGCCAGTTTATTAATGATACAACTGGCGCCGGAGGGTAACACCCCGATATCCACCAGACTTTCATTATCACGGGAGTCATGAACAATGATTTTTTCCTTATCAAATATTTCATGTCCATATTTATCAATCAGTTCTTCTTGGGTTGATGCACGGTGCGTGCCAGTTGCCACCAGTATCGTAATGCGTGCATCAGGATTAATACTGCGAATTCTTGCTAAAATTATTGGCATTATCAGCTTAGACGGTACCGGACGAGTATGGTCTGAACTGATAATCACAATATCTTTTTTTCCGGCGGCCAGCTGTTCTAATTGCTGAGAACCTATAGGTTCATTAAGGGAGTTCTCTATTAAATCCTGTTCGGTAGTTTGATAACTTTTTTGTAAAAAATCAGAATTATCTACTTTGATATAGCCTAAAAAATTCTTGTCAGGAACTTCGCCTGCCAGATAACCTTTATCATATTTTAGCTTAATAGCAACCATAATAATCACCCTATAAAAACCATCAATGTGCAATGAGTATATATTCCCTTAAATTTGATACAGACACCGTTGAGCCAGGCTCAAAGTTTCATAATCATCATTATTGTTAAAGAATGGTTCATTACCAGACAGAATACACTGTTATTTTGCACATTATTATTGCTTAAAACAGGGTTAATTTAGAGCATATGCCTATATTTATGTTAATCTCGTCACATTATTTGCCTATTTACATAACATTTCCGTCTCTCTTTCCGATACAAACCCTACGGTATGGCAATGTGTTGCCGCCGCTTGGGCATGGCTCGCTTCCCTGGCAGCATCGCAAAACGGCTAGACGCGCATCATCAGGGTATTCAAATGCATAAACTCGACGACCTTGAACCTAGCGAAATACATTTCGTCTGGCGGCGCAATTCACGGTCCGATTCGCTCGGCGCGTTTATTGAATATATGTGCAGTGCGGACCTGACTGATTTATCGCAGAACAACGCTTAACAGGCGTTATGCGGTGGCTGAGAGGCGCGGCGCCGGCCGTCATGGGTTCAGCAACGCCACACCCTGTAGCAAGAGGCTGAGGATCCGATCGTGCTGGCGGCGGTACTGGGTTTCCAGCATCAGCCAGGTTTGCGGGCGGCAATGCTCCCGGCGGTAATGGCGCAACAGTTGCAGTCCGGGAAAAGCGCCGCCGTGGTAGCTCTTGTCCTGATGGAAATCGTCGGTGGAGATATAGCGCGCCCGGTGCAACAGCCCAAGCAGTTGGCGGGTTATGCGCTGATCCGGCGTGGCTTGCCGGAAGCCGGCTTGCAGCGCCGTAAGCTGATGGGCGATGAGAGCCAGATCAAAACCAGGATCCAGATCCCGCTGCAACTGCGCCAAATCCTCTTGCAATCGGATGAGGTAGCCGGGCGCGTCAAACGGCAACTCGCTTAGGGTCAGCAGTTTCCCCAGCCAGTGGAGGTGAATTTCACAGTCTCGCCACTGGATAGCGTCGTCCACCTTGTCCCGGCTGTCGTTCTCGGTATGCCACCACCAGCCGCCGCCGCTGCCGGGGGAGAGCGAGGCACGGAGTTCCGGCTCCTCCCGGAGGGCGAAATGCAGCGGAATGCCGCAGCCCCAGAAAGAGTGATCGCCCCCTTTTCCAGAAGGCGTGATGCGCCGGGCCGGACCTCCCGTGACAGCGCTCACCGCGTGGTTGAGGAACTGGAGATTTTCCGCGCCGCTGGCATTGATTACCACCTGTGCGGCGCCCTTACAGCCGGGAGAGTCCACATTAATATGGGCGGCGCAGCGCTGTTGCAGCTCAAAACGGTTTTGGTCGGCATACCAGGTGGAGCCGCCGTAGCGGGCATTGGAGTGACCCGGCCACCAGGCGATGCGCAGGCCGCGCTTCAGCGCATCCCGATGCCGGGCGAAATGCACCGCCATCGCCAGGCACAGTGCGTTGCCGGTGGCGTTGTCGGTTACCCCTTCGTGCCAGGAGTCGTAATGGGACGACAGCAATACGAACTCATCCAGCTCGCCGCCGATGTCCACCACCGGCAGACTGCATTCAGCCACGTGTTGCTTTAAACGCGTGGTAACCCGGGCGGACAGCGGCCCCTGCGACAGCAGCGCCAACAATTCGCCGCCGCTGCGCTTATTGATGCTTATCACCGGCAGCGTCGGATAGCTGGCCGCGTCATCCGGCACCGGCGTACCCCATACCGGACCAACCGTTTCTTCATGCAGCGCCTCTTCCTCCGATCCCCAGATATGAATCAGCCCCGCGGCGCCGGCGTGCATCAGCCTCTGCACGTAGTCCTCAAATCCCTGATCGGCCACCACAATTTTGCCTTTCACCGCAGCCTCCCAGGCGGGCTGTTGGTCATCAGGGAGGAACGCCAGCGAACGGACATCATGGTACAGCTCCGCCGTCACCCCATGCGGACAATCAGCGGAAAAGGATCGGGTTTTTGCCCCGCAGCGCCAGTCGCCGTGAGCCGGCAGCGACAAACCGCCGTCCAGCGGGTCGCTCAGCCATAACCGGCAACGTTCGCGCCGCGCCGTCAGCCCGTGGTTCGCCAGCAGGCCTATCAGCACGTCGATGCCGCGCTCGGCGTCCGGCGCACCGGAAAGGCGGCGCAAATGCTGGAATTCGTCCAGCAGTTCGACCATAAGCGCCTGCAGCAAGGGTATGTCCGGGATCACTTGATGTCTGCCGGCTGATGCACTTTCATATCGATATCGCCGAAATAACGCTGTTTGATCTTATCCCAGCTGCCGTCGGCCATGATTTTCGCCAGCCCCTGATTCAACCGCTGTTTCAGCGCTTCATCCCCTTTGCGCAATCCGTAGGCCGAGCCGGTGCTGAATATCTTGTCGTCGCGCACCTCCGCCCCCGCCAGTGCAAAATCCTTGCCTTCCGGCTTGACCAGGAAACCGAAGGTCACCGCCACCGCCGGACTGAGCGCGCCGTCCAGCCGTCCGGCGGTCAGGTCTTGATAGACCGTGTCCTGATCGGCGTAAGGGACCACGTCAACGCCATGGGGCGCCCAATATTGATTGGCGTATATTTCCTGAATAGTGCCCTGCTGCACGCCGATGTGTTTCCCCTGCAATTTCGCCGCGTCCGGCAGCAGACCGCTGCCCTTGCGTGCCACCAGTTGGGTGGGAATATGGTAAACGAAATCGCTGAAATCGATGGACTTGCGCCGTTTCTCGGTGGCGCCCTGAGGAGAGATAAAGTCCACCTTTTTGGCCAGCAGCGCCGGAATTTCCGAGTCAAAACTGCCGGCGACATATTGGCATTGCGCCTGAATGGCGGCGCAAATGGCATCGGTGACATCGATCTCAAAGCCGGCGGGTTTGCCCTGGCTGTCGCGGTACTGGAACGGGGGATAGCTCAGGTCGGCGGCAACACGCAGCGTATCCGCCGAGGCGGTGGATTGACAAAAAGCCAGCACCACGGCAGCCGCCACGGTAGTTTTCAGCAGAATCTTCATTGTTGTTTCCCGGTTGTGGATTGCCATTCAGTGAATTCATTGCGCATCGCCTGGAAAAACGCCGGATCGACGCACAGATCGTAGGCCGTCATCGCCAGCGCTTTCGCCGCGTTCAACATAGCGTCGAGGCCGGCGGGCGCGGCAGCGGCGGCGGCGAATTCCGGCGTGTGCGGCGTGACGTCGCCAATGCGCAGATAAGGGTGGATGATGGCGGTCAACTGGCTGACGTTGCCGATATCCGACGAACCCACCCCGCCGCTTTGCGGCGGCTCGCTCACCTCCAGCCCCAGCAGCGCCAGATTACGGCTGAAACCCGCCGCCAGCGTCCGGTTGGTGTTACGCTCGGCATAGGTCAATCCCTCTTCGATCTCCAGCCGCGCCCCGCTCATGTCGGCGGCGGCCTGCGCGGCGGCGAACACCTTCCGGCGCACGGTTTGTAATCCCTTGACCGTGGCGGCGCGCATCAGGAATTTGGCTTCGGCGTAGGCGGGCACGATATTGGTGGCGCTGCCGCCGTGGGTGATAATGCCATGCACCCGCACGTCGTCGGTGAAGAACTGACGCAGCGCGTTAACGCCGACAAACGTATGGATTACCGCATCCAGCGCGCTGATGCCCAACTGCGGCGCGGAAGCGGCGTGGGATGCCTTGCCGTAAAATTTGAACACCGCGTCCACGCAGGCCAGCGCTCCCCGCGTCACCATGTTTTTTTCCCGCGGATGAAACATCATCGCCGCGTCCACATCGGTGAACTCGCCGCGATCGGCCATGATGATTTTACCACCCCCCTCTTCTTCCGCCGGCGTGCCGATCACTTCCAGCCGACCGGGCATGTCAGGATATGCCTGTCGCAACGCCAGCGCGGCCGCCACCGACGCGGTGCCGATCAGGTTGTGCCCGCAGGCGTGCCCCAACTCCGGCAACGCGTCGTACTCCGCCAGCAAAGCGATGCGCGGACCGGGTTTGCCGCTATCCCAGGTGGCGCGAAAGGCGGTCGGCAGCCCGGCCACGCCCGTCGTCACAGAAAATCCAGCGTCGCGCAACGGCGCCATCAGCGCCGCCGCCGAACGATGCTCGCCGAAACTGAGCTCCGGCCGGGCGTGAAGGCTAAGGGCCAACTGCCCCATCGGCGCGCGCAACGCCTCTGCGGCGAAAATAATTTTATCCTTCTGTTCGGTTATGGTGCAAGACGTCATACCGTTCTCCCAAAATCAGTGCAGCCAATCATATAAAAATTAATAGGTTAGTAACATATAAAACTTTTTTGGTATTATTGAAAATCAAGTTTTTTTATCGCTTGCTTGCTAAGCCATAAAATTATTTTATGATAGACAATTATCAGCAGGTTAGGCGCGGCAATGGACGAAAAAGACTGGTTGATTGTGCATACGGTATGGCTGCACAAAAACATCACCCGCGCGGCGGAACAGCTCTACACCTCTCAGCCGGCGCTCAGCTACCGTCTGCGGCAAATCGAACGCAAACTCGGCATCCGGTTGTTCAAAGAGAATGAGCGCGGCCAAACGTTCACCGCCCAGGGGCGCTATCTGGCGCAGCGCGCGGAAAGCATGCTCAGCGATTTCCAGCAGCTTAAACAGACACTGCACAATCTGGACAAACCGCAGCAGGGGGAACTCAGGATAGGCGTATCCAGCAATTACGCCGCCTATCGTCTTCCGGACAAGCTGGCGCTGTTCAGCCAGCGTTATCCGGACATCAGCATCAATCTGATCAGCGGCTACAGCGAGGAAATATTCCAGCAGCTCCAGCGGGAGGCCATCCATCTGGCGATAGTGAAAGACCATTTCGGCTGGCGGGAGGGCAAGCAGCTGATAGAAGAGGACGACTATTACCTGATCAGTCACCAGCCGCTGGATCTGGCGCGGCTGCCCCAGCTGCCGCAGATTCGCATCAGCCATGGCCCGCATATATCCCAACTGATCGAGCGCTGGTGGAATGCCAATTACTCAACCCCGCCCCGGGTGGCGATGACCGTGGACAAGCTGGAAGTGTGTCAGGCGATGGTGGCGCACGGTTTGGGTTACGCCATCGTATCCAGCTATCTGGCCTTTGATGACCGGCTTTATCGCATTCCCGTCACCATCGACGGACAGCCGCTGAAAAACCGCACCTGGCTGCTGTACCGCCATATCAGCGCCGATGCCTCGGTGATGTTGCCGTTCGTCGGGCTGTTTGGCTGAGGTTGACATGGGCCCTACGGATCAATTTTCCGCGACGGGCAGATGTTGGCCAAGCGTAGCGACCGTTAGACCACCCAGCTCAATACAGCCCTAACACCCGCCACCAGGCCAGTCCCACCGCCATGAAAATAACCTGGTTAATCAGGCTGATGACAAATCCGGTTCGCCACCAGACGTTGGTGGGCACGTATCCGGCGCCGAACAGGATTGGCCCGCGCGCGTGGGTGTATTGGGTTAGCGAGCAGTACAGGCTGCTGGTAAAAGCCAGCATAAAGGCCATCGGCACCGCCGGAATGCCCAATTCTATGCCCACCGCCAGGAACACCGCATACAGCGCGGCGATTTGCGCGTTGCCGCTGGCGAAAAAGTAATGGGTATACATATAGGCTGCATTGAGCAGAAGCAGCACCCATATCCAATGGGTGCCGGCCATCAAATGGCCGATATTCGAACCGATTGCATTGCCGAACCAGGTGGTGAAACCCAAATCCTTCAGTTTGTTGGCCATCATCAGCAATGCGGCAAACCATACCAGGGTGTCCCAGGCGCCCTTTTCGCTTTTGATATCTTCCCAGGTCAATACCCCGGTCAGCAACAAGAACGACAGGCCGACAAACGACGCGGTGGTGGGATCGACGCCCAGGAATGAGCCAAAAATCCACAGCACCAGCAGCAGCAATACCGTGACCACCATCAGCCATTCCGCTGTGCTCAGCGGGCCCATTTTTGTCAGTTCGGCGTCGGCGAACTTAGGCGCGTCCGGGGTCTTTTTTATCTCCGGGCGCACCAGGAAATAAACGCAGGGCGGCACCACGATAAGCGACACCACGCAGGGAAGCAGCGCGGCGAGAAACCAGCCGAACCAGGTGAGGTGGATGCCGGCGTCGGCCGCCAGCTTTACCGCCAGCAGATTGCCGGTATAGGCGGTCATAAACAGCGCGGAGGTAATATCATTGACGTTGCCGATACAGACGATCAGAAAGGTACCAATTTTACTGCGAGAGTCATTATCGGGATGGGAATCAAAACTGCGCGCCAGTGAATCAGCGATAGGGTAAATTACCCCTCCACAGCGCGCGGTATTGCTGGGCATCGCCGGCGCCAATAGCAAATCGGCGAACGCCAGGCCATAGGCCAGGCCAAGGGTCCGTTTTCCCAGCAGCCGGATCAGCATCAGCGCCAGCCGTCGCCCGAGGCCGGTTTTGATAAAACCGCGCGCAATCATGAAGGCCACGACGATAAGCCAAATCAGCGAGCTGTTCAGTTCGCTGAGCGCGGTGACAATGGCGCCGTCGGCGGTCTTGTCCCCGGCGGCATAGGTCAGCGCGAAAACCGTGATGCTGATAATACCTATGGCGCCAATGGGCAAGACGTTAGCAACAATGGCGATGATGGTGGCGACGAAAATTACCGCTGAATGCCAGGCATGAATACTGAGTCCCGTGGGCGGGGCAAGCCTCCACAGCACCAGGCCAACCACCAAAATAATCACCAGCGGCAGCCAGCTCAGACCATAGGATGTTTTGATTTTCACCGGACCAATCCTTTGTTTAACGTTAAGGCTATATCCCCGTCATACGTCAATTTGCTGGTGCGTTGGCTTTCCTGCAACTCGAATTATTTAGGGTATACTCATAACTCAAATCAAGACTTATAGTGCATATGTTTGTATGAATTATATGACAGCATAGACTATGAACATGGCAATTATTAACTAATTAAAAAGCATTATTTTATTATTTCCAGATGTAACGTTTAATAATTTATTACAATTAAATAAATCAAATAAAACTCATCATAAGCTAGCGCGATAGCAACGTTGCCAAGAAATGACTTACCGCTTTTTTCATTGATTCCGATCAAATTACACATTAATAATAGATTTAATTTAATTACAATTGTGTAATTCAGATTCATTGCGATAATTTTTTCTTATGACAAGAACGCCAGATTTTAGTTAATGACGGTTTCAATTCAATTGAAAAAAAGAGTGAAATGCCTGGCTGAAAGGCGTTTTTTCGATGGTGGCTTGAACCGCCCGAGGCGGCGGGAAACACCCTCAGTCCCGCGACCGGCAGGGAGGATTTGACTGAAAATAGTCCGCTAAAAAATCCACGCACAGCTTCAGCCGGGTGGAGGTGGAGGGCTTGACGGTGTACACCGCCCAGATATCAGCGCTTTGCGCATACTCCGGCAGCAAATGGATCAATTGTCCCCCATCGATATATTTTTGCACATCCCAGCGCGAACGACAGATAATGCCGTGGCCGGCCAGCGCCCAGTTTAATACCGCTACGCCGCTGTTAGAGGATAAGGGGCCTTTTACGCGCACCTGGCTGGTTTCATCTGCTTTGGTCAGGCGCCAAACGCCAAACGGGCTGTTCCTTTCCTGAATAACCAGGCAAGCGTGCCTGGCCAACTCCTCAATTTTCGCCGGTATGCCGTGTTGGGCGAGATAGGCGGGTGAAGCACAGAGGATACGGGCGTTATCAGCCAGTTTTTTGGCGATATACAGTTCTTTAATGTCATTTCCGATGCGGATTTCAATATCAATCCCTTCGCCTATCAAATCCATTACCCGATCGGAAAGCGTCAATTTGCAGGTTATTTGCGGGAACCGGCGGGAAAATTCCGCCAGCGCCGCCGCCATATGTTGTTCGCCAAAACCAAAGGAACAGCTGATATTCAGATGGCCCTGGATATGCTCATGAGAATCGGACAGACCCGAAATGAATTCGCTCATGGTATCCAGCACGCCTTTGGCTCCGTCGCGGGCTTTTTCACCGTCGGGAGTCAAAGAGGTATGACGGGTGGTGCGGAAAAAAAGCCTTACTCCCAATCCCTTTTCCAATAGATTAATTCGTTTGCTGACATAGGCCGGAGACAGACCCAGCTCCGCCGCCGCCGCGGCAAAGCTTTGTTTGCTCACGACGGTTAAAAAAACCTGCAAATCGTCAACCAATGGCCAGGCGTGCGGCAATGTATCCTTTGGCTTCATGCAATATTATTCCGCGGCTAACAGTATGCAAAGTAGGGACATCAGCTGAATCAGCATGCCATGCCTCCCTGGCAAAGGCAAACCGCACCGTTCCGCGCCCTCCTGGTTTATGCCAGGAAATCAAGCAGCTCATCCAGGGTTCGGCGGGGAATCTCCTCCTGGGGACTGTGACCGCACGGCAGCGCATTTCCCCGTACGTCAAGCGCCTTTTCCCGCCAGGTTTCCACCACATCATACAGCTGGCCGACGGTGCCTTTTGCCCCCCACAAGGCCAGCACCGGCGCAATAATGCGTTCCGCCCGGTCCGCTTCGTCATCCGCCAAATCGATGGTGGCGGCCGCGCGGTAATCCTCACAAATGGCATGCAGGGTTTGCGGGTTGGCGTAACAGCGCAAATATTCATTAAAGATTTCGGGTTCGGTGGCACCCGGCGTTTTCAACTGCCCGCTGATATGCTTTTCTAAAAAGAAGGCCGGATCGGCGGAAATCAGTTTTTCGGGCAACGGCGCGGGTTGAATCAAAAAGAACCACCAGAAATAGCGGGTGGCGAAGGTTTTATCCGTCCGGGCATACATGGTGGCGGTGGGAGCGATATCGATAAATACCGCCCTTGTCACCGACTGCTGATAATCCAGCGCCAGGCGATGCGCCACCCGCCCCCCGCGATCGTGGCCCACTACCGCAAAATGGCTGTACCCCAACCCGTCCATTAACAGCTTCATATCTCGGGCCATTTCCCGTTTTGAATAAGGACGGTGCTGCGCATCGCTTTCCGGCTTGCCGCTATCGCCATACCCCCGTAAATCGGGGGCAATCACGGTAAAACGTTTAGCTAATTCCGGCGCCACTTTGCGCCAGGTGGCATGAGTTTGCGGATGTCCGTGCAGTAATAACAACGGCGCCCCTTTCCCCCCGATGGCGACGCGCAACCGGATACCGTTGCTTAATTCAATATCGCTGAGGGTAAAGCCGGCAATAAAGGGGGACGGTCCAATTATTTCAGTCCCTAAGGTCATAATAATTCCTCTTGATCACACGGAAGGCGGGCAAAGGGTGGAGGAGTCCAACTCCGGCTGCGCGGGAACCGTTTGTTCTTCATAAATCATATTGGTTAAACGGCCGATCCGTTCTATTTCCACCTCGATACAATCTCCCGGCTGTAAATACACCGGCGGGATTCGTTTTTTACCCACCCCTCCCGGCGAACCGGTAATAATGACGTCTCCAGAGGAGAGGGGCGTAAAGGTGCTGATATAACTGATTAAATGGGCCACGTCGTGGATCATATTGCGGGTATTATCATTTTGCATCAACCGGCCGTTAAGCCAGGTTTTAATCGACAGGGATTGCGGATCGCCGATATCGGCCACCGTGACCATATAAGGGCCGAAAGCGCCGGTGGCCGGCCAGTTCTTGCCCGCCGTGTACCAGGTGTGCTGCCAGTCGCGGGCCGACCCGTCCATATAGCAGCTGTAGCCTGCCACATAGTCCAGCGCCGTCGAAACGGCCACATGGAAACAGGATCTGCCGATGATGACCGCCAGTTCACCCTCGTAATCAAACTCGCTGGAACCGGCCGGTTTGATAACCGGACAACGATGTCCGGTTTGCGAATCCGGGAAACGGACAAACAGCGTCGGTTCTGGGTTCAGCTCATTGAATTCAATCCTTTTTTCAGCATAATTCATGCCGGCGCAGATAATTTTATTCGGATTATCGATCACCGGCAAAAATTGCACGTCGTCAGGAGAGGTATCGGGTGCCGCATTGATAAATCCATAGGCTTCAGACAGGGCGTTTTGTTCAAGCAGCGCTTTTATCGAGTCATATTTATTACCCAACTTATCACCCAAATCGATGATACCCTGCTCAGTCCATAAACCATAACTGCGCTGTTTATTACGGATATAGCTCGCCAGTTTCATTTCCAGCCTCATTAAATTGCTCGTTTTTCTGTCTTGGTCGCCGTGCCAGGCTAAAGCTTCAGCCAGGGATTAGCCGTGAAATGACGCTGTTCGAAACGCCTAATATCCTCTTTAAACTTAAGGGTATAATCAATCGCATCTAAACCCGCCACCAGCATCTGTTTTTTGAGATCGTCGATCTCGAACGGCACGGCGGCGTCCCCGGCCAGGATCTGCTGCTGCTCCAGATCCACCGATATCCGGTGATCGCCGTTATCGGTCGCCGCCTGCTCAATCCGCTGCAGGGAATTTTTATCCAGCGTAATGGTCAGCACGCCGTTACGTTGGCAATTGTCGTTAAAAATACCGGCGAAACTGCTGCCAATCAGTGCGCGGATCCCAAGCTGTTTTAATCCCCATACTGCATGCTCCCGGCTTGAGCCGCAGCCGAAATTCGGTCCGGTCACCAGAAAAACCGCCGGTCGCCAGGCAGGCTTGTTGAGGATAAACGCCGGATTTTCCGATCCGTCGGCAAGAAAACGCTGGTCAAAAAAGGTGCCCTTATCCAGCCCCCGGCGATCGATGCCTTTGAGAAACTGTTTAGGCATAATGACATCGGTATCAATATTTGCGGCCAGCATCGGCGCGACGATACCCTTAACATGCGTAAAAGGTTCCATTTTGTTATGCCTCTTGAACAAATCGACGAACATCGACGATATGGCCGGCGATAGCGGCGGCGGCCACCATCGCCGGGCTCATAAGATGGGTTCTCGACCCGGCGCCCTGCCGTCCGGCAAAGTTACGGTTGGTGCTGGACGCGCAGCGATCTCCCGGTTTCAGCACATCCTCGTTCATGGCCAGACACATTGAGCAGCCCGACTGACGCCATTCGAAGCCCGCGTCGATAAAAATCTGCGCCAGCCCTTCATGCTCGGCTTTGTCCCGTACCTGGGTCGACCCCGGCACAATCATGGCGCGGACCTTGGGCGAGACTTTACGTCCCTGTACCACCCGGGCGGCGGCGCGTAAATCTTCTATGCGCCCGTTGGTACAGGAGCCGATAAAGGCGTGGGAAATGGGGATGTCTTCAAAGGACATGCCGGGTTTGAGCCCCATATAGTCCAGCGCAAATTCAACATCACGGCGTTTTTGATCCTCTGTGATACTGTCCGGATCCGGTACGCTGCCGCTGACGCCGCCCGCCTGGTCCGGGCTTATTCCCCAGGTGATGCGCGGTTCGACGTCGGTGCAATCAAGGGAGATCTCTTTATCGAACACCGCATCGCGGTCGCTTTTCAGCTTTCGCCATTGGGCCACGGCCTGTTGCCAAAGCGCATTTTTGGGGGAGCGGGGAGCGGATTCAATATAGGCGTACACCTTCTCGTCCGGTGCGCTGAAAGCACCGCGCCCCCCCGCTTCCACGGCCATATTGCACATCGTCATGCGCCCTTCCACGCTCAGGGCGCTGTAGACCTCGCCGGTAAATTCGATGGCATAACCGGTTGCCCCGTCCGCCCCCAATCGTTCAATCAACAGCATGATGATGTCTTTGGCGGTCATGGCGTCTATCGGCGAACCGATAACGTTCACCCGCATGGTTTTCAGCTTTTTATAAACCAGGGTTTGGGTTGCCATCAGATGTTCAATTTCCGACGTGCCGATACCGAAACCGAGCGCGCCAAAAGCGCCGTAGGTGCTGGTATGGCTGTCCCCGGCGGCAATCACCATGCCCGGCAGCACCCACCCCTGTTCCGGCGCCACCACATGCTCGATGCCCTGGCGTTTATCCATGACGTCAAACAGCTCTATGTCGAAATACGTGCTGTTATCGCGGAAATAATTGACCTGCAGTTCCCCCCCCGCATCCGTCATCGCCGGAGTTCGCACCGGGCGCGTCGGATTGACATGGTCTACATTGAGCAACAGCGTGCCCGCATTCCAAACGCCTCGCCCCGCTTCACGCAATCCGCTGAACGCCTGGGGGCTGGTGTACTCATTTAAAATCGATCGATCGATGTAAAGCAGTACATTGCCTTTATCATCCAGGGTTCGGACAGTATGAGATGCAACTAATTTCTCATATAAAGTTTTAGGCCCGCTCATTTTAACTCCCGTCACCGCAGCTGGTGGTGTGGTCATATTGGAAAAAAACCTTATAGCGATAATAACACCTTATTTGCGGTTATTAGCCGGCAGGGTAAACACTATTCGTGTTCACAGAAATTACATTTCGTATTCTTTGGAAATAAAAAACATTTTAATATGCACATTCCGTGATGTTTGCCATCACGTAAAAGGTGTTCCTCAATCAACGCTGTGATGACATTATCTTATTGACTCGTGGAAGCGGCTTTTAGTAACGATAATAGATTTTACTGCTTTTATACATAAGGCAGTAAAAAGAGTATTTAGACAGTGATTTGGCAAACGCCATTTTATGTTTGGCAAACAAAACATTATAACAATCCAAAAAAACAGGTGAGCAAGGAGAGTCATCCGATATGAACAATGACCCGAAGAAAATCAGTCTGCTAACTTTTTTGCCCATTATCATCTCGTTATCCCTGGCCGGCCTGGCGGAACTGGCTTCCTTGTATTCAGTGCAGGCCATGTTGCCCAAACTGTCGGAGGTCTACGGCATCCCCTTGAATCAGGTTGGATTGCTGCTGTCGGTGGAAATCGGCTGTCTGGCGCTGGCGCTGCTGTTCAGCGGCAGCCTATCCGATCGCTTTGGCCGCAAGCGGGTTATTGTCTGTTCATTACTGGCCGGCAGCCTGCTGACCTTAAGTTGCTCCCTGGCATCCACTTGGCCGGTGTTACTGATGCTGTGCGGATTATTGGGGCTCACCGTCAGCGGCATCACCGCGGCGGTCACCGTTTATATCAGCGAAGAAATCCTGCCCGCCATGGCAGGGATTATTACCGGTTATTTTATTTTCGGCAATTCCCTCGGCAGTATGTCCGGGCGGGTGATTGCCAGCCAATTGATGGACCATATCCCGGTGGGCGCCATATTTATAATCTTTGGCGTGATTTTACTGATGATGGCGTTGTTGGTTCTGTTTTTCCTGCCGTCATCAAAAAATTTCGTGCCTACCCCCAGCCTGAATCTGGCACTTTTGCTACATGGGGGTATTGCGCATTTTAGGAATAAAACCATCTCTATGATGTTTATCGTCGGGTTTATGATATTCGGTTCATTTACCTCGGTGTTTAATTTTATCGCTTTTTACTTACACAATGCGCCCTTTCATTTATCTTATGCCTGGATTGGACTTATTCCCGTCAGTTTTTCACTGACCTTTTTCAGCGGCCCCGCCGCGGGCCGGGCGACGCTGAAACATGGGGCCATGAATGTGCTGACGCTGCTCCTGTCGCTTATGCTGGCGGGCATCGTCATTACCCTGCTGACGGAGAACATCGTCGTGTTTATCGGCGGTGTGATACTTTTTGCCGTTTCATTTTTTACCAGCCACTCCGTCGCCTTAGCCTGGGTCAGTAAAAATGCACAATTCAATAAGGGGCAGGCGACGTCTTTTTATCTGTTCTTTTATTACCTGGGCGGTGCCGCCATCGGCTATTTAAACGGCTTTATATTCGCCCGTTTCAGCTGGGATGGGATGATTATCGCCATTGTGACCATGCTGTCTATTGCCCTTCTGACCTGCCGCATTTTGCAAAGACGCCTGTTAACCCAGGGGGCGGTCTCAATTCCCCATGCTTCAACTGCTGACGCTCCCGGTAAACCGGAAACCCTACGGCTTCCTCCCCATTCAAATCGACAAGCCAACCCTCCTGTCATAAAATAACCCCGCATTGTGGTTTCACCTACTCAAAAAAACAAAAATCAGCTTTAGGGAGTCTGTACGTGTCGCAACAAGAATCTCGCATTTTAACCACCCATGTCGGCAGCCTGCCGCGCCCGACCCGATTACTGGATCTCATGAAAGCCAATATTGAAGGCGCCGGCAATCAGGCGGAACTTGACGCCTGTATCCATGAATCGGTCATCGAGTCAGTGCGGCAGCAATTGGCCGACGGTATTGATATTGTCACCGACGGTGAAATGTCCAAAGTGGGTTTTTTCGCCTATGTCCGCGATCGCATCTCCGGTTTCGAGCCTCGTCCGGGAGAGGGTTATCCAGCGTTTGAAGCGGAGGTGGAAGCCTTCCCAGAGTATTACAAAGAGTATTTCGGCACAGCCATGCTGGGAGGAAATCTGGTGCCTTTCGTTCCGGTAGTCTGTACCGGGCCGGTGTCCTATCATGGCGTCGCGCAACTTAAGCGCGACCTCGCCAATTTGGCGGACGCGTTGAAAATAACCTCCGCGCATTCGGCGTTTATTCCTTCCGTGGCGCCGACCGGCGTCGGCGGCAATGCTTTTTATGAAAAAGACGAAGACTACCTGTCAGCCATTGCCGAAGCGTTGCGAGTGGAATATACCGCCATTATCGACGCCGGCTTTACGCTGCAGATTGATGACCCTTTTTTACCCGACCTCTTTGCCGACCGGCATCTCACCAACGTTCAGATCCGCCAAAAAGCCACCGATTATGTCACAATTCTAAACCATGCCCTGCGGGGAATTCCCCAGGAGAAAATACGCTACCATACCTGCTACAGCATTAACGAAGGCCCGCGTATCCATGATGTGCCATTTATCGAATTTGTACGCTATATGCTTGACCTGAATGTATCGGATTACTCTTTTGAAGCCGGGAATGTTCGTCATGAGCATGAATACCATATATGGGAACAGGTAAAGTTGCCGGAGGGAAAACGCCTGATCCCTGGGGTAATCTGCCACGCCAGTAATACCGTGGAACACCCGGAGCTAATCGCGGAACGCTTGATTCGTTTTGCTGAGCGCGTCGGCAGAGAAAATGTGCTTGCCGGGGCTGATTGTGGTTTTTCTTCTCAGGCCACCTATAAAACCGAGGTGCACCCCACCATCGTCAGAGAGAAGTTCAGGGCACTACGAGCCGGCGCGGATATCGCCAGTAAGACATTATGGCAGCGTTAAAGTAGAGAAGGTGTTAGGGAAGTCGCTCATGCTGTGAGCGTCTTTCCTATAAAACAGCACTCTCCTGGCTGAAGAACTCGCGGTAGATACTATGGCGCAGCGCCGTGAGATGTGCGCCGGCGCGGTCTCTGGGCCGTGGCGAGTCAACCGTGACGATCCGCTTGATGGTCCCCGGCCGCGGCGACATGATGACAATGCGGTCAGCCAGAAAGAGAGCTTCGTCGATGTCATGGGTCACCAGGATCATGGTGGTGCGCTGCGTCTGCCAGATACGCAACAGCTCCTGCTGCATGCGGATCCTGGTCAGCGCGTCCAGCGCGCCGAACGGCTCGTCCAGCAACAGCAGCTGCGGACGGCTCACCAGCGCGCGGGCGATGGCCACCCGCTGCGCCATCCCCCCCGAGAGCTGATGGGGATAGCTTTGCTCAAAGCCCGGCAGTCCGACCAGGCCAATATAGTGGGCAACCAGCGCGCTGCGTTCATTGGCGGGCAAATCGCGAATGCCGAACTCGATATTCTTCGCCACCGTCAGCCAGGGCAGTAGCCGATGTTCCTGGAACACCAGTCCGCGGTCCCGCCCCGGTCCGTTGATGGGGTTCTCCCCCAGCATCACGTTACCGCGGTATCCGCGCTCGAGTCCGGCAATGATGCGCAACAAGGTGGTCTTGCCGCATCCGCTGCCCCCCACCACGCAGGTGAACTCTCCCGGCGTAATGTGCAGGTTGATGTCATCCAATGCCAGCAATCCGCCCTCGTCCGAGCCGAACGCCCCGAACGCCTTGGTCACCCCCCGGATATCCAGGGGCAGGCTCTGGATATCAAGCGCACCGTCGCTTACGTTGCTCATGCTATTCTCCCCACCGAAACGCATCACCGGGCCTTGTAACTCAGCAATCTGCGCCCGGCCATTTCCAGCAGGAAATCCGACAGTTTACCCAGGATGGCAAACAAAATCACGCTGGCCAGAATCACCGACGCGCGTCCGGTCATCTGCCCGTCGATCATCAAAAAACCCAGTCCGCGGCTGGCCCCCATCATCTCCGCCGCCACCACAAACATCCATGCCAGCCCCAGCCCGCTGCGCAACCCAACGATGTACTCCGGCAACACCGCCGGCAAGATCAGTCGCCGAATCATCTGCAATCCGCTCAGTCGGTAAACTTTGCCGACCTCTATCAACTTCGGATCCACCTGGCTGATTCCGCTGGAAAGGTTCAGATAGACCGGAAAAAATGCCCCCAGGGAGATAAGCCCGATCTTCGATGATTCATCGATGCCGAGCCACAGCAGAAACAACGGCACCCATGCCATGGAGGGAATATTGCGTAACGATTGCAGGAAAGGATCCAACAACCGGCGGGCCGGCGCGACATATCCCGTAAGCCCTCCCAGCACCGTGCCCACCGCCGCCCCCAGCAGAAAGCCGGTAATAATGCGCCATAGCGTAATCGCCGTGTGCCGCCACAGATCGCCGCTCCGGCCCAGGTCCAAAATGGTTTGTGCTACCACCGTAGGCGCCGGCAGGATGTTCGGCGGCAGCACGCCCGTACGCGCCAGCGCCTCCCACAGCACCAGCCCGGCGGCGGGAACAATCAGGCCGATGAATTGATTTCCCCATGGCTGACTTTTCCGGCGGGCCGGATACGTTGTCTGTTCGCGTAATGCCGGAAGCCGCGTCACGGCCTGGTTCTGCTCTACGGTACTCATAGGGTTGTCCTATTTGGCTGCGATGACTTGGTGAACATACTGTGGATCGATAAGATCGTTAACCGTGGCATTCACATCAGTGGAACCGCTGATAACGCCGCTCTTCTTCAATACGTCTCCGCTGGCGGCAATCACTTTCTTTTGCTCATCCCCCAGTGCCGAACTGCTCAGGTCTGTCCGCTCCAGTACCTTCCCGGCAATTGCGTCGCTGATTTTCGCGTCCCGCACGAACAGCGCGCGAAACTCCGCCGGATTTTGTATCGCCCATAACCGCGCCTTCTCATAGGCCGCCAATACCCGGACGACATAGGCCGGATACTCTTTGGCAAACGCCTCGCGCACGTTCAGCACGCCATAGCTGTTGAGCGCCACGTCGCGATGGAACAGCGTCGATCCGTTCTCCACTTCCGCCTGCGCCATCAGCGGATCGAGCCCCGCCCAGGCGTCCACGTCGCCGCGTTCCAGCGCGTTCTTGCCGTCGGGGTGCTGCAACGGCACCAGCTCGATATCCTTTTCCGTCAGGCCGACCTGGTCAAGGGCGCGCAGCAGAAAAACGTAAGGATCGGTACCGCGCGTGACGGCCACCTTTTTGCCCTTCAGGTCTTCCACCCTGGCAATCGGGCTATCCTTGCGCGCCACCAGCGCCGTCCACTCCGGACGCGAATAAACATAAATGGTCTTGATGGGGTTGCCGTTTGATTTGCCGATAAAGGCCGCCACGCCGGCGGTGGATCCGAAATCAACGCTCTTGCTGTTCAGCAGTTCCAGACTCTTATTGCTTCCCTGGCTCAACGTCCACTCCACGGAGATACCGTCTTTGGCGAGGGCGTCTTCCAGAAAATGCTTGTCTTTCAGCACCAGGCTCACCGGGTTGTAATAGGCGTAATCCAGCTTGATAACCTGCGGCTTGGTTTCGGCTTCCTTTTTGCACGCCGTGAGCGAAATCAAACCCACGGTCATAAGAATCGCGGCCGCAACGGCACGTGAACATACCTTCACTGTCTTCTCCCTTAAATCATCAATGAACAGGAATTAATACTTCCGGTCGCCGCCCGAGCCATGCTCACGCAGATGAACCAGATGCTTGTAGTCCGGATGTGACGGATCTTTTTCGATCGCCCCACGCTCCTTTTGATACAGACGAATGCTCAGGCTGCCGTAAAGCTTGCGATCCTCTCCCACCGGACACACCTTGGCGCACACGCCGCAAGGCCAGCGATTCTCCGACTGCAGTACCTGATGGAACCGCGTGCACTTAATCGCGTCCAGCTCGCAAACCCGTGAGCCCGGCCGATCACTCATCGCCTGCGCCGGGCAAAGCTGGGAGCAGACTGTGCAGCCTTTCTTGCACAAATTGCCTTCCACCAGCGCATCGCCGCCCACTGCCACCGAGGTCAGCACGGAGACATAACGGGCGCGCGGCCCGTACTTCGGATTCAGCAGATTGTGGCTATAACCAATAGTGCCCAGACCGGCATATTTACCCGCGTAAACCTGGCTAAAGCAGGCCGGCATCTTTTTCAATAAAATATCCAGGCTGCCATAACCATCGCGCGGCATAAAAATGGAGGCGTGGCCCAGATTATTCAGGTAGACCGCCAGCCGGTAGCCCATCTGGTCCAACAGGGTGTTGGT
Organism: Sodalis sp. dw_96; assembly: GCF_018449575.1. Taxonomy (GTDB): domain Bacteria; phylum Pseudomonadota; class Gammaproteobacteria; order Enterobacterales; family Enterobacteriaceae; genus Acerihabitans. Next base: position 140,555 of record NZ_JAAVUT010000011.1, on the reverse strand, counting down.
GGTGTCATATAATACTGTGTGGTTGATGGACGGCGTGCTCTCCACAATCGGCAGCAGCATGGGAACACCGAGCACAATAACGGTTTGGGTTTTGCTCCAGATCGCCTGCGGCCAATACTGCGGCTGTTGTTCATTCGCCTCGCTCCAGCGCGAGACCGGCGCAAAGCCCACCAGCTCCGCGCCAAGCTTTTTGGCTTCGCGTGTAATCTTTCTCTTCAAACCCACTTCGTCCATACCCGGATATACCCCTTAGCTTTAATGACCTTTAAAACGGACCTGTTTTGTTTTGCGCCGTCGCCACCTTATTTATCCTGCGACCAGCGCGCATGATTGACGTCGACTTTTGCCGGGATAAGACCCATGCCGGTAAAGGTATCCGCCAGCGATTGCTGTTGCCGGAAGACATCATCCGTCATGCGCTCAGTACCAAAAGGCATGCGCGCCAGCGCCCGCAGCCAAATCGGCTGCGGCAGACCGGTACTTTTGGACAGGTCCTGCGCAACCTCGTCATGATGACCGTTGGCCCAGGTACTGAGTTGGGCCAGTTGTTCGAAGACCAATTTGGCGATATCGGGATGGTCTTCGGCAAACCGCCGGCTGGCAAGATAGAACGTGTAGTGCGGCACGATGCCCTCGGCGTCCTGAAGCCGGCGCGCGCCGGCATTGGTTTCAACCTCGGCGTAAAACGGGTCCCAAATCACCCAGGCATCAACGCTGCCACGCTGGAATGCCGCCCGCGCATCGCTGGGCGCCAGGTAAACCGGCGTAATATCGGTATAGGCCAAGCCGGCATTTTTGAGCGCTTCGATCAGCAAATAATTCACATCGGAGCCTTTATTCAAGGCCACCCGTTTGCCTTTCAGACCCGCCACGTTGCGCACCGTTGAATCCTTCGGCACCAGGATCGCCTCGGTCTTCGGATTAGGAATATTGTGCGCCAGATAGATCAAATCGGCTTTGGCCGCCTGGGCGAAAGCCGGCGGAGCATCGCCGGTGGCGGCTAAATCGATACTGCCGACATTCAATCCCTCGAGCATTTGCGGACCGGCGGTGAACTCGGTCCAACGAGTGGCGATGCCCTGCTTTTTCAGCGCCTCGTCCAGCGTGCCGCGGGCTTTAAGCAACGCGAGGATATTGGCTTTTTGAAAACCGATATTCAGCTGCTTAAGCGGTTGACCGTCGGCCAGCGCCTGGCTGAACAGACCCATGGCAACCAAAACCACCATCAGGCGCAGGGTGCGTCGCGCCCAAATATATCCATACGTCATAAAACCTGCCCGTTTATTTTTAAGTGTTGCAGTGCCAGATGAATGAACCCCAATAGCCCGACATACCTTGAGGCCGCGAATGGTTTCATGGTGACATCATCGTTTTTGTTCAAAAAAGAATATTACAAAATATGATAAAGGAATTTTCAGTCTAAGGATTTCTCATAATCAAACAAACGAATCAATCCGCATATTCATATGTGAAATATAGCCATGGGGTTTTTGCAATCATATAAATTTTTTTATTTTAAGAATCGACGCGGATATTTTTTTATCATTAGCGCCACTGAAGTTAGATGTTAAATTAATGTCAAAATAATTTTTATCAGATGAGAAAATATCTCGTTCTCGATTTATTTGTGGTGACAACAAAAAATACATAGTACGAAAATAACAATCAATATCCTTTTTAGTCAGTTAACAAATAACCTTGCCTATGTTTTTCTGATGTCCTCACTCTTCAGCTAAATGCGAATATTTTATGGCATCCTTAAAATTTGAAACCTTGCAGCTTCACGCCGGCCAAGAACCCGATCCCACGACCGGGGCGCGGGCGGTGCCTATCTATCAGACCACTTCCTATGCTTTCGAGAACGCCCGGCAGGGCGCGGACCGGTTTGCCTTGCGGGAATTCGGCAATATCTATACCCGGATTCAAAATCCCACCACAGACGTATTTGAAAAGCGCATTGCCGCCTTGGAAGGAGGCGTTGCCGCACTGGCGGTGGCGTCCGGCCAGGCCGCGCAATTCATCGCGTTAAACAATATATTGCAGGCCGGCGATAATTTCGTCACCTCCCCTTCGCTGTACGGCGGCACCTGGGCACAGTTCCACTTATCATTCAAACGATTGGGTGTCGAAGCCCGCTTTGCCAAAGATGACAACGTCGACAGTTTTGAAAGCCTGATTGATGAAAACACCAAAGCCCTTTACCTCGAAACCATCGGCAATCCACGCCTGGGTTTCCCTGATTTCGACCATTTCGCCGAGCTGGCGCTAAAACATCATTTGCCCCTGGTGGTGGATAACACTTTTGCCGCCGGCGGGTACCTGTTTCGCCCCCTTGAACACGGCGCACATGTGGTGGTGGAGTCCGCCACCAAATGGATCGGGGGTCATGGCAACAGCATCGGCGGCGTCATCGTCGATGGCGGCAATTATCCCTGGGGTAACGGCAAATTCCCGCAATTCTCAACGCCGTCAGAGGCGTATCACGGCCTGGTCTATAACGACGTCTTTGGCCCGGGCAGTGAACTTGGCAACATTCAATTTATAATCCGCGCCAGGGTTGAGAGCCTGCGTGATTTCGGCCCTACGCTGTCGCCTTTCAACGCCTTCCTGCTTTTACAAGGGCTGGAAACGCTCTCTCTGCGGGTGGAACGCCACGTTGCCAACGCGTTGGAACTGGCTCGCTGGTTGGAAAAACATCCCGAAGTAGAAAGCGTGAATTATCCGGGGTTACCCTCCAGCCCGGCATACGACATTGCCCATAAATATCTGAAAAAGGGATTTGGCGGCGTGCTGTCCGTGGAAATCCTCGGCGGCAAAGATCGGGCCGAACGTTTTATAAACAGCCTGCAACTGATTACTCATCTGGCGAATGTGGGAGATGCAAAAACCCTCATTATCCAGCCTTCGGCCACCACCCATCAACAGTTAAGCGATGCGCAGCAGCTCTCCGCCGGGGTGACGCCGGCCGGACTGCGGATCTCGGTGGGCATAGAGCATATCGATGACCTGAAGTCGGACATCGAACAGGCGTTCAAGGCCAGCAAATAGCCCGGCATGCCCATGACGCGACATCTTTTTCACTCTGCTGCACCCTTTATCCTGGAGAACGGTTTGGTCCTCCAGGGAATCGATATCGCTTTTCACACTTATGGAACGCTCAATGCGGACAAATCCAATGTGATATGGGTTTGTCATGCGCTGACGGGAAGCTCGGAGGTGACAGCCTGGTGGCCGGGATTGGTTGGCCCCGGAAAATGCTTCGATCCCGACCGCTGGTTCATTGTCTGCGCCAATGTGCCCGGTTCTCCTTATGGTTCAACCAATCCGCAAAGTCTCAACCCGGCCACACGCAAACCCTATCTCCATGATTTCCCCTCGGTGACCATTCGGGACATGGTCTTCGCGCACAGCCTGCTTGCCGACCATCTGGGTATAGAGGGTATTTTTTTACTTATCGGCGGGTCCATGGGCGGACAGCAGGCGCTGGAATGGGCCATCCATCAACCCCGGCGGATACGGCAAATGGTTCTGCTCTCCACCAATGCCGTCAGTTCGCCCTGGGCAATTGCCTTTAATGAAAGCCAGCGGCTGGCTTTGCTGGCCGACAAAACCTTTGACGGAGTGGATCCTGACGGCGGCATGGCCGGATTAAAGGCGGCCAGAAGTATCGCCCTGCTATCCTATCGCTGTTTTGATACTTATCTTCACACCCAGTCGGAAAGCGATCGGCATAAGCTGGATTGTTTTCTGGCCGCCACCTATCAACGCCATCAAGGTGAAAAATTTATCCGGCGGTTCAATGCCTACAGTTACTGGTGTTTGCTGAATTCCCTGGACAGCCACAATATCGGCAGACAGAGAGATAAACCGGAAATCATGCTGGGTAAAATAGAAGCAAGGACCCTGGTTATCGGTATCAGTTCAGATATCCTTTTCCCCGTCAGAGAACAAAGATATCTGTCGCAGCATATAAGAAATTCGCAATTTGCTGAAATTGATTCACTGTACGGGCATGATGGTTTTCTGACCGAAGCGCGAACGCTGGAAAAATTTCTTTGCCCATTTTTATCTGAGCAAGACATCAAGCCGGGAAAGAAAATACCGGTTCTGGCCAGGCGGTGATCCCTTTATTCAAAGTTTGCAATAATATTGGCTTCGCCACGGGTCTGGACAGGTCGCGCTTTCTTCACTGGCAAGAATCTTATAAAGTCTGAACTAAAATAAGGAAAAGTCCGGCAGACAAAAGTACATTAACGCTTATAATCAAATTTCTTAAATGTTTCTCGATAGAGTTCAGTATGAAAAAAATTGTTATGTATTTGGCTTTGGCCCTCTTCACACTGCCGGTGGCCACCATGAGTTGGGCCGCTCCCGTACGTCACGAGAAGGTTGTTGTTGTCCAGAAGCATCATCATCACGTCAAAAAACACGTAGTCAAAAGGCATCACCCCGTCGTTATTGAAAAACGCTAGGCCGGGCATCACGCCGAGCAGAGCTTTCGCGGCTGACAGAGACCTGTCCGCCGCGTTTTTAATCGTTCCCCAGGCACCCCCCCGCGCGGAGAAAGGTAATTTATCATGTCATTACTCAATAGGATCGGCAGCATACTCTTGCGCCGCCCTCTTAAGCCAATCACAAAAAAGTGACGCTTTACGATTTTGTTTCAAGCGTCTTAAGGCAACGTAGCTCAGTCCGCTTTTTATAAATCCAAACGGCGCTATAAGCCGGCCGGCGGCGATATCGTCCGCAACCAGGGGCCACGGCGAAACCGATACGCCAAGCCCGGCAATCGCCGCCTCCAGCATGAAATAAAAATGCTCGAATTCCGCCGAACCGGTGCCTTCCACCCGATTACCCGACAAAGCACTCCAGTCAGACCAGGCGCCGCGGCGGGAAACCGTATGCAGAAGCGCTACGTTGCAGCGGGTACCCGCCTCTAAGTGAATGGACGGCGCATAAACCGGGCCGAATTTTTCGTTGAACAGAGGAATAACGTCAACGTCCGCCGGCCAGGGGGGTCGCCCTACCCTGACGGCCACATCGATGTTGTCCCGCAGGGGGTCCGACGATGTGCCCAATGAACTTAAACGCACCTCGACCTCTGGATGCAAGGCATTAAAGTGATGCAGTCTCGGTATCAACCATCGCATGGTGAAGGTCCCCGGGCAGGAGACATCCAGCGTCCCGTCTTCCGTATCCGCGATTTGACGGACCGCTGAATCCATTTGATCAAGCGCCGCCGTCAGGGCGGGCAGCAGAACACGTCCTGTGTCAGTCAGTCTCGGCGCATTTTTGGGTCCCTCAAACAGACTGACCCCGAGCCATCCCTCCAAATGCTGCACCTGGCGGCTCACCGCGCCATGAGTCACGCACAGCTCATCCGCCGCCAGTTTCATCAGCCCGAGCCGTCCGGCCGCTTCAAAAGCCCTGAGGGCGTTCAGTGGAGGTAGTTTACGCACCATTGTGACTTTTACTCACTTACAGTGGAAAATAAGTCGATTAACAACAATTAAAACAGTAAGTAAAGTCTCTTACAACGGAAGCATGGAAAAAAATATCACATTTTTTAACGCTGTGAATGATTGGAAAGCCAAAGGGGATGCCGATAAGGACCCGTTTTATGTAGAACGGATGATGTAAGCCACCTACTTTCTTGCGGAGAAATGTCATGAGTAAAATTATCGCAGTATCAGGCAGAGAAATTCTGGATTCCCGCGGCAACCCGACGGTGGAAGCGGAAGTGCTTCTGGAAGGCGGATTCAGGGGCCGGGCCTCGGCGCCGTCCGGTGCCTCAACCGGTTCACGGGAAGCAATGGAACGCCGTGACGGGGACCAACATCGTTATCTGGGCAAGGGGGTTTTGCATGCCGTCGCATCGGTGAAGGAGGATCTTCATCAGGCACTGGCGAGTGTGGAAGCCACCGATAATCAGTCGGAAATCGACCGTATTATCATCGATACCGACGGCACACCGGATAAATCCAGGCTGGGGGCCAATGCCACAACGGCGGTTTCCCTGGCGGCGGCGAAAGCCGCGGCGGTATCCAAGGGCACGGCGTTGTATGAATATATTGCCGGGCTTCAGGGCTCCGCCGGCGCCTATTCATTGCCGTTGCCGATGATTAATATCATCAACGGCGGCGCACATGCCGATAACAACGTGGATATTCAGGAATTCATGATCCTCCCGGTGGGCGCCGGCTCCCTCAGGGAAGCCGTCAGAATGGGCGCTGAGGTCTTTCACACCCTGGCCGGGGTATTAAAGTCCCGAGGGTTAAGCACCGCGGTGGGTGATGAAGGCGGATTTGCACCGGACCTGTCTTCCAACGCACAGGCCCTGGAGTATATTCGCGAAGCTATTTTAAAAGCCGGCTACCGGCTGGGGACGGATTTTCAGCTGGGCATTGATTGCGCCGCATCGGAATTTTACAACCCACAGACCGGTCTGTATGAACTTCGTGGAGAAAACAGGCATTTTACCTCGCGGGAATTTTCCCATTACCTGGAAGGCCTGGTGAATGAATTCCACATTGTTTCCATCGAGGACGGCTTATTTGAATCCGACTGGGAAGGCTTTACCTATTTGACCACCTTGCTCGGCGATCGGGTTCAACTGGTGGGTGACGATTTATTTGTGACTGATTCGGCCCTTCTGCAAAAGGGAATCGACTGCGGCGCCGGCAACGCCATTTTAATCAAGTTTAATCAAATCGGAACGTTAACCGAAACGCTGGCGGCCATTAATCTTGCCAAACGGCACAACTACAATACGGTAATCTCCCATCGTTCCGGTGAAACGGAGGACACCAGCATTGCCGACCTGGCGGTGGGCACGCAGGCCGGGCAGATTAAAACCGGCTCCATGAGCCGTTCGGAGCGCATGGCAAAATACAATCAGTTGATAAGGATTGAAGAAACACTCGGGGACGCGGCGGTGTTTGCCGGCGGAAGGATGTTAATCCACCGTTAAACATCCCCCCTTAACGGGGGGGTGAGCTTGTTGACAAAGTGCCCGGTCGGGACAGGATGCTAGATCGTAAACACGCCGTGAATCCATCCCTGGAGGCTCGATCCGCGCCATCCCTGGCGCGGACGGTTTACTCTTCTAGCATCCTGCCCCGCCTCATAGACTCCGAGTACGTTTGTCAGCAGTCTGACCCCCTTAACGGGGGGTTCATCTCACCGGCCGCGGGCGGCGCCGGCGTTATTCAACGCCATCCCAGGCCGGGCGCCACCTGGGTCAGAATCGCCTCAATAACATGGATGTTATAATCTACGCCCAACTGGTTCGGCACGGTCAGCAGCAGCGTGTCGGCCTCGGCGATGGCTTCATCCTGTTCAAGCTCCTTGATCAGGACATCCGGCTCGGCGGCGTAACCGCGGCCAAATATAGCCCGGGTCTTTTCATCGAGAAAACCAATCTGGTCGCCATCCCGGCTGCTATTGCCGAAATAGGCGCGATCCCGCTCGTCCACCAGGGCGAAAATACTGCGGCTCACCGACACCCGGGGAACGCGCTCGTGACCGGCCTCCTGCCATGCGGCACGGTAGGCCCGAATCTGCTTGGCCTGCTGAATATGGAAAGGCTCCCCGGTTTCGTCGTCCTTGAGGGTTGAGCTTTGCAGGTTCATGCCCAATTTGGCGGCCCAAACCGCGGTGGCATTCGAGCCGGCTCCCCACCAGATCCGGTCCCGCAGGCCGTCGGAAAACGGCTCCAGGCGCAAGAGACCGGGCGGGTTTGGAAACATCGGCTGTGGGTTTGGCTTGGCGAAACCCTCGCCGCGCAAAAGATTAAGCAGGACCTCGGTATGGCGCCGGGCCATGTCGGCATCCGTCTCTCCTTCGGCGGGCTGTTGGTCGAAATAGCGCCAGCCATCGATCACCTGCTCGGGTGAGCCACGGCTGATGCCGAGCTGCAGGCGTCCGCCGGAGATAAGATCGGCCGCTCCGGCGTCTTCAGCCATGTAATGGGGATTTTCATAACGCATATCAATGACGCCGGTGCCGATTTCGATGCTGCGGGTCCTGGCGCCGACCGCCGCCAGCAGGGCGAAGGGAGAACTGAGCTGGCGGGCGAAGTGGTGCACCCGGAAATAGGCGCCGTCCGCCCCCAATTCCTCAGCGGCGACGGCAAGATCGATGGATTGCAATAGCGCGTCGGCAGCAGAGCGGGTACCGGATTGCGGTGAAGGGGTCCAATGGCCAAACGACAAAAAACCGATTTTCTTCATGGAAGTATGGGTCCTTATTATCACTGGCTAAACGTATGTGGCCCTGCTCCCAAAACCGGGTCCACCTCTTGCCGTACCTCCGTCTGGAGAAAATTTCCCGGATGATAGCGGCTGTTCCGATAATAAATCCCGCTACGCCCAAGCGCAAATCGCGTTTTTCCCGGTCATGCAGTGTTGCGGACACGCCAATGTTTTTAGTCTGCGGTAAGTCCAGGTCTCTTGGTGCCGCCGATTAATTCTAATAAATAAACATTTCACATCCTGTCCCTGATATGTCGAAACCGGTGATATTTTTAAATTTGTAATCACCGCCTGACCAAAACAAAATATCCAGCATTGTTACATTCTCGATCAAATATTCTCCCTCTGAGTGTTTATATATTCGACCCGAATCGTAGGTATGTATTTTTGGCGGAAGCGTGTTTGGTGGAAAAAAAGCCCAACAAATGTATAGCGCAGAAAGAATTCAGAAGATTGACAAAATTAGCATCGTTTTATATCTATAATTCAATTAAGCAATCGTTTTCATCACGCATTATATCTCAAATCACAAAATCTTATGTTGAGGGCAATGTAACGCTGCATCACCCTCATCGAAAAGGTAATAAAGACACGACTCGGCGACGAGAGGTTGCCATCATGGTGCATTTGCCGGGCATGGCCGCGGTTCAAACCTATAGCAGTGCCTCATGATAGCGTTTGACTTTATTTGCCCATGCCATGCTTGTTACCGGCAGCACCTCGCCGGTATAAAGATTTTTAGCCTCGTTCACTGGTCCGATTAACTCCTCGAGCACAACGCCGACGCGCTGCGAGGGATGGATGTCTCCGTCAATCAAGTAAACGGTGGCAATACTTTTGACCCGGAAAAACATATTCGGCGGATAGAGATATTCTCTCATCTCGAGATCATTTTCCGTGTGAGCTGAGTCGGAGCTAGCCGCGATATTGGTTATCAGGGGAGTGCATTGCTGAGCGCCCTCGATTTTGAAATAGACCATGGCCTGCCTGTACTGTTTGCCCGAGACTCCCTCGCTATCTGCCTTGGCGGTAAAAATTTTTGCATAATGGTCCCGTGCTGAGACACCAAAAAAAGTCGGGTAACTGGTAACAATATCCCCCGGGCCAATAGTATCCGCCCAGGGAATATTATGCCGTAACGGATATTGCCCAACGCCCAGATAGCTGCCCGGCAGTTTGAGTAACGGACGTTTGAGGGCGCTCACAAGGTTCAAATAATGATGCTTATCGATCGGACTCCATTTTTTAAACGATAAAGCCTTCCAGAGGTTCTCATTGATTCGGCTCTTAAAGGGCATGAACTCTTTTTGCCCGTTGGAGGGAAAGCCACCGCTGTAAACAGATGGCTTTAGATCGGTTTCGGTCCAAAGCGTTAGCGCAATTTTTTCCCCGGCGGACAAGTGCCTGTAAAAATATTCATACAGGCCCACGTTTAACGGTTCCTGAGACAGCGAGATGCCCAGTTCGGGAAACAGCACAGCTTCAGCTCCCGGCTCGCCGTATCGCGATATGTGTACCGTAGTTGCCTGGCCGTTAAGCTGTACGGTGGCGAGCGTGTCTACACTGCGCTGCTGATTCCAGACCTTGGCGGCCTTGCCCGCACCCCGCCCGCTTAAGCCATAGTGTAAAATATTCTTCAAACGCACAGCCGCCTGCAGGGGGACAGCGACCAGTTGATTATCCTGAGACAAGGAGTATTTTTTGCCTATAACATCTCCGGTGGACGGGTTCAGCCTGACAAAGACCGGCCGGTTGAGATACCGATCGCCCCCAAGCCTAACAATCGGGATATCATGGTCAACACCCGCCAAACGACCGGTTTCAAACTCCGCGATGCCGGCGGGCAGTTTATCCCCCGATGCGGCATTTCCCATCTTCAAAAACAGCTTCTCCATGGCCGGGCTATGAAGACGCACGATCCGGACGGCGTTGCGCACCTCATTTACTATTGACCGGCCCAGCGTGCCCGCTGACCGAATGCCGGGATCAAAAGCCTGGGCCAGATCCAGCAACAGACCGGTAAGCATCTTGCGGTCCAGCTCTTCCGACGCCGAGACCAGGGCCAGGTCGACAAACGTCCGCAAACCGTTACTTAATGCGCTTTTTAGCGTGCTGCCGGCCGCGTAGCTCGCTGCCCCCGCACGCACAGAAGCCGCGCTGCCCATACCCACTTTCAGCATGAGATTGGAAGACCGGGCTGCTGCCTGACCCGCCAGCGGCAGCAGATTAAGGCTATCCGTCACGCAGGATATCAAGGCCTCTTCACGACGATGAGGGTCCCAGGCGGCACAGTGATAAAAGGGAATAAACGACAGCATGAAATAGTTAAAAGCCTCTCGAGAGGTCTCTTCATAACCCTGGGCATAAAGCTGCGTCGCCAAACGTTTCGTATGTTGCGCCGTTAACGTTTCGAATAGCGCGGCAAGACCATCGCCGGCAGGCTTGTATAGTCCTTGAGAACCCTCGCCGGAATAGATATTGAGACGAAAGAATTTGTCCTTTCCCGCCAGGTTTTTTTCCATCAGCGGATAATAATTTTCCTGTGTACGGTCAATTCGCTTGAGCCAATATCCTGATTCATCGCGACCAAGAGCAAATATACGCTCTTCCCCCTTCGCCGCAGCCAAAAAAAGGTCGATACCCGGCAGGAGTTGTACCGCCGGTTTCGCTCCGGTTATAAAATATTCCTCCGGCATCCCGGTCATGGCCTCCAGCCGCGAAAAATCCGCTCCCGCCTTCCTGGCCGTTGCGGCGGTCAAAAATTCCTTCTCTTCCTCCGGCATTTGCGCCATAACATCCAGGATCATCAACCGGTCGATAATGGCGAATTTATCGACGATAGCCTGGTTTTGCGTTTCAAAGGCCTGATTGAGATCGGGCAGATACACTGCGGGATCGGGTATTTTTCCGTTAGGCCCGGTTTTATACGGCGGACAGTGATAATCATCGGGATTGGTTTTATAAATGTCCACCCGGCGCGCATACTCCTCCTTCGCCAGCACGCCGCACTGTTTTGTCAATATCTCCTTAGCCAGCTCTGTCCGCGTTTTATAGCCGCCCATGGCGGAACTAAACTGTTTAAAGGGGTTAACCTCATATTCCCGGGTTTCCCCAGCGGCAAAAAAGTGCTTCAACGCACGCTTTTTGGTGTCGTCGGCGTTTAAATCTATCTTCACGGCGGCGCGTTTATCTTCATCGCTGGATGATTTAAGGTAAAACAACAGCGTCGGGAAAACGAACAGTTCTATTAACCCGGCCGATAGCGACCCCATCATCAGCATGGACGATAATGAACAGCCTATTTCAATGATTTCGTCTCGAGTCATATCCCTGACGTCCACCGCGCTTTTAGCGGCAAAAGACAGTCCGATATGCAGATAACACCAGTCAAGGGTGCCCAATTCCAGGGAATCAAGGCGCTGTCCTTGTCGCTCAAAAAACAGGGTGGGCAAAGTCGGGACTATAAGCGTATCCAGCAGATAGTGATAAGCGTCGCCTCGTTGTTCATCCCCATCGGCCATGATAGCTCTTAATGGCGAGAGCCGATTGTGTATCATTTCCCGACAGGTTTGGACGTCAAAGGAAATACCCCCTTGCGCAGGACTGTCGCCCCGGGCGACGAGAAATTCCCGCATCTGTCGCGCCACGTAGGTTTCAATGGGGGAGCCGAACAGATTTTCCATGATCCAGTCATTGACGATTTTGTGCATGGCGTTTTCCGTCAATCTTTCGCCGGGAGAAGCCCCATACAGCCCGGAGTGCCGCAATAGGGTAAAAGCCATTTTGGCCATTCCTTCGGGTCTGATGACAAGAGCGCGTACCGCGCGATCCACCAGTAAAACACCTTCCGCCGGCCTGAGGTTATTTTTCATCTCCTCATTACCGGCCGGCGTCGTTAGATTCAGCAGACCTGCGATATGAGAGTTTTGCCGTTTCAAATCCAGTTGCAGACCGTTAACCTGTCGTTTCGTTTCGCGTCGCGTCCGATAAGGCGCGGCGGGCGTATCAGCCGCCATCACCGCACCGGGGCCGTCAACCTCGCCGGACATGTTTTGCCAGGCCATATAAGGCCCCCGTTCGTTCGCCAACGCCATCGCCGGCTTTACCAGCCCGCCCGATCCGGTTTCATCATCGGCAATGGATGTCCATGCTCCAGGCGAATGGGCCGCCCGACCCAGCAGACCGCCGGCATAAAGCAAACGCAGGGCGATACTCTTGAGGCCGTTGGCTGTGTTAGGGACAGACGGCGCGATTCGCTCTCTGCGCTCATTGCGCGCATACCTTAAGACGCCGAACAGCAGCTCCGATTCCCACTGCTCTTCAGGGGATATATCATTGGATAATAGCTGTTGTTCAATTTTCGAATGATTGTTCCAAACCTGCGTATTTAATAAATTCATTCCGGCTCCTATAGATTAATATCATTCCATCAAAAATTTCCAACACCTTGCTTAGCTTGTTTTTACGCAACCTTGGATTCGTTATTAACATAAAGGGTATCGCCGCCAAAAGCGGAAGGCTATCAACGAAAAGCCCCATTTATATTCTCCCGATCACAGGCAATAATTACATGGACATGCGTTATATCTGCTGGCTATTTAAATTGGAAGAGTTCACCGGTAAAAAGATTTTTTGCCGAGTCTATCGGTTCATTGATCTCCTCCAATACCACGCCGATGCGGGTCGCGGGATACATTTCGCCACCCACCAGCGCGGCGTTGGATATGCTCACCACCCGGAAAAATGAATTTGGCTGATATAAATAATCAAATCCGATCCTGCCATTGCTGTTTAAGTAGTAAGGCAACGGTAAACAATGGGCGCCGCCGTGAATTTTATAATAAATCAAAGCCTTTGATTCATCCTGGAGATATTCTTTGGCAGACTGTACGCCAAGACGTGAATACACATCTTCGGCAAAAACGCTCATCAGCCCCGGATAATTGGTGACGACATCCCCCGGGCCGATAGTATCGGCCCAGGGGATAATTTGATTGTGTTTATACTCCGCCACGCGCAAGAAACTGCCGGTTTGCCGGGGCAACGGGCTATTAAATGCCGCCAACAGTCCCGACAATACCAGCCGTTCCTTGGGCTCCCAGAGTTCAATCGGATCTTTTTGAAACAGATGTTGATTAATCTCGGTGTGGATTGATTTTTCCATCATCCTATGTGCTGAAATCGGCAATCCGTCAAAACCACTATTCCCACCCCTTTCGATCATGGTCCACGCCTTGATGGCTTTTTTTTGAAAAACCGGCAACGCTTCCAAAGCGTAGGCATAGGCCTCCAGGTCCAAGGGCGTTTGTTGTAATGGGATCCCCAATTCTGGAAACAGTACGGATTCAGCCGCCCTGGAGCCGTAACTTTCAATTTGGATATATTGCGGATTGGGGTACTGCGGCAAATTTACCGGTACAAGGTCGTTGAAGCTTTGCTGCGTATTCCATACTCTTGCCGCCCTGTTGCCGCCTTTTCCGCCCAATCCTTCACGCAGGATATTTTTCAACCTGACCGCCGCCGACGTCGGCACCGGTATCAATTGATTATTGTGGGAGAGCGTATATTTTTTTCCTAGGACTCCCCCCAAATGGGGTTCGATACGGACATAAATGGCCTGGCCGAGGTATTTATCACCGGCCAGCTCGGTGACGCGAAGATAGCGATGGGTATCCGCCAGACGCGCGGTGGTAGAAGAAACGTTTTCTTTAACCACGGCATAGGACTGCGACAGCTTGTCCATCCTGGGCAAAACCGGGGCGATTTCCGGCAGGTGCCGGGCGACCACCTGGGCGGCGGCGGCAAACTTTTTCGACAACGCCATCCCGGACCGAAACAGAACTTCCACCATGGCCGGGTCGGAAAAGCGCGCCAACTCCACCGCCACGGTAATCAGAGCCTGCCGATTCAATTCACGGGCAGCGGGCGCCATGGCATATTTGGCAAATTGACTGGCGCCGGCGGATAAAGCCTTGCTCAGCGACTGCTTGGCGACATAGCTGCCCAGGCTTATGCGTATCGCCGCGACGGTGCCGATGCCCCCATGGACCGCCACGCGGGAAACCAGGGATCCGGCCATGCCCAACAGCGGCAGCAAGCTGAATATGTCGAACAGACAGGGCACCACCGCCTGCCGATCGCCGTGGATAATGCCGGAAATGCAGTCATGTAAAGGCACCAGCGACAGCAACCTCTTGGCAACGTTCTCCCGGGTGGTGACGTCATAACCCTGATTATTCAGCAATATCAGCAGATTTCGCTGCGCCAACCCGGAAAGATTTATTATCAGGCTATCCAGGGATTCGCCGGCCCGTTTCAACACGGTAGCCTGGCTGCCGCCGGCGAATATTTTCAATACGTAGTCCCGGTCTTTTTGCGGTGCCAAATCGTTTAGCAACGGATAATACCGGGACGGATCGCGATCGACCCGCTGGAGGATATAACCCGTTCCCCGGCGATGCAGCGCATAGATCTTTTCGGCGCCGGTGGTTGAGAACAGCGTGACTTCGGGAGATAACTCAACGGTCAACCGGCTTCGCGGAACGGTGTGCCCACCCAGCGCCCCCCTGACTTGATCAAAGGCGGAATAATGCGCCGTGACCAGCTTGATCTCTTGCTCTTCGAGAAATAGCCTGTCCTCGGAGGAAAGCGTATCGAAGGACTCCGCCAGGAGCAACAGATCCACCGCTCGATATTGTTCGGCGATATGCTGGTTTTGTTTGAGAAATTCATTGCTGACATTAGGCAGCAATTCTATGGTGGGTTCCTGCCCGCCGTTGGCCATTTGGCAGGCATAACCGTCGTAGCCATTTTTATAACTTTCCGCGTCGACGGAATAACGCCCTTTCGCATTCACATCACAGCGCTCGCGCAATATATCCTCGGCCATTTGGGTACGGGTGCGATAACCCTCGATGGCGCGGCTGTATTGCCCAAAGGGATTATTCTTTTCGTTGCGCAATTGGCTGTCGGCGAAAAATGTCTTTACGGCCTCCTGTCTGATATCAGGATCGGTGAAAACGCGGGCATTGGTTATAAGTTTGCCATTGATAACTTTATTCACCAGGAAATAAATACACGCGGGACGGATAAAAAAACGGATTATGCCGGCTGAAACCGTATCGGTAAGCAGCATGGCTTCCAGTGCTATGCCTAAGGATAACAGCGTCCGTTTTGACAATTTCTCGTAGCCAAGCTGCATCTCATGGGCAAAATGCGCTGCTGCGTGCAGGTAGACCCACTCCATGGAACCGACGCGGTTGCCTTCCCTGAATTTTTTATCCTTGCGTATGCCCAGAGTCGGCATGGTCGGCACAACGATTTCGTTATAAATATGTCGCACGGCGGTCGCATTCAGAGAGGTTAACCCGGCCAAATGCCGGTTGAACGCGGCGCGAAGTTCGCCGTTATTAATATGTCGCCGCGGCTTGCGTCCGTTTCGCCCCATTCGCTTATTAATAATGACCGTCATGAAAAAGCCTTCCGGTGAGTCGTCGAAGGTGTTGGCGGCAATCCATGCGTTAACCTGCCGCCGCTGATAATCAATGCCCAGGGCTTCATTTTTTTGGGCGCCAAAGAGGCCGGATTCCGCCAGTAATGCCCGGGTAATCTCCGATAAATGCGGCGACGGACACGTCAGGAAATCAATGACCCGGTTAATCAGTAACGGACCGTCACTCCCTGACTCCACGCTCAATAGACCCTCTTTTTGCAAATAAAAGGCAACGTGTTCATTTTGAATGGCAAACGGCAGTAATCCCGCTGAATCCTCATCGGCCAACTGGCGTTTGCCGCGGCTGGGAAAAGGCGGAATATCCTCTGCCGCCCGCCGCTCAGACCGGGTCACGGACGACACGACGCTGGGCTCGCTCAGATGATAAGCGTAGGGTTGCAAACGGCCGGTCCGCGGTAATGTTATGTCAGGCTGACCCAGGAACGACCGGAACTCAGCCAGGCGGGTTCCGGCATTACCGGATATCCCTGCCCGTGGGGGCAAAATGGCTTGGGAAGCGTAGAAGTACCTGAGCAGATTATGCGCCATGCTGCGTTTCCCTTTATTTCCAAAACTCCCAGAGCCGGGGATGTTGATCGTTTCATTTTTCAATGCCTGGATAGACGTAAAAAGACTTATTATTTCAGCCGCGCCTTTTCCCGTTTTTTCATTTTCCATTACCAACTTAATTATCGGTGTATTGATTGAAGCATTAACAATTTGGTCCATAATAATCCTGTCGATTAAGTGATTTTTAGCACTTTTTATTATCACATGTTATAGAGAGACGGGAGATTGACCAAGAATTGATTTCTTTATAAGTTAATTACTCAAATAGAATATTAAAAATTATTTTATATAAAATTCTACTACGTAAAATATTTCCAGAAGAGCTGCCGACAACATTGTTTACGTCGCAGAAATGGATGGGAATAATTATGTTCCATGTTCATAAAAATTTAAATTTTCTTTGGCATACTGGATACATATTACTATTATTTTAATAATTCGATACTTCTTGAAATTTTATTATAACCCAGAGACTACGTCATCATTACAAATAACGCAATATCACACCATGGCGATCGGAGCAATTTTTTCATATAAACGACGCCCCTCATGTTTATCCAGCCATCGCGCGGTGACAGGGCGCCGGAGCCAACGCCCTCGGAGGGATTTTACTCCCCGAGAATATGACGCATTTCCTCAATGATTTTTATGCCGGACGAGCTGCCCAAGCGGGTTGCGCCGGCTTCTATCATGATCTTGGCGTCCTGATAACTGCGGATCCCGCCCGCCGCTTTCACCTGTACTTCCCGGCCGGCATGTTTTTTCATCAGTGTGACATGTTCAGGGGTGGCTCCGGCGATGCCGAAACCGGTTGAGGTTTTGACAAAATCCGGTTTGACCAGGCCGGCTATTTTCGCCGCCTCGATAATTTCGTTTTCGGTTAGATAACAGGTTTCAAAAATGACTTTACATATAATGTTCCCTTTGCGGGCAACGCCTACCAGGGCTTCCATTTCCCGCTCGATATAACCGTAATCATGCTCCTTTACTTTGCCGACGTTGAGCAGATAATCAAACTCTTGCGCTCCACGATCGATGGCGTTTTGCGCTTCGAATACTTTCGCTTCGACGGTGGTTTGGCCCAAGGGGAAGCCGATGGCGGCACCGGTCAATACGCCGGAGCCTTTCAACATCTCGCGGCACATCGCGACAGGATAGGAATTAACGGCAACCGAAGCAAATCCATATTCACGCGCTTCATCGCAAAGTTTTTGGAAATCACCGCGCGTGGCATCGGCACGTAAATTTGTATGATCAAATAGCCCGGCCAGCTCTTTTAGGGTCAAGTTCATTATTCGCCTCTTACTGTCGTTATTTTAGTCGGTTCATAAACCAGGTTGCCGATACTTTACTCCAAATCAAACCGCCAGGGCATAGATCGTCTAAGGTATGGGCATTTGACATTACAAATGTAAGCATTGATGACCTTTGGTTGTAATGGCCTTTGACGACCGCGCCGGACCCCTCAGGCCATTCGACGAACCGTCCTCCGGCGGTTTGCTTGTGATAACAGCCTTGTCCCGCCTGGATATTTGTTTTAAGTCCAGGGAGGTTTAAGCGGGTTTTCCCTACGATAAACCGGGGCTGCAACAATCGGAAGGCAAAGTGAAAAGTAAAGGCATGACATAAATAAGCATTTTAATAATTTGACCACTTCAGTGCATACGGATAGTTTGAGAGCCGTTCCGGCAGTGGTCAAACCCAGGAACAGCGAGACACTTTACTATAAGTATCCGGGAGAGGATTTATGAGCACCAACGGCCCGACAGCAGGCAAACAGGGTCACAAAAGGCGCGGTATAATTATAGCCGTGGTCGTCATTGTTGTGCTGGTCATCGTCGTTTTGTACCATCACCTTAACGGCAAGAAACAAAGAACCGGTTTGCCGCCGCAGGTGGTGAGCGCCACCGCCGCCGCATTGGGCAGCATGCCGGAAATCCTCAACGAACTGGGCACCGTGACGCCGGTTTCCACGGTGACCGTGCTGCCCCAGCTGAGCGGCTATCTCACCGAGGTCGGCTATAAGGAAGGCCAGGACGTCAAAAAAGGACAGTTCCTCGCGCAAATCGACCCCCGCCAATACCAGATTGACAAGCAGCAATCCCAGGCCCAGTTAGCCAAGGATCAGGCGAGCCTTGACCAGGCGCGCGCCGACATGGTGCTCTATACCCAGCTCCACGCCCAGAAGTCCATAGCCGAACAGACGTTTATCGATCAGAAATTCACCGTTGAACAGGACGCGGCGGCGGTAAAAGCCGATGAGGCCAGTATCGCCCAGTACGATCTTGATTTGGCCTACTGCCGCATTACCGCCCCCATCGACGGACGCGTGGGCCTGCGGCTGGTGGATGTCGGCAATTATGTCACCGAATCCAGCTCTACCGGCATCGTGGTCATCACCAGCATGAAACCCACCACGGTGCAGTTTACCGTGCCGCAGAATGCCCTCGGTCAGGTGATGGAACAATTCAGCGCCGGCGGAAAACTGCCGGTGACGGTATATAACAGCGATAACAGCAAACAGCTTGCCGTCGGCGCGCTGTATGCCATCGGCAACCAGATGGCCACCAGTACAGGCACCGTAACCCTGCGCGCTACCTTCCCCAATGACGACGAGCAATTGTATCCAAACGAATTCGTGAATGTACAACTGCTGGTGGATACGCTGCAAAACGCGGTCCTGGTGCCGACACCGGCGATACAGACCGGGGCGCCGGGCAACTTCGTCTATCTGGTGAATGCCGATAATACCGTCTCGGTGCATAAGGTGACGCCGGGGCCGAGCAACGGTGAGAATACCGTCATTCTCTCCGGTCTCGCGGCGGGTCAAACCGTGGTAATGGACGGCATGGACCGCCTGAGCGACGGCGCCCGTATCAAGCTAGCGCAACCGGCCGCGGCAGGCGGCCAACAGGCTCCCGCCACGGCCCAGACGCCGCATCATGGTGGAAAACGCAGCCATGGCTCCTCTTCCCACGCACAATCATAACGGACAGGTGCCTTTGCCATGAACATTTCCCGCCTGTTTGTCATGAGGCCGGTGGCCACATCGCTGATTATGGTCGCCCTGGTGCTGTTGGGGCTGGTGGCGGTACGCTTTCTGCCGGTCTCTTCCCTGCCCAGCGTGGATTATCCCACCATCCAGGTTAAAACCTTTTATCCCGGCGCCAGTCCTGATGTGATGAACACCACGGTAACCGCGCCGCTGGAGGTGCAGTTGGGGGAAATCCCGGGGCTACAGCAGATGACCTCCAACAGCTCGGCCGGCGCCTCGATTATCACGCTGCAATTTGATCTCTCCCTGAATCTGGACGTGGCTGAACAGGATGTCCAGGAGGCCATCAATGCCGCCAACAGCCTGCTGCCCAGCGGCCTGCCCTCTCCGCCGACCTATGCGAAAGTCAATCCGGCGGACCAGCCCATCATGACGCTGGCGATCACCTCCCGCTCCATGTCGCTGCCCCAATTGCAGGATGTGGCCAATAACCGGCTGGGGACCAAGATTTCCGAGGTGCCGGGCGTCGGCCTGGTCACGCCCGCGGGGGGCAACGTACCGGCGGTGAGGATTGAGGCCGATCCGCAGAAGCTGGCGGCGTACGGACTCTCCATCGATAACCTGCGATCGCTCATAGCCGAGGTGAATGTCAGCCAGCCGAAAGGCAATTTCGACGGGCCCAAGCTTGACTACACCATTAACGGCAACGACCAGATCCAGGATCCCAACGATTACCTCAATACGGTAATCTCCTATCAAAACGGCGCGCCGGTCTATTTGCGCGACGTCGCCAGGGTGACCCTGGCCGCCCAGGATAATGAGCAGGGCGCCTGGTACAATCATACCCCGGCCATTGTGCTCAATGTGCAGCGCCAGCCGGGGGCCAACGTCATCGCCACGGTGGCGCGCATCAAGCAGGAACTGCCGCAGCTTGAATCCACCCTGCCGGCGGGTGTCAATGTCCAGATCGTATCCGATACCACCGGGGTGATTCGCTCTTCGGTAACGGACGCCGCCTTTGAGCTTTTCCTCTCGGTGGTGCTGGTGGTGCTGGTGATTTTTGTTTTTTTGCGCAATCTGCCGGCCACCATCATCCCGAGTATTTCGGTGCCGGTGTCCCTGATCGGCACCCTGGCCATCATGTATGAGCTGAACTACTCCATCGACAATCTGTCGTTGATGGCGCTCATCATCGCCACCGGCTTTGTGGTGGATGATTCCATCGTGATGATTGAGAATATCGTACGTTACCTGGAGGAGGGAGAGTCCCCCCTTAACGCCGCCCTGCTGGGTGCGGGACAGATTGGCTTCACCATCCTTTCGCTGACGGTTTCCCTGATCGCGGTGCTTATCCCGCTGCTGTTCATGGGCGGCGTTATCGGCCGTCTGTTCAGTGAATTCGCCGTGACACTGGCCATTACCATCGTGCTGTCGGGGGTGGTTTCGCTGACCCTGGTGCCGATGCTGTGCGCGCGCATCCTGCGCGCCCGGGCCGATCGCAGCCCAAGCCGCTTCGAACGCGTCAGCGAAGGGGTGTTCAACAAAATTCTCGGGGCCTATGAGCGCGGTTTACGGGTGGTGATGGGCCATCAGACCCTCACCTTGATTATCTTTGCCGCCACCCTGGTGATTACCGTGGTGCTTTATATCACCATACCCAAGGGGCTGTTCCCGGTTCAGGATGTGGGCGTTATCCAGGCCATCAGCACCGCCGACAATTCCGTGTCCTACAGCGCCATGGTTGACCGGCAGACGGCGCTGGCGGATGCGATACTCAAGGATGCCGATGTGGAGAACCTGACCTCCTATGTCGGCATCGACGGCACCAATACCACGCTGAACAACGGCCGTTTCCTGATTAACCTTAAACCCCGCTCCCAGCGGTCCCAGAGCGCGGAAGAGATCGCCCGGCGGATCCAGACCGAAGCGGCCGGCGTGCCGGGCATCAAGCTCTACCTGCAGCCGGAACAGGATCTTACCCTGGATACCACGGTATCGCCGAACCAGTATCAGTTTGTGCTGCGCGGGCCCAGCCAGCAGGCGTTCCTGCAGTACGTGCCGGCGCTTATCGACCGCATGAAGGGCATCCCGGCCATCAGGGACGTGACCAGCGATTTGGACAATGATGGCTTAAGCGTGAATGTCGAGGTAAACCGTCCGTTGGCGGCGCGCTTCGGCATTACCGCGGCCACCATCGATAATGCTCTTTACGACGCGCTGGGGCAGCGCATTGTCTCCACCATTTTCGATCAGTCCAGCCAGTATCGGGTTATCCTGGTGGCCAAACCGGAAAAACTGCCGACCCTGCAATCCCTGGGTGAACTCTATCTGCCCAGCCAAACCAGCAGCACCGGCCAGGTGCCGCTGAGCGCCATTGCCAAAATCAACGTCACCAAGTCGCCGTTGGTGATAAGCCACCTGTCACAGTTTCCTTCGGTGACAATCTCGTTCAACCTGGCGCAGGGGGCCTCCCTGAGCAAGGCGGTGGAGCAAATCAACCAGGCGGAAAAGGCGGTTAACCTGCCCCCTGCCATCACCTCGTCATTCCAGGGCGCGGCCCAGGCGTTCAAAGATTCGCTGTCCAGCGAGGTTTATCTGCTGATAGCGGCGCTGGTGGCGGTGTATATCGTGCTCGGCGTGCTTTACGAGAGCTTTATCCACCCGGTGACCATTCTGTCGACCCTGCCCTCCGCCGGCATCGGCGCGCTGCTGTCACTGATGCTGGTGGGAGGCGATCTGGACGTTATCGGCATCATCGGCATCGTGCTGCTGATAGGCATTGTGAAGAAGAACGCCATAATGATCGTGGATTTCGCGCTGGAAGCCGAACGGGAGCACGGCAAAACGCCGGAGGAGGCCATTGTTGAAGCTTCGCTGCTGCGTTTTCGGCCGATATTGATGACCACGCTGGCCGCCATGCTCGGCGCCATGCCCATGTTATTGGGCTCCGGCACCGGCTCGGAGCTGCGCCGGCCGCTGGGCCTCGCCATCATCGGCGGGCTGAGCCTGAGCCAGCTACTGACTCTGTTTACCACGCCGGTGATTTATCTGTGCTTTGATCGCGTGGCGAAACGCTTTCGCCGCAGGCCCGATCCCTTAGCCGACGACGGCCGGGGTGAAGTTCGGTGAATATTTCCGCCCTGTTTATTCACCGGCCGGTGGCCACCGCGCTGCTGGCCCTTGCCATTCTGCTGTCGGGAACGCTGGCGTTTTTCCACCTGCCGGTGTCGTCGCTGCCCAATATCGCATTCCCGGTTATCGTGGTGCAAGCCAACATGGCGGGGGCCAGCCCCGATATTATGGCCTCCACCGTGGCGGAACCCCTGGAAAAACGGCTGGGCACCATTGCCGATGTGTCGGAAATGACCTCCACCAGCTATGTGGGCTCGGCCATGATCGTTATCCAGTTCGGGCTGAATCGCGACATCAACGGCGCCGCGCGGGATGTGCAGGCCGCTATCCAGGCGGCGCGCGCCGATTTGCCCACCACTCTGCGCAACAACCCGATTTATCGCCAGTATAATCCGGCCAGTACGCCGCTGATGGTCCTGGCGCTGACCTCCGATACCCTGACTCGTGCCCAGTTGTATGATTCGGCGGATTCGGTGATTTTGCAACAGCTGTCGCAGGTGGGCGGCGTGGGTGAAATCACTCTGGGCGGCAGCGCCCTGCCCGCGGTGCGCGTGGAGCTGCAGCCGGATCAATTGAACAGCTACGGCATCGGTTTGGAAGACGTGCGCGCCGCCATCAGCGCCGCCAACGCCGACAGCGCCAAGGGGCATATCGACCAGAACGGCCAGCGCTATGAGGTGGTATCCAATGACCGGCTCAGCAAAGCGGAACCCTACCGGAATCTGGTGATTGCCTATCGGAATAATGCGCCGGTGATGCTGGGGGATGTGGCCAGCGTTAAGGATTCGGCGGAAAATATCCGCAACGCCGGACTCTATAACGGCAAGTCCTCGGTGCTGGTGATCGTTTACCCGCTGCCCGGCGGCAATGTGGTGAATACCGTTTCGCAGATCCGCAAGGTGCTGCCGTCGATTCAGGCCACCTTGCCGAGCAATATTCATCTTAATGTCGCCATCGATCTGTCGCAGTCGGTGAAGGCCGCGGTAGGAGATACGGAACGGACCCTGTTTATCGCCGTGCTGCTGGTTATCGGTGTGGTGTTCGTGTTCCTGCAGTCGCCGCGGGCGGTTTTGGTCCCCACGGTGGCGCTGCCGCTGTCCATCATCGGCACCTTTGGGCCGATGTATCTGCTGGGGTATAACCTCGATAATCTTTCGCTGATGGCGTTGACCATCGGTACCGGGTTCGTGGTGGATGACGCGGTGGTGGTGCTGGAGAATATCGTCCGTCACGTGGAATCGGGCATGAGCGTGCGCGAAGCCTCATTGCGCGGCAGCGCCGAGGTGAGTTTCACCGTGATCTCCATGAGTCTGTCGCTTATCGCGGTATTCCTGCCGATCCTGCTGATGCCCGGCATCGTCGGGCGACTGTTCCATGAATTCGCGATGACCCTGTCCATTGCCATTCTTTTCTCGCTGCTGATCTCCCTCACCATTACCCCGACCCTGGCGGCCTGCGTCCTGCGCCGCGAGCAGGCAAACGGCGTCAAGTCCAAGGCGCGCTGGTCGCTATGGTGCGAACGTCAATTCGATCGGTTTAAAAATGCCTACGCCCGTTCGCTGACGACGGTGCTTGATCATGCGCTGCTGGTGGGACTGTGTCTGGTGGCGCTTATCGTGCTCAATATCTTTCTCATCAGGCTGGTGCCCTCGACCTTTTTCCCGGAACAGGACAACGGCGTGATGATTGGGCAGATCATCGCCGACCAGAGTATTTCGTTCCAGGCCATGGAGCAGAAACTCACTCAATTGGAAACCATTGTGCAACGGGATCCGGCGGTGGCCTCGGTATCCGGTTTCACCGGCGGCCGCGCCCTGAATACCGCCAGCGTGTTTATCGAACTCAAACCGCTGGCGGAGCGTAAAATCTCCGCCGCCGAGGTGGTGGAACGGCTGCGTCCCAAACTCAACGGGGTATCCGGCGCGCGGCTGTTCCTGCAGGCGGCGCAGGATCTGCGCATCGGCGGACGCCAATCGGCGGCGGAGTATCAATATACCCTCACCAGCGACGACTCCCAGGCGCTTTATACCTGGGTGCCCCGGTTGGTGACCGAGCTGGCTAAACACCGCGGCCAGCTGCTGGATGTCAACTCGAACCTGCAGCAAAACGGCCTGCAGGCCTATATCCATTTCGACCGCGCCACCGCCGCCCGCTATAACTTTGCCCCCAATCAGCTCGACAGCGTATTGTACGACGCGTTCGGCCAGCGCGCGGTGTCCACCATCTATAATGCCCTCAATCAATATTATGTGGTGATGGAAGTGGCGCCGCAGTATTGGCAGTATCCGCAGATGCTCAATCGCATCCGTTTCAGTCCGGCGGCGGGCAATGCCAGCGGAACGGCTCAGACGCAGATGTCTTCAAGCCTGGTGAGCGGCGTGACGAAAGTCTCCACGGCGGGCAGCGTACAGAGTTCGTCCACGTCGACAAACGCCCAGAATGCCAATGCCGAGGCCAACCAGTTGACCAACGCCATTTCCAACGCCCGGGGCGGCAGCTCCAGCGGCAGCGCCGACAGCACCTCCGCCGAGAGCATGGTGCCCTTTTCGGCGCTGGCCTCCTACACGCAAAACCATACCGCTACCCAGGTTAACCACCAGGACGGTCTGGTGGCGGCCACCATTTCTTTTAATTTGCCCCCCGACGGCTCTCTCAGCAATGCCAGTCTGGCCATCGATCAGACCATGCGGGATCTCAAGGTGCCGGCCTCCATTCACGGCAGTTTCGCCGGCGCCGCCCAGGCCTTCGGCCAATCCATGTCCACTATGCCGCTGCTGATCCTGGCGGCGCTGGCGGCTGTGTATATCGTGCTGGGCATACTGTATGAGAACACGGTACATCCCATCACTATCCTGTCCACCCTGCCGTCGGCCGGCATCGGCGCGACGCTGGCGCTGTTGATTTTTGGCACGCCGTTCTCGGTTATCGCCCTGATCGGCATCATTTTGCTGATTGGCATCGTGAAAAAGAATGCCATCATGATGATTGACGTCGCCATCCAGTTGCAGCGCGACCAGGGTTATACCCCGCGGGAAGCCATTCACGCGGCGGCGGTGGTGCGTTTGCGGCCGATCATGATGACCACCGCCGCCGCCGTGCTGGGAGCGGTACCGCTGGCTATCGGCATCGGCCAGGGCGCATCATTGCGACAACCCCTGGGCATTACCGTAATGGGCGGCCTGATTTTCAGCCAGGTCTTTACGTTATATACAACACCGGTGATTTATCTCTATCTCGACCGTTTGCGCGCCAGACTCGCCAAGTGGTCGGCCGGCCTGCCGTGGAATAAAACGAACGCGAGCCTATGAATATGAAAATGTCCCACTCCGCCCTGGTGATTTCCCTTGCGCTGTTGCTCGGTGGCTGTATGGTCGGCCCTGACTACCATCGCACGCAGGTTCCGGTACCGGCCCGATTTAAACCGCTGCCCGGCTGGACTTTGGCGGCGCCCTCCGCCGAAGCCCCCAAAGGCGACTGGTGGACGGTGTTTAACGACCCGCTGATTAATCGTCTGGAACCGTCGGTGTCGGTGTCTAACCAGACCGTGCGCCAGGACTATGCCAACTATCAGGCGGCGCTGGCCGACGTGGAAACCGCCCGCAGCAGTCTGTTTCCCACTATCGGCGTCACCAACTCCACGACGCGGCAGCGTACCGCCGGCGGTAGCAGTCTTGGCGGCGCCGGCGCCGTGACCAATTCGGGATCGCTTGAAGGCAGCGCCAGCTGGTCAATCGATCTGTGGGGCAAGGTTCGCCGCACCGTTGAGGAAAACAAGGCGACGGCCCAGGCCAGCGAAGCCACCCTGGCTAACGCCACCCTTTCCGAGCAAACGGCGCTGGCCGCCGCCATCATTGAACTGCGCACCAGCGACGCCAATATCGCGCTGCTGCAAAAAACCGTGGATGCCTATCAAGAATACCTGCGGGTATTGACCAATCAGGGCCAGTACGGCACCGCGAAGCCTTCCGATGTCATCACCGCGAAAACCCAGCTGGAGAACGCCCAGTCCAGCCTTATCGCCCTCGGCGTGGCGCGCGCCCAATACGCCCACGCCATTGCGGTGCTGGTGGGCAAGAATCCGGAAGACCTGACTATTGAACCGAGCACGGGGATGCCGGCGCTGCCCGTCATTCCGGTGGGGGTACCTTCGACGCTGCTGCAGCGGCGGCCGGACATCGCCGTGGCCGAACGGGAGATGGCGGCGCAAAACGCGGCGGTGGGCGTCGCCGAGGCGGCCTATTATCCCACCCTGTCCCTGTCGGCGTCGGATGGTTTTTCCCAAGCGCCGCTAAACGGTCTGCTGCACGCCGCAAACCACATCTGGTCCCTGGGGGCTGATGTGGATGATACCCTGTTCGATTTCGGCGCCCGCGAAGGCCAGGTAGCCGCCGCCAAGGCCGCTTACGACGGTGCGGTGGCCAACTATCGCGGTACCGTGCTGACGGCGTTCCAGAACGTGGAAGACGACTTATCCAATTTGCATATTCTCGCGCAGCAGGCCGGGGTGCTGGATAGCGCCGTCAGCGACGCCACCCGCGGCGCCCAAATCGCCTTTAACGAATATCAAGTGGGTACGGCGGATTACACCACCGCCGCCAGCGCCCAGGTGACGCAGCTGAGCGCCCAGCAAAACGCGCTGAGCGTGCAGGAGCAGCGCCTGCTGGATTCGGTATCGCTGATAGGAGATATGGGCGGCGGCTGGTCGGCGGATGCGCTTAACGATACGGCGCATACGCTGGCGAAACGCTGAGGCCTTCTACGGCTGAGCATGTTGACTAAGAGCCTGGTCGGGACAGGCTGCCAGATCGTAAACACGCCGTGAATCCTTCCATGGAGGCTCGATCCGCGCCATCCTTGGCGCGGACGGTTTACTCCTCTGGAAGCCTATCCCGCCTTAGTGACTCCGAGTACGATTGTCAGCAGTCTGAGCCCCTTAAGGCTGCACCTGGTCCATGGCCTGCCTGATGCGTTTTTCCGATATGGGGTACGGCGTGCCCAGCTGCTGGGCGAAATAGCTGACCCGCAGCTCCTCGATCATCCAGCGAATCTCTTTGACGTCTTCATCCTCGCGGCGCAGGGGCGGCAGCTTTTCCAGCCACTGCCGCCAGGTTTGCTGGATGTGTTCAATCTTCAGCATCTGTGCCCGATCCCGATGAACGTCAACGGTGAGTTTTTCCAGACGGCGCTCAATGGCGCGCAGATAACGCAAGGTATCCCCAAGTCGTTTCCAGCCGTTGCCGGTGACAAAACCGCGATAAATCAAGCCGCTCATCTGGCTTTTGACATCCGATAACGCCAGGGCCAGGGCGATATCCACCCGCCCCTTCAGCCGCTGGTTAATGGCGAACACCGCCGACAGTATCTGCTCCACCTGACTGGCGATAATCACCACTTCGGCGTTGAGACTGGCCCGTACGTGCTCCTCCAACGCGGCGTATTCCCGCTCGCCCCATACCACGCCGCCCTGCTCGGCCATCAGCTTATCGATGCCGCAGGTAATGCAATCGTCGATAAGATCCAGCACTTTACCGTAGGGATTAAAATAAAGTCCCAGTTTGGCTTTGTTGGGCAATTTTTCATGGAGATATTTAATCGGCGACGGGATATTGATCAGCAGCAGCCGCCGGACACCCAGCCACATGGCGCGGTGCTGGTCATGCTCGGTTTCGAACAGGCGGATGGCGACGCTCTGTTTCTCATCCACCAGCGCCGGGTAGGCTTTCAGGGAATAACCGCCCCGTTTTTGCTCGTAACGCTTAGGGAGATCACCAAAACTCCATACATGCAGATCCCGCTGCTCCAGGCCGTCGTCCGCCACCGCCGACAGGGTCTGCTGCACATTCGCTTTTAATTGCAATTTCAGTGCGTCCAAATCCTTGCCTTCCGCCAGGGTCTTTTGCCGGTCGTCGAGGACGCGGAAGGTCATTTTCAGATGGTCCGGCACCTGATCCCACTGCCAGGCGTCCCGTTCAACCGTTACTCCGCTCATGCGGCGCAGCTCGCGCTCCAGCGCGTCCAGCAGGCCGCCTTCCCCAGGCGTCACCCGCTGTAGGAAGGCATCGGCGTAATTCGGCGCCGGCACAAAGTTACGGCGTAACGTTTTCGGCAAGGATTTGATCAGGGCCATCACCAGCTCACGGCGCACGCCGGGGATCTGCCAGTCAAATCCCTGTACCGAGACCTGATTCAGCAGCGGCAGCGGAATATGCACCGTCACACCGTCGGCGTCGGCCCCCGGTTCAAACTGGTAGCTCAAGCGCAGTTTCAGATTACCCTGCCGCCAGACATTGGGATAATCCAGCGCGCTGATATCATCCGCGCCCTCTTTAATAAGCATGTGCTTTTCAAAATTGAGCCGATCGGGATCCTCACGGGACGCCTCTTTCCACCAACTGTCGAAATGCTGAGCCGAT
This sequence comes from Sodalis sp. dw_96, assembly GCF_018449575.1. Taxonomy (GTDB): domain Bacteria; phylum Pseudomonadota; class Gammaproteobacteria; order Enterobacterales; family Enterobacteriaceae; genus Acerihabitans. The sequence continues at coordinate 111,701 of NZ_JAAVUT010000011.1, read as the reverse complement.
ATCACCTCTTGGCCGATACGACCATCGTAGAACGCAAACAGCGTTTCATCGTCCACCAGAATATCCCGGCGCCGGGACTTATGTTCCAATTCTTCCACTTCACCCAGCAGTTTGCGGTTGGCGTGAAAGAACGGATGCCGGGTGAGCCAGTCCCCTTCCACCAGCGCGTGGCGTATAAACAGTTCGCGGCACAAGGCCGGATCGATCTGGCTGTACGTGACTTTGCGACCGGTGACGATGGGCAGGCCCAGCAGGGTCACCTTCTCCACCGCCATCACCGCACCGGCGGCTTTTTCCCAGTGCGGCTCGCTGTAGCTGCGCTTCACCAGATGCTGGGCCAGGGGCTCTATCCATTCCGGATCGATGCGGGCGGCAATGCGGCCCCACAGCCGGCTGGTTTCCACCAGCTCCGCCACCATGGTCCATTTGGGCGGTTTTTTAAACAGGCCTGAACCGGGATAAATGGCGAAGCGGGCATTGCGCGCGCCGGTGTATTCATGCTTATCCACGTCTTTCTGGCCGATGTGGGATAACAGGCCGGTCAACAGGGCGCAGTGCAGACCGCGATAGTCCGCCGGCTGGGTATTCACCGGCAGGCCGAGGGTTTTTACCGTCTGCCGCAGCTGGGTATAGACGTCCTGCCACTCCCTGACCCGCAAATAGCTGAGAAAATCCGTACGGCAAAGCCGGCGGAACTGGCTGGAGGGCAGCAGTTTTTGCTGCTCCTGCACATAATCCCATAAATTCACAAACGCCATGAAATCCGACTCTTTATCGGCGAAGCGCCGATGTTTTTCATCGGACGCCTGCTTTTTATCCATGGGACGCTCGCGGGGATCCTGGATTGACAGCGCGGCGGCAATCACCATGACCTCACGGACGCAGCCGTTGTTTCTGGCTTCCAGCACCATCCGCGCCAGACGCGGGTCCAGCGGCAACTGCGCCAATTGCAGCCCGAGGGGGCTAAGGCGATAGCCCCGGGTGGTTTCCGTCCCCAGTGCCCCAAGCTCTTCCAGCAACCGCACGCCGTCCTGGATCTGGCGCTTATCCGGGGCTTCCACGAAAGGAAACGCCGCGATATCCCCAAGGCCGAGGGAGGTCATTTGCAGAATAACCGACGCCAGGTTGGTGCGCAGAATCTCCGGATCGGTAAATTCCGGACGGGAAAGAAAATCCTCTTCGGCGTACAGCCGGATGCAGATACCGGCGGATACCCGCCCGCATCGGCCTTTGCGCTGATTGGCGGAGGCTTGGGAAATGGGTTCGATGGGCAGCCGCTGGACTTTGGTTCGAAAGCTGTAGCGGCTGATGCGCGCGGTGCCGGGATCAATGACGTATTTAATGCCCGGCACGGTCAGGGAGGTTTCCGCCACATTGGTGGCCAGCACGATACGGCGGCCGCTGTGGGATTGGAATACCCGGTTCTGCTCGCTGTTGGACAAGCGGGCATACAGCGGCAGCACTTCAGTGTGGGGCAAATCCAGCTTGTTCAGACCGTCGGCGGTATCGCGGATTTCACGCTCGCCGCTCATGAAAATCAGGATATCCCCCGGCGACTCCCGGCCCAGTTCGGCCACCGCGTCAAAGATGGCCTGGGACTGATCGCTGTCGCCCTCTCCCGCGCTGTCCGCCACCGGCCGGTATCGCACTTCCACCGGATACGTGCGTCCGGAGACTTCGATAATCGGCGCATGGTTGAAGTGACGGGAAAAACGCTCGGGATCGATGGTGGCCGAGGTGATAATGATTTTCAGATCGGGCCGTTTCGGCAACAGCTGATAAAGATAACCGAGGATGAAATCGATATTCAGGCTACGCTCATGAGCTTCATCGATAATCAGCGTGTCGTACTGGAGCAGCAGCCGGTCTTGCTGTATTTCCGCCAGCAGTATGCCGTCGGTCATGAGCTTCACCAGGGTGTTTTCGCCCACGCGATCGTTAAAGCGCACCTTGTAGCCCACCGCGTCTCCCAGCGGCGTCGCCAGTTCCTGGGCGATGCGGTCGGCGACGGTGCGCGCCGCCAGCCGCCGCGGCTGGGTATGGCCGATCAGGCCGGTGATGCCGCGCCCCAGCTCCAGGCAGATTTTCGGAATCTGGGTGGTTTTACCGGAGCCGGTTTCACCGGCGATAATCACTACCTGATTGTCGCGAATGGCCTGCAGGATATCGGCGCGCTTCTGGCTTACCGGTAGATCCTCGGCGTAGGAGATGTCCGGACGGGCCGCACGCCGGTTGGCCGCGCGCTGTGCGGAGAGCCGGATATCGGCGGCTATGCGTTCGGCAATGGCGGCTTGCGCCTCGGGGCTCTCTTTCATTGCGCCCTGCAAACGGCGGCGCAACCCGGTTTTATCGCGGAGCATGACCGACTCCAACGAAGCGGACAGCGCCGCCAGCGGTGACTTCACGTTATCTTTCCTTTACCTTGCCTGCCATCGGACCCATATTGATGTGTCGGGCCGAATGCTTTCATTTCGCCAGCTTATCATATCTGTCGCCAGGACTTTAATTGCCTCGGCCGGTTTGTTCAGTTAATTCGAACAAACAACTCGAAATATTGCGCTATCACTGACCGAATTTTGTGAATAGAGTGTTACTCATTGCCTAGAGGGTCAATTCCCATTGAAGAATAAGGAATGAGAGATGAGTAAGGTATTAATTATTAAATCAAGTATTTTGGCTACGTTTTCGCAATCCAATCAATTAGCCGATTTTTTCATCGAACAGTGGAAGCAAAACCACAGCGGCGATGAGATTACCGTGCGTGACCTTGCTGCACAACCAATACCTGTGCTGGACGGTGAATTGGTGGGCGCCCTGCGGCCGGCGGATGCCACGCTGACCCCGCGCCAGCAGGATGCCCTTACCCTGTCCGATGAGTTGATTAACGAACTGCAGGCCCATGATGTGATTGTCATTGCCGTGCCGATGTACAATTTTAATATTTCCACCCAGTTGAAGAATTATTTCGACCTGATTGCCCGTGCCGGCGTGACCTTTCGTTACAGCGAACAGGGTCCGGAAGGCCTGGTCAAGAATAAACGCGCGTTTATCCTCACCACCCGCGGCGGCATCCATAAAGATACCCCAAGCGATCTGGTGACCGCGTATCTGCGTCTATTCCTTGGATTTATCGGTATCACCGATATACAGTTCGCCTTTGCCGAAGGCATCGCCTACGGTCCGGAAGTTGCCGGCAAGGCACAGGACGACGCCAAGGCACAGATCAAACAGTTTGCCGCCTGAGTCGACCCTCCCTTTACCCCTTACTGCCATGAAGCCATATTGCGCATCTTCGGATGCGCTTTTTTTATTTGGCCGGCGGACAGTTTTTGGCGCCCGGACAGACCACCGGCTGCAGCAGGGTGACGCTTTGCTTGTCCGCCGTGATATTGATGTCATGTTCGATTCTGACATTCATATTGATGGTAATGGGCTCTTTGGGCATCGCCAGTTCGATACGCGGGACGCATGCGCTCACCGATAGCGCGGCCATTATGCCCATAAGCCTGAAGCCCGATGTCATTGCGTTCCCCTTTTAGTCACCGCAGGCTTTATTGCCTACTGAGCTTGCTGACAACGTGCCCGGTCAGGACAGGCTGCCAGATCGTAAACACGCCGTGAATCCATCCATGGAGGCTCGATCCGCGCCATCCCTGGCGCGGACGGTTTACTCTTTTGGCAGCCTGTCCTGCCTTATTGACTCCGAGTACGTTTGTCAACAGTCTGTACGGGCTGTATAGCCTGCTTTTCCAGCGCCTGTTCAACCTGCGTTCCGAAGCGCAGGCTTCGCCACAGCTGAAACAGATTCTCCTCCTGGCGGTAATTCAGCCGGACCTCTCGCTGCGCGTTGATTTGCGAATTGGTGCCGGTGATATGCGCCAGTAACTCGAGATTGCCCGACCGGTCGAGTTCCACGTCGGCGCGGGTGCGGGTAATTTCCATATAGCGCAGCCAGTCGATGGCCGCACGGGTAGCCAGATTGCCGGCGCCGACCTGGTCGGCGAACTGTTTATCCAAGCGCAGGGTCATATCATTGTCGTTGGCCAGCCAGCCGTGGCGGATATAGCCGGCCGGATCGTCGAAATTCAGCGGCAGTTCGCCACTGACCCGGCCAGAGACGGCAAATTGCCGGGTGTTAAGCACGGTGACCAGTTCGCTCATTTCAATGGATTTCAGGCTGAGCACCGCCGCTTGCCGCTGCGGCAGGCGTAGCGGCGACAGGCGAATGCTGCCCCCGAGGGTCTCCACCGCCGCCTGGGTCAGCGTCAGCGGCCGCTTTTCGTCGTAAGGATAATAGCCCTGCAATCCGAGCGCCAGGTGGTTAAGAATGACCGGCGTCACCACCTTGTCGATATTCAGGGTGACCGGCTGTTTCACCCCCAGCAGCCAGCGCTGGTCCTGCAAACGGTAGGAGAGGCCGAGAGCGATGCCCTGTAACCGGTTTTCCTGCATCCAGATATCGCCGTCGCTGACCACGGCATGGCCCCCCGCCAGAAAGCCTTGCCCCGGCGCGGCGGAAAAAGCGCTTTGCCCGTGAAATTCACCGTCACGCAGGGTCATTTTTAAATCCGGCGCCAGCAGGGTTTGAAACACCCGCAGCGGCTGCCGCGGCCACCAGGCCTGGCCGCGTAAGCGCTCGCCGTCCCAGCGCCCGTTCAAACTTACCGGACCGATGGCGCCGGACCGCAGCGTACCCCGCCATAAAAAATCCTGTGGGTCACGCCCCGACAGTTGCAGATTGAGGTGCGGTTGCGGCAGGTATCCGCCCCGTTTGATATCGATGCGCCGGGCGGCCAGGCTGACCGCGCCGCTAAAGGACGGCTGCGACGCCTTGCGCCGCCAGCGGAACGGGCTTATCAGCTTCAGGCGGGGGACATCCGCATGCACCAGTCCGTATTCCAACCCATCGAAGCCGCTGTTCATTTCGCTCAGTTCAATCATATCCCCCAGCCAACTGCCCCGTCCGTTGATATCCCAGCGGGCGCGAAACGGCGAGAGATAACCGTCGCCCCAATAGCGCCAGCGCCACTGCCCCTGGTCAGGCAAAAAGTCAGTGGCCCGTCCGTCAAGATGCAGGGCCAATCGGCCCAGATGCGCGGCATCCGCCAGCAGGATAGCCTGCAATCGGCCGCTCAGCCCGCGGGAGGAGAGCTGCATACCCGCCAGCGGTAAACGGGCGCTGGTAATATTCAGCACATTGAGCAGCGGCCCCGACACCCTGAGCAGCGCGCCGGGGGACATCACCAGGACAGGATCGCCGAGGGGACCGCGTAATTGGCCCGGAATCGACGCGTCCAGGGATAAATCTCCCTGATTGGCCAGACCGGTCAGGCGAAAGTCCAGCGCATTATCCGTCAGGCTGATTTTGCCCGGTCCCAGGTTCAGCACCGCGTTGGCTTTTCCCCGCAGTCCCTCGGTGAGAACATTCAGCCGGGCGATGATTTCCAGGTCGTCCGGCCCGGATTGCCCCTTTTTCAGGCTAAAACTGATATGGCCCGCCAGGGGTTGGTCGGCATAGGGCCAACGCCACTCCCCCTCCTTTATGACTATGGTATCGTCGTCCACCAGCCAGGGTAAACGCACCAGTTGTATTCCTGTTTGCCCATCCTTGATAATCAGCTCGCCGCTCCGCTGTTGCCAGTCAAGCCGGGCGCTCAACGGCGTACCCTCGGGGGAAACCCCGCTGGCCGTCAATTCCCCCTGCTCCGGCGGCAACAGTATGCGCGGAGATAAACCCAGGCTGCCCTGCAGCCGCACCCACTGTTTGCCCGCGGGGTCATACAGGGTTACCCCGTTTACCGTCAATTGCCGGTCCTCAAGGTGCAGATCCGCCGCCAGTGCGTCGCCGAGGTAGCGTAATTCGGTGTCGTTTCGCCGGTGAGCCAGCTGCAATTCACCGCCATAGGCTTGCCAGGGCGCCACCGACAGCCGTTGGATATGCAGCGAGAATAGCGGTAAGCCACCCAGCGCGTCCTGCCAGGTCAAAGGCGTCTCGCTTTCGGCGGACGATGCACAGGCGGAATCCGCCGTGATCTGCCGGGCCTCGAGACGCCAGACACCGCCGGCACGGCCAACGGACATGCCGCTGCCCTTTATCCAGCGGCAGTCCCCCCGATTCAACGTTATATCCGGCAACGCCACCCGGCCCTGCCGCCAAACGGGACGTCCGTCGAGGATCAATCGGGCATCGGCGGGCAAATAGCGCTGCGCCAGCGCCGGCAGCCAGGAGGGGGAAAAATACCAGGCAACGGACGCCAGCAATAGAACAACCACCAGCAGCGACAGCAGAAAAAGGCCAGATTTTAAAAATAAAGCCCCCCTGCGTCCCAAAGTGCCCGATACTGTGGTCATGCCATTCCTTTATTGTCTTGATGTCTGCAAGATATCATACTTGCGTTAGAATTTTTGCTTGCGAGAACAGTGTATGAAAATCGCCGTCTACAGTACTAAAAATTACGATCTGAAATATTTATCTAAAGTGAATGAAGAGTATGGTTACGAACTGGAATTTTATGAATTCCAGTTAACCCCCCGTACCGCCAAAACCGCCGAAGGATGCGATGCGGTATGCATTTTTGTCAATGACGACGGCGGCCATGACGTGCTGGAAATTTTGGCCGACCACGGCGTGAAGACGGTGGCGTTGCGCTGCGCCGGTTTTGATAACGTGGATTTGGAGACGGCGAAAAAGCTGGGTATCGCGGTGGTGCGCGTGCCGGCGTACTCGCCGGAAGCGGTGGCGGAACACGCCATCGGCTTGATGATGTGTTTAAACCGGCGTATTCATCGCGCCTATCAACGTACCCGCGACGCCAATTTCTCGCTGGAAGGACTGATAGGCTTTAATATGCATAACCGCACCGCCGGCGTAATCGGCACCGGTAAAATCGGCGTGGCCGCCATGCGGATCCTGAAAGGCTTCGGGATGCGGCTGCTGGCTTACGATCCCTACCCGAGCGCGCAGGCGCTGGAGCTGGGGGCTGAATACGTGGATCTGCCGACGCTGTTCGCCCAGTCAGACGTCATTACCCTGCACTGCCCGCTGACGCCGGAAAATCACCATCTGCTGGACCGTGAAGCCTTTGCCAAAATGAAAGACGGCGTGATGATCATCAATACCAGCCGCGGCGGGCTGATTGATTCCCAGGCGGCCATAGAGTCGCTGAAGTTGCAAAAGATCGGCGCGCTGGGGATGGACGTGTATGAGAATGAGCGGGATCTGTTCTTTGAGGATAATTCCAACGACGTGATTCAGGATGACGTTTTCCGCCGCCTGTCGGCCTGCCATAACGTGCTGTTCACCGGCCATCAGGCTTTTTTGACCGAAGAAGCGCTCACCAGCATCGGTGAAATTACCTTGCAAAACCTCAAGCAAATCAGCAGCGGGGAGCACTGCCCGAATCAGCTGAACGGCTGAGGGGCTAAAGGCGGCGGCGTAGTGTGATGTGAGATAGCCCGCTGGTTTGGCGGGTTATCGCTTGTTGACAAAGTGCCCGGTCGGGACAGGATGCCAGATCGTAAACACGCCGTGTTTAGCGGGCTATCACTATTGTCCGGTCTTGAATGAGGCGGCTGACCTTTTTCGCGGATCCCCGCAACTTTCATTAAAGTTTGCGACTACAGCGCATTGTGGGCCAGGCTTTCCATGGGTTTGCGCTTGCCGTTGGCCAACTGGCACATTTCCACCGAACTGCCGTCCAGCTGCTGCGCCGTGGTGGGACTGCCGCCGGCGTTGACACAACTGGCCTCAATCACCGTGAGCGCCCGCTGCTCGGGAGGCAAATGCGCCGACGTCCCCTGCTGCTCAGGTTCCTGATCGGAATGACTGCTGCAGGCGACCAAAAACAGCGCCGAGGTCGCCAATAACCACAGACTCACCTTCATCAACGTGCTCCGAAAATACGGTTTAGGAACAATCTTAAGAAAGTCAGTGTAGTCGCACGGAATGTAGGCGTCGAGACCCAATTGCGTTTTTAGATTATAAAATCATCAGACCGGCCCGGTTTCACCCTGTCCGCCCTGCTTTATTTGTCCGCCAGGCTAATTATCTCATCATAGGCAAGTACCGCATCCAAAGATGTTATCCGGTAATTCCCCGGTTTAGTGCCTGACGTTTTATCTTCAGTATTGCCGGACGTCACAAACGCCTCATCATCGGCGGAGCCATCATATTTCTCATCATCAGCGGGAACGTCTTTTAGAATGACCTGTTTTTTATCCATACATGCAGAAAATGTCTTCATGGCAGCAGACAAATTCTCATCTCGTATTCCATGCTTATCGGCGACGGTTTGCCATTTTTCTCCTTCCCTCAGCATCGCTCCCGCCGATCCGGGCATATTCGCCTTCAGTGAGGCAGCATGTATTTGATTCAGATAGCCCCTGTTTTTAATACAATATTTATCGACCGCGGTTTGGCAATTGCCACCGTTCGAAACCGCTTCCAGGGCGAGTTTTAGATAGCCTTTCTGAATCTCTTGTACTTCCATTAAAACTTTTTCGCTTAATTTGCTATGACTGGCGCGACGACCGATATTCGGACTGCAGTTTTCGTTATTGACCGACTTTAACGGCGGAACGTTTTTTAATGATTTCGACTGGGCTGCGGCGGCAGGCGGAAAACTTCCCGCCGGTGAAGGAGATGATTTCAGGGTCGTTATGTTATTCATCGTGAGGATACCATAGGGTTAGAGGAAGAGTAATATAGTGAATATTGTTCAAACGATGCTGCAACTGCTCACGGTTAATTCCTCTGTGTCGCACAAAAGCAAAAATACCCCGCGGTCGCTACTGTTATACTCAAGGTAAATTATGATAACCCGATGATTTCATGGTTATCATCCGTAGAGCAAATAAGGCAGAACATGATCACCACAGACGGTAATAACGCAGTCGCCTCGGTGGCCTACCGTGTTAACGAAGTTATCGCGATATATCCCATCACCCCCAGTTCCACCATGGCGGAGCTGGCCTCCGCCTGGTCTGAAGCCGGCACCGCCAATATCTGGGGCGACGTGCCGCGGGTGGTTGAAATGCAATCCGAAGGGGGTGCTATCGCCACCGTGCACGGCGCGTTGCAAACCGGCGCATTGTCCACCTCGTTCACCTCCTCCCAAGGGTTGTTATTGATGATCCCGACCCTGTACAAGCTGGCGGGACAATTGACGCCGTTTGTGCTGCATGTGGCGGCCCGCACGGTGGCCACCCACGCCCTGTCGATTTTCGGCGATCACTCCGACGTTATGGCGGTACGCCAGACCGGCTGCGCCATGCTGTGCGCCGGCAACGTGCAGGAAGCGCAGGATTTTGCGTTAATTTCCCATATCGCCAGCCTGAACAGCCGGCTGCCGTTTATCCATTTTTTCGACGGTTTCCGCACCTCCCATGAAATCAATAAAATCGCGCCGCTGTCGGACGATACGCTGAAAAACCTGCTGCCGCAGGCCGGCATCGACGCCCACCGGCGGCGGGCGCTGACGCCGGATAATCCGGTTATTCGCGGCACCTCCGCCAATCCGGATACCTATTTCCAATCACGGGAAGCCACCAATCCCTGGTACAACGGCGCTTTTGCCCATGTGGAACAGGCGATGGAGGCGTTTGCCGGCGCAACCGGCCGCCGTTATCAGCCGTTTGAGTATTACGGCCATCCCCAGGCCGAGCGGGTGATCATCCTGATGGGATCGGCCACCGGCACCTGTGAAGAGGTTATCGACAGCCTGCTGGCCCGGGGTGAAAAGGTCGGCATGGTGAAAGTCCGGCTCTATCGCCCGTTTTCCGCCGACCATCTGCTGGAGGCCATCCCGGCCAGCGTTCGCGCCATCGCGGTGCTGGATCGCACCAAAGAGCCGGGGGCGCTGGCGGAGCCGCTTTATCTGGACGTGATGACTACCCTGGCGGAGGCCTATAGCCATGGCCGGCGCGACAGTTTGCCCCGCACTATCGGCGGCCGTTACGGCCTGTCGTCGAAAGAGTTCGATCCGGCCTGCGTCCTGGCGATTTTTAATGAGCTGGCGTTGCCGCAGCCACGGCCGCGCTTCACCGTCGGTATCTTTGACGATATCACCCATTTATCCCTGCCGCTGCCGGAAGCGGATTTACCCCATCGCGCCAAATTGGAAGCCTTGTTCTACGGTTTGGGCAGCGATGGTTCGGTTTCCGCCACCAAGAACAATATCAAAATCATCGGCAACAGCACCCCGCTGTTCGCCCAGGGTTATTTTGTCTATGACTCGAAAAAGGCCGGCGGTCTGACGGTCTCGCACCTGCGGGTCAGCGAACACCCCATCAATTCGGCCTATCTCATCAGCCATGCCGATTTTATCGGTTGCCATCAGTCGCAGTTTATCGACAAGTACCAGATGGTGGAACGTCTGCGGCCGGGCGGTATTTTCCTGCTGAATACCCCCTATGGCGCCGATGAAATCTGGGCGCGGCTGCCGCAGGAAGTGCAGGCGCTGCTGATTCAACGCCAGGCGCATTTTTATATTATCAATGCGGCGCAAATTGCCCGTGAATGCCAGTTGGGGGCACGCATCAATACGGTGATGCAGATGGCCTTTTTCCAATTGACGGACGTGTTGCCGCAGGACGGCGCCCTCGCCGCCTTGCAGTCGGCCATCGCCCGCAGCTACAGCAGCAAGGGCCAGGAACTGGTGGAACGTAACTGGCAGGCTCTGGCGGCCACCCGGGAAGCGCTGCACGCCGTGCCGCTGCGGGAAGTGAATGAACACAGTCCGCTGCGTCCGCCGGTGGTTTCCGACGCCGCGCCGGATTTTGTCAAAACCGTCACCGCGGCGATGCTGGCGGGTCTCGGAGATGCCTTGCCGGTCTCCGCCCTGCCGCCGGACGGCACCTGGCCGGTGGGCACCACCCGCTGGGAAAAACGCAATATCGCCGAACGGATACCCCTGTGGAAACCGGATCTGTGCACCCAATGCAATCATTGCGTGGCGGCTTGCCCCCATTCGGCGATACGCGCCAAGGTGGTCTCCCCCGAATTTCTGAGCGCGGCCCCGGCCGGACTGGCGTCCCTTGAGGTCAAATCCCGCGATATGCGCGGCCAGAAATACGTCCTGCAGGTGGCGCCGGAAGATTGTACCGGCTGTAACCTGTGCGTCGAGGTCTGTCCGGCCAAGGACCGTCAAAATCCGGACATCAAAGCGATCAATATGGCCTCGCGTCTGGAGCATGTGGAAGAAGAAAAAATCCATTACGATTTCTTCCTGAACCTGCCTGAAATGAAGCCCGAGCAGTTGGAACGTATCGATATCCGCACCTCGCAGCTGATTACCCCGCTGTTCGAGTACTCCGGCGCCTGCTCCGGCTGCGGCGAGACCCCGTATATCAAACTGCTGACCCAGCTGTATGGCGACCGGCTGCTGATAGCCAACGCCACCGGCTGTTCTTCCATCTACGGCGGCAATCTGCCCACCACGCCTTATACCACCAACGCCGAAGGGCGCGGCCCGGCCTGGGCGAATTCGCTATTTGAGGATAACGCCGAGTTCGGGCTGGGGTTCCGCCTGACGGTGGATCAACACCGCCGCCGTGTCCTGCGTCTGCTAGAGCAGCACCAGGAACTGCTGCCGGAAAGTCTGCTGGCCGGGTTGCGGGCCGACGGGGTGCCGGTGGAGGAACGCCGTGGGCAGATTGAACAATTAAGAACCCTGTTGAAATCCCATACCGACGGCGATATCAGGCAACTGGCGACGGATGCCGATTATCTGGTGGATAAATCCATCTGGCTGATTGGCGGCGACGGCTGGGCGTATGATATTGGTTTCGGCGGCCTGGATCACGTGCTGAGCCTGTCGGAAAACGTCAATGTCCTGGTGCTGGACACCCAATGCTATTCCAATACCGGCGGCCAGCAATCCAAAGCCACCCCCCTCGGCGCGGTGACCAAATTCGGCGAACAGGGCAAGCGCAAAGTCCGCAAGGATTTGGGGGTAAGCATGATGATGTACGGTCATGTCTATGTAGCGCAAATCTCCCTCGGCGCCCAGCTCAACCAGACGGTGAAAGCCATCCAGGAAGCCGAGGCGTATCCCGGCCCGTCGCTGATTATTGCCTACAGTCCCTGCGAAGAGCACGGCTATGATTTGGCATTGAGCCACGACCAAATGCGTCAGCTAACCGCCACCGGCTTCTGGCCGCTTTATCGTTTCGACCCCCGTCGCGGCGATGAAGGCAAGCTGCCGCTGTCGCTGGATTCACGTCCCCCCAGCAGCGAATTAAGCGCCACCCTGCTCAACGAACAGCGCTTCCGGCGGCTCAACAGTCAGCAGCCCGAGGTGGCAGGCGCCCTCTATCAAGCGGCGGAAAAGGATTTAAAGGCAAAATATGATTTCCTGGCCCGAATGGCGGGCAAAGAAGAGTCGGCGGAATAAGCCGGCGATAATCATCGGCGGCGGATAGCCCTATGGCCGCCGTTTCGGTTGCCGAAATGCTTACCGCCGTCGTTTCGGCCGTCGGTATGGCCTTGGTCACCATTTCCGCGGTGGGGACGGCCGACGACTCCGGACTTTTCAGCCGACGGCAGAGGCGCTATTATGCCCGCGGCTGGATTGATACGGATGAAAAATGGATCAACACGACATCGTCGAATTACCTCGGCACGGCAGGTATTTTCTGTCCTGGGTTGCTTATTTACGCCCCTGGGTATTGTTTGTCATGCTGACCGCTATCGGCTTACTGGTATCCCAGTCCGCCAATGCGGCCAATATCATCCTGGCCGGTTACGTCATTCTGTTTATCGCCATCGTTAAACTGATTTATGATCTCGCCTGGCGCCGGCGCTTCCGGTTTTTTTATGACCAGGAAGGGGTCTGGCTGGTGCGCGGTTTGCTGCCCTGGAGCAGGGGCAGAAAAGGATTGTCCTGGCTGGAAATCGACGAAGCCGTCTGTGACGGCGGTCCGTTCAGCTGGTTGACAAAATCCTACGGCATCACTATCAGTCACCATTTTAGCGCCAACCGCCAATTGCGTATCACCCACATTAAACACGGCGACCAGGCGGCGGCGGTAATCAACGAAAGGCTGATGCAGGAAAGTCCTGACTAAAAACGGTCCGCGCCAACGGTACCGGCATCTGCCTGGTGCTGAAACGGCATGAAGCGCCGCTGTAATACACCGTCCCGTAACATAACACCTTAAGGCAGAACAACCGTGGTCGATCAAAAACAGATTTATAACCTTAACAAACTCCAGAAGCGCTTGCGACGCAATGTGGGCCAGGCCATTGCCGACTTCAATATGATTGAGGAAGGGGATCGCGTCATGGTCTGCCTGTCGGGTGGAAAAGACAGCTACACCATGCTGGATATCCTGCGCAGTCTGCAGCAAAACGCGCCGGTGGACTTTACGTTAATCGCGGTGAATCTGGATCAAAAACAGCCCGGTTTCCCCGGGGATGTGTTGCCCGCCTACCTTGATTCGTTGGGTATCGAGTATCGGATCGTTGAAGAAAACACCTATGCCATCGTTAAAGATAAAATTCCCGAGGGTAAAACCACCTGTTCCTTATGCTCCAGGCTGCGGCGGGGGATTCTTTACCGCATCGCCGGCGAACTGGGCGCCAATAAGATTGCCCTGGGCCACCATCGCGACGATATGCTGCAGACGCTGTTTCTGAATATGTTTTACGGCGGCAAATTAAAGGCCATGCCGCCCAAGCTGATGAGCGACGACGGTAAACATATCGTGATCCGCCCTCTGGCGTATTGCCGCGAAAAAGATATTGAACGTTATGCCGCCGTCCGTGAATTTCCCATTATTCCCTGTAATTTGTGCGGCTCCCAGCCCAACCTGCAGCGGCAGGTGATAGGTAATATGCTGAGGGACTGGGATAAGCTCTATCCGGGACGGCTTGAAACCATGTTCCGTGCCGTGCAAAATGTGGTGCCGTCCCATTTGGCGGATAGCAACCTTTTTGATTTCAAGCGGTTGAATACAGGCGACCCGCTGATAGAGGGCGGAGATGTGGCCTTTGACCGGGAAACACTGCCGGCGATACCGTCGGACTGGCACGATGAGCTGGATGAGCTACAGCAGCCCGTTGCCCATCAACGTTTACCGGTGACCGAAATTAAATAGTCCTCTGGCGCCAGGCATACCGGGGCCCGACGGTAACGCATACGGTCTTTCTTCAGTGGCAACGTTAGAAAAGATGCGGCGGCGGATCGTTGATGGGTTTGGGATCCGGATTATAAGGCGGCTCCAGTGGCGGCTCCGGCAGCGGACTGGGGATCGGCGGCGGATCGGTGGGAATGGGTTCATTGGGTATCGGTTCGGTGGGTATGCTTAACCGAGACCGGTATCTGAGAGTCATGCCAGCGGGCGTAATAGTCAACGACATAAAGTCCACCTCGTAGGAAAATACTAGAACTATTGCACAATTTACAACGTCCGCTCCTTGGGATGCCGTGATATCCCGCCATTGGCGTTGCGCTAAAATCATTTGAATATACCCTAAATAATTCGGGTTGCAGGAAGGCGGCAACGCAGCGAATCCCCAGGAACTTACACGAGTAAGTGACTGGGGTGAGCGAGGAAAGCCAACGTACCTGCAACTTGAAGTATGACGGGTATAAAGCTCTCTTTAAGAATAGCGGGGAAGAAGTAAAGCGCAAAAAAATGCCAGGTTAAAAAACCCGGCATTATATGAATTAAATATGCTATGCAATAATTCAAAAAAAAGGAAGTAAGACAATATGGAGCGCAACGCCCATCGCTTGACGTTGCATTCACCTGCAAGAGAGATAATGCCTGATTCCAAGTATCGGCTTTTTGATATAACTCAATTTTGCGGTGTTTTTTAGTCATTTTTGGGACAAAGCCGGCAATAAATTTCCTAAGCTATAACCATTTACGATGTTTTAACCACCATGCAACACCCAGAACCAATAAAATCAGCAGCAGACAAAACAGGCTGAAGCCATAACGCATATTGCCGCCGGGGATGCCGCCGAGGTTAACGCCGAACAGGCCGGTGAGAAAGGTGGTGGGCAGGAAGACCATGGCCATCAAAGACATGGTATAACTCCGGCGGTTGATGGCTTCCGCCGTCAGCGAGGTGATTTCATCGGCAATCACCGCCGTGCGGGCGATGCCGCCGTCAATATCCTCTATGCCCCTCCCCAGCCGGTCGGCGATATCCTGCATCCGGCGCCGGTCATCCTTGTCCATCCAGGCCAGATGCTCGCTGGCCAGCCGCGAGAACACGTCGCGCTGCGGCCCCATATAGCGGCGCAGCACTATCAGCTGCTTACGCAACTGCGCCAACTGACCGCGGGGCGGAATGCGCTGCTCCAGCAGGTCGTTTTCCAGGGCAATAATCCGATCGTGCATTTCATCAATGAAGTCACTGGTATGATCGGTCAGCGTATCGCTCATTTCCACCAGCCAGGTACCGCTGTTAACCGGACCCTGTTTTTTCCGCAATCCGCCAAGAATCTCTTCAACCGCCTGGATGGGCTGACGCCGGGTAGTCACAATCAGCTTATCGGTGATATAGATACGCAGCACAATCAGCTCTTCAGGGAACTCTTCAGTATGAAAATTGATGCTTCGTAAAATAATCAGCGCCCCTTCGGGCAGCCGGTTTATCCTGGGCCGTGCGCTGTTTCCCGCCAAAGGTTCACGTAAGGGATCGGGAATCAACGGTGTGTTATTCAACCATTCCATGCTGGCCTGATGGTCAATATCCAGATGCAGCCAGCATGGATGGTCGCAATGGGCAATGTCCGCCTCTCCGATAGGCCGGATCCCGCCGGCGCCGTCCAATTGCCCGGCATACGCCACGCCGCTGATTTGCAGCGCTTCTTGATCAATAACGTCCAACGTCTCACACCTTCTTCTCATTCGGGGAATTCAACTGCAAACCATCCGGCGGCACTATTTATTCACAGGATCTTTATTCACAGGATCTTTACTCACAGGATCCTCACTCACAGGCCCCACACGCAGGACACGCGCACAGACGGAACGGGACACTATGCACGGCGATTGATTATAACCATCCTGAACGTTTAAGCCTCAGATGGAGGACAATACAACCGGCAAGGGTCACCAGCAGCGTGACCGGATATCCCCACGTGGTTTTTAATTCCGGCATCCCGGTGAAATTCATGCCGTACAGACTGAAGATGACCGTGGGTACCGCCAGGATAGCGCCCCACCCGGCCAATTTTTTCACCACCTCGTTCTGCCGTACGGATACCATGGCCAGATTCACGTGCATCGCATTGGTTAACATTTCACGCATATCATCGGTCAGGGTTATCACCTGACGGGCATGATCCTGAACGTCACGAAGATAGGCCCGCAGCTCTTTCGGGATAAGGGTTTCATGCAGATTAATCAGTTGGTTGCATATATCGGCGATGGGCACGGCGGCATTGTGCATCGACAGCAGATCGCGGCGCAGGCGATAAACCTGTTCCACCGCCAGCGGATCGAAATCAGATTTGAACATCGCCGACTCGATGCCGTCAAATTGTGTCTCGTACTGGCCGATGATTTCCCGGTAATTATCCACCACAAAGTCCAGTATGGAATAGAGGGCGAATCCCGGCCCCTTGGCCAGCAGTTTGGGCGTTTCCTCGACGCGCGCCCGGATGGCGGCATAACCGGAGGACGCCCCGTGACGAACGGTAATCAGGAAATGCGCGCCAACGAAAAAATGGGTCTCGCCATACAGTATTTCATCATTGACCCGCTGAGCGGTTTTGACCACGATAAACAACGAGTCGCCGTAGGTTTCTAATTTAGGACGCTGATGTGCGGCCAGCGCATCTTCAATGGCCAAATCATGCAGATTGAACTCTTGTTGTATTTTTCGCATAAATGCGTCATCGGGCTGCCACAAACCTAACCAGACGAACGCGTCGGGCTGCTTTAATACCTCGCTGATGTCATCAATGGTGATTTCGCCTATCCGCCGGCCCGCTTGGTAAGCAACGCTGTTTATCACCTTATCCATTATTTATCCTGTACGTTTGGGTAGTACCGGGTGTTCAAGCTTTTCATCGGACAGTCCCGTCCATTTTTAACCTGAGCACCATCGGCTCTGTCCGCCGATGATGCGCGGATCACTTCCAGCTTAGCCTCTAACATATCCTTATGCTCAACGTGTCGCGCTATTGTCATCATTTCATTGTCTTCCGGCAAGTCCGCGCAGCATCTCTACCTGGCGGGAACATGACAAGCATCAATGATATACGCCGAGATAATCTACGGGACATAATCGACACGGATTTTGGCGGCACGCGGACACAATCGGCATGATTGCATGATTGCATGATTGCCATCTGACACAGCGGAGGGAAGGACATCGAGAGTTATCATCACGGCAAAAGCGAGTCTATGTGTTCAGCACCGCACAAGGTGCATGGGGGTACAGGACAATCCGGATGCTGACCAGCGTCAGCAATAACTCGCGATGGGAGGGAGCGGATTTGCGCACGGCGTTAAGCACGGCATCGATGTTTTCCCTCAGCCCCAAAGGCGGCCGCACATTCAGATCATGCGCCCTTACGCTGAGATAGTGCCCAATATCGGCGATAAGCGCATCCAGGCGGGACCCGGCCTCGGCATCGGATAAGGGAAGCTGCCGACGTTGCCTGCGCAAATCCAAGATGTTGGCGCCAAGCCGCAATTCTGCCAACAGGTTACCGTCCAGGGCGAGACCGGCCAGCGCGTTGGCCTTTACCCGCGGCATCAGGACATGAACACGTTCAAGCATGCGTCTGACAAAGGCCTGCCGTTGCAAACGAGGCCATCGCATAAGATCGGCCCTGAGGCAGCCTTGCACATCCCGCAGCCCCGCCCGCATGATCCGTAGCCCGCTCCAGGTAGGGGTGCGTGCGCGGAATACGCTCATGATCGCCATAGTGAGCACAATACCCACCAGCGTCGCCAGAGAATTGTTCAGTAATCCCGGAAAATCGCTGAGATAAATATTGTTTAAATTCAACAGCGTGGCGATATTGGTGGATAACACCATGCCGATAAAGCCGGTGGAGGGTGCCGCTATCAGCAGCCCTAAGGCAATAAAAGCGGGCGCCAGCATCAGGGCCGACATTTCCAGACCGTTCGCCAAAGGCAGCAATACAGACGAATAGACCATAGTGATAACAACCGATACCACAACATACTTGGCAAACACTTTCATGGAAGGCAGCGGACTGTCCAGCGTCGCGAAAAACGAACAGGCCACCGCCGCTATCATGGGAATCGATGAGCCGCTGGACCAGCCGGTGGCTATCCAGAACGCGCAGCCCGCGAGGATGGATATAAAGGCCGTGAACGCGGAGAGTGCCGCAAGTCCCTTATCAATGTGCGGAACCGCCGGCGATCGGCGGCGCGGCGCCCGGTATCGATCATCATTGATCATGCTTCTTAAATGTTCACAGGTTCGAACCACCTTCAGTAATTCCTGCAGCCGTACCATGACACCGGACCACAGCAGGGAATTCCAGCTCACGCCTTCGGCTGCGAGTAAATCGTCAATATCGCTGAATTCCTGGCGCAGCCTATCTGAGGTGGGGCGCGGGTCGGTCCGGTTCAACCAGCTGATAATGGCGGCAAACGCCAATTGAATTCTCTCAGGAACCGGGATCCCTTGTCCGGCGGCAATGGCCAGCCGTTCCTCGATGGAAGCAAGAATCGGCAGCAACAGTGCTAAATTTTCCTGCAGCTCTTTGATTATCTTGGCTGAGCGGCGTCCGCTCCGCCCCTCGTAAGCGATATGCGCGGTGAGCGCCTCCACGTTCAGCGGATAATCAGCCACCTTTGACAAAAACGTTGTGTCTTTTATCTGTGGAGAAAGGATCTGCGGCGGCGAAGAAGGCCCATAATTCAATAACTCTGAGCACCAAAGGCGTGTATCGCGAAGCCAATCGTCAATACGGTGTATCACGGCGCGGCGTACGCTGCTCGGAAAAATAACGCTATGGACCAGACTGCTGCAAACCACCCCCAGCGTAATTTCCTCCACTCTCGACACTGCCGTATCGAAAATGGCAAAGGGCGTATCCACGCTGGGGAAGCCGATGAATGCCGCGCTATAACCGGCCAGCATGAAAATGTAGCTGCGGGGTGAACGGTCCTGCAATGAGAGATACAGGCAAAGGGATACCCATGCCGCCATGGCCAGGCTCAGCATTTCCGGCGTTTGCACCAGGTTGGGCACCATTAACACCGTGGCGACGGCCCCAAGCAAAGTCCCAACGAATCGGTAGACGGATTTGGACAGGGTTGCGCCGGAAAAAGGCTGTGATGCGATGAACACGGTGGTCACCGCCCATCCCGGACGATCCAGATTTGCATACAGGGAAATAAACAGTGCCAGTATCGCGGCGGCACAGGTTTTGACAGAGAACAACCAGGCTTCGCGTCTTGGCCACCACGTTGGAAATATCACTATTCTGCGTCTCTGGTTTGCTCTACCCTGTAAATGAAACCACCCGAGGCTGGCCCTGCACTCCTCATCCACCACTGTCTTCCGCTATGCATTGAGGACGCCCCGGCTGTCCGTAAGATAGACATACTGTATGGTAGACATATTGTAAGATAGACTTACTGTTTTTTTTTATAGAATAAGGTAAATCAATGAGTATCGCAACGGTGGAAACGTCCCAAGACTCATTTGTCTTTATGTTGGTGACGGCCGCAAGGCTGATGGGAGATCTCATGGAAGCCGCACTGCGTAACACCGATCTCGGTATTACGCCGGGGGAAGCGCGAACCCTGGCGGTTGCGGACAGGCTCGGGGGTGTCAGGCAGGCGGAACTTGCCGCGGCAATGAGCATTGAGCCCATGACGTTGGTCAATCATCTGGATCGCCTTGAAAAGTTCGACCTGATCCAGCGCAAAACGGATCCCCATGACCGGCGTATCAAGCTGGTTTATCTCACCGCAAATGCAAAACCTAAACTCAGGCAAATCCGGCAAATCTTCGAAGAGACGCGCAAATCGGCAATGTACAACTTCTCGGAAACAGAGTTGGCGTCGTTCCAATTGCTGGTTAACCGCCTCTGCGAAGATCTTATGAAGCGAGATTAATCATAGACATTCAATTTCAGTCATTGAATGTCAATATTGATGAATACGTTTCAATATTAATCTTTAAATTTCAATGATATCTATTGCATTGCAATCACGTCAATGCTTGAGGATATACATGCTTTGGCTGTACGCCACGTCCTCAGGATTATTGATGGGATAACCCCGCACCCAGGGCTTGATGAGCCGGCCATTGGTGTATTGGTAAATCGGCGCGATAGGCGACTGTTCGGTGATAATATCTTCCGCCTTATTGTAATCCGCCGCCAGCAGTTTGGCATTGGTTTGCCGGCTGGCCCGTTCAAGCAGCCGATCGTATTGGGGATCGTTGAATTTGGCGATATTGCCGCTGTGCGCGGTGGTCAATAATGATAAAAAGGTGGAGGGTTCATTATAGTCCCCTACCCATGACGAGCGGACCACATCAAAATTACCGGTATTTCGGCTGTCGATATAGCTCTTCCACTCCTGGTTAACCAGTTTCACGTTCACACCGAGTTTTTTCTTCCACATTGAGGCGACGGCAATGGCGATTTTTTCGTTGCCCTCAGATGTATTATACAGCAAATTCAGGCTCATAGGCTTATCCGGGCCGTAACCCGCCGCGGTCATCAGGACCTTGGCTTCGGCATCCAGCTCTTCCTGGGAATGCTGTTGCAGGTAATTCGGCCTGGGATCGTAACCGGCGGTCACATCGGGCGTCAGATGAAAGGCGGGTTTTTCGCCGCTGCCCAGCACTTTTCCCGCGATAATCCGGCGGTCAATGGCATAAGACAGGGCTTTACGCACCCGCAGGTCGCTGGTGGGCGCGCGTCGGGTATTAAAGGCGTAATAATAGGTCCCGAGCTGGGGCGGCGTATACACCTGCCCGGGAATATCTTTCAATAATTGCTGGTAGCGGGGTTTTGGAAAGGATTCGGTAATATCAATATCATTGGCGAGATAGCGATTCAGCGCCGATGACTCCTGATTAATGGGAATAAACGTCACCTCCGTTAACACCGTATGCCGGTGATCCCAGTAGTACGGGTTGGGCGTCAGCACCAGTTTTTCATTCACCACCCGCTGCTGTAATTGAAAGGCGCCGTTGCCCACCAGGTTGCCGACTTTTGTCCAGTCATTGCCATATTTCTCAACCGTGGCGCGGTGAACCGGGAACAAACTGAAGTTGGCGGTCAGGCTGGCGAAATAAGGCACCGGTTTGTCCAGTTCCACCTTCAAGGTGTAATCGTCCGGCGCGCTGACCCCCAGCCGCTCGGGCGGCAGTTTGCCGGCGATGATGTCGCCGGCGTTGGCCAATCCCGCCAGTTGGGTAAACCAGGCGAAAGTGGATAAGCTTTTCGGATCCGCCAGCCGCCGCCAGCTGTAGACAAAATCACTGGCGGTGACAGGGTCACCATTAGACCAGCGGGCATCATGGCGCAGATGAAAAACAAAGGTGCGGTTATCGTTGGTCTGCCAACTGGCGGCGACTCCCGGAACAAGGTGCCCATTGGCATCCTGGTTCACCAATCCCTCGAACAAATCGCGCGTCACCTCCGCTTCCGTCAGGCCGACGCCTTTAATGGGGTCCAAAGAGGCCGGTTCGTCTTTGATGTGCCGGACGAGATGCTGTATCGGGTCCAGCTGAACGCCGGAAGGAACCGTGGCTGAGCGGGCAATGCCGCAGCAGGCGATGATTAACGAGGCACAGAGGGCAAATTTGGAAGCAGGCATAAGCTTTTCCTTAAGGTCATCATCGGCGCATCCCCCTGACAAAAAGTCGAAAGGCACCGGCCTTTTGCGATAAAGTAAAACAGGTCAATGTAACCCATTATTTTATGGCGGCAAACCCCATGACGTTATTCCATCCCCGCCCGCAGAGGGGCAAGCTGATTTTTCCCGGCATCCCCTTCGGCAAATCGGTATTGGGCGCGCCCATGCTGTTTTTTCGCGCCGCCGACGCCGGTCAGGATACCGGCCTGATCATCGCCGGTACCCATGGCGATGAAACCGCAAGCGTGGTGGCGTTGTCCTGCGCGCTGCGCACCCTGGGGACGGCGCCGCCGCGCCATCATGTCATATTGGCGGTGAATCCGGACGGCTGCCAGCTGGGGCTGCGCGCCAACGCCAACGGCGTCGATCTGAACCGAAATTTCCCCGCCGCCAACTGGCGGCCCGAGGAGACCGTCTACCGCTGGACCAGCGCAAGCGACGCGCGGGACGTGGCGCTGTCCCCCGGCATAGCACCCGGGTCGGAGCCGGAAACCCGTGCGCTGTGTCAACTGATCGCGCAATTGAAACCGGCCTGGGTGGTTTCTTTCCATGAGCCGCTGGCCTGTATCGAGCAACAGGCCTGTTCGCCCCTGGCGTTATGGCTGGCGGAAAGGCTGTCGCTGCCGCTGGCGGACAGCGTCGGTTATCCTACCCCCGGCTCCTTCGGCAGCTGGTGCGGGGAGCTCGCCTTACCCTGCATCACCGCCGAACTGCCCGCCGTGTCGGCGGATGCCGCCACCACCCGTTATCTGGACGCGCTGGTGGCCCTGTTACGCTATCGGCCTCGATAACCCTAGCCCAGCGCGATGGATCCGCAGCCGAACGCCAGGCGGGGTTCGGCATCCATGGACAACCAGGTCGGCCCGTCCAGGTCGATAAAACGCGCCGCCGGGGTCAGCGGCAGGGCGGCGGCGATGGCCCTGGAGGTGCATAACATGCAGCCAAGCATAATGCCGAATCCCTGATCTCTTGCCTGCTGCGCCAGCAGCAGCGCTTCGGTCAGGCCGCCGGTTTTGTCCAGTTTGATATTCACCATCTCATAGTTGTCTTTCAGCGCCGGCAGTTGCTGGCGGGTGTGGCAACTTTCATCGGCGCAAATCGGCAACGGATGGATAAAATGCTGTAACGCGGCATCCTGCTCGGCGGGAAGCGGCTGCTCAAGCATCGCCACACCCAGATCGGCCAATAGTTGGCAGCGGGAGGCCAGTCCTTCGGGATGCCAGGCTTCATTGGCATCGACAATCAGGGTAGCCTCGGGAACGGCGGCACGTATAGCCACCACACGCTCGGTGATCAGACGATCGTCGAGCTTGATTTTCAGCAGCCGGGCGCCCTTTTGCCAATAGGCCAGCGCGGCTTCGGCCATCGCCCGGGGTTCACCGATACTCAATGTCTGCGCCATGGCGATGGTGGCCGGCAGCTGGATGCCGGCATACTGCGCCAGCGTCTGTCCTTTCAATTGGCGCTCCACATCCCACAGGGCGCAATCCACCGCATTACGCGCCGCGCCGGCCGGGAGCAATTGCTGCAGTATTTCCCGCGTAACGCCCTGTTCGATGGGATGCAGCACTGAGGTCAACTGCTCCATCACCGATTGTTCGCTCTCGCCGTAACGGGGGTATGGGGTACACTCGCCGATACCCTTCACACCGTCCTGCTCCACTTCCACCACCACCACTTTTGCTTCGGTACGGCTACCGCGTGAAATCACAAAAGGCGTATGAAGCGGCCATGCTTCGGGATAAAAACGCATTACTCTCATCGTCAGTCCTCGGAGTGAGGGTTGCCATAGCATCCGCCTGGCACATATGCCCCTTATACTTCAACCTGCAGGTCCGCTGACTTTCCCGCAACTCGAACTATTCAGGATATAAACCCTGTTAATTTAGAAAGTTATTATTGTAAAATTCCGGCTATCATCGTTTTTCGTCATCTTTTAGACTGGATTTGGTGTTAATGCGGCGCCAATGACAACAAGCAATGCACAACAAGGAATCCAGTATGGCAGAAACTGTCTATTTTCAGGGTAATCCGGTTAAGGTAGCGGATGCGTTACCGCGGCCCGGTGATAGGGCCCAGGACTTTTCGCTGGTGGCCAAAGATCTCTCAGACATAACGTTAAACAACCATACCGGCAAACGCAAGGTGCTGAGTATCTTCCCCAGTATCGATACCTGCGTTTGCGCCGCCTCGGTGCGCCGCTTCAACCACATGGCCGACGACCTGGAGAATACCGTGGTGCTGTGTATTTCCGCCGATTTACCGTTCGCCCAGTCACGCTTTTGCGGTACGGAAGGATTGCACCGCGTCATCACCTTATCTACCCTGCGGGATGGGCAATTCATGCGCCGCTACGGGGTGGAAATTACCGACGGTCCGCTGAAAGGGCTTACCGCACGGGCGGTAATGGTGCTGGATGAGCATAATAAGGTGCTGTACAGCCAACTGGTGGAGGAAATCACCCATGAACCGGATTACCCGCGGGCGCTGGCGGCACTGAAGGAGACCCCGGCCAATTATTGATGGTCCTGTCCAGTGGGATACAGTGTGTAAAAGGTTTCCGGCTTTGATAACCGGGCTTGAGCGCGCGAGCTTTCTGAGGTCATAGGGGAACGACCTTACCGGCGTCATGTTAAGCGTCTTCGTCCTCGTCGGTTTTTTTGCCGCTCAGACCGTACTCGCGCAATTTGTTGGCGATGGCGGTGTGGGATACCCCCAGTCGTTTCGCCAGCTTACGGGTACTGGGATAGGTACGATAAAGCCTGGTGAGCACCGTACGTTCGAACCTTTTACTGATATCGTCCAGAGAACCGTCCATCACCTCTTCGGACATCGGCAGCGACAGGGCGAAATCCGGCAGGTCGATATCATCGACGCCCATTATCGGGCCCTCCAATTGCGCCATGGCGCGATAAAGTACATTTTTCAGCTGCCGGACGTTGCCCGGCCAGGGGTATTGCCTCAGCATGGCGATTAATTCAGGGGCCGGCTTCGGCCGCGGAACCCCCTGCTCGTCGCAAAAACGGGCGATAAACAACGACGTGAGAGGCGTGATATCGTCCGGTCGCTCCCGCAGCGGCGGCAGATTAAGGGTCAATACGTTCAGGCGGTAATAAAGATCCTCGCGAAACTGCCCTTGGTGCACCAGCTCCAGCAGATTTTTCTGGGTGGCGCAGATGACCCGGACATCCACATGCATTTCCTGATCTTCCCCCACCCGGCGAAAGGTTCCGTCATTCAGGAAACGCAGCAACTTGCTTTGCATCCTGGGGGACATCTCGCCAATCTCATCCAATAGCACCGAACCGCCGCCGGCCTGTTCGAAAAAGCCCTTTTTGCTTTCCAACGCGTTGGGATAGGCGCCGGCGGCATGGCCGAACAATTCGCTTTCCGCCACATCATCCGGCAGCGCGGCGCAGTTCAGGGCCAGAAACGGCTGTCTACCGCGCGCGCTGCGCAAATGGCAGGCGTGGGCCACCAGGTCTTTACCGGTGCCGGTCTCGCCGACGATCAGCAGCGGCGCATCCAGCATGGCCAGTTTGCGCGCATGGTCCACCACCTGGCGCATTTTGCCGCTGGCGGCGATGATATGGCCGAATTCGCTGTCGTCGCCGGGACCGGTTTCCTGCAATTGTCGTCCCATGCGTACCGCGGATTTAAGCAGTATTACCGCCCCGCCCGCCGCCGGTTTGCCGTTATCGTCCGCCAGCCGCACGGGGGTGATTTCCATTAGAAAATCCTGCCCCGCCAACACCACCCGCCGGCTTTCGGGGGCGGGCCGCTCATTCTCCAGCCAGCGGGTAAAATTAAACCCGCCGATAAAACCGCCGATGGGCTGGTGACGCATTTTTTCCGCCGTCAGGTTGAACAGCGCCAGGGCCGCCGGATTAGTCAGCTCCACTTTGCCTTTGAGGTCCATGGACAACACCGGTTCGGGCATCGCGGCCAGTAATGCCTCCAGGGCGAGGTGCTCCCGCTCGGAAGGCATGAATGCCAGGGTGCGCACATCGGTGACGCCTTTGATGCGGCGAATCTCCGCCATCAGCGTGGGAAAGGTGTCCAGCTCCAACAGTGCGACATTTACATAAATTCTGCCGGCGGGATCGATTTCGATGCCGCGCAAATCGATATTGCGCGTGGCCAGCAGGTCCAGCAGTTCCCGGGCCAAGCCAAGGCGATCTTCACAAAAAACCTCTAAACGCATGCCGCGCCTCTTCACGAAAGGTGGACCCATCATGGCGCTATCATACGTGGCGGCGCGGCCGGGAAGAAGTCATCTGTCACAAAAAGTTGACAGATGGAAAGAAAATCAGCCATCGAAGGCCCGCCTATCAGGATGGACTTTTTCGCTCCAGCAGCGATTTTAACTGGCCGATGAGTTCACGGCGGTAATCTCCCAGGCGCGGCTTGTCGCCGTCTATCCAGGGCAAAGGGCGGCAAAGCTCCATTGCCTTGATGCCCAGACGCGCGGTGAGCAGCCCGGCCCCCATGCCCTGTGCGGCGCGGGCCGAAAGCCGGGCGGCCAGATCCTGCGACATCCAGTCCATGCCCACTTCGCGGACCCATTCGCTGACGCCGGCAAAGGCGATATTCAGCAATACCAGGCGGAATAGCCGGAGGCGGCTGTAATACCCCACTTCGATACCGTATATCGCCGCGATTCGATTGATTAATCTCAGATTGCGCCAGGCGATAAATCCCATATCCACCACCGCCAGGGGACTGACCGCAATCATCAGGGCGGATTCGGCGGCTGAGCGGCTGATTTCGCGCCGGGCGCGGCGGTCGATAACCGGCTGCACCATGCGGGCATACAGCCCTACCACCTCCCGGTCGCTGTGGGTATCTTGCAGCGCGGCGAGCCACTGACGCAAGGCTGGATGACCCTGTTCGATACCGGCCCGGCCGGCCAGGCGCAGGCAAAATTCCCGACCCTGGCCGATAGCGTGGCTGCGCAGCAGCTCGCCGGCGAGATCTCGCTGTTCGGCCCGTTGCCGCAAACGATAGAGCTGTCGCCACTCCGCGGCCAGAGAACCGGCTCCCGCCAGCAGCACCAGCGTTCCCGCCCCCAGGGTGCCCAGGGCAAACCAATCCTGCTGCTGCCAGGCCCGCTCAAACCAAGATCCCATTTGTGCCAGTCCGCTTAACACGAACAATCCGATGCCGGCCATCACCATGCGGCGCCAGATACTGCGTTTGGGTTTTAACGCCGCCTCCATCCAGTTTTCCGGCAGCGCCTCTTCGGCCTCAGGGTCGGCGGACAGCGGCTCGAATGAGGTTTCCTGCCGCGCGTCAAAAACCTGCGCTGCCCGCAGTGAAAGTTCCACGGGGTCCGCAACCGGCTGATCGAAATCAATGCGGGGTTTAAGGCTATCTGCACCCGGCGCATGGGCGCCCATGCCGGGTTTATTGGACTCCGCACCCGTTCGGTGGGCATCCATGCCGGGTTTATTGGCTTCAGTCATCGCAGTTTATCCCCCAGTAGAAACTCCATCACCGTATCCAGGCGAATATGGGGCAACGGGATATCCGGGTCCATCTCCCGCGGCCGGAAATTTTCGAATTGAAAGCCCTGCTTATGCCAGAACGCGGCGCCGGGCAGGCGCGGGGGAACTTCACCGGGATAGACGGTTAACGGCTGATTGTCGCTCAGTCTGAACCCCTGCAGCGCAGGGATGTTTTTGCCCTGGAACGCCACCATGCCGCCCTGAGTCGCCTGCACCGAGGCCAACCCGGCGCAGTCCATGGCGATGCCTTCGAAGGCGGCATTCTGCCAGGCATCCTGAATAAGCTGCTGCAGGAGAGATACCAGATTGACCTGCTGATCGGCGGTAATATGATCCGCTTTGCTGGCGGCAAACATCAGCTTATCGATACAAGGTGAAAACAGCCGTCGGTAAAGCGTGCGTTTGCCGTAATGGAAACTGCGCATCAGTTGGCTCAGCGCCAGGCGCATATCGTTAAACGCGTGGGGGCCGCTGTTCAAAGACTGCAGGCAGTCCACCAGCACGATCTGGCGATCAAAACCGGTGAAATGATCTTTATAAAACCCCTTCACCACGGTCTGGCAATAATAGTGATAACGCTCCCTCAGCATGCCGAGGTTGGTGGTTTTCGCCGCCTGGACCAGTTGGCTTTCCGACAGGGTTCCCCCCGCCGGCCAGGGGAAAAATTGCAGCGCCGGCGCATCCGCCATGTCGCCGGGCAGCACAAAGCGTCCCGGCTGGATAAAATGCAGGCCCTGCTGTTTGCAGTGCAGTAAATAACGGGTGTATTCAGCGGCAATCTCACCCAGCGCCCGTTCATCCGCGGGCGCCAGGGGGTCGAGGCCGGCGCATTTTTTCAGCCAGGGGTCGGCCCATAAAGCGCGATCTCCCTGCAATAATCCGGCCATCTGGCCGGACCAGCCCAGGTAATCCTGTTCCAGCATCGGTAAATCCAGCAGCCACTCGCCGGGATAGTCGACGATTTCGAGATACAGGGTGCCGGTATCCTTCAGATGGCGCCACAGCGCATCGCGGGAGCGATAACGCAGCGCCAGCCGAATTTCACTGACGCCGCGGGTCGGCTGGGGCCAGGCGGGGGGCAGGCCGTACAGCGCGGCGAGGCCTTCGTCATAGGCGAAACGGGAAATACCCAGGTGGCGCTGCGGCACCCGTTTGGCCCCCAGCAGGCGGCCGTCCCGCGCCGCCGAAAACATCGGCAGGCGCGCGCCGTTGTTCACCATCAGCAGTTGATTGACGAGAGAAGTAATAAAGGCGGTTTTGCCGCTGCGGCTCAATCCGGTGACCGCCAGGCGCAGACGGCGATCGATGCCGCGATTCACCCATTGATTCAGAGCATCCATTTCTGTCATCCCATAAAGCAAAGATAGATGATGCCGCGCATTTCATCGTCAGGCAAATTTGCCGCCCGGCGCTTTTGTCCAAAACCGGCGCTCTGATTTGCTCAATTCAGTGACCGGATGACAAAACCGGCGCTCTGGTTTGCTCAATACGGTGACCGGATGACAAATCCGGCGACTGCCTTTGTTATAATTACTTGCTATAACTGACGGAATTTGTTACGCAGGCCGAAGGCTTCTGAGGTCACATACCGCTCAACTCCGCGCAAATGCTGCTCGCTGTCCTTAAACTGCATCTCCAGCAGATCCAACTGGCGGCCGGGGGGTATGGAGGCCGAATCATTGCCGTCCGCCGGCGCCGGCTCCAGCCAAAAGGCGAGGATGACGTATGCGATAAGGGTCAGCATAAACAAACCGAAAAATATCGACAGCACGGCAATTATGCGCACCAGCCGCACCGGTATATCAAAATAGTGGGCCACACCGGCGCAAACTCCCTTAATCATGCCCTCGTCGGGCCGGCGATACAGCCGTTTTTTGGATATTCCGTTCATTTTATTGCTGCCTCCAGTCGGGGTATTCCGCATCCAGAATATCCTCCAGCGCCCGGATACGCGTCTGCATCCGCCGCGCCTCTTCCTGGAGCTGCGTCAATCGCCGGGCATCCTGCGTCTGAAATAGCGACCCCTGCCGACGGCGATTGCCATAATGCAACCACAGCCATACCGGGGCCACAAACAGCAAAAACACGGTCAAGGGTATGGAGAGCACAATCAACACTGCAGTCATGATGACTCCTTATCATCGGTAAATCCGGCACCGGACCCGGTCAATGCCTGCACCAATTATACCCGTCATACTTCAAGATGCAGGTGCGTTGGCTTTCCTCGCTCACCCCAGTCACTTACCTGAGTAAGCTCCTGGGGATTCACTGCGTTGCCGCCTTCCTGCAACTCGAATTACTTAGGGTATATGCTCATTATTCGATTTTATTCATTTGCGCTTTCAGGGCCGCCAGCTGCTGGCTGATTTCATCATCCGCCTTCAGCTCGGCGAACTGCTGGTCCAGAGATTTCTCCTTGCCGAAACCAACGCTTTCGGCTTCCGCCTCCATACTATCGATACGGCGTTCGAACTGTTCGAACCTGGCCATGGCTTCATCGATTTTTCCGCTATCCAGCTGACGGCGGATATCCCGGGTAGACGCGGCGGCCTGATGACGCAGCGCCAGGGTTTTCTGGCGGGCGCGGGTTTCCGCCAGCTTATTCTCCAATTCGCCTATTTCGCGTTTCATGCGATCCAGGGTTTCTTCAATGACCGACACGTCCTGGCGCAGAGCGGCGACAATTTTGGTCAGTCGCTGTTTTTCCATCAGCGCGGCGCGCGCCAGGTCCTCTTTGTTTTTATTTAGGGCCAGTTCGGCTTTTGCCTGCCAGTCGGCCTGCTGGGTTTCCCCCTGGTCGATGCGTCGCAACAGCTGTTTCTTTTCCGCCAATGCCTGGGCGGAGGTGGTACGCACCTCAACCAGGGTATCCTCCATTTCCTGGATCATCAGGCGGACCAATTTTTCCGGATCTTCCGCCTTATCCAGCAATGCATTGATATTGGCGTTCACGATATCGGTGAAACGAGAAAAAATACCCATTGCAGATCCCCTTTATACATAGCCGGTTAACGTCTGAAAAAGTGTTCGTTATGAACATGCCTTACAGAAGTCCATTACAAGTAACATGCCAAGATAATGGACATTTTAATACATTGATTTTTAAACTATTTCATAATTACTCTTCTGTTGCTCTTCCTGATACTTCCGCTATAGTGATTATATAGACTAACTGTTGGCGAAATTAACCATGGCCGATCACCACGAAAACCTGCTGGGCCAATCCAATAATTTTCTGGAAGTGCTGGAGCAGGTCTCCAAGTTGGCGCGACTGAATAAACCGGTATTGGTTATCGGCGAACGGGGCACCGGCAAAGAACTGATAGCCCGGCGGCTCCATTACCTCTCCCCGCGCTGGCAGGGTCCTTTCATTTCCCTTAACTGCGCCGCCCTGAATGAAAACCTGCTGGATTCGGAACTGTTCGGCCACGAGGCGGGGGCTTTTACCGGCGCGCAAAAACGGCACCAGGGGCGGTTCGAGCGGGCGGACGGCGGTACGCTGTTTCTGGATGAGCTGGCCACCGCGCCGATGATGGTGCAGGAAAAATTATTGCGGGTCATTGAATACGGCGAACTCGAGCGGGTGGGAGGCAGCCAGCCGTTGCAGGTGGATGTACGGCTGGTCTGCGCCACCCATGCCGATTTGCCCCGCCTGGCCAAAGCCGGCGACTTCCGCGCCGATCTGCTGGACCGGCTGGCGTTTGATGTGGTGGCGCTGCCGCCGCTGCGGGAAAGGCAGCAGGATATTATGGTGATGGCGGAGCATTTCGCCATCCAGATGTGCCGGGAAATCGATATGCTGCTGTTTCCCGGCTTTACGCCGACGGCGCGTCAAACGCTGCTGGATTATGGCTGGCCCGGCAATGTCAGGGAGCTGAAAAACGTGGTGGAGAGGTCAATTTACCGTCACGGCAGCAGCGAGCGGCCGTTGGATGTGATTCTGCTCGATCCTTTCGCCGCGGTGAAAACCGCCGTCGAGGACGATCTCCCCGCCGGCGCCACGGCGGCGCTGCCACTGGATTTGAAATCCTGGCTCGAACAGCAGGAAAAGCGGTGGATTGAACGGGCGCTGGCGCAGGCGCGGTATAATCAGCGCCAGGCCGCCGACCTGTTGTCATTGAGCTATCATCAGCTGCGCGGGATAATGAAGAAGCACGCCATCAAGGTGAGTACTCAGTGATGGAAAAACACGACATCATCGTATGCAGGCAGTGATGGAAAAACACGCCATCATCGTATGCATACGGTGATGGAAGTAACACGTCTGCACGATAAGCATTCAGTGATGATCGTCATAACCCCGGCCACCATGGCAAAAAAAAACCAGCCCGTAGGCTGGCGGAAATGATATTGGAAGCAATGTGAGCAATGTCGTACCAACAAACGGAAAGAACTTTTCCGCTCATCAGTGGTGACATGATAATAGTTCTCACTATCACATGTAAAGCCTTTTGATGATAATTGTTCTCATTAACCCTCTCAATCTAAGGGGCTTTTAGACCGATTCACGTCGATTGCCGCTTTTACCGGCTATCCCGCCGGTTTATTGACGGCATAAATTGGGTGTCGCGCCAGAGTAAGGTAAACTGGAACCATTATCCGGTCGGATCCAAGTGGTTATGGGAATAAAACGTTTTTCAATACTGGCGCTCTTGTGGGCGACCATCACGGCGTTAACCGGCCTGCGCGTTATGGCGGCCGAGACCTCCCCGCCTCCCGATATTCGGCAAAGCGGCTTTGTTTATTGCGTGAATGGCTTACTGAATACCTTCAACCCGCAAATGGCCAGCAGCGGGCTGACGGTGGATACCCTGTCGGCGCAAATCTACGATCGCCTGCTGGATGTGGATCCCTATACCTATCGGCTGATTCCCGAGCTGGCGCAGAGCTGGGAAGTGCTGGACAACGGCGCGACCTACCGTTTCCATTTGCGAAAAAATGTCCCCTTTCAGCATACCGCCTGGTTTACCCCCACCCGCGACCTCAATGCGGATGACGTGGTGTTCAGCTTTGCGCGCATGTTCGATACCCATCACCCTTACCACGAGGTAAACGGCGGCGACTATCCCTATTTCGACAGCCTGCAGTTCCCCGACTCGGTGCAAAGCGTGCGCAAGCTGGACAACGACACGGTGGAATTTCGTCTCAACAGCCCGGACGCCTCCTTTCTCTGGCATATCGCCACCCATTACGCGCCGGTGCTGTCCGAGGAGTACGCCGAGCAGCTCACCGCCGCCGGCCGGCAGGAACAGATCGATCGCCAACCGGTGGGCACCGGGCCTTTTATGCTTAACGAATACCGTGCCGGCCAGTTTATCCGCCTGCTGCGCCATGACAATTACTGGCGGGGCCGGCCGCGGATGGCCCAGGTGGTTATCGATCTGGGGGCCGGCGGCATCGGTCGTTTGTCCAAATTATTGACCGGGGAGTGCGATGTACTGGCCTATCCTGCCGCCAGCCAGCTGCCGATTCTGCGCGACGATCCGCGCCTGCGACTGACGCTGCGCCCGGGGATGAACATCGCCTATCTGGCGTTCAATACCGCCAAGCCGCCGCTGGACGATGTGCGGGTGCGGCAGGCCATCGCCCTGTCCATCAACAATCAGCGCCTGATGCAGTCCATTTATTACGGCACCGCCGAGACCGCCGCCTCGATCCTGCCGCGCGCCTCCTGGGCCTATGACAACGATGCCAAGGTCAGCGAATATAACCCCGATAAGGCGCGGGCGCTCCTGCACTCCATCGGTAAAGACAAGTTGGAATTGCGTTTATGGGTGCCCACCGCGTCGCAATCCTATAACCCCAGCCCGCTGAAAACCGCCGAATTGATCCAGGCGGATTTGGCCCAGGTGGGCATCAAGGTGATTATCGTCCCGGTGGAGGGCCGTTTCCAGGAAGCCAGGCTGATGACCATGAACCACGACCTGACGCTGGCGGGCTGGTCCACGGACAGTAACGACCCGGACAGTTTTTTCCGGCCGTTGCTCAGCTGCGCCGCGATCCGCTCGCAAACCAATTATGCTCATTGGTGCCAGCCCCAGTTCGATCAATTGCTGCACTCGGCGCTGCTGTCGCAACAGCTTTCCGGACGGATGGAGACTTACCGCGACGCCCAACATATGCTTGAAGAGCAGTTGCCGGTGCTGCCCCTGGCGTCGTCGCTGCGCCTGCAGGCCTATCGTTACGATATCAAGGGATTGGTGCTCAGCCCCTTCGGCAATGCCTCCTTTGCCGGGGTTTACCGGGAAGATTCCCAGGAACCGAAACCATGATTATATTTATTCTGCGCCGGCTGTTGCTGCTGCTGATTACGCTGTTTTTCCTGTCGCTGGTGGGCTTTAGCCTCAGTTATTTCACGCCCAGCGCACCGTTGAGCGGCGCGGCGATTACCGATGCCTACTTCTATTATTTCAACAGTCTGCTGCATCTGAATTTCGGCGTGTCCAGCATTAACGGCCAGGCCATCGGCCAGCAGCTGCGCGAGGTGTTTCCCGCCACGCTGGAACTCTGCATACTGGCCTTCCTGCTGGCGCTGATAATCGGTATTCCCCTGGGCGTTATCGCCGGGGTGACGCGCAACAGATGGCAGGATATCGGCATCAGCATCTTCGCCTTGCTGGGCCTGTCAATGCCGGTTTTCTGGCTGGCATTGCTGCTGACGCTGTTTTTCGCGCTGCATCTCGGCTGGTTTCCGGTCTCCGGACGTTATGACCTGCTCTATCAGATTAAACCGGTTACCGGCTTCGCCCTGCTGGATGCATGGATCTCCGATTCACCTTACCGCCATGAGATGATCACCAGCACCCTGCGGCATATGGTGCTGCCCATCATCGCCCTGGCGGTGGCCCCCACCACCGAGGTGATCCGGTTGATGCGCATCAGCACCGACCAGGTCTTCGCCCAGAATTACATCAAGGCGGCGGCCACCCGCGGTTTGACGCTGTTCACCATTATCCGCCGGCATGTTTTACATAACGCCTTGCCCCCCATTATTCCCAAGCTGGGACTGCAATTTTCCACCATGCTGACGCTGGCCATGATTACCGAGGTGGTGTTCAGCTGGCCGGGGGTGGGTCGCTGGTTGATTAACGCCATACGCCAGCAGGATTACGCCGCCATTTCCGCCGGCGTGATGGTGGTGGGGTCGCTGGTGATTGCCGTCAATGTGCTGGCGGATGTGGTTGGCGCGCTGGCCAATCCGCTACGTCATAAGGAGTGGTATGCTCTCCGATAACATTTATCGCGAAAAACGCATGCCCAGCCCGCTGCGTTATATCTGGCGCATTTTTTACCATGACGCCATGTCGATGATCGGCCTGTACGGTTTTATCCTGCTGATCCTGCTGTGCGTGTTCGGTTCGCTGGTAGCGCCCTATGCACTGGATCAACAGTTTCTCGGCTATCAGCTCCTGCCGCCCTCGTGGTCGCGCTACGGCGATGTCTCGTTCTTTCTGGGCACCGACGATCTGGGCCGCGATGTGCTCAGCCGCCTAATCACCGGCACCGCCCCCACCTTCGGCGCGGCGCTGCTGTTGACCATCCTGGCCTCGGTCTTCGGCCTGCTGCTGGGGGTGCTGGCGGGCATCAGCCACGGCCTGCGCTCGGCGGCCCTCAACCATGTGCTGGACACCCTGCTCTCCATTCCGTCGCTGCTGCTGGCCATCGTGGTGGTGGCGTTTACCGGCCCCTCCCTCGGCCACGCCATGCTGGCGGTGGGGCTGGCTATTTTACCGCGCATCGTGCGCACGGTGTACGACGCGGTACATGACGAATTGGAGAAGGAGTATGTGCTGGCGGTGCGCATTGACGGCGCATCGATGCCGCATATCCTGCGCTATGCGGTATTGCCTAATATCGCCAGCGTACTGGTCTCCGATTTCACCCGCGCCCTGTCCATGGCGATTCTGGATATCGCCGCCCTCGGTTTTCTCGATCTCGGGGCGCAGTTGCCGTCGCCGGAATGGGGCGCCATGATGGGGGATACGCTGGAATTGGTCTATGCCGCGCCCTGGACCGTGATGCTGCCGGGAGGCGCCATTATGTTAAGTGTGCTGATCGTGAATATTTTGGGCGACGGCATCCGTCGCGCCATGATTGCGGAGGTGGAATAATGCCGTTAATGGACATCCGTAATCTCACGATTGAATTCATGACCGCCGAAGGACCGGTGAAAGCGGTGGATCGGGTCAGTTTTACCCTGGTGGAAGGGGAAGTACGCGGCCTGGTGGGGGAATCCGGCTCCGGCAAAAGCCTGATAGCCAAGGCCATCTGCGGCGTCACCAAAGATAACTGGCGGGTCACGGCGGACCGGTTCCGCTTCGACGATATCGATTTATTGCAGCTGACCCCGCGCCAGCGGCGCCGGTTGGTGGGCCACAATGTCTCGATGATTTTCCAGGAGCCGCAGTCCTGTCTCGATCCTTCGGAAACCATCGGCCGCCAGTTGATCCAGGTGATCCCGGGCTGGACTTACAAAGGCCTGTGGTGGCAGCGGTTCGGCTGGCGTAAACGCCGGGCCATCGAGCTGCTGCACCGGGTGGGCATCAAGGATCATAAAAATATCATGGGCAGTTACCCTTACGAGCTCACCGAGGGGGAGTGTCAAAAGGTGATGATCGCCATCGCCCTGGCCAATCAGCCCAGGCTGCTGATTGCCGACGAGCCCACCAACGCCATGGAACCCACCACCCAGGCGCAGATATTCCGGCTGCTGGCGGGGCTGAACCAGAACAACAACACCACTATTTTGCTTATCAGCCACGATATCCAGATGATGAGCAAATGGGCCGACCGTATCAATGTGCTCTATTGCGGCCAGACGGTGGAGAGCGCCTCATGCGAGGAGCTGATCGCCACTCCGCATCATCCCTATACCCAGGCGCTGATCCGCGCCATTCCGGATTTCGGCCGCTCCATGCCGCCCAAAAGCCGGCTCAATACCCTGCCCGGCGGCATCCCATCCCTGGAACACCTGCCCATCGGCTGCCGCCTGGGGCCGCGCTGCCCTTACGCGCAGAAAACCTGTATTGAAATGCCGCCCCTGGAGCCGATAAAAACCCATTGGTTCGCCTGTCATTTTCCGCTCAATATGGAGGGACAATAAGCATGGAAACCTTATTGGAAGCGCGCAACCTGACCAAAACCTTCCGTTATCGCACCGGCTTGTTCCATAAGCATCAGGTGGAGGCGGTCAAGCCCCTGAGTTTTATTCTGCGGGAGGGACAAACCCTGGCGATTATCGGTGAGAACGGTTCGGGTAAATCCACCCTGGCGAAAATGCTGGCCGGCACGGTGGAGCCCAGCGGCGGCGAACTCCTTATCGACGACCATCCGCTGGCCTTCGGGGATTACCGCTATCGCAGCCAGCGCATCCGTATGATTTTCCAGGATGCCGGCAACGCCCTGAATCCCCGCCAGCGCATCGGCCAACTGTTGGACGTGCCGCTGCGGCTGAATACCGATATGACGGCGCCGGAGCGGGAACAGGCCATCAACCTGACCCTGCGGCAGGTGGGACTGAGGCCGGATCACGCCTTTTATTATCCCCATATGCTGGCGCCGGGACAAAAACAGCGCGTGGGCCTGGCCAGGGCGCTGATCCTCCGTCCCAAGGTCATTGTGGCCGACGAGGCGCTGGCGGCGCTGGATATGTCGATGCGTTCGCAAATCATCAATTTAATGCTCGAGCTGCAGGCCAAACAGGGTATAGCCTATATTTATGTCACCCAGCACTTGGGCATGATGAAACATATCAGCGACCAGATTATGGTGATGCAGGACGGCGAGGTAGTGGAGCGCGGCAATACCGCCGACGTGCTGGCCGCCCCGCTGCACGATCTTACCAAACGGCTGATAACCAGTCACTTCGGCGAGGCCCTCACCGCGGACGCCTGGCGCCGCGATGCCGCCATGCCGTAATAATCCGCCGGATGTCTCATAGAGGCGGGGTATACACCTGGTGCGGTTTTTCATGGTACACTCCGCCGGTTTGTAAACGTCGAATGTCGCGTCGCTGACGCCACGATCGCTGTAAAAATGATCACAAGGATTAATGCTATGGGTTTTCTTACCGGTAAGCGCATTCTGGTCACTGGCGTAGCCAGCACTCGCTCCATCGCCTTCGGTATCGCACAGGCGATGCATCGCGAAGGTGCCGAACTGGCATTTACTTACCAGAACGATAAACTGAAATCACGGGTTGAAGAATTCGCCGGTGAATTGGGTTCCAGCATCGTATTGCCCTGCGATGTCGCCGAAGACGCCAGCATCGAAGCGATGTATGCCGAACTGGCCAAGGTATGGCCGAATTACGACGGTTTCGTGCATGCCGTTGCCTTTGCGCCCGGCGACCAGCTGGACGGCGATTATGTGAACGCCGTGACACGTGAAGGCTTTGCCATCGCCCACGATATCAGCTCCTACAGTTTTGTCGCCATGGCGAAAGCCGGCCGCCATATGCTGAATCCGAACTCGGCTCTGGTGACCCTCACCTACCTGGGAGCCGAACGCGCCATTCCCAACTATAACGTCATGGGACTGGCCAAGGCGTCGCTGGAAGCCAATACCCGTTACATGGCCAACGCCATGGGCCCGCAGGGGATACGCGTCAACGCCATCTCCGCCGGCCCGATCCGCACCCTGGCGGCTTCCGGTATCAAGAACTTCAAGAAAATGCTGTCTTATTGCGAATCGGTGACCCCGCTGCGCCGCGTGGTGACCATTGAGGATGTGGGCAATACCGCCGCGTTCCTGTGTTCCGATCTGGCTTCCGGCATCACCGGCGAAGTGATTCATGTGGACGGCGGCTTTAATATCGCCTCCATGAACGATCTGGAACAGAATTAATTTCCCGCCAGCCAGGCGGCGGCAAAGGTAAACAGGGTTTTCGCCAGCGGCGTCGACCGGTGAGGCTCGGCAATCACCACGGCGCCCTGGCGTTTCATGGCGGGCAGCAGGATAGCCGCGCTCTGCAAATCCGGCGTCATTCCCGGCAGCAAATGGCCGCGGGGCATGATGCCGCAGCCCAAGCCGACAAACACCCCCTGCAGTAAATGGAAAATCGAGGCGCT
This sequence comes from Sodalis sp. dw_96, assembly GCF_018449575.1. Classification (GTDB taxonomy): domain Bacteria; phylum Pseudomonadota; class Gammaproteobacteria; order Enterobacterales; family Enterobacteriaceae; genus Acerihabitans. The sequence goes on along the minus strand of NZ_JAAVUT010000011.1, from coordinate 73,303 downwards.
TTCCAAGGTGATATGGGGGTGCAGCCCGGCGGCGCGGAAATGTTCGTCCAGATAACGTCGAAAGTAGCGGCTCGGTTCCGCCAGGCACAGAGGCAAGGCCGCCACCTGGGCCAACGTCAGTTCGGCTTGCGATGAAAGCCCGCTGAAATGCGCGGGATGAAACACCAGATCCACCCCCCGGTCCGGCAGCGGCGCCACCTGGAAATGCAGCTCCTGCAAAAGGTTCAGCTCAAAAAATCCCACGCCTATATCCACACTGTGATTAATCAGCGCTTCAAGCAGTTGATCGGCGCTGAGCACGTTAACCTGATACTCGAGATCGGGAAATTCCAGCCGGGCATCGACTAGCAGCTGCGCCAGCGGAATACCGCATTGCGGCACGATGCCGATGCGCAAGGTACCCGCCAGTCCCTGCTTAAGAGACTCCACTTCCAGCTTCAGCCCCTGGTAGACCGAGACTATCTCCCGCGCCCAGGACAATACCCGTTCCCCTTCGGCGGTAAACCCCTGAAAACTGTTGCCCCGGTGGATTAACGCCACCCCGAGCTCCCGTTCCAGATTTTTCAGCCGTGCGGAGAGGGTCGGCTGGCTGACGAAGCTCGCCTCGGCGGCCCGGCCAAAATGACGCTCCCGCTCAAGATTGCATAAGTAGATAAGCTGTTTGATATCCATCGGTTCCTTCCGGCCAAAGGCAATAAACGTGGTGATTGCTGACAAGGTGACCGGTCGGGACAGGATGCTAGATCGTCGCAATATAATAAACCTGCCGTGAATCCGTCCATGGAGGCTCGATCCGCGCGATTACGGCTATCCTCCCTGGTGGTCGCCCTGCGGGCCAACGCCTGACGGCGTTTTGGTCCATGGCGCGGACGGTTTACTCTTCCATCATCCTGTCCCGCCTCATTGACTCCGCGCGGGTTTGTCAGCAGTCTGATTATTATACATCGGGAGCCTTGCGATTACCCTCTTATCAGGTGCTGACCCCGAGAGTGACCTTGACATCCTGGGCGATTTTTTCCACCTGCGGGCCGTAGATCACCTGGACATCATTGTCGCTGACCCGCTTGACCCCGCTGGCGCCGGTGAGCATCAGGGTCCTGTCGATCACCTGTTTCATGTCCTTGACCCGGACCCGCAACCGGGTAAAACAGCAATCCACGTCGGCGATATTCTGCTGGCCGCCGAGACCGGTAATGATATTTTCCGCCCGCTCGTTGGCCGAAAGGGGTTTACGCTCCACGGCTTCCTCCTCCTGGGTCTCGCGGCCGGGGGTTTCAATCCGCAGCCGGGTAATAATCAGCCGGAAACCGAAATAATAGACCGGGAAATAAATTACCCCCAGCAACACCGCATACCACCAGTGGGTTTTGTTGCCGCCGAGCACGCCGAACACCACCAGATCAATGGCGCCGCCCTGCACATTGCCAATCATCAAATGGAAGACGTCCATCAGCATAAACGACAGGCCGCACAGCACCGCGTGAAACAGATACAACACCGGTGACACAAACACGAAACAGAATTCCAGCGGTTCGGTAATCCCGGTGGTGAAGGACGCCAGCGCGCCGGCCATCATTAGGGCCTTAACCCGTTTTTTATGCTCGGGGCGGGCGCAATGGTACATGGCCAGCGCCGCGCCGGGGAGCCCGAACATCATCACCGGGATTTTACCCTGCGCCAGGAATCGTGTGGACGCACGCACCTGCTCGTCGCTCAACAGCCCCGGATGGGTCAGCGTCGTATTAAAGATATTCAGCGCGCCGACGATGGTATGATTATCCACCGTCACCATGCCGCCGATGGGGGTGAAGCGCACGGTCTCATTAAGGATATGATGCAGGCCGGTGGGAATCAGCAGCCGTTCGAAAAAACCCAGCAAAAAGGCGCCGTACTGGCCGCTTTGCCCAATCAAACTCCCCACCCAGGCGATGGCGGCGCCGATGGTGGGCCAGATAAGCGACAGGACCACCCCCAGCAGCGGCAGCACCACCACCGTGATGATCGGGACGAACCGCCGACCGCCGAAAAAGCTGACCGCCGTGGGCAGCACCACGGTATAAAAACGGTTATGCAGCGCCACCACCGTCAGGCCGGAAATCACCCCGCCCAGCACGCTCATATTGAAGGTGAATATCCCCAGCATCGGCGTGAATTGAGCGGAAAACATCTGCGCCGCGGTGGGCGTCATGCCTTTGGCTATCAAGGCCGGCACGGTGGTGGTGGCGGCGGTGAGATTCTGCGCCGCCAGACTGGCGCTGACGCCCACGTGCATGGCGATGAAACCGATGACCGCGGCGAATGCCGCGGTGGGTTTTTCCGCCTTAGCCAATCCGATGGCGCTGGCCACGGCAAAAAACAGCGGCAGGTTGGCAAACAGCGCGCCGGCCACCTGCCGGATAAAACCGATCACCAGTTGGGGATATTTCAGGTTGGCAAACGCGTCGCCGGTCACCGCCGGATTCTGCAGAGCCGCCGCCAGCCCGAGAAAGATACCGGCGGCGGCAATCACCGAAATCGGCATCATTAACGCTTTGCCGAATCCATGCACCTTGCTGCTCAGATCGTTCATCCGCATTGCTCTCTTCCTCATAATTAATCAGGTAAGTATGAGTCAGTATTAGCCGCGTTCGATCCCGCGGCGGCGGCAATGGCTGAAAATATGAACGCTATCACAAAAGCTTAACCGCACTTTAGAGCGGTTTACAGAGTGGGAAACTAAAAGATGCAAGGATTTTAGGCAATAGTCACCGTCTATGTTGCGATTAGGTTATTCAATTAGACGATGCCATACAAACTGCCTATTATTAATTGCATTAACCTTATTGAACCAAATAGCTAAAATAAATTTAACAATTATTCATCTTCATTCACCTGCGAAGCAAACTCATGAAATTTAAACCTGCGATTAAACCTTATACCGGCGCGGCGGGTGGCTGGGGTTCCCTTGAAGCTACCACCCGTTATGTGCGGGACAGTAAGCAAACCTTCAAAAATATTCGCAATTTAATGCGGGTAAATAAATCAAAAGGGTTCGATTGTCCCGGCTGCGCCTGGGGTGATGACAATACCAGCACCTTCAGCTTTTGCGAAAACGGCGCCAAGGCGGTGAGCTGGGAGGCCACCCGCAAGGAATTGGAGGCGGATTTTTTCGCCCGCAACACCGTCAGCAAACTCTATGAGCAAAGCGATTATTTTCTAGAATATCAAGGACGACTGACTCAGCCGCTGCGCTACAACCGGGAAACCGATCGCTATTACCCCGTAAGCTGGCAAGAGGCGTTCGACCTGATCGCCAGCCATCTGCGCGGGCTGGACAGTCCGAATCAGGCGGAGTTCTATACCTCCGGTCGCGCCAGCAATGAATCTTCCTACCTTTACCAATTATTCGGCCGGATGTTCGGCACCAACAACTTCCCCGACTGTTCGAATATGTGCCATGAAGCCAGCGGCAGCGGCCTCAAGCAAAGCATCGGCGTCGGTAAAGGCACCATTCATCTGAATGATTTCGAACAGGCGGACGCGATTTTCGTTTTCGGCCAGAATCCGGGAACCAATCACCCGCGCATGCTCCATAGCCTGCGCCATGCCGCCGATCGCGGCGCCCGGATTGTCACCTTCAATACCCTGCGCGAACGCGGACTGGAACGTTTTGCCGATCCGCAGAATCCGCTGGAGCTGCTGACGCCAAAATCCGGCCGAATCAGTTCCAGCTATCTGCAGCCCAATCTCGGCGGCGACATGGCGGCGGTGCGCGGCATGGTCAAGGCACTGTTGGAAATCCATCGCCGGCAGTTGGCGGAAGCGCGGACAGGTCTTTTTGACCAGGGGTTTATCCATAACCACACCCGGGGTATGGAGGCTTATCTGGCGGCGGTGGATGCCACCCCCTGGCAGCACATTATCCGGCAATCAGGTTTGAGCGAGCAGCAATTGCGGGATGCGGCGGATATCTACCGCAACGCCGAACGGGTGATTTGCACCTGGGCCATGGGAATTACGCAACATAAACATTCGGTTCCCACCGTACGGGAAATCGTCAATCTGCAACTGCTGTTCGGACAGCTGGGCAAACCGGGGGCCGGTCTTTGCCCGGTGCGCGGCCACAGCAACGTTCAGGGCAACCGCACCATGGGTATCGACGAGAAGCCGCCGGCGGCAATGCTGGATAGTCTGGCAGCCCATTTTGGCTTTACGCCCCCGCGCGCGCCCGGCCATAGCACCGTTGAAGCCCTGGAGGCCATGCTGCGCGGCGAAATCAAGGTATTGATTGCCCTGGGAGGCAACCTGGCGGCGGCGGCGCCGGATACCGCCCGCACCGAGCAGGCATTGCGCCGTTGTGAACTGACGGTGCACATCAGCACCAAGCTTAACCGCAGCCATCTGGTGACCGGCGGCGATGCGCTGATCCTGCCGACCCTAGGCCGCACCGAGCGCGATATTCAGTCTACCGGCAGCCAGTATGTGACGGTGGAAGACTCATTCAGCATGGTGCATGCCTCGGAAGGAGTGAATCCGCCGCTGTCCCCCTTGCAGCGTTCGGAAACCGCCATCGTCGCCGGCATTGCCGAAGCGGTGCTGGGTAACGAAAAATTGGACTGGTCCGCCCTGGCGGGTGATTACAATCTCATCCGCGATCATATTGCCGCCACCCTGCCCGGTTTCACCGATTTTAATCTTCGCTGCGAACAGCCGGGGGGATTTTACCTCGGTAACGCCGCGGCGGAACTGCGCTTCAATACGCCCAGCGGCAAAGCGGAATTCAGCGACGCCCCCCTTCCGGACACCCTGTTCCCGCAAATCGCCGGCCGGACGGTGCCGTTTACCCTGCAAACCCTGCGCTCCCACGATCAGTACAACACCACCATTTACGGACTGGACGATCGCTATCGCGGCGTTTACGGCCAGCGGGAAGTGGTGTTTGTCCACCCGGAGGATTTGGCGTCCCTGGGGCTGAACGACGGCGATCGGGTGGACATCGAAACCCTGTGGCACGACGGCGTCAGCCGAAAAGTCAGCGGTTTTAAGGTGATAAGCTATGATATCCCCCGCGGCAACCTGGCGGCCTATTATCCGGAAACCAACCCGCTGGTGCCGCTGTCCAGCTTCGGCGACGGCACCCATACCCCGACGTCCAAATCCATTCCGGTGCGTTTGTTGGTGAGCAAAGCAACGGATCCGGCGCGAATTCTGTAGGCCGGCGTCACTGATTCTTTATGCCGACGTCGCGAGTTCGTCAAGCCGACGCATCGCCGCCACCCTGCCCGCATCCGGGCCGGGTGGCTTTTTTATGGCTTTAATGGCGGGTTACACTTGCCGCCAACCGTCGATTCGCGTAAAACTGTCTGCCGTTATTGAAGCCTTTTTACACTCTCCTGGACATTATGTTTCAAGATAACCCGCTGCTCGCGCAGCTAAAACAGCAACTTCACTCTCAGACGCCGCGTGTCGAAGGCGTGGTCAAAGGTACTGAGAAAGGGTTTGGCTTCCTTGAAGTCGATGCTCAAAAAAGCTATTTCATCCCGCCGCCTTTTATGAAAAAAGTGATGCATGGCGACAAGATCTCCGCCGTCGTGCGCACGGAAAAAGAGCGGGAGATAGCCGAGCCGGAAAACCTCATAGAGCCTTTCCTGTCGCGCTTTGTCGGCCGGGTGCAGTTCAAGGACGACCGTTTGTCCATCGTGCCCGATCATCCGCTGATTAAAGAAGTGATCCCTTGCCGGCCGGTGCGCAATGTAGAGCATGAATTCAAAACCGGGGATTGGGCGGTGGCGGAAATGCGCCGCCATCCGTTAAGAGGCGATCGGCATTTTTATGCTGAAATCATCCATCTGGTCACCACCGGCGACAATCAATTCGCCCCCTGGTGGGTAACGCTGGCCCGCCACAATCTCGAACGCGAAGCGCCGGCCATGGTGGACGGGCTGACCTTGCAGGATGATAATCTGGTGCGCGAGGATTTAACCGCGCTTGATTTCATCACTATCGACAGCGCCAGCACCGAAGATATGGACGACGCCCTGCATGTGGCGGCCGGTGAAGGAGATTCGCTGGTGCTGACCATCGCCATCGCCGATCCCACCGCCTATGTCCAGGCAGGCAGCCCGCTGGATAACATTGCCCGGGATCGCGCGTTTACCAATTATCTGCCGGGCTTCAATATCCCGATGCTGCCCCGTGTCCTCTCCGACGACATTTGCTCGCTGCACGCCCATGAGCGCCGCCCGGCCCTGGTATGCCGCGTCACGGTCAATGCCGACGGCTCGCTGGCAGAAAAACCGAACTTTTTCGCCGCCTGGATTGAGTCCAAAGCCAAACTGGTTTACGACCAGGTCTCCGACTGGCTGGAAGGCACCGGTGATTGGCGGCCGGAAGTCGAGGCCGTGGCCCAACAGATTCGCCTGTTGCAGCGTCTGAGCCTATCCCGTGCCGCGTGGCGCCAGTCCAATGCGCTGGTGTTCAAGGATCGTCCCGACTACCGCTTTGTGCTGGACGATAAAGGCGATGTGCTGGAAATTCAAATAGAACCGCGCCGTATCGCCAACCGCATGGTGGAAGAAGCCATGATTACGGCGAATATTTGCGCGGCGCGGGTCTTGCGTGACGGCCTGGGCTACGGCGTCTATAACGTGCACCACGGTTTTGATGAAACCCTGGTGGACCAGGCGGTCACCGTCCTCGCCAACAATAATATCCAAACCGACGCCGCCACGTTGATGACCCTTGAAGGCTTTTGCGACCTGCGGCGCCGTCTGGACGCCCTGCCGACCTCCTATCTCGACAGCCGCATCCGCCGTTTTCAGACCTTCGCTGAAATAAGCGTCGAGCCGGGACCGCACTTCGGCCTGGGCCTGGATGCCTATGCCACCTGGACCTCGCCTATCCGCAAGTACGGCGACATGGTCAATCATCGCCTGCTGAAGGGACTGCTGGGCCAGGGCACCCCCGCCCGCCCGACGGAAGACGTCATGCTGCGACTGGCGGAACGTCGCCGGTTGAACCGCATGGCGGAACGGGATGTCGGCGATTGGCTCTATGCCCGTTATCTCAAGGACAAAGCCGGCAGCGGTACGCGCTATGCGGCGGAAATCATTGATATCTCACGCGGCGGCATGCGGGTCCGCCTGCTGGAAAACGGCGCGGTGGCCTTTATCCCGGCGCCCTTTATCCACAGCGTGCGCGATGAACTGGTGTGCAGCCAGGATACCGGCACCGTGCAGGTGAAAGGCGAAGAGCGCTACCGCCAGGGTGACAGCATCGAGGTCACCCTGGAGGAAGTGCGCCAAGAAACACGGTCGGTCATAGCGCGGCCAGTGTAGAAATGTCAAACAGAGGGAATGATATGAAAGTATCATTCGCTCTTTTAACATCTGTAAACCTTGACTGCGCCTTTATCAGCGTTCTGTTAAAACAATTATCCCATGCTGGCCATCCAATTAAATTTCCGCCGGGCGACGATTTTCAGGCAGGTCTCTCCATTTTACTTCATTATCAAACCATTGAGTCCATTTAAAACCGGCGCGTGTCCGGCTGAACATACCGAATTTTTTGATATTTTTGAAGATTATTTGACCAAGAGATTTACTGAAGGTAAGTTTGTCATCTGACCTGTTTTCATTTATGATGGTTACACCAAAGTTCAAATCTTCTATACGTTCAATCATCTCACATAATAAACCTGGCCCTGCAATTTTAAGCGTGAGATCAAATCTTGCTTAGGGAAGAGATCTTTTACCCTCCCACATTACATCGATAAAGTTCTGTTTTCTATGAATATCATCAGATAAGATCTCCGCTGTTTTTTCAGGAACAATCTTTTTTTGAAACTTTTCTGCTAACTTTATGATTGAAGCAGTGTTATTGTACATTCCACTGTCTGGGTTATCTTTCGTTTCCAGATAAGGATAAATTGCTTCATCCAGCATTTTACTAATGAACAGCGAATTTTTTACCGAGGCAAAAAAATCATTGTTAGTAAAGTTGAGAGCTTTTCCATCGACAATGTCATATATAAAGTGATAAAGAAAATCTGCCTTAAACTCTTTATCTTCGCTATGCGAAACTATATTTCCCAAAGGTTCTTTTAATACCACATCCACATCCATTTAAAGTCCGCCAAACGTTTTTAATAGGTATAACCGGAGTATATCGGCTGCTGCCGGGAAGTTAGCATAGCGAGTCTCGACGCTCTCTCTGGCTATGGCCGATTGTATATGATAGGGCGGTTCAGGCTTCAAAAAATTTATCTTTGCAATGATGGCCTTTGAATAACCAATATTTATTAATTCCCTGATAGTTTTGACCGGATGATCTACCCATACTCTTACTTCAAAATCAGGGTTTAGACCAACACTATTTATTATGCCACTCATCGCATAATCAGGCAGTTTTTAATTCCCCAGCCAAATATAATGAATGATTTTAGGTATCTTACAATCAAGCGGGTTATTACTGATATCTACTCTCTGTAAAGCATGATCAATGATAGGGAGCGTCTCAAATTTATTATGAGCAATATTCAATTCCTGTAGAGTCGACGGGATGGAAGGAAGATATTCAAGCAAATTATGGCTGACATCCAAACACTCCAAGCCGGTTGGAATGGTAAACAACGCTGTCAACTCATTATGGCTTGCATTTAACCCTTCAATGCCAGGCGGCAATTCAGGAAGCTCAGTCAAATTGAGTCCACTGAGGTCTAAAACCGATGCGCTCCTTTCAAGGCAATCCAACAATCTAATGAGAGCTAAATCCCTGCCCTCACCCGGTCCATGAGCTCGTTTCGCCCATGTATGCCATTTTTGGATAAGATTCGTATTATTGGTACTATCGATATGGCCCTCAAGGGGTTTTTTGTAATCTGGATAAACAAAATCAGGTGCTACAAACATAATAGTCCTATTATAGTAGTTAATCTTTAATTGCTGGTAAATATAGGTGTTATCGGGGCGGTTTCGGTCTGTGATTGCGCGTTCGGTATAAGCGTAATGACGCACCAGGGGGAGAAGTATCAATATCTCTCCCGTCGTAGAGCCTTGTCTATCACGCCACCTAAGAGATATCCATTTTATTGAATTAATTATTTTTTTATTCAGACTTCCGAGAATTCTTTTTTGAGTTTATCAAGATATACCCATCTCCCCTCGGCATCAACGTCTTTGACCCAGACATACTTTGGATTGTTCTGATCTGATTGACCAAAAATTTCGCTATTGCTCAAGGTTATGGAACTAAGTGATTTGTTTAATGAATAAAAATCACTTTTATCAGTTCGAATATGATGGCTCAATTCAATTTTAATGCCTTTGGACTCAAAGTATCTTCCGATAAGATGTGGCCCCGTAAGAAGCGTTGTGAGATTGATTCTATATAGCGAATTGGTCTTCTTAAGATCCCACATAACATCGTTATATTCCAGACTTTTGTTCAGCATTTCAGGTGTGAATCCTCGCGAATGTCGGTTCGTTTTTGGCAAGTTAACACCCACATTTAAAATCTCTTTTGAAAAATTCATTATTAAAGCTATGCTGTTCAAGGAACCTAATGATGTGCTATCATTTGTTGCCTTATAAGGTGATATCGCCTCATATAACAATTCACCAGCGGAGAACGAGTTTTCAACCGATGCTAACACAGCATTTCCATAAGTGATAACATTTCTATTATCTACATATTTACACGTTATTTGCCACAAAAAATCAGACATAGGCGCTCTCTCATGACTTTGAGATTTTATTTCGCCCAATGGTTTTTCCATAGCCACGTCGACATCCAAGTATAATCCGCCTTCGCTAGACATAATATATAAACGTAAGATATCGGATGCTGCCGCATAATTTGCAAATTGCGTTTTATCGCCCTCTCTACCTATAATCGCTTGGATGATAAAGGGAGGATTAGGTTCAATAAACTTGACTTTAGAAAATATTGCCTTGGAGTATCCGGCGTTGACGAGCTGTGACTTCATTTTTGCCGTATTTTCAACCCACACCTTAACTTCATAATCCGGGTTTATTGCAGCACTGTTAATTATATTAGATACAGCAAAAGCAGGTAATGGTGATGTTCCCAACCAAACATAATGGATAATTTTCGGGATTTTAAATATAAGAGGATTGTCACTAAAATCCAGTTTACGCAATGGATGGCCAATGTAGGGTAATTCAATGAACTCATTATTTGCCAAATTCAACTCTTCCAAAGTCGACGGCATAGTAGGGAGTTGCGCCAGCCGATTATGGCTTGCGTCTATTTTTTTTACACCCAACGGTATTTCAGGCAGATCTGTCAACGCGTTATCGCTGACATTTAATTCTGCTATACCAGGTGGCAAAACAGGGATCTCTGCCAGATTTAACCCGCTGAGATTTAAAATCGCATCACCTTTAAGCACAAACTCCTTCAATATTGTTACCGCTTGGTCTCTGCGCTCCCCTGCTCCCCCCGAGGAATTACGTTGCCAACTATCCCATATATCAGTGAGTCCTCTGATATGGATAATATCGGTAGGCTGAGCATTGGCAGGACTAAAAAAATTCAAACCTGAAATTATTGAAAACATTAAAACATCCTAGCAATATTGAATGAGAGCATTACTCTATCCAAAAATGGTGAAACTCTACTGTGTCGGATAAGTTAAGTACACAAATTTTTCTTCATGAACTTACCGCAGGCAGATCTCGATATTTCAAAAACTACGTTGTCTTGATTATGAGTACCATCGATATTATGGCTTCCAGTCAACGCCATGGTACCAGAATAGAATCCTACAACCCAAGAAAGGTCCCCTCAGTTTAAGTTGCATTGAATGTTATACGTAAATATAGAACATTTTCGGGAGTCTTACGCTATATTGAACCAAGATTTTCACTGGTAAACTATTCACGTTTCATATCCAGGAGCGAAATTTGAAACAAAAATATAACTACATCAATGTTCATAACAAACAACAGATACGCATCTCTTTCCACTCATATTCATGATGGTTGTGGTTACACAGTAACACTTAATCTAACAACTCAATTGACAAGCCGTGAACAAAAATACGCACGCCAATGGGCACTGTAAAATGAGGTGTGGATGAACATCACTCCTGTGGATTGGCTCGATTAACAATCTCAGGGGCCTGGTTTAACGCGGAGGTATCCGGACGTGTTTACAGCCTGCTGACACACGTACTCGGAGTCAATAAAGCGGGACGGGCTGCCAGAAGAGTAAAACGTCCGCGCCAGGGACCAATGCGTATGGAACGCATTGGAACAATGCCGCCAGGCGTTGGCCCGAAGGGCGGCTATCAGGGAGGGTAGCCGTAATTGCGCGGACCATCGAGCCTACAAAGGGATGTATTCACGGCAGGCTTACGATATATAGCTACGATTTGGCAGTCTGTCCCGACCGGACACTTTGTCAACAAGCGCGTATTTATCTTTTTATGGCGCTTGAATCATACTCGTCCTGTTCTTCATGGATAATTTCAGCTATCTGCCCTTTTCTGACCCGCTTGGAGTACAGCGCGGTAATAATCGGCACCAGGATGGACGTAACGATAACCGACGTCGCCACCAGCGCGGTTGCCGCCGGCGCCATGGGTTTGAACGCCGGGATCATTTCCGCTATCAGCACCGGCGTGGCCACCGCGGCGCCGGCTGAGCTGGAGGCTGCAATGCCCGCCGTTCCGTCGCCGCCGCCAAGGTATTTATCCGCGAGGATTAGCGGGATACCGGTAACGATAATCACGCCGATTCCCAGTAAAATCCCCAGCAGTCCGGTTTGCGCGATGACGTTGAGATTAATGGTATTGCCCAGCGCGAAGGCGAAAAAAGGAATCAGGGTCTGCACCGCCTTACTGAAAAAGTCCCGTAGCTCGGGGTCCAGATTGCCTAGGGCAAATCCAATCAGAAACGGCAGCACCGCACCGACGAACACATGAGGTTCAAACGAGGCGATACCGGCGGTGCCCAAAATGATCATGGTCATTAGCGGGCCGGACTCCAGCGACATCAAGACAAACGCGCCGGATTCCTCCTTGCTGCCGTATTGCTGCATGATGGACGCGTACAGGCCGCCGTTGGTCATATCCATGGAGGCCACCAGCGCCAGCGTGGACAATCCGGCAAAAAAACCGATTTCAACACCGTTGGCCGGCAAAAGCCGTGACGCCACCGCGGCCACTACCCAGGCAACGGCGATTTTGGTCACCACCAGGGTACCGGATTTACGCAATACCATGCCGGTGGCGCTGAGTTTGATGGAGGCCCCCATGCAGAAAAACCAGACGGCCAGAATAGGCACGGTACCGGAAATCAAACCATTGGTGAAAGAACCGAAATATTTACCCGAGTCGGGTGCGAATGTATGACAAAGGGCGCCGATAAAGAGAGGCACCAGCATCATACCACCGGGGATTTTGTCAATTGCGCGTTTAATGTGCATTCTGAGTCCGCCTAAGTTCAAAGTATTACGCATGTACTGCCGAGAACCGTTCCGTGGCCAGGCCACATTCATCGGCGAGGTCGGCTGAGGGCTACGTTAACCGGTTACATCTTGTCATACAGTGATCTGAAGCAAAATAAATGAAACGATGTTTCTTTTTTAAAAGAAGATCATTTTAGCTGGATAGATATGGCATTTTAAATTGCGACTCAGGTCACATTTTATGTGGCAGATCGTCGACACAGCGCGGCGGCAAGGACTCTTACCTATGGGGAGTAAGTAACCTGTCTTTCATGGGACGTTCATCTCATGGATCTTTCCCTTCATTGAAATAGCGCCTTCCGGCCGCGTGCTGACGAGGGTTAAAGCCGAACCGGCTCCAAAATAAAGGGATACAGACGGCAAAATGACAGGATTATTCAGGGAATAAATAAGGAAATAGCAGACAGGGAAAGGGATAACAGAGAAAGATAGGCCTCTGACCGTGCCTGCGTTTCCGTTAAACGGAAACCGTTATTATGCCCTCTGACATCGGGATATTTACCCGACATCAAAGGTGCCAGCATTGGCGATCATTGATTGGCCATGACTGATTGGCGGCTACTGGCCGTAATAAGCGTTTTTACCATGTTTACGCAAATAATGCTTATCCAGTAATTCCGTTTGCATCGGCGGTAAATCCGGCGTCAATTGACGGGAGAAAATCCCCATATACGCCAGTTCTTCCAACACCACCGCGTTATGAACCGCGTTATCGGCATCAGTGCCCCAGGCGAAGGGACCGTGGGAATTCACCAGCACCGCCGGTACCGCAGTGGGATCGATGGCGCGAGAGACAAAGGTATCCACAATGACCTTGCCGGTTTCCCATTCATAGCGGCCCTCGATTTCCACCGGCGTCATCAGCCGGGTGCAGGGGATGGCGCCATAAAAATAATCCGCATGGGTGGTGCCCCAGGCAGGGATATCCCGTCCGGCCTGCGCCCAGATAGTGGCATGGCGCGAATGGGTATGGACGATACCGCCGATGCCGGCAAAATCGAGATACAGCACCCGATGGGTGTCGGTGTCCGAAGAGGGCTTTTTCTGCCCCTCCACCACCCGTCCGGTTTCCAGCTCCACCACCACCATATCTTCCCGGGTCATCTCTTCGTAACTGACGCCGGAAGGTTTAATCACCATCAACCCCTGTGCGCGGTCCACCGCACTGACATTTCCCCACGTAAACGTCACCAGGTGATGGCGCGGCAAGGCAAGATTGGCCGCCAGGACCTGTTCTTTCAACTCATTAAGCATCATTAAGTCCTCTTGAACGCTAGAGGACATTGTCCCGGCAGCCAGAGGCATCCGCTATGGTGTAAACAGCTAAAGATCCGTCCTGCTTCTGCTATTGACCGTTTTTCGCGACCGCCGGCATATCCTTGGTCCGCAGGCGCTAGTCGTCAGATATTTCTGACAATCCGAGCTAAACAAGCGAGGCGTACTATAATTATTATCTAGCAATAAATAACAACAGCTAGCTATGGAGAAATTGATGATGATGAAATGTTCTACAAAACGAATTACCGCCGCCGCCGTGGCGATTGCGCTGGTTGTCACCCTGAGTGCCTGTGAGACAAGACGCGGCCGGAATACCGCCATCGGCGCCGGCGTCGGCGCAGTGGGCGGTGCGGTTCTTACCAATGGCAGCGCCCTGGGTACCTTGGGCGGCGCGGCGGTTGGCGGCGTGGTCGGCCATCAGGTACACTAAGCCCTTTGGCACCGATATAACGTAGTTATCCCAGTGATAATATGTTTGGTGACTGTATTATCGTCAATGCAATTGCCCCAGTCGGCGTTAACCTGGAAGGTTAACCGCCGGCCAGTTTGACTTTCAATCCCTTGGCTTCCAGTAGCTGTTTTAACAGGTCCCGCTTATCACCCTGAATTTCAATCACGCCTTCCTTCACCGACCCGCCGCAGCCGCATTTTTTCTTCAGTTCCGCCGCTAACGCCGTCAATGCCGTGTCGTCCACATCCAGGCCAGTAATCAGACAGACGCCTTTACCCTTGCGTCCGCTGGTTTGGCGTTGAATCCGCACCACGCCGTCACCCTTGGGACGAGAAACCGCCTTGGGCGGCTCGGTTATCCGCCCGCTCTCGGTGGAATAGACCAACCGGCTATTATTGTCCACCGTTTCCTCCGACATCGCGCAATGATCGCAATATGCCTTGCAACGTTGCGGCCGGGTCCGGCGAGCGGGTAATAGGACGTCCGATCACCATATAATCCACTCCGGCGCACCGGGCTTCCACCGGCGTCATTACCCGACGCTGATCGTCGGCGTCGCTGCCGTCAGGGCGAATACCCGGCGTGACCAGGAGAAAACCCGTGCCGAACCGTTGTTTGAACGCCCCGGCTTCCCGTGCGGAACAGACCACGCCGTCCAGCCCGCAGCGCCGGGCCAAATCCGCCAATCGTCCGGCATACTCCGAGGCGCCATACGGGATGCCCAGGGCGGCTAAATCTTCGTCCGCCATGCTGGTGAGCAGCGTAACGGCGATAAGCTTCGGCGCATCGGCGCCGAACGGGGCAAGGGCGCTTTTCGCCGCCGCCATCATCCGCTCTCCGCCCCCGGCGTGCACATTCACCATCCAAACCCCCAGCTCCGCCGCCGCGCTCACGGCTTTGGCGACGGTATTGGGAATATCGTGAAACTTCAGATCGAGAAAAATCTCAAAGCCCCGCTGCCGCAGCTCGCGAACGAGATCCGGGCCAAAACGGGTAAACATCTCTTTACCGATTTTCAATCGGCAATCGCCGGGCGAAACCCGATCGGCGAAGCTCAGGGCCTCGGTTCGAGAGGCATAATCCAACGCCACGATAATCGGCGAGGAAAATCCCGGCGGCTGAGACGACTGAAGGTCGCGAGTCATGAGAATACCTTTTGTTGGGAAGGCTGGCCGTGCCGGCGCGGCAGATAATATTCGCTGCCGATAAAACAACCTACGCACAATGTCAGTTTAATGGATGAAGGGTATTTTACCCGCCGGCAATGGAAAAGCCCAGAGCCGGCAGGTGTGACACTTGATGCGAATAATTATTCATTATCTTCAAAACGCCGGACGGCAGTAACCCATACCCGCCTCACGGATTACTGTTCGTCAAGGACACGAAGGGATTTTTGTCCAGCCATCACGAATTACTGCTCGTCGAGGCCGCGGATGGGTTTGATGGAGGCCCAGGATTTACAGGAGGGGCAATGCCAGTACAGGCTATGGGAGGTGAATCCGCATTTATTGCAGCGATAGCGGGGCTTGGTGCGGATCTGTTCTCCCACCATATCCCGCAGCACCTGCAGGCTCTCTTTGGCCCGTCCGTCTTCCGCCTCGTTCAAATGGAAGTCCATCAGGCGGTGAAACATCCGCATCGTGGGATGCTGGCGCAGCTGCTCATTGATGTAAAGCTGGGCGCTTTCCGTGCCGTCGTTCCGTTCGATAACATCCGCCAGCAGCAGTTCCGCCGCCGCCCCGGTGTTCATCTCAACGCAGCGGGTGAGAAATTCGGCCCAGGCCTCGGGCTTCTCAAGATGCTGGTAGCAACTTTGCAGGATAGGCAGCGTCTCGCTGACCATCTCTTTATCCTGATCCAGCACCCGTTGCAAAGCGGCCACCGCCGCGGGGTAATCCTGGCGCGCCATAAAGATACGGCCCATCATGATGGAGACGCGGGAACAGTTCTTATCCGCCGCCGCGCCTTTTTTCAACAGCGACATCGCTTTGTCCAGATCGTCGCTGCCCATAGCCTGTAGCGCCAGCTCGCAATAAAAATGGGCAATATCAATCCGCCGATGCTCCTTGCCCAATTTCACCAGCTTTTCCGCTGTCTCTATGGCCTTGTGCCAATCGCTGGTGGCCTGGTAAATCTGCAATAATTGCTGCAGTGCCCCGGTACGGAAGTCGTCTTCATCCACCAGCTGGGCGAACATTTCCTCGGCGCGATCGTAAAAACCGGCGGCCATATAGTCCCGCCCCAACTGCTGCGTGGCCAACAGCCGCTGCTCGAAGCTCAGCGCGGTACTTTCCATTAACGCCTGGTGAATACGGATGGCCCGATCCACCTCTCCCCGGGAGCGAAACAAATTCCCCAGCGTAAGATGGGCCTCAACGGCGTTGCTGTCTTCCTTGAGCATGTCGAGGAACAGGTCAACCGCTTTGTCCTGTTGATTGGACAGTAAAAAGTTCACCCCGGCCACATACTCGCGGGACAGGCGATTGGCATCCTGTTGCTTGTCCTGCTGCGCGCTTCTGCGCCCCATGTACCAACCGTAAGCGGCAGCCACGGGCAACAACAGAAACAGCAGTTCTAACATAACGCGTTATTCCTTACCAACAGCGGGCGCGGTAGCGGCGGGCACTGCGCTGTTAACCGGCACCGGCTGCTGTTCAAGTCGTTTTACCCGGCGTTCCGCCCGCATCAGCGCGAAACGAACGCGCAGATAAAACAAACCGCAGATTGCCCAGCCCAGGATAAAACCCAGCGCAAATATCCAGGTCAATAAGGTGGAAACCCGATATTGTCCCTCTGCCAGCAAGTAGTTAAAGGTGACAATCTGATCGTTATGCGCCCCAAAGGTGACGGAAATAATAAAAATCACCAGAACCAGCAAAAATATCAGTACATATTTCACATGATTTCCTGCAACTGCGTTATTGAGATGGATTACACCGGTAAACCGGTACCCAGAGCCTATAAATTAGCATTTCCCGCGTTACGAAGGAAATCCCGCAGACAACATAACTGCATTATCTGTTGGCCACCGGGCTGAATCCGGGCCGGACGGTTAAAATCTCCGCGCTTTCCCGCACTGGATACAGATGACCACCGCTCAGCACCGCCCCTCTTCTCTTGTTATTTATTCAGTTATGCATAAAAATGATGCCACCGTATGGCGAGTCTGGGGACGCCGCATGTCGAAGCAAGACGAACAGCGATTATTGGTCAAAATCGCCACGCTTTATTATACCGAAAATCAAAAACAGGCGGATATCGCCGCCGCGTTGCATCTTTCACAATCTTTTGTTTCCCGGGCCATTACCCGTTGCATTAAAGAAGGGGTGGTTAAAATCAGCGTGGTACAGCCCCCTAATATGTTTATGGCGCTGGAGTCAGCCATTCAGCGGCGGTACGGCATCGACCAAGCCATTGTGGTGGATGTGCCCGACGACGCCGAACCGCAGCAGATTAAGCAGGCCATCGGCTCCGCCGCCGCCCATTACATGCAGACCAGCATCCGCCCGAACGATCTGGTGGGGATCTCCTCCTGGAGCAGCACCCTGCGGGAGATGGTGGACAATCTGCACCCATTGGCGGTCAAGGCCAGCGGCGTTATCCAGCTGCTTGGCGGCGTGGGCCCCAACGGCAATGTCCAGGCCACCCTGCTGACCCAGCTGCTGGCGGATCAGCTTAACTGTCCGGCCTATCTGCTGCCGGCGCAAAGTATTGAACGTTCGGTTGAGGACAGGCTGCGGCTGATCAACAGCAGCGAGGTGGCCGATGTGGTGGCGAAATTCAGCGAAGTGGACGTCGCCCTGGTGGGTATCGGCGCGCTGGAGCCCTCTCAGCTGCTGATGAATTCCGGCAATTATTACCACGAAAAAATGCTCCGGCTGCTGGCGCAGCGCGGCGCCGTGGGGGACATCTGCCTGCATTATTTCAACAGCAAAGGCGAAGCGGTGCTGGCGGACGAAGAAGACCCGGTCATCGGCATGCCGCTGCCCCAGGTACGTCAATGCGAACGGGTAGTGGCCCTGGCGGGCGGGCATGAAAAAGTCGCGGCCATCAAGGGCGCCCTGGAAGGCCGCTATATCGATGTGCTGATCACCGACCGGCTGGTGGGGGAAAAGCTGATCTAGCCCCCACAGCGTTAGGCCACGATCACCGATCGTGCAACAAGCGTGTTAAAGGGAGACCGTGCTGAAGGGGTCGAAGCGGGCGTGGTTTTACCGCCCGCCCGAGCGCCCCACAGCGCGGTAGGCCCGCGATCATCGATCGTGCAGCGAACGTGTTAAAGGGAGAGCGCGCCAATGAGGTCGAAGCGGGCGTGGGTTTTCCGCCCGCCAGAGCACCTCATGGCACGCCCGCGATCATCGATCGTGCAGCAAGCGTGTCAAAGGGAGACCGTGCCCGGTCGGGACAAGATGCTAGATCGTAGACGCGCCGTAAACCCGTCCCTGGGGGCTCGATCCGCGCCGTCCTGGCGCGGACGGTTTACTCTTCTATCATCCTGCCCCGCCTCATAAACTCCGCGTCCGTTTGCCAGAGCTCCTGCACGTTAAGCCTGCCATCATCGATCGCGCAGCGAGCCTGTTAAAGGGAGACCGTGCCCACCGATCGTGCATTACGCCTTGGCATGCCAGTAACACTCAACCCCCAGATATTTGGTAAACGCCTCGTGCAGCACCTCGGCGGTGGCGGAGTGGTTCATGGCCACATGATGCTCGAAGCCCTGCTCGCAAATATACCGCAGCAGCGGCTCCATGGCGGGAATTTGCACCACCGCGCGACAGCCCACGGTATCCAATGGATCGTCCACCACCGTACCCTCCCCCACATAGGCCCGCACCTTGCCGGTAAAATCATCCGACGACAGCCGGAAATAGGTCAGCGGACCGGCCTTCATCCGGCCATGCACCGCCCCGCAGGTGTTTTCGCACCCCACCGTCGTTCCGATGATATCCGCCGTGCCCATCACCGGATTTTCCAGACTTTCCGCCGGGAAATTACCGCAGTGGAACAACACGCATTTATCCTGCTCATCGCCGAAATTATTATTCCAGTCGGCAATGGACGCCGGCGACAGTGAACAGCTGGCCAGCGCGTACATGGACAGCGCCCCCATCACATCCACCTCACAGGCGCTGGGCATCAGCTGCCCGGACATGATGCTCATGATGGAACACACGTTAATACCCAGGTTTTCCTGCAGCGAGGTCCAGCACTGGATGGCGGTAGTATCGATATCATTGGCCAGCACCCATTCGCTGATAACCACAAACAATTTCGCCATGGTATGCAGCTTTTGGGCCGGGATAGCGCCCGTATCGGCGTTATCCTTGAGCAGCGCCAGCTTCTCATCCACCCGCAAATCATTGTCGCTCAACCGGCCGACCCGGGTGAAAATTTCCGACAGGTCCAGGGTTTCCACCGACACGCCCATACGCTCCAGCAGCTTTTCGCTGTAACGCACGGTATTAAAGGCGGCGGGACGGGCGCCGATGGCGCCGATACGCACGCCTTTCATGGCATGCACCAGCCGGCAAAGCTGGGTGAACCGCCGCAAATCCCCGGCGAAGTCCTCTCCGGCCACGGTGCAAACATGACGGCTGGTAAGGGTAAAGGGAATACCGCACTGGCGCAGATTATTACACAGGGAAATTTTGCCGCAAAAGCTGTCGCGCCGGGTTGCCAACCCCATTTTATCCAGGCTGTCCTGCTCCGCCTGCACCAGTACCGGCACGGTTAAGCCGGACAAACGAACCGCATCCGCCACCGCTTTTTCATCGCCGAAATTGGGCAGCAGTATCACCACGCCGTTAATCTCGTCGCGGTGGCGATGAAACAGTTCGGCGCAGGCCTTGGCGTCCTGCCAGGTTTCCACTCCGCCCAGCTTGCTTTGGCTCTCGTCCAGGATAACCGTCTTGATGCCCAGTTTCTCAAACACCCGCGCCGCATCGCGCCGCGCCTCGGTGACCAGATAGCTGGGGAAAAAACCCCGGTTGCCGACGATCACTCCAAAGGTTAATTGTTGCAGAATTTTTCTCGACATTACATCACTCCCGGTAGGGTTGTTCAATGTGATAACGGGCCCGTGCTACGGCCGTTTGCCAATTTTTATAGTTGTCTTGCATCGCCGCGGTCTCGGCCCGGGGTTCGATATACTCCACGTCCCTGGGCAAGGCCGCGATATCCTCATTGGTCCACCAGCCCAGGGTTTTGCCCGCCAGATAGGCGGCGCCAAGGGCCGACACTTCGGCGTTGAGATTACGGATCAGCCGCCGCTGCAACAGATCGGCCTGGAATTGCATCAGCCAGGCATTTTGCGTGGCGCCGCCGTCCACCCACAGTGCGGGCAGCGTTCGTTGCGCGGCCCGCTCCATGGAAAAAAACACGTCGGCAATCTGGTAGGCGATGGACTCAAGTCCGGCGCGGGCCAGCACCGCCGGCGTCGCGGCGTCGGTCAGCCCGCAAATCAACCCCCGTGCCCGGCTGTCCCAGTAAGGAGCCCCCAGTCCGGATAACGCCGGTACAAAATAGACCCCCTGGTTGCCGCTCTGGCTTAGCGCCAAGGCGGACAGCTCCGTCAGGGAGGGGATGCCCAGCAGACGCGCCACCCAGGCCAGTCCAGAACCGGTATGGGTAATATTGCCTTCCAGGGCATAACACAGCCGGCCGTCATGCCAGGCCACGGTGGTGCTGAGTCCCGTCGCCGGCGCGCCGATCTCCTCCAGCGCCATCATCAGGGATGAGCCGGTGCCGTAGGTGGCTTTCACCGCGCCGGCCTGATTGCCGCCCTGGCCGTACAGCGCCGCGTGGGAATCGCCGATAAGCGACGCCACCGGAATCTCTCCCGCCAGTCCCGGCACCCGGCCGGCCAGGGTATAACCCTGCACCGCCGCCGAGGGCCGCACCGACGGCAGACAGGCGGCGGGCACCGAAAACAGCTGAAGCAGCTCATTGTCCCAGCGGCCTTCGCGGATATTGAATAATTGGGTACGGGCGGCATTGGCGTAATCGGTGACAAAGGTCCGGCCGCCGGTAAGCTGCCAGTTCAGCCAGCAATCCAGCGTACCGACGCACAGCTCTCCCCGCTCGGCGCGGGCAAAACCGTCCGGCAGGGCCGCCAGCAACCCGCGGATTTTCGCGGCGGGGAATAACGGATCGATGGGCAAGCCCGTGAGGTGGTAAATCAGATCTCCCCGGCCGTCCTCATGGAGCTGCCGGCAAAACTCCTCGGACCGGCGGCATTGCCAGCTGACAATAGGCGTCAGCGTCCTTCCGCCGTCTCGCTCCCATACCAGCACCGACTCCCGCTGATTGCTGACGGCCACCGCCGCCACCTGAACGTTTTCCAACGCGGACAGGCAGCCGACAATGGCTTGGCATACCCCTTGCCAGACCGCCCGGGGATCCTGCTCCGCCCAGCCGGGCCGCGGATGCTCCAGGGTCAGGGGTACCGCCGCTTTCGCCACAATCCGGCCATCCCTATCGACGGCGATGGCCTTGGCGTTGGTGGTGCCCTCGTCAATGGCCAGAATAATCGGCACGGCCATGATCAGTTCCCCCGGCAAACGCGCAGGGCGGCGTTAACCACGCCCTGGGCATCGAAACCATGATGGGCGCGGGTGGCGGCCCGATCCGCCGCAATGGCGTACTCGCCGTTCCCGATGCCCAGACGCACCAGGGGGATGGCGCAGCCCGCTTCCGCCAACACTTCCGCCACCAGACTGCCCACGCCGCCGTTAATATTATGTTCTTCGATGCTAATCACATGTTTGCTCTCTGTTAACAGGGAGAGTAACTGGCGAGTATCGCACGGACGAATGGAGGATACGTTGATGACCGCGGCAGAAACGCCCTGTTCCTCCAGGAGCCGGGCGGCATCCACCGCTTCATGCACCGTCGAGCCCATGGCCACCAGCGCCACGTCTTCGCCGCGGCGCAGCGCATCGATTTGCCCGGGTTTGAACCGGTAGGTCTCGTCATGCAGGGCGGGCAAGGGCTGGCCGTCCAGGCGGATATACACCGGCCCGACATACGACAAGGCATAATCGACTATCTGGCGGCACTCCTCCGGCGACGAGGGGGCAAAAATCTGGATATTGCCGAAACCCCGCATGATGGCGATATCGTCAATGCTGTGATGAGTACTGGCCAGCGGACCGTAGCTGGCGCCGGCGTTCAGGCCGAACAGTTTCACATTGCAATTGTTGTAACAGACGTCAATCTTTACCTGCTCATTGGCGCGGGAGATTAGAAACGGCGCCGCATTGCAGGTGACGGCGATTTTACCGCCGATGGACAGGCCCACCGCCATGCCCACCATGGCCTGTTCCGCGATCCCCACATTCACCAGACGCTGAGGAAAACGGGCAATAAAGGGGCCGATTTTGGCGGTAGACGTGGAATCAGCACATACCGGCACCACGTCCAGGCCGCTATCCACCGCTTTGATCAACTGCTCAACCATGACGCTGGCTAAATGTTCTGTTTTACTCATCTTTGAGTTCCTCCAAGGCCAAGGTGATTTCATCGCCTTTAAACACACGGTGGTGCCACTCGGGCCGCCCCTGGGTAAAGGAGATGCCGGCACCCTTTTCGGTGTTGGCGATCACCACGTTCGGCTTGCCGTTGGCCGGCAGGTTTTCCAGCGTTTCCACCACCGACCGCATATCGTTGCCGGCGCACTCGGTGACATTCAGACCGAACGCCCGCCATTTATCCCCCAGGGGATCGGTATTCATGATGGAGCGGGTGGAACCCGCCAGCTGCAGCTTGTTTTTATCGTTAATGATCACCAGATTGTCGAGGCCGAAATGGGCGGACACCAGCGCGGCTTCCCAATTGCTGCCCTCCGCCAGCTCGCCGTCGCCGGTGAGCGCAAAAACCCGGCGCGGGCTGTTATCCCGTTTTGCCGCCAGCGCAATCCCCACCGCCACCGGCAGTCCGTGTCCCAGCGCGCCGGTATTGAGTTCGATGCCGGGGGTTTTATGACGTACCGGATGGCCCGGCAGATGGGAATTGGCGTGCTGGTAAGTAGGCAGCCAGTCGGTGGGGAAATAGCCCGCCTCCGCAAGCGTGCAGTAATAGCCGCCGACGCCGTGGCCTTTCGACTGGATATAGATATCCCGCTGCGAATCATCAAGCCGGTCCGGCGCGCAGTTCAGCAAACGGAAATAGAGCGCGGTGAGGATTTCCACCTCGGAGAGATCGGCGCCGGTATGGCCCCCCGCCGGACTGCCGGCATTCAGTTGCACAATGCGGCGGCGTATCTGCCGGGCCTTGGTCACCAGTTCATCAATGGACAATGAATAAGGATTCATCATATTACCTCTTAATTTTCAATTTATTACACGCCATTATCACGAATGAATTTTTATCCATATAAGAATATTTATTCAATCAGGGCGTAAAAAAATACCGCCGGCCACGTCCATTCGGGTCAATCCCCCTCCCCTCGCTGTCCTTTTATTGCACCCTATCTCTCGCCCCCGCATTGTCACGAACGTTACGGCGCGAAAACAGCATTACTCGGTGACGGCCTCTTCTTTCACGATCTTTTGCGAAACAATAGCCGCCTTGTGCTGCATCCGGTTTTGCATTTGATCGATGATGACCGCCACGATAATCACCATGCCTTTGATAACCATTTGCCAGAATTCACTGACCCCCATCATCACCAGTCCGTCCGCCAGGATGCCGATCACAAAGGCGCCGATAAGCGTACCGACAATGGTCCCCCGTCCGCCGGCCAGCGACGTTCCCCCCAATACCACCGCCGCGATGGCGTTCATCTCAAATGACGTGCCGGTGGCCGGATGGCTGGCCACCAACTGCGAGGTCACCACGATGCCCGCCACCGCCGCGCACAGGCCGGAAATGGTATAGACCCAGACTTTGACCTGCTTCACCTTGATACCGGACAGCTCCGCCGCCCGTTCGTTATCGCCGATGGCATAAACATGGCGGCCAAACGGCAGGCGGCGCGCAACGTAGGCAATAATCAGCGCCAGGATAAACATCAGCCAGATACAGTAAGGGACCCCCAGCAGCGAACCGGCGCCGATCAGGTCGAAGCCGGTGTTGCCCAGCCGGGGATTGCCGTCCAGACCGGGGAAGGTTTCGCCGTTGGACAGCAGCATGGCCGCGCCCCGCACGATATACATGGTGCCGAGGGTGCAGATAAAAGGCGCCACGTTGTAACGGGTAATAATCCAGCCGTTAACGGCGCCGATCAGACCGCCGAGCACCAATACCGCCGGCACGATGACCCAGACGCTGGGGAAAATGGCGATGCCGAACATCGGCAACACAATGCCGTGGGTTATCATGTAGCCGGCGAACATGCCGCACAGGCCCAGGGTGGCGCCGATGGACAGATCGATGCCGGCGGTGATGATGACAAAGGTGATGCCCAGCGCCAAAAAAGCATTGATGGAAATATGCTTTAACATGATAAGAATGCTTTCCGTCGCCAGGAAACCGGACACGGTAAACGTGAAAAAGCCCAAAATCAAAAACAGCGCGATGAAAGTGCGAAGCTTGAGCAGGAGCAGTAGTATATTTTCCCGCGACCGGAATGACCGGCTGGCCGTGAGAGGCGCTAACGCGGCGGTATTGATTGCTTTCATATCAGAACCCTTTTGCACTCGCCGTGACCAATGCCGATTCCTGGGCCGACTGACGCTCCACGTTCGCCGTCAATTTCCCGTTCGACATCACCAGAATACGGTCGGAGACCGCCATGATTTCTTTTAAATCCGAGGTGGAAAACAAAATGCCGATGCCCTGTTCGGACAGGGCCACCATCATTTCGAACACGTCCGCCTTGGCGCCCACGTCAATCCCCCGGGTGGGTTCGTCCAGCAGCAGCAGCTTCGGATCGGTGAGCAGCGAACGGCCAATCACCACCTTTTGCTGATTGCCGCCGCTCAGGGCCTGGATTTCCACGTCCGGCGACGAGACCTTGATGGACAGGTTGCCGATGGTGGACGCCACCACCTGCTCCTCATCCCGCCGCATGATGCTGATACCGTTTTGCAACCGCCGCCATAAGCTGGAGATGGTGAGATTGACCGCCACCGAGGAGGCGGGGAAAATGCCCGATTTTTTACGATCCTCCGGCACCAGGGTCATGCCGAGCCTGATACGGTTGGCGGTGGACATGCCGGTGGCGATGGGCAAGTCCCCGAGCCAGATTTTGCCAAGGTAGTTTTTTTCGGTGCCCAACAGGCATTCGAACAGTTCGGTACGGCCCGCCCCCATCAGGCCGTAGATACCGACGATTTCGCCGGCTCGCACGGAAAAGCTCACATCATTCACCACCGGATGGCCGGCATCGTTAACGCAGGTAATATGGTCCGCCTGCAATACCGGCAGGCCGAACCGGCGCCCGGGCTTGAGAAACGTGCTGACCGGGTCGCCTCCCAGCATTTCCCGCACGATCCAGGGCACGTCTATCTCCCCCACCACCGCTTCGGCCTGAAAACGTCCGTCGCGCAAAATCGTGATGTAGTCCCCGATGGCCATCAGTTCCTCCAGGCGGTGGGAGATATAGATAATGGACACGCCCTGGCGGGTCAGCTCACGGATAACCCTGAACAGCACGTCCACTTCATTTTTACTCAACGCCGAGGTGGGCTCGTCTAGGATCAGGATCTCCGCCCGCTCCGCCAACGCTTTGGCGATCTCTATCATTTGCTGCTGGCCGACCTTGAGATTGGACACCAGCTCCCGGGGAGAGATGGCCTGATCCAGCCGGGCCATGAGCTCGGCGGCCACCCGCTCCTGTTCCGGCTGGTTGATGGGCCACAGGCCGGTTTGATGTTCACGGCCGAGGAATATGTTCTCCGCCACATCAAGATTTTCCGACAGGTTCAGCTCCTGATGCACCATGCCGATGCCTTTCGCCGCCGCCTCCCGGGTATTGCTGAATCTCACCGGTTTGCCGTTAAGCAGGATTTCTCCGGCGGTGGGCTGTTGCACTCCCGCCAGCACGTTCATCAGGGTGGATTTACCGGCGCCGTTCTCGCCGATGATCACATTTACCTTGCCTCGATAAACGTTGTAATCCACGTTATCCAGCGCCAGGGTGCCCGGATACATCATGGTGATGCCCTTTGCGCGCAACACCACCTCAGGTTTATCGCTCATTGACTCGCCCCCCGCTTGATCTCCAGCGCCACGCCGTCATCGATACTCCCGTGGCTCAGGGTAAACGCCGCCAGCACGTCCACCGGCTGCCCGACCCAGCTCGCGTCAATGGCCGGCAGGCCGCTTAACGCCTGTTTATTCAATGCCCGTGACACCTGGGCAAACTGCACCTGGTTTTTAAAATCCTCAAAACGGATAAACCCGGCGGCATCCCGCACCGCGTTACCCTTGATGACGGGCCCCAACTGCACCAGCACAGTGTCGCCATTGACGTTCAACGTCAGCTTGCGTTCCATACCGTCGGCATCCACCGCGGCCACCTTGGCTGAAAATTTGCTGTAGACGCTTTTGGTATCGGTACTGTTCAATTTTCCCTGCGCCTGCTTCACAGCCGGCCAATCCAAAGCCTGGCCATGGGCGGCGGGCATGACTTTCGGCCCCCAGAATTCCTGCGCGATTTGCTGCGGCGTCTGGTCGGAATAATCCGGACCCGCCGAGGGATCCGCCGGGATGATCGGTTTGCCGTCGCGGTCCAGCTTGACCACGTCACAGGCGGACAGCAGTAGCAGGGCCAAGGCCCAGGTTGTCAGTTTTCTCCCTATGCCCGGTGTGTCCAATGTGACCTGTTTGCCCCATGTGCGTAATACGCTGAGTTGCATAGCCTCTCCTGTTTTGAAGGGGCCGCATGGCCCCTTCAGGTACGTCATTAAGGTTTAAGGCCGAAATTTTTCAGGTCTTTGGCATTGGTTTCATCCACCAATACGCAATCCATCAGCTGCTTTTCTTCTTTCTGGGCTTTGCCGGTTGTCAGATAAACATCCGCCTGCTCCACCGCCATTTCCGCCTCGCGCCACCCCGGCTGCAATACCGTGGCCTTGATATTGCCTTTGGCCAGGATGGAATCCCGCACATAATCGCTGCCGTCAAAACCCACTACGATAATGTCCTTACGCCCGGCGGCCTTTAACGCGGCTTCCGCCCCCAGGGCCATGGTATCGTTGCCGGAAATCACGCCGGTGATATCCGGATGAGCCTGCAGCATGGATTCCATACGGGAGAAGGCTTCGGTCTGGCTCCAGTTGGCGGTTTGCTGGGCTACCATCTTCAGGCCGGTATAGTCGTCAATCACATCGTGATAGCCCTGTGAGCGCACATGGGCGTTGGTATCGGACTCCTGGCCCAGCAGTTCCACATAATTCCCCTTGCCGTTCATCAGCTTGACGAACTTTTCGGCCCCCAGTTGCGCGCCCTGGTAGTTATTGGACACAATCTGCGCCACCGCCACGCCGGTGGCGTTGATTTCACGGTCGATGAGAAACGCCGGTATGCCGGCGGCCTTGGCCTTTTTCAACGGCCCGATGGTGGCATCGGCGCCGGCGTTATCCAACACTATGGCTTTCGCCTTGCGCGCAATGGCGGTTTCAATCAGCTGGTTTTGCTTGCTGACATCATCGTCATGGGACGCCACCAGGGTGGTATAACCCAAAGCGGTGGCCTTGGCCGTGGCGGCATCGGCTTCCGCTTTAAAAAACGGGTTGTCGTGAGACGGGGTAATGATGGCGATTAAGCCTTTATCAGCGGCAAAAGACGCCATGGACAACGACAGCAAAACGGCGGCGAGACAGGGTTTCAGTAGGTAGGTGTTCATTATTGTTCTCCGTTATGAATATATATTCACTTTTGATTTTATATTCATAGTGAGTGTGGCAATTCCCATCATGATTGTCCATGGAGAATTTTGGGAATAGCGATAGATATCACAAAAGCAACATTATCGTTACATACCGGGGTGACGGAGCGGTGGTGACATTATGAGGAGGGTAATGGCGCGCATCCTTGCGCGGCGGGCACAAATCAAGAAGGGGTTATATCCGTGATTTAATATCCCGGGCTTCATCCGGTTTCGGCACCAGCGGGCCTATCCAACGCTGCACCAGCCAGCAGGCCAATGCGATAACCAGCCAGCTCAAGAAGATACCCATCACCACATCCCGCGGCCAATGCATCCCCAGCACCATTCGGCTGCTGAGAACCGCCACCGACCAGACCATAATCGCTATCACCGATTTATAGTGTCGCCGCGGCCACAGCAATCCCCATGCCAGCAATGCCCAGCTGGCGGCAAAAACCGTGTGGCCGGAGGGGAAAGCGAACCCGGTGTCATGCTGCCAGTGTTTGCGCAGCCAGCGGGGAATTTCCTGCTCGTTCTGCAGCTCTTTTTTCACCAGCATTGACCGGGCCTTGCCGGGCAGGGAATAAAAAGCCTGGCCATTCATATCGTGGGTTTGCTCCAGCCACATCACGTAGGGCCGCGGCTCCCGCACCCGATCCTTGATGGCCGACTTGATGCCTTGTCCCGCCAGCAGCGCGATCCCCAGAATACAGGCCAGCACCAGCGCGGGCCGCCAGCGAAACCGCAAACACCATAAAAACCAGCCAAAGAGGACGGCGCTGGTGATAAAACCCCAGGGAGAAGACACGGTCTGGGTTATCCAGAACAATACCCGCCACCACCATGCTTCATCATTCGGATGCCACTGCCAGCCACTGACCCAGGCCAAAATAGGGATTACCATAAGCACTATCGCGCCAAAACCGGTGCGTTTCGCAATATCAAACATATGTTTTTTCCGCTGAAGGGTCCTTGCCGAGAAGAATGTAACCTTAAAGCCGACGGGGAAGGCTGATGGGAAAGCCCGCAACCGTATGGAATTGTGACAATCAAATGACTATTTTGCCAATAATAAGCATGATCAATCGTCAGTTTTCAATTAACTTGTGGCAAAATACCTTATTAATGGATTTTCGCGTACCACTTTGCGCCAGACTGGTCAAACAGCGTGATAATAAGTAGGATGCGCGTCAGTAATTCGTTTTGGAGAGTAAAATGCAGCTTAAACGTGTGGCAGAAGCCAAACTGCCGACACCCTGGGGCGATTTTCTGATGGTGGGTTTTGAAGAAATCGCCACGGGACACGACCATCTGGCGCTGGTGTACGGCGATATTACCGGCGTGGAGCCGATACTGGCGCGTGTCCACTCCGAGTGCCTGACCGGTGATGCCCTGTTTAGCCTGCGCTGCGATTGCGGATTTCAGCTCGAAGCCGCCTTAACGCATATCGCCGAAGAAGGCCGGGGGATTTTACTGTATCACCGCCAGGAAGGCCGAAATATCGGCCTGCTGAATAAAATCCGCGCCTATGCGCTGCAGGATAAAGGCGCCGATACGGTTGAAGCCAATCACCAGTTGGGTTTTGCCGCCGATGAGCGGGATTTCACTTTATGCGCCGATATGTTCAAGCTGCTGGGCGTGGATTCCATCCGGCTGTTGACCAATAATCCGCAAAAAGTGGAGATTCTTACCGAGGCGGGAATTCATATTACCGAACGGGTGCCGCTGATTGTCGGCCGAAATCCGAAGAATGAGCGCTACCTCAATACCAAAGCCACCAAAATGGGCCACTTACTGGACTTGTAAGCACCTCGTTTTCAATGTCGGCTGATTTCACGGACCTGTAACCACCTCGTTTTCGATGTCGGTGGATTACCGGCCCTGTAAATATCTCGTCATCGATGTCAGCGGAGCCACCACGCGCTGGCCGTGTCTTTGTCTCAAGGCAAGACACGGCCTTCGGCGGCGCAAGGGCGCACCGCGTGCTCAAAGCATCTTGCGAATCACATAGTTTAAAATGCCGTCATGCTGGTAATAGGTCAGTTCATTACCGGTATCGATACGGCAGCGGGCCATCACCTGCTCGCTGCGGCCATCGCCATAGGCAATGGTCACCGCCACCGTTTGGCCGGGCGTCAGTTCCCCCAGGCCGCTGATGCTGATGCGCTCATCCCCTTTCAGCCGCAGCGATTGCCGGGTTACCCCGGCCGGAAACTCCAGCGGAAGGATGCCCATGCCGATGAGGTTCGAGCGGTGAATACGTTCGAACGACTCGGCAATCACCACCCGGATGCCCAACAGGCGCGGTCCCTTGGCCGCCCAGTCACGGCTGGAACCGGAGCCGTACTCTTTACCGGCAATTACCGCCAGCGGCACCTGTTCCCCCTGGTAACGCATGGCGGCATCATAAATCGGCATTTCATCACCGGACGGGTAATGACGGGTAATGCCCCCTTCCACCCCCGGCACCATTTCATTTCGGATACGGATATTGGCAAAGGTACCCCGCGCCATCACTTCATAGTTGCCGCGCCGGGATCCGTAGGAATTGAAATTACCCGCTTCCACCCCGTTTTCCCGCAGATAGTGTCCCGCCGGGCTATCCACCTTGATATTGCCCGCCGGTGAGATATGGTCAGTGGTGACCGAATCGCCGAGCAGCGCCAGAATACGCGCGCCATGGATATTTTCCACCGGCGCGGGCTGATGTTGCATCTCATCAAAGAACGGCGTCAGACGAATATAGGTGGAGTCTTCCTGCCAGTGGTAGGTAGGCGTGCGATTGACTTCAATCGCCTGCCAATCCCGATTGCCGTTGAAAATAGCACTGTACTCCTTGTGGAACATCGCGCTGTTCACCAGGCTCACCGAATCGGCGATTTCCGCCGAACTCGGCCAGATATCCTTAAGATACACCGGCTGGCCCTGAGGGTCGGTTCCCAGCGGGTCGGTGCTAAGATTCACCAGCATATTACCTGCCAGGGCATAGGCCACCACCAGCGGCGGCGACGCCAGCCAGTTGGTTTTCACCAGCGGATGGATACGGCCCTCGAAATTGCGGTTACCGGACAATACCGCCCCCACGGTGAGATCTCCGGCCTTGATGGCCGCCTCGATGGGCTCTTTCAGCGGACCGGAGTTGCCGATACAGGTAGTGCAGCCGTAACCCACCAGGTTAAAGCCCAGTTGATTCAGAAAAGGCGTCAATCCCGCCGCCGCCAGATAATCCGTCACCACTTTGGAACCGGGGGCCAGGGAAGTTTTCACCCAGGGCTGGGTCTTAATGCCTTTTTGCACCGCGTTACGCGCCAGAAGCCCGGCGGCCATCAGAATATTGGCGTTGGAGGTATTGGTACAGGAGGTGATGGCGGCGATAACCACCGCCCCTTGATGAAGCTTGAAGGATTTACCGTCCAGAGCCACGTCCTGGAACTCCGGATGATGGGTGCGCTTGGTGAAATCCAGTTCGTCGCTGGCGCGAAACGCCGCCGCCACTCCCGGCAAAGGCACCCGGTCCTGCGGCCGTTTCGGCCCCGCCAGGCTTGCCACCACCGTGCCCATATCCAATTCCAGCGTACTGGTGAAGCGCGGCTCATCCCCGGTATTGCGCCAGAGGCCCTGCGCCTTGCTATAGGCTTCCACCAGCGCTATCTGCTCTTCGCTGCGGCCGGTCAGGCGCAGATAATCCAGGGTAACCGCATCCACCGGGAAGAAGCCGCAGGTGGCGCCGTATTCCGGCGCCATATTGCCGATAGTGGCCCGATCCGCCAGGGGCAGCATATCCAGCCCGTCGCCGTAGAATTCGACGAATTTGCCCACCACCCCGTGCTTACGCAGCATTTGCGTTACGGTCAGCACCAGGTCGGTGGCGGTGATGCCTTCGTTCAGCTTGCCGATAAGTTTAAAACCCACCACGTCCGGGATAAGCATGGAAACCGGCTGGCCGAGCATGGCCGCTTCCGCTTCGATGCCCCCCACGCCCCAGCCGAGCACGCCGAGGCCGTTAACCATGGTGGTATGGGAATCGGTGCCCACCAGCGTATCGGGATAGGCCACTTCCTCACCGTCCTGCTGTTCATGCCAAACGGTTTGCGCCAGATACTCCAGGTTCACCTGATGGCAGATGCCGTTTTCCGGCGGCACGACCCGAAAGCGACTGAACGCCTGTTGACCCCAGCGCAGAAATTTGTAGCGTTCGAGGTTTCTTTCCATCTCCAGGTGGTTGTTTTCGGCATAGGCGCCGTCATTGCCGTAGCTGTCGACGGTGACGGAATGGTCGATAACCAGGTCCACCGGCGACAGGGGATTCACTTTGTTTACATCGCCGCCGAGGCGTTTCACCGCCTCGCGCATGGCGGCCAGATCCACTACCGCCGGCACGCCGGTGAAATCCTGCATCAGCACACGGGCCGGACGATAGGCGATTTCACCTTCCGCATGGGCATTTTCCAGCCAGCCGGCCACGTCCCGCAAATGCGCTTCGGTTACAATGTCACCGTCTTCATTACGCAGCAGGTTTTCCAGCAGGACTTTCAAGGACTTGGGCATGGCGTCGAGCGTACCCAGCGTTTGGGCGGCGCGAGACAGGCTGAAATATCGATAGGTTTTATCACCTACCACCAGGGATTCCTTACTGGTTTCTCGAATAGTTGACGACATAACTCCTCCAGACTTTTATTTCATTATAGTCATAACCCCACTGGGGTTGAGGCGATCTGTAATCATTTTACAAGATTATCGCAACCTTTTTATAACATGTGATGCTTTATAACATGTCATGAATATTTATTTAATCGGCAGTTTAATATCTTTGAACATGGCTTCAATTTCTTCATTGGAGCGCAGGGCAATGGCGGTATCCACTACATCGCGGGTTAAATGGGGCGCGAAGCGCTGGATGAAGTCATACATGTAGCTGCGCAGGAAGGTGCTGCGCCGAAAGCCGATTTTGGTCGTACTGAGGGCAAACATCGCGTCAGCATTGATTTTAACCAGATCCGGATCGGCCTCTTCGCTTACCGCCATATTGGCAATTACCCCTACCCCAAGCCCCATGCGGACATAGGTTTTAATCACATCGGCGTCGGTGGCGGTAAAGACGATGCGCGGCGTCAAACCGGCGCGGTTAAAGGCGGTATCCAGTTCGGAACGGCCGGTGAAACCGAAGGTATAGGTTACCAGCGGGTAGGCCGCCAGTTCGTCAATGGTGATGCTCGCCTTATTGGCTAACGGATGATTGGGGAGGACCACGATAGCCCGGTTCCAGTGATAACAGGGCAGCATCACCAGATCTTCATAGAGATGCAGCGCTTCGGTGGCGATGGCGAAATCCGCCACGCCTTTGGATACCGCTTCGGCGATTTGTGTCGGCGATCCCTGGTGCATATGCAGGGAGACACGGGGATAGCGTTCGATAAAACCCTTGATGACCTCAGGCAGCGCGTAGCGGGCCTGGGTGTGGGTGGTGGCCACATAAAGCGACCCTTTATCGGGATAGGTATGTTCGCCGGCCACGGCTTTTATGGCGTCGACTTTTGACAGGACTTCGCGGGCAATACGGATGATCTCTTGGCCCGCAGGGGTAACCTGGGTCAAATGTTTGCCGCTGCGGGCAAAAATCTGCACTCCGAGTTCATCTTCCAGCATACGCACCTGTTTGCTGATACCGGGCTGGGAAGTATAGAGTCCCTCGGCGGTGGAAGAAACATTCAGATTATGATTCACCACTTCAACAATGTAACGAAGCTGCTGCAATTTCATAGTTGTCATCCTGGCATAACAGGTGCAAGAATCCGGTGCAAAAGTACTGTTTAGAGTCGCTGTCACCTTGTGGCGGCCGGCTTTGTCAGCATCGGGGTGCAAAAGTAATATTTTGCAATAATACTATTTAATCATAAAAAATCGCTATATATAACTTATTTATAAAGCATAAAAAAAAACCAACCCGGAGGCTGGTTGAGGCAGGAGGCGGGGTCACGGCTCCCTTTAACAGGCTCGCCGCACGTTCGGTGATAGCGGGCCTAGCGTGCCGTGTGGCGCTCGGGCGGGCGGAAATACCACGCCCGCTTCGACCCTATTGGTGCGCTCTCCCTTTAACACACTTGGTTCAGCTTCGGTGTTGGCGGGCCTAGCGTGCCATAGGGCACTCCGGCGGGCGGAAAAACCACGCCCGCTTCGACCCTATTGGCGCGCTCTCCCTTTAACACGTTCGGTTCAACATCAGCGTTGGCGGGCCTGGCGTGCCATAGGGCATTCCGGCGGGCGGAAAAACCACGCCCGCTTCGACCCTATTGGCGCGCTCTCCCTTTAACACGTTCGGTTCAACATCAGCGTTGGCGGGCCTGGCGTGCCATAGGGCATTCCGGCGGGCAGAAAAACCGAGCCCGCTTATTTCTTGCTGACCTGCCATTTGCCGTCGATATAAAATGCGCTCCAGCCGGTGGCCTTGCCGTCTTTTTCCGATGAGACGTACTGCTGTTTGGTCTTGCGGCTGAAGCGGACCATGGTTTTATTCCCTTCCGCATCCTTCACCGGCGCGTCGGCCAGGTAACGGAGTTTTTCCGGCAGGCGATCCTTGAAACGGGCCAGCTCTTCCACCAGCGGCGCCCGGGTTTCCCGGGACTTCGGGAAGGTATTGGCGGCCAGGAATACCCCGGCGGCACCGTCACGCAGGACAAAATAGGCGTCGGATTTTTCGCAGGGCAGCTCCGGCAGCGGCACCGGATCCTCTTTCGGCGGCGCGACATCGCCGTTGCGCAGGATCTTGCGGGTGTTCTTGCATTCATCGTTGGTACAGGCCATGTATTTGCCGAAACGACCCAGCTTCAAATGCATGTCGGAACCGCATTTTTCGCACTCCACCACCGGGCCGTCATAACCCTTGATGCGGAATTCCCCCTGCTCGATTTCATACCCGTCGCAAAGAGGGTTATTGCCGCAGACGTGGATTTTGCGATTGTTATCGATAAGATAACTGTCCATGGCCATGCCGCACTTCGGGCAACGGCGACGGGCGCGCAGCGCATTGGTCTCGGCGTCATCCCCTTCCAGAATATTCAGGGTCTCGGCTTCGGGGATCAGGTTGATGGTGGTTTTGCAGCGCTCTTTCGGCGGCAGGGCATAACCGGAGCAGCCAAGGAACACGCCGGTGCTGGCGGTGCGAATACCCATCTTACGTCCGCAGGTGGGGCAATCGATACTGGTCATCACCATCTGGTTAAGACGCATGCCCCCTTCTTCCGGGTCTTTTTCCGCGATTTCCAGCTGATGACTGAATTCGGTGAAAAACGAATCCAACACCGCTTTCCACTCTTCCTTGTTGTTGGCCACCTGATCGAGCTTATCTTCCATACGGGCGGTGAAGTCATAGTTCATCAGCTCGCGGAAGTTCTCTTCCAGCCGATCGGTAACGATTTCACCCATTTTCTCGGCGTAAAACCGCCGGTTTTCCACCTGTACGTAGCCGCGATCCTGAATGGTGGAGATGATCGATACATAGGTGGAAGGCCGGCCGATACCGCGCTTTTCCAGCTCCTTAACCAGCGACGCTTCGCTGTAACGCGCGGGGGGCTTGGTAAAATGCTGGCTGGGCAGTAATTTGTCCAGGTCAAGCTCTTGCCCCACTTTCACGGCGGGCAGGGTACGGTCTTCATCACCCTTGCGCAACGCCGGCATGACTTTGGTCCAGCCGTCGAAACGCAGGATACGGCCCTTGGCGCGCAGGGAGAAATCACCGGCTTTTACCGTCAGGGTGGTGGAGTCATACAGCGCAGGCATCATTTGGCAAGCAACAAACTGACGCCAGATCAACTGATAGAGTTTCTGCGCGTCGGGCTCCATATCGCTAAGCTGCTCGGCCTGGTGGCTCACATCGGAAGGACGAATGGCTTCATGGGCTTCCTGTGAATTTTCCTTGCTGGCATATTCATTGGCCTGTTTGGGCAGATACTTGGCGCCAAACTGGTCGCCGATATAATCCCGGGCCATCTTAAGCGCGTCCTGGCTCAGGTTGGTGGAATCGGTACGCATATAGGTAATATGCCCCGCCTCATACAGACGCTGGGCCAGCATCATGGTTTTTTTCACACCGTACCCCAGACGGGTACTGGCGGCTTGTTGCAGGGTGGAGGTGGTAAAAGGCGCACCGGCTTTGCTGCTGGTGGGTTTATCCTCGCGATCGGCGATAATATACTTTGCGTTTTCCAGCTGTTTAACCGCGGCCTGGGTTTGCTCCTGGTTCACCGGTTTAAACGGCTTATCCCCTTCATGGGTGACCTGCATAAGCAGTTGCGCTTTGGCGGATACCTTGAGGTCGGCGTGCAGCTCCCAGTACTCTTCCGGGACAAAAGCTTTTATTTCCCGCTCACGCTCCACCACCAGCCGGACGGCAACCGACTGCACCCGCCCGGCGGACAAACCCCGGGCCAGTTTTTTCCACAGCAGCGGCGAGACCATGTACCCCACCACGCGGTCCATGAAACGACGCGCCTGCTGGGCATTGACCCGATCAATATTCAATTCACCGGGCTGTTTAAACGCCTGGGTAATGGCATTACGGGTAATTTCATTGAACACTACCCGGCTGAAACGTTTGTCATCGCCGCCAATCACTTCCCGCAGGTGCCAGGCAATGGCTTCCCCTTCGCGGTCAAGGTCGGTTGCGAGATAAATATGGTCGGCATTTTCCGCCAGCGCTTTCAGTTCGGTAACCACCTTTTCTTTACCGGGCAATATCTCGTAATGGGCCTTCCAGCCATGATAAGGGTCAATTCCCATACGATTGACCAGCGCGCTTTGCGCATCGCTTTTTACTTTTTTCTTTTTAGTTGTATCGGCGCTTTTCTTACTGGCTGAACCACTGGTGGGCAAATCGCGGATGTGACCGACGCTGGACTTAACCACGTAGTCATTACCTAAATATTTATTAATCGTTTTGGCTTTCGCCGGGGATTCAACGATAACGAGAGCTTTACCCATTTTTACCTTTACCTAATTGATGTCTTCTCTAAAAGAAGCTTTTTGTGCGCCAGACCCTGGCTGGGCATACCTCTGATTTTATATTGCGGCAGTACCGACAAAAATCAACCTCTTTCTAGCCGGTCTGTTCTTTCACTTGCGACATGAGATTAACCTACTGATAAATATAATAAATTTATCAATATTAGCCTATGATATTGATAAATCCATTGCCGGTTTGAACCCATCGGCATCCCCAGAGTCATGAAGGCCCACACTCTACATGATAAAAAAGTTGGTGCAACTTATTAGCTGTACAAAAAAAGCGACCGTTGCAAACTAATTAAGAAAAAAATGAGTTAACGGAATAAACCTTAGTCTGTTTGCAGCCAAACACAACCGGGTATTACAATAGTCACCGCGTTAACCAAGGAGCGAAACTTATGTACGCTAACACCACCCCCATTGATCGCCAGAGCCTGCTGATTGAAGCGAACAGAATCATACGTGAACACGACGAATATATGCACGGTATGGAGGCGACCGAAGTAGAGCAAAAAGACGGCGTGCTGGTTTTCCGCGGCGAATTTTTTTTCGATCAGGACGGAATACCGACTCGCAAGACCACAGCGGTGTTTAATATGTTCAAACACCTCGCCGTGGTGCTGTCGGAGAAATATCACTTACAGGATTGATGAATTGCGGGTAACGGGCCGTACGTCCGGCCCGCCTATATTCATAATAAGGGTTTTTCGCCCTTCTGCAACCAATGCAGCAAGCGCTGTTCGATACTTAAGGCCGCACTGTCGGTAAACCGTGAAAGCAATCGTTTCCGTCGGGCGTATTTGATGCTGATTACCTCATGATTCGCCATTTCAGCGATCAACAGCTCATCGCTGGTGCCGATGCCGTCCACCAATCCCTTTTCCCGCGCCTGGCTACCGTACCAATGCTCGCCGGTGGCCACCGCTTCGATATCCAGCGAAGGGCGCATATCATGCACAAACTGCTTGAATAATTGATGGGTTTCATTGAGATCTTGCTGGAATTTCTGCCGACCCTGCTCGGAATTTTCACCAAACAATGTCAAGGTCCGTTTATAGGCACCGGCGGTATGCAGTTCTACATCTATATCATTGCGTTTTAACAGGCGATTAAAATTGGGGATTTGCGCCACTACCCCAATGGAACCGATAATGGAAAACGGCGCGGCGATGATACGGTCGGCAACGCAGGCCATCATATAACCGCCGCTGGCGGCCACTTTATCCACCGCCACGGTGAGGCGAATGCCTTTGTCACGCAGGCGTTGCAGCTGCGAAGCGGCCAACCCGTAGCCATGCACCACCCCGCCCGGGCTTTCCAGCCGCAGCAGAACTTCGTCTTGCGGTTTGGCCACCGCCAGCACCGCGGAAATCTCTTCACGCAGCGATGCCACTTCCCCCGCATCCATGCTGCCTTTGAAATCCAGCACATACAGACAGGATTTCAACGGCGCTTTATCGCCGCGTTTGGCACGATTGCGCGCCAGTTTGGCATCGTGCTTTTCCTCTTTTTTGTAACGCTTGTGCCAAATACGCTGTTCCGCCTCTCCCATGCGGGCCAACTGCATTTCACGCTGCATTTCGCGATAATGCTTACCCAAATCGGTGACCTGAAGCTCTCCCCTGCGCCGGCGCTGCCGCTGCCGCAACCCCACCAGGAGCAGCATCACGGCGCCGATAGCCACCACCACGGTAATGGCTTTTGCCAAAAAAAGTCCATATAAAGAGAGATATTCCATTCTGCCACCTTGCTGAAATGATTTTCGTTGGGCTTATTCTAGCTAACAGCCGGGGTTCCGTCGTCAGAAAAATCGGAATATGCCGCCGTATAATAGTGATAAATCTTGTTTTTCCAGCCCCCCCGCACCCTGAGGGCAAACCCCGGGGCAACATCCGCCGACAATGGCCGGCCATGGATTGAAAACCATCACCGTTTCAGGCATAAAATAGAGATCTTTCCGTCCACCGCATGGAAAAGCATGGAAAACCGACCGCCCTGCCTGGAAGGGAAGCAACCGGGCCTGCTTTGTAATGAAGCAGAATGGAAGCAACCGGCCTGCCTTGGAAAGAAGCACAAGTAAGCGGAGGAGTCCACGTGTATTACCAGCCCGCAAATAATCTGCTGCAGCAGCGTATCATTATGGTAACCGGCGCCGGCGACGGTATCGGGCGAGAAGCGGCGCTGACCTACGCCCGTTACGGTGCGTCGTTGCTGCTGTTGGGCAGGACGGAGGCGAAACTGGCGGCGGTACGGCAACAAATAGCCGACGAAGGCGGTCAGGCTGCCCGGGTGATCCCGCTGGATTTATTACAGGCGGACGAGCAGGATTACCGGCGGCTGGCTGAAGATTTACAAAGAGACATTCCCCGGCTGGACGGGCTGCTGAATAACGCCGGACTGCTGGGAGACATCGCGCCGATGGCGAGACAATCCGCCCAACGCTGGCGCCAGGTTATGGAGGTGAACGTCAATGCCACCTTTTTATTGACCCGGGCCATGCTGCCGCTGTTGCTGAAGGCCTACCGGCCGTCGCTGGTATTCAGCAGCTCGAGCGTCGGCCGGCAGGGCCGCGCCAACTGGGGCGTTTACGCGGTGTCGAAATTCGCCACCGAAGGCATGATGCAGGTACTGGCGGATGAATATCCCGCCGCCACCCTGCGCGTTAACTGCATCAATCCCGGCGGCACCCGGACCGCCATGCGTAAAAGCGCGTTTCCCGACGAGGACGCCGAAAAGCTCAAAACGCCGGCGGATATTATGCCGATTTATCTGTATCTGATGGGTGACGACAGTCACCGTAAAACCGGCATCAGTTTTGATGCCCAGCCGAACCGTAAACCGGGACCGGCGTAAAACAGGACGACACCATGAGCGAAGAACGGCACCAGCAGCGTCAACAGCGATTAAAAGAGAAAGTGGATGCCCGTATCGCCGAGGCCCGCGAGCAACGGGGCATAGTGATCGTATTTACCGGCAACGGCAAGGGCAAGACCACCGCCGGCTTCGGCACCGTGACGCGGGCCGTGGGTCACGGCATGCGCGCCGGGGTTATTCAATTTATCAAGGGCCAGTGGCCGAACGGTGAACGTAACCTGCTGGAGGCCCACGGCGTGGAGTTTCAGGTGATGGCCACCGGCTTTACCTGGAATACGCAAAACCGGATTACCGATCGCGCCGCCGCGCAGGAGGTCTGGCAGCATGGTTTGCGGATGCTGGCGGATGAAACGCTGGACGTGGTGCTGTTGGACGAACTGACCTATATGGTGACGTACGATTATATCGATTTATCCGAGGTGATTGAGGCTCTGAATCGCCGTCCCGCTAACCAGACGGTGATTATTACCGGGCGCGCCTGTCATCGGGAGTTGCTGGATCTGGCGGATACGGTGAGCGAGCTGCGCCCGGTAAAACACGCTTTTGATGCCGGGATCAAGGCGCAGCAGGGGATTGATTGGTAGGGTGGCGGACCCTTTAACAGGCTCGTTGCACGATCGGTGCTCGCGGGCCTAGCGTGCCATGTGGCACTCGGTCGGGCGAAAAACCACGCCCGATTCGACCACATTGGCGCGCTCTCCCTTTAACACGCTTGATTCATGCTCCGGTGCTCGCGGGCCTAGCGTGCCATGTGGCACTCGGTCGGGCGAAAAACCACGCCCGATTCGACCACATTGGCGCGTTCTCCCTTTAACACGCTTGGTTTATGCTCCGGTGCTCGCGGGCCTAGCGTGCCATGTGGCACTCGGTCGGGCGAAAAACCACGCCCGATTCGACCACATTGG
The DNA here is from genome assembly GCF_018449575.1 of Sodalis sp. dw_96. Classification (GTDB taxonomy): domain Bacteria; phylum Pseudomonadota; class Gammaproteobacteria; order Enterobacterales; family Enterobacteriaceae; genus Acerihabitans. Next base: position 32,511 of record NZ_JAAVUT010000011.1, on the reverse strand, counting down.
CGCGCTCTCCCTTTAACACGCTTGGTTTATGCTCCGGTGCTCGCGGGCCTAGCGTGCCATGTGGCGCTCGGGGGGGCGGAAAAACCACGCCCGATTCGACCACATTGGCGCGCCCTCCCTTTAACGCGTCCGCATACAGCTTCGGTGAACGAAGACCTTATGCGCCGGAGTTGCGTTTGCTGCTTTGACCGCCGCCGCGGCGGGTGGGTGCGACCTGGCTATGGCGTTTAACCGCCCGGCGAATCTGATTGGCCTTCATGCGGCGGCGTTCACGCTCAACCGGCATTTTGCTGACCGTCTCGGCGGGCAATTGCACCATTTCACGCAGGTAGTTGATTTCCAGCAGGCTGAGTTCGGTCCAGCCGCCGCGGGGCAAGCCCTTAGGGAGGGGAAGATCGCCGTAGCGGGTACGAATCAGGCGGCTGACCTGTACGCCCACCGCTTCCCATAACCGCCGCACTTCACGGTTGCGCCCTTCATTCAGGGTGACGTTATACCACTGGTTCAGGCCTTCGCCGCCTTGGAAACTCAGGGACTTGAACGCGGCGGAGCCGTCTTCCAGCTGAATGCCCTTGGTCAATTGGCGGATTTTATCGTCGTCCACCTGGCCGAACACCCGCACGGCATATTCACGCTCCACTTCACAGCGTGGGTGCATCAGGCGGTTAGCCAATTCTCCGTCGGTGGTGAACAATAACAGGCCGGAGGTATTGACATCCAGACGGCCTACCGCCACCCAGCGTGAGCCGGTGATTTTCGGCAGACGATCGAAGACCGTCGGGCGTCCGTCGGGATCCCGGCGGGTACAGAGTTCCCCTTCCGGCTTGTAATAGGCCAATACCCGGCATACCGATTCCTCGGTGGCGGTAATGGTCACCACATGGCCGTCCACACGAATTTTCATCGAACTGACGGCTTCGACCCGATCCCCCAGCGTGGCGATTTTACCGTCGACGCTGACGCGGCCTTGTTCAATCAGGGATTCAATTTCACGGCGGGAACCATGCCCGGCGCGGGCCAGGACTTTTTGCAGCTTTTCGCTCATTGAGCAACCTCGGTTGTCGCCTTCACAGGCGTCGAATGGATGAAAATATCAATATAAATCAATAAGTTAATGAAATTACTGCGTGATATTCTACAGTAAATGAGGCTTTAAGACAATCAATGTTTAGGGTTTATTCCGTGCTGACGTTGATTATAAAACCATCAGGCTATTGAATCGCAAAAATGCCATTTCCCGGTTTACATAAATCAAGGATATTTGCGGCACTGCCATTTCATCATTATATAAGTGAGAGTGAGGCACTTCACGTTATCCGCATCATAACTATTTCCTATCATTCTTTACATTGCCGGTTTTTATGTTAACGGAAAGATCAATGTCCTCTTTCAACTGGCTGTTTCTTTTCTATAAAGACCTGAATGTCCTGCCGTCATAACTATTGAACCATATGATTTTCATGATGATTTACTCCAACCGCCCATATTGACAACAATGTCATGACATTCAATTATCATGACATTACGGTTAACAAGGCGTTAATTATGGATTGGGATCAGCATGGGTTGCTTTCCGGCCCACAGCCCCTTTGGTGGCAGATAGCCGAGCGATTGCGGCGGGAAATCGAGTTCGGCGGATTTAAACCCGGCGATATCCTGCCCTCGGAAGCGGCGCTGAATAAAACCTTCGGCGTCAGCCGCACCACTGCACGTACCGCGCTGGATAAGCTGGAGCAGGAGGGATTGATCACCCGCCGCGCCGGCAAAGGCTCAATGGTGCTGCCGCCCCACGTGGTACAGCCACTGAATCAAATGTCCAGTTTTGCCGAGGATATGCGGCGGCGGGGTTTTACCGCCGGTTACGCCACCCTTGCCGCCCGTATGGCTACCCCGCCGCCGGAAGCGGCAACTGCCCTGGGCATGGAGGATAACGTCAAAACATTCCTGGTGTCCCGTCTGTTAAGCGCCGACGGATTGTCCATGGCGGTGTCCCACTCCTGGTTTGCGCCGTCACTGTTCAGCCACCACCCCCTTCCCACCGTCACCGAGCTCAATTCGGGTTCACTCTATGCCTGGCTGGAGCAGCGCTGCGGCTGTCGCATTATGGGCGCCAGGGAAACCATCAGCGCCGGCGTCGCCGACGGCGAACTGTCCCGTGCGCTGGAAATTGCCCGCGGCACGGCGGTGCTTGTCGCCCGCCGGCTAAGTCATGACCACCAGCGGCAGCCGGTGGAATTTGCCGCGGTGAGCTACCGCGCCGATCGCTACAGTTTCACCATCGATCTGGTGAGATCATGACGGCGGCGGGTAAGGCGTTGTTTGTGGGGGATATCAGCCTGGATACCACCCTGCTGATGGATAAAATGCCCCAGCCGGACGAAAAGCTGCTGGTGAGCATCACCAATGAAATGCCCGGCGGCGTGGTGACCAACGCGGCGCTTGCCTGCCGGCTGGCCGGCGCCGAGGTCGGCCTAGCGGTGGAAACCGGCGATGATTTATTTGCCGAAAGTCTGTTGACCCCGCTGCGGGCAGCGGGAATCGACGTTACCGGCGGACGGAAACCGGGCCGTACCTGCCGCGCCATCGTGTTGCTGGACGCCCACGGAGAAAAGCGGTTGCTGCTGGAACCGGGCGTCTCCATGTACCCCGGCGCCGGGATGTTGAGCGCTCTCGACTGGCGGGAGGTGGGCTGGCTGCACACCGCCGTCTACAGCGGTGCCGCCGAAAGCGTCATCGAGCATTGTCGGACAGCGGGCATAGCCTGGTCTATCGATTTGGAGCCGGCCACTTTTATGGGCGGCCTGGCACCGTTGCACTCGGTGCTGGACGGGGCCGAAACGGTGTTTTGCAACCAGCGCGCCCTGGCGCAAATCGGCGGCGACCCGGTAGGGCAATTACTGGCGCTGGGGGTCAAGTCGGTGATTTGTACCCTCGGACCGCAGGGGGCGCGTTATGTATCCGCCGGCGCCTGCCATCACGCCCGTTTTGCCGGCAAGGCCGTCGTGGTGGATACCACCGGCGCCGGCGACTGCCTGGCGGGCTGGTATATCGCCCGCCGCCTGGGGGGCTTGTCCATCCCGGCGGCGCTGCGTGAAGCGGTCTATGCCGCCACCTACAGCTGCGGCGGGATGGGCGCGCAATCGTCTTATCCCACCCGCGAACAATACATTCAGTTTGAGCACGCCCCGGCGGTCGATGCCACCGGTAACCACGAATTTTGACCAAGAGAGAGATTATGGCCGCACCCATCGTACTTCCCGAGAAACCCGATATGCTGGCGACGCTTTTTCCGGTGAAAAAACCGGTGATCGGCGTTATTCATCTCAATGCGCTGCCCGGCGCGCCCCGCTACAAGGGGGAGACCATGAAATCGATTTTCGCCGCGGCGGTGAGGGATGCCCTGACCCTGTCGAAGGGCGGTATCGACGGCATTATTGTAGAGAATGCCAGCGACCTGCCGTTCTCGCGGCCGGAACATATCGGCCCCGAAACCGTGGCGGCGCTGACCGCCGTTTGTATGGAAGTCCGGGGCGCGGTGGATACCCCCATCGGCATCACCTGCGTGGCCAACGGCGCCATTCCGGCGTTGGCGGTGGCCAAAGCGGTGGGCGCGCGCTGGGTGCGGGTTAATCAATGGGTCAACGCCTATGTCGCCAATGAAGGTTTTCTCAACGGCCCGGCGCCGGAGGCCATGCGCTATCGCGCCATGATCGACGCCCGCGACGTGGCCATTTTCGCCGATGTCCACGTCAAGTTCGGCGCCCATGCCATCACGGCGGACCGCAGTATCCCTGAGCAGGCCACCGACGCGGAATGGTTCGACGCCGATGTGCTTATCGCCACCGGCACCCGTACCGGCTCCCCCACCGAAGCCCGTGAAGTCAACGAGGTGCGCGGCGGGACCAATCTGCCGGTCATCGTGGGCTCAGGACTGTCCCCCAGCCAGGTGCCGAGCCTGTTTGCCGCCGCCGACGGCGCCATTATCGGCCAGTGGCTGAAGCAGGACGGCCGCTGGTGGCTGCCGGTTGACGCCAAACGGGTGGAGGAACTGATGAACGCGGTGATAAAAGTCCGGGAGGCCTTATGACCCTGCTCACCGGCGAGACCGAGGTATTCAGTTCAGAACCGGCCGCCTCTTCCGGCTGTGTGGTGGCGTTTCTGGCCAAACGGCAGACGGATGGCGGACCGGCGATTTATGGCGACGGGGACTACCGGCGGCTGATGACGGTGCTGGAGCAATTGCGCGGCGAGGGATGGCTGATGTCGTTTCGGGCCATGTTCGACCCCCGGGCTGAAATGCGGCCCATGGCCCTTGACAGCGGTTTCGCCCATCCCTGGGATCTGGCCGGCGCGTTCGAGGCGCCGGGACTCAGCGCGGCGCTGGCGGGCACGGTGCGCCTGGAGCAGGCGGGCTGGGGAAGGCTGTTCACCACCGAATGGCTGCTGGGCCCGAGGGAGTTCGCCACCGTGCGAGGGTCTGGACCGGCCCTGGAGCGCCAATGGGGTTTCATGGCCCTGTGGGAATGGAACGACGCCTGGTGCGAGGCGACGGCGGCACAGCGGCGCGACTATGACGCCGAATGCGATGTCGCCTTTAAAGGAGATTTGGCGCTCAACATCAATATCGCCGGTCGTCACCGGCTGGATTGGGCCCACAGCTGGCATCACCTGGGCATCTGGGAAACGGATCGGCCCGAAACCGTCGATAAAGCCATCAGCGGCCATGAAGACGCCGCCGATTTTATGTTTACCACCTCCCGGCACGTGGTGGGCAAAGTCCGTCCGCTGGCCGAACTGCTGCTGCCTGAACGCGCATAAGGAACAAACATGTCAAATAGTCTCTGGATTCATTATGCCCGCCCGCGGCCCCATTGGTACCGCCTGAGCGAAGCGGAGCAGCGGGAAAAACAGGCCGGCTGGGACGCGCTGGCGGTTAAGGCAACCCGGGCCGGCGCGGCGCGCATCGGCGTCTATCATATTCGCGGCCAGCATGATTTCCAGACCGTGGAACTCTGGCATTTTCCCGATGCGGAGTCCGCCTTTGCCCACTGGGCCAATTTGACCGGCGCGGCCTATAACGAGTGGTTCGCGTTTTCCAATAATATTGGCCTGCCGCTGGAGAATCCCGCTTATGAGCACGCCGGTTCTTGAAGCCCGCGACATCAGCCGCCATTTCGGCCATGTCAAGGCGTTGGAAGGGGTTAACTTCCGGGTCTATCCCGGTGAGATCTGCGCCTTGATAGGCGATAACGGCGCCGGCAAATCAACGCTGGTGAAAATTCTTTCCGGCGCCGACCGGCCCGACGGCGGCACGATTCTTATCGATGGTCAGCCGGTGAATCTGACCTCCCCTTCTGTCGCCCAGCAGTTGGGCATCTCCACCGTTTACCAGGATCTGGCGCTGGCGCCGGAGTTAACGCCGGTGGACAACCTGTTTTTAGGCCGCGAAGAGCTGCTGCCGGGCCTGCTGGGTAAACTGGGCTGTCTGGATCGGGCCTCGATGCGGCGCAAGGCGGTGGGTCAGTTCGCCCGCCTGGGAGTGTCGCTGCGTTCGCTGAAGGTGCCCATCTCCACCCTGTCCGGCGGACAGCGGCAGTCGGTAGCCATCGCCCGCGCCGCCATGTGGGCGGACCGGGTGATTTTCCTGGACGAGCCCACCGCCGCCCTGGGGGTGGTACAAACTGAGCGGGTGCTGGAATTGATAAGACAGGTGCGCGCGTCGGGCATCGCGGTAGTGCTGATAAGCCACAATATGCCGCAGGTGCTGGACATTGCCGACCGGGTGGAAGTGCTGCGCCTGGGACGCAGCGTCGGCCAGTTCTCCACCGCCGGAGCGCGGGTGGAGGATTTGGTTACCGCCATGACCAGCGGAACCGCCGCCACCGAGGAGCCGCGATGAAAAACACACTCTCTGCATCCGATTCAGATCCGGCGCATTTGGCCGGTGCCGCGGCCCGGAAACCGGACGACAACCACGGGACGGCACGTTTCGCCAATGCTATTTCCCAAGGTTCGGACGGCGGCCACGGGACGGCGGATAACCGCCCGCACGGGGAGCAGCCGCGTCCGCCAACGGACGGTCAAGCCCCCAACCGCCTGCGGGAAACCCTGGCGAAACTGCTGGGGGGCGGTTGGATCTGTCTGCTGCTGATTGTCCTGATTGCGCTGTTCTGGCTGCTGCGGCCGGCGCAGTTCGGTTCCGCCTACAACCTGTCGCAAATCGCCATCAACGCCGCCATCCTGCTGGTGCTCTCGGTGGGCCAGACCTTTGTCATCATCGCGGCGGGCATTGATTTATCGGTGGGAGCGGTACTGGTTTTTTCCTCGGTTATCTCGGCGCAGACCATGCTGTATCTCACCGGCGACGCAGGCAGCACCTTCGGCACCACCGACGCCGGCTGGGGTATTATCGCCCTCGGCACGCTGGTATCGCTGCTGGCGGGCACCCTGTGGGGCGCGCTGAACGGCTTCCTGATCGCGGTGGCCCGCATTCCGGCCCTGATTGTCACGCTCGGCACTTTCGGTATGGCATTGGGCCTGGCGCAAATCATCAGCGGCGGCGTGGATGTCCGGGCCATTCCCGAACGGCTGGTGGACATCATCGGCAGCGGCGATATCGCCGGCATACCGATGCTGGTGGCCATCGCTGCCCTGGTGACAATAGTGGCGGCGGCGGTATTGCATCTCACCCGTTTCGGACTGCACGTGTTCGCCACCGGCTCGAATATGGAGGCGGTACGCCGCGCCGGGGTCAATGTGCGCAGGCGCCTGATCGGAATTTACATGATTTCCGGCGCGCTGGCGGGCATGGCCGCCGTCATGTCCAACGCCCGCTTCTCCACCACCACCATCGGCGGCCACGCCATGGATAATCTCTCCACCATCTCGGCGGTGGTATTGGGGGGAACCAGTCTGTTCGGCGGTATCGGCAGCGTGGCCGGCACGGTTATCGGCGTGTTTATCCCGATCATTCTCTTGAACGGCTTTGTCATTCTCGGCATACCGCCCTTTTGGCAAACCGTCGCCATGGGCGCGGTATTGATTCTGGCTGTGTGGATCGACCAACTAAAACGTCGGGCGAGAGAACGCGGTTAACCTTTGACCTTAACGGAGTAAAAATGATGCGTAATACAGTACTGTCGACTTTGGTCTGCGCTCTGTCCATGGGACTCGCCCTGCCGGCCGCCGCCAAACCCAATGACAGCGTTGCGCTGGTATTGGGTGTAAAGGGCAGCCCTTTTTACCAGGCGCTGCAATGCGGCGCACAGGAAAAAGCCAAACAGGCCGGCCTTTCTTTAACCGTTTACGCGCCGGATCAATTCGCCGCCGACAGCCAGATTCCGGTGGTTAACGCCGTCACCGCCACACAGCCGGCGGTAGCGGCCATCGTGCCCACCGATATGCAGGCGCTGGTTGCCCCCATGAAGCAACTGGCCACCCGGGGCACCAAGGTGCTGACCGTCGATCAAACCCTGCACGATACCTCGTTCCTGGAGACCCAGATTATCACCGATAACGAGCAGGGCGGGAAAATGGCGGCACAAGCCATGAACCGCCTGTTGAAAGGCAAAGGCAAGGTCCTGGTGATTACCCAGCCCCCCGGTTCGGCGGCGCAGGACGCGCGGGAACAGGGTTTCGCCGAGCAGATTAAAACCTATCCAGGCATAACCTATCTCGGCCCGCAGTACCAGAGCGACGATCCGCAGAAAGCGGCGGAAATCGTCACCTCCGCCCTATCGGCCCACCCGGATTTGTCGGGCGTATTCTCCACCAACGACCAGGGGGCCATCGGCGCCATCACCGGTCTGCGTCAGGCCGGCGCGGTAAAACGCGTCAAGCTGGTGGCGTATGATGCCGCCACGGCGGAGGTCAATGCCCTGAAAAACGGCACCATTGATGTATTGATAGCGCAAAACCCGAAACAGGAAGGGGAAGCGGTGGTGAATATTGCCGTCCAGCTACTGGCGGGCAAAACGGTATCAAAAACCACCTTGACCGACATTGTCGCCATCGCCGCCAACGAGCCGGAAAAAGCGGATCGCTACGAATATAAGGCGGATTGCCTTTAAACCTGAGCGCCCCACGGCGCGGTAAGCCCACATTCATCGGAGCATGAACCAGGCGTGTTAAAGGGAGACCGTGGTGATGGGGTCGCAGCGGGCGTGGTTTTTCCGCCCGCCCGAGCGCCCCACAGCGCGGCCCGCGATCACCGAACGTGCAGCAAACGTATTAAAGGTAAACCGCCCCTATAGAAACGGCGAAATATCGCCGACACCTTCCCGCACCACGCGTGGCGTATCCTCGGTCAAATCAATAACCGTGGTGGGCTGCTGGCCCAAAAATCCGCCGTGAATCACCACATCCACCTGCTTTAGCAAATGATCCTTAATCCGCTCCGGATCGGATTCCGCAAAATCATTACCCGGCAACATCAGGGTTGTGGACATCAAGGGTTCATTCATGTTTTCCAGCAAGGCCAGGGCAATAGGATTTGACGGCACCCGCAAACCGATGGTTTTACGCTTATCGTTCATCAACCGCCGCGGGACCTCCTTGGTGGCCTTCAAAATAAACGTATATTTGCCAGGCGTATTGTTTTTCATTAAACGGAACGCCTGATTATCCACATGGGCATAGGTTGAAAGCTCGGACAGATCGCGGCACACCAAGGTAAAGTTATGATCCCTGTCCAGCTTGCGGATAAGGCAGATGCGCTCCATCGCGTTTTTATCCTCCAGACGGCAACCGAGGGCATAGCCGGAATCGGTGGGATAAACAATAACCGCGCCTTTACGCAGCAGATCCACGGTTTGATTGATTAACCGCGGCTGTGGATTCTCTGGATGAATGATAAAAAACTGACTCATTAACACTCCTTATGTCGTCTATCGGGGGTATTCCCCGGCAAACCCTGTTTATCCTTTTGAAGATCACGCCGGCGCGACGGTATGATGCGTCGGCCAGTCCCGCCATATTGGCTCCACTCCCCCCGGCAGCCAGAGCTTGCGCCCCAATTCAATCCAGGCACAGGGCATATGAAAATCCGAGCCCTGGGACCCCAGCAGCTGTCTTTCGCGGGCGTACCCGGCCAGCAGCGTCCTTTCCTGCGGCGACTGCTGGCACGAGGCAACCTCGATGCCCTCCCCGCCCGCGGCGACAAAATGATCCAGCAATCGCTTAAGCCATTTGGCGGAAAGCTGATACCGGCCCGGGTGGGCCACCACCGCCTGCCCCCCCGCCTGCCGTACGGCGCTCACGGCCTCCTCTATACTACACCACTGCGACGGCGCGTAGCCGGTATTCCCCTTGGACAGGTATTTTTTAAATACCGCCGCCAGGTTATCGGCCTTGCCGATGCTCACCAGATAGCGGGCAAAATGTCCGCGGGTAATCACCCCGTCGCAGGCAAACCCTTGAGCTCCCTCCCAGGCGCCGGTTATCCCGGCGCGCTCTAGGCGTTGGGCGATGTCCACGGCCCGCTCCCGGCGTTTCTCCCGCTGTGCGGCCAACAGCTCGGTGATGGCCGGATGCGCGATGTCGATACCCAGCCCGACAATATGAATTTCATGATTTTGCCACCGAGTGGAGATTTCCACGCCCGCTATCAGCGTCAGCGGCAGGGCCTGGCTGATAATAGCCTGGCGCGCCACCGCCACGCCTTTAAGGGTATCGTGATCGGTAATCGCCAGCACATCCACACCCATGGCAACCGCGCGTGCCACCAGCGCCTCCGGGGAGAGTAATCCGTCCGAGGCGGTAGTGTGGCTGTGCAGATCGTAAAGGGTGAACAACGATGATTTTGCACCCAGCGGTTTATCAGTCAAAAAATTACCTTCAAAATATATATCCCACAGCTTTCAAAATGACGGATATAACGCCCATAGCATATCGCTATCATAACGTTTATCGTGCATGAATCGAACACCTAAGATTATTTACCGATTTTAAGCGACGGCTGTTGACATTTCATTGCTGAACTAGTTTACTAGTACACATTGAAACCTTCCAATGAGAATCTGATGATGTTGACTATTTCGGTTATGCTTCGCTGGTGGCGCACCTCCCTGTAGCGGGCGGTGTCATCATGCGTTGCTGTCATCAGACAGAGCAAGATCCCGGAAGCCCGCCTGCAAGCGGGCTTTTTTATGGGCGAAAAACAGGAAAACCGAACAATGCAAACCATGCGACCACAGTTGGAATTATTACAGGCCACCGCCACCTACCGGGATGATCCCACCGCGATGTTCAACCATCTCTGCGGCGCGCGTCCCGCCACCTTATTGCTTGAGTCCGCCGAAATCGACAGCAAGCGCAATCTCAAAAGCTGGATGGTTCTGGACAGCGCCATGCGTATCTCCGCCCTTGACCGGCAGGTGACCATCCAGGCGCTGACCGCCAACGGCGCGGCGCTGCTGCCGCTGCTGGATGCCGCACTGCCCCCCGAGGTCCAGGTTCGCACGCACCCCAATGGCCGCGAGCTGATATTCCCGGCGGCGGAAAACCATATGGACGAGGATGCGCGCCTGCGGGCCTTGTCGGTGTTCGATTGCCTGCGTCTGCTGTTGACGCTGGTGCAGATCCCGGCGGATCGGCCGGAAGCCCTGTTTCTCGGCGGCCTGTTCGCCTACGATCTGGTGGCGGGTTTTGAAGCCCTGCCGGAGGTGCGCCAGGATCAACGCTGTCCGGATTTCTGTTTTTATCTGGCGGAGACCCTGCTGGTTCTTGATCACCAGCATCAGTCCTGCCATATTCAGGCCAGCCTGTTTTGCCCCTCCGCCGGCGAGAAACAGCGTTTACAGACCCGTCTTGAGCAATTGCAGCATCAGCTACAGCAGGTGCCGGGCGCCATTCCCCTTCAAACCATCGACAGCATGACGCTGGAATGCAACCAGAGCGATGAGGAATTTTGCCGGGTGGTGGAGAAAATGCAGCAGGCTATCCGCGAAGGGGAAATTTTCCAGGTGGTGCCGTCCCGGCGTTTTTCCCTGCCCTGCCCGTCGCCGCTGGCGGCGTACCACACCTTGAAAGAACACAATCCCAGTCCTTATATGTTCTTTATGCAGGACGATGATTTCACCGTGTTCGGCGCGTCGCCGGAAAGCTCCCTGAAATACGACGCGACCAACCGGCAAATCGAAATCTATCCCATCGCCGGTACCCGTCCCCGCGGCCGGAAGCCGGACGGTCGGCTTGATGCCGATCTCGACAGCCGCATCGAACTTGAGATGCGTTCCGATCATAAAGAGCTGGCGGAACACCTGATGCTGGTGGATCTTGCGCGCAACGATTTGGCGCGCATTTGCGAACCGGGCAGTCGTTATGTCGCCGACTTGACCAAAGTGGATCGTTACTCGTTTGTCATGCACCTGGTATCCCGGGTGGTGGGAACCCTGCGGGGGGATTTGGACGCGCTGCACGCCTACCGCGCCTGTATGAACATGGGCACCCTGAGCGGCGCGCCGAAAGTCCGCGCCATGCAGCTTATCGCCGAGGCCGAAGGCACCCGTCGCGGCAGCTACGGCGGCGCCATCGGCTATTTCACCGGCCAGGGGGTGCTGGATACCTGTATCGTTATCCGTTCCGCCTACGTGGAGGACGGCATCGCCACCGTCCAGGCCGGCGCCGGGGTGGTGCTGGATTCCGTCCCCCAGGCCGAAGCCGACGAAAGCCGCAATAAGGCCCGCGCCGTGCTGCGCGCCATTGCTACCGCACATCATGCCCGGGAGGTGTTCTGATGGCCGACATCCTGCTGCTCGATAATATCGATTCCTTTACTTACAATCTGGTGGATCAGCTGCGCGCCGCCGGGCACCGGGTCATGGTTTACCGCAACCAGTTGCCGGCGCAAACCATTATCGAGCAACTCCAGCTGATGGAAAATCCGATCCTGGTGCTCTCGCCCGGACCGGGGGCCCCATCCAATGCCGGCTGCATGCCGCAACTGCTCAAGCAGCTGCGTGGCCAGCTGCCCATCATCGGCATCTGCCTCGGGCATCAGGGCATTGTCGAAGCCTATGGCGGCCACGTGGGACAGGCGGGAGAAATCCTGCACGGCAAGGCATCGCTCATTGAACATGACGGCCTCGCCATGTTCGCCGGCATGCCGAATCCGCTGCCGGTGGCCCGCTACCACTCGCTGGTGGGCAGTGACATCCCGGCCGGACTAACGGTCAACGCCCATTTTAATCAAATGGTGATGGCGGTGCGTCACGACGCCGATCGCGTGTGCGGATTCCAGTTCCATCCCGAATCCATTTTAACCACCCAGGGTGCGCGTTTGCTGAACCAGACGCTGGACTGGGCGTTGGCTTAATTGTAAGGAAACCACCATGCAACAGATTCTAGATAAACTCTTTCGGGCCGAACGCATCAGCCGCGAGGAAAGCCAACGGCTTTTCAGCGCGATCATCCAGGGGCAACTTGAACCCGTACAGCTGGCGGCGGCGCTGATCAGCATGAAAATACGCGGCGAGCATCCCGATGAAATCGCCGGCGCCGCCAGCGCCTTACTGGCGGACGCCATGGCATTTCCTCGACCGGACTATCCGTTTGCCGATATCGTCGGCACCGGCGGCGACGGCTCCAACAGCATCAATATCTCCACCGCCAGCGCCTTTGTCGCCGCCGCCTGCGGCGCAAGAGTGGCCAAGCACGGCAACCGCAGCGTCTCCAGCCGCTCGGGTTCGTCGGATTTGCTGGCGGCCTTCGGTATCCGTCTGGATATGCCGGCGGAACAATCCCGCAAAGCGTTGGATGAACTGGGAGTCTGCTTTTTATACGCGCCGCAATATCACACCGGTTTTCGCTATGCCATGCCGGTCCGTCAGCAGTTAAAAACCCGCACGCTGTTTAACGTGCTCGGACCGCTCATCAATCCCGCCCGCCCGCCCCTGGCGCTTATCGGCGTCTACAGCCCCGAGCTGGTAGGGCCCATTGCCGAAACCCTGCGCGTACTGGGATATCAACGCGCGGCGGTGGTGCACGGCGGCGGTATGGATGAGGTGGCGCTGCACGCGCCGACTCAGGTAGCGGAACTGAACCACGGCGAGATTACCCGCTATGAGCTAACGCCTAAGGATTTCGGCTTGCAAAGCCAGCCGGTGGAGGCGCTGCTGGGCGGTTCGCCGGAAGAAAACCGTGACATTCTGGCACGGTTGTTACAAGGTAAAGGCGAGCCGGCCCATGAAGCCGCCGTCGCCGCCAATGTGGCCCTGCTGCTAAAATTGTTCGGACGGGAAGATCTTCGTGAGAATACCCGGCAGGCATTAACGGCGATCCGCGGCGGCGGCGCCTATGAACTGGTTACAGCCTTGGCGGCAAGAGGATAAAACATGCAGGATACGGTGCTGGCGAAAATCATCGCCGATAAAAAAATCTGGATCGCGGACCGCAAACAACGCCAGCCGTTGTCCGCGTTCCGTGACGAAGTGAAACCGAGCAGCCGCAGTTTTTATCACGCCCTGCAAGGCTCGCGGACGGTCTTTATACTGGAATGCAAAAAAGCCTCCCCCTCCAAGGGGCTTATCCGGGCCGATTTTGATCCGGCGGCCATCGCCGGCGTCTATAAACATTACGCGTCGGCCATCTCGGTCCTTACCGACGAGAAATATTTTCAGGGCAGCTTCGACTTCCTGCGCCAGATAAGCGACGTGGTGACGCAGCCGGTATTGTGCAAGGATTTCATCATTGATCCTTACCAGATTTACCTGGCGCGTTATCATCAGGCGGACGCCATTTTACTGATGTTGTCGGTATTGGATGACGACAGCTACCGTCAGTTGGCCGCGCTGGCCCACAGTCTGGAAATGGGCGTGCTCACCGAAGCCATCAGCGAAGAAGAGTGCCGGCGCGCCGTCGCCCTCGGCGCCAAGGTGGTAGGCATCAATAACCGCGACCTGCGGGATTTGTCCATCGATTTGAACCGGACCCGCACCCTGGCGCCGAAACTTCCCGGCGGCGTCACGGTTATCAGCGAATCCGGCATTACCGCCTACCGCCACGTGCGGGAATTGAGTCATTTCGCCAACGGCTTTCTCATCGGCAGCGCGTTGATGTCCGAACCGGATCTGGACGGCGCCGTGCGTCGGGTATTGCTGGGTGAAAACAAGGTCTGCGGACTGACCCGGCCGCAGGATGCCCGGGCCGCCTGGGATGCCGGCGCGCTCTACGGCGGGCTGATTTTTGTCCCCTCCTCGCCGCGCCGGGTGGATATCGAACGCGCCCGGACGGTTATCGACGCTGCGCCCCTGCGCTATGTGGGGGTATTTCGCGATGCCGATATCAATGAGGTGGTGGAGACCGCCGCCGCGCTGGGGCTCTATGCCGTTCAGTTGCACGGCAACGAGGACCAGAATTATATCACCGCCCTGCGCGGCCGCCTGCCCGCCGCCTGCCGGATTTGGAAAGCGTTGGACATGCGGGAGCACAACCCCGTCAGGGAATTCACCGACGTCGATCGCTACCTGCTGGACAACGGCGGCGGCAGCGGTCAACGGTTCGACTGGTCGCTGCTGGCGGGACAAACGTTGGACAACGTAATGCTGGCGGGAGGGCTGGCGGCGGATAACTGCGTCGCCGCCGCGCAGCTGGGCTGTGTGGGACTGGATTTTAACTCCGGTGTCGAAAGCGCGCCCGGACTCAAGGATCATCATAAACTGGCCACGGTATTTCAGACGCTACGCGCCTATTAATCCCCGGTCCGTATCAATAAAGAGACATAAAGCATGACATTACTTAATCCCTATTTTGGCGAATTCGGCGGCATGTACGTGCCGCAAATTCTGGTACCGGCACTTCTGCAATTGGAAGAAGCCTTTGTCAGCGCCCAAAGCGACCCGGTATTCCAGGCTGAGTTCAACGACCTGCTCACCAACTATGCCGGCCGGCCGACGCCGCTGACTCTGTGCCGCAACCTCACCGCCGGCACCAAAACCAAACTCTATCTCAAACGGGAAGACCTGCTGCACGGCGGCGCCCATAAAACCAACCAGGTTCTGGGACAGGCTTTGCTGGCCAAGCGGATGGGCAAAACCGAAATCATCGCTGAAACCGGCGCCGGTCAGCATGGGGTGGCCTCCGCCCTGGCCTCGGCGCTGCTGGGTCTGAAATGCCGGATTTACATGGGCGCCAAGGATATCGAACGCCAGTCTCCGAACGTTTTCCGCATGCGGCTGATGGGAGCGGAAGTGATTCCGGTGTACAGCGGCTCGTCAACCCTCAAGGATGCCTGTAACGAAGCCCTGCGCGATTGGTCCGGCACTTATGAAAACGCCCATTACATGCTGGGGACCGCCGCCGGCCCGCACCCTTACCCCACCATTGTGCGTGAATTCCAGCGCATGATTGGCGAAGAGACCAAGCAGCAAATGCGTGAGCGGGAACACTGCCTGCCGGATGCGGTATTGGCCTGCGTCGGCGGCGGTTCCAACGCCATCGGCATGTTCGCCGATTTTATCGATGAACCCTCGGTACGACTCATCGGCGTTGAACCGGGCGGCCTGGGCATTGAAACCGGACAGCACGGCGCTTCTCTCAAGCATGGCCGGCTGGGCATCTACTTCGGCATGAAATCGCCGATGATGCAGTCGTCAGACGGGCAAATCGAAGAATCCTATTCTATTTCCGCCGGTCTGGATTTCCCCTCGGTGGGGCCGCAACATGCCTACCTCAACAGCATCGGCCGGGCGGAATATGTCTCCATTACCGACGACGAAGCGCTGGACGCGTTCAAAGAGCTGTCCCGCCATGAAGGGATCATCCCGGCGCTTGAATCGTCCCACGCCCTGGCCCATGCGCTGAAGATGATCAAAGCGGAGCCGGATAAAGAGCAGATCCTGGTAGTAAACCTTTCAGGGCGCGGCGATAAGGACATTTTCACCGTTCATGATATTTTGAAAGCGCGAGGAGAAATCTAATGGAACGCTATGAGCAGTTATTCGCCGCGCTGCAAAGCCGCAACGAGGGCGCTTTTGTACCCTTCGTCACCCTCGGCGATCCCGATCCCCGCCAGTCTCTGAGCATTATCGATACGCTGATTGAAGCCGGCGCCGACGCGCTTGAGCTGGGCATTCCCTTCTCCGACCCTCTGGCGGACGGCCCCACCATCCAGAACGCCAATTTGAGGGCATTTACCGCCGGCGTTACGCCGGACCAGTGCTTCGATATGCTGGCGGAAATCCGACGCAAATATGCCGACATTCCCATCGGCCTGCTGATGTATGCCAATCTGGTGTTCAACAAAGGCATCGACACCTTTTATGCCCGCTGCGAGCAGGCAGGCGTCGATTCGGTGCTGGTGGCGGATGTACCGCTGGAAGAGAGCCTGCCGTTTCGCACCGCCGCCATGCGCCATGGCGTGGCGCCGATTTTCATCTGCCCGCCCAACGCCGACGCGAGCCTGCTGCGTGAAATCGCCTCCCACGGCCGCGCCTATACTTACCTGCTGTCCCGCGCCGGCGTCACCGGCAGCGAAAACCGCGGCCATGTACCCCTTGAACATCTGGTGAATACTCTTAAAGAGTATCATGCCGCCCCGGCGCTGCAGGGTTTCGGCATCGCCGAACCCGCGCAGGTGCGGGAAGCTCTGGCGGCGGGCGCCGCGGGGGCGATATCCGGCTCGGCCATCGTGAAAATCATCGAACGCAATACCGGCAATACCCCGGCCATGCTCGATGAACTGAGCACCTTTGTGCGGGAAATGAAAGCGGCCACCCGCGGCTGAAGTTGAAAAACCTCATTTTATACGCTAAATAATTCGAGTTGCAGGAAGGCGGCGACGCACCTGCAACTTGAAGTATGACGGGTATATCGGTAATACTCTGATGGCCGCGTAGAGATACCGGCCCTAAAATCGGCAATAAAACGGACAAAAATACCGAGGAGCGAAAAATGAGAAATCTGAAAATCCTTGCAGCCGTTGCCCTTAGCGCAATATTGGCGACTTCAGTCATTGGCTGCGCCCCTACCCCGAAATCCGAAAGCACCGGGGGCTACATCGACGACACGGTGATAACCACCAAGGTGAAATCGGAACTGCTGCGCGATGACGAAGTCGCTTCCCGCAACATCCACGTTGATACCTATGAAGGTCGCGTGCAGTTAAGCGGTTTCGCCGGCTCATCGCGGGAAGCCAGCCGCGCCGTAACCATTGCCCGCGGCGTTCCGGGGGTAAGAGAAGTGGAAAATCACATCAGTATAAAATAAGGGATAAGAGGCGCGGCCGCGCCTCTTGAACTTACTCATCCGAAGCGCATTTGCAACTGCCGAACACCATGCAGACATTACCGAACAGTGGGAGAGCGCCCCACCGCGCGGCAGGCGCGCGATCATCAATCGTGCAACGAACCTGTTAAAGGGAGACCGTGCCAATGGGGTCGAAGCAGGCGTGGTTTTTCCGCCTGCCCGAGCGCCCCATGGCTCGGTAGGCCCGCGATCTCCGATCGTGCAACGAGCCTGTTAAAGTGAGACCGTGCCCGGCTAGAACCGATAACCCACCGCGAACATAAATACCCACGGATTGATATCGGTATGGATAGACTGCTGCTGGTCGCCGGCCTTGAACCGAACGTCGGTATCGATATCCATATACCATACCGACATATTCAACAGCCACTTGTCATTCAGGTTGTAATCCAGCCCCGCCTGACCGGCGATACCCCAGGAATCCTTAAGGCTCAGATCGCTCAGCCCCGCGTCGCGGCCGGTTTGATTGAATTTCTCATCGAAAAAGGTGGTGTAATTGACGCCGACGCCGATATACGGCCGTAATTTATCCCGCGCCTCGCCGAAATAGTACTGTGCCATCAAACTGGGGGGCAATTGTTTTACCGTGGCGATATCTCCGGTGCTGTTCAGTCCCACCTTATGGCGAAACGGCGTCGCCGCCAGCAGCTCGACCCCGATATTGTCGGTAGCCATATAGGTAAATGTCAGTCCGAGCTGGGTATTGTTATCAATATTGAATCCTCCCAGTCCCAGCACATTATCAGAACTTTCCGTCGGCCGAACCGTAGCGGAGCCGGCCCGGATAAAAAAGTCCCCCGCCTGATGAGCCGATACCGCCGTAGAAAACAGAATCCCCATTAATGCCGCGCCAATCACTGTTCTTTTCATGCCTCTCTCCTTGTTAATATTTTGCTTTTAAGTCGCAAAATTGATCCACATGACAAAAAACACTATGCCACGGCAGCGGGTCCGTTTGCGTTGAAGCTTATTTAACTAGTTTTATATCAATTCGTTAATGTATCGCGGATTGATCCACATCAATCCAAAGTGATTGTTTATAAAAAAAGCGACATTAGAGAAATTCCATTGATTTCCCGGCGTACGATGGGTAATTTCATTTCAGGTTTGAAACCGAGGGCGTGGGCGTATAAACACCATGAGCGAAAGTGACAATCCTTGCATGAGTTGCGGCGCATGCTGCGCCTGGTTTCGCGTGTCCTTTTACTGGGCGGAGGGGGATGACGGCGGCGGCATCGTTCCCCATGACCTCACCGAACCCCTGACGCCCTTCCTGCGATGCATGGCGGGCACCAATGACAAAAGACCGCGCTGCCGCGCGCTGACCGGCGAGGTGGGCCGTTCGGTACACTGCTCGATTTACGCCGCCAGACCGTCCCCCTGCCGGGAATTTATCAGGAACGGCGAACAAGGCCTGTCCAATGATGCCTGCGATCGCGCCAGGGCTGCCTACGGGTTGCCGCCACTGACGACAGAAGCGCCGGTTCGGCCCGCGGCACACGAAACGCGCTCGGATGCGGCCGCGGGGTGTCAACGGTCGGATTAACAGGTAGAATACCGGCCTTAATCAGAATGTTTCGCCAAGGAGTCGTCATGCCAATTATGGCAAGTACCTTATACCGTGATATGTTGAATTTCACCCGCAATCAATTCGTCAGTATTGTGCTGCTGGCACTGCTGACGGCGCTGATAAGCGTCTCACTCGGTCACGCTTTATCACCGAATACCGAGCAATTGCTGGTTCTCAACGGTGAAGGTACCGGAGCTACGGATACGGCCAATATGAGTTTGCAGGAATTGGTGCAGCAAATGACGCCGGAACAGCAACGGGTACTACTCAGGGCCTCCGCCGCCGGCACCTTTGCCGGCTTGGTGGGCAATGTCATACTGGCCGGTGCGTTATTAACCATGATCCGGCTGGTATCCGATCGGCAGCCCACCAGCGTGCTCCGGGCGGTGGGTCTGTCCGCGCCGATTCTCCCCCGTCTGTTATTATTAATCTTTATCACCACGTTATTGGTGCAATTGGGACTCTTGCTAGTGGTGGTACCGGGCATCCTGGTGGCCATCGCCCTCAGCCTGGCGCCGGTGATTGCCGCCAGTGAGAATCTCGGGGTCTTCAAGTCCATGCGCCTGAGTAGTAAACTAGCCTTTGCCAACCTCCGACTGATTACGCCCGCGGTGCTGGTCTGGCTGCTGGCCAAGGCGGCGGTATTGGTTCTGGCGGCGCAATTTACCCAGGTATCATCCCTGGTTGCGGCAGTGCTGCTTAATGGATTGAGTAATATCATCTCTGCCTTGTTGCTTATTTATCTGTACCGTCTGTACATGCTGTTGCGTCAGGCATAACGCGCAGCCAGACTCATTTTCATCAACACGGATTTATCTATGAAGCAGTTTCTCGATTTTCTGCCGTTAGTGGTTTTTTTTGTCGTTTATAAACTGTATGACATTTATGTCGCGTCCGGGGCGCTTATTGCCGCTTCGGCACTGGTATTGGCTTTTACCTGGATTAGATACCGCAAGGTTGAAAAAATGACCCTGCTGACGTTTATCCTGGTGGCCATTTTCGGCTCGTTGACCCTGTATTATCACAATGCCGAGTTTATCAAATGGAAGGTGACGGTCATTTACAGCCTGTTCGCCATCGCGCTGCTGGTGAGCCAGTTCATCATGGGAAAACCTCTGATACAGCGCATGCTTGGCAAGGAAATGACGCTGCCTCCGCAGGTATGGAATAATTTGAACGTGGCGTGGGCGCTGTTTTTTATCGCCTGCGGCGCGGCGAATATTTATATCGCCTTCTGGCTGCCGCAAAATGTCTGGGTTAACTTCAAGGTGTTCGGCCTGACCGGTCTCACGCTGCTGTTTACCCTGCTGAGCGGCGTTTATGTCTATCGTCATATGACGGAAGACCAAAAAAACCCCCATTAATGTCTTAAAGACGGTCTGCATTCTGCGGGCCGCTTTTTTAATAGCGGAAAGCACGATGAGCGAAAAACCGGTTTTACCCAGCGGCGAGCTGGTGCTGCGGACATTGGCGATGCCCGCCGATACGAATGCCAATGGTGATATTTTCGGCGGCTGGCTAATGTCGCAAATGGATATGGGCGGCGCCATTCTGGCGAAAGAAATCGCCGAAGGCCGCGTGGTGACGGTAAAAGTGGACGGCATGACCTTCTTGAAACCGGTGGCGGTGGGGGATGTCATCTGTTGTTATGCCCGCTGCACCAAGACCGGCACCAGTTCGCTGAACATTAATGTGGAAGTGTGGGTGAAAAAGGTTTCGTCCGAACCCATCGGCCAGCGCTATCGCGCCACCGCGGCGGCATTTACCTACGTGGCGGTGGATGCGGAAGGCAAGGCCCGCCCCCTGCCGGACGGCAAGCGTCACTTCCTACCCGACGAAGCCTGACCCGCATAGACCCCGAAGCCCGACAAGCGGGCTTCCGCCTTAATCCTGATAAGCCATCGACGGTCCGGGCTTTGTCGCCTGGAGCTTAGTGGTCATGGCTCCTGACGCCCGTGAGTTCGAATACAATACTCATATTGACATTTTTGCCGGGCTTACCGCTTTGATAACGCCATCTGCGTGTCACTTCACGAATATCCCGCTCGAACATATTGGGGGGCGTGGCGGAAATAATGCGCAGATTTTCCACCTGTCCATCCGCATTTACATCAAACTGAATCTGCACCCGGCCCTCAATCCCCAGCGCCCTGGCGCGATCGGGATAGTCGGGGTCCGGCCGGCTCAAGGCTACCGGCCCGGTGTCGGCTTTGGCAGCGGAGACCGCCGGCGCGGAGGCCTGTGGGGGCGCTGGCAGTAAAGGGGTATCCCTGGGCGGAGCGTCCGTCCGTGCCTGCTCTATCGGAACGGGTTCCTTGTGAGGCCGGGGCTTCGCTTCTTTTTTGATCACCGGTCTGGGTTTCGGTTTGGGTTTGGGCAACTGAACCGGTGCCGGCGGTTCCACCACGGGTTCGGGCTTCGGTTCAGGTTCAGGGGCCGGCTTCGGTGACTCCACCGGCTGGGGCGGTACGGGCGGCGGCGGGGCCGGCGCGGCAACAGGTTGAGGCGCGGGGGCCACCAGCGTGACGCTCATCGGTTGTTCCACAGCGATGGACGGCGATATCCGATTGATGGAAGCGTAGAGTAAACCCGCCACCAGAGAGGTATGCAGCCCTACGGACACAACATACGGCCACATAAATCGACGAGTGGTTTTCAAAATATTTAACGCCATCTCAACTAAAGTTTCCTATAAGGCGAAGTTTAAATGCAAATGACAATCATATTCAATAACTCATATCAACGTCTTGTGGGATTAACTTAAAAAAAACCCTTTTTAGCCCGTCGTAGCGGCGAATTCTCCCCATCTACATTTTTTCATTGCGCTCATGACCCTGATGTCATAACGTGAATCACTTTGTGAATACCAATTCGTTGGGAGTATTAATCGTGCTCTATGTTATTTATGCTGAAGATGTCGCCGATTCCCTGGAAAAACGTCTGTCCGTCCGACCCACTCACGTGGCGCGCTTGCAATTATTGCGTGACCAGGGCCGATTACTGACCGCGGGCGCGCTGCCGGCAATAGACAGTAACGATCCGGGCGCCGCCGGTTTCAGCGGTTCCATTATAATAGCCGAATTCGACGCGCTGGAGATGGCGCAAGCCTGGGCTGATGCCGATCCTTACGTTGCCGCCGGCGTCTACAAAACCGTGTCGGTAAAACCCTACCGGAAAACCTTCTGAAAGCAGACCGTACAGATCCCTGAATTACCCTGCGGGAGCGTTAAACCCGTCATACTTCAAGTTGCAGGTGCGTTGGCTCTCCTCGCTCACCCAGTCACTTACACGAGTAAGTTCCTGGGATTCGCTGCGTTGCCGCCTTCCTGCAACTCGAGTTATTTAGGGTATGTCATGGCGCCCTCCCGTTGTATTAATGACTATTCACCATTCTAGCCATTAAAATCATTACCTAAACTTAACTATTACGTAAAAAAAACACCTTAGACGAAACATAATTCGCCGATTTTCAGCAGGTAAAAAAAGAGAAAACCAGTTTATATGTCTGCGAAATGACCATCGCCATGCCATTCATAGCAGGATATTGAATAGAAAGGGTATTTCTTTCCGTCATGACGCTGAATAATGAATTAGCCCTCGCATTTGATATTACTTAATTAATATTAATAATTAGATCTGCATTTCAATTATAGAGCCGTTAAATATTTTCTTTTATCCGCTAAAAAATAAAAAATCCGCTCGATGACAAATGACTAAGATAATCATTTAGGAATTTTCCTAGTACAAAAAATAAACAACCACGAATCAGTGCGTTGACCCCGCCTTTAGCATGATCAACTGAAAAAAACCATATGCCTTAGCGGCTTACGATTTGTTGATAATGCAAATATCGAATACCTTGTAATAGCTGTACTCCCCTTGAGTTTCAAACCCTAGGAGGTAAATATGTCCAGGAAAATCTTAGTGGCAGTACTCGTGTTGTATGCCGCCGGCACCGCTACCGCAATGGCGGCAGGGGCGGCGGGAACGGCCGATGTGGCGACGCAAAGCGCTTCCGGACCCGCAACGACCGCCGACGCCGGGATTATCTCCGGCTCGGTAGCGGCGGTAGCATCGGCCAGCGATCCGGAGGGAGGAACCGGTACGTCGACATCCACTTCCACATCCACCACCACCTCAACGCAGTAATTAGCCTAGAAACGTTATGGACGACTTTATTAGATGAAAGGATCTCAATTACCACAAACCGGCTTAACGCCGGTTTTTTTTATCAGTCTCCCGCCCGGACCTGCTATAGTCCGCTGGTCATGGAAAAAAGCAGCGAGCGGCGCTGCTTTTTAAGTTGGAGATGCCCCAAACGGGTCAGATGGCGATAAGTGCGGGATTGTGCTTCCACCCACTGGCTCCGACGTCGCTGCGCTTGCCTTAACATGCGCCAACGGCTGACTTCATTTCTGCTTCTTTTCATGCACGAACCGGCTCTACCGACCTCTGCCTAAGATGATTGAGAGCCGCCATTATAATCTTTTCCGGCGGTTAGCCAAGCCGCTGAAACGCCGGCGGGGAGGAGAAACGGCATAACCCGGTTAAAAGAATTTCCTCTTTACGCCCCTTATGCGTACACTCAGATTTCAAGCATTGCGAACAGGATTTTTCGCCTTTATGACAACTCTTTATAATGTAATCAATTGGCTACTGGTGTTCGGCTACTGGTTACTAGTAGCGGGTGTCACCCTGCGGGTATTGATGAAACGCCGGGCAGTTCCGTCCGCAATGGCCTGGCTGCTGGTGATATATATTCTGCCCCTGGTGGGCATTATTACGTATTTATTATTTGGCGAACTGAATCTCGGCAAACGCCGCGCCGAACGCGCCAAGGCTATGTGGCCCTCTACGGCTAAATGGATACAAGACCTCAAACAGTGTAAACGGATTTTTGCCACTGAGAACAGTGAAGTGGCGCAATCGCTGTTTCGGTTATGCGAACTGCGCCAGGGCATGGGCGGCCTTAAAGGCAATCAACTGCAGCTGCTGACCGGTACCGACGACACGCTGAAAGCCTTGATCAAGGATATCGGGCTGGCCCAAAACAATATCGAGATGGTGTTTTATATATGGCAAGCCGGCGGTCTGGTGGATCAGGTGGCGGAGGCCTTGATGGCGGCGGCCCGGCGCGGCGTCAGTTGCCGGGTAATGCTGGATTCCGCCGGCAGCGTGAAGTTCTTTCGCAGCCCCTATCCGGCCATGATGCGCCAGGCGGGCGTCAATGTGGTGGAAACCCTGCACGTGAGCATTATGCGGGTGTTCCTGCGCCGAATGGATCTACGCCAGCACCGGAAGATGATCCTTATCGACAATTACATTTCCTATACCGGCAGCATGAACATGGTGGATCCGCGGTTTTTCAAGCAGGACGCGGGGGTCGGGCAATGGATCGATCTTATGGCCAGGATGGAAGGACCTGTGACCACCGCTATGGGCATCATCTACTCCTGCGACTGGGAAATTGAAACCGGTAAACGGGTGTTGCCGCCGCCGCCGGACGTGAATATCATGCCGTTCGAACAGGCCACCGGCCATACCATTCAGGTTATCGCTTCCGGCCCGGGCTTTCCCGACGGGGTCATCCATCAGGCGCTGCTGACGTCCATCTATGCCTCGCGCCAACAGCTTATCATGACCACGCCCTACCTGGTGCCCAGCGACGATCTGCTGCATGCCATTTGCACCGCCGCGCAACGTGGCGTCGATGTGCATATCGTGGTGCCCCGTTATAATGACTCGATGCTGGTGGGCTGGGCCAGCCGCGCTTTTTTTGACGAGTTGCTTGAGGCGGGGGTGAATATTCATCAATTTGAAGGCGGGCTGTTGCATACTAAAAGCGTGCTGGTTGACGGGCAGTTAAGCCTGGTGGGCACGGTAAATCTGGATATGCGCAGTTTATGGCTGAATTTTGAAATCACCCTGGTGATTGACGATGACGATTTCGGCAGCGATCTGGCGCGGGTACAGGAGGATTATATCGCCCGCTCCCGCTTGATAGATCCGGTAAAATGGGCACAGCGACCTTACTGGCAGCGGATTATCGAGCGTCTGTTCTACTTTTTCAGTCCGCTGCTGTAACTTGGCCGGCGGCGACGAAACACTAAGGGACACAGCATGGATTTGGATAATCGCCTGACGGATGACGAGGTCATCGAGCAGGCATACGATATTTTTCTCGAGCTGGCGACGGACAATCTTGACCCGGCGGACGTACTGCTGTTCAACCTGCAGTTTGAGCAGCGCGGGGCGGCGGAATTATTCGATCCCTCCGAGCAATGGCACGAGCAGGTGGATTTTGACCTGAATCCGGACTTTTTCGCCGAGGTGATCATAGGACTGGCGGAACAGGACGGTATGCCGGTCAACGATGTTTTCGCCCGCATGCTGCTGTGCCGCGATCGTTCTGAAAAGATTTGCCATATTATCTGGAAAGAGTAGCGGGCTGATAGCCCGCTCAGACTGCCAACAAACGGGCTCGGAGTGAATAAGGAGGGACAGGATGATAGAGGAGTAAACCGTCCGCGCCATGGCCGGCGCGGATCGAGCCCCCAGGGATGGGTTTACGGCGTGTTTACGATCTAGCATCCTGTCCCGACCGGGCACGGTTCAAGGTTTGGTGTTGGCGGGCCTAGCGTGCCAAGAGGCGCTCCGGCGGGCAGAAAAACCATGCCCGCTTCGACCTCACTGGCGCGCTCTCCCTTTAACACGCGCTCGCTTTAACACCCGATCGCTTTAGCACTCTCGAATTTTTGCACGCCCGTTGTGCGTTTCGGTGATAACAAGCCCTACTCCCCCAGCTGGCTGGCATCCACCTTGATGCAGGAACAGGCGTGGCGGAAACTTCCCTGCAGTATCGGCCGGGTGACGGCGCACGCTTCGCCGGCAATAGGGCAGCGGGTGCGGAACACGCAGCCCGAGGGCGGGTTGATGGGGGAAGGCAAATCCCCTTCCAGCAGCTGAATCTTTTTATTGCGTTCCTTATCGGGATCCGGGATCGGCACCGCCGACATCAGCGCCTTGGTATAAGGATGCTGCGGATTATTGTAGACCTGGTCATAGGTTCCCAGCTCCACAGCATGACCCAGATACATCACCAGCACCCGGTCGGAGATATGCTTTACCACCGCCAGATCGTGGGCGATAAAAATCAGCGACAGCCCCATTTCACGCTGCAGCTGCTGCAATAAATTCACCACCTGCGCCTGGATGGAGACATCCAGCGCCGAAACCGGCTCGTCGCAAATCACCAGCTTCGGCTCCAGGATCAGGGCACGGGCGATACCGATCCGCTGGCATTGGCCGCCGGAAAATTCGTGGGGATAACGATTGATGAGATTGGGCAGCAAGCCCACTTTCATCATCATGTTCCGCACCTTATCCTTCACTTCCTGGCGCGGCATCTTGGGATGATACGTATGCAAGGGCTCGGCGATAATCTCGCCGATGGTCATCCGCGGGTTGAGTGAAGCCAGGGGGTCCTGGAAAATCATCTGAATATTACTGCGGGTTTCGCGCCATTGAGCATTGGTCAGGTCCTGCAACTCTTTACCGAGCCAGGCGATACGGCCGCTGGTGGATTTGACCAGTCCGATCAACGCCCGAGCAAAGGTGGATTTGCCGCAGCCGGACTCCCCCACCACCCCCAGGGTTTCCCCTTCATACAGACGCAGCGACACGCCGTCCACCGCCTTGAGGTGTTTAACCGGCTGCCAAAACCACTGTTTATCCCCCTTCACGTCGAAATACACTTTCAGGTTATCGACGTCCAGGATCACTTTTCTATTTTCGTCCAAGGCATTCATACCAGCTCCTCCGCGGGTTTGTAACAGGCACGGATACGGTCATCGCCAAAACGTTCCAGGGGCGGCATGGTTGAGCAGATATCCA
This sequence comes from Sodalis sp. dw_96, assembly GCF_018449575.1. Classification (GTDB taxonomy): domain Bacteria; phylum Pseudomonadota; class Gammaproteobacteria; order Enterobacterales; family Enterobacteriaceae; genus Acerihabitans. Next base: position 5,807 of record NZ_JAAVUT010000011.1, on the reverse strand, counting down.
TGGCAAAGGGGCAACGGGGCTGAAAGGGGCACCCTTTCGGCAAACGCAGCAGGTTGGGAGGATTCCCGGGTATGGTGACCATCATTGCGGAGCCATCCGCATCCAGACGCGGCACCGCCGCCAGCAGGCCGATGGAATAGGGATGGCTCGGCCGGTAAAAAATATCCGCTGCCCTGCCATACTCCATGGTGCGGCCGGCATACATCACCAGCACACGATCGCAAATGCCGGCCACCACCCCCAAATCATGGGTGATCATGATGATAGCGGTGTTGAATTCACGCTTGAGATCGTTAAGCAGCGTCATTATCTGCGCTTGCACCGTCACATCCAGGGCAGTGGTGGGCTCATCGGCGATCAGCAGCTTGGGACGGCACATCAGTGCCATGGCGATCATCACCCGCTGGCGCATCCCACCGGAAAACTCGTGAGGATACATGCGCATCCGTTTACGGGCCTCGGGCATTTTCACCGCGTCCAGCATGCGCACCGATTCTTCAAAGGCCTCGTGTTTACCGATCTTTTTATGCAAGACCAGGACTTCCGTCAGTTGCTCCCCCACCCGCATATAGGGATTGAGCGAAGTCATGGGGTCCTGAAAAATCATGGAGATTTCTTCGGCGCGCAGCTTATTAAGCTGTTTCTCCGGTAGATTGAGAATTTCACGCCCGTTGAAAGCGGCGGAACCGGCGATACGTCCGTTGGCGGCCAGCAATCCCATCAGGGCAAACGCGGTTTGCGATTTGCCCGAACCGGATTCCCCCACGATACCCAGGGTTTCCCCGGCGCGCAGGGAAAAGTTGAGATCGTTCACCGCGGTAACATCCCCATCGGAGGTGGCGAAGGTCACCCTTAAATCCCGCACGTCCAGCAATGCCGGCTCTTTCGCCCCCGCCGCAAGGCCATAGGCCGGCGAGGAATTATCGATAATGCTCATCACGGCACTCCTTAACGATCTTTCGGGTCGAGGGCATCACGCAAACCATCGCCGATAAAATTAAAACAAAACAGGGTAATCACCAGGAACAGCGCGGGAAACAGCAGCAGCCAGGGCGAAACTTCCATGGAATTGGCGCCGTCGCTGAGCAGTGCCCCCCAACTGCTCAAAGGTTCCTGCGTGCCGAGCCCGAGGAAGCTGAGGAAAGACTCGAACAGGATCATGCTGGGCACCAATAACGAGGCGTATACCACCACCACCCCAAGCACATTGGGCACGATATGACGCAAAATAATATTGCGGGCGGACACGCCGCTGACCACCGCCGCCTCGATAAATTCCTTGCGCTTGAGGCTCAGTGTCTGGCCGCGCACGATACGCGCCATATCCAGCCACGACACCATGCCGATGGCGATAAAAATAAGAAAGATATTCTGGCCGAAGAACGTCACCAGCAGGATCACGAAAAACATAAACGGGAAGGAGTTGAGTATTTCCAGCAGACGCATCATTATCGAGTCGATTTTGCCGCCGAGATAGCCCGACATGGCGCCATAGAGCGTCCCCAGCACCACGGCCACCAAGGCGGCCGCGATGCCCACCATCAGTGAAATCCGTCCGCCGATGGCCACCCGCACCAATAAATCCCGGCCCGATGAATCGGTGCCGAAGTAATGCGCCGACTCAAGACTCGGCGCGCTCGACATCATGCCCCAGTCGGTATCGTCATAGGTAAACTGCGACAATGACGGCGCCAGGGCGACAAATAAAATAATGCACAGCAATACGATAAGACTGGTCAATGCCGCTTTATTATGTATAAAGCGCCGGCGGGCATCCTGCCATAGGCTGCGCCCTTCCACTTCCAGTGCTTCGCTGAATTTCTCCAGAGCCTCGCTGTTTTTATTACTTACCATCATAAGGCGTGCTCCAGCGTCAATAACGTATTTTAGGATCGATGACCGCGTACAACACATCGACAATGGCGTTAAACAGGATGGTCAGGGTTCCCACCAGAATGGTGAGACTCAGTACCAGCGAATAGTCGCGATTCAACGCGCCGTTGACGAACAGTTGGCCAATGCCGGGCAGTCCATAGATGGTTTCAATGACCATGGAACCGGTGATAATACCGACAAACGCCGGTCCCATATAAGAAATAACCGGCAACAGGGCCGGTTTCAAAGCATGACTGAGGATGATGCGCCGCATGGGCAGGCCTTTGGCCCGGGCGGTACGAATAAAGTTGGAATGCAACACTTCGATCATCGAACCGCGGGTGATACGGGCGATACTGGCGATATAGGCCAGGGACAGCGCGATCATCGGCAGCAGCATAAATCTGGGTTGACCGCCGTTCCAGCCGCCCCCCGGCAGCCATTTCAGCGTAATGGCGAAAATCAGCACCAGCAACGGCGCCACCACAAAGCTGGGAATAACCACCCCGGTCATGGCGAACCCCATGGTCAGATAATCCCACTTGGTATTTTGCCGCAGCGCCGCCATCACCCCGGCAAACACCCCCAGCACCATGGCCACCACAAAGGCCGCCAGACCCAGCTTGGCCGAAACCGGAAACGAACCGGCAACCAGGTCGTTAACGGAATAGTCCTTATATTTGAAGGAAGGACCAAAATCACCATGGGCCAATTGCAGTAAATAGTCGCCATATTGCTTCATGATGGGATCGTTAAGATGGTATCTGGCTTCTATATTGGCCATGACTTCCGGCGGCAGGCTGCGTTCGCCGGTAAACGGGCTGCCCGGCGCCAACCGCATCATAAAGAATGAAATAGTGATCAAAATAAACAGCGTCGGGATCGCTTCCAGAAACCGGCGAATAATAAACTTTAACATTACTAATACCTATAACATACATTTTCAGGCGGTTCGGACTGAACAGGAAAAACAAGGCAAGGCTTATCCAGCCCTGCCCTGTTAACAGCCAAAACCGTTCTTAATGTTTGATAATATAAAGATCTTTCACATAAACATTATCCAGCGGATCTTTACCGGTATAACCGCCGACATAAGGTTTCACCAGGCGGGCGTTCACATAATAATACACCGGCACAACAGCGGAATCTTTGTCCAACTGCTGTTCGGCCTGCTGATAAATCGCGCTACGTTCGTTTTCAGACTTAGCCGTTACCGCACTGGCAATCAGCTTATCAAATGCCGGACTTGAATAATGCGCGGTATTGCTCGAACCGTTGGTCAACATAATATTCAGGAAACTGGTGGGCTCATTATAGTCAGCGCACCATCCGGCGCGGGAGACATCAAAGGTACCCTGATGGCGGGTTTCCAGGAAGGTTTTCCATTCCTGGTTTTCCAATTTTACATCAACACCGATGTTTTTCTTCCAGATGGAGGCAACGGCAATGGCCAATTTCTTGTGCAAATCGGAAGTATTGTATAACAGATCAAAGGTAAGCGGTTTGTCTTTGGTGTAACCGGCTTCCGCCAGCAGCTTGCGAGCTTCCGCATTGCGTTTTTCCTGCGACCAGCTAAACCATGCGGGCGGCGTCAACTTGGCGCCGTCGGTATACGGAGGGGTAAAGCCAAATGCCGGCAGGTCACCCTGAGCCTTGACCTTATTAACGATAATATCACGATCCAGGCCTAATTTCAGCGCGGTACGAACACGCACATCGGTGAACGGCGCTTTTTGGTTATTAATTTCATAATAATAAGTGCAGAGATAGGGATCCACATGCACTTCATTGGGAATGTCATGTTTCAATTTCTGGAACAATTCGATAGGCAAATTGTTATAGGACATGTCGGATTCACCGGCACGATAGCGGTTAACGTCGGTCACTTCCGAGGATATCGGCAGATAGGTAACCTGGTTGATAACCGTTTTGCTGTTATTCCAATATTGCGGATTGCGCTCCAACACTATGCGCTCATTGACTACCCAGTCTTTTAACTTATACGCACCGTTGCCGACCCAGTTAGCCGGTTGGGTCCATTTATCACCGAATTTTTCCACCACTTTTTGCGGAACCGGCGACATGGACGGATGGGTCAATAATTTGGGGAAATAAGGCACCGGCTCGCTGAGATCGACTTCCAGCGTATTGGCGTCAACGGCTTTTACACCCAGAGTGTCGGGTTTCATTTTACCGCTGATGATATCGTCAATATTCACGATATGGGCATACTGCGGATAACTCTCATACGGAGACGCCGTTTTAGGATCCGCCAAACGTTGCCAGCTATAAACAAAATCCTGCGCCGTCACCGGTGAACCGTCGGACCACTTGGCGTCTTTACGCAAATGGAAGATCCAGACCTTGGAATCCTTGGTTTCCCAACTTTCCGCCACACCCGGCTGCGGATGGCCTTGCAGATCGCTAATGACCAAGCCTTCCAGCAGATCGCGATTGACATTGGCTTCCGGCACCCCTTCAATTTTATGGGGATCCAGGGATTGCAGTTCGGCGCCGTTTCCACGTACCAGTTCCTGCTTGTCGCTCAAGGTGACGCCGGCGGGTACCACCGCCGCGAAAGAAGTACCTACGGACACCACTCCCAAGGCAGCAATAATACATGCCGCCAGCAGAGTTCTTTTCGTGATGTTGGTCATTATTAATGCACTCCAGTTTTTTATTATTGCATGACGCGTTCTAAGCAGTCTGCAGATTCCCGATAAACGGGTATGAGCACTTCCCGGCCATTTGCGGTGAACGAAACCGCAAGGTAAAGAAGTGATATTCCTTATTCATTGAATCTATATAGGAAACAAGCCGGCTTAAGGCCGGTAAAAAATTTGATATGGCGGAACGCAGATTCGGAAAGAAGTTATTTGCTATCATAATCAAATCAAGAAATGTCGACCTTGCTTCAAAAAAACATAATCGAATAATCGATTGTTACAATAAAATACATCAGGGCAATTAATGACCTGGAAAGAGAATAAATCCCTAATGATTCATGTATTAACACTAATAACATCTGTACCGCATCGTGACAAGTGGCTTTGAGAGATAGTCTAAAAAAAAATCGCCCCGCTTTCAGCGCTGAATGATATCCTTCTGAATAAATGGAGTTTTTACTCAGTTTATCAAACTAATAGAACTGTTGTGTATTAAATAATCTATGCCGCATTAGGGTGCGACTTATCACTATTGGGGCAGGGTTTGCCCTGATGTGAGGCGGGTAAAAAGCGGAAAGCGTGCCCTAGCGCTGTCGTTAAGCATCATTTATCTGTACAGTTGTTTTGTTTCGTTCAGCCACGGATTGCGCCGTGGGAACATATGGATTGATGAGTTGCCGCCTTGGCTCCGAGTCTATGCCTACACCGTTTTTTCCACCGCTATACTTTCTGACATTATTCATATTGTGCCAGTGCTTTATTACCCGTAACCTAGTACCAGGTAAAATTATTGCTTTTATTTGCAAATGGAATGTTAATGGTATGCAGATTACATTGGCACGGCATTTCATCCCTTAACGAGATGGTAGGATAGTTGTAACCTTTGCTTCAAATTGTCGCTGCTGAAAGGAGTCAGCATCAATAAAATGTGATTTACATCACAATTAATGACCTCAATACTCTTTATTATTTCCATAGACAATATAGCGATGAGCCCAAGGATCCAGGTAGCTTGAAAAAAAATTGATGGAAACTTCCTATCGCTAACTGATTGAACAAACTCGTTAAGTAAATAGCCCTTTGTGCCACTGCCTATCTGTCTTTGTGCAGATAAACTAACCTTAATCTCCGGGTCTTGAGTAACGACAGGGAATGGCTTTTTACTTAAAGAGTTTAACAATTTAACCGAAATTTTAACATTTATTAGGAGAGCACTATGGCTGTTACTAATGTCGCTGAACTGAATACCTTGATGGAAAAGGTTAA
>NZ_JAAVUT010000010.1 GCF_018449575.1 Sodalis sp. dw_96 | reverse complement strand
AAAAACCACGCCCGCTTCGACCACATTGGCGCGCTCTCCCTTTAACAGGCTCGCTGCACGATCGACGATTGCGGGCCCAGCGCCATGGGCCGCTCGGAGTCAATTAGACTGGATACCTTGGTATCCAGTGAGTTTGCTGACAAAGTGCCCGGTCGAGACAGGCTGCTAGATCGTAAACACGCCGTGAACCCTTCCCTGGGGGTTCGATCCGCGCCATCCCTGGCGCGGACGGTTTACTCCTCTAGCAGCCTGTCCCGCCTTATCGACTCCGAGTATGTTAGTCAGCAGTCTGACCGGATACCTTGGTATCCAGTTCCTCTTATCGGCTGGTATCCAGCGCCGGAAAACTTTTCACCAGCTCATCAATGGCTTTCATCTGCGCCAGGAAAGGCTCCAGCTTATCCAGCGGCAGCGCCGAAGGGCCGTCGCATTTGGCATGTTCCGGATCCGGGTGCGCCTCGATAAACAAACCGGCGATGCCCACCGCCATGCCGGCGCGGGCCAATTCCGCCACCTGGGCGCGGCGGCCGCCTGAAGCGGCGCCGAACGGGTCGCGGGTTTGCAGGGCATGAGTGACGTCAAAAATCACCGGACAGCCGCCGGAAACGCGGTTCATCACGTTGAAGCCCAGTATATCCACCACCAGGTTGTCGTAACCGAAATTGCTGCCGCGGTCGCACAAGATAACCTGATCGTTACCCGCCTCATGGAATTTATCGACAATATTACCCACCTGGGAGGGGCTGATAAATTGCGGTTTTTTCACGTTAATCACCGCGCCGGTGCGGGCCATAGCCTCCACCAGATCGGTTTGACGGGCCAGGAACGCCGGCAGCTGAATTACATCCACCACTTCAGAGACTGCTTGCGCCTGTGCCGCTTCGTGCACGTCGGTGATAATTTTGACGCCGAATTGCGCTTTCAGCTCCTGGAAGATTTTCATGCCTTCTTCCAGTCCCGGACCGCGGTAGGAGTGGATAGAGGAACGGTTGGCTTTGTCAAATGACGCCTTGAAGACGTACGGAATGCCCAATTTTTGCGTGACGGTCACATAATGTTCGCAGATACGCATGGCCAGTTCGCGAGACTCCAGCACATTCATGCCGCCGAACAGGACAAAGGGACGATCGTTCGCCACGGGAATTTCGCCAATATTAACTGTTTTTTGCTTCATATCAGGGCCTTATTATCGTAAATCGAACTGCCGGCGGTATATACCCCTCATACATCAAGTCGCGGGTATGTCGGCCTTACCGCAACTGGAATTATCTGGGGTATAGCGTTATGGGGATCAATGCAGCGTCACCGATTTCTGCTCGATAGAGTGGATTTGCACTTTGATCATTTCGCTGATGGGATCTTCGGGGCATTGCTCAACGAAATAATTGAGATCGGATAACGCCACATGATCGCATTCCAACTGCGCATAAATCAAACCCCGATCGCGGATTTCGTAGGGATCGTCGGGATCGAATTCCAGCATGGCCTCGCTGGCGCCCAACGCCAGCTCCATTTGTTTTTCATCCATCAACGCGGATTTCAGGGTGTCCAGCAATTTTCGCACCACGGTGCTATTGTCCGCTTCCTCCAGGTCCTCGTCCACCAGCTCTATACCGGTGCCGATATTGCCGCGTAGCCAGATATCGAGGGTATGTTCATCCAGGGTATCGCCGTTAATGGGATTAATAAGCCACATTTCGCCGTCCAGCCAACCGGCGCGCAGGATCATCTGGGTGGGGAATATCACCGGCAGCAGAGGAATTCCCAGGCCCTGAGCAATATGCAGCAGGACAATGCCTAAGGATGTGGGCAGCCCCTGGCGGCGTTCCAGCACCTGGTCCAGCCACAGCGCGTCGGATAAGCGGTAAACACCCCCCACGCCGCCGAAACCCCAGATGCGGTAGAATAAATTCAGCAATAAATCGAGCTGTTGATCCGGTCGCATGTCGTCGGGGATATATTCCCGCGCTTCTTCGGTCAGCGTTGCCAACTGCTGACGGACGTTATCGGCGGGAAAATCCTGGCGGATGGCAAGAGAGATACGTATGACACCCTCGCTGAGCGGTGAGAGATTGTATTCAAAATCCGCAATATTACTCATAAAAATCCTGTCAGCAAAGGCTGTTTGCTGGTTGCCAGACGGTAAATGATAGAGAAAAGCGACAGCGCCAACCTAAGCGCAGGGAAAAAAGGGAAAGGATTCTCCATACCGCCGTTAAATGAAAGTACTTGATTGCCCTATAAGCACTACTCATCATCGCTCCTTCATCGTCGTCATGATCGGCGTCTCACGCCGGCCATTGTCCCATTGAAACACGTTCATTACCGCCATAGTCGTTCCGGCTGCCGACCCGATGAAAACCGGCCCGGAACAACAGGCCGCGCACAGCCTCGCCCTGCTGCCAGCCGTGCTCCAGCGCCAGCCAGCCGCCGGGCTGCAAATGGGCGCCGGCGCCGTCGATAACGGCGGCCAGATCCGCCAGACCGGAGGAAGCGGCCACCAAGGCGCCGAGCGGCTCGTAACGTACATCGCCACGGCCTAAATGCGGGTCATCGGCATCAATATAGGGGGGGTTACTCACAATAAGGGTATAGCGCTGTCCCTGCAATGATTTATACCAACTTCCGATCTCGAATGCGGCATTGCTCAAACCAAGATTACGGGCGTTTTCCCGCGCCAGCGCTACCGCTCCGGACTGCACGTCAATACCGGTCAGCCGCCAGCCCGGACGCTCGCTGGCCAACGCCAGCGCAATGGCGCCGGTGCCGGTACCCAAATCCAGCACATCCGCCAGCGGCTCCTGCACCAGCGCCAGGGCCTGCTCAACCAGGCATTCGGTATCGGGGCGTGGAATCAACGTCACCGGCGAGACTTTAAGCCTGAGGGACCAGAATTCACGCTCGCCGGTAAGATAGGCTATGGGCTCGCCGGCTTCGCGACGGGCCAGCAGATCCGCCAGTAATAAGACCTGCTGTGCCGTGAGCGGCGTTTCATCAAAAGCCAGTAACCAGGTACGCGGGCGGCCGGTAACAAAACCGAGCAAAATCTCGGCGTCGCGTTTGGGGCTTTCGCCCGCCGCCAACTGCCGGACGGCGGCATTCAGCCACTCGCGTATCTCCATCAGGACTGATCCGCCAGCGCCGCCAGCTGATCGGCCTGGTACTCCTGCATGATCGGTTGGATCAGCATATCCAGCTTGCCTTCGATAACTTCATCCAGCCGGTACAGCGTCAGGCCGATACGATGATCCGTCACCCGTCCCTGGGGGAAGTTATAGGTGCGGATGCGATCGGACCTGTCGCCGCTGCCCAGTAAATTGCGGCGGGTAGACGCCTCCTCCAGCTGGCGCCGGTGTATTTCAGCGGCACGCAGCCGCGCCCCCAGCACCGCCAGCGCTTTGGCTTTATTTTTGTGTTGCGAGCGCTCATCCTGGCATTCCACCACCAGCCCGGTGGGCAAATGGGTAATGCGGATGGCGGAGTCGGTGGTATTCACATGCTGGCCGCCGGCGCCGGAGGAGCGGAAGGTGTCGATGCGCAAATCGCCGGGATTGATTTCCGGCAATTCCTCTTCCGGGATGGCCGGCATCACCGCCACCGTGCAGGCGGAGGTGTGGATGCGGCCCTGGGATTCGGTTTCCGGCACCCGCTGCACCCGGTGGCCGCCCGATTCGAATTTAAGCTGGCCGTAGGCGCCATCGTTGTCTATTTTGGCAATGACCTCTTTATAGCCGCCCTGCTCGCCGTCGCTGGCGCTGACAATCTCGATGCGCCAGCGGCGCGCTTCGGCATAGCGGCTGTACATGCGAAACAGATCGCCGGCAAAGATGGCGGCTTCGTCACCGCCGGTGCCCGCCCGCACTTCGAGAAAACAGCCGCGCTCATCATCCGGGTCTTTGGGCAGCAAAAGCAGCTGCAATTCCTGCTCCAGCTCTTCCTGCACGGATTTGGCGTGTTTCAGCTCCTCTTGCGCCATATCGCGCATTTCCGGATCGTCCAGCAGCATTTCCGCCGTGTCGATATCGTCTTGCACATGCCGCCAGCGCTGAAAGGACGCCGTAACATCGGTCAGTTGCGCATACTCTCGGGACAGCGCGCGAAAACGCTCCTGATCGGTAATAACGCTGGGATCGCCGAGGAAAACCTCGACTTCTTCCTGGCGCTCTTGTAATGCTTCCAGTTTGGCAACAATAGAAGGCTTCATGGGTGGTGGTTTTACCTTATAAGTATAATGAGCTAGTCCAGTCCCAGACTGTCCCGCAGGATTTGCAGCCGCTCGACGTCACCGTCTCGGGCGGCTTGTTGCAGTGATTTGGTTGGTGCGTGGATAAGGCGGTTGGTCAAGCGATGACCCATTTCCCGAATCACGTCTCGTGGATCGGCGCCAAGGCTAAGGGCGGCCAGGGCGCGCGCTTCAATATCGGCCCGCAGGGTATCGGCCTGGCTGCGGTAATCGCGAATGGTTTCCACCGCGTTTTGCCCGCGCAGCCAGCCCATGAAATCAAGACATTCCTGCTCAACGATGGTTTCCGCCTGGACGGCCGCGGATTGCCGCTGGGCCATGTTTTTTTCAATAATGGCCTGTAAATCGTCCACCGTATACAGATAGGCATTGGGGATTTTGCCCACTTCCGGTTCGATATCCCGCGGAACCGCGATATCCACCAGCAGCATCGGCTGATTGCGGCGCAGTTTCATGGCCCGTTCGGCCATGCCCTTGCCGATGATAGGCAGGGTACTGGCGGTTGAACTGATGATGATATCGGCCTGGGCGAGCATACTGTCTATATCCCCCAGGCCGATAACGTCCGCCCCGACCTGGTCGGCCAGGCGCTGCGCCCGCTCCCGGGTCCGGTTGGCGATAATCAGGGATTTGACCTTATGCTCACGCAGATGCCGCGCCACCAGTTCGATAGTCTCCCCGGCGCCCACCAGCAGCACCGTCACCTCCGCGAGGGATTCAAATATCTGCCGCGCCAGCGTACAGGCGGCAAACGCCACCGACACGGCGTTGGAACCTATTTCGGTTTCGGTGCGTACCCGCTTGGCCACGGAAAAGGCTTTCTGGAACATCCGCTCCAGTTCACCGGCTTGGGCGTGGCCGAGCTGGGAGTCGGCAAAGGCTTTTTTAACCTGCCCGAGAATCTGCGGTTCCCCCAGCACCAGCGAATCCAGGCCGCTGGCCACCCGCATCAGGTGACTGACCGCCTCGTCGCCGAGGTGCCAGTACAGGCTTTGGCGCAGGTCTTCCGGGGATAGGCCTTGATAATCACATAACCATCGCAGCAATTTTTCCTGAAGAACGTTTTCCTGAAGTCCGTTTCCCTGGAGAACGGCCTGCCGAGGATTCGCTTCCTGAAGATTATCTTGCTGGTCCACACTGAGGTATAATTCGGTGCGGTTGCACGTGGACAGCACGACACCTCCCTGCACCAGCGGCTGCTGAAGCAAGCTTGCCAGGGCCTGATCAAGGGTGTCGGGGGCAAATGCCACCCGCTCGCGAAGTGCGATCGGCGCTGTTTTATGGTTGATGCCTAAGGCCAGCAAAGTCATAGAATACGGCTGATAAATAATACGAGTAATTGTATGGTTATGGTTTAAGTGCATTCTACTTGATGCCGGCTTTCAAGAAAAGTCGCACCGCATTTTCGCACCACTAGACGGTTTAGCTTGTTAAACTATATCACCCTATAGCTTTCACGTTGCGGCAAGGCGGCAAGCGAGAGAACCCGAAGAGCTTACGTTGGTAAGTGATTCGGGTGAGCAAGCGCGGCCAACACCGCAGCAACGTTAAAGATGACGGGTATAACTTGTGTGGAATTAAAATACCACCTATCAAAGAAATTGACGCTATCCTTGCGGTTCGTTAGCGTGATGAAAACCATAAAATCAGCAAATAAATAAGGAAGCTGTTCCCCATGCCGAAGCGTATTCCAGCCTGTTACCGGGTACTTCCGCTGGCCGCCCTGCTCCTGGCGGCCTGTAGTGTTCGTACGCCCACCGGTCCGGCGAAAAGCCAAACCTCACCGGAATGGCGGCAACATGAACAAGCGGTATCACAGTTGACCCATTATCAAACCCGCGGCTCTTTTGCCTATATTTCCAGCAAGCAAAAAGTCTATGCCCGTTTCAACTGGCAGCAAACCGGCCCCGATCGCTACCGGCTGCTGCTCACCAGTCCCCTGGGCAGCACTGAAATGGATCTCAGCGTTCAGCCCGGCATGGCCCAGGTCATCAACAGCGACGGCAAAAAATATGTCAGCGACGATGCACAACTGATGATCCATAAACTGACCGGCATGGATATCCCGCTGGATAATCTGCGCAAGTGGATGCTCGGCCTGCCGGGGGACGCGCGGGATTTCACCCTGGACGACAAGGGACAGCTCAAACAGGTCAATTACAGCCAGGGCGGGCAGCAATGGACGGTGACCTACCAGGACTACCTCGACGATACCCGCCCGTCGATGCCGGGCAATATGCAACTGCTCCAGGGCGATCAGCGTATCAAGCTCAAAATGGATAGCTGGAACCTGAAATGATTCATCGCTGGCCGTCACCCGGTAAACTTAACCTCTTCCTTTACATCACCGGTCGCCGGGCCGATGGTTATCACCTGCTGCAAACGCTGTTTCAGTTCCTCGATTATGGCGACCAACTGACCATCGAGCCGGTGAACACCGGCGTCGTCCGGCTGCTCACCCCGCTTCCCGGCGTGAACGAAGCCGATAATCTCATTGTCCGGGCCGCGGAGTTATTACGGCGACACCCCGTTGCCGCAAAAAATAAATTTTCCCGCCCCGGCGCCGATATATGGTTGGAGAAAAGACTGCCCATGGGGGGCGGTTTGGGGGGCGGATCGTCCAACGCGGCAACGGTGCTGGTAGCCCTGAATAATTTGTGGCAATGTGGTTTGGACGATGGGGAATTGGCCCGCCTCGGCTTGTCTCTGGGCGCCGATGTGCCGGTGTTCGTGCGAGGCCACGCGGCCTTTGCCGAGGGTATCGGTGAAATATTGACCCCCGCCGCGCCGCCGGAAAAATGGTATCTGGTGGCGGTGCCGCAAGTCTCGGTTTCAACCCCGGCTATCTTTGCCGATCCGGCGCTGAAAAGAGACTCGCCGGTACGCTCCCTGGAGACGTTATTACGTGAGCCGTTTCATAATGATTGTGAACCAATCGCAAGAAAACGTTTTTACGAGGTTGAACAGCATCTTTCATGGCTGTTAGAATACGCGCCGTCGCGACTGACTGGCACCGGCGCTTGTGTATTCGCTGAATTCGATACCGAGACCGATGCCCGCCAGGTGCTTGAGCAAGCCCCGGCATGGATGCATGGTTTTGTAGCGCGTGGCGTCAACGTTTCTTCATTGCATGACACGTTGGCCGGGGCGAATTGAGATTTCCCGCTCTGTTGCCGTCTCAACCCCGGCGGCCATAGCGGTTTATGCCCTAAATAATTCGAGTTGCAGGAAGGCGGCAACGCAGCGAGTCCCCAGGAGCTTACATTGGTAAGTGACTGGGGTGAGCGAGGAAAGCCAACGCACCTGCGACTCGAAGTATGACGGGTATATCTCAATAATTTATACCCGTGTGGCATTGCCCTGTATGGCGCTCCGGTCCTGAGTGTTATCCTGTGCAATACCTTCTCTGGACGCAAGCCTGAGGTTCTTCTCGTGCCTGATATGAAGCTTTTTGCTGGTAACGCCACCCCGGAACTAGCGCAACGTATTGCCAACCGTTTATACACCAGCCTAGGGGACGCCGCCGTCGGCCGCTTCAGCGACGGCGAAGTCAGCGTGCAAATCAATGAGAACGTGCGCGGTGGGGATATTTTCATCATCCAATCCACCTGCGCGCCTACCAACGATAACCTGATGGAGCTGGTGGTCATGGTCGATGCGTTGCGCCGGGCCTCCGCCGGACGTATTACCGCCGTTATCCCCTACTTTGGTTATGCCCGCCAGGATCGTCGCGTACGTTCCGCCCGGGTTCCCATTACCGCAAAAGTCGTGGCCGACTTTTTGTCAAGCGTGGGCGTCGACCGTGTTCTGACGGTAGACCTGCACGCCGAGCAGATTCAAGGCTTTTTCGATGTGCCGGTGGATAACGTGTTCGGAAGTCCGATCCTGCTGGAAGATATGCTACAGCAGGAGTTGGAAAACCCCATCGTCGTTTCTCCGGATATCGGTGGTGTGGTTCGTGCCCGTGCTATTGCCAAATTGCTCAATGATACCGATATGGCCATCATCGATAAACGCCGTCCGCGCGCCAACGTTTCGCAGGTGATGCATATCATCGGCGACGTGGCGAACCGTGATTGTGTTTTGGTTGATGACATGATTGATACCGGCGGTACCTTGTGCAAAGCGGCTGAAGCGTTGAAGGACCGTGGCGCCAAGCGTGTTTTCGCCTATGCCACCCATCCTATTTTTTCCGGCAATGCGTATGAAAACATCAAAAGCTCGGTTATTGATGAAGTGATTGTTTGCGATACTATTCCTTTGGCGCCCGCTATCAAAGCCCTGCCCAATGTCCGCACGTTGACATTGTCAGGCATGCTGGCCGAAGCCATACGTCGTATCAGCAATGAAGAATCGATTTCCGCCATGTTCGAACATTAATGATTAACGGGGTTGTTTTCAGAGAGCTGTCTGCGGGAGAGTCCGTGATTACCGGACGTTACCGCAGTCAGTCGAGAATTCGGCGCCGGCAGTAGCAGTTTTAAAAAAAATTTACGGCTGGTTTAAAGCTGGGAATATAGCCCGAACCTGCAATACAAGTTCGGGACAAGGGGATAAGCTCTTACGCTTTTCGGGCGCAAGTCAAGATGATTGCGCAACCCTATGGCATAATTGACGCAGGGTTACTCATGATAGCAATATCAATGACCCGTTAATGATGGCCAGTGCGGCGGCAGCGTTCGTCAAATTTGCGCAGCCACCAGTAGCGATCGGTTACGCGTTCATGTCCGCCGATGCGGGCACCGGTTAACCACAATAGCGCGCCGACAAATATGCCGAAGATTGCGCCATTGGCGAGCAGCGGATTCATATTCAACTGGGGTAACTGATTCATGACTGAACAGGCGAGCCCGGCTATCATCATGACCATCCCGACGCCCATCAAACCATTTCCCATCATTAATGCTGATTTACGTTTCATCGTCCACCTCCGGGTTCATCAATGAAATCGGCAATCTTGTATCTCATTGAGTCCTACTGATTAAAGTATAGACAGTAAGTGACGATAAACATCGTGCATCCGATCACAATGTGAAAATTTAGTCATACAATTTAATACTTTTGAACTTCTCTTGCCAATTTCTTAACGCTTGGACAAGGCAGGACTGGAAAGGCCCGGGCAGGACTCCCTCTTGCGCTTTTGAGAGCAGTTGGATAAAAAGATGTCAGCGATGACATATCAAATTATAGAACGTATCAAAAGGTAACATTCGAATCGAGTAAGGATTTTTAACTATTGACCCTGCGACCGCCATGGATACAAAAAAAACCGGCACGAGGCCGGAGCATGGAAGGACCCCCTCTCCGGCGCTTATCTCCGGCACTCACAGATTGTGGTGTTAGCTCTGCCGAGGGGTGATTCGATTATACACAATGAGACCTGTCTTATTGTACTTTTATTGCTATCGGCGGCGGACCGCAACGGCTCTTGAATGTCCTGATTTAGACTTGAACCGTCGGGGTCGAAATCTGCTACCATAAGCGCCGGATTTTCTTACCCTGCGTCGTCCAAGCGGCATCAGCCGCACGCCGCTAACCTAAGCCTGTTTTAAAGTTGTTCATATTGAGAATGTAAACGTCATGTCGATCAAATTAATTGTGGGTCTGGCCAATCCCGGTGCGGAATATGCCGCCACCAGACACAACGCCGGTGCCTGGTATGTCGATACGCTAACCCGGGACTACCGCCTCGATCTCAAGGAAGAGAGCAAATTTTACGGCTACACTGCCCGCCTGCTGATCGCCGGACAGGATATCCGCTTACTGGTGCCCACCACCTTCATGAACCTGAGTGGTAAAGCGGTGGCGGCCATGGCGACCTTTTACCGCATTTTACCGGAAGAAATATTGGTGGCCCATGACGAGCTGGATTTACCGCCGGGCAACGCCCGCCTGAAGCTCGGGGGCGGCCCCGGCGGCCATAACGGTTTGAAAAGCATTATCAGCTGTCTGGGCAATACCCAGCAGTTCCACCGGCTGCGCATCGGCATCGGCCATCCCGGTGATAAAAACAAAGTGGTGGGTTTTGTCCTGGGCAAACCGCCGTTAAGTGAACAGAGCCTGATCGATCAGGCCATTGACGAGGCGGTGAAATGCACGCCGATACTCATCACCGACGGCGCGGTTAAGGCCATGAACCGTCTGCATACCTTCAAGGCCGAATGAACCGCTCTTCAGCCCGGCGGCGCCGTGCCGCCAATCGAGTTATGGCCGGTTTATGTGTATAATAATGCCCTAGACTGTGGATTAAGATGCCGGCCAATATTAACCGGTTGATAATAAAGTTATTTAAGGTGATTTAACCATGGGTTTCAAATGCGGAATTGTGGGGCTGCCGAACGTGGGTAAGTCCACGCTGTTTAATGCACTGACCAAAGCGGGGATCGAGGCGGCAAATTTCCCATTCTGTACCATTGAGCCGAATACCGGCGTGGTGCCGATGCCCGATGCTCGCCTGGACCAGCTGTCCGCCATCGTCAAACCGCAGCGTATCGTGCCCACCACCATGGAATTCGTGGACATCGCCGGACTGGTTAAAGGAGCATCAAAAGGCGAAGGACTGGGCAACCAATTCCTGACCAATATTCGCGAGACCGAAGCCATCGGACACGTGGTGCGTTGTTTTGAAAACGACAATATCATCCACGTGGCCGGCAAGGTCGATCCGGCTGAAGATATCGACGTCATCAACACCGAGCTGGCGCTGTCCGATCTGGAAGCCTGCGAACGGGCGCTGTTCCGGGTGCAAAAACGCGCCAAGGGCGGCGATAAAGACGCCAAAATCGAGTTGGCCGCGCTGGAAAAATGCCTGCCCCATCTAAGCGAGGCCGGTATGCTGCGCACGCTGAATTTGACCGATGAAGAAAAAGAAGCCATCCGCTACCTGAGTTTCCTGACGCTGAAACCCACCATGTATATTGCCAACGTGGCTGAAGATGGGTACGAAAACAACCCGTACCTGGATACCGTGCGCAAGATTGCCGAAGCAGAGGGTTCAGTAGTGGTGCCGGTTTGCGCGGCGGTGGAATCCGATATCGCCGAATTGGAAGAGGACGAACGGGCCGAATTCATGGCGGAGCTGGGCCTGGAAGAGCCCGGGCTGAACCGCGTGATCCGCGCCGGCTATGAGTTGCTCAATCTGCAAACCTATTTCACCGCCGGGGTAAAAGAAGTGCGCGCCTGGACCATACCGGTGGGCGCCACCGCCCCGCAGGCGGCCGGTAAAATCCACACTGATTTTGAAAAAGGCTTTATCCGCGCCCAGACCATCGCCTTTGACGACTTTATCCATTACAAAGGCGAACAAGGGGCGAAAGAAGCCGGCAAGATGCGATCCGAAGGCAAGGAATACATCGTCAAAGACGGTGATGTGATGAATTTCCTGTTTAACGTCTAAAATAATTTTCGTTGTCTCATGGGTTCCCACTGAATCTCATGAAGGCTTACAAACCCAATAAAATCCACGCGTTTTCGTGGGTTTTTCTTTTTATAGCGTCTCAGATTGTCTCGTGTAAGCGCAGTCAAAAATGAGGGAAACTCTCTCAGTTTCCCATTGTTTCGTGAAGCGCCGCTATTTGAACTTGACGAGATCCTTGAAGATCAGCTTACCCCAGGTATTGCCCCTGGCTTGGACGAGCGAGCCGCCATCCTTTAGCGGTCCTAGCGCAATCGGCGAGAAACCCAGTTGTTCTGCCAGAACCGCGACCGGTGCCACCGCATTTTCGTCATCACTGGACAAAAACACGACGCGGCTGCCGCCCTTCACGCTCGGATCAGCAGCCAAAACGGCAGCGGGCAGATGGTTAAAGCCCTTTACGAACCTGGCGCCGGTAAACGCTTTGGCGACAACCGCGGACGACGGTTGATCTTCCAGGTCTTCAACGGGAACACCCAAAGCATTTGTCGCGTCGATGATGGTCTTGCCGTGCCAGGTTGCGATCTGCTTCGCGACTTCGCGATGTTCCCAGAACGGAACCGCCAGGAAGATTGTGTCGGACGCGATCGCCTCCCGCAGCGACTTGGGGACAACGGTGGGGCCGATCGCTCGCGCCTGCTGCATCAAGGCCTCGGGAGGACGCCGGCTGGCGACGATCACCTCGATGTTCTTTCTTGCAAACGCCCGGGCGAGCGCCTGACCTACCGCGCCAAAGCCAATAATCGAATAGCTCATGGGGATTCTCCATTCAGTATTGATAAGGAATCTCTATTTATCGACACAACTTGCGTCATCGTCGTCGAGCTGACAGGTCCTTCTGCACGCTTTTCGACGCGATGTCAGATGGCCGAGGTGCCGCCGTCGACATACAGTTCCACCCCATTCACGAAGCTTGATTCGTCTGAAGCAAGAAACAGCGCAACTGCCGCAATTTCCTCAGGACGACCCATCTTTCCACGCGGGACCAGAGATTCGAAATACCGCTGCGTCTCCTCGTCAAAAATTTGCTCCTGAATCGGTGTGGCTATCTGCCCCGGGCTCAGCACGTTCACCCGGATTTTCCGGCCCTTCAGTTCGTTGAGCCACCCGCGTGCGAATGCGAGCAACGTCGCCTTGCTGGCCGCATACACGCTGAAACCGGGAAAACCCTTGATCGAAGCAATTGATCCGGTCATGAAGATCGATCCGCCATCGTTGAACAGCGGTAACGCCTTCTGAACCGTAAACAGCGTGCCGCGCGCATTCAGGTTGAAGGCCGTATCGAAGTGCTGCTCGGTTATCTCGCCCAGTGGGACGGCTTCGCCCGTGCCGGCGCTCGCGTACAGGACGTCGATGTTGCCTTTTTCCCGCTTGACCGTATCGAACAGGCGGTCGAGGTCGTCAAGATTGGCCGCGTCACCGCGTACGCCGGTCACATTCCGGCCAATCAGCTTGACGGCCTCATCCAGCGTCTCCTGCCGCCGGCCCGTGATGAAAACGTAGGCGCCTTCTTCGACGAACCGCATGGCGCTCGCCAGCGCCATGCCGCTCGATCCACCCGTGATGACTGCAACCTTACCTTCCAGCTTTCCCATGATTTTTCACCTTTTATCGTGTCGGACAGCGTCTTTGTTGCCATTGGCACAAGGACGATGTATCTTGTGGATCACCGATCCAGATCCTAACCCAGCAATCCGGATCACTGATCCGAATATACGGATCACTGATCCACTTGTCAAGGTGACTTATGCGAGCCGACGCCAGAAAAAATTACAGCCATGTACTCGCAGTCGCGCGCGACGTCGTCACCGAGCATGGCGCCGAGGCGTCCATGCGAGATATAGCCCGCCGGGCCGACGTCGGGTTGGCCACACTGCTTCGCCATTTCCCGACGCGAGAAGCTTTGTTCGAAGCGTTGCTGCGTACCAATCTGGATGCTCTGACGCAGAAGGCAATCGAACTCGAAACGTCGAATCCACCTGGTGACGCACTGGTGTCCTGGTTTCGCGAAGGGGTGGCGTTCGTTGATAGCTACAGCGGCGTCGTCGCCTTGATGGCGAGCGCCCACGCGGACCCGAACTCCGCGCTTTACGCTCCATGCACAGCGGTGCGCTCAGCGGGCGCGCGACTACTGCTCCGTGCCCAGGCCGAGGGAACGGCGCGCGCTGATATGGATGCGGACGACCTGTTCGCCCTGATGTCGGCGCTCGGTTGGCTCGTCGGCCAGCCCGGATTCGCGCCACGGGGGGAGCATCTTTTTCATATTATTACGAGCGCCATCCTGACAAATCGGCCTGGCAACGATAACAAGAAGGTAACGTAACAGAGTGCATTGTATTATTTGCGGCTCTTCAAACCACGCGCATGCGTGGATTAAAGTAGATTCATTATTTTTAAGTATTTTTAAAATAATTTTAAAAAAATTAATTAAAATGCAATCATCTTCTTAATTATGCGGCAGAAGCTTTTTAACGTTTTTTTTCGCCACATCAATCGCCATTTCAAATTCAATCATTTTCTCTTGCCTATAGGTATATTTCTATTTTATGACATTGTATTAATCGTTATCTCAATTCTGCCACTCGTCGTTTGTTTCGTAAATCAGTTCCAACCTCCGTTTTACATCAAGTGCTATTATTTTTGATGCGCTTCGCAGTATGGCGTCCTAGCCGGGGGCTGCACTCCACCCCTCTCATTATGGGACCTACAGGGGCATAAAAGCAGCTGCGTTAATACAACGACTCGACCTTTATGGGTTGGGTAGCCGGTAACAGCGTTTCCAGTTGCTGCTGTTTTTCTATCAAGGTAAATAACAGCAGCTCCCGGACATCTTCATCTTCGATTTTATACGCCGCGCAGGCCAGCGCCTGACATTGGCACTGCACGTCGTCAAAACAAGGCTCGGCGATTTGATAAGGTCTTCCTTGGTAAGGCTCCTGATACAAGGAGGTAAAGCGTAGATGTTCACTCATGGCAAGCAGGAAAACAGGTACTGTGGCCTCAGTTACAAGCGCCACCGCGTAAAAGAAATTAATGGCGGTGGCCCAAATCGGGATCTCACTACCGCTCCACAAAACGGCCAGCTCTTAAGCTGCACGACCTGAGCCACCATTGACATGACGAACGAGTATTAGCTCGCTGCGCAATGATTACTGAGAAAACGACATAACACAACCTGCATATTATGCCGTTTGTGGATTAGGGAGTGAGGGTCCCTGCATTAAAAGAATAATGCCGGGCTATAATAACGGATTATTTTTCGATAAGACAAAGGTTAATAACAAAAAAATCAGTTGCTAAGTTAATATAATCAATAGGTTATATAGGCTTTATGTTCAAAGGTAAATTCAGCAATGTGTGATATTACTTCCGATAGAATAATGTTTAATTGTATAATTTATTATCATTTTGGCTGAAGTAAATTTAAGTAAATATTAGTTTCATGCGTAATGAATGATGCAATTACAGTATTATTTCACCCTCTGTTCTAATTCGTCTGACCTACTATATCTAACAGTCTGAGAATGAGAAATTGAATGACACCAGCAGATAGATAACCGCCGTTATGGAAAATCGTTACCTGCTATTCGTCAGTCCACTTCAATGGTTGCAATCTATAATCCAATTCAGCGCGTAATTTTTTTAGCCACGCCGAAAGATCCTCATTACCGGTATAAGGCAATGTGTCTAAAACAGCCAGTAAAGGTGTGGCAATACCCGTTACATCTATTTTTTTGAATGATTTTATCAATTCCAAAGCCCAAGCAACCTTCTGTTTGTCATCGCCAAGACTATCTATAGCTATCAACAGGCTAAACTTGTCGGGATAGTTGAGGTAATTTAAATTACGGTCGAGCATATTACCTTCCCATTTTTCCGGCAGTTCCAACGTTATATTTGCTCCAGCAAACTGTTTTGGCGATGGACTTACGGAAAGAAAACTTCGCCAATTTTTAACGTTGATTGAAATTCTTGCACCCGTCAGGTCCGCCCCGGTCAAGTTTGCGTTGGTCAGATCTGCCGCTTTAAGGTCAGCCCCGGTCAGATTTGCATCGGTCAGGTTTACTCCGGACAAATTCGCACCACTCAAAATATTGACAATAAGCCTCTTGGAATAAACCTAATATTTATGCTTTAACAATTTTACAGGACTTTTCCACTATGATCTATTGAACGTTCCCGGTGGCAAGCGCTTATTGTCAGTGTTCTTATAAATGATCGGAATAAATAATATGAGACGAATCCTTCTCCATCTCGCTGCTTGCGGTTTAATGTTCGTCTGAATGCTTAAAACCGATAATCACTACCAAGGAACTGTGCCCTGCTCGCTTTGATAAGCCCCAAGAGCATCATGGTCTGTAAGCCGGGCCAGTCGCACCACAAACACCGCCGCCTCGGCGGGGGTTCGATCGCCGCGATTTCCGCTCAGTTCGGTG
This sequence comes from Sodalis sp. dw_96, assembly GCF_018449575.1. Taxonomy (GTDB): domain Bacteria; phylum Pseudomonadota; class Gammaproteobacteria; order Enterobacterales; family Enterobacteriaceae; genus Acerihabitans. The sequence goes on along the minus strand of NZ_JAAVUT010000010.1, from coordinate 187,989 downwards.
TTTACCAGGCCCGGGCAGGCGGACACCGCGGTGATTTTGGTCTCCCTCAGCTCGGCGTTAAGCTGAACCGTCAGCATGTTCAACGCGGCCTTTGACGCGTTGTAGCCGATAAGCTTTACGTCGTAGAATTGCCAGCTAGGATCGCCATTAAGGGTTAATGAGCCCAAGCTGCTGGACATATTGACGATACGCCCGGCTTCGGACCTGCGCAGCAGCGGCAGCATCGATTGTGTGACCGCCAGCGCGCCGATGAAATTCGTTTCATAGACGCGACGCACCGTATCCAGGGCGGCAACGCTGGGCGCGCCGTCCGTATAGTCGGCAATGCCGGCATTATTCACCAGAATATCGAGCCGGCCATGCTCGGCATCTATTTTGGCGGCGGCGGCGGCAATGCTCTCCCCGTCGCAAATATCAATCTGAATAAACGCCACATTGAGACCTTGGGAAACCAGTTCCTTGGCCGCGGATTTGCCCCGGCCGGCGTCCCGTGCCCCCAACAGGACAGAGACCCCGGTTAAAGCAAGCTGTCTGGCGATTTCGTAGCCGATGCCTTTATTGGCGCCGGTCACCAGCGCAACGTGGTCAGTATTATTGGTCATATGAAGTTCCTTGAAAAAGTCGATTAATCCGGTCACATTAAGAATAAGAAGAATCCTTCAGGTTTTGAATTCGCATATGATTCCTAAACAGACACTGGCCGTAAATGCCCGCAAAACGCCACAGCAGGCGCGATCCACCAGCACTGTGGAGGCCATATACGAAGCAACGATTCAGGTTTTGCTTGCTGAAGGGCCGTCTCGTCTGACCACCACGCTTGTTGCCGAAAGAGCGGGAGTCTCCGTCGGTTCGCTATACCAGTATTTCCCCAACAAACAGGCTTTATTCTATGCGCTGAACCAGAGGTACCTGAACATGTTGGCGGAGCGGGTGGAGGCGGCCTGCCTCACCCATCATGGAAAGCCCTATGCGCAGATGGTCGATGCGCTGGTGAGTACCTATACCAAGGTCAAAATTGAGCGGCGCGATGTGACCAGCGCGCTTTATCGTGCGGCGGCCGAGGTGAATGTCGCCGAGTTGGTGGAGTCGATGTCGAGGCGCGTCGAAGCGGCGAGCGAGGCCATGTTTGCCAGCGCCCCGGACGCGAAGTTCCAGGACCTCACCAGGGTGAACCTGACGCTGTCTAATGTCCTGCGTGGAACCGTTCGCACCGTATTCGAAAGGGATCAGTCAGAATTATTTATCGACGGCAGCCTGCAATCGCAGCTGACGTTGATGATCTGTGCGTATCTGAACGCGGCGAAAGTTCCGCTGACGGCAACTTAGTGCGCCGGGCCCTATTCACCCAATGATTAGCATAAAAGCAAGCATAAAGAAGGCTTTTCTTCCGGAGACGATCGCCCCCGTCGATACCCTTTGATATGATGAAGATGGCGGCAGGAAAAACGGCCGGCAATGCATGTATTTAATGACGGTTCAATTCGTTACGCTTCAAAGATTTTTTTTGAGCGGTTTACAGAGATATTTAGGCGATTCAATATACCACTGCCGGTCATAGAAACGGTGGGCATCGGTACGTCTGGCATGGCAATGGACCTCGATTCTGTCGCAGTGACGGTCACGGGCCAATTCTTCCGCACGGGATTCAAGCAGACTTCCGATTCCCTTTCCTCGGGCAGCCGAGTCCACGCAAAAATAGCTAATCCGGCAAAAGTCGCCTGCCAGCGCCAATTGAGGAATGAAATGCAGAGAAATAACGCCCAAGATCCTGTTGCCCTCTTCCGCAACCAGCAGTTCCTCATCAGGATGTGCAAGAAGCTGTTGAATCCTATCTTGTATAAATCCACTGGTGCCTGGATAACCGAGATCCGAAAGCAGCGATTCAATGGCGGATGCGTCCGAAAGCACGGCGGGACGGATTATTGCCATGGTTTATTACCTCGTAAGAAAGCCTCAACAAAGGGAAAATTTATGCGGCAGACTGAGGTTAATGTCAATAGCGGGCAAGCCGCACAGCCCCGACTTGGATGCGATTTACTGGTAAGTGAACCAGAGGCGAATCTTTATGGCGGCAATTTACGCCAGTGACAAAAATAAAACCTAAGCAATGGTTCTCCCTACCCCCACCGATAGGCAATACATTTAACTCCTTTTGCCAGGTTAATTAATCCTCCATCCGCCATTTACCGGGATGGTGGCTCCGGTGACAAATGCCGCCTCACCGCTTGCAAGCCATGCGGTCGTCGCGGCAACATCGTCAGGACATCCCGCGCGTCCAACGGGAATTTCACTGACTATTTCCGCCATTCGTTCTGGGGGAATACCCGCCGCGCCGAAGAACCCTGTTCCTGCAATCAACCCAGACGTAATCGTATTGACCGTGATGCCTCGAGGCGCCAATTCACGCGCAAGACTCGCTGTAAAGCCTTGCACGCCGGCTTTTGCCGCGGCATAAGCCAAGCCCCCGGGACGCCGGCTTCCTGGCAAAATAGCGGTGCCCTTGCCCCAATCTCGCCAAGGTTCTGATGTCGTTAGCGGCACACGGCATGCACTGGACCCACCAGCCGTTGCGCTCCAACGGCGCGGTTGCATGGCGACGGGTTCAGCGCCCGCCACGTCCACTACCAATACCGAGAGTGCGAACATGGCGGTGCCGGCGCATTTATTGCTCACTCTCACGCAGGAAGTCCGTCACCAGCCGAGTGAACTCATCGGGACGCTCCAGGGTTGCCAAATGTCCGCTGTCCAGTTCCGCGTAGCGCGCGCCGGGGATCGCCGCCGCCAGCGCCCGCCCGTGGGCCGGCGGCACCATGTAATCGTGGGCGCAGCCGATCACCAACGTGGGTTTGGCGATGCGCTTGACCTGTTCGCTCACATCCAGGCTGAGATCAAGCTCTACCTGGCGCCCCATGCCTTCCCACTGATTGCCGGAGATGATGGCGTCGACGGTCTCCTCAATCTGTTGCTGACTCAGGCTGCGCAGGAAATCGGGACTAAACCCCGTCAGCAGCAATAATCGGGCCATGGACCGGCGATCGCTGCGGATAAGGCCTCGCCACAGGCTGAACTCCAGCTGCATACGCCCGTCCGCACCTGAGGCAAATCCCGCCAGCAGCACGACGGAGCGTACTTCATCGGCATACTCGGCGGCGATATAGGCGGCGATACTTGCCCCCAGCGAGAATCCCACCAGATGGAACGGCAGCGCGCCCGCGGCTCTCGCCGCTCCCACCACCTGCGCGGCCAGGGCCGCCAGCGAGAGTGGCTGTCCATCGTCCACGGTGGCGCCTGAACCGGCATAGTCGGGCCGTACCACCGTCCACTGCCCGGAGAAACGTTCCACCAAATGGCCCCAGTTGCTTTGCGAATCCCCACCGGTTCCATGCACGAAAACCAGGCCGGGTCCATGGCCGTCTACCTGATAGGAAACCTGTGCGCCTGCGATCTCAATAATTGCCATCAGCTTAAGCCCTGCTTTTTGAAACGAGGAATTCAGGCTAAACTTTGACAGCGCTGTTAAGGTCAAGCAAAAAATGAAGGGGGAGAGAATGAAAATTGGTGAGTTGGCGAGACGTACCGGTGTCAGCGAGCGGATGCTGCGTTATTACGAACAGGAGGGGTTGCTGCAGCCGGTGCGAACAGAATCGGGCTATCGTGACTATGGCGCCGCCCAAATACAGGCTGCCCAGCGCATTCGTATGCTCAGTGCGGCAGGTTTAAAGATCGAGACCATCCGCATCCTGTTGCCTTGCATTCTGGACAACCAGCCGCGTTTTGTCCCCTGCAACGAAGTTCGGGCGGCGTTGCGGCAGGAGGTGGAGAAGCTGGATGAGAAGCTGCGTAATCTGGGAGAAAGCCGGCAAATCGTGGCGAGCTTTTTGGATGGCGTGGAAGCGGTCTAGGGCGGTGATCAACGATTGCTATAGCATGAAGGGCGACGAACACGCGCCTGTGTGGTTCAGCGTTCATTTTATAAGCGAGTAGACGTTAAACGGCGCCATTCGTGGTGATGAGTGTGCGCCGCGCCCGCCTAACCGACTTACCCGCTCAGGGTTGCACCCTTCAGTTTTGACCATCTGATGGTATACAAAGTCAATCCAAGGGCTCTTTATATCGAAAATGGCGCGGGATAATAATGTGTGCTTAGTGTCACGGCCCAGCAACATCTGGGCCGTGCCGGTGAAGGGATTATTCTCCTTCGCTTAATTGTTGTCTTCTGGGTGCGCCCTGGCGTTCCAGCATCCAGCCGGGATATTCCGCCGGCAAGGCGCTGACCTGCTCAATGGCGCTCAGCTCCTCATCGCTGAGGGTAATGCCGGTGGCGGCCAGGTTGTCCTCCAGCTGTTCCAGCCGTTTGGCGCCGATAATCACGCTGGACACCACCGGCTGATGCAGCAGCCAGGCCAGGGCGATTTGCGCCACAGATACCCCGTGGCGATCGGCGATAACCCGCATGGCGTCGATACAGTCATAAGCCCGCTCCTGGTTAACCGGCGGGAAATCAAAGGAGACGCGCCGGCTGCCCTCTTCCGCCTGCACATTGCGGCCGTATTTGCCGCTCAGCAGGCCGCCGGCCAGGGGACTCCATACCATCAGCCCGACGTTTTCACTTTGCAGCAGCGGCACCAGTTCACGTTCCAGATCCCGTCCGGCCACGGTGTAATAGGCCTGCAGGGATTCAAACCGGGCCAGGCCGAGCCGTTCTGAGATGCCCAGGGCTTTCATGATCTGCCAGGCGGCCCAATTGGATACGCCGACATAACGGATATGCCCTTCCCGCACCAAATCGTCCAAGGCCCGCAGCGTCTCTTCAATGGGGGTGGCGGGATCAAAACCGTGCAGCTGATACAAATCGATATGATCAAGCTGTAGCCGGCCGAGACTGGCCTTTACCGATTCCATGATATGAAAGCGGGAAGAGCCGCGGGAATTGATGCCGCCGGTGCCGGTTTCGCCGAAGACTTTGGTGGCCAATACCACGTTTTCACGGGACACTTTAAGATTTTTCAGGGCCTGGCCGGTCATGATTTCCGAGCGCCCCTCGGAATAGACGTTGGCGGTATCCAGGAAATTGATGCCGTTGTCCAGGGCATGACCCACCAGTTTATCCACCTCCCCTTGCTGGAGGTTGCCGATTTTACCCCACATGCCCCCTTCGCCGCCAAAGGTCATGGTACCCAGGCACAGTTCCGAAACAAACAGACCGGTGTTACCGAATTTTTTGTAGCGCATTGGAAAATCCTCATGTGATAGACGAAACGTCTTAACGCTTCGGGCCATAGAATGGCGCTGCCGTATAAAAAGCGACTCATTGAATTATGCAGCAGACCCCAGGATTTTCCCTGTGCAAATCTCTCTGATATTTGCCCGATCCTGCGCGGGAGCACATTAAGGGAGTTGACGCCATATGCCGCCAGAGTGGCATTTTTTATTGATCCCGGGGAGGGATCGAAAGGTGACCGGCGTTAGAGACTGTTGAATACTGCATAAAATATGTTCAGATATCTATTCTATTGACCCTGTGTACGCTATCCTCTCTTTCCCTTCTGCGCACGGAACTGCGCAAGGAATAAGGGTCTGGGCCGTCTCTCCTAACCTTGGAATAATCAGTGTGGCGTATCTCTTTGTCCTGATTGTGGGCCTTGCGGCCGGCGCCCTTAGCGGCATCATCGGAACCGGTTCGTCTATCATGCTGCTTCCCGTTTTGGTGTACCAGTACGGGCCAAAGCAGGCGATACCGATTATGGCGGTGGCGGCCCTGATGTCGAACATCGCGAAAGCCGTGGCGTGGTGGCGAGAAATCGATTGGCGGGCATTCCTCGCCTACTCCATTCCCGGTGTGCCGGCGGCCGCGCTCGGTGCGCGCACATTGTTGGTCCTGCCTTCGCATTGGGTTAACATCGCGCTCGGCGCCTTTTTTCTTGTCATGATCCCGACCCGGCGCTGGCTTCATGCGCGTCGCCTCCACATCCGGCTATGGCAGTTGGCAGTGGCGGGTGCGGTTATCGGTTACATCACCGGCATAGTGCTTTCAACCGGGCCGCTCAGTGTGCCGGCCTTTACCGCCTATGGCTTGCTGAAGGGCGCGTTTCTTTCAACGGAGGCCGCCAGTTCGCTTACCCTGATGGTCAGCAAAGTGGTGACCTTCCGGCAGTTGGGCGCGCTTCCACCCGCCGCGCTCTGGCAGGGCCTCATTATCGGGGCATCGGTGATGGCCGGCTCGTTTGCCGGAAAGGCCGTGGTGCTGCGTCTAAGCGTTCGTTCGTTTGAATTTCTTCTCGACGCGTTGCTGTTGTGCTCCGGTCTTTCGCTCCTTTGGGCGGCGTTGACCTGAGAAGGTCAGGCTTACAGCGAGACTGCACAGCGACTTCAGGCAGTAAGACGAGCAAGCAATATCAGGGCGGGCCCGCTTCGGGCAAAACTTACCGGGACGGCGGACACCGAGGGCGAAACAGCCTGGTAGGGTTGCCCTCGCCGGAGATTCCCTCGTTTTTTTGGGACTAGCCTTTCAGGCCCAGCAGCTGTTTAAGGGATTTCAGATAGCGGCGGCTGACCGGCACGGAATAGCCATTGCTAAGGGCAATTTCCCCCTGGCCGCTCTCTTCCAGGCGGATTTCCCGCAAATGCGCCATATTCACCAGGAACTGGCGATGGCAGCGCACCATCGGCGTGCGGCTTTCGAGGGTTTTCAGCGTCAGTTCGGTAAAGCATTCTCCCCCTTCCAAGCCTGTGACAAACACGCCGCTCAGGCGGGAGCTGGCGAAAATCACCTCGTCGGTTTTCAACAGATAGATGCGGCTATGGCCGGTGCAGGGAATATATTGCAGACCGGTTTCCTCACCCTCCAGAGCCCGCAGGTTCTGTTCGGGGCGCGCCTCGTGCAGTCGATTCAGGGTCTTCGTCAGTCTTGGCGCCTCGATGGGTTTAAGCAGGTAATCAAAGGCATGCTCTTCAAAAGCCCTTACCGCGTACTCGTCGTAAGCGGTGAGAAATACGATATAGGGCATGCAGGCCGGGTCAATCATACCCACCATTTCCAGTCCGCTGATGCGCGGCATCTGAATATCGAGAAATATCACGTCGGGATGCTGCCGATGCACCGCGCCGATGGCTTCCACCGCATTGGCGCATTCGCCGATCACCGAAACCCGCGGGTCCTGCTCTAGCAGTACCCGCAGATTGTCCCGGGCCAGGGGTTCGTCGTCCACAATCAGCACGGTCAGCATAAGGCATGCTCCTCCAGCGGCAGGCTCCAGATCAGCATAAGGCGTGGTCCTCCAGCGGCAGGCTTAAGATGATACGGGTGAAATGTTCCGGTTCGTATTCTACGCTGACGCCATAATCGTCGCCGTAACGCACGCGAATGCGTTTATCCACCAGGTTCATGCCCAACCCGGTATTGCCCGGCGTCAGCCGATACAGGCCGGCATTGTCCTCGATGCTCAGCACCAGGTGGTTTTCCAGTTGTTGCGCCCGCAGGGTAATGATGCCCGGCCCCAGCAAATGGGAGGTGCCGTGTTTGATGGCGTTTTCAACGATGGGTTGCAGGGAAAACGCGGGCAGCCGCAGGCTCAGCAGCGGCTGCGGCAGCTCGAAGCGAATTTGCAGGCGATCCTGAAAACGGGCTTTTTCGATTTCCAGGTAAGCCGTGACATGCTCGATTTCGTCCGCCAGGGTCACCACCTCTTCCGATCGTTTAAGGTTTTTGCGAAAGAAGGTGGAGAGATTCTGCACCAGTTGTCCGGCCTGGGAGCTGTCGCGGCGAATCACCGCCACCAGGGTATTGAGGGCGTTGAATAAAAAATGGGGATTGACCTGGGCATGCAGTAGTTTGATTTCCGATTGCGTCAGCAGCAGCTTGTGCCGTTCATACTGGCCGGCGAGTATCTGGGCCGACAGCAGGCTGGCGATGCCTTCCCCCAGGGTGCGGTTAATGGAGCTGAACAGGCGGTTCTTGGCTTCGTAGAGTTTGATGGTGCCAATCACCTGTTCGTTTTCGCCCCGCAGCGGAATAACCAGCGTCGATCCCAGCTTGCAGTTGCGCTGCAATGAGCATTGATAGGGTGTTTCGTTGCCATCGGCATAGACCACTTCGTTATTATCGATAGCCCGGCGGGAATGGGCCGAGGCGATGGGCGTTCCCGGCAGATGGTGGTCATCGCCGATGCCGATGAACGCCAGAAGCTTTTCCCGGTCGGTAATGGCCACCGCTCCGATATCCAGCTCCTGGTAAATCACCTGGGCCACCTTCATGCTGTTTTCCTGGTTGAAGCCCTGGCGCAAAAAACCTTCGGTACTGATGGCGATTTTTAACGCGCGGGCGGAAAACGCCGAGGTGTATTTTTCGAACATTGCCCGGCGATCCAGGAGGATGCGCATAAACATCGCCGCGCCGACGCTGTTGGTGACTATCATCGGCAGGGCGATGCTTTTTACCAGGCGCAGGGCCTCATCGTAAGGGCGGGCCACCGCCAGAATAATCAGCATCTGCAGGATTTCCGCCGTGATGGTCACGCCGGCGGCGGTAATGGGATTAAACAGGCGGTCGATACGCCCGCGCCTGATGAGCAGCCGGTGGGCCAACCCTCCCAGCAAGCCCTCCACCACGGTGGAAATCATGCAGCTGACGGCGGTCATTCCTCCCAGGGAGTAACGGTGCAGACCGCCGGTCAATCCCACCAGAACGCCCACCAGAGGCCCTCCCAGCAGGCCCCCCAGCACCGCGCCGATGGCGCGGGTGTTGGCAATGGAATCCTGGATGTGCAGGCCGAAATAGGTGCCCATAATGCAAAACATGGAGAACATGACATAGCATAAAAGCTTATGGGGAAGGCGGACGGTCACTTGCATCAGGGGAATGAACAGCGGCGTTTTACTCAGCAGGTAAGCAATAACCAGATATACACACATCTGCTGTAACAGCAGTAAGACTAAATTGAACTCGTGCATCAGAGGCTCGATCTTTACCCTAAATAATTCAAGTTGCAGGAAGGCGGCAACGCAGCGAATCCCCAGGAACTTACTTGGGTAAGTGACTGGGGTGAACGAGGAAACCCAACGCCCCTGCAACTTGAAGTGTGACGGGTATATACCACGCAAACGACACTTGACCCGGGTCAAGTATAACGTTGCTAACGTATCGGAGATCGCTCCCGCTTTCTTTGACAGGTCTCACTAAATCGCAAACCGGCCGCTGCGGCTTGCTGACAAACTTGCGCGGCGTCAAAAAGGCGGGACGGGATGCTTGAAGAGTAAACCGTCCCCACCGGGCGCTTTAACGACGAGCTCGATTTTAAGGCAGTTCCAAGGGAATCTCTTTGCCCTTATCAGGATAATTGCTCACCTTGATCCAGCGCTCGGCGTCCTGCTGCCGCGTCAGCTCGGCCCCGGCGCAATACTGCACGGCGTCGCTGCCCAGCAGCAGATGTTCCGGCAGAGCCGAATGTCCGGCCAGAGCCAGGATGACCTGAGCCACTTTTGCCGGATCGCCGTTTTCATGGCCGAGATATTGTTGGAGAAAGACCTGCAATGCGCCGACGGATGCTTCGTATTCAGGCATTATCGGCGGAACATCCCGCCCGGCGCGTTCGCCCCAGTTGGTGCTCATGCCGCCCGGCTCAAGGCAGCATACCCGGATACCCAACGGACTGACTTCCTTGGCCAGTACTTCGCTAAATCCCCCCACCGCCCATTTGGCGGATTGGTAGGCGCTCATGCCCGGCATGCCCATGCGCCCCCCTACCGATGATACCTGGAATATATAGCCGGCGCGGCGCGCCCGCATAAACGGCAGCACCGCGCGAGTGACATTTACCACGCCGAAAAAATTGGTGTCCACTTCCGTGCGAAACGCCTGCTCTTGGGTTTGTTCAAAGGGCGCCAAATGGCCGTAACCGGCGTTATTTACCAGCACGTCGATGTTGCCGAACGCGGCGATGCCGGCCGCCACCGCCTTTTGCGCCGCAACGGAATCCGTTACGTCCAGCTCCACCGGCAGGATCCGGTCACCGTAAACCGCCGCCAGATTGGCGAGTCTTTCCGGTTTTCGGGCGGTGGCGATAACCTTGTGTCCCGCCGCCAGCGCGGCTTCGGTGATGGAAAGGCCCAATCCGGCGGCGCTGCCGGTGATAAACCAAACTTGACTCATAAATCCTCCTATAGGACGATGTCATAATGAGTATGTAATCACTCATTAAAGCTTTAGTAAAAATGAACAGTTAAAAATGAACAGTTAAAAATGAAGAGTTAAAATGAAAGGTCAAAAAAAGGATTGAAAATCAACCGGCCACGGCCCGCCAAAATGCGTCGAAGCCCATTGAAGTATAAAATTCGGCGTTATCCCGTTCCCGCTGGATAAAATCCATGGTGGTTTCCGCCAGGGCGCCCATGATAGCCCCCGCGAAGTCCGGAGAACGGCCGCAGAACGCCCCCCCCGCCACGCTGTGGTGAATCACCTGATTGATCTCGGCAAATCCCGCCATCGCCCGCTCCCGCGTTTGTTCACCGACCCGATCGGACAAACTCAGCAGCGCCATGCATTTTCGCTTATCCGGCTGGTCCACGCCCCAATCGATATAACGCCGCCAGATATGAAATGCCTTGCTTCTGAGGTCCTGATTATCCGGGTACCCCGGCAACATGATCTCGCTTAATTCGGCTTTCAGCACCAGATATAACGCGTTAAGCAATTCGTCTTTATTGCTGAAGTAATTAAACAGCGTGCCTTCGGAAACCACGGCCCGGCGGGCGATTTTCGCCGTGGCCGCCCCCAGCCCGTGGGCGGCGAATATGGCTATGGCAGACGCCAGGATGGCCTGGCGTTTGTCTTCACTTTTGGGTCTGGCCATGGGAATAATGCGTCAGGGCTATTAAATGAGTATTCACTCAATCATAACGTCCCAGGGCATTATAAGCAAGAACGGCGGGTTAAAAACCTTCCAGCACCAGTTTGCCGCGAGATTTGCCGCTTTCGATCAACGCATGGGCCCGCCGCAGATTGGCGGCGTTAATCACACCGAAGTGCTGGCCCAGGGTAGTCTTCAACGTGCCCTGGTCCACCAGGGAGGAGATGCGCTCCAGCAAATGGTGTTGCTCTATCATATCGGCGGTCTGGAAGGTGGAGCGGGTGAACATCAATTCCCAGTGCAGCGACAGGCTTTTCGCCTTCAGCGGCATGGCGTCGAGGGTGGCGGGATCATCTATCAGCGCCAGGCGTCCTTGGGGCACCAACGCGTCGATAAGCTGTGGGTAATAGCTGTCGGTGTGGGTCAGGCTGGCGACATGAGTCACGTTTTTTATACCCAGGGTGTTCAATTGCTCAACCAGATTCCGGCTGTGATCGATGACATGGTGGGCGCCCAGGGAGGAGACCCAGTCACGGGTTTCCGGCCGCGACGCCGTGCCGACGATGGTCATGGCGGTTAACTGCCGGGCCAGCTGCGTAAGGATGGAGCCTACTCCGCCGCCGGCGCCGATAATCAGCAGAATATCATTTTCGCCGCCCTTTTCCTTGACGCCCAGACGTTCGAACAAAAGTTCCCCGGCGGTAACCGAGGTCAGCGGCAGCGCGGCGGCATCGGCAAAACCGAGGCTGACGGGTTTATGCCCGACAATGCGTTCGTCCACCAGGTGAAATTCACTGTAGCATCCCGGCCGGGTGATGGCGCCGGCATAAAAGACCTCGTCTCCGGGTTTGAACAGGGTGACCTGCGGGCCGACCTCGGTAACGACACCGGCCACATCCCAGCCCAGCACCCGTGGCTCGGTAACCGCCGCTCTGGCCCTGACCTTGGTGTCCACCGGATTGACGGAAACGGCTTTAACCGCCACCAGCAAGTCCCGCGGCCCCGGCGTGGGCTTCGGCAGGTCGGTATCGAACAGGGATTGCGGATCCTCAATAGGTAACCCGTTGCGGGTATAAACAATGGCTTTCATCGATGATAATTCCCCGTATTATGATGGTTGAGCCGCTGCGGCGCGGGGCATCGCAAGAGTGCTTTCCGACGGCACAGCGGGTTTACGTTGGCATGCTAAGCCCTTTAATGATAAATGAATATGGTTGCAATAGAGTAGCACCTGCTCTGTCAGGGTGAAAATCAGCCGGCGCAGGCGTGCCGCCGGAAAAGATGAACCGGCTGTTTTTAACCTCGGCCGGAGCGGCCGGCTTTCATTTGACGCATCATGTTGTATATTCGATGCACTGAATTTCTTTTGCCGTTCCCGCGGCTTTGATACAGGTGAGCAGGTGAGTTATCAACCAGGTCCAATTGAGCATTCCTATCTGGGTTCCAGCGTGTATGCCACGTTACGTCAGGCATTAATAACCGGCCAGCTTAAGCCCGATGAACGTCTGCGTATCCGGGAACTGGCCTCTCAGGTGGGGACCAGCGTCACACCGGTCAGGGATGCGATTTTGCAATTGGCAAAGGAAGATGCGCTGGAAATGCGCACGCCGAAGGATATCCGCGTTCCTTCTCTTACCCAGGAGCAATATATGGAAATTCGCACCCTGAGGCTGGACCTGGAAGGATTGGGCGCGCAGCGGGCGGCGCAGCATATCTCCCCCGCCGTTCTCCAGCAATTGACGGTGAATATCCGCCGCAATATCCGCGCCATAACTGAAGAAGATCTGGCCAACGCGCTGCGTCTGAACAGCGAATTTCATTTACTGGTGGCCCACAGCGCCGAAATGCCGTTATTAAGCAGTTTTATCGACCGGCTTTGGATGCGCATCGGTCCGCTGATAGCCCAGGCCTATATGCAGCTCTCCCCGCAAATGGCGGTGGGGCATCATCAGGCGTTGCTGGCGGCGTTGCGCCGCCAGGACTGCGCCGCCGCGGCATCCGCCATCCGGCAGGATATTATGGACAGTCACGATACGCTGCTGGCGTTTATTGCGCAAAACCGCCCCGCGCTTTAAACGGCGGTCACGCTCCGCACTGCGCCAATACCTGACTCAACTGTTCGAGAAACAGATCGGCGTGTTCCGGTTGAAACACCAGCGGCGGCCGGATTTTGAGAATATTGGCCCGGGGACCGGTGGTGCTTAGCAAAATCCGCCGCCCGCGCAGCATATTCACCACCTTGAGGGCCAATTCCACCGCCGGGGCCTTGGTTTGCGGGCTGAGCACCAGCTCGACGCCGATAAACAATCCGTAGGCGCGGATATCGCCGATGGCGGCGTGGCGGGTCGCCAGTTGCCGCAGTCCCGCCGCCAGATAATCCCCCACCCGGGCGGCGTTTTGCGCGAGCTTTTCTTCTCGGATCACCTTTAGCACCGCATGTGCGGCCCGGGCGGAAACCGGGTTGCCGCCGAAGGTATTGAAATAACGTTGGCTTCGTCCGAAGGCATCGAACAGTGCCGGTCGTCCCACGACCCCCGCCACCGGATGGCCGTTCCCCATCGGTTTGCCCACGGTGACCATGTCCGGCGTGACGCCGTGGCGGCTAAAGCCCCACATGTCGTTACCGGTGCGGCCGAAACCCGCCTGCACTTCGTCGGCGATAAACAGGCCGCCGTCCCGGCGCACCCGTTCCACCGCCTGTTGCAGCTGGCCGGGGGACGCTCGGAATATCCCGTCGCTGGAGAAAATGGTGTCCACCAGCAAGGCGGCCGGCCTGATGCCCCGCTGCCGCATCTCCCGCAAGGCTTCAGCCACAGTGTCGGCAAAGGTTGTTCCCCGGCGATAGCTGTCAGGGGCATCGATGAACACCGTCGAGGGGCCGCGGGCCACGCCGTCCCCCAGCGCGGGGGAAAGCTCCGCCACCGCGGCGGTTACACCGTGATAGGCCCAGCGGGTTACCAGCACGCCGCTGCCGCCGGTGACGAAGCGGGCGATGCGCAGGGCCAAATCGTTGGCCTCGCTGCCGCTGCAGGTGAGAGTAATATTACCCAGTTCATCGGGAAACTCCCGCAGAAAATCCTCGGCGAAATCCACGATGGCGTCATTCAGATAACGGGTATGGGTATTCAAGCGGGCGCTTTGCTCGGCGATAGCCGCCACTACCGCCGGGTGGCAATGGCCGATTGACGCCACGTTGTTATAGCAATCCAGATAGGGCCGGCCCTGTTCGTCGTAGAGCCAGACCCCTTCTCCCCGCGCCACCCGCACCGGCTCCTGATAGAACAGACGATAATTGGCCCCTAGCACCCTCTCCCGCCGCGCCAGCAGTTCTTGTGACGTCGTCACTTTATTGTTATCCATAGCTTTACCTTTTCTAAAATGACGCGTCCGTCATTTAATGAAACGCGCCTCGCCCAGCCGGTGGGCAATTTCATCCGGGCTTAACGACCATAATTTTTGCACACCGTCCCAGGCCCGCGCCATATGGCGCAGGATATAAGCGCGGTTTGCCGGATAGCGCCGCGCCCGCCATTGGGTGAGGATAACCGACAGGGCCAAACGGGCGGCGATAAGCATCGGCAGCAGATGGATTTCTTCATCGGACAGGGGCAACAGTTGGTGATAGCCGGCGACAAACGGCGGCATTCGGGCCAGAACATCGTCTCCTTCGCTCACCTGATAGGCCAGTGCGGTGGCCAGTTCATTCACCAGGGGCGCATACAGCGCGTCGCCGAAATCAATAATTCCCCCCAAATCGGATGCGCCTAGGTTTAACAGGACATTGTGGGGATTAAAATCATTGTGGATAACCTGATGACGCAGCGCCGCCAGACGCAGCGGCACCCGCTCCTCAAACCGGTCCAGGATGTCCCCCAGCAGCCGGCGTTGCGCCGGTTCCTTGATTCCCGCCAGATAAGGCCGTACCCGGCCCGGATCGCTGCTGTTCCATAACAGCGACCGCTTGGCCGCCGGATGATGAAATTCCGCCAGGGCCAAATCGAGACGGGCCAGACCACAACCCAGTGAGTTCAGCACCATAGGTGACGCCGTCACCTGATGCAGCGGCGTTCCCGCCAGCCAGGTCACCAGCCGGACCCGCAGCGGCCTGCCGTCCACCGAGCAGAACGGCCCCTCACCCGGCTGTAAGGCCTCTATCAGGCGCGGCACCGGCAGGCCGGGTGCTCTACGGGCAACATGGCGTAATAATGCGTCCTGAAAATTACTCTCCGCCAGGCTTTCCGCCGGATTAATAAATTTCAGCATCCAGCGGGGACGGTCTTCCGCCGGAAGGGTAAATTTTACCATCGGACGCGGCCTGTCTAGCGCTGTATTAATAAGCTTCACCATCCGGCGCGGTCGGCTATCCGCCGTCAGCTGAAAATTGGCGTCCCGCTCCCCCGCCAATGCCGTGGCGACGGCGTCAAGGCCATACAGTTCCCGCGCCGCCCGGCGCGCATCCTCGCCATTAACCACCGGCGCATCGCTGGACAAAAGGCCGGCATCGACGACCGGCTCAGACATGCCGGCCGCCGTTCACCGACATTTTTGCCTTCTTGACATAAAAGGCGCCCTGGGCGCGCGGAATTCAGACATGCTGGCCGCCGTTGACCGGTATCTCCGCGCCGTTGACATACGAGGCGCCCTGAGTGCACAGGAAATAGATAAGCGAAGCCACTTCATCGGGTTTGCCCAGACGCTGTAGCGGCACCTGGCGTTCAATAATGTCCTGGGTGCCGGCAGACAGAATGGACGTATCGATTTCTCCCGGCGCGATGGCGTTGACGCGAATGCCGTGCCGGCCGAAATCATAGGCCATCTCCCGGGTCAGGGCGGATAAGGCCGCTTTGGAAGTCGCATAGGCCACGCCGGCGAAAGGATGGACCCGGGTGCCGGCAATGGAGGTGACGTTGATAATGCTGCCCTGGGCGGCGTTAAGCTCGTCGAACAGGCCGTTAGCCAACAGGGCGGTGGAAAATAGATTGACGTTGAACACCTGCAACCAGGTGGCGTAGGCGGTTTCTCGCACGCCGAGACGGCCGCCGTCTTCCGCTTTGGGGGAAATACCGGCATTATTCACCAGCGCGTCCAGGCGTCCTCCCAGCTTCTCCTTTAGCAGCGGCATCGCCGCTTCAACCCCGGCGATGTCCTCCAGATCCAGATGGATATGGTTGAGCATTTTCTCCGCCCAGGGACACTCCTCCACCCAGCTCTGACGGGAGGCGGTAAAAATCCGCCACCCCGCCCCATAAAAATATTTGACGGTGGCGTGGCCTATCCCGCGGCTGGCCCCGGTCAACAACAGGGTTTTCTGCTCCATAACCTTCACCTCGGTGTGATACTTGATGCATCAACTATACACTAACCGGCATTCCCACGGATACGGGACGACCGGCGGCGCAGCATTTCCATCACCAGCAGTAATATCAGCGCGGCGCCCACCATGAGCGACGCGGCGGCGGCGATGGTGGGATCGAGGTTTTCCCGGATGCCGGCGAACATTTGAATGGGCAGCGTCCGCTGGGATGGGCTGGCCAGAAACAGCGTGACCACCACTTCGTCAAACGAGGCGGCAAAGGCGAACAGCGCGCCGGAGAATACGCCGGGGGCAATCAGCGGCAAGGTCACCCGCCTGAACGCCTGCCAGGGCGGCGCGCCGAGGCTGGCGGCCGCACGGGTTAAATTAAGGTCGTAGTTCTTCAACACCGCCGTCACGGTAATCACCACAAACGGCACCCCCAGCATGGCATGGGCCAGCACCAGGCCCAGGTAGCTGTTAAGGAGATTTATGCGGGCGAAAAAGAAAAACATCCCCACCGCCACAATCACCACCGGGGCAATCATCGGCGAGATAATGACCGCCAATACCAGCGACTTGCCGCGAAACTCGCCGCGCACCAGTCCCACCGAGGCCAGAACCCCCAGCACGGTGGCCAGCAAAGTGGCCAGCGGCGCAATCAGCAGGCTGTTGCCCAAGGCCCCCAGCCATTCGCGGGAGTGAAAAAACGCCTGGTACCAGCGCAGCGAAAAACCGTTTAACGGATAGCTTAAAAAGGAACCGGCATTAAATGACAACGGTACGATAATCAGCACCGGCACCACCAGAAAAAGCAGCACCGCCGCACCGTACAGATTAAACAGCCCGTCCCATAACCGCATTAACAACGTGCCCTGTTGCCTGACCATTGTCGTCTCCTCTCTCAGTGGGCGGCGAGTTCCGCCTGGGTCCGTGTCACCCGGATATAAACGATATACAGTAGCAAAACGATAACCAGCAACTGGCTGCCCAGCGCAGCCGCCATCCCCCAGTTCATGGTGGTATTGGTGAAGAACGCCACGAAGTAGCTCAGCATTTGATCCCCGGGTCCCCCCAGCAGCGCGGGGGTGATGTAATAGCCGATGGCCATGATGAACACCAGCAATCCCCCCGCCGCCAGTCCGGCATAGGTTTGCGGTACATAGACCCGCCAGAAGGCGATAAAGGGATGCGCGCCGAGGGAGATGGCCGCGCGCAGGTAATTGGGCGAAATACCCTTCATCACCGCATACAGCGGCAGCACGATGAAGGGTAATAAAATATGGGTCATGGCGATATACACGCCGACGCGGTTAAACACCAGCACCAGCGGTTTATCGATGATCCCGGTATGCAATAAGGCGCCGTTGATCAGGCCGCCGGATTGCAACAGCACTATCCAGCTGGCGGTACGGACTATCAGTGACGTCCAGAACGGCAGCAGCACCATAATCATCAGCAGATTGGCGCGGCCGGCCGGCTGCTTGGACAGCCAATAGGCCAGCGGATACCCCAGGGCCACGCAAAACAGCGTTACCACCGCCGCCATCAGCAGCGTGCGAAACAGCACGTTGACGAACAGCGCATCGGTATCGGCCAGCTTGACGATATTACCGGTCTGCGGATCCACTTTGCGGTCGAAAACCGCCAACAGGTAATAGCTGGTAAAAGGGCGCGACGCCCGTTGCAGCGACCGCCAGGTGGCGTTTTCACCCCACAGCGGCAGCGCGCCGATTAACGCCTCGCGGGTGCCCGGGGCGGCATCGTTCTGTGGCGCGGCGTGCAGGGTGCGCATAATCAGTCCCCGGTAAGCCGAATCTTCATAACTCATGCGCTTCGCCACCGACGCTATCTGCCCCTCGGCCCGCGCCTTGCGCAGATCGACGACCACCGCCCTGAAGGTATTCTCATCCGGTACGCCGGCGCCGTCCCACCGTTTGAGCGCCGCCGTCACTCCGGGCATGCCGTCGCGTATTTCCGGATTCGCCACGCTGTTTATCAGAATCGAGGCAATGGGCACCACAAAAATAATGAGGATAAACGCCAGCAAAGGCGCCACCAGCATCCAGGTGCGCCGCTTGTAAACCCGCTGCGACCGGTGCAGTTGCTGTTTGAGCGTAGCGGCGCCTTCCGCGCCGGCGGGCTGTTGGCCCGCCGCGACAATTTCAGTGGCTGTCATTGCTTTTTCTCCGGTTTGCATGGCGAAATCCTGGTTACTTCGCTGCCCAGGCGTTGAACCGCTGTTCCAGCTCTTCACCGTGATCGATCCAGAACTGGGTATCCACCGGCAGGGCGTTCACCAGATTATCAGGGGCGGTGGGCAGGCCTTTGGCGATGGCCGGATCAATCAGACTGATGGTCTTTTTATTGGTGGGGCCATAAGGGATATTTTCCGCGAACACCTTTTGGTTTTCCGGCAGGTTGGCAAAAGCGATAAATTGTTCCGCCAGGGCTTTGTGTTGGGAACCCTTCACTACCGCCCAGCTATCAAGATCGTACAGGCTGTCATCCCAGACCATCTGGAAATCGTGCCCTTCCTTGTCCGCTGCCGCAACGCGGCCGTTATAGGCGGAAGTCATGACCACATCGCCGGAAACCAGCCATTGCAAGGGCTGCGCGCCGGATTCCCACCACTGGATTTGCGGTTTGATTTCATCGAGTTTTCTAAAGGCGCGATCCACCCCCACTTTGGTGGCCAGCTGGGAGTAGACATCTTCGCGTCTTACGCCATCCGCCAACAAAGCGATTTCCAAGGTGAATTTGGCGCTCTTGCGCAACGCGCGTTTACCGGGAAAATCTTTGACATTCCAGAAATCAGCCCAGCTGGTGGGGGCTTTTTTCAGTTTTTGCGCGTCATAGGTCAGGACGGTGGACCACAGGAAAATC
The DNA here is from genome assembly GCF_018449575.1 of Sodalis sp. dw_96. GTDB lineage: Bacteria > Pseudomonadota > Gammaproteobacteria > Enterobacterales > Enterobacteriaceae > Acerihabitans. The sequence goes on along the minus strand of NZ_JAAVUT010000010.1, from coordinate 168,966 downwards.
CCGGCGCCGCATTCGCTGGCGGCACCGTTGACGTATTCGCTTTTATCCCCCAGCTTGGACCAGTCCAGAGGTTCGAACAGCCCTTCGTCGCAGCCGCGGCGCAGCTCCGGCCCCTCCACTTCCACCACGTCCCAGCTGACCTGGCCGGTTTGTACCATGGCGCGGATCTTGGCCATTTCGCCGTTATATTCCCCCGCGTCGATGGTGCCTTTTCCGGCCGCGCTGAACGGCTGATAGAACGCCTTGTCCTGGGCATCCTTATTCTGGCCGCCGAACGAAATGACCGTCAGCGATTCGGCCTGCGCCTGGCAAGCCAATCCAACGAGAAGTGCGGTAACCGCTAATTTTTTGAACATACCCTACCCCTATAATTTCAGCCAACAAAGTGAGCAGAAAAGGTTTATGTGTTTAATGGTTCGTCATCATCGGCCGGGCGCATTACCTGGATAAATGATGCATCATACATCAAGCATCTTTCGTGCCACTTTGGCAAACTATCGAAGGGGGCCACTGGGGTGGAAAATCGAGGAGGTAATGCTGAATAACCCTACATTTAGTGCGTCAAACCTGTGCAATTCCGTACCGGGTTGCACCTTAGGGATGCAACCGATCAAAGGCCGGCAAACGGGATAATCCCCCGGTCGCCGGCCCTATTTCACCGCGCCGGGGAAAGATCCAGGCACAGGTATTTCATTTCCAGATATTCATCAATGCCGAATCGGGATCCTTCCCGTCCGAGACCGGATTGTTTCACGCCGCCAAACGGCGCCACCTCGTTTGAAATCAGGCCGGTGTTGATGCCCACCATGCCGTATTCCAGCGCTTCCGGCACCCGCCATTGGCGGGCGGCATCGCGTGTAAAGACATAGGCGGCCAAACCAAATTCGGTATCGTTGGCCATGGCCACCGCCTGCTCTTCATCGTCGAAGGGAAATAACGGCGCCACCGGGCCGAAGGTCTCTTCCCGGGCGAAACGCATGGACGGAGTGACATCGCCGATAACCGTGGGCTGGAAAAAGGTGCCCCCCAGGGCGTGCGGCCGTCCACCGGTGAGCAGCGTAGCCCCCTGGCTCAGGGCGTCGTCGATATGGGCACGGACTTTGCCGACGGCGTCCTGGTCAATCAACGGACCCTGTGTAACACCCGCCAGAGTACCGTTGCCCACCGACAGGGCCTCCACGCTTGCCACCAGCCGGGCGACCAGCGCCGGGTAAATACCGCGCTGAACGTAGATACGGTTGGCGCAAACGCAGGTCTGCCCGCTGTTACGGAATTTCGACGCCATGATGCCGGCCACCGCGCTGTCCAGATCGGCATCGTCAAACACGATGACCGGCGCGTTGCCCCCCAGCTCCAGGGAGAGCTTTTTGACGGAGGGGGCGCATTGGGCCATTAACAAACGCCCTATTTCCGTGGAACCGGTAAAGCTGAGCTTGCGCACCACCGGGCTGTCGCACAGCACTTTGCCCACAGCCGGCGCCGGTCCGGTCACCACCTGCAAAACGCCAGCGGGGATACCGGCCCGTTGCGCCAGTTCCGCCAACGCCAAGGCGGTGAGCGGGGTTTGTTCGGCGGGCTTGACAATCATGGTGCAACCGGCGGCCAGCGCCGGCGCAACCTTGCGGGTGATCATCGCCGCCGGGAAATTCCACGGCGTGATGGCGGCGGTCACGCCGATGGCCTGTTTAATCACCAGCAAGCGTTGATGGGCCTGCGGTGATTGCAGTACCGTTCCTTCCACCCGTTTGGCTTCCTCGGCGAACCAGGTGATGAAGCTGTTGGCGTAAGCGATTTCGCCGCGGGCCTCCGCCAGGGGTTTGCCCTGTTCCGCCGTCAGGATAGCCGCCAGATCCTCCTGATGCCGTTCAATCAGGGCGGCCCATTTTTGCAAGACCACCCCCCGCTGTTTGCCGGTCAGTCCGCGCCATGAAACCAGGGCATTGGCGGCGGCGCGAATGGCGGCATCGGTCTGTGCGGCGCTCACTTGCGCCACCTCCGCCAGCCGCTCACCGGTGGCCGGATTGGTCACGCCTTCCAGGGCGCCGTGGTCGCCGTCGCACCATTCGCCGTTAATCAGGGCCTGATGGCGAAACAATGTCGGGTCATTAAGCTGCATAGTCTTGGTCTTCCTCGGTCTTTTTATGATTTAAGCAGCCGGCTCAGCAGGTCCAGCGCCGCGGTGAACTGGTCATCGGGGATGGTGAGCGGATACAGGAAACGAATGACGTTGTAATGAACGCCGCAGGTCAGCAGCAGCAGTCCCTGTTCCAGGGCCTGGCGCTGGATCTTCTTGGTAAAGACCGGATCGGGCTCGCCGGTGGCGGGATCGGCGAACTCCACCGCCACCATGGATCCCTGACCGCGCACCGCGGAGATGGCCGGGCAGGATACCCGGGCCTTGTCCAGGGTTTCCATCAAATGGGCCCCCAGGCGCCGGGCGCGGGCGCAAAGCTGTTCTTCTTCAATCACCGCCAGCACCGCCAGGGCGGAAGCCACCGCCAACGGGTTACCGGCATAGGTGCCCCCCAGTCCGCCCGGCGCGGGGGCATCCATCACCTCGGCGCGGCCGGCCACGGCGGAAATGGGAATACCGCCCCCCAGGCTTTTGGCCAGGGTGATCAGATCCACCTTCACCTGCGGACAGTACTCCATGGCGAACATTTTGCCGGTGCGGGCAAACCCGCTTTGCACTTCATCGGCAATCAGCAATATGCCGTGCTGGTCGCAAAGCTTGCGCAAGGCGATGATAAATTCCGGCGGCGCGACGTTAAAACCGCCTTCCCCCTGAATGGGTTCAAACAGAATGGCCGCAACCTGATCCGCCGGGATATCGGTGTGGAACAGCGAGTCGATGCTTTGGATGGCCTGTTCAACGGAGACGCCGTGCAGGGCATTGGGATAGCGGGCATGAAAAATTTGTCCCGGCAGCGGGCCGAACCCCAGTTTGTAGGGGGCTACTTTGCCGGTGAGGGCCAGGGTCAACAGCGTACGGCCGTGAAAGGCGCCGCCGAAGGTGATGATGCCGGGACGGTTGGTATAGGCGCGGGCTATCTTGACCGCATTTTCCACCGCTTCTGCGCCGGTGCTGAATAACGTACTCTTCACCGGCCCGGCTACCGGAACGATGGCGTTAAGTTTTTCCGCCAGGGTCACGTAGTTGCCATAAGGGACGATTTGGTAGGCGGTATGGGTGAAAAGATCCAGCTGAGCCTTGATGGCGGCGACAATTTTCGGATGGCGGTGGCCGGTATTCAGTACCGCGATGCCGGCGGCGAAATCAGTGAATGCTCTGTCTTCAATGTCCCACAGCGTGGCGTTTTCCGCACGGGCGGCATAAAAATCACACATAACCCCCACGCCGCGCGGCGTGGCAGACAGACGACGTTGATTCATTTCACTATTGTTCATGCTGCGATGACTCCCGATATGATGCGGCATAAAATGCTGAACACAGACCCTGACCTAACTCCCGATTGCTATTAATCCCCGTTGTGGCTCTATAATCCAGAGCCAGTTCTGAAAAAATGAAGGTGCCAATTGCGATCGCTTCTTACCGATATGCTGCTGCAACGCTTGTCCGCCCATAACCAAGGCCCGCTGCACCGCCGTTTATACGACTGTATCCGCCTGGCTATTCTGGAGGGTGTTATCGGCGCCGGCAGCCGTTTGCCCCCGACGCGCGATTTGGCGGGGGCGCTGTCGCTGTCCCGCAATACCATAAGTACCGCCTATGAACAGTTGCTGGCGGAGGGCTATACCTTTACCCGCGCCGGCAGCGGAACCTTTGTCACCGATCATATGCCCGACGGCGCCATGACGCCGGTTAACGAGCAGCCGCCGGCCTCCCAGCGCCTCGCTGAGGATGAATTTTCACAAAGAGGAGCGTATCTGCTGGCAAAAACCGGTGCGTCGCCGCACCAGTGGGGAGCGTTTATGCCGGGGGTGCCGGACGTGTCCAATTTTCCCCACGGGCTGTGGCGGCGCATTCACTCGCGGCTTATCAGGCGCATCAAGCCGGATTATCTGACTTACTCGCGCATGGGGGGCAGCCCGGAGCTGCAACTGGCGCTGGTGGATTATCTGCGGGTGGCCCGTTCGGTAAACTGCGAGGCGCGGCAAATCATTATCACGGAGGGCACCCATCAGGCCATGGATTTACTGGCGAAGATGCTGTGCAATCCTGGCGATCGCGCCTGGATTGAAGAGCCCTGCTATTGGGGATTACGCAATGTGCTGACCGTCAATGGCGTCGAGGTCGTCCCCGTTACCGTGGATAATCAGGGTATTAACCTCCCGGAAACCCCGGTGGGGGACAACGCGCCGCGCCTGATATGCGTGACGCCGTCACATCAATATCCCACCGGGGCGGTCATGAGTCTTACCCGGCGCCAGCGTCTGCTGGCACTGGCGCAGGAGTGCGGCGCCTGGGTGGTGGAGGACGATTACGACAGTGAATTCCGTTACTCCGGCAATCCCATTCCGGCCTTGCAAAGCCTGACGCCGCAGGCGCCGGTCATTTATATCGGTACCTTTAGCAAAACCCTTTATCCGGGGCTGCGCATCAGTTATATGGTGCTGCCCGCCGCCCTGGCCGGACCCATGCGCGTGGCCCATGCTGAGCTGTATCGCGGCGGGCACTGGATTACCCAACTGGTGTTGGCGCAGTTTATCGCCGAAGGGCATTATGCCTCCCATATCCGCCGTATGCGGCTGCTGTACGGCAAACGGCGCAATGTACTGAGCCGACTGATCCTGCAGCATCTGGGGGAAGATGCGCTGCGGGACGACAGTAACGCCGGCCTGCATTTGGTGATGTCGCTGCCGGAGGAGGTGGATGACGAGCGCCTGACACGGGACGCGGGTCAGCAAGGAATTTATGTGCGGCCGCTTTCCACCTATTACCTGACGTCGCAGCGTAAAAAGGGCCTGTTGCTGGGCTATGCCTGCGTGGATGAAGCTGCTATCGAACCGGCGTTTAACGTGCTGATGGCATGCCTGGCGCGGCAAACCGGCGGGGGTGGTTCTTAGGCGCGGGGCGGATAGATCGGGTGTCTGACTTCTAAGGACTCGCTGCACAATCGGTGATAGCGGGCCTAGCGTGCCATGTGGTGCTCCGTCGGGCGGAAAAACCACGCCCGATTCGACCCCATCAGCACGGTCTCCCTTTAACATCTTCGTTGCACGATCGACGATCGCGGGCCTACCGCGCTGTGGGGCGCTCCGTCGGGCGGAAAAACCACGCCCGATTCGACCCCATCAGCACGGTCTCCCTTTAACACCCTCGTTGCACGATCGACGATCGCGGGCCTACCGCGCTGTGGGGCGCTCCGTCGGGCGGAAAAACCACGCCCGATTCGACCCCATCAGCACGGTCTCCCTTTAACATCTTCGTTGCACGATCGACGATCGCGGGCCTACCGCGCTGTGGGGCGCTCCGTCGGGCGGAAAAACCACGCCCGATTCGACCCCATCAGCACGGTCTCCCTTTAACACCCTCGTTGCACGATCGACGATCGCGGGCCCGCTTTAACATAGTCGGTTTAGTTTTAGAAAAGGTCGACATGCCTGACGGCTGTTGCTGTCTGCCTCATTTTGGTGCCCGGTGCTCCGAAAAGGGCGATGGTGCCGCCGCTTCCCATCGACCGGCGCAGGCTGGAGCAAGATGGTCGTATTCGTTGGTTTTTGTCTTTAAAAAAGCAATAAAAATCATCAGGTTGATAGATTATCATCAACCCGGAAGTTTTTTTATCGTTGCCCCTGAATTTCCTTGTCGCCGCTGAAAACCAGTGGTAAAGATAGAGGCATCGGGCGGAAAAGCCGCCGCCCCCATGGGTTAAGCATAACCCGTGCCACAACCTCGTCGGCAAACTGACCGCCCTGCTTAACTCCCATTAACAGGTTGTCGTTTCCGTAACGGTCTATCTATTTACGATGGCGGGAAAACCCGCTTTATTGCATTTTATCGCATTATCCAATGCACGATTCATTGCAGTAAGGCCGCCCGTCGGGATACCGCTAAGAGGGGTAGAATTCTTCCATGAAAAGCTATGTAAGCTTCAAAAATATCCAAAAAACCTACGACGGCGACAAGCTGGTGGTTAAGAATCTGAATTTGGATATTGCCGAAGGTGAATTTCTCACGCTGTTGGGACCGTCCGGTTCAGGGAAAACCACCAGCCTGATGATGCTGGCGGGCTTTGAAAACCCGACCCAGGGGGAAATTTTCCTGCGTGGCGAACCGTTGCACCACCTGCCTCCCCATCAGCGGGATATCGGCATGGTGTTCCAGAACTATGCGTTATTTCCCCATATGACCGTGGCGGAAAATCTGGCGTTTCCGTTATCCATACGGCGCATGAACCGCAGCGATATCAAGGAAAAGGTGGATCGGGTACTGGATCGCGTCAAGCTCACCGCCCTGGCCAATCGTTATCCGGCCCAGATGTCCGGCGGCCAGCAACAGCGGGTGGCCCTGGCGCGGGCGTTGGTATTCGAACCCAAACTGGTGCTGATGGATGAACCGCTGGGGGCGCTGGATAAACAATTGCGCGAACATATGCAGATGGAAATCAAAGCGCTGCACCAGGCGCTGGAGCTGACCATCGTCTATGTCACCCACGATCAAAGCGAAGCCATGACCATGTCGGACCGGGTGGCGGTATTCAACGACGGCATCATCCAGCAAATCGACCGTCCCAGTAAACTGTATGAAGAACCGCAGAATACCTTCGTGGCGCAATTTATCGGTGAGAACAATAGCCTGTTGTCCACCCAGGCCGGCAGCGAAGGCGATTATTATCGCGCCACCCTGGATGACGGCACGACGCTTAGGGCGCTGAAGGTCCGCCCCAGCTCTCCGGGACGTAAAATCATGCTGTGCATCCGTCCCGAACGGGTTCGGGTAAATGTGCCGCAGCACCTGCTTCCCGCCGGCAGCCAGCAAATCAGTGCCCGGATCCAGCAATTTATTTATCTGGGGGATCATGTGCGGATGTTAACCGACGTGGCGGGCCAGCCCAATTTCATGGTGAAGCTCAGCGCCGCCGAGGTTGAACCCAACTGGGTGGCCGGCAATGAGGTTACGCTCTCCTGGCAGGAGCGGCACCTGCGCGCCCTGGACGCCGTCTTAAGCGCCGTGCCCGAAGAGAAGACGAACAATACGGATGTCACTGATAACAGCCAGGCGGCCTAGCACAGGACACGCCTTGAGCCTTGGGATAGCGCGGGGAAATAGTTCCGGTTAAGTTTATCGAGAAAAAGTGCCGGAGAATAACGCCTGTAAAGCGTATCAAGAAATTATGCGGGAGAATAGCGCGGAGAAATTGCGTCTGTAAATAGTCTCTAGGAGGCTGGAAGCGCGAAGACATTTGTCAGGAACCGGCCGCCGTTATTAATCATCGGCAATAACGGCGGCCGTGAATCAGAACACCTTTAAATCACATCGCGTCGAATCAATCCCGGGCCACCAGCCGATAGATTAACAGCACTACAATAGCGCCGACCACCGCCACCGCGAAGCTGCCGACATTAAATCCGTCCACCCGGCCGTAACCGAAGAAGGTACTGATATATCCCCCCACCACCGCGCCAATAATCCCCAATATCACGGTAAGAATAAAACCACCGCCGTCTCTGCCCGGCATGATGAATTTCGCGATAATACCGGCAATAAGACCAAAAATAATCCAGGATAAAATGCCCATCGTTAAACTCCTTTGTCGTTGGCTAATCCGCTAGCCGCCTATACCCTACATAATTCAAGTTGCAGGAAGGCGGCGACGCAGCGAATCCCCAGGAGCTTACATCAGTAAGTGACTGGGGTGAGCGAGGAAAGCCAACGCGCCTGCTACTTGAAGGATGACGGGTATAACCTTTTACCCTCAGTGTCGGTTCAGCGTTATCCCAGCAGCCGGATAAAACGAGAAACCTGATTTATTATAGCCGACTATACCGGTAGGGTATTCACTTCCACCAAGGTTAACGAACCGCCGTACACCGCGCCGGTATCGATATAGTACTGATTGAAAAAATGCCTGACCCGATTTAGCGGCGTATGACCGAAAAAAAAGTGTGTGGCGCCGGTAATGGGCGCGCCCCGCCCCTGTTGATTTCTGTGAATGCGGCGCCGGCTCCATACCAGCTCTTCGCTGTCCACCGGCTGGTCGAAATAATAGTTATCGCCGGGATAATCCGCATGGGCCACCACCACGTGCCGTTGTCCCATGGGAATATCAATCACCAGCGGCAGCAGGGCGCAGTCGGCAATCAGCGCTGTCGCCTGCTGCCGCTGCGCCGGATCCAGGCGGGAAAACCACTCGCCGCCGTTGGCCAGCCACAGTCCGGGGTCATTGCTGTCCAAAGCTTCCATGGCCATTTGCTCATGATTACCCCGCACCGCGCAGAACCATTTTTCCCTGAGCAGCGACAGGCATTCCAGATTTTGGCGGCCGCGATCGATTAAATCCCCTACCGATACCAGGAGATCCTGCCCGGTGTCGAATCCGTTCCGCTCTAGCTTTTCCAATAACAGGTCAAAACATCCATGTAGATCCCCCACGATAAAAATCCGGCGCCACTCAGCGGCATCGATTTTTTGGTACAACGCGCCGGGAATATGCTGATACATCGTTTCTCCCCATAAAGGAATCCCATAAAGGAATCCCATAAAAAGGCTCCATAAACGGATTCCGTAAAAAAAATACCGTAGATGCTTTTCGTCAATGAATTGACACGGCATCCGATGAAAACGGGTCCCTGAATTAAAGCATAGCAGCCTATAAAATTAATGAAAAAAGACTATTAAAACAGTTCACTGGCAGGCAGCATGGTGTTTTCCCTTGCCCTTGGCGGCAAAACATCAGCCGCGCCGTTGCGCCGTTGGGTTGCGGCCGGCATGATTAATGGGTCTTAACGGGTTTTATGGATAAACGTCACGCCTATATCGCACTGAATATTTCCGCGTTTTTTTTCGGTTTGTCCGGCATTTTAGGCAAGGCGGTGAATGCTTCCCCCGCCACCATCGTCTTTGGCCGCGCGTGGTTTGCCTTTCTGATCCTGACCGCCCTGATGCTGTGCGTCAAAGGTTTGCGCTGGCAGCGCATCAGCTACCGGGGGCTGCTGCTGATTCTGGTGTCCAGCATCGTGCTGGCCGGCCATTGGCTCACTTTTTTCATTTCGGTGAAAGCGGCGGGGGTTGCTGTCGCCACCCTGGGCTTCGCCAGTTTTCCGGCCTTCACCACTCTGTTTGAAGGCCTGGCGTTTCGCGAGCGCATCACCTGGCGGGAGTCGTTGCTTATCGGCGTCATCTGCCTGGGACTTATCATGGTGTGTCCGTCCTTCAACTTCAGCAGCCAAAGTACCCTGGGGTTTTTATGGGGTATTCTTTCCGGCGCGCTGCTGGCCTGCCTGATTCTGTGCAACCGCATCACCGCCGCTACCGTCCGCCCGGTGCAGGCGGCATTGTGCCAGAACGGCGTGATATCCCTGCTGATGTTGCCGTTCGCCTTTCGGGCGCTGCCGCAACTGGCGGCGATGGATTGGTTTTACCTGGCGCTGCTGGGGGTATTTTGTACCGGCGCGGCACACAGCTTAATGGTGACCAGTCTGCGCTTTGTCAAGGCGCGTTCGGCATCGGTGTTTTTTGCCTTGGAACCGGTCTATGCCATTGCGTTCGCCTGGTGGCTGTTTGATGAGCGGCCGACGGCGAAAATGATCGCCGGGGCCGCGTTGATTATTGTGTCGGTGGTGCTATTTTCCCGCAAAGGGAAAAACGGCTGATGAACGTCAGGCCATGGCCGCCAGATTATCTACACGTTCATGACCGGGAAACGTTTATCGTCAGGCCATGCCCGCCAGATTATCCGCACGGTTCTTGGCCGGCAAAACGTTTATCGTCGGGCCATGGCCGCAAAGGCATCCACCCGTATCATGGCCGACAGGACATCGTCGGCGCTGACGGTATGGGGCATATTGGCCATGTCCGGAGCCTCGACGGAAGATCGGCAAATGGCGTCAAGCTCGGTGGAGGTCAAATCATCGCAAATTTCCGCCAGACTAGTCGGCACCGCGCAGGCCTTCGCCAGGCGGACCGCCGCCAGCAGCTCTTCATCACCGCGCCGCTCCAGCGCCAGTAAACAAAGATTACCGTAACCCACCAGCAGCCCATGGCCGAAATGGCGGGTTTTGTCGTTAACGGTAAACCCTTCATAAATGGCATGGGCCGCCGAGGCGTGAGCGCCGCTGCCCATGATGGAGGTCAGGCCGGCAAAGATAAAAATGGCATCCGCCACCTGTTCCAGCGCCGGCGTGGGTTTCCCTTCGGTCAATGCGCCGCAGGCCGCCTCTCCGTAGTGCAGGATAAGATCATAACAAATCCGGCTATTGGCGCTGGCGGACGCCGACAGTCCGTTGAGACCGGCGGGATGGGCGATGGAGCGATATTCATACCATTTGGCCAGCGTATCCCCCAGCCCCGCCGCCAGCCAGCGCAGCGGGGAAAGCGCCAATAATTGCGTATCGATGACCACCGCCGCCGGCGCCTGCGGCAGAGGAAACAAATCCCGGAAATGACCGTCGTCGAAATACCGAATGGTCAAGGGCGTCACGGCGGCGCAGGTGGCGGCAATGGTGGGCAGCGTCACCACCGGCACCCCCAGGGAGGCCCCCACCGCCTTGGCGGTATCGATAGCCTTGCCGCCGCCGGCGCCGATGATGACATCGATCCCCTCAGCCTTCGCTTCCAGGCCCAGGCGGTTGATATGGGTTTCACTGCACTCACCGCCATACCACTGCATGGCCGCCAGCGTTACGCCGGCGGTGACCAACTGGCTGAACACCGCCTGTTCGATTGAGGCCAGGGCACGACGGCCGCCGATGACCATGGCGCGCCGGCCCAGAACGGCGCACAGGGCGCCCAGTTGATTAATAGCGCCGGCGCCGCGGACTACGCGGGCCGGAAAAGCAAGATGATGAACATCCACGGTGGCCTTCCTGTCTTGCTGCGTTCTCATGGATTTACTATCCAATCATCGGCAGTTTAAGTCCATATTTTTCCGCACAGGCGATGGCTTCAGGATAACCGGCATCCGCGTGGCGCATAACGCCGGTGGCCGGATCGTTCCACAACACCCGCGCCAGGCGTTCGTCGGCCTTTTCGCTGCCGTCGCAAACGATGACCATGCCGGCATGCTGTGAAAAGCCCATGCCGACGCCGCCGCCATGGTGCAGGCTAACCCAGGTCGCGCCGCCGGCGGTACTGAGCATGACGTTCAATAACGGCCAGTCGGACACCGCGTCGGAGCCGTCGCGCATGGCTTCGGTTTCACGGTTCGGCGAGGCCACGGAACCGCAGTCGAGATGATCGCGACCGATGACGATGGGGGCTTTCAATTCGCCGGTGCGCACCATTTCGTTAAAAGCCAGACCGGCGAGATGACGTTCCCCCAAACCCAGCCAGCAAATCCGCGCCGGCAGGCCCTGGAAAGCGATGCGCTCACGGGCCATATCCAGCCAGTTATGCAGTGACGTATTATCCGGGAACAGCTCTTTGAGCTTGGCGTCGGTTTTATAGATGTCTTCCGGATCGCCGGAAAGCGCCACCCAGCGGAAGGGACCTTTGCCTTGGCAAAACAGCGGACGAATATAGGCCGGCACGAAACCGGGGAAATCGAACGCGTTTTCCACGCCCTCTTCAAACGCCACCTGACGGATATTATTCCCGTAGTCCACCGTCGGCACGCCCATTTTATGGAATTCCAGCATAGCCTGTACATGCACCGCCATGGACTGGCGCGCGGCCTTGATGACTTTTTCCGGATCCGCCTTCTTGGCCTGGTTCCACAGTTCCAGGCTCCAGCCCGCCGGCAGGTAGCCGTTGAGCGGATCGTGGGCCGAGGTCTGGTCGGTAACGATATGGGGACGGGGTCCGCCGGCGGCGGCGCGTTTCGCCAGTTCCGGCATGATTTCGGCCGCATTGCCCAGCAGGCCGACGGAAATAACCTCTCCCTGGCGGCAGGCGGTTTCGATCATGTTAAGCGCTTCGTCGATACTGTAGGCTTTGCGATCCAGGTAACGGGTGCGCAGACGAAAATCAATGCGGGATTCCTGGCATTCAATGGCCAGGACACAGGCCCCCGCCAGCACGCCGGCCAGCGGCTGCGCCCCGCCCATGCCGCCCAGGCCGGCGGTGAGGATCCATTTGCCCTTGAGATCGCTGCCGTAATGCTGGCGACCGGCTTCGACAAAGGTTTCGAACGTGCCCTGCACGATGCCCTGGGCGCCGATATAAATCCAGGAACCGGCGGTCATCTGGCCGTACATCATCAGTCCCGCCCGATCCAACTCGTGAAAATGTTCCCAGGTCGCCCAGTGCGGCACCAGGTTGGAGTTGGCTATCATCACCCGCGGCGCGTCCACGTGGGTGCGGAACACCCCTACCGGCTTGCCCGACTGCACCAGCAGGGTTTCGTCTTCGTTCAGTTCGCGCAGGCTGTCAAGAATCGCTTCAAAACAGGGCCAGTTGCGGGCCGCTTTACCGATACCGCCATACACCACCAGATCGTCCGGGCGCTCCGCCACATCCGGATCGAGGTTATTCTGGATCATGCGATACGGGGCCTCGATAAGCCAGTTTTTACAGGTCAGTTCTGTGCCGCGGGGGGCGCTGACCGGACGGGCGACGGCATGGCTGAAATCTTTTTTCATTACGGGTTCCTTCATTTTCATGGCTTAAAATTAACGATGATATTCAAAACGTCATTTGATAGCTGGGCAATAGCGACTCCACCACCGGCGGCAGGCTGAACTCCGCTACCCACAGGCGCATGGCCTCGATGTCGGGGGCCAGCAGCCGGTCGCGCTCCATAAACGCCACCCGCCCGCGAATGGCGGTCAACTGCTCTTCCAGCAGCGCCGTGCTTCGCAGCGGGCGGTTGAAATCAATGCCTTGGGCGGCGGCCATGGCTTCGATGCCTACCACCACCGAGGTGTTAAAACACATATCGCCGAGGCGACGGGCGCCGAAGGTGGCCATGGACACATGATCTTCCTGGTTGGCCGAGGTGGGCAAACTATCGACGCTGGCGGGATGCGCCAGGGATTTATTTTCCGACGCCAGGGCGGCGGCGGTGACCTGGGCAATCATAAAACCGGAATTTACGCCACCCTCGTTGATTAAAAAGGGTGGTAAACCCGACAGGCCGGTATCCAGCAGCAGCGACAGACGCCGTTCGGAAATGGCGCCGATTTCCGCCACCGCCAGGGCGATGATATCGGCGGCGAACGCCACCGGCTCCGCATGAAAATTGCCGCCGGAAATCACCTCGCCGCTATCGGTAAACACCAGCGGATTATCGGAAGCGGCGTTGGCTTCGATGCGCAGCGTGCGCGCGGCGAAAGCCAGATTGTCCAGGCAGGCCCCCATCACCTGCGGCACGCAGCGGATTGAATAGGGATCCTGCACTCGGCCGCAGTTGACATGGGAAACCACGATCTCGCTGCCCTCCAGCATCGCCGCCACCGCTTGCGCCACCGCAATCTGGCCGGACTGCCCGCGCGCCTGATGGATACGGGGATCAAAAGGTTTCACCGAGCCTTTAATGGCTTCCAAGGATAACGCGCCGGCCACCAGACCCGCGGCGAAGCAGCGTTCGGCTTCAAACAGGCCTGCCAGCGCCAGGGACGTGGAAACCTGGGTACCGTTGAGCAACGCCAATCCCTCTTTCGGCGCCAGCTCCACCGGGGTCAGGCCGGCCAGGGCCAAGCCTTCCACCGCGCTCATCAAGCGGCCTTTTACCCTTACCTGTCCTTCACCGAGCAGCATCAGCGACATATGCGCCAGGGGCGCCAAATCTCCGGAGGCGCCCACCGAACCCTTGGCCGGAATGCAGGGCATCACGCCGGCGTTATACAGTGCCAGCAATGCCTCCACCACCGGCAGGCGGATGCCGGAATGGCCGCGCGCCAGGCTTACCACTTTGCAGGCCATCACCAGGCGCACCACGTTATCTTCCAGCAGATTGCCGGTGCCGACGCTGTGGGACAAAACCAGATTACGCTGCAATTCCGCCAGCCGTTCGGCGGGAATGCGGGTCTGCGCCAGCTTACCGAAACCGGTGTTGATGCCGTAGACCACCTCGCCGGTGGCCAGGATGTTCTGCACCGTACGCTGTGCCTGATTAATGGCCTCGCAGGCGGAGGGATCCAGGGAAAGCACCACTTCCCCTTGATAAATCGCCCTGAGGGCCGCCAGGTCCACTTCACCCGGCACCAGCCGATAAGGGCGCAATGTTAATAAAGATTGCATAATCTATTCCTGTCTATACAAGTAAAGCCGCTTTTATATCTATAAAAAAGAACGCTCCGGCGCGTTACGTTTTAACGCGATTTCCGCGACCCCAGGACATTACGTTTTGGCCCGGTCAGCCAAACGCAGTCCGACATAATCAGGATACCGAGGCCGCCGCGGCATAACGGACCACCCCGATTTTCAACCTCAGCCGGTCTGGCTTTGCAGCGTTTCGCTGCGGATTTCCTCGGTGACGCGCGCTTTCAGCGCCATAAATTCCGCGGTGGTTTTCAAAGTATAATCCCTGGGATGGGGAAAATTCACCGCCACCTCGGTTTTAATTCTTCCCGGCCTGGCGCTGAAAATCGCCACTTTATTGGCCATGAAAATCGCTTCATCGATATCGTGGGTGACAAACAGCACCGTTTTGCGCGACGACTCCCAGATACTGAGCAACAGCTCCTGCATCAGCACCCGGGTCTGGTTATCCAGGGCGCCGAAGGGTTCGTCCATCAGCAGCACCTTCGGATCGTTGGCCAGGGCGCGTGCAATGGCGGTGCGTTGCTGCATGCCGCCGGACAGTTGACGAGGAAAGTGCTGCTCAAATCCCCGCAGCCCGACCTTGGCGATAAAATAATCGCAGCGCTCCCGCTGCAGGGCGCTGCCCAGGCCCCTTTCCCGCAGGCCGAAGCAGATATTCTGCTCCACCGTCAGCCAGGGAAACAGCGTATAGCTTTGAAAAACCATGCCGCGATCCGCTCCCGGACCGTCAATCAGACCGCCGTCCAGCCACACTTCGCCGGCGCTCGGCCGGTCCAGGCCGGCGATAATGCGCAACAGGGTGGATTTACCGCAGCCGGAGGGGCCGAGAATGGTAATAAAATCGTTTTCCTCCACCCGGTAATCGATGGGTAATAATGCCTGGGTCTGCTGGCCCTTCGGGCCGGTGAAGGTCCTGGCGACCTGGCGAATGTTGAGTTTGCCGTAGTTCGAGGCGTGGTTGTTTGAAAGATTCATGGCGCCACGCTCCAGGCAAACAGACGGCGGTTAAACGCCTTGAATAAATAATCCGACAACAGACCGATACAGCCGATGGTGATAATACCGAAAATGATTTGCCCGGTATTGAGCAACGCCTGGCTGTCCACAATCATATGGCCGATACCGCTGGAGGAACCGATAAGTTCCGCGACGATAACGTAGGTCCAGGCCCAGCCCAGCACCAGACGCAGCAGCTCGGCGATTTCCGGCGCGGCGCCCGGTATCAGCACCCGGCGCACAATGCTGCGGCTGGAGGCCCCCAGGGTATAGGCCGCTTCCACCAGATCCCGCCGCGCCCCGCCGACGGTCACCGCGATCATCAGCACGATCTGGAAAAACGATCCGATGAAAATCACCAGTATTTTCTGCGTTTCCCCGATGCCGGCCCAGAGGATCAGCAGGGGAATAAACGCCGACGCCGGCAGATAGCGGCAAAAGGAGACAAAAGGCTCGACAAAGGCTTCCACCAATTTGTAAGAGCCCATCATGATGCCCAGCGGTACCGCCAGCACCGCCGCCAGGATAAAGCCCCCCAGTACCCGCATGACCGTCATGCCGATATCCAGGGAAAAATTGTATTCCGTGAACAACAGATAACCTTCATGCACCATGGTGACCGGGTCGGCCAGAAAGGTCGGCGACACCCCGCCGCCGAAGGTGGCAAGAGCCCAAAAAGCGAAAAACAGCACAAAAAAGCTGATGCCGAGGAACCAACGTTGGCCGGAAGAGACCGGCCGCAGCGGCACCAGCAGCGGGTTGTGGCGGATTTGCCTGGCCGCCGGCAGCGGTGCCGGCTCTTTGGCCGCCAGAGCGGCGATATCCTTATCAACGGACATGATGCGCCCCTTTATTGATTAACGTAGCTGGCGTCATAGAGGGTGTTGAGATCCGGTATTTTACGAATGACTTTCATCTGCAGCAGCAGATTGGCCGCTTCCTGTTCGAAGTTTTTAATCTCGCCGTTGAAGAATGTCTTGTTTTGCCCGCGATCCTGCCAGCGCAGGTAGCTGGATTCCTCGGCAAAGGCCTTGCCGGACTCTTTCACCGCCGCACCCATGATCTCATTGGATTTATCCGGCTCTTTCCTGATCATATCCAACGCATCGAAATAACTTTCCACCAGGGCCTTGGCGGCCTGGGGATTCTTTTTCAGGAAGGCGGGGGTACAGCCCAGGGTATCCATCACCATGGGATAGTCCAGGGTGGTGGCGAGAATTTTGCCTTTGGCCGGGTTTTTCCGCACGGAGGAGAGATAGGGTTCATACGTCATCGCGGCGTCGTTGCTGCCGGCGATAAACGATTGGGCCGCCGCGTCCGGAGCCAGGGTGGTTATCTTGACGTCTTTCAGGCTCATGCCGTTTTTATCCAGCATCCAGGCCAGGGTAAAATAGGGCGAGGTTCCGGGAGCATCGACGCTGACGGTTTTGCCCTTCAGGTCTTTTATGCTGTTGATATTGTTGCGTACCACCAGGCCGTCGGCGCCGAACGATTTGTCCAGCTGGACAATCTGAGTGATGGGTACGCCGTTGGCGTTCCAGGAGATATAGGTTTCCACGGTGGTGCCCGCACATTGCACGTCACCGGAGGCAATGGCCAGGTGCCGGTCTTTTTGCGGGATCATTTTCAGCGTGACATCCAGGCCGTGGCGTTTGAATATTCCCGCTTTATCCGCCAGGGTCAGCGGCGCGAAGCCGGTCCAGCCGGAGAGGCCGATAGCCACCGGGGTATCCGCCGCCATAACCGGCGCGGTCAATATCAGGCCCATAACCAGGGCCAGGAGGTTTACGCGACCTACGAATGATTTTCCGGTACCGACACTGTTCATATCCCACTCCTGAGTTGGCAGGCGGTCAAGATGGCCGTCTAAAAGCCAGGCCTTGCGACGCACATTGACTTGTCTATACAAGACCCGGTTCCTAAACCAAAGCAAAGCTTATGCCAGAATGGCGTCAACGGACGCGGCGCCTTATAATCTCGCCCCGCCGCTGCCGGAACCCCGATTTGACTTGCTTACCGCCTGTCGCCGCGTCCATATCTCGTCGGCCTGTACCAAAATGACGCGTCGCGCACTGAAATCATGCAGTGTTTTGCGTCCTTTTGGTGAACGTATTACCGGGGGGTGATATCCGCCCATAGCGCCAGGCACCCGGTTGACAGCGGACGCAGCGCCAGGGGCGACGGCAGGTGGTGCCACCAATAGCCGTCCCGCGCCGCCAGCGGCTTGTCGTCCGCCGCCTTATTTTCATCATTTTCACCCAGCAGGCGCCACTTACCCGCCAGGACATACAGCACGCCGCTGTGACCGGCGGGCAGCGGGAATTCATGATCCATTCGCGCCACCGCGGCCCGCCAATCCAGACGCCGGGTCATGATATTGAAATCCCGACTGGGACCTCCCGCCAGCACGGCGTTAACCGGCTCCTCACCGGCGAAGGCGTAGGGTTCTCCCGGCTGTGTCAATGCATGGGCCGCGCCTTGCACCCCATGCAAAACCACGCCGTTGCCTTCCAGCAGGGTTATGCTGCGGTCAACGCCGGGGAAAGCGGAAAAACCGCCGTCCCGGTCGATGGTGGCAATGCTGGCGCGCCAGGCAAAATCGTCAATAGCGGGCAGCGGTCCGCCGTCGGCGGGCAACAGCTCCGCCGCGGGCCAGCTGACGATTTGCCGGGTTTCGCCGCCGCCGTTGCGCCAGCGGCTTACCGGCAGTTCATCGAAAGAGAAACGCAGCGGCCGGCTCATAAAGCCTCCTGACGCAGATCCCGCAATACCTCGGCGAAAGCCAGTGCGCTTTCCTGCTCAAGCCGGTGATGCCCGTCGCTTATCAGCTGCCGTCCGCCGACAAACACATCCCGGATTTGCCCCGGTCCGCCGGCAAACAGCCAGCGATTGAGCAGTGCCGGGTCGGCGGCGGTGCTGATATAGGGATCCCGTTCATCCAGCACCAGCCAGTCGGCGCGATATCCCGGGGCCAGTTGTCCTAACGGCGCGCCGCAGGCCTTGGCGCCTCCTTGCAGGGCGCCGAGATACAGCGTATCCCCCACTGCTTTGTGCCGCGCGCCGGCGATACGGTTGCGCCGCTGATCGCGCAGGCGCTGTCCGTACTCCAGCCAGCGAAGTTCTTCCACCACGTTAAGGGAGACATGGCTGTCGGAGCCGATGCCCCAGCGGCCATTCAGGGCCAGGTAATCCGTGGCGGGGAAAATTCCGTCCCCCAGATTCGCTTCGGTGGTGGGACACAAGCCCGCCGTCGCGCCGCTTTGGGCCAGGGCGGTTAATTCCGCCCTGTCGATATGGGTGGCATGAATCAGGCACCAGCGATCGTCCACCGGGAAATGATCCAGCAGCCATTGAATCGGCCTTTGTCCTGACCAGCTCAGGCAGTCGCTGACCTCTTTTTCCTGTTCCGCCACATGGATGTGCACCGGCAAATCCGGTCCCGACGCCTGTAACACCTCGGCTACCTGCCGTTCATCCACCGCGCGCAGCGAATGAAAGCACACCCCGAGATTTTGGCCATCCAGACCCGCCAGATGTTTAATCAGCACCTGCTGCTGACGCAGATAACCTTCGGTTTGCTGGATAAAGCGCCGCTGCCCTTCCTGGGCCGGCTGGGCGCCGAAACCGCCATAGCTGTAGAGCACCGGCAGCAGGGTCAGTCCGATACCGCTTTCCACCGCCGCCCGGCTGATATGCAGCGCCATCTCCGCCGGGTTCTCATAGGATTGCCCCTGGGCGTCGTGATGAAGATAATGAAATTCCGCCACCTGGGTGTAACCGCCCTTCAGCATTTCAATATAGAGCTGGCGGGCGATAATCCCCACCTGATCCGGCGTCAGTTGCCGCACCATGCGGTACATCACATCGCGCCAGGTCCAGAAGCTGTCCTGGGGGTCCCCCACCACTTCCGTCAAACCCGCCATGGCGCGCTGGAAGGCATGGGAATGCAAATTGGGCATGGACGGCAGAACGGGGCCGGAGAGCAAGACAGCGTCCGTGGACGAGGCGTCGAATTCGACGGTTTTTATGATACCTTGTGAATCGACGGTAAGACGGACATTGTGGGTCCATCCCTGCGCCAACAGCGCTCGGGAAGCAAAAAAAACGGGCATGGCGGTTTCCGGTTCAGGTTAAAAATAAGGGTTGGTAATGCGGTCATCCAGACGAAATGCTTATCCACTTGTCTATACATATACATACGCTTAATCTAACAGTAAACTGTTTTATTATGATCCCGCATCACGAGGTTGGAAAGTGACTGAAATACAGTCTGCAGCACAATTGTCCGCCATAATGAGTGATTCCCCCGCGCCGATTTACCAGCGGGTCAAGCAAGCCATTGTCCAGCAGATTCGCTCCGGCACCTGGATACCGCATCAACGGATCCCCTCGGAGAGCGAGCTGGTGGCGGAGCTGAGCGTCAGCCGCATGACCATCAACCGGGCCTTACGGGAGCTCACCAGCGAGGGATACCTGCTGCGTATGCAGGGCGTCGGCACCTTTGTCGCCGAGCTTAAACCGCAAACCGCCATGCTGGAAGTGCGGAACATCGCCGATGAAATAGCCGCCCGCGGCCATCGCCACAGCAGCAGGCTGCTGGAGCTGACCGCCCGCGCCGCCACCGGCGAGGAAGCGTTGTCGCTGGGTATCCAGCCCGGGCAGCGGTTATTCCATTCGATGATTGTGCATTATGAAAATGATATCGCGGTGCAGTTGGAAGATCGCTGCGTCAATCCGCTGACCGCCCCGGATTATCTGGCGCAGGATTTTAGCCAAATCACCCCCTATTTTTATCTGACGCAAGCCGCCCCGCTTACCGCCGGGGAGCATCGGGTGGAGGCCGTGTGCGCCAGCGCCCGGGAGCGGGAGCTGTTGCAGTTGGCGGATAACGAGCCCTGCCTGCTGATTCATCGCCGCACCTGGTTCGGCAAATTAGTGGTGACGTCGGCGCGCCTGCTCTATCCCGGAACGCGCTATCAACTTTTTGGCAGCTTTATTGCTTAACTGAACTGACTGTTTGAGAGGGGAACCGGCAATGCCTGCAACACTAAAATTCGACAGTATCTGGCTGGGCGCCGACGTCGCGACGTTACATCAGGGCCATTACGGCCTGATAAAAGACGGCGCCATCGCCGTGGCGAAAGGGCGTATCGCCTGGGTCGGCCCGCGGGCCGACCTGCCCGCGGCCCCTGGCGCGGCGCGGCATGATTTCGGCGGCGGTTTGATAACGCCGGGGTTTGTCGATTGTCATACCCACCTGGTGTTCGGCGGCAATCGCAGCCTGGAATTCGAGCAGCGGCTCCACGGCGCCAGCTATGCCGACATTGCCGCCGCCGGCGGCGGTATCCTTTCCACGGTGAACGCCACCCGCGCCGCCAGTGAAGATGAACTGATGGCGACGGCGGAAGCCCGGCTGGCCATGTTGATGGCCGACGGCGTGACCTGCATTGAAATAAAATCCGGCTACGGCCTGACCCTGGACGATGAAATAAAAATGCTGCGGGTGGCCCGGCGGATTGCCAAAAAATATCCCATCCAGGTGCGTACCACCTTTCTGGCCGCCCATGCGCTGCCGCCGGAATACCGGGGCCGGGCGGATGAATTTATCGATTTGGTGTGCGAGCGCTGGATCCCGGAGGTGGCGGCCCTTGGTCTGGCTGACGCGGTGGATGGTTTTTGCGAGCATCTGGCGTTTTCACCGGAGCAAATCGCTCGGGTGTTTGCCGCCGCCCGCCAGGCGGGATTGCCGGTGAAGCTGCACGCCGAACAGTTATCCTCCCTGGGCGGCAGTTCGCTGGCGGCCCGCTGGCGGGCGCTGTCGGCGGATCACCTAGAGTACGCCACCGAGGACGATGCCCGCGCCATGGCGTTATCCGGCACGGTGGCGGTGCTGCTGCCCGGGGCCTGCTACATGCTGCGTGAAACGCAACACCCGCCGGTGGCGCTGTTTCGCCGGCACGGCGTATCGATGGCGCTGGCCAGCGATATCAATCCCGGTACCTCCCCCGCCTGTTCGTTGCGTTTGATGATCAATATGGGCTGTACCCTGTTTCGCCTGACGCCGGAAGAGGCGCTGGCGGGCGTTACCCTTAACGCCGCCCGCGCGCTGGGGCTGGGGGACACACTGGGCTCGCTGGAAGCGGGCAAGATGGCCGATTTCGTGCATTGGCCGGTGAAGCATCCGGCGGAGCTGGCCTACTGGCTGGGGGGACAAATGCCGGTCACCGTGGTATATCGTGGCGAACGTCGCCGATAATAATCTTATACCCAATAGATTTCGAGTAGCAGGAAGGCGGCAAGCGAGAGAACCCCGATGAGCTTACTGAAGTAAGTGATTTGGGTGAACGAGCGCAGCCAACGCGCCTGCAACTTGAAAGATGACGGGTATAGATGCTGGTAAAGTCTTAATCAGGAGGACTCAAGGAATGCAAATTCAAGATGCTTTCAGTTATGAACCCGGGACGATACCGTTACTGGTGAGCATACCCCACGCCGGCACCAAACTGACGCCGGCGGTGGAAGCGGGTCTTAGCGAGGCGGCCCGGCCGTTGTCGGATACGGACTGGCATATTCCCAGGCTGTACGATTTCGCCCGTGAGATGGGCGCCCATATTTTAGTGGGGAATTATTCGCGTATGGTTATCGACCTTAACCGACCGCCGGACGATAAACCTCTTTACGCTACCGCCACTACCGGTTTGTATCCCGATACGCTGTTTAACGGCACCCCGACCTTTGTAGAGGGGAAGGCCCCTTCGCCGCAGGAACGCAAACGTTATCTGGATGAAATCTGGCATCCCTACCATCGGAAAATTCAGGACTGTTTGAGTGAGATCAAGGCCCGTCATGACTATGCGCTGCTTTTCGATGCTCATTCCATTGCCTCGGTGATTCCGCGTCTGTTTGACGGCATTTTGCCGGACCTGAATCTCGGCACCAATCAGGGTGAGAGCTGCGCTTCGTCCCTGGGGGAAAAATTAAGCGCCTTTTGTCAGGGGCAACCCTTTAGCTATATTATCAACGGGCGTTTTAAGGGGGGATATATTACGCGGGCCTACGGTCAGCCCCATGCCCGGCAGCACGCGGTGCAGCTGGAATTGGCGCAGTGCAATTATATGCGCGAGGAGATCCCCTTTGATTATCTGCCGGAACGGGCGGAGTCATTGCAGCCGGTGCTTAAGGCGCTGCTGACCATGATGGTGGAATGGGGTAAGACGCAGGGATAGCGGTTCTGGCCCGTGTGCGGCGGGCCCGGCCACGGGTTCGATTTGGCCAATGTGCATGAAGTTAATGGGGAGGGACAGGATGCTGGAAGAGTAAACCGTCCGCGCCAGGGATGGCGCGGATCGAGCCTACATGGACGTATTCACGGCGTGTTTACGATCCAGTATCCTGTCCTGACCGGGCCCCGTTTGGGCTTGAAGTGATGCATAAACGGCCGCCATAGAATAAAAGGAGCAGGCGAGACCCTGTCAAAGTTGTTGACTTGGAAGACGGCTACTCCGGCGGGCGGAAAAACCACGCCCGCTTCGACCCCATCAGCACGCTCTCCCTTTAATACGCGCTCACTGTGGCAAAGGTTGACTTTGGCTCGCTTGTTGTCACGTTCGGTGATCGCGAGTGACGGTTGCCCCTTAGTCTTCCGGGGCGAAGCAGGTTTCCTGCTCGACGCATTGCTCGCAGCTTGGCGAACGGCAGGTGATTTCGCCGGATTCAGCCAGGCACAGCTGGCGATAGAAAAATTTCTTCCACCGCATGTTGCGATGGTTCATGCGCACCAGCTCCGGGAAGCAGTCGGTCATCAATTCCCGTAATTCCTCCCGCGACGATAGCCCCAGGTCTTGCCAAAGATGATTAAAACCCAGGGAGCCGCCGGCGATGAGCTGATTTAACGGCGCGCCGCGGGGCACCATATATTGTTGCAGCCACTCCGCCAGTCCCTGTCGTTCCGGCCTGCGGGAATGTTGCAGCAGGGTGAGTAAATCGTCCTGTTGGCGCAGGGCGTGCGAGCGGGGAACGGGAGCGAGTAACACCCGCTGCGCCAACTGTCGGTAAGCGGCGGACGGCAAGCCCATATCCGCGGGGAAACGCGCCCGGCCTTCCAGGTGGTTTATCATTAAGCGCCGCAACCAGATTTCCGCCGGTGCGTGCAGCAGATTCTCGGTGGGTCGTTTAACCATCAGGCCACCCCCTTGCGGTCTTTTGCGGGGGACGGCAACAGTCGGTGTTGTTGCCACCATAACTCAATGACCTCGCTGACCGATTGCCAGGCCCCGGATACACAAGGCTCGATGCCGGCCTGCTCCAGGCGCTGCCAGGGGCTCATGCCGATGCGAGCGCAAAACACCGCGGAGACATCCGCGAGCAATGCCACCACCGCATCAAGCCGCTGCTCATGCCGGCTGACTTCATCATCGCATTCGGTCTTGTCGGTGCAAAAAGGCGGGGTGAACCGCTCCCCGATAAGCTTCACGCCGGCCGCCGACGCGCTGTAAATCTGGAACCGCTGTACGTGGCCGAAATGTTCGTCGATCAGCACCCCTTCCCGCGTGGCGACGGCCACCAAACAGGCATCAGCGGACTCGGATTCCCCGGCGGTGGCGATGCCGGCCTGGATCTGCGCCCGCTGATACATGACCGGCAGATAGGGCTCGGCGGTTTTCGGTATCGCCGACAGCGGGAAACTCTGGCTGCGATCTTCACCCAGCATACCGATGGCATCCGCCCGGCATTGGTGGCAATGGGCCATTTGCGGCATCGACATGCCGCAGTTGGCTCGTACCTCGGCGACTTCCTGGGCGCTGGGCTCCCGCTGCCCCTGTAAACCGAAAACGGTGCCGTGCTCCGGCCGGGAAATCAACGGCATGACGTTGTGCAACATGGCGCCCCATTCACGGGCCTTCTCGCTTACCGCCGGCAGGTGGCGATCGTTGATGCCCGGGATCAGCACCGAATTGATTTTGACCATAATGCCCCGGGCGGTCAGTTTGCGGATACCCTCCTCCTGACGGGCCAGCAGCAGCGCCGCCGCTTCCCTCCCTTCCAGGCGTTCGCCGTCGAACCACAGCCAGGGGTAAATTTGTGTCGCGATGTCCACATCCAGGGCGTTGACCGTTACCGTGACATGATCCACACCGACGTCCACCAGTCGATCCACTACCTCCGGCAACGCCAGGCCGTTGGTGGACAGGCAGAGTTTGATATCCGGCAGCACCGTGCGCAACCCTTCCAGAGTATTGAAGGTGCGGGCGATATTCGCCAGCGGGTCCCCCGGACCGGCGATGCCGATAACCGCCAACTGCGGCAGGGCGGCGGCCACATGGCGGGCCTTGGCAATCGCCTGGGCGGGGGAAAGGACTTCCGATACCACCCCCGGCCGGGATTCATTGCTGCAATCATATTTACGGTTGCAGTAGTGGCATTGCAGATTACAGGCCGGGGCCACCGCCAGGTGCATGCGCGCATAACGATGATGGGCGGAGCGGGAATAACAGGGATGTTGTGCTACTTTTTCCGCCTGGAGCGGCGTTAATTCCGCTCCACCGGACGCACCGCAGCCCGAATTATCTGAGGAGTGACAAGATGCCATGTAAACCGCCTTTTGCATTACGACATATAGCTGTCATATTGCAAATGCCATGCCTGGAAATCCGGGGGCTTAATAGCTTATATTTCTTATAGTTGGATCACGCCGACCGCTGGCGGCCCTGTGTTGTTCAACCCCCCGTTGCCGACATTGTCTTATATACGACAAAACCAGCCGCCCTTAACTGTCGCTCCCGTTTCGACGTGTGAGATCATTCTCGCTTCGACCTGACATGCCGCACTTGTCTCGACTTAAGATGCTACCCGCGTCTTGATCTGAGAGGCTACCCGCGTCTCGACTTGAGATATCACCGCCGTTACGACGGTAGAGGATAAATCCGTTGGCGTCGGCCGGGCGGTGTCCCCGCCAGATTTCACGCCAGTCCGGCGGGAGATTTTTACCCGGATTTTTCAGTGAATCCTGTACCAGCCGCAGGTTACAGCGCAAGGAGGAATCGTTAAACGTGACGCCGTCACCTTCACCTGACCAGCCGGCATAAATTCGGGTCCCGGCCCGGCCGGTGACATAATGCAGCAGTCCCAGCTCAGACTCGCCGAGTCCGTCGGTGGACAGACAATTCCCCTGAATAACCAGGGGCGTCAGGGCTTGAAAGGTGGTGCGATAGCTGCGCGCCGCGTCAAACCACGGCATCAGCAATAAAAAGGCCGTCACCCACAGCATTGCCAGCCCGGCGGACCAGGACATCAGCAGCCGGACTTCATTCCGGGCGCGGATAACCCGCCACCAGAGGACAACCAGCGCCACCGCCGCCCCTTGCAACAGCCAATGGGTCTGCAGCATAAAGAATTGGGGAAACACCCGCCCCACCCCCGGCCAGAGCATTCGCAACAACAAGGGCTCCCCGTGGCGGCTCAGTTGGTGCCAGGTAATAAGGATAAGCGCCAGCAGCGCGACGCAGAGCGCGTTTATTATCCGACACAACGCCGCGCAACGCGGTTCCGTTCGCCGTGGCGCCGACCGCTCCATGGCCGTACGCCCCCCGGTTGACCATTGCAATACTGTTCGCCCCAACCCGCTTCGTTCTATCCCGACCCATCGCATTAACCTCACGCCGAATTCAGTCCCGCGGCGATGCCGCCGCACTACCAGGGGCAGCGCGGCCAATGCCATGGCGGGATACAGCGGCAGCAGATAAATACCGCGCATGGAGGCGGAAGAGATCAAGGTGCCCAGGCCGACCGTCAGGAAGATCAGCACCGCCGCATAGGCCGGGCGGCGGTGCAACAGGCGATATAATCGCTGACGCCGACAGCGGCCGGATACCGTGCGGACCGCGGCCCCCGCCAGCCCGGCCAGCAGCAAAAACGACAGCGGCGCCCCGCCCGCCATCAGCGACAGCAGGCGATTGGAGAGGGGATTATCATGCCCGCCCAGCTCGGTAAAACCGGCGAAGCGGCCGACGTTATTCACCCAGAACCACTGCATAAACAGCTCCGGTTCCCGCAGGTAGAGCGCCAGCGGCCAAGGCAGCGCAAACGGCAGCGCCGCCAGCAAGGCGGCCAGGGCGAATCTCAGGCCGCCGCGTCGCCGGAATGCCGGCAATAACGCCAGGCAGCACATCAGGGACAGGCCCGCGATACCCGCCACCAGCAATCCCTTGGACAGAAAGGCGATACCCGTGCCGGCGCCAAACGCTATTCCCGGCGGCAACGACAAGGGCGTGCTCTCTACCGGCGCGGCGCCACCGGCGGTGTTGTTCCCAGGCACCTTTCCCGGCGGCAACGACAAGGGCGTGCTCTCTACCGGCACGGCGCAGCGGGCAATGCCGGCCGCCAGTGCCGCCAGCGCCAGGGCGGCGCCGGCCATCTGGCCCAGGTCGGCGGTAAATTTATGCACATGCTCCGCCAGGCCGAGCGTCCCCACCAGCAAAGCCAGGGCGCTCAGTTGCCAGACCGCCCGGGTCGGCATCAGGGGGAGCGGGCATCGCCGCCCCCGTTGCCGTTCGCGATGCAGACATGCCGCCGCCCATAACAACGAACCCACCGTCACCGAGATGCACAGGACCACCGCCAAGCGGGAGGATTCGTATGCCGCCGTCCCCGGCCACGCCTTGGCGAACAGCGCTCCGAGCCAAAACATCAGCGGCGGTTTCTCCAAAAAAGGGTCGCCGGCCACAT
The DNA here is from genome assembly GCF_018449575.1 of Sodalis sp. dw_96. Taxonomy (GTDB): domain Bacteria; phylum Pseudomonadota; class Gammaproteobacteria; order Enterobacterales; family Enterobacteriaceae; genus Acerihabitans. The sequence goes on along the minus strand of NZ_JAAVUT010000010.1, from coordinate 141,920 downwards.
AAGGCACCAGCCACTCCCCCTGCCGGAGGATGTTCCAGACGATGCTGAACGAATAAGGCTCATCCGCCTTCCAGGGAAACCGGCCGAATATTCCGATAAGAAAATAGGCGGCAAACAGCAGATAGGTGGCCGGGAAAAAATATCCCCCGGCGCCTGCCGGAATGGCCGGATAATCACGCCGGCCGGGATATATTTTTCGCAGCAAAAGAGTAAATATATGCTTCAACTTATTTATTACCTGGTTCAATTTAAATAGTCTGACTTTATGAAAATAAAAAATTAATATTATTTTTAATTAGTGTCATAAAAATCTATTTTTGATTCTTTAAGTTTACATTCGTTTATTTTAGAGGGTGTTATCTTTGAAAAATCACTGCGCTTACTCTGGATAGGATAACAGGAATTGTCATGAATAGACACTTTTTTACCAGGAGTCTTTCAAACAATGCGCAGTTTTAAACATAATTGATATGAGTGATTCTTTATTTAGTTGATATGATTTAATTGATATAGAGTACGATAATAAACCAGACAACGTTTAGCTGGGGATATTCGTCCCCCGCCGCCGGATACCGGCAGCGGGGAACGTCTCTTTTATAACCGTTGCTTTTTTTATAACCGATGCATATTGATATTAAGAATTTGAATGCGGTAGGCGACCTGACGCGGCGTCATGCCCAGCAAACGGGCGGCCTTGGCCTGAACCCAGCCGGATTTTTCCAGTGCGGCGATAAGCCGTTGCCGGTCGTCCATATCGCTGTCCCCCTGGGACTCCGAATGCGGCGAAGATTGAGACAACCCGTGGGGCGCCCCCTGGGCGGACATGGCGGCGCATTCGCTGTGGTTGAATAAAATAATGTCACGGTCGATCAATCCCTCCTCCGACATGACCGACGCCCGTTCCAGACAGTTCTCCAGTTCGCGCACGTTGCCGGGCCAGCTGTAGCTCAACAGCAAACGCAGCGCACCGTCGCTGACCCGCAGTTCACGTCCCTGCTTGGCCGACAGTTTGGCGATTAAAAATTGCGCCAGCTCGACGATATCCTCCTGCCTTTCCCGCAGCGGCGGCAGGCTGATGGGCATCACATTCAGGCGATAATAGAGATCTTCGCGAAAATTACCGGCACGCACCTCTTCTTCCAGATTACGGTTGGTGGCGGCGATAATCCGCACATTGACTTTAATGGTGGTATCGCCGCCGACCCGTTCCATCTCGCCCTCTTGCAGAATGCGCAGCAATTTCGCCTGGAAAGAGGCGCTGCTTTCGCCGATTTCATCCAGGAACAGCGTACCGCCGTCGGCGAGTTCGAAACGTCCTTTACGCTGGCGCACCGCACCGGTAAACGCGCCCTTCTCATGGCCGAACAATTCACTTTCCAGCAGGGTATCCGGCAGCGCCGCACAGTTGAATTTCACGAACGGCTCCAGAGTGCGCGGCGAGTTATAATGAATCGCGTTGGCGATAAGCTCTTTGCCGGTGCCGCTCTCGCCGCGCACCAATACCGTGGTATCCCATTTGGCCACTTGGCGGATGACATCGAAAATTTGCCGCATGGACTGGCTTTTACCCACCATATTGTCAAAGCCGTACTGATGCTTGACCTTACGGCGCAGGGTATCCCGCTCCTGGCGCAGGGCCTCGGTTTCGACGCTCATATGCCCCACCAGCCGAACGGTTTGGCAAATCAGGTTGGCCACCATTTCCAGAAACCGGGTGCTGGCCGGCAACCTGTCTTCGTGCAGTTCCATCGGCTGCGCCGCCAGCACCCCGAGGGGGATGCCGTCAGGACCGGGAATCGGCACACAAATAAACGGCAGGTTATAATCATAAAGATTAAGCCGGTCAAGAAAGCGCGGGTCGTCCGACACCCGGGGCAGCACCAGCGAACGCTGCTGGCTCATTACCGTCCCCAGTATGCCCTCGCCGATACGGTAGCGCACATTTTTGAATCCCTTCACCACTTCACTGTCGGCGCCGTAGATCGCTTCGATAAATAAAGCGCTACGGGTTTTGTCAAATAGGCAGACCATGCCGTACTGCATAAAAGCGTGTTCATACAGAGCCTGGATCATAGACTGGAGCGTCTGCCCCATGTCCAGTGAACGGCTCAGCGCCACGCTGATTTTATGTAGCGCGGTAAACTGCTGTGAAAGATCAAAACGCCGCGAAACGTGTTCGGAGGTGGGGAGATGATTCATTAGGATTCTCCTGCTATGACCGGATGCCTGAACAGCTTGGCAGGCAAAGGCAGGCGAAGGGTCAGATGCGTCCCGCCCTCCGCCTGGGTATGGATATCAATCATGCCCTGATGATTACCGATCAGGGTTTGTATCAACCGCAATTCCATGCCGTGTCCCGGCGTGGTGAACGTCTGCGGCTGGACCACGGTCTGGACCGGATGCAGCGACAGGTTATCCTGCAGGGCGAAGTAGAACGCGTTGTCCTGCGCATAGGCGCTGATGGTAATGGTAAGCGGCGTGGAAGGATGCTCTCCCGCCAGTGTCAGGCAGCGATCCAGCCAAAGGCTCAGGGATGCCAACACCTGGTGACGCTGTCCCCAGCCCAGCAATATTTCCGGACGGCACTGCCAGTTAAGCTTGCCCAGCCCACGGATGCGCGGCAGATAAAGATCCGACAGATCCTGCAAGATATCTCCCACCGACCAGAAATCATTTTCTTCCTGTACCAGTGACGGACGGCAGGCCTGTAGCCGCGCCAACGCCTGTTGGCCCTCTTGCCAGGCGGCGTCGAGGCCGGGATGCATCTCGTCATCCGGCTTAAGACGCCGGGCGGCGGCCAGCATATTCAGCGGACCGCTTAGCTGGACCATAGCTGCATCCAGGGATTCACGGATCGCCGCCAGCAGTTTCCCGGACGCCAGGCGGTGTTTAAGCTGCTCCAGACGCTGTTGCGTACGCTGTCGCTGTCGCTCGCTGTCATCGATTAGGGTAATAAGGGTACGGGGCGGCGCGACATTGATAAAAAACCGGCTGACCTCTTCATTTACCTCCGACAGCGGCCAGATGCTCATGCCGAAGGTACGGGTAACGCCGCAGATATTCAGCGAAACGCGCTCGCCTTCGGCCAACCGGGCTTTGTTGGCGGGATAACCGAGTTCCGCCAGCAGTTCACCGCCGCCGCAGTCGGCGCATAAGGTTTTGTAGGCCAGGTTATCCATCACGATGTTGTCATGCTCATCCAGCACGATAACCGGCGCCGGCACATTATTAAGCACCGCGGCAATGAGGGACATTTGATTGCGCAAACGCTGCATCAGGGCATAGCTGTCGCTGATGTCTTTATGCATGCCGAGATAATGCTCAATCTGGCCGTCCGGGCTAAAGATGGGAGATATACTGACCTCAGCCAGATAAAGGCTGCCGTCCTTGCGTTTGTTGATCAGTTGCCCGGTCCAGGACAGACCTTGGGTGATGGAGTTCCACATTTCATGGTAGTTTCTTTTCGGCGTCTGGCGGCTGGCCAGCAGATTATGATTTATACCGGTCAGCTCCGCTTCGCTGTAGCCGGTCAACTGACGGAAAGCCAGGTTGGTGTAGACAATGTTCGCCTGGGGGTCGGTAATAGAGATAGCCACCGATGATTGCTCCACCGCTGTATAAAACAGAGCCGGGCGCAGGGCCGACAATGCCGGCGCGTGGGCGGTTTTTTCCAGCAGCGAAGTCTCATCAAATAAAGGTAAACGCATAAAAACTCCTGCGTGATCTGGGTCAAAAATCTGCTGTGCGTTTCACGACAATTTGTCAGGTATCACGACAGGATGACATGAAGCGCAATTAACAATGTAAATTGTGCAAGTTTGATACCTGCCGACAAAAAACCGACACAAACATTGATCTAAACAGGGGTTTTGGGCCAGAAAATCCCCTTTTGCCCCTGTCCCGCGCTTTTTGTTCCCGCGACACACTCCCTGCACGCGCCAGCATGAAGCACGATCCTGCACTACAATCGCCCATTTTTTGCGCGATGCGTTGTGGCACAGCTTTCGCAATACCTCTGTGAAGAAGTATTTGGCTGTCGGGGAAGGGTATGAAAGAGATTTTGCTGATTGTTCTGGCCAATGGCCTGGTGAATAACATCGTTCTGTCGCGCTTTCTTGGCCTGTGCTCGTTTATGGGCGTGACCAATAAAGTGGATTCGGCGCTGGGGATGTCCATGGCAACCACCTTTGTCATCACCCTGTCCGCCGGTTTGGGCTGGATGATCTATCACTGGATCCTGGTGCCGCTGGGTATGGAATATCTGCGATTGCTCTCGCTGATTATGGTGATAGCGTCCCTGGTGCAGCTGTTGGAGCTGTTCCTGGCCAAACAGAGCCCGGCCCTGTACCGCACCCTGGGAATTTTCCTGCCGCTTATCACCACCAACTGCGCGGTGCTCGGGGTGGCGTTGCTGGTGCTGGACGATAATCTGAGTTTTTTGCACAGCGTGGTGTTCGGTTTCAGTTCCTCGCTGGGCTATTCCCTGGTGATGGTGATCTTTTCAGGTCTGCGGGAGCGGCAAAGCAACGCCTCCTCTCCGCTGCTGTTTCGCGGCGCGCCGATAAATTTTATCACCGCGGGCATCCTGGCGCTGGCCTTTACCGGTTTTGCCGGACTGGCGGGATAAGGAGATAATGATGAATGCGATATTACCGGTTCTGGCGGTTCCCGCCATCGGCATGGTCATCGGTTATTTACTGGGTTTCGCCGCGATTTATTTCAAGGTGGACAAAGACCCGCGCATCGAATCGGTGGTGGCGCTGCTGCCTAACGGCCAGTGCGGCCAGTGCGGATTTCCCGGCTGCGTACAGGCGGCCGGGGCCATGGTGCGCGGCGAGGCGGCGGTGAGCGCCTGCACGCCGGGGGGCGCGGCCTTGGCGAAACGCATCGCCGCTTTGCTGGATGTGCCTCTGGACGGCGCCGACGACGACGGACCGATGGTGGCCATGATCAGTTCCGAGTTCTGCGACGGCTGCGGCCGCTGCCAGAAAAAATGTAATTTCGATGCCATTATCGGCGCCACCCGCCAGCAGCACGGCATTCTCGCCGAGGATTGCACCGGCTGCGCCGCCTGCCTCAGCGCCTGTCCGCAACAAGCGATACAGCTGCGGGCCGATCCCCTGCTGACGCCTACGGCGGCCAAACCCCGCATCACTATCCGCGAGGCTTCTTATGTTTAACGCCCGGATGAAACCCCATGGCGGTATCCGTCCTTACAGCCACAAATCCCTGACCCGCGAAATCGCCATTCGTCCGCTGGCGACTCCGCGCCAGCTTATTATTCCGTTACGCCAGCATACCGGTCCCGCCGCGGTGCCGATCGTGGCGGAGGGCGAGAGCGTGGCCGCCGGTCAATTGATTGCCGAAGCACGCGAGCGGATGTCGGCGCCGGTGCACAGCGCCCTGTCCGGCGTCGTGACGTCGGTTACCCCCGGCGATCAGGGCTGTATCAAGATTAAGGTCTCCGCCGAACAGGCGCCGGCGCCCCGGTTAACCGCCGCCGAGGGATTAAGCGAGGCTGAAACCATGCTGTCGCTTATCGAACAGGCGGGCATTGTCGGCATGGGCGGCGCCATGTTCCCCGCCGCCGATAAAATCAGGATGAGCCTGCGTTATCCCATTGAAACCCTGATCGTTAACGGCGGAGAGTGCGAGCCCTATCTCACCACCGACGATCGGCTGATGCGCGAGCAGGCGGAGTTTATCATCGGCGGTATCCGGTATCTGCAAACCATTACCAAGGCCAAGCAGGTTTATATCGGCATCGAAGACAACAAAACCGAAGCCATCGCCAAGCTTGACGAACTCTGCCGGCAGGAAGATCACATCGAAGTGGTGATACTGCCGTCCCTTTATCCCATCGGGTCGGCCAAACAAATGATCGAGGCGGTGACCGGCCGGCAAATCCCGCAAAATCGCCGCTCCACGGAAATGGGCGTCCTGGTGCAGAACGTCGGCACCTGCATCGCGATTTTCCATGCCGTACGCTTCGGCAAGCCGGTGACCCACCGGGTGATTACCGTCAGCGGTCTGGCCATTGAGCAGCCGGGCAATCTCCTGGTGCCCATCGGTACGCCGATCAAGGAGATTATCGGGCAATGCGGCGGGCTGAAAACCCAGCCGGCCCGCATGGTGCTGGGCGGGCCGATGATGGGTCGCGCCGTGGACGACCTGGATGCCCCCATTAATAAAGGCACCAGCGGACTGCTGCTGCTGACCCAGGACGAATTGCCGCAAACCAAGCCCAGCGCCTGCCTGCGCTGCGGCCGCTGTCTGGATGCCTGTCCCATGAGTCTGGCGCCCCTGACCCTGTTCGCGGAACTGAAGAACGACGGTTTCGCCAAGGCGCAGCAGCAGGGATTGAATGCCTGCCTGCTGTGCGGATCATGCGCCTATGTCTGTCCGGCGGCGCTGCCCTTGACCCAGTTCTTTGACTGGGGACAACAACAGCTTCGGCTGTTGAAACGGCAGGAAGAAAAATTGGAACGCACTAGGCAAAACAGCGCCAATCGACAGGCGCGGCTGACCAAAGAAGCGGCCGAAAAAGCGGCGGCGCTGGCCGCCAAACCGGCCCGGCGTTCCCGCCGGGCCGCCACGACACCGGAGGATCCCTCATGCTAACCGCCCCGCACGCCCATCAGGGTCTTAGTGTCGATACGCTGATGTACCGGGTGAACATCTCCCTGTTGCCGGTGGTGATACTGGCGTTTTTGCAGTACGGCCCCCAGTCGGTGCTGCTGATTTTCTGCTGCCTGCTTACGGCGTTGGTATGTGAAGCCCTTTGTCTGAAGCTCAACCCCAACGCCCAGGGCCATACGCTGGACGGAGCGGCGATTTTAACCGCCCTGATCCTGGCCCTGAGCCTGCCGCCTCATGCCCCCTTGTGGCTGGGAGCGCTGGGCAGCTTCATCGCCATTGTGTTCGGCAAGCATATCTACGGCGGGCTGGGGCAAAACCTGTTTAATCCGGCGATGCTGGCACGGGTGGTGTTATTGATTGCCTTCCCGGTGGAAATGACCCGCTGGGTGGATCCCGCCGCCTTTTACGACGGTGCATTTTACCGCCTGGGAGTGGACGGGGTCACCAGCGCCACCCTGTTGGGCGGCTTTAAGGAAAGCGGCCACCAACACTTGCATCTCCTGGCCAACCTGCTGGGAAACCGCAACGGCAGCCTGGGGGAAACCTCCTTTTTACTGCTGCTGGCCGGCGGACTGTGGCTGATATGGCAGCGGGTGTTCAGCTGGCATATTCCGGTGGCGACGCTGCTCGGCTGCCTGGTGCCCGGCACCCTGCATTGGCTTATCTCCCCCACCGGCATCGTACCGCCGTTGGCTCAGTTAACCAGCGGCGGGTTGATACTGGGAGCGTTTTATATCCTCACCGATCCGGTTACCGGACCCGGCAGCGTACGCGGCCGGCTGATCTTCGGCGCGCTGGCGGGCTTTATTACCTATTGCATCCGCGCCTTCGGCAATTTTCCGGAGGGGATGGCCTTCGCCGTGCTGCTGGTGAACGCGGTGACCCCGCTGATTGACAACTATACCCAGCCAAAAGCCTATGGCTACGTGGGCGGAAAGGAGAAATCATCATGAATGTCATGGGTGACGACGGGTTGTATAGGGCGGCCCTGCCCCGGAATCAGGTTTATGGCGGGAGGCTGCCATGGTAAGCCGGGGGTTGACCTTATTGATACCGAAACGGGAAAGTCCCATTACCCAGGCCTTTTTACTGGGGGCTTTTACCCTGATTGTCTGTTTGCTGGTGGCCGGCTGCTGGTGGCTGACCCACGGGCAGATTATCCAGCGTGAAAAAGAGGATACCCAGGGCATGCTGTCGCAGGTTTTCCCCGCTTCGGGCTACGACAATGCGCTGGCGGACGCGGAACAGACCCTGATCATGGGCGACCAGTCGGTGCATTTTTACCGCGCCAGCCTGCAAGGCCGGCCAAGCGGGATCATCCTCACCAGCGTCACCCAGGGTTATGGCGGACCTATCCAGTTGCTTACCGGCATCGCCGCCGACGGGTCCATCACCGGCGTTCGGGTCATCAGCCATAAAGAGACCCCGGGGCTGGGGGATGCCATCGAGTTGAGCCGCAGTCCGTGGATTTTGAGCTTCAACGGCAAATCCCTTGGCAATCTCACCGAACAGCAGTGGCATGTGAAAAAAGACGGCGGCCAATTTGATGCCTTTACCGGCGCCACCATTACGCCAAGGGCGGTGGTCAAGGGCGTACATGAAAACCTGCTGCAATATCGCCAGTACCGGGCGCAATTTCTTGGCAAACAGGAGCCTGCCCAATGAGTGAAAAAACCATGAGTGAACGTGAAGACGTTATGGGTGAAAACAGCCGGCCGCCGTCGCCGGACATGAGCGTAAGCCCTGAGCCGTTGCTGCGGGACATTATGGTCAGCGGCGTTTTTACCAATAACGTCACCTTTGTGCAAATTCTTGGCCTGTGCCCGCTGATGGCCATCACCACCACCGCCACCAACGGGCTGGGATTGGGACTGATGACCGCCATGGTGCTGGCCTGCTCGAATTTCATCGTGTCGGCACTGCGCAAAATCACCCCCACCCAGATTCGCATCCCGGTGTATATCTCCATCATCGCCTCGCTGGTGACGATTCTGGATTTGACCATGAACGCCTGGATGCACGATCTGCATAAGGTGATGGGGCTGTTTATCCCCCTTATCGTCGCCAACTGCGCCCTGCTGGGACGGGCCGAGGCCTTTGCCGCCCATAACAAGGTGATTCCGGCGGCGCTGGACGGACTCTCCACCGGACTGGGTTTTACCCTGGGCCTCACCAGCGTCGGCGCGGTGCGGGAAATCCTCGGCAGCGGCACGTTATTCAGCGGCGCGTCGCTGTTGCTGGGCAGCCATTTTAAATTTCTCGAGATGCATTTATTGCCGGGTTACCGGGGCTTCTTGCTGATGTTGCTGCCGCCGGGAGGATTTGTGGTGATGGGCATGCTGCTCAGCGGCATCCGGCTGGTAAAACGTTTAACCCAGCGCGCCAGCGCGGTTGAGCTGGCCCGTGAACCCGCCGGGGGATGTCATTGATGAAATTCTCCGTAGCTCACGTTAACGGCGCCCAGGGCCGCTGCATCCAAATGAAGCTTGATGGGCCGGTGACGGTACGGGAAGCCATCCTGGCCTCGCCGCTGCCGCAATTATTTCCTTATTTGGATCTCGATACGCACCGTACCGGAATATACGGTCGTTTATGCGCGCCGGATACGCCGGTGAGCGAAGGGGATCGGGTGGAGATTTATTTGCCGGTCGCCAGAAAAGACAGTGAGGATGATGACGATGCGGATTAGCGCCGTCTGAACCGACAACGGATTTTTTATTTTTTTATACCCAATAGATTTCGAGTTGCGGCAAAGCGGCAAGCTCGAGAATCTCGGGAGCTTAGTAACCTATTATGGAGCGTATTATGGCTAAAATCGGCATTTTTTTTGGCACCGACACCGGTAAAACCCGCAAGATTGCCAAGCTGATTCACCAGCATTTTGACGGCGAGGCGGCGGAACCGGTTAATATCAACCGGGCGACCATTGATGATTTACTGGCTTATGAGGTGCTTATTCTGGGGACGCCGACCTTGGGCGAAGGGCAATTGCCCGGTCTGGAGGCGGAGTGCCAGAGCGAGTCATGGGCGGAGTTTGCCGATACGCTGGCGCAGGCGGATTTAAGCGGTAAAACCGTGGCGCTGTTCGGCCTGGGGGATCAGGAGGCGTATCCGGATAATTTTGTCAGCGCCATGGGTGAACTGTACGATATCGTGGCGGATGCCGGCGCGACGGTTATCGGTGAATGGCCGCGTGACGGGTATGTTTTTACCGCGTCCGCCGCGCTGGAAGAGGATGTTTTTGTCGGGTTGGCATTGGATCAGGATAATCAGTCGGATCTGAGCGCCGAGCGGGTCGAGAGCTGGGTAAAGCAGCTTAAGACCGCGATAAATTAGTGTGGTTTGGCCCGGGCGCAGCGGGCCTGGGCTGCGGTGGGCGAGCCCCTGTCAAAGTTGTTGACTTGGAAGACGGCTACTCCGGCGGGCGGAAAAACCACGCCCGCTTCGACCCGGCCTCAGCAAACACGGTCTCCCTTTAACACGCTTGGTTCAGATTCAGTGTTGGCGGACCTAACGTGCCATGGGGCATTTACGGGTGAAAAACCCACGCCCGCTTCGACCTCATTGGCGCGCTCTCCCGAAGATTAATGACATAATTCCAGCAGTGTTAATATCCCATCGTCATTTTTGTTAATGATATATTGTCATTGAACAACGACATAAATATAAACGTTATTTTAATTTTATCGGCTTTATGATTAATAGATTAACCCGTTACCGAAGCATCTATAAATAGAATATTGAATCTGAATACCGCCGCCTTAAAAATTAAATTTATTGTATTTGCCAATTCGGTTGTGTAATATCGATTTGTTTATGTTATTTATATTCGAGGTGCGGGTTGATTCCGACACATGGATGTGTCCAATGGCTGGTCAGGCCTATTGGATTTCAGGCACTCATCAGACGTTGTCCGCGGTGTGCCTTAAAACGTCATTTTTTCCCCGGTGGAACGTTTCGCGTGAATGCGCAAAAAAAAGTCCTGGATATATGGAGTATTTATAAATGCGAAATATGTGAATATACATGGAATATTGATATTGTTTCCAGGGTAAATATTAGCAGAATAGATCAAGCATTATATGAACGTTTCCTGGCTAACGACCAGGAGGAGATATGCCGCCGGGCATTTGATTACAATGCGTTGATGCGCACCAATAATGTTCTGGGACCGCCGCCGGATTTTGATGTGGACGGCCATGAAATAACCGCTTTTCCCGGCACGCCGCGGCTCGAGGTCGATATACAGCTCCAATACCCTATCCAGGTACGTCTGGTGGCGATTTTAGCGAAAAAGCTCAATCTCTCCCGCAGCCGTATCGTCAACCTGGTGGATGCCGGCACGATAACGGGAGTTTCCAGCCGGGATCTTAACCGCAAAGCCAAGCCCTTGCAGATGATTGCTCTGGATGTGGGGGAAGTGATTGCCGCCGTGAAAACCGGCTGCTTGCCGGAACAAGGAGGTGGACATGATGTTCAAGGACCGGCCCGATCCGGCCAAGCTTAATCTCATCTGTTTGCCTTATGCCGGCGCAAGCGCCGATTTTTATCGCCGCTGGCAAAGCGCTTTACCCGGCGTCAAGCTGCATCCGGCCGGGCTGCCGGGACGGGGAAGAGACATTGGCCGACCGCCGATGGTGGATATGGAAAAGTTAACCGATCTTATCCTGTCCCAGCTGACCGGTTTTTTTAATACCCGTTTTGCTCTGCTCGGCACGAGTATGGGTGGCTGGATTGCCTTTCGGCTGGCGCAGAAGCTGTGCCTGGTCCCCGGGCGGCAGCCGGCATCACTGATGATTTGTTCAGCGGCCTGCCCGGCAGACCGCGCCCTTATTCCCCTCATGAACGGATTAAGCGATGCGCAAACTCTGGCGGTTATGGCAAGGTTTAACCCCGCATCACGGAGAATTTTACAGCACCCGGAACTGGCTTCACTCTTCCTGCCGATCATCCGGGCAGATTTTGAGTTATGTCTCAATTGGATGCCGGAGGAGTTATACAAACTGCCCATTCCTATTTACGGATTCCGCGGCCAACGGGATAATATCGCTTCGCAAGCCTCCATGGAGCAATGGAAAGCGTTGACGACCGACATTTTTCATCTGGTCACCGTGCCGGGAGACCATTTTTTTATTGAAAACCCCGACCCCTGTTTTTTTAACCAAATCCTTGATCTTGTTTCATGTGGTAATAATAAAATTTACCGCTGAAGGGATTGAAAATCCACATTCGTTCTCATTCATTTTTAAACGCTATTTTCCAATACGCTATTGTATCAAACAGTTTCATCACCTAAGGGAGCGAATAAAACTTGGATCAGTTAACAACAACATCTCTTCTGAATTTACGCTTGAATAATCCTGTTATCGTGGGTTCCGGTCTGCTGACGGATCGTGAAAAGCTTATTCGGCAGTTTGCCGACATTGGCGCCGGTGCGGTAATCACCAAAACCCTGTATCCCGCTCCCATCGATACTCATGATGAAAATATTTATCATATCGGTTCCGGCATGTTGAATAACACCACCTATTCAAAACGGCCAGTGGATCAATGGCTGCTCATGCTGAAGGCCTTTGCCGAGGAAAACCTTTCCCTTATCGTTTCCGTGCATGCCAAGACCCCGGCGGCGCTGGCGGCAATGGCCGGGCAAATCGCCTCGGTAACCGACGCTCCGCTGGAACTGGGAATTTCCTGTCCCCATGATATTACCGCCGATGAAGATACTCCCGATCGGGTTTATCGTTACGCCGATGCCGTCCGCCGCCATACCGATGCGCCATTTTCGGTAAAACTTGCTCTGGGAGATGAATTAGTGAATCGGGTAGAGGCCGCCGTCGCCGGCGGTGCACAGGCCATTACCCTGAGCGATACCCTTTCCGGCCTGGCTTTTGATCGGGTCACCCGACAGCCCGCCTTGGGTGGGCCTTGCGGTTATTCCGGGGCGGGTATTAAACCTTTCGTCCTGGCGGCGATATACCGTCTGCGGGAAAAGGGGATCACATTACCCATTCTCGGCTCCGGCGGTGTCCAAAACGGTGGCGATGTGCTGGACTATCTTCTCGCGGGCGCCAATGCCGTCCAGGTTTATACCGCATTGCATTACAAATGCGGCAAGACGCTAAAACGCATTATCGATGAATACCGATCAATAACGGGCGCCATGCCGGCAGTCCCTGGTCAAGAGGAGGATATTTGATATGGAATTCGTGGCGGCTAAAGCATTGGCGGAACTGACCAGTGCGGAGATCGAACGGGCGGTGGCGGGCAAGACCCTGATCTGGCCTATCGGCGGGATTGAACAGCACGGTCCGCATTTGCCGTTAAACGTCGATAGTCTTATTCCGGAGGCGTTGTCCCACCGCCTGGCAGCGATGATCGATGGCTTTTATCTGCCGGTACAGCCCTTCTCCGCACGCTCGTTGCCACAAAGCGGCGGCGGTTTGCTGTTTCCCGGCACGATATATATCGACGGCGCCACCTTTACCCGTTACCTGCAACGCACCCTTGCCGGCCTGTGCCGTCTGCCGTTCAAACGCCTGGTGATTATCAACGGACATTACGAAAACGAGGCCTTTATTTTCGAGGCCATCGATGAACTCAACGGCAACGGCGCCCTTGGCGATAGAGCGGTGACGGCATTCAGCTGGTGGAGCCTGGTGCCCGATGCTTGGATAGCGGCCAATCTGCCTGAATTCCCCGGCTGGCACGCCGAACATGCGGGCATCACTGAAACCAGTTTAATGCTGTATTTGCATCCCGATCTGGTCAGGTCGGAACGGCCGGATCACCCCTCGCCCCCCATGGCGGGAATTTACCGGCTCCCCCTTGATCGCGCCTCGGCGTCCACCCAGGGCGTGTTGTCGCGGACTACCGGTTCATCGGCGACGTTGGGCAAACAGCTCTTTAATCTGGTGATGGATCAAATGATGACCCTGCTTGAACATCGGCAAAACGATGAATAGCGTATTCAGTGTTCTTGTACCGGGTTCAGTGGCCCCAATCAATGGCTTTCGACGTCATAAGGGCTTTCCGCCCTATCCGGATGCCGGCCGCGGGCACTGAGCCAGACCAGCACGGCGGTCACCAGCAAAACGGTCATCGCCGTTCCCATGACGGCTGAAAATGACCGGTCGAAGGCGGATCTGGCCAGCAATTTGACTGCCGCCGCCGCGTCCGGCGGCAGGCTTTCGGCCACCATCAACGCCAGATCCAGACTGTCGCGGACATCCGCCCCATGGGACGGCCCCACCGAGTCGCTGTAGACCGCCGACATGATACTGCCCATTACCGTGATCCCCATCGCCGCGCCCAGCTCATAAGATGTTTCCTCCAGTGAGGCCGCCATGCCGGCGCGCTCGGGAGGCGCGTTCAGCATAATGAAATTAGACACGCTGGTAGTGGTAGCCCCTACCGCCACACCCAACAGCAGCAGGCATACCAGCTGGCTCGCTATGGGCGCATCGTAGCAGAAGAGAAATCCGGCCGCGCCGAGGCTATAGAGCAACAGCGCCACAATAAGAAATCGCCATGGCCCGGTTAATCGGGGCAATAACCACCCGGCCAGCAGGCTGCCGATAATCGCCGCTAAAGAGAGCGGCAGGAAGAAGAGCCCCGTTTGCAGCGGGGTCAATCCCATCACCAGTTGCAGCCGTTGACTGAGGACCAGATCGATGCCCATCAAACAGGCGGATGAAATCATCGCCGCCATGATGGCGGCCGTAAACAGCGGTGTGCGAAAAATAGAGAAATCGATGAGCGGATGCCGGCTACGCCGCTGCCGGCGGATGAAGATGACCAGCAACCCGATGCCCGCCCCCATCGCCACCAGGAGATAACCGTATGAAGGCGCGGCTTTGGCAAATTCTTTAATGGCGTATGCCAAGGAAAGTAAGGCCATCGTCACCTGCAATGATCCCGGCAGATCCCATGGCCGGCTCCCATCGGCCGAGTCGGCGGGAACACACCACCCTGCCACGAGCAGCGCCAGCACGACAATAGGAACATTGATCAGGAAGACTGAACCCCACCAGAAATATTCCAACAGCGCTCCGCCCACCAGCGGACCCGCCGCCGCCCCGCCGGATGCCACCGCGGACCAGATGCCAATAGCCATCGCCCGCTCCTTCTCTTGGGGAAAGGCCAGTCTGATAATGGCCAGGGTGGCGGGCATCATCATGGCCGCTCCCACTCCCAACAGCGCCCTGGCCGCGATAAGCCGTTCTGGGGAGCCGGAATAGGCCGCCGTCAATGAAGCCAGGCCAAACACCGCCAAACCCAGCATAAAGAGTTTTTTGTGACCGAATCTGTCCCCCAGCGTACCGGCGCCCAGCAGCAGGCCGGAAACAATCAGCGGATAGATATTCACTATCCAGAGTTTGGCGGCCGCGGTGGCGGCAAGATCGTGAGTCAGCTGCGGCAGCGCGATATAAAGTACCGTCATGTCCACAGTGACAAGCACCAAGGCGACTGAAACGATGGACAGTACCAGCCACCTTCTGGAAGATTGCATCAAATTCACCTAATATAATAAAGACAGTAATTTCATTCGCAAGAATATTGCAGGCAGCGTTGGATACAGCCATATTCCAATACGGCGAAAAAATGAGGAAATAATAAGGTATTAAGTCCACAAAGCAATATTTATTTAATACTCAACGAACAAAATAAGTAATTAATTAATAGATAAAACCTCCGTGTATTATATATATCATTCCATTATTAGTCAGAAATCTATTTAGGCAGAAGAGCGCATCACTCTTGCCGGTCGGTCATGTTCGGCAACAGCCGGTATTCCGCCAGTTCATCCAAACTGGCGCGAAAGGCGTTAACCACCCTATCCAGATGGCTGTTCGCATGGGCGGCGGAGAGAAACCAGCAGCGCCATTCCCAAATATAGATGCCTCGCAATAAAAGATTATAATAAAGCAGGTCGAGGTTCTCTCGATGTATCAAACGAAAAAATGAGCTGAATGAGCACGCCGTTATTGGCACACGGCGTTCACGAAATAGCTGATTCAGCCGCGCCACCAGCCCGTCGGTTTTTTTCGCCAGCGCCTGAGACAATTCAACGCCCTGCCCCTTGATCGCCGTTAAGGTGGCTTGGGCCGCCGCCATCGAGAGGGGATGCTGGAAATAGGTGCCGCCGAAGAAGGTCGCTTCCGTCGCCGGGTAGCTGTCGTCGCCAAAAGACCAGACGCCGCCGTCAATGGCATCAAGGGTATTACCCCGGCCGGCAATGACGCCGAGCGGCATGCCCCCGCCGATGGTTTTGCCGTAGGTGACGATATCCGCCTTGATGCCGTACAACCCCTGAATACCGGCGGGATGCACCCGGAATCCCGTCACGATCTCATCGAAAATCAACACAATCCCGTGACTGGCCGTTATCGTTCTCAACTGGCGCAGATAATCAGGCAATGCCAGCCTGGGGTCGCGGGTCGGTACCGGCTCCACCATCACCGCGGCGATGCGGTGGCGGTGTTTTTCAATAAATTCAAGCGCGGCTTCGCTGCCAAACGCCAGTACCGACACATCGGCCACCATATTCTGGGGTATCCCCACCGAGAGCGCGTGCGCGCCATAGGCGCAGGGAAAGTCGCCAGGGGTCGCCAGCACAGCGTCCCAATGGCCGTGATAACTGGTGGTAAAGATAACCAGATGATCCCGTCGGGTATAAGCCCTGGCGGCGCGAACGGCGTTCATCACGGCTTCGGTGCCGCTGTTGACGAAGGCCACCCGATCCATTCCGGTGAGTTCGGTAATCAATCCAGCGACGGTGAGTGCCGTTTCGCTGCGGGTTCCCAATCCAAAGGAGTGCGTCAGGCGTTCTTGCAGGGCGCTGATGATAAAATCCGGCTGATGGCCGAACAGGTGCGCGCCAAAACCCATGGTCATGTCGACATAGCCATTACCGTCGATATCCCCTACCTCCGCGCCGCCGAAGGTGTCGCACACCAGGGGGTAAAGCATCTCTTTGACCGAGGGTTTAAACCCGATACCTGAACGGCTGTCGGCCATGATGCGGCGAACAGCGGCGGCGTGCTGCCTGGATCGGGAAGTTTTGCCGGTATAGCGCGGAATAAAGCCCGCTAGATAGTCCCGCCGGGCCGCGGTCTCGGACGGCGGCGGAGTGCGCGACAGCCAGCGGAAGGGCACGGTAGCCTCGGAACCGGCGGAAAAATTTTGTGGCGATGACATCGTGCCTGGAGCATGAGCTCTCCCATGAACCGGCAAAATCACCTCGGGAGAGAAATAGCTCACCGTGCCGGCAGCCGAATCGGCAGCATCAATGGAGCGCATACCGACGTTATATGGTATTACCGCATCATCTGCGGGAGGTAACCCTGTTTCAGGGGGTAAAGCTGCAAGATGAGGGGAGCACGCGCCGGATTCAGAGGGTGGCTCCGCATCAGCCCCGGCATTCATTTCCACAGCCGCTTCGTCATTATCGCACCCAGGTACGGCGCCGGCCCGGGAGATGTACTCGGCCACCCGGCCGATGGTGGGGATATCGGCGAAGAATTGCCTGACCGTCAGCCGTACGCCGTAACGCCGCCGCACAGCGTCGGCAACGTCGAACAGCAGCAGGGAATCCGCGCCCATTTCCACCAGCGGCGTGGCGGTATCCAATTCATCTTTGGTCAGGCCGAACGCGGCGGCAAAGAGGTTGACCAGTTCCCGTTCAATGGAGATTACGCTTTCCATAGAGACTCCTTATATTTAACTCGTTCAAAGGCTTATACAGCCGGTCCGTTCATGTCGCCGCCAAGCCGGCCGCGGTCAAACGGATAGGTGGGAAGAGGCAGCCGAAGGCGCCGCTCGCCGGTATAAAAACGCGACCAGTCCGCCTCCCGTCCCCGCTGCCAGGCGGTGGCCATATCCAGATAAGCTTCATCAACGGGGCCGTCACTGGCCACAATCACCGCCCCCGCCTGCGTTAATCCGCAAAGGAGCCCCGGCACGTCCCGGGCGAGGACTATGCGCCGCACCGGAAGAGCATATCTGCCGCGCTGAAGGGTGTAGGCCACATCATCGGCGGACGATCGGGGGTGGGCGAGCAGGTATGTACGCAAATTTTCGGCCAGGAGCCGTAATGTCCCGGGACCGCGGGCACTGAGGGGAAAAAGATGAACAGGTTCTTTGCCGGCATCGCCCGCCGCATAGGCCGGGGGTTGAGCCACCACCACATGGGCGTTGGTGCCGCCGATACCGAATGAGCTGACGCCGGCAATCCGGGGCGCGTCGGCAGCATCCCACTGACACGCTGCGCGAGGCAGGTAAAAAGGCGAGTGCGCACCGGTCAATCCGTCCACCGGCCGGGAACAATTCAGCGTCGGCGGAATAATACCCTGTTGGACCGCCAGAATGACCTTAATCAGCCCGGTTATGCCGGAGGCGCAATCGGCGTGGCCCAGGTTGGTTTTAAGGGAACCTAGCGCGCAGGCACGGGCCGCCGCGGGAGCGAAAACCCGAAGCAGCGACCTGAGTTCGATAGCATCGCCGATGGCGGTGCCGGTACCGTGGGCTTCAATCATGCCGATCCTATCGGCCGTGATGCCCGCGCGATCCCACGCACGCTGGATGACCGACGCTTGCCCGTCCACCGCCGGCGCGCTGTACCCGGCCCGCCGCGCGCCGTCATTGTTCACCGCCGAGCCTTTGATTACCGCCAATATCGGCTCACCGGCGCCTTGGGCGTCCTCCAGGCGGCGCAGCACGATGACGGCCACGCTATCGGCGAACAGCGTGCCGTCCGCGGTTTGATCGAAAGCGCGGACCCGTCCGCTGACGGATAAAATACCGCCGCGATGATAAACATACCCCTGGTGGGAAGGAAAACGGATACAGGCTCCGCCGGCGATGGCGAGGTCGCTTTCGCCAGCCAGCAGGCTTTGGCAGGCCAGATGAACCGCCACCAGCGATCCGGAACAGAACGTCGCGACGCTGACCGCCGGACCTGTGCAGTTCAACTTGTAGGCGGTGCGCGATGCTAATGCATCCGGACAATTGCCTCCCAGCGCCAGCATGGCATCGGTGGCGTCGGCAGCGGCGGGCAAATAGGGTTCCCAGCCGCTTTTACGGCTACCGGCGAACACCGAGGCGATGCCCGCGTCGCTGCCACGGCCATACCCCCCCGATTCAAGCGCCGCATGGCACACTTCCAGAAAAATGCGCTGCTGCGGATCCATCCGCACCGCCTCCCTGGGGGTGATATGAAAAAATCCGTAATCAAACGCATCCGTATCGTCAAGAAACGCGCCGCGGGGCACATAACACTCCCCGGCGGCAGGGGAAAACAACCTCCCGTCGGGCAGGCGGCGGGCCGGATAATCGCGGATAAGCTCCCCTCCGGCCAATAATGACCGCCAAAGCGCCAAAGGCGAAGGAGACTCGGGAAAACGCCCGGCGACGGCGGTGACGGCGATATCGCCACGGGTGAGATAATGATCATTGCCCCCTGTCATGCCCCGTCTCCTTTGCCGGTTTCGCTCCGCCCGGCCTCCCGCGCCGGCAGCGCCGCCGCTAAAGCCCGGACAATTTTCGGCGTCAGGGATTCCACCGCGGCGGCCTCAAACAGATCGACCATGGTGAGCATGATGTTGAAATGCGCGTTTATCCGGTGCACCAGCTCGGCGCCCACCAGGGAATCGCCGCCCAAATCAAAAAAGTTCGCATTGTTATCCACCTCGCAGTGCAGCAGGTCGCGCCAAATCACTATCAGGGCTTCGGTGACGTCAGCCGGGCCGATGGAAAAAGATCCGTTGGCATCAGCCAACGCGGCGGCAGAAGAACAGTTAACATCACCCGCGCCGATAGAAGAATCACCGCTTGCGCCCGCTGGGGCCTGCTCCGGCCCCTGCGGGGGGGCGCTGTAGTCCTTAAACCCGATTGGCGGACTGATGGAAACAGCCAACCGGCCCTGATGCATATTGCCCAGGCAGAGGCCGAAGGCGGCGGCGGCTTCAGGGGCGGTTAACGGAAGGTCGCGGGAGGCGCTGTATTTTAAGCTGCCGCCGGTATCCCACCCCCGCCACCCCGCCCAATCGATGCACAGGTAGGGATGCCGGCGTCCGTGACGCAGGGCAAAAGAAGCGCAGGCTTCGTTAGCCGCCGCGTAGGCCGCCAGTCCCAATCCGCCGGCATAGGCCGCCAGCGACGAGGTAAAACAGCCGAACCTGAGCGGACGGCGGCCCAATAGGGCATGGAGTACCGACGCGCCGATAAAACTCGGCCGCATCAGCCCTTGCCACTGCTCCCGGGTGGACTTTTGCACCCAATGCAGCGTGGCCGGGCCGGAAACGCCGGCGGCATGGATAAAGCAGTTTATTCGGCCGATCCGTTGTTCCGCCCGTTCGACGGCCTCGGCAACCTGCCCGACATCCGCAATATCCCCGTGGATGACCTCCACCGCCGGCGCAACGGACCTCAGTTCCCGCAGCCGTTCCTGACGCCGATCGTTCTCCGGCAGCCTGTGCAACGGCGTGCGGGTAAGGACAAGCAGTTTGGCGTGATAATTAACCGCCAGAAAACGCGCCAGCTGATACCCCACCCGCCCCAGTCCGCCGGTAACCAGGCAGGTGAGATTTTGCCAGTCCGTCGGCGCGGCGGCGCTTTGAAGCGTCTCGGCATAACGTTCCCATCGCCAGCCGTGACGCAAGGCGACGATGGAGGGACGATGTGCGCCGGTTAATTCCGCCATGACGTCCCGCACATCAAGGTGGTCTGGTTGTTCACGCACATCAATGCAGCAGCATACAATATGCGGGATTTCCTGCATCAGAGACCGGCATGCCGCCCAGGCGGCGGCGCGTTCCGGGCAAAGGATTCCGCTCCCCGGCGCATCGGCAAAACCCGGACCGATGATGTCGATGTGCAGCGGCGTCCGGCGGTGTTGTGAAAACGCTTTGGCCAGTTCCAGCAAAACGTAAACGACATCGGGCGACGCGTCGGTCACCTCCCCCGTCCCGACGTCGCCAAACAGCAGTAACAGGTGATCGGGCATCAGATTATTTTTGAGCAGAACGTCGGCCAGCCGGTCGGCGGCCAGAGGGTCATGAGGGTCCACGCGGAATTCGTCGGGACCCGTAACCGCAGCGGGGCCCAATGTTGCCCTGGTGATATGCCCGCCCCGGTTTTTCAGCGCATCCATCAGCGGGGAAGCAAACCGGCAGGCCGGGTCGGCTATCATCAGCCTTCGGCACGGGCCGCTGATACCGGTCTGTGCGGCGCAACGCCCGGTGCGACGCCATCTTTCCACATACAGGCGCGGCCGGTCGTCTGTGGCCAAGGGGGAAAACGCTTCGGCAACAGACGTCGCGGGGCGGAAAAGAACGTTTTTTTCATCCGGCTCCGGTTGATACCAGCACCGGTGACGCCGTAACGGCTGGACCGGCAGAGGTACACGCCCGGCATCGGGATAATGGCAAAGGTTATGCCAGTTGATATTCACACCCCTGCGCCACAGGGCGCCCGCACAGCGCAGCATGGCCGGCATATCGCTGGCCGAGGGGCCGTGGACGGCCTCCGCCCCCCGATCCCGGCAGAGCGTCAGGGCCAGCGTGGAAAATTCTCCCCGGTGCGCCGGGATGAACACCCGATCGCCTTCGTTGATCAGCCGTGGCGAAAAAAAACCGGCCTGGTGGGATGTTCCCCTGTCGGACCCGAAGGCCGATTGCGTCAAATAATCCCCGATGAAAGAGTGCAAATCCGTCATTGGCGGCAACGGATGACGGGGTTGGGCAGTCGTTCCAGGCGGCGAACCGGCAATGGCCCGGACCATATCGGCGACGGAAAACATCCCGCCCGCTCTGACGTCGCTATCCTCTTGGGCGAGTATAAGCAACGGCGTGGCAATCACATACCGCCACATCAGCAGGTAAGCCAGGCTGCCCAACGCCTGCGCCAGGCCCCAGGGCTCACCCTCGGCGTTACCCTTGTCCAACACGTCCTGCCGGGTGATAAGCGCCGGGTGGTGTTCATTCAACCGCTCAAGCAGGGCCGTCAATTCCCGATTGAAAACCGGATGATTGGCCGCGGTGACATAAGATACATCGCCGCCGATGATGAAGATCAGGCGCGGAGCCGCGACGTCCGTTGCGATTTCAAAAGCGCCCTCGTTGAGCTGCGCGATCAATTCGCTCCGGTCATGGGCATACAGCAGCGTTTTACAGGCCTCAATCCGCCGTCCATGTGACAGTGTAACGTAAATGTCGTCCAGACTGATATCCGGCTGCTCAACGAGATGCCTGGCCATGTCGGCGGCGAGTTCTTTCAGCCTGTCGGGATCGCTGCCGCTGAGCGGGATGGCCCGCAGCCCGGCGCCGGCGCGTTTAGCCACGGCGGGCGGCCCCTCGGCGAGCACTATATGGACATTGGTGCCCCCGGCGCCGAAGGAGCTGATGCCGGCGCGCCGCGTCCCGCTCAGGGGCCATGGCTCGGCCTTCCGGTTGATGATAAAAGGACTCTCCTCCAGTCCGAGGGAGGGATGGGCACGGCTGAAGGTCGGGTGCGGCGGGACGATGGCCTGTTTCAGCGCCAGGACCACCTTGGCCAGTCCGGCAATGCCCGCCGCCGCCGCCAAATGCCCGACATTGGCTTTAATCGAACCCAGCGCGCAGCGTTCCGCCCGACGCCCGATAGTGCGAAATACCTCCCGCAGCGCGGCAAATTCCACCGGATCGCCTAACGCGGTGCCGGTGCCGTGCGCTTCAATCATGCCGATATCCTCCGGGCCAACCCCCGCGACTCCCTGGGCTTCCGCGATTAACCGGCTCTGACCGTAAACCCCGGGAGCAGTGAAACCGAGCCGGCCGTCACCTTCGTTGTTCATCGCCGAACCGAGGATCACCGCCAGAATAGTGTCGCCGGCGGCCTTCGCATCGCCTAAGGGCCGCAGCGCCACCAGGCCGGCGCCATCGCCGAAGACGGTACCCGAAGCGGCGTGATCAAAGGGGCGGCACATGCCGTCCGGCGAGAACATCAGGTTGGGTTCGTACAGGTAACCGGGCCGCAGCACCGCCTGTACCGAGACGCCGCCCGCCAATGCCATGTCGCACTCGCCGCCCAACAGGCTTTGCACCGCACAGTGAATGCTGCTCAACGCCGTGGAACAGCCGGTTTGCACGGTCACGCTGGGACCGGTGAGACCGAGTTTGTAGGAAATCCTGCCGCACAGGTAATCTTTGTCGTTGGTGAGCATTATTTCCGTGCCCGCCAGAGACATCAAATCACAGCGGGACCCGATGACATTCGGCAGGTAGGTGTTCATGGACGCGCCGGCATAAACGCCGATGCGCGGACGCCGGAGCGGATTGCCATAACCGGCGGTCTCCAGTAGCTCCCAAGCGCACTCCAGCAAAATCCGCTGCTGGGGATCGAGCAACTCCGCCTCACGTTGGCTGAAGGCGAAAAAATCCGCGTCGAACAGGTCGATATCCGGCAGCGCGGCGTCGGCGAAAACGTAGCGTGGATGGTCAAACAGCGGGCTTTCTATGCCCCGCGCGGCGCAATGTTCCCGCTGAAAATGCCGGATAGATACCCGTCCGCCGGCAAGATTTGACCAAAGCGAGGGCAAGCTGTCCGCCCCGGGCAGCCGAAGGGTCATGCCGATGATGGCAATGGCGTGATCGTCCATGATATGTCGTCCTTTAAAATGGGTTGTCCCGTGCCCTTTTGCGCCGCGCCGCCATGGCATCCAGCGACGCCGGTCCCGGGTGTGCGGCGTCCCGGCCGACGCTCCGATCCGCCACGGGCGCCGTGGCCCGTTGCGCGGCCAAGGATCTGATGGTGGGGAAACGGAAAAGATCGGCCGGGGTCAGGGTGCTGCATTCCGGCAGGATCACGAGCCGTGAAAAGACCTGCATCAATGTCAGCGAATTGCCGCCGATATCGAAAAAAACATCGTCAATGCCCACCGCCCCGCGGCCCAACACCGCGCACCATATGTCCTGCAGAGCGGACAGCAGCGGCATGTCGTCCCCTGCCGTCCCGGCGTCGTCCGCCGCCGAGACGTTAAAATGGCCTTGGGCCACCTCTTCATGCAGTTTTTTTCGGTCAAGTTTATTATGGCCGTTACGGGGAAGTGATTCCGCCCGCAGAAGTCGCCCCGGCAACATATAGAACGGCAGCCGGCCGGCGAGGAACCGGCGCAAATCCCGCTCCATTACCTGGGTGAAGGGTGAGTCAAGCACCATGACGGCGGTCAACTGACCGCCGCCGGCAGCCTCTTCAAGCAGCACCGCCGCCTCTGTCACCGCCGGGTAGCCGCCGAGAGCGTTTTCTATCTCGCCGATTTCAATTCGATAGCCATTAAGTTTGATCTGCTGGTCCATGCGGCCCAGATAATGAAGCCGCTGCCCGTCCCAAACGCCGCGATCGCCGCTGCGGTACATTCTGGCGCTTCCGGCGGCGAAAGGATCGATGACAAAGCGTTCAGCGGTCAATTCAGGCAGTCCGACATATCCCGGGCTGACACCCAGACCGCCGATACAGATTTCCCCGGACTCACCCACGGGCACCGGCCGGAGTCGCTCATCCAATACCGCCACCGTGGCAAAACGCAGGGGTCGGCCGAGGGGCACGGTATCGTAGCGGGTCAAATCCGCGGTGACCTGTTCAATCATGGCGAACACCGTGGTTTCCGACGGGCCGTAGAGGTTCCACATTTTTGTCTCGCCGGTAAGGAAAAGGCGAGCAATCCTGCCGGGCAACGCTTCGCCGGAAATCATAAAATGACGCACCGGCAGCGCGATTTTCCGCCTGAGTACCTCGGGCAGTAAACCTCGCAGGCCCGAAGGCGTCAGGGATACAATCTGCGCTTTTGACCGCTGGATAAACGTCAATAGCGCATCGGGACGGGATCTCAGTTCGGGGGATATAACGATAAGTTCGCCGCCGGAACACAGACAGCCCCAGATTTCCCAAACCGACAGATCGAAGCTGGGGGCATGAAACCAGGTCCACTTTTGCCCGGCGGGTAAGAAAATCTCTTCCGCCATGGCATCGAGAAAGGCGGTGACATTCCGGTGCAGCACGTCTATTCCCTTGGGGCTGCCGGTGGATCCCGACGTAAACAGGGTATAGGCCGTCAAGCCCGGCGCGGCGCGATTCGGCGCCTCACCAACCGCCATTGCCGGCTCCGGGGCATGAGCCTCGTCACGTGCCGCCGGAGCCGTTTCATGAGTCAGTCCTTCATCGTCTCGCGCCGCCGGCTCCGGGTCTTGAGTCAGTCCTCGGTCGTCTCGCGCCGCCGAGTCCGGGGCATGAGCCGGTACCGGGTCGGCGTCCGGCGCGGAAGGCTTTTCTTGGATATCCAGCACTTCGCAGGAAAGTCCGGCGAACGCCGCCCGGTGTTGCTGACCGGCGATCGCTATTACACGTACACCGGCGGTGCGGGCCATTTCCTGAATTCTCGCCGGGGGGTTCATGGGTTCCAGGGGCAGGTAGGCGGCGCCGGTACGCATAATGGCAAGCATGGCGGCCAGCGCTTCGGCTCCCGGGGCCATGCCCAGGCCGACACGATGGCCGGGTCCGACGCCGGAGCGGGCAAGCCGGCGCGTTATGGCCATGGATGCCCGCCACAGCTGCCCATAGGTCGTGCTCCCTGAAGAATCAGTGACAGCGACGGTATCGCCCTGATCCCGCGCCCAGCGGCCGACGCGGCTGACGATGTCGTCTTCAGCGCGGGCGACCCATTGCCGAGGATTGATCGCGTCAAAAACCCGCTGGCTTTCAGCAGTGGGATCTTCTTCGACAATCACATTATCATCCGGGGCGGTGATAAGCCGCTGAACCGTCGTGAGGTAATCCTGCCCCGCCCGCTCAAGATCTGACCGGGAAAACAGTGCGCTACGGCCTTTGATAACGCCGGTCAGTCCCGACGGGCCTTCGGCGAATTCCAGCGCCAAATCCACCTGCCCTTCCTGTTGGCGTAAAGGGTACGGTCGCATCGTCAGATTCCCCCAGGTGACGCTCAGCGCGTCATCCCCCAGCATCAAACCGCCGCTCCGGGGCATCTGGGTCGAACCGGGCATATTGACCGTGGTTTGCAGCAGCGGATTTCGATGCGGATCGCGGGGAATCCGCAGATCCTCGATGATTTTGCCAAACGGATAATGACGATGTTCCAAGGCCGCGCCTAATGCCTTGCGTACCTGGGCGGTTAGCGACTTGAAGGTGGCGGTCGCGATAGACAGCCGCAGCGGCAGCATATTAAAGAAGCAGCCGAGAGTCTGCTGGAAATCACCGTCGCGCCGTGAAACCGGTACGCCGATGACCATATCCGTCGAAAGGGTGCGTTGCCCGACAAAAACCGCCCATGCCGCCAGCATCAGGGCAAATAGCGATACGCCGTACTCTTGTGAACATAATGTGAGCCGCCGGCTAAGTTCGCCGGGCAGCGTGAAAAATACCGAGACTCCTCCCCGCGCTCCGCCATCCTGCACCCCTTGCCATTGGAGGGGCGGCGGCGGACAGGCCAAAAGATCAGACCAGAATTTTTTGGCGGCCGATGAGCCGCCGCCGTTAAGATAGCGTCGTTCTTCGGTGATAAAGTTTTCAAAGGTACGCCCCTCCGGGACAGCGGTATCGGCATCTCCCCCGGTCTCGGCGATATATAAGGCCTCCAGTTCGTCCATGACCAGAGCCAGGGTGGTGAAGTCGGCAATAATGTGATGAATGCCCAGCAGCCAAAGATATTCACGTTCGTCGCATTGAAACAGGCCCAGCCGGATGCAAGGGCCCCGAACAAGATCAAAGGGTTTTTGATGATAACCGTGGACAGCCTCATCCCGTAGGTCCGCCGTCCGTTCGCGCAGATCGAAAAAATCCACTGCCGGGCGCAGATCGTCTTTGATAATCACTTTGGGCACCCCTGCCTCATCGGCAAAGGCGCAGCGCAACACCTCATGCCTGCCCGCCAGACGCTGCATGGCGTCGCGCAGGGCGGCAAAATCCAGCTCCCCCGTCGAACGGCAGGCAAGGCCGATATTGTAGGAGGCGTCGTCCGGCGCGAGGCGGGAAAGAAACCATAACGATCTCTGCTGCTCACTGATAGGGTATTCGCCTAAAAAGCGTTCCCGGAGAGCAGGCTCACATTCAGGGGGGGCACCGCTGTATTTTGCGTTAACCGCTCCCGGCTGTTTTTGAGTAAAGTGACGTTCTGTCATGAGTTGGCTCACTCCTTTGAGTTCATTTATCATCCGGCCATAGAATGCACCCAAGCTTTACGGCGGCCTCCCGCACATTATCGCTGTCGAAAAGCAGGGCGATGGGAATGGGCAAGCCGGTCTGGCTGCGAATATTTTGCACGATGGCGACGGCGGTCAACGAGTCCAGTCCCAGGGAATGCAACGGCATATCCTCCCTCAGGGGCCCGACGGTGACCATCTTGCCGATTTCCCGCAGCAAAAATTGCAGGACGGCCACATGCCGCGCCTGGGGTGATGGGAGCGCCGCCAAGGTACAAACGATATCCGGCGTGTCCTGTGTCCGCCGGGTGATTTCCCCTGGGATCTCTTGGGGAGTAAGGCCACGGCCAAGGAGTTTTTCCAGGTCAGGCGCGGTGATATCCGCCACGATGGGATGTGCCGCGTTCTGTATCTGGCGCCGGACGCTCCACGCCATGACGTCGCCCGGATCGAGCAAACCCAGGCCGGCATCGGCGAACCTCCGCCGGTGCGCCGGGTCAAGGCGGGTGGTCATACCGCCCCGCCATGGTCCCCAGGCTATGGCCGCCGCCGGAAGTCCTTTGACTATCCGATAGCGGGCCAACGCCTCAATAAAGGCGTTGGCCGCGGCGTAAGCCCCCTGGCCCGGGGTGCCGATAACCGACGATAGGGAAGAGAAGAGCGCGAATATCTCCAGTTTCCGATCGGCCGTGGCGCGGTGGAGATTCCAGGCGCCGCAGACCTTTGGCTGAAAAACCCGCCGGACCCTATCCGCATTCATCTTCGCCAGCGGGGCGTCATCCAGCACGCCGGCCAGATGAAAAACCCCGGCCAGCGGTGGCATAAAACGATCCATGGCGCGGATCGCGGCGTCGATATCTTCCCGATGGGCCACATCTCCCTGGAACAGGCGCAGATGAAGAGCCCGCTGCTTATAATCCCGCGCCAGCGAGATCAATTCAGGCGTCAGCGCGGATCGGCCCAGCAGCATGACGCCGCCGGCGCCTTCGGAAAACAACCGTTCGGCCAGCAAACGTCCGGTTTCGCCGCAGCCGCCGGTAATGAGATAGCTGCCGTCCCGGCGAAGAGGCCGTGGGGCGGTATCCTGTGGCGGCAGGATCACCTTGCGTCCAAAGACCTTGTCAGCCTGCAGCCGGTACTCCGGCACCCGCGCCACGGATGCCAGCAATGCCGGTAACGGCTCCATACCGCCACCCGCCAGTGCCTGAACGGGCAACGCTATCATACCGCCCCAAATTGACGGATATTCTTTGGCAATGGTCCGCCCCAAGCCCCATAAAACGGCGCCGCCCATATCACAGCAGTGCTCTTCGGACCGGCTCAGGGTGACGGCCCATACTCGCAGTTGGCGACTTGCCGCGCTTTGGGCGGCGATATCGGCTATCCGGTTCAGGTCGCCGAAGGCCCGCATCTCGTGGTTCAGCCACTCCCTTGCCGTGAAGGATTCGCACGCATCCCCACAGCCGGCAAGATAAATCACCGTCCCCGACAGTGCGGTCAAAGAGGCGGTGGACAGAGCATCCCCTTGATGAATGAGGGTCGTTGCCCTGACTCCCGCCGCTGTCATGGCGTGCGCAAACGCCCGTGCATCGGCGCCGTCGCGGGCGATAATCGTACACTCTTTCAGCCGTGGCGCCGTGACCGGCCGGAGGGGGAGTTCGGCCCATTCAAAACGGTAAAGGGCGGCGGACGGGTCCGTAAACGGCGGCGTCAATGACGCCGCCTTCACTCTTTTCAGGGTGACCCGGTGAAAACAAGCAACGCACGTACCGCCGTCGGTGTACAGCCGGATGTCGCCGCACAGGGTTTCCACATCCGCCTTGAGGGATGAGGTCAGCGTTGCCTCTCCCCACAGGGGAGCCGTCATTTGTTGCCTGATGCGCAGATGGTCCACGCTCAGGGGAATAAAAAGGTCGCTGTGGGGGAACCGCCGCCGGAACGCCGCGAACAGGGCCTGGAAGCAGGCGTCTATCAACCCGGGAGACAGGGCCAGATAAGGGTCGGCCCGGTCGTCGGCTTCATTGCCCAGGGTGAAACAGGCCCGGCCCGCGGCGGGGTCGCACCAGAGTTCGGTTAACCAGCGAAACGACGGCCCTAATTGTAAACCGGAGGAATGCGCCCGCTGATAAAAATCTTCAACGTTCTGACGCTCCAGTAACTCGACGCGCTCTTTGAAACATTGTTGCACCGGCTCCGGATTTTCGCCGTCAGCCCCGAGGTTTATCGTCCCTCGGGAGAGAGCCAGCCGCCCTCGCCCGCGCTCATCGGCGGCGTCAAGGGTAAAATCCACCGCATCGGCGTCTTTGCGGCGCGGGCCAAAAGCCAGGGTAGCAATGGCGCTGTCGGCGGATTGCAGAATAAGCGGCCGGATGAAGACCAGGTTGGCAAGGGTAAAATCATAGGTTCTCAAATAGCGGTTAAGATGCGTGGTAATGACCGCGATATGTACCGCCCCCGGCACCACCAGATAGCCGAACATGCAGTGATCCGCCAGCAGCGGCTGCGCCTTTGCGCCCCAGACGGCCCGAAAGGAGAGATGTTCCAACGCCGGCCCCTGTGCCTCCCCCGCCAGTGAAGCGGCCTGACCGGCCGTCGGCGTTAACGGCAGCCAGCAGGAGGTATGTCGCCAGGGCGGGGGCGGCAGGGAGACGAGGTTGCCGCGATCTTTCATCACAACCCGCCAGTCAAGATCATGACCCGAGGAATAGAGCCGCGCGGCGCAATCAAGCAGTGACTGATACTGTGGCCTGCCCCGTTGCAACACACCTGCGGCCCGTGCCTGCCGTCCGGCTTTTCTCAGACAGTTATTGATATGCGGCGTCAGCGTGGCGCCGGGGCCTATTTCCAAAAAATCGTCGATGCCGGCGCGGAGCAAGCAGCCGATAGCCGCCGTGAATCGTACCGGCTGCCGGGCATTGGCGACCCAGTAACGGGAATCCATGCAGCGGCCCTCGACTATCTCTCCCCGGGTCGCGGAGGCCACAATCAGGTGGCTATCCATGGGCTCCAGGGGCGTAAACGCCGCCGACAGCGGGTCGCTGAGTTTTTCAATCTGCGGGCCATGGAAAGCGTAATGGGGATTGACGGGAAAAAATGTTAATCCGGCGTTTTCCAGCAGCGTTTTCAGATTGTCCGCCTGTGCCGCATCCACCGAGAGCACCGTCGACCCCGGGCTGTTCAAGGCCGCCACCGTCACACCGGGGCAATCTTTTAACAGCGTGCGGAGTTGCTCTTCGGCGGCGGCGACGGCTAACATTTTCCCATCCGAGCGGATGGCCTCCATAATCCGGCCTCGGGCGATAACCGCCGCCAGCGTCTGCACAAGGGAAAAAACGCCTCCGCAGCAGGCGGCGGAGAATTCACCCACGCTGTGCCCGGCTACCGCCGCCGGCCGGATGCCCCAGCCGGTGAGCATTGAAAAAAGCGAGGTTTGAATCGATACAATGCAGGGTTGGGCAATGGCGGTGGCGCTTAAATCGTCGCTGCTTCCCGCCCGTATCGCCTCCAGCACCGACCACCCGGCCAAACGACGCACTTCTGCGTCACAGCGCAGCATCCCCTGGCGAAAAACCGGCTCACAGGTCATCAATTCATCCACCATGCCGGGCCATTGCTCCCCTTGCCCGCTAAAGATCAGGGCAAGGCCGCCGGGAGAATGTTTAACCAACGTCTGTCCGGACTCAAGCCAACGAGTAATGGCGCAGGCGAGTCCGGCGGCGTTATCAGCGACAAAAGCCCGGCGATAAGGGTGGTGAGTTCGTGCGGTAGCCGCGGTATAGCAGAGATCGGCGGATGCCGTTTCCTGCGTTGAATCTTGTTGGGCCAGCAGGTCGGCAAACCGACCGGCCTGCCGTCGCAGCGCCGGCTCGCCGCTGGCGGACAGCGGCAGGACGAGCGCCGTTTGCCGCGGTCTTTCTTTCACCGCGCCTTCCGGCGCCGCCGCGACGATGGCATGGGCGTTGGTGCCGGACCAGCCGAAAGAACTGACCCCCGCACATTGCAGTAAACCGTTTGCCACCGGCCAGGGGGTCATTTTTTGCGGAAAAATCACCCGACGCCGGGATAAATCAATATGCGGATTAATCACGCTCAGGTGCGCCTGCGGCGGAATAACGCCGCGTTGCAGGGAGAGCACCACCTTGATAAATGACAGGATGCCCGCCGCCGCCTCGCAATGTCCCACATTGCCCTTGACCGAACCGACATAGCAGGGATGCCGTTCGGCCTGTTCTCCCAGCGCAGCGGAGATGGCGGCGATTTCGATGGGGTCCCCCAGCGGCGTGCCGGTGCCGTGCGCTTCGATATAACCGATATCCTCCGGCGCTGTCTGCGCCCGGGCCAATGCCTGTTTTATCAACGCCGTCTGAGCGTGGCCGCTGGGTGCGGTGAGCCCATTGGTTCGTCCGTCCTGATTAATCGCCGAACCGCGAATGACCGCCAGTATCCGATCTTCCCCCCGTTGCGCATCGGAAAGCCGTTTCAGCACCACCGCGCCGCAGCCGTCGCTCCTGACGATACCGTCGGCGGCGGCGTCAAAAGGTTTGCAGCGTCCGTCGGCCGCCATAAGATTCATGCGCGAGGTGGCCAGGGTAAATTCGGGAGCGATAATTATATTGACGCCCCCGGCAATCGCCCGGTCGCACTCTTGTTGCCGCAGGCTTTGGCAGGCCAGGTGCAGCGCCACCAGCGAAGAGGAACAGGCTGTATCAATAGTGATATTCGGCCCTTTCAGATCGTATAAATAGGCCAGCCTGCCGGACAGGACGCTGTTCGCCACCCCCGGACCGCTGAAGGCGTTGATACGCTGGATATCCGAAAAAACGTGCCGCGCGTAATCGCCGTTATAATTAACGGCGCCGACAAAGACGCCGGTCTGGCTCCCCGCTAAATCCCCCCGGGTCAGACCGGCATCTTCCAGCGCTTCCCAGGCAACCTCCAGAAATATTCGCTGTTGCGGGTCCATTTGCCGGGCTTCTTCGAAAGATATGCCGAAAAAATCATGGTCGAACCCATCGGCGGCAATAACGCCGCCCCAGCGAGTGGCGAGCTTGCCGGGCATCTGCGGATCGGGATGATACCAGGCTGCGTTATCCCAACGATGCGGAGGAATTTCCCCGACCGCATCCCGTTTGTCCGCCAGCAGTTGCCAGAATCCGTCGGCGGTGTCGGCGCCGGGAACCCGGCAGGCCAGTCCGGTAATCGCTATCGGTTCAGCCCGGCCGGCCTCCCGTTTCTCACTCACCGGGCGGGGGGTAAACGTCGTCCGTTTCAGTGGCGACGCCTGCCCGGTGTCGGAACGTTTATTCATAACGATTCTCCCTGTGAGGACTATTCATCTGGACGCGATTAAGAATAAACACCGTTAATTCAGCCAGGGTCGGATAATCCCATAGCAGCGTAACCGGCAGCGGGATACAGAATTCCCGTTGTAGCCGATTGCGCAGCTCGACCCCCGTCAATGAATCGATACCCGCGTCACGCAAGGGCAGACGGTCGGACAGGCGCTCGCCGTCACAACCGGCCAGGTCGGCCGCCTGTCGGCGAAGATAGCTCATGACCCGGGCGGCTCGTTGGCCGGGGGGGGCGGAAGATAATGCGGTGTGCGACGGGGCGGTTTTCGCCGGAAGGACCGCACCGGCCATGTCCTGAGTGAATCGTTCCGGCGCTCCGTAAACCTTGGCGATCCCATGGGCCGGAGCCGGGGCATCGTAAGCCATGGCAATCCCATGGGTCATTCCCGCCGCCAGGGCGCGAGATAACCACCCGATGCCTTCGGTCATGGTTAACGCCGGTAAGCGGGAGGAATTCATCAGCGCGGCTTCTGATAACGCCAGACCCGCGTCGGAGAAAGGCCCGAAACCAATGCTAAGGGCGGGTAGCCCCGACCCCCGACGCATCCAGGCCAGGGCATCCAAACAGGCATTGGCGGCGGCGTAACCCGCGTAGCGGGATAACCCCAATACCGACGATGCGGACGAGATCAGGATGAACTCTCTCACCGGCCGCTGTCGGGTAATGTGGTGAAGATTCATGGCGCCCTCGATTTTCGGGCGCATGACCTCGTAATGGATGGCGGCGCTATCATGCTGAAGAAAACCACCGCGAAAGAGTCCGGCCCCGTGGATAATGCCGTTTAACGGACCGAAAGCGGCTTCCGCATGGGAGACGACATTTTGCAATGCCGTCAGATTCGCCACATCGGCGGCATAGGTCCCTATCCTTGCGCCGCGCTGCTCAAGCCCGGCGACGGCGTGTCCCGTCGTCGCGTCAGCGCCCTTGCGGCCCATCAGCACAATGTTTTTAATGCCGCGATCGATAAGCCAGTGCGCCAGATGCAAGCCGAATGCGCCCAGGCCGCCACTTATCAGATAAAAACCCGTCGAATCGCTTATATAGGTTGATTTCAGCCTCTCGGGGGGCGGTCCCGGGCAAACGGCAAGCGCCGGCACATGGCACTGTTCGCCGCGCCAGGCGCTTTCAACCGGGCAATAGCCGCTAATGCCTCGCAAAAGACCGGTTAGGGCATTCTCAGAGAGCGGGATGTCGCCGTGGCTCGGATCGATATCGATAATGCGGCAATTTATCTCAGGGTGCTCAAGCCGCAACGTACGGGCCAACCCCCATAATAAGGCCGGTTCCGGCCGATTAACGGGTATGCCGCCCACCGGCTGGCAGCCGGCGGTGACGAGACAAAGTTCGGTATCGCCAAGGTTTTTCGTCGCCAGGGCCCGGATAAGATGAAGGAGCGGTTCAAGCACGAAACGCGCAGGGAAGCCGCCGTCGGCGGCCTTGCGCAAACCCCGGACGGGACGCGCCGGTAAATCCTCGTCGGTTGGCATGGACAAGCTCCGGAGATAGAGGATCTTAATGACCGGATATCTCTCCAGCAATCGGGAAAGGTGGTCCGGGTCGGCGGGGTTCACCGTCACGTTATGCCCATTGCCGTGGTCGTGATAGCGGTCGCCGCACGCTACCCATATCGCCTGCGCGCCAACGCCCCGGGCCGTGAGTTGCTTCGCAAGGGCGGGATCGGCAAATATCATCCGCCCCGCGCCGGCATAACCCGAGGCGTCGTCACTGTTATCTTCACCGTTATTTTCCCCGGCACGATTCCGGTCAGGTTCAGCGGGAGCGCGGGGCGCCGCAATCCATTGCAGCTCATACAGGTTTATTGGCGGCTTTCCCGGTGCGGTGCCTTCGCCATTGGCGTCGGCGCTGCGCGGACGGATGGGGTTATCATGCCGCCAAGGCGGTTCCGGCAGGATGATTTTGTCGCCCTGTCCCCCTAGCCGGCGCAGATCCGCTATCGAACCCAGGGTGTATAAGCTGCCCAACAGCCCTAATAAACGTTTATGCACAGGACCGGCCCCAGGCTTAAACCATTGTTCACAGCGGCTAACGGCAAGAGCGGTATCGCCATCCGGTATTGCCGCGTTATGGATGTCCAGCGTTAAGGGCATGATGGCCTTGAGATGATTTTCCCGCGCCGCCGCCAGGATTGCTTCCGCTTGTTCACCCGGGCAGACATGTGTCGCCGGCCGGTCCGGATTCCGGCGCAATTGGGCAATGGCGTCAGACAGCGTCAGGTCCCCATGCAGATGGGCGGCAATCACCCCGCCCTCGTCGGTGCCGATAAATTCGGCCCGCCCGGCCCCATACCAGAATAGCAATGCGGCCAGGGAAATTTGCTGCAGGAAGGCGGCGCCGACACCGCTCGAGTCTGATATAGAAAGGTTTTGCAGCGCCCGCTGGCCGCGTTTATACGTCAAACGAAAAACCGGCTGTTCAATCAATACCGCCAGATCCTCAGACGATATCCAGTGCCGGGCGGAACACAGCAGGCCGACCCGTTTGCTTGTCGCCGTTTGCGAGCTGGCGATATCAGCCCTTGCCGTTTCACCGTTGAACCCCCTCAACGCCTGTATTGCCTCCTCCTTTTCGGCAACGACAAACGCTGCCCGGTGGGCATAATGCGCTGTTCGGGCCGCCAGGGTGAAGCAGAGGTCTGATAACGAAACGGCCGGATCCTCAAGCAACGCCGCCAATTGGGCGCATCGCGCCCCAAGAACATCCGGGCAGCGCGCCGACACCGGTAGCAGCCAAAAGGCCTGTTTCGGCGGAGATTGTCGTTGCAACGGACCGGTACCGGCCTGAACGCTATTCGCCGTGCGTTGAGAAAGGTCAAAACCGTGACGGGATAACAACGCTATCGCTTCATCCATGATCTTGGGGGCAAATTGGTCTTTGCGGGCGCTGGCTACAGCCACATGCCTCTCGCCGTTATCCCGTAACAGTGTCGACAGCACCACGGGATGCGGCGAAATCTCGACGAACACTGTCCGTTTCCCGGCCATCACGATGTTGACGTGATCACACCAATAAAGCGGCTTTATCAACAGGTCTCGCCAATGCGTCCATGGCAGTCCGCCTGTCGCCGCATCGCCCCCGGCCATGGCCGAATAAAACGTTATTGCCGGCGGCGCGGCGGTTATTTTGGGCAGCGCCGCCTCCAGCTTTTCCCCCTGCCAATCC
Source organism: Sodalis sp. dw_96 (assembly GCF_018449575.1). GTDB lineage: Bacteria > Pseudomonadota > Gammaproteobacteria > Enterobacterales > Enterobacteriaceae > Acerihabitans. The sequence continues at coordinate 106,563 of NZ_JAAVUT010000010.1, read as the reverse complement.
GTCACCGGCCGATGAACCGCAGCCGACGAGTTTACCGGCGCAAAGTCAATGCGTTGAGCTTTACAGGCCGACCTGAGAGCGGCCATTGTTTCCACAGAACCGGATACGACGGTGGCATGTTCCTGGTGCTGAATCGCGCGATCGATCGGAAGGCCGGTTTGTTTCAACAACGCCCCGGTTCGCGACCAGTCCAGGCCGATCAACGCCATCATTCCATGCTGGCCGGCGGCCCATTCGGCCTGGGCCAGTGAGATAGCAAATGCCTCCTCGAGAGACAGCATGCCCGCCCAATGAGCCGCGGCCAATTCGCCGATGCTATGCCCCAGCACCGCCGTCACCGCCAGTCCCCGGCTCTGCCAGATATCGGCGATGCCCAATTGAATGGCAAGATGACAGGGCCAGGCGATACGAATGTCGGTAAAATCTTCCTTGGGGGAGTACAGCCGTTGGGCCAGGGACCAACCGGCAAGTTTACCCACCGCCCCATCACAGGCTTTTATCCGGGAGCGAAAGACGGGATCGATACCCGCCAGCGCTAAACCCATACTGGTCCAATGCGATCCTTGCCCGGAGAATACCAGTGTCGCGCCGGGGACACCGGCAACCGAAGGCATCCCGGGGTGAATGGCCGCCGCACAGGCAACTGTCGACGCCATTGAATCATTGACCGCCGCACCGGAAAAGGCCGACGCCATTGAATTATTAACCGCCGCGCCTGTATTCGCAGTCATTTTGCAACCGCCGGGCGCGGCATCGCCGGCCTTTCCTGCGGACAGGGTATGATGCGTGGAGGGAGGCGTGTGATGTCGACTCTGCCAGGTATCGGCAATGATGGCGTGGGCATTGGTGCCGCCGAACCCAAAGGAACTCAGCGCCGCCAGGCGCCCTCGGCTGCCCGCGGGCCAGGGTACCCGCTGCCGGGGAATGGTTATGCCCAACTCCGCCAAATCGATATGGGGGTTGGGGTGATGAAAATTAGCCTGGGACGGTATCTCGCCGTCATGCATGGCGAGCAGGATCTTTATCAGCCCGGCCACTCCGGACGCGGCCTCGCAATGGCCGATATTGGCCTTCACCGATCCGACAATCAAGGGTCCGGTCCTGTTTTGCCCCTGGCAATACACCTTGGCGGCCGCGGCGGCCTCAATGGGATCACCCAACAGTGTTCCCGTGCCATGGGCCTCCAGATAGTCCACGTCCCCCGGCGAGATTCCCCCCTGACGGCACACCTCACGCATCAGTATCTCCTGCGCCCGCGCCGAAGGGGCGGTCAGGGAGGCGTTGTCACCATTGTTATTCACCCCGCTGGCGCATACCGTTCCATAAATAGGGTCGTCATCCCTAAGGGCCGCGCAAAGGGGTTTCAACAGGAGGATACCGCAGCCTTCGGCTCGCGCGTAGCCGTCGGCCTGCGCCGCAAAGGCATGACAGGCACCCGACGGCGAGATAACGCCGAGTGAATGCATGGCCGCGTTGCTGTGCTCGGACAGAATCACATTCACCCCGCCCGCCAGGGCGAATTCGCACTCTCCCGCTCGCAGACTTTGGCAGGCCAAATGGATGGCCACCAGGGATGAAGAACATGCCGTATTGATAGTCAGGGCCGGACCTGATAACCCAAGCAAAAACGACAGGCGCGCCGAGATAATACTGAGATCCATTCCGGTGGCGGAGTGCGCGGATATCTCCCCCGAGACGGCATAATGGGCAAAATCATTCCACATCGCCCCGATAAATACGCCCCCCCGCGCCTGTTTTAAGCTATGTGGATCAAGCCCCGCGTCCTCAATAGCGGACCAGCCGGCTTCCAGCACCAATTTCTGCTGCGGATCCATCTGCCGGGATTCATGACGAGAGATGCCGAAAATCCGCCGATCAAAGCCCGCCACATCAGGCAAAAAGCCGCCTCTGCATAATGGATTGCCCCACCGCTGATGAAACGCTCCGCCGATGAGACGGCCATCAGGCACCGGTCCCACGGCGCAACGACCCGCCCTGAGCAAGCGACGAAAACCCGCCGCGTCCCCGGCGCCCGGCAAGCGGCAGGCCAACCCGACAATGGCAATGGGTTCAAGGGTGGCGGCTCGTTCGGCCTTGATTTCATTCACCGGGGAGCGCGCCGGCGCAGGGGTGAGATCGGTAAGATAGCCGGCCAATTCAGCGGCGGAGGGATAGGCCCAGAACACCGTCAGCGGCACAACCCGATGGAGTCGCTGTGACAGACGACCCATAAAAGCGGCGGCGGCGACGGAATCCTGAATTCGTGACCCCATGGGGTCATGGGGGGAAATAAACCCAGTGCCGCCCAGGTCCAGTTCTTGAAGAATAATATTGACTGTTCCGTTATAGTCTGGCTGTATTTTCATGCAAATAATCCCTTTGCGTAATAATCCCTTCAGCTTAAAATTACATATTTAATACAGTTTAGATATTCTATAAAATTCTATAATTTTCCGCACTGATATTTATTGATAAACAAGAAATACCATTATTCGCCAAAGATAGCAACTTGGTTTTTTTTGATAAAAATGGCGCTACTGCTAGTGATGAAATCATTAAAAGTCCAATTTAGGCGAATGAGTTAACACCTTAGTGAATTTTTCTCAAAACGCAATATAATACCGAAAACATCATGAAATAGAGTAAACTGTAATTACCTCATCGTTATGAAAGATAATAGACCCGAAACAAACAGTCTGGGAAATCTGAGGCCCTATCCACAAATTCGATGATAACTCAATTCATTAATCTCTTGTCAGCCAGCAGCGAATATAACTCTTTTTCCATATTCACCATAAGCAAGGAAGGGAGACGGCCCAGACCACCATCGGGATATGCAGCCAAAATGAGTTCAAGCATATCGCCATAGGTTTCGACTTCACAACTCAGAGGTGATTCGGCGAGCTCATCATCGGTCCGGCCTATGCGCACCTCTTCAGGGGCCAGCCGGTAAGCAAGAATATCCGGTGAACACCGGCGGTCGCCGACGAAATTAAAACTGACGGCCGGCATCGACGGCCTTTGCACCCGGGCTACCGGTGCGTAGAACCAGGCTGCATAATCGGCGGCGGACTCCATGGCGGCATATAATCCTTGTTTCAAGGCAACGATGGCGTCGGTAATTTCTTTATAACAACGGACTGAAAACCATGCGGGGACGGGGAATGCCGCCGAACCCACCAGGTCATGCACCGTCGTTTGCCAATCACCGATAAATTGTGGCGCGAACCAGAGCGTTATGGCAACGGAACCTTCTCCATAGACAGCGGATAACGCGCGCAGGAAAAGCAACAAAAAAAACTCCGATAGACCAAGGCCGTGACTGCGAGCGGCACATTTCAACCGATCAAGGCTTTCGCCGTCAAAGCGCCGGGTTTCGGTTTTCCGGTTCTTCATTAAACAGACTGAACGCTCCGCCAAGGCTGTGCCCGCCATAATATCAAGGCGTTCACCTTCCGGGGGCTTTAAAAAAGCGCAACCCTGTCCCCTGAGCAAATGGTGGCGATTGACCAACTCCTCTCCAAGGCGGCGGTAATGCCCGCTGGCCCGCCGTGGGATACATTCTCCTTTGGCCGCTCGCCGGTAGGCCCATGAAAATTCCCGCCAAAGGATCCTGCTGGAAATACCGTCGCACATCAGGTGATTAATGATAAATAACAATCGTTGATGCTGATGGTTTGGGCTGGTAAAAAGACAATAGCGGAATAAAGGCGGAACCCCGGCGGACATTATTTTTCTTGTTTCATTCACATACGCCAATAGTTCTACCTGTCGCGTATCCGCCAGGGGTGATGACGGACGGCATTCAAACGCCTGACTGAAACAGGGATCGTCCGCGGCGAGAATAGTTGTTCGGCTATCAAAACCGTTAAAGGTAAAACGTGCCCGCAGCATTTCGTATTTAGCCGCCAGATGCCGTACCGCAACCTCTGCATAGACCGGTGATAGCCGCTCCAACGGCACCAAAACCTCACCGAAAAAAAGATTCATCGGCCTTATAGAATATTTAATATCGTAAAGTTGACCAAGCTGTAGTCGCATCATGCGGTTCCTCCGTCCTGACTACAGGCTAACAAGAATTATGCCGTCATACCAGAGAGGTAAGATCTTAAATATCTCAGCATCACAGTAGATTCATTGCATTGCCAATAAATTAATGGATAACCCTTATGCCGCCTAAGGTAAATACGAATCCCAACTTACTCGATAAAGAATAGAATCACCTAAGTTAATTCTTGATATACAAAAAAACCATTTTATGTACATTTTTTAACCTGAATAATAAAAATAGCAATTGACGCACTGCTGTATGCCTGCAATAAGTCCAGTCGCATACTCATTTTTGACATTCGGTCCAAAGGATCTTACAACGTGATCTTCATCAAATTTTGAATGATAAAATACTTACATAATTTCCGTATAAGAAAAATAGCTTACCTATGTACCCGGAAGAATGAGTGACAAAAACTTCTTATTTAGAGAAAGCTGCTTTTATAAATTATTCATTATCAATTTTAACGTCAAAAAGAGCCATCTCATGCTGCTGATAAAAACGACATTTGCAGGATCCAGCACGTAAAAAGCTCCAGCCATTACCCAAGGTGTAATGAACCGGGATGTCGTTAGAAAGAAAAATAGCTAAATGACATTATGACGCTGAGGAGAAAAATTTATGTTGCATCTAATGTATCTTTATAAGCCCACTCTGCAAGCCCGCCGGGATCTGACGGCATTTTGGCAATGGGTATCAGATCGTGATAAATGGTTCTACGGACGGCTGTCCATGGCACAAAACAAACGCTGGTATATTCGGACCGTGGGCGAGGATGATTATTGCCTGGAACATTACGTTTCGTTCGCCGATAGCGAGGCCTTGGGGGAGTATTGCAAATCGGTGGTGGAACTATGTGAAAGTCCGGAATGGGGAAAACGGTATATTGAGCAGGAGAATTGGTGGGACATCATGGATTATCGATTATTAACCGATGCGCCAATCAATGTTTTGCATTAACGCCCTATTGCCAGAGAGGGTGAATACACGCGATTAAAAATTATCTCGGCACTTATCTCGGCACTATTGATGGATTGAAAATAGTGAATTTAGGCGGTGGCCCCGGTTTTTTCTCGCGCTGGCTGAAGGAAAACGGCGCTGGCGAGGTCGTAGGCTATGACATTTCCGAAGGCATGCTTAATCATGCCAGGAACCGTGAGAAAAAAGATCCTAAAATGTTCAAAGCCCCTTTAACCAAAGCCGCTGGTGCTGCTTCTGTAATTTTTCCCGGAACTGCCTGCGTATGGACGCGATCGCCTCGTCTGGGGGCTGGGTGGAGGCGGCACGGATATCGCGGCAATAGAGAATATGCAGCCCGATGGGGCTCTCCACTACCTCGCTGATGCCTGGCGCCGACATCTCGAATAACACCTTATCCAGCATGTCGAACAGCAACCCGCGGCTGATCCAGCCCAGGTTGCCGCCGTCCAGCGCGGTGGGACATTGCGAGTGGCGCTGGGCCAACTGGGCGAACTGTCCGTTGTCGTCTTCAAGATGTGCATGTATCTCGTTTATGCGTTGGCGCACCTGGTCGGGCTGGCAATCCGGCTGATCCTCGTCCACCGCCAATAAAATATGGCTGCACTGGCGCTGTTCGGGCCGGAGAAATTGCGCCTGGTGCGCTTTGTACCAGTCCACCACTCGCTGTTCGTCCGGCTCCGGGGCCTGTTCGGCCACCCGGGCCAGGACTTTTTCCAGCAAGACCTGATGCGCCATGGCACGATAGAGACCGTTGCGATCCAGACCGCTGCGCGCCAAGTGCGCCGGCCAATCGCCCTGGTCGGCCATCCGTAAATCCAACGCGTCCAGCGCGGCCAGAATATCGCTTTCCGGCGCGAGCAGGCCCCACTGGGCGGCCTGCTCTTCTATCCGGCTTTCCAGGATGACCTGGCGGTGATATTGCCGCTCGAATTCATCTGATTCCTCCGCGTTCAATAACCACGGTGGATTGCGGTATAACGACTGCGATAATGTCAACCGGGTATAAACCTGCCACTGCTGCATTGCGTTCACCCTCCCTCTAGCTTTCGCATACCTGTGCCGCCAGCGCTACTTCCGGCACCTGGAACAACCGGCCGTCGAACAGCACCACATAGGACATGGGCTGCCTGTCGCGGATTTCATCCATTATCTGCCCGACCTGTCCGGCCACCACCACCGGCTGGCCGCCAATGGCCAGCGGCAACGCGGCGCTGACCCAATCGCCGTACTGGAATTCGCCGGCAATCCACGGGGCGCTGCCGGAAATCAACTCCTGTTCCCGGCAACCGACGATGCGGTCTTCTTCCACAAAATGGACCTGGTAAATCAGAGTATCCTGCAGGAAACTGCCCCACTCCCGGACATAACCGATGCTGCCTTTACGCACCAGCAGCGTCCCGCGGGCAATGCCCGGGAAAGTCCCGTCATTGCGCAATGAACGGATAACTCTGACCTGGGAGCCGAAATCATAACTGGGCTTCACGACTGTACCTCCGTCAAGGAGCTCAAAGGTATGAAATAACGTTTGTTATTATTGCGCTGGTACACCGCCAGGCCGGACTGTGTGGCCAACGTGCCCTGCAAAAAGTGGTCATAACTCAACCCCAGCAGATGCCGGGCAAGGGTCCAGTGCGCCTTGTCGCGGGCCGTCACCCCGGCTTCTCCCTCGGGGATATTCTCCAGCGGTACGCTGATGATGGCAGCCAGCCGCTGGTGGAAATCACCCATGATATGCATACGCTTGGCGACAATAACCGACGGATCGTAAGGCAATTCAAAAAAGTCGAAAAAGCTCTCGGCGGTATCAATCTCATCAATACCCGGTATTGCGTTAAACCATTCCATATCAGCCCCCCGAGCAGAGTGCCAGGCCCATGTCCGGTCCCAGTACGCCGAATAATTCGTTATATAATTGCTGTAATTGCGCGTCCGACGGGCTGTGTTTCCACACCTCGGCGCGGCTGCGCAGCACCAGCAGCAGTTGCTCCGCCTGGCTCGCCATCAGCGTATAGCCCAAATCGGCAAAAATACGCGTCACGGCGTGTCGGCCGGAATGTTTGCCCAGTACCAGTGTGTGACGGCGGCCGAAACGGGCCGGATCGATGCTCTGATAGCAGGCGGCATTCTTCAGTAAACCGGCGACATGGATGCCCGATTCATGAGTGAACACCTGTTCCCCCACCAGCGGCTGCTGCGGGTCGATGGGCCGGCGGGCCGCCACGGACACCTGACGGCACAGAGCGGGCAATTGTTCGAAACGTATACCGGTCTCCATATGCAGGCAGGTATCCAACGCCATAGCCACGCTTTCCAGCGACGCATTGCCGGCCCGTTCGCCTAATCCGTTTACCGTGGTATTGACGTGGGTGGCGCCGGCCCGCACCGCTGCCAGGGTATTGGCGGTGGCAAGGCCGAGATCGTTATGGGCGTGCATTTCGATTTCGCCACTCCAGTGACCGCGTAACGCTTTGATGCTGTCGTAGGTGGCGAAAGGATCCAGTACCCCGAGGGTATCGGCAAAACGCAGCCGCAGCGCGCCGGCATCGCCGGCCACCCGCGCTATCTGCCCTAACTCCTCGTCGCTGGCGCGGGAGGCGTCTTCACAGCCCACGCTTACCCGCAGCCCGCACTGGCGGGCATAAAGAATATGGCTTGCCAGCTCCTGCGCCATTTGCGGCCAGTTCAAGCGCAATTTATAGTCGCGCATTTGGGCCGAGGCCGGCAGCGAGACATCCACCCAGTCCAATCCCAGTTCCGCCGCCAGCCTGATTTCCTTGCGGTTGAGACGGCACCAGGCCATTAACGTCTGGCCCGGCAACGCCTGCCGGATCTGGGCGATGCGCCGGCACTCCTCATCCCCCATCGCCGGCGTTCCCACCTCCAGCTCACCGACCCCGATCTCGGTCAACGCGGCGGCGATGGCCAGTTTTTCCGCGGCGCTGAAGGCGACGCCGGGGCTTTGTTCACCATCACGCAGCGTGGTGTCGTTAATCACGATAGCGGTCATTGGTCTGTTCCTGTGGTTAACCGTAGGTGGGGACAAAACCGCTGTTATCCGCCGCCATCATGGGGTGATCCCCTTGCCAGTAGGGTGAAAGCGCCCGCAAACGGGCAATCATCGGCGGCAACTGCTCAATGACATAATCAATCTCTTTCTCGCGGGTATAACGAGACAACGAGAAACGGATGGTGCCGTGGGCGGCGGTATAAGGAATGCCCATGGCGCGCATGACGTGGGAAGGTTCCAGCGAACCGGACGTACAGGCGCTGCCGCTGGAGGCGGCAATCTGGCAGTGATTGAGCAGCAGTAAAATCGCCTCGCCCTCGATATATTCAAACGCGATATTCACCGTATTCGGCGTTCTCGGCTGCGTACCGCCCATCACCAGAGTATAAGGAATGGCGCTGGTTATGCTGTGTTGTAACTTATCCCGCAGAGAGGCAATCTGGTCCGCCATCATCGGCAGATGAATATCCGCCAGCTCCGCCGCCGCGCCCATGCCGACGATGCCGGCGATATTCTCGGTACCGGCGCGGCGTCCCCGTTCCTGGTGGCCGCCGCGCAATAAGGGCCTGAAGCGGGTGCCGCGCCGGACATAAAGACCCCCGACGCCTTTGGGGCCGTGAAACTTATGACCTGAACAGGAGAGCATATCGATTTCACTGTCCGCCAGCGAGACCGGAATTTTCCCTACCGCCTGCACCCCATCGCAATGAAACAGGGTGCCCGCCCGGTGGGCCAGTTCAGCCATCTCCCGTACCGGATTGATCACCCCGGTTTCATTATTTGCCCACATTACGGTGACCAGCGCAACCTTGTCGCTCAAAGCCGCCCGATAAACGTCCAAATCCAGCGCCCCGTCGCCGTCCACCGGCACACGGTGAATCACATAACCCTGTCGCTCCAACCGTTCGCACACCTGCAGCGTCGCCGGGTGCTCCACAACGGTGGTGATGATTTCCCGGCGTTCCGGGTAGGCTTCCACCGCGGAAAGGATCGCCGTGGAGGTGGCCTCGGTGGCGCACGAGGTGAAAATGATTTCACTGTCGTGGCGGGCGCCCAACAGGCTGGCCACCTGTTCCCGCGCACGCTCCAGGGCGATACCGGCGGGCTGGCCGAAATCATGGATGGAAGAAGGGTTCCCGTAATGTTCGCTGAGGAACGGCATCATCGCTTCCAATACCATGGGATCGATACGGGTTGTGGCGTTATTATCCAGATATACAGGTTTCATCGGCTTGCCTCATTACACTGCGCTGGTGGAGATGGTGGCTGTGTCCGACACCACATGCATAAAACGGCCCAGGCGTTCGATTAATTTCTGCTGTAGCCAGGCCAGAGTCATATCGGTCATCATGCAACCGCTGCAACTGCCGGAAAGCGATACCGTGACCTGTTTTTCGGTGACATCGAGCAGCCGCATGTCGCCGCCATCGGCCTGGATATGCGGACGCAGCCCGGCAATGACCTCTTCCACCGCCAGCCAGTTTTCGTCGTGGGGCTTCTCAGGCGCCTTGGACATAACCGGCTGCTGACTCAGGATTTCACTTAAGGTCTGTTCGATTTTTTCATGACAGGAAGTGCAGCCGCCGCCGGCCTTGGTGTAATTAATCACATCCTCTAGCGTCGTGAGGTTGTTTTGCAACACCGCCCGGCGGATATGGCCTTCGTCGACGCCGAAGCATTTGCAGATCAACGCCCCTTCCTCGTGATCCGCTTCCGGCGCCTCGCCGCGGAACTGCGCGATAGCGGCCCGCAGCGCTTCCTGGCCCATCACTGAACAATGCATTTTTTCCGGCGGCAGGCCGTCGAGATAATCGGCGATCTGTTTATTGGTCAGCTGTGAGGCTTCGGTGAGAGTGCGGCCGATAATCAGTTCGGTCAGGGCGGACGACGAAGCAATGGCGCTGCCGCAGCCAAAGGTCTGGAAACCCGCCTCTTCGATCACTTCAGTGGCCGGATCCACGCGCAGCATCAGCCGGAGCGCATCGCCGCAGCTGATGGAACCGACATCCCCTATAGCGTTCGCCTGTTCGACGACTTTGGCATTACGCGGATGAAAAAAATGATCTTTAACTTTTTCTGAATAATTCCACATAAATTTTTCTCCTACTCACAGTATTGCCTGTGGTGTTGCGCATACCTGATTGTCGCAGTGACAGGCTGTCCCCTGCAGTTGTAGTTCAATCCATATTCCCGGCTCTTGCCCCTGGACGCCCGCCTGGATCACCGCCCGATGTAAATAGGGCCAGTGCGTGATGGCGGCGATTAACACCAGTCCCTGATAGCTGACGGGGTAATCCTCCTCCCGCTGCCGGCGGGTCCACTCCAGGGTCACTTGCCCGCCCTGGCAACTGTCGCCATCCAGCTTGATGCGTAAACCGGCGCAGGGACCGGTAAGCTGTTGCTGTAAGGTCAAGAGCTGTTGCAAGGCTTCCGCTTCGATCTGAATCATGTTGTCGCTCCGCAAGAGGGTCATCTATAATGAGCAAATGTGATGCCAGTCACAGCTTTATCGATTTTTCAATAGGATAGCCGCACCCGGCCAATAAAAAACCCCGAACATGTCGGGGTGGGTTGTCGGTTTTGTCAGAGAAATGACACAATTAATACTCGTCCTCCTCCCAATGTGTCTCCCGCTGATATTGCTCGAAACGGTGCGGATCCCGTTTAACCTGATGGCGTTGCAGACAGGGGGCATTCCAGTTTTCCTGTATCTCCGTCAACAGCAGGGCGATGGAGGTGGTGCAAGGCACGCTTACCGCCCTGACGCCCACACGCAACAGTTGTCGGAATACGCTCTCCCCCACCGCCACACAATACAGGGACAAACAGCCATCCAGCGCCGCGATGCGGCCGGCCAGTTTCTCCGGATCGTGTCCCGGTTGAGCCATGAAATCCGTCACCTGCAACAATTTGACCCGATCGGGCTTCACACCATAAATCGCCAGCCGGGGCGTCGAACCGAAATGCTGATTGACATGGTGTAAATCGGAGCTGGCGAAGGCGACGCGCAGGGCATAATCCGAGTCCGAATCGGTTGTCACCCTTAAATTGCGCTGGAAGTTAATCATAAGCCGCTGTCCTGTTCGGCCGGAACCAGGGAAAAATCCTGTTTAAGGGGAGAGTGGTAGACCGGCTGGTGATGTCGGCGATATTCCATGACATTGCCCAACTCGAACAGCGTGTCGCGCATACCGGCATATCCCTGGCGGGTACGGCGAAATTCTCCCAGCCGGTCATAAATGGGAAAGCCGGTGCGGATCAGCGGAATATCCAGCCGCGCCGACAGGCCGGCGGCATGGGAATTGGCAAATATCATATCCGCCGGGTTATCCGACAGCAAATCCGACAAATCTTCCAAATCCCCCAAGGTAACGGTTTCCACCGGCAGCGCGGCCAAGCCGGGCTGATTCACCGGCGCCACCACGCTGCCCACCGCCATTCCCTGGCTTTGGGCAAAATCGACCCATGCCCGCAGCAGATCCGCCTCGGCGGCCATTGCCAGCCGGCTGCCTTGCAGCGCGCCGTGGCAATCAATCATGGCATCCAGCAATTGCCCGCGCTGGCGCTCGATCCAGCTTGGCACTTCCCGCCCGGAAATACGGTGTAATTGAAGGATAAATTCATCCATCTGTTGCAACGTCATCACGTGCGGCATACGGATGCATTCGCCCCGGCTACGGGGCTCCAACAGCGCGGCAACCCGTTGCAGCGATACCCCGATAACAAAACTCGCGGCGCTTTGTCCCAACTGCTCCATCAGACGAAACGGCGTCCCTCCCTGAGTCAGGGAGCTGTAGTCCCCTGTAGCCAGATAACCGTCCAGGGATTGGGTCAAATCCGGCACCATGACGGGCTGCAAACCAAACGCCTCCACATAGCTGCGGATTAACTCCTGATCGCCGGGCGTGAACATATGGCTGAGAAACAGATTTACCCGTTTATTGCGTATACCCGCCGGAGGGGCGGCGGGTACCCATTGCTGCACCAGGCTTTCCAGCAGCGCGGCATAACCGTTTTCCATTGAACCGTAAAAATCCGGCGTACTGACGGTTAAAATCCCCACCTGCCGATGTTTGGGATGGCTTTCGCGGAACAGCGCCACTGCCCGGCTTAAATCGCTGCCCTGTGCTTCTGACAGGCCGGTGCTCAACAGCACGATAATGCGCGGCGTATTGCGTTCGCATAAGGTTTGCAGCGCGGCGGAAACATTATTGTCCGCCCCCATGATGGTGGTAATCGGCTCCATGGCGGTAGATTGCAAGGGAATGGGCTCATGGAAATGCTGAATAAAGAATACTTTGGCGAAAGCGCTGCATCCCTGTGCGCCATGAACCAGCGGGATGCAATTTTCCAGCCCCATGGCGGCCAGGATGGCCCCAAGGGGTTGCCCGCTTTTAATCGGACTGGTGGCAAGCGGTTTAACGGAACGGACAACATGTGTCATGATCTTCTCCTCAGCCTTTCAGTGCCATGGCGCGGGGCGGTTGACCTGCGACCAGACCGGACTTTCCAATGTACGGCATACTGCTTGCGCCAGATTGACCATACCTTGGTAACCGGCGAACGCCTCTTCGCGCTCCTGGTTGATATCAAGAAACGGCAGTCTGGCCTTATAGGCGGTATACATGTTTCTACCGCCGGCAATCATCATATCGGCGCCGTAGCGATAGGCGGTGTCGAGCAGCAGACGAGGATTACCTTCATCCATCATCAGGGCGTCTTCACCCATCAGCGCCCGGATGCGGGCCTTATCTTCTTCGGTTGATTTGCGGGTACCGGTGGCCACCACGTCCAGGCCCAGGTCCTGCAGCGCCGACACCACCGACCAGGATTTGACCCCGCCGGTATAGAGCAACACCCGTTTACCCCGCAGCCGGTCGCGCCATGGCGCCAATGTCAGCTGGACTGCAGCCTCTTCGCGGGCGATAAGCGCTTCGGTGCGGACGCGCAAATCCTCATCTCCCAGCAATCCCGCCAGTTGGCGCAAGGAGGAGGACATTTCACGCAGACCGTAAAAACTCCCCTCGAACCAGGGCGTTTCGTAGTGCTCTTGCAACTGGCGGGCCACATTGATCAAGGCGCGGGAACACACCAGCATATTGGCTTCGGAACGATGCAAGGTTTGAATTTCGGCAAAGCGCGCATCGCCGGATAGGGTGCACAAGACCCGCACCCCCAGTTCATCCAGCAGCGGCAAGACCTGCCAGAACTCACCGGCAATATTATATTCGCCGATAAGGCCGATACTGTGGCCGCCGCTCTCCGTCACCGGATAATGACTGGGCCAGGGCGCGGGCTCGCGCTGCCCCACCACCTGCCGCAGCATCACGTCGCCGGCGATACGGTTACCGAGATTTTTGCTGCCATAGAAGCCGGCGGCATCCACCGCAATGACCGGAATACCCACCGCCGCCGAGGCCGAGCGGCACACCGACTCGATATCATCTCCTTCCATGGCGGGTACACAGGTGTTGTAAATAAATATCGCCGCCGGCCGGTAGCGCTCTGCAATGTGGCGGACGGCGTGGAACAACCGGCGCTCGCCGCGCCCCATGATGACATCCTGCTCGCTTAAATCAGTGGTGAAACCCAGACGGTTCAACTCCGGCCCAGAGCTGCGGCTGCCGCGGTTGTCCCAGGAACTGCCCGCGCAGCCGATGGGGCCGTGCACCAGATGCGCCACATCCGTCACCGGCAGCAGCGTAATCTGCGCGCCGTCAAAAGCGCAGCCGCCGGCGGTGGAACCGGGCTTGGGCGGTTTACAACCGGTTTTGTGTTTGCCATTGTGTTCACAGGCGGGTTCCACAAACAGGGCGGCTATTTCGTTATTATTCATCATGGGTTCTCTGTGAAGCGGCATTATTTTACCTATTGCAATTAAGATGCAATTCAGAGGCCAGAGTTTAACACCTGTTTTAAAAGGACTTTTTATTGTCGTGATTGCGACAAATCAGACAACGGACCGAACAGTCCGCCGAAGACTTTTTTAAATCGATAGCCACCGCGCCGCCACCATATATCTCATTGACAAATGGTAAATTGGGAGTGAGAAGAATTGACATATTATTGAGTATTAACAAAGTAAAAATAAACCTAGAGAACGACCAGACATAGCGTTCTTTTCCGTTCTTTCCGGGAAAATAAAATATAATTGCAGTCTGCAATTATGTCAATTAAAAACAATAGCCATGGAAATATAACCGTGCCGTTTAATTTGCTTCAGAACATAACCGCTTCTCATGAAATGACACCATCCGCTCACCCTGATCATTCTGTTGCAGGAATGCCTCACAATCCGGTGTACCAGGGTGATATCGCAAAATCTGATAAAGATGATCCCTGTTCAGTCTATATATCCCGGATCAATTTTTTGTTGCATGAAATTTCACGCCAAAGTGATTTAACTGACAATTTTGATGAAAAAATTAACGTTTTCATTCAAGATATTTCCTGCAAAGGATATTTCCCCGACCCTCTAAAACTGATCCTCTGTCATGATTTAGGCCGATATTTACATTGCATCATTCAACTAATTGCTAAACAAAACACCCCCTCCATTCAACATTACCTGGAAAAAATGTTTTCTTATATAGATCAGGGTCCAGGAATAGCACTAATTATCATTCCAACGTTTTATGAAAAAATTAACAGCATGGTGTCTGGTAATGTCTACGAAAAAATGTGGATTGAAAAAACGCGGTTGATCAAGAAAACAATTTATGAATATGTCATCAGTATGCATGGTTTAACGAATATCGAAGGATATATTGATGCATTCAAATATCAATTGAGAGATACACCCTGGGGCATCGATTATGCGGATGGTGAAGAAATTATTGATTTAAGAAAAGCTCCCGAAACCGAAAATACACTATGTGGCCTATTGCAACAATTAAACTCAAATATAACCCTTGGTAAAACCATCATTTCCATAGGAGAAGAGATATATCAAAACGTTTTAGCCATTCTAAAAAACAATGATTACAATAACACAAATGAAAATTTTTTATGTCGTGAAAAAATGAGTATGCTTAATGTTTACTTGCTGCAAAATTATCCTTATATATCTTTACCGGATTGCCTTAAAATTGACTCTGTCGCCAATGAATATGTTTTAGAACATCCAGATATGATTTACAGCGCTATTGCAGTGGCATTAGAGAAAAACGACATAAGCCAGTGTTATTTTCAAATCGGACTTGCAAGGGAGACGCCTAACGTTAAAATAAGATTTGTTGAAGGGCTTTATTGGGTTGAAAACAAAATTACCGGTATCCAATTTCCTCTTACCCTGCATATTTTGAAGAGTGAAAAAATTAGCGGCATTCTCGATGACGAGATGGTTAAATTTGCCATCATTAACTCCGAACATAGTCAAATCTCGACAAATTTGCTAGCAGAGTGGTTTGATGACATAAGAAGCGTATGTTATGAAATAGAACATCCCGCTATTTTTATTACCGCCGAACATTATTTTTGCAATGACATACTCCCGATCAATACGACGTACAAAAATGGCACGACTCTTTTGATGGCTGCGATTATCCTAAAAAATAAAACTATAATAAATTATTTACTCACACGTTCGGATATCGATGTTAACATTCGAAATAACGACGGAATGACCGCCTTAATCTTGGCAATAAAATTAAACTCAATGGAAGCAGCTCGTGCCTTAATTAAACACAAAAACATCGACGTTAACATCAGGGACAATAATGGAATAACAGCCTTAATGTTGACGGTGAAACTTAACCTAAGATCAGCCTTCAATAACTTAATTAAAAATAAAAATATTAACGTTAATATCCAGGATTGCGATGGGAATACCGCTTTGTTTCATGCCATCATGTGTGAGAGAAAAGTCATTATCAGGCAACTGTTGAATTATAAACGCACTGACATCAACATCCTCAACAAACAGGGACATTCGGCACTATTTTTGTCGATTACTAAAGAATTTTCAATCGTAAAAAACATCATAAAGCACAAATTTATTAATATTAACGGTAACAACATGCATTGCATGCCCTTAATTAAAGCAGTAACAGAGAATCGAGTGGATATCGTTAAATTACTCCTTTCATCTCCCGGGCTCCACATCAACCGGCGCAATGAGGCGGGCAAAACGGCGTTCCATATCGCCGTTGTCAAGGGCAATGAAATGATTGTCGATGCGTTTTTGCAAAAGCGGCTTATAGATAATGATATCACGGACAATGAAGGCATGACGCCATTAATGCTGGCAAAAAAATCAGGCAATCAAAATATTATTAAAAAAATTGCCTATCATCAAGAGCATCAATAATAAAGCCAGTCTGCTGATGCCGGCTGGCACATTATCACATATGATATAATTCACTCAATTACACCGAAAAATCCGGCTGCGCGTAAGGTTGTGGTTTGCCCAGCCGCTTCGACAACCAGGGAGGTATACGCCCGCCCAGCATGGTTTGCAGCGCTTGCAGCTGTTGGCTGATGTCCATCGGCGGCTTGATTTTTATCGGATGAATGTTATTTCTGATTACACGGGCGGCGGCCGGACCGCCGATGGCCTCACAAAACAGTAAATGGCAATCGCTGATGAGCCTGGCCCGCGCTTCATTGCCCTCTTCTTGGCCGTCGGAGGTTTCGCGATAGCGGCGCACCTGCAGCAGAAAAGGCTCGAGGCCGTCAAAGGCATAGATAAAAAACAGCTTACTTTGACCGAAATGGCCGTCCACCATCAGGCCGTCGCTGGAAGCGAAGGCGGCGCGCAGCTGCAACGGTTGCCCGCGCTCAGGGTGCGTGGTGAGATGGACGGGCAAATCCCCCTTCAGGCAGGCCATCACCTGACGCCATTGCGTCTCCGACGGCGGCGGAACATCGGCGGGAAATCCCTGCGCCAGCGCGGCGGAACTGAGCCGCGCCAGCGGGGCGGACGACAAAGGCTGCCGGCATACCAGCTCCAGCCAGGAAATTAACGCCGGCGGCGGGAGCTGCGGCAACAATTGAGCCAGGGCGAATACGCGCCAGAATAAGGCATCGTCTGTTGGTACATTCATCGCTATACTCCTGTTCCCGAAGATTCCCCGCCGTTTTTGCTGGCGCGCAGACGCACCGGAAAAGGCGGTTTTCCCGGTTGCGGATAAATATAGTAGGACTTGCCGCCCTCCAGTTCGAAATTGCCCCCCCAGCACGCCGCGTCGTCGAATTCAATATGCAGGACCCGCGCTTCCAGGTCCTGTTTGGCGATATAGCAGTACAAACCATCGTTTTTTTCACTGAACAATACACTCGGCATCACAGGTCTCCAGCAAAGTCCACCCCGGCGCAAGTCCGGGGTGAAAGGTCAGCGAATCAGATCATAGCTATAATCGGTTTTGCCGAGTTTCATGGTGTCGCGATCCAGTTTTTCCAGCGTGGCGTTCACCAGGGTGGTCAACACCGTCATGGCGCCTTCATAGCCCCAGGTGGAAAGGCGGTGCAAATGGTGGCGGTCAAAGATCGGGAAACCGATGCGAATCAGCGGAACCTCAAACTGCTCCCCTTTGGCCAGCGTATCGCGCTGAATAAATTTGCCGTAGGAGTTGCCGATCATAAAATCCGGTTTACGGGTAAACATCAGCGAACGGAAGTGCCACAGGTCGCAGTTGATATAGACTTCGCTCTCCTGGCCGTAAGGGGAATCCGCCAGGATTTTTTTCATGGCTTTTTGCCAACGCTTGTTGCCGTTATGGCACAGGATCACCGTCGGTTCACACCCCAGTTCCAGCAGCATTTCCGTCATGCCCATGACAAAATCCGGGTCGCCGTACAGGCCGTAGCTCTTGCCGTGCAGCCAGGTATGGGAATCGAGCATCATATCCACCAGCCGGCCGCGCTCCAGCGTAAGGGCATCGGGAATGGGTTTTCCGGTGAGTTCGCTGACGGTCATCAAAAACCGGTCGGTGGCGTTCAATCCCATGGGGACGCTGACCGCGGTCGCCGGCTGCCGCCACTCTTCCTGCACCACTTTTTTGGTTTTCAGCAGATGCCAGGGTTGCAGCAGCAAGGTATCGATGGCGTTGGGGGCATCGCGCATTTCCTCCTGAGTAGTGCCGCCGGCGTACATGCGGTATTCGCCGTCCGCCGGGGTATCCAGCACTTCGGAGGGATCGGACAACAGGCTGTAGCCGACGCCCATCTGTTCCATCATGCGTTTAATGACCCGGTAATTACCCAGGTAGGTTTCAAAACCGGTCACCAGATTGATCTTGCCGTTGCTGCCCGGCTGAGAGTCCCGGCTTTCGCTTTTATCGGTAAATTCCCGGGCGAACCCTTCGAACATGTTATCCCAGCCGGTAATATGGCTGCCGATAAAGCTCGGGGTATGGGCATAGGGCACCGCAACCTTGCTGTCCACAAAGCCATCTTTTTTAGCATTGGCGATAAAGGAGCTGATATCGTCGCCGATCACCTCCGCCATACAGGTGGTGGAGACGGCGATAATCTCCGGTTTGTAGAGTGCCGCGGCGTTTTGCAAGCCATCATTCATATTTTTGTTGCCGCCGAATACCGCCGCGTCCTCGGTCATGGAATCGGAAACACAGGCCACCGGTTCCTTGAAATGGCGGTTGAAATAGGTACGAAAATAGGCCACGCAGCCTTGGGAACCGTGCACATACGGCAGTGATTTGGCGAACCCCAGTGAGCAGAGTACCGCCCCCAACGGCTGACAGGCTTTGGCCGGGTCGATGGTCAGGGCTTCGCGTTTAAAGTTCAGCTCCTGGTATTCCGGCGTGGTGGTCCATGCAAAGACCTCGTTCACCCGGGCTGCGCCGTGGGCTTCTTCCAGGTCGCGCTTGCTGGTGAACAGCGCCTGATATTCAGCCTCTTCAAACAGCGGATAACAGGCTTTGGTTTTTTCAACACTCTGACTCATGATTCTCTCCTCCCGCGCCACAAATCTGTGAACTGACGGGTTTAACAAGCGGGCAATCTCAGGCGGTCTTCAGCCACGGCGCGGTCATTTGGGTCCAGCTCGGGTTGTTTAACGTCATGTCCATATCCCGGGCGAATACGGCAAAACCGTCGTAGCCGTGATAAGGGCCGGAATAATCCCAGGAGTGCATCTGCCGGAAGGGGAATCCCATCTTCTGGAAGATATATTTCTCTTTGATGCCGGAACCAATCAAATCCGGTTTCAAGATTTTGATGATCTCTTCCAGCTCAAAGCTGCTGGCATCGTCAAACAGCAAGGTGCTCTTGTTCAGATCCGGCAGGGTGCGGTCGTAATCGTCGTTATGGGCGAATTCATAACCGCTGCCGACAATTTCCATGCCCAGGTCTTCGTAAGCGCCGATAATATGGCGGGGACGCAGGCCGCCGAGATATAACAGCACCCGTTTACCTTCCAGACGCGGACGATATTTGTTGATAACGGCGTCGGTTTGCGCCTGATAGCGGGCAATGACTTCTTCGGTCTTGGCTTGGATATGCACGTCGAACAGCGCGGCGATTTTGCGCAGGGATTCGGCGATTTTGGTCGGGCCGAAGAAGTTATATTCCATCCAGGGAATGCCGTATTTTTCTTCCATGTGACGGGAGATATAGTTCATTGACCGGTAGCAGTGCACCAGGTTCAATTTCACCTTCGGCGTATTTTCCATTTCCACCAGGGTGCCGTCGCCGGACCACTGCGCCACCACGCGCAGACCGATTTCCTGTAACAGGATCCGGGAAGCCCAAGCGTCGCCGCCGATATTGTAATCGCCGATAATGGCGACGTCATAAGGTGTGGTGTCGAACTCTTTCCCGTCACGATTGGACAGGATCCAGTCACGCACCACATCGTTGGCGATATGATGGCCCAGGGACTGGGACACGCCGCGGAAACCTTCGCAACGCACCGGCACCACCGGTTTGTCGAATTTTTTCTGCGCTTCCCGCGCCACCGCTTCAATATCGTCACCGATAAGGCCCACCGGGCATTCGGATTGAATGGAGATTCCCTTGGTTAACGGAAACAGCGTTTCCAACTCGTCTATCAGCTTGGCCAGCTTTTTATCGCCGCCGAACACAATGTCCTTTTCCTGAAAATCAGAGGTGAAATTCAGGGTACCGAACGCATTCACGCCGCTGTAGCCGGTATAGTAATTACGGCGCCCGGCGCGGGAATATTGACCGCAGCCGATGGGGCCATGGGAAATATGGGCCATGTCTTTGATCGGGCCGAACACTACCCCCTTCGAGCCGGCATAGGCGCAGCCGCGCACCGTCATAACGCCAGGCTGCGATTTACGGTTGGAGGTGATGCATTTACCGACGCTCTCCAATTCCGGGGAGCTTAACATGTAATGCTTGGCACGTTCTTTACGGGCTTTTTCAGGGAAAACTTCGAGCACTTCCTGAATCAGCGCCAGGGTTTGTTCGCCGGTAATATCGGTCATGGCGATATCCTTTACGAGAAATAACGGGGGCAATGTCCTAAGCCAGCCGTTGCCGGCTCAGGGACTTACGCAGGTCGATATCAGACGGACTGCGATTCTTCAGCGGCGGTTTTGCCAATAATGGTTTCGTCTTCCACGTCCATAATGCCGAATTCCATTAACAGCGCTTCCAGTTCGTCCATGGTGACCGGTGTCGGAACGACCATCAGTTTGTTATCAACGATTTTTTTCGCCAGAGTGCGGTATTCATTGGCCTGTGAGCAGGTAGGATCGTATTCGATTACGGTCATGCGGCGGATTTCCGCCCGCTGCACGATATTGTGCCGGGGAACGAAATGAATCATCTGCGTGCCCAGCTTATCCGCCAGCGCCATAATCAGTTCGTCTTCACAATCAGTCTGGCGGGAATTACAAATCAACCCACCCAAACGAACCTTGCCGGTTTTGGCGTACTTCACGATGCCTTTACAGATATTGTTGGCGGCATACATGGCCATCATCTCGCCGGAACAGACGATATAGATTTCCTGCGCCTTGTTTTCACGAATCGGCATGGCGAACCCGCCGCAGACCACGTCGCCCAATACGTCATAAAAAACAAAGTCCAGATCTGCTTCGTACGCGCCCTCTTCCTCCAGGAAGTTAATGGCGGTGATAACACCGCGGCCGGCACAGCCCACACCCGGCTCCGGGCCGCCTGATTCCGCGCAGCGGATGCCGGCATACCCTACCTGCAACACATCTTCCAGCTCCAGGTCTTCAACCGAGCCGACTTCGGCGGCCAGCTCCATAATGGTATTTTGTGCTTTGGCATGAAGGATCAGCCGGGTTGAGTCCGCTTTCGGATCGCAACCGATGATCATGACCTTCTTGCCTATCTCGGCCAGGGCGGCAACGAGATTCTGGGTCGTAGTGGATTTACCTATGCCACCTTTGCCATAAATGGCGCATTGACGGATAGCCATGAACATTCTCCTGTGAGTGGATTGACCCTTTATACAAAGCAGGGAATGTACCAAAAGCCTGTAATACTCAACATATTGATTTATAGTTATTTTTATAAAAGCGGCGTTTATTTCAGGACCGGGTTATGAACAAACAGCAAACCTTTTGTCGGAAACCGGACACAAGATGTCCGGTTAGAAGCGGGGAAATGGACATAATGGACAATGGCATGACCAGAACTGGCCAATCAGTCTTGGGATCGATAAAAAACGGCCGGGGCCGTCATTGAAGTGATGATAAAAAGAAATAAATTACGTTAGCGGAGGATTTACATTGAGTTAATCAAGATTATTTTGCTTGTAAAATCAGCATTCTGCCGGGGCTTTGACCAAACACAACCCTGAATGAAAATGCGCTTTGACAAATCCGGCCGACACCATTATTATTCGCAGCGTTCGGTCAATTCCTCTGTAGTTCAGTCGGTAGAACGGCGGACTGTTAATCCGTATGTCACTGGTTCGAGTCCAGTTAGAGGAGCCAATTCTTGTTCTGTGGATGTCTAATGATATCCACAGGTCATTGATATAGGGATGAAAATTATCCTTGTATGCTCCAGCGACATCCACTGAAATCCACCTGTATCCGATACTTTTAAGTCCATTTTTAAGTCCATCGGAAATGCGGGGGAGTTCGATTCCGGATTGTTGCTTTATGATTGTTCGATTGGAAACCAGAATCCAGCTCTGACCAAAAATCAGGAGCTACGATCATGGCACTTTCCGATACCACAGTCCGCCGGGCCAAAATTACCGGCAAAGCCTATACCCTCCCCGATGATGCCGGCCTTTCGCTTGCTGTTTCACCCAAAGGTGGAAAAACCTGGCACTTCCGCTATTACTGGGGAGGAAAACAAAAGCGAATCTCCCTGTACTGGCCAACAGAACACCCAGTTGGGGCTTCGCCTGCTGTTGCTGACAGGTGTTCGCACTGGCGAGCTACGCCTGGCTACGCCAGAGCAGTTTGATCTGGGGCGTGGATTATGGTTTATTCCACCGGATAACGTAAAACAGCTAAAAAAAGCTTTTGCGCAAGAACGGCAAGCACGTACAAGATATCCTGCCCTATACCGTCCCTTTATCTGTCCAATCTATTGAAATCATCCGCCACCTGCTCGGTAATATCAAACTTGCGCAGCGATTCCTCTTACCCCACAGTTCTGACCTGAAAAAGCGCATGAGTGAAAACACACTCAACCAAGCCCTCAAACGGATGGGATATAAAGATCGTCTGACTGGCCAAGGTATCCGTGGC
Source organism: Sodalis sp. dw_96 (assembly GCF_018449575.1). GTDB lineage: Bacteria > Pseudomonadota > Gammaproteobacteria > Enterobacterales > Enterobacteriaceae > Acerihabitans. The sequence goes on along the minus strand of NZ_JAAVUT010000010.1, from coordinate 83,858 downwards.
ACAATCTCTACTGCACTGCATGAAATTGGTTATCCAAAGACATGGATAGAAGCACAGCTTTCTCATACCGACCCGAATAAAGTGAGTGCAGCCTACAACCATGCGGCCTACGTTGAACAGCGACGAATCATGATGCAGGATTAGGCGGACCGTCTTGATTTGTTAGAACAAGGTCATATAGATGCCGCCAATAGCCGGTTGGTTATTCAGAGCAGACAGCAAGCGGCAATAAAAAGAGATGAACATCATCTTATCCGCCCCTGTTCAGAATGGAGCACGTCGGACAACGTTTCATCAGCCACAGCCGTCCCCACGAGAAAATTAAAGAAAATGAGCGAGGGAGCCCCTTACAGCAATTACACTACAGTGAGACTAACTCGCCTTTTCTGAACTGCTCAAGGTAACAATTTCCCGGCAAGTCCGGGGCATTCATGGTGTGAGCCGCTCAAAAAGCGGCTGGCGTGGATGCTAATGCGCATCCCTAAGTTGGCGCCATCTGGCGGTGGAAAGCCTATCACGGAAGGTGCAACTGATTCAGGCGATCATCCTTCGACGGCATCCGCAACATCATGTGCACATGACCAGTGTACAAATCCACCTTCCTCAACTCGGCTCCGTTTTTCCACAGCCAGGCGCTGAAACACCGTAAGCAAACGGGCATCTCGCCTTGTTGATCTCATTTCGTTATCGCATGCTCTTTTCTATATTATTTTTGGTTTGGAAGAGAGCATGTTAAAACGGCATACCCGCGCCGAACAGTTACGGCATATTGAAGCCTGGCGGCGCAGCGGATTAACCAAGTCACTTTATTGTCAACAACACCGCATTGCGCCTCACAACTTTTATCGCTGGTTGAAAATTCGGCCAATGAGCAGCGATGTGACCTCCCCTGCGCCCGGCGCGTTTATTCCCGTTCAGCGCAGGACCCCGGATGCCGGCCGCAACGACACTGTCTTGTTCAATCTGCCCAATGGCTGTTCGGTCAGTTGCCTTCCGGCTCAGCTGATGGTCGTCATGCAGGCTTTATCCTTATGCTGACCCCACAGTACATCTGGCTGGCGCTTGAGCCGGTTGACATGCGTCGCGGCATTGATACGCTCACCCAATACATCACCGACAATCTGCACCAGGCCTGGCAGGAAGGCGCCGCCTTTGTTTTTTGCAACAAGTCTCATTCCCGCGTGAAAGTCCTGCGCTGGGATAAACACGGCGTCTGGCTATGCCTGCGCCGCCTCCACCAGGGCCATTTTATCTGGCCCAAACAGGGCGATGGCGTCTGGATGTTGTCGCCCGAGCAGTTCGACTGGCTGACCAAGGGCATCGACTGGCAACGCGTTGACGGCCTGGATTTAAGCCAATGGAAATAAAGATAAAAGTGAATTAATACATTGATTTTAAATGACAATAATACAGTGATTTGATAAAATCAGTGCATGGATATCGACTCGCTGCTGACCTCACAAGACCCCGATGACCTGCGCTCCCTGGCGTTGAAATTACTCGCGGACCTTGAACAGCAAACATCGGAGCTTGAGCAGCAAACGCTAAAAAACCGGGCGCAGGAGGCGGTCGCATCGACACTGCGCGCCGACCTCGAGCAGCAAACACAAAAAAATCAGGCGCTGGCCCGGTATATCCAGCAACTGGAAGAGGCGCTGAAAAATGCCCGCCGCTGGCGCTTCGGCCGTAAAAGCGAAGCCTTCCAGGGCGAGCAGCGTGGGCTGTTCGACGAAGATATCGAGGTTGACACCGCCGATATCGAACAGCAGCTTGAAACGCTATTACCCGAACCCAGAGCCCCCAAACCGGCTGTACCTAAACGCCAGCCGCTGCCGCCGGAACTACCGCGCGAGGACATCCGCCTGGCGCCGGCATCGGACATGTGCCCGGACTGCGGCCATATCCTGCGCTTCATCCGGGATGAAATCAGCGAACGGCTGGACTATGTGCCGGCGCGTTTTATCGTGCATCGTCATATCCGCCCGCAGTATAGCTGTGAACACTGCGACACCTTAGTCAGCGCGGCTCTCCCGGCACAGCTGATAGAAAAAGGGCAACCCGGGCCGGGGCTGCTGGCGCAGGTGGTGTGCGCCAAAAGCCTTGATCATCTGCCGCTCTACCGTCAGCAGGCCATCTATCAGCGCAGCGGCGTCGAACTCCCCCGCAACACGCTCGCCGGCTGGTTCGGCGCGGTGGGCGCGGCGCTCAAGCCGCTGGCCGAGACGCTTCACCACGACCTGCTGCAACACCCGGTGCTGCAGGCTGACGAGACCACGCTCTCCATCCTCGACCCCGGCAAGGGCAAAACCCAACGCGGTTATCTGTAGGCCTACATCACCGCTCAAAGCGCCGACCGGGCGATAGTGCTCTATGACTGCCAACCGGGGCGCAGCGGTCAATACGCCCGCGACGTACTCAAGGGCTGGTCCGGCACCCTGGTGGTGGACGGCTATACCGGTTATCAGGCGTTGTTCGAAAAGGACAAGACGGGGAGTGAGCCCAAGGTGCTGGAGGCCGGCTGCATGGCGCACGTCCGGCGCAAGTTCTTTGACCTCTTTAGCGCCAATAAAAGCCCGGTGGCCAAACAGGCGCTGGATATCATCCGCGAGTTGTACAAACTTGAGCGCAAAATCAAGCACCGGCCGGCGGATAAAAAACGTCAATGGCGAAAGCGCTATGCCAAACCCCGGCTTGAGGCCTTCCGGCAATGGCTGTTGTTGCAGCATGCGCAATCCGCGCCCCACTCCGGGTTGCGTACCGCGCTGGACTATACCCTCAAACGATGGCCGGCATTGTTGCGTTATCTCAAGGACGGTCGGGTGCCCATCGATAATAACCGGGTCGAAAATGTCATGCGTCCGGTGGCGGTGGGGCGAAAAAATTGCCTCTTTGCCGGGTCGCTTCGTGCCGGGCAGCGGATGGCGGCTATCCTTAGCCTGCTGGAAACCGCCAAACTCAACGGTCATGACCCTTATATCTGGCTGCGGGATGTGCTGACGCGGTTGCCTTCCTGGCCCAACAGCCGGCTAAACGAACTGTTGCCCTACGCCGAAAACAGCTTTAGCGCATAGCCAATCCCTTGATATCTCATCCCCCCATCGTGGGTGGTCGGACCCGAAAGTCCGACCGGCACTTCGTTGCCCACTCTCTGCCCCAGGCTCTCAGCAAACGAATAAGAGTGAGGTTGTAGAGTGGCATGGCCGGTCTCAATGGTTCCTTAACCGTTCCTAAGGTTGTCAAATCAGCTTTACGGCAGACGCGGAAAGTATTATCCGGCCGGTGTTAAACGGCAAGGTGAGTTCACCAGCCGCTTACATATATCCCGTTCGAGCTGGGCTTCATTCAGCGCTTTTCGCAGATTGAGAACTTCGGACTCCAGCTCAGCGACCGAACGGGAGCCCGGTGTCACTACCCCTTTTCTAGCCGCAGTAACCCACTGTCCCAGAGTTCCCTCAGGAATGGATAACAGCGATGCGCCTTCATTTATCGACAGCTCCTGCTCCAGGACGGTTTTAACGGCTTCAGCTTTAAATTCTTTCGAGTAGCTTTGGGTTTTTCTCGTCATGATTTACTTACTCCTCTGATCCCATTCTATTTCAGGAAGGAGTGTCCGTAAAACTCAGGCTACCTCACCATGTGCATGACCGCCCAGTCAGGATCTTCCCGTGCACCGGGCCGGCTGTCAGATTCCGGGTAGAGCAGACGGGCAAGCTGTGCATCAGACATGCCCTCAGGCAAGGGCCACGAGACGGGAGAGCCCGCGAGTCGTTTGAGCATTTTCTGGATGGCACCGGTACTGACGTCGGTACACTGGCTTATCTGGCGCAAAGAGAGTCCGACGTCAAAACGCAGTCTTAAAATTTCACGGATTTTACGCATTGCGATCCTTTGATTAGGCATCTCTCTCTCCTGAAGGGGAAAAAGAGATGTATAGCAGGAACAAACAATGCGTTAAGAAAGATTCTGGGGAACGTGAACGCGGATTCTGGCAAGGTGAACACAGATTCCGGCGGCATGAACAGGAATTCTGGTCATGGAGCAAAACTGTGGCATTTTGAGCCAGAAATCGCGTTCACGATAAATCAGAATCAGCGTTCACGTTCCGCCAGAATAGGTGTTCACGGTGAGCCAAAATACACAGTCTGTTCCCTACGTCTTGAGGTGGGTAGTTTAGAGCTCCATCTCATTTAGAAAGAGCTCTATTTATGGAAAAGCCCGCCAATTGGCGTAACGGTTCCCGTAACACCTATTCCGACGACTTTAAACTGCATATGGTTGAATTGGCGTCCCGGCCAAGTGCCAATGTTTCCCAAATCGCCCGTGATAATAGTGTTGGCAGCAACCTTATCCGTAAGCGTACTTTCACCCTTGCAACTACCCACAGCTCCCGGTGGCCATTTCCCATCCGGTCTGTATTTCGTTTAATCGTCGCAGGCCACGCCAGATAACAATATTACCGGGCGGATGTTTATTTTTATTTCCCATATAACCTCCCAGTTGGGCAAGTTTTATCGTATATTTCTCGAGAGGAGATGATGACATGACTTGCGTTGTATCTTTAACCATCGTGTCCAGTATTTTTATCTCTGTTTCGCTGAAAGCAAGTTCTGCCGGAGCGGCGGGCATTTCTCTGCTTAACATTGTCAACCAGAATATTCGCCAGCTCAGAATACAGTAACAACAGAGTAAATTAGACCGCCGCTCTGCCGAACCCAGTCTGGAGCGCTCATCCTGACTTCATAACCTTATGGAACGTCTCAATTTTCCAGCGATGACTATACCATTCCAGCTTTTCCGTGGACTCAGCCAGATTTGTCACCGGCAGGTCAGTCAGTAATTTCCATTCAACCCTGGCGTTATTATTTTTCGGGCCTTCTTCTGTCGCGATAATTGCCGTCAGCTGTAGATCAGGATATTGCTTTGCCTTACCAATCGGAGGATGTAATGTGAAAGTTTTCCATCTGACATTCAGTATTATTTCGTGCGCACCTTCTTTGTCATTCCGAAGAAGGATTCGATGACGCCCCTGATGGTCAGAAGGTACATTTTTCATTTCCTCTTCCATGGTGGTATTTTCAGCCAGACGATTTACACACGTTCTGACCAGAAAATGAGTATTTAACTCTGATGCCAGGCAATACAGTTCGTAAATATCACTCTCACGGTCGCCAATATGCACGCATCGTTCCGGACATTGCAGTAACGCCGTTGACTGCCGCAAATTCTCAAGCCAGCGATAGCTTTCTTTTTCCTCAATGGGAACACGGGTGGGATTAATTTTCCTTTTGAGTGCATTCGTACCTTTGAATTTTTTTCCGGGTCCAGAATTTCACCGCAGTCAGGCACAGCGGGAGCCCGGATGTCGTTACGGCCAGACTGGAATGCATCAGGATCCCGCAGTTGATGCCGGTATCCTTGCCTGTTGTGATAAGTCCGGCCGTATGGCTGCCTGCAAATCCTACTGCATCAGGATTGTCCCGGTGGTAGCCGAATGCCGTGGTATCCTGGAGCAGAATTATTATAGGGTCTCCAACCGGAATCCATCAGGATGGATTTGACTGGATATTTATTCATTTTATTAAAAAAACAAACCGGTTAGATCAAAAACTCGGGGAAAGGATACTGTGAGCGGTCCTCAGCCTATATAACTTAACTTCTTCAGATATCAACATTAATTCCGTTTTTAATGTTTATCATAATACCAAGCTTTGAAGTATTTCAGAAAGCTATAAAGCGTAGCATAAGTCCCTGTGACGACACCCACTTTCCCTTTTTTCCATGCTCCAGTGAATATATACCACTTAAAGAAAGCACCAATAGCGCTTATTATGCCCCGAGCAAGAGAGGGTTTTATATCTTTGTACTTAACAAGTCTTGTGGTATACGTATTAAGCTTACTAAAAATTTCATGGATGGAATGGAAAGTATAGTGATTAATTCGGCCATTAAGAATTAGTGTCATTAGCGCCCCCTCAACGGCATCATCCACAGGAGAGTTATTAAACTTTGCACTCTGCCGGTTAAATAACCTTATCGGATAATCGGGCGATGAAATAGGATACATTGTTTTGACAGGTTCATTTAAGACAAACCAGTACCTAGGGATTCGATATGCGACCTTGATGTTATTAATTTTAATATTTTTCAATTTTTTTATTTCATTCACCAGCACATCATCTGCGATCTCATCGCTATCTAAGCATAACACCCAGTCATGGGTAGCTAATGAGATAGCAAAATTCATTTGCTGCGCATGCGTGATGTATGGATTAAATACAGGCGACAATGTATATTGCCGGCAAATGGACAAAGTATTATCAGTGCTTCCAGAATCAACTACTATAATTTCATCTGCGATCAAAAGAATTGGTTTTATAACTTCATGCAATAGCTTGTCAGAGTTATAGGTTAAAAGACATATAGAAATTTTATCCATATCCCCGCCATGTCCAAATCAGGATTAAATAAGCAAAAATAGTAATGTATTATATACATACAATACTTTACAAAAGTTGTGCGAAAAATGCTGCTTTCTTATTCATAGTTGAATCCTATCAGCCCTGATGGTTAAAAGCAGCGGGGCTGCCGCGCAGTACATTCTACTACCACCAGAAAATACTAACCCTGCCGGATCGCTATGAGACCGTTAATGCGCTGATTATGAGGCAATATCATCAGAATAAAGGATGATAGTTAACAAGGGGTTCTGGCGATACGCTTTCCTTCGATTCATTGCACAAGACACGTCTTAAACATAGGTCTATACCTTGCTGGGGAAGTGTTCGGTTTAACGGGGGGCGACGACAGAAACTGTGCAGACAGTCCTTTACAGTGCCGAAGAGGCTGGGGATGTTACGCCCTTCGGCACTGCAATAACTCCCTTTAGGGACCAGTACAACGGCCGTCAATGATTATGGATTGGCAACGGACTTGCATTCATCAACATAGCTGTATCCACGAGCTTCCATGAACTTCGATACGGCCTCTTCAGCGTCACAAAGCACTTCCTCAAGAGACTTATTGGCGTCGATATCAACAATTTGAGTGCCTTCAAAAGTCAGGAGCGGCGTTACCGCAATTTTTTTGGCAAGCGATTCTTGACGATGATCAGGCTTGCGAGCGCAGGCAACATCAACATCAACATTTAGTTTTATCACTAAATCTGGCTTGTGATCGGCCATCCATCGAAAAGCCGCACGTTCACGGCCCGCTAGCCAAGTAACAAAGCGACTACCTGGTGCGTTGGCTGGAAGCACCGTGCCATCATAACCACCAGGGATTTGCACCTGCGGAAAACGATCGGTTAATATCATTAGCCCGCGTCGACGAAAAGCCAACATGCGGCGAAAGCGCAATAATCGACGTAGCACGAAAGACATGATGACCAAGGCAGGCAGTGGGCCGGGAAGAGACTTGGCAATATTGGCCTTGTTAACTTCAATAGCCTTGCCAAGAGAGTTACCCATGACAGGTAGCTTTACAACTGCACGGGCTACATTTCCTGCTTGTTTGCCCAAGTGGACCCTTGCTGCAGGCCCATATTTTTTTACATAGGTAATAAGATGTTCGCAGACAGTAGATTTTCCAGAACCATCGCTGCCAATAACTGCTATGATCGGTGGAAGTTTTGAATTCATAAAAAAACTCTCTTCTTAAGATATCCCCAAAAATATATCATTTGAAAAGGGGAACGTCGCTATCAGTCGTTGTCACGACTAAGTGGAACAAATATCTTGAACCTAGAGTGGATTAGCATACAATAAATTTTTTTAATATTGGATTTTTTGATGTGAGCCAACAGATTAGATCCATTGCTAATCATCCCCCAATACGGGTAATAGCGATAACGGGTTGTGATGGCTCGGGTAAATCGACTCTGGCCGCTAGCCTAGTAAGCCACCTCTCTTCGCAAAGCTCGACGGAATTGATTTATCTTGGGCAGTCGTCGGGACGCATAGGCCAATGGATCCGTAGTCTACCCATTATTGGTGCTCCCTTTGGTCGTTATTTGCTGGCGAAATCTGATCGTGTACATGATCGTCCTGCGTCCCCCCCAGACAATATAACGACGCTGGTGATCTACTTACTTTCTCATTGGCGGGCTTACAAGTTCCGGCGAATGTTGGCGAAGAGTCAACAGGGGCATTTGCTGATTACGGATCGTTACCCTCAAGCTGAAGTGGCTGGGTTTCGCTTTGATGGTCCACAGCTTGCCAAAACGGTTGGGGGCAACTGTTGGGTGCGTGCGCTGAGAAAACGTGAGCAAAAGCTCTACCAATGGATGGCCTCTTATCCGCCTCTGTTATTGATTCGGCTTGATATTGATGAACAAACGGCACACTCACGCAAACATGATCACAAGATTGCTGCTTTGCGTGAGAAGATTACGGTCATACCACATCTTACTTTTCATGGTGCCAGGATTCTTGACTTAGATGGGCGAAAGCCAGCGAGTGAGATTCTCGATGAGTCGTTACGTGCGATTCGAGCCTCTCTTTCGTCGTCACGAGTTTAGGCTTGTCATTACCTTTTAATACTAAAGTAAATGCTAATAGATAGCTTGAACGAAAAAAACGATTCGTCACCCGCATATGTTGCCGGGTTGGTTGCGGTAGTGGGCTGTGATGGCACGGGAAAGTCCACACTTACCGCGGAATTAGTAAAAAACCTGCGAACACGTTGGGTAACGGAGCGTCGTTATTTAGGGCTAATCTCCGGTGAAGGTGGCGATAAAATCAAACGCCTGCCATTAATCGGCGTGTGGCTCGAGCGGCGCTTGGCTGCCAAGTCTGAAAAGACCCAGCGCATGAGCAGCAAGTCTCCAGCACTCTGGGCTGCTTTGATTATGTACGGTTTCTCATTGTTGCGTCTGGCTAATCTACGCAAAATACAGCGTTTGGCACAGAGCGGCGTGTTGGTTATTAGCGATCGCTATCCGCAGGCAGAGATTTCAGGTTTTTACTTTGATGGGCCCGGCATTGGGGTGGAGCGCGTGAAGGGCTGGCTGATGACTCGTTTAGCGGCAAGTGAGCGGCGGTTGTATCAGCGGATGGCTTTATGCCGCCCCGAATTAATCATTCGCCTTGATATTGATGTCGATACTGCATTTTCCCGCAAACCTGACCATAGATATGAGGAACTGCAGGATAAAATTGATGCCATGGTAAAGCTTCATTACAATGGCTCCAGGATTCTCGAGCTGGATGCCAGAGCGCCATATAGTGAGGTGCTGGAAAAAGCACTGGATGTTATATCTTCAGTCGCCGTAGCCTCTCAGCGTAGGGATAAAGTCATCGTGTAAACATGCCGCTTTTAGCAATAGCCCGGTCCCCCCTCTGCCTAATGCGGGCGGAGAAATAAGGGGGATCTAACCTGGGGTTTATTGCGAACGGACATACGATTTCAGCGTTTCGATTGTTGCGCCGCAGGCACTACCGGCGAAATAAGCGCGTGACCATAGCACCGCTATCCCGTTCCTAACGTTGTCAAATCAGCTTTGCCGGTGACGCGGGAAGTATTGCCCGGTTAATATTGGATGGCAGGGTGAGTTCGCCGGCCGGTTGCTAAAGTAAAATAATTAACCAAATTATTGCCGTCATCACTACAGTGACTAACTGCGCCGCCCCACCCAAATCTTTTGCTCGCTTTGATAAAGGGTGTAAATCTAAGGAGACACGGTCTACCACGGTTTCAATAGCTGTGTTAAGTAACTCAACCACCAGTAAAAGAAAACAACTGGAAATTAAGAATAAACGCTCGATCTTTGTAATGTCCAAAAAAAATGCGATGATCACTAATATTGAGTCAATAATAAACAACTGGCGAAAAGCATCCTCTGTTAGCAAGGCATCAACAAGCCCAGCCAACGAATTATTTATGCTGCTTGTCAATCGTTTGACTCCTTTCTTCTTTTCAAATGTCATGAATATTTGATCTTATAACAAACGAAAGTGATCAAGAGTTTCCACTAATAAATGGTCGGGTATTGTCATTTTTAGCGATCAGAAACATTCCAGATAAATCTATTCAATCGTCGTTCACTCAGCCGCTTTGTCTTGTCAGCGGCCAAAGACATCCTAGGCAAGGCGCGCGCACTAAGTGACCCGTTAGCATCACCTCAGGGACTTCAAAAACAAACCGACTTATCTACGCCGGGTCAGAACTGCTTTTCGTACAAGCGATAGCGCTTATAAGGAATCGCGCCAATCCGCTCCAAGATCGTACGCATACCTGTATTAGTCTCTAAGATCCAAGACATCTCTAAAGCATCGATATCCCGCTTCGCAAAGGAGTCACGTAACGCCTCAATTAATAGCAACGCAATAACGGGCCCCAAACGACTAAATTGATACTCTTGGCGAACCCCCATCAAGGGCACTCTGGCGGTAGGCACACCACGAATTTTCAGACGCCATAACAGCTTCGCCCAGCCAAAAGGGAATAAACGCCCCTTTAAACCTGCGATAGCCTCATTAATATTTGGCAAACCAACAATAAAGGCACAAGGTACTGAGTCTATCTCGGCAATATAAATCATGTCGTCCGGTACTAAGATCTTCAATTGCTCACCCATGGTGGCAAACTCATGCTCAGTAAAGGGCACAAATCCCCAGTTATTCTGCCATCCAGAGTTAAATATCTGCCGCAAAATCTGCATTTCCTCACTAAACTGCTTACGATTGATACGACGAATGGTCACCTTTTTGCGCACCTGATTCATAAGTTTAGTTAATGAAGGAGAAAAATGCAGGTCTGCTAGATGCATCCAATAGGCCAGTAAATCTATCCCTTGTGCATATCCTTGCTGCTCTACACTAGCGGCATAATAAGGCTTGCCGTGCGTCATCAGTGCAGACGGTGGAGTATCAAAACCATCAATCAGTAAGCCGCTTTCTTGGTTAATATTTAGACTAAAAGGCCCGGTAATTTTTCGCGTGCCTTTAGACTTCAACCAGTCCTCTGCAGCGGTAAATAGCGCACTAAATACTTCCGGATCATCAATGGCATCAATCATCCCAAAGTGCCCCGTATCCTCGCCATAAAGTTCGCGGTGTAAAGTGTCGATTTGTGCCGTTATCCGGCCAACAATCTTATCTTCTTTTTTGGCTACCCATGCCTGCCACTCGATATGTTCAGTACCGGGGTTTTTCTTGGAAAGATGCTCTGCACGCTCGAGATACAAGGGTTCGATCCAATTAGGATCATCGCGATATAGTGAAGAAGGAAAAGCGATGAAGGCCTTAAGCTCACGCTTGTCCACAATTTTTTCAACGCGAATCATAAACACCCTTATATCTTTAGAATTTACTGAAAAAACATATGATAACCTGGCCTATATTATCCAGTCTGTGTTGTCTTGGTGCGTAATTCTTCCCCCTATCTAGAGACAAGAAAAAATATTATTACCTTAGCTATGTCTAGGCAAAAGGAGCCCTATTATATTTTGATCTCGCACCTCCAGTGTCCTCTAAAAACGTGATGTCATGTGCGTGTATCCGCGCGTTAGGCATATTATGCTTTCCATTATTAAGATTAAGCGCCGCGCTTGCCAGGCCCGCTCAACACATTCAATATGTCTACTGACATTATCTATATAAGCATTGCTATCCTTTACCACTAAATGCTTTTTTCACGGAAATACCACGATTTAAAGCAGTTTGGAAGATACTGCGACTAATAGATGATTGTATTATATCCTATAAAATGATAAATAAAAATCAATGTCCCATACAAAAGCTTACAAAGACTCTCGCTCTCGCATCATGAGTTGGCTGTCTTATTGAGTGATTTTGAATCTAAGGCTGTGTTGTATATGTATGAAACAAGCTCTACCCATTCTCTTCCCATGCGCTATGCAGACTTCCCCTCTCTGGTGGAGGCTTTAGACTATGCCGCCCAGGGAAGCACCGGCATGAATTTTTACGATCGACGCAATCAGCTAGTAGCCGTACTGGAATATAGCATGCTGCAACGCCGTGCGATCATGGGAGCTAAGCGTCTATTATCACTGAACATTAACAAAGGTGACCGTGTTGCGCTTGTCTCTGAAACCAGTGTCGGCTTCGTAGAAGCTTTTTTTGCCTGTCAATATGCTGGCTTAGTCGCGGTGCCGCTTGCCATCCCTATGGGTGTGGGGCAGCAAGCCTCCTATATTGACAAGCTCCAAGGTCTAATAAAGCGCTGTAAGCCTACTGCTATTATCAGTAGCGAGGAATGGTTGCCGCTAATTAGCTCTGCATGCGGTGATGCGCCGCCTACACACATTCTCAGCAACACCGATCTGGATGCATTGCCAGAGGGGGATGTTGAATTGCAACCGCCATCACCAGACGACATTGCCTATCTCCAATATACGTCTGGTAGCACGCGCTTTCCCCGCGGCGTAATAATTACCCAGCGTTCTGTTATGGCTAACCTGCAGGTTATTAGCCATGACGGTATCAAATTACGTGCTGGCGATCGCTGCGTCTCTTGGTTACCCTTTTACCACGACATGGGGCTGGTAGGTTGCCTGCTTACCCCTATGGCGACCCAGTTATCCGTTGACTATTTACGCACACAAGATTTTGCAATGCGTCCGCTGCAATGGTTAAAATTGATCAGTAAAAATCGTGGTACCGTGTCCGTTGCTCCTCCATTTGGCTACGAATTATGCTTACGCCGCAGTAACGATAAGGAGCTTGCCGAGCTGGATCTCTCGAGCTGGCGAGTGGCTGGCGTGGGGGCTGAACCCATTCCCGGAGAGCTGCTGAGTCAGTTCGGCGAGCACTTCATCAAAATCCACTTTGATAGCAAGGCTTTTATGCCCTGTTATGGTTTAGCCGAGAATACGCTTGCGGTAAGCTTTTTCGATAGGGTATCGGGCCCGCAAGTCAACGAAGTCGACCGCGATATTTTGGCATACGAAGGTAAAGCGGTAGCGCCTACGAAAAATACGCGAGCCGTTGCTACTTTTGTCAATTGCGGCAAGGCACTCCCTACCCATCGTATTGAAATCCGTAGCGAAACCGGAATACCACTGCGAGAGCGCGAGGTGGGCCACATTTGCATCTCCGGCCCCAGCTTGATGAGCGGATATTTCCGGGATGTTGCTTCAATGCAACACATTCAGGCTACGGGATGGATGGATACCGGTGATTTAGGTTACCTGTTGGCAGGAAATCTTTATGTAACCGGCCGTAAAAAAGATCTGATTATTATTCGTGGCCGTAACATCTGGCCTCAAGATATTGAATATGTTGCGGAATCTGAGCCAGAAATCCGCTCGGGTGATGCGATAGCCTTCGTCGCCGCCCAAGAGCACGATGAGGGTGACAAGATTATTTTACAGATCCAGTGCAGGATTAGCTCTGAAGAACGTCGGGAGCAAATCATCCACACCTTGACGGCGCGCATTCAAAGCGAGTTCGGCGTTACTGTAAATATTGAATTAATGCCGCCGCATAGCATCCCGCGTACCTCCTCAGGGAAGCCTGCGCGCGCTGAGGCTAAGAAGCGTTACCTTACCGAATAATCAATCTTCAGGTGCGATCAACCGGTTATGCGCAATAACAAGAGCGGCCACGGTGACAGGTGGGTCAGGTTTTATCCGTAAGCACTACATCGCCGAAATCTGTCTGACGCGGTTGTTACCGTACGGAGCATTAACCAGAACCGCACGTAAAGACTCAAACAATAATTAAAGAAACGTTATTTTACTAAATCAATCAGCTCGCAGATAGGGTCAGCAGGTTTTGTGCAATGACAAGAACGGTTGCGGTTACAGGTGTAACAGGTTTTATCGGTAAGCATATCGCCGAAAATCTGCTCTCACACGGTTTTACAGTGCGGGCTTTAACCAGAACCGCACGTAAAGCCTCAACTAACAACAATTTCGCTTGGGTTCATGGTGCACTAGAAGATCAAATCTCTCTCTCGGAGTTGGTAAGCGGCGCTACTCATGTCGTCCATTGTGCAGGTCAGGTTCGCGGGCACACGGAGGAAACCTTTACCCGCTGTAATGTCACAGGCAGCTTACGCCTCATGCGGGCTGCCAAAGAAAGCGGCAGTTGCAAGCGTTTCTTGTTCATGTCTTCTCTTGCCGCCCGTCATCCTGAACTGTCTTGGTACGCGAAGTCAAAATATGTTGCCGAACAGCAATTAATCACCATGGCCTCGAATATTTCCCTGGGGATTTTTCGCCCGACGGCGGTGTATGGGCCGGGCGATAAGGAGTTAAAACCCTTATTTAGCTGGCTCTTGCGCGGAGTACTCCCTCGGCTTGGCGCGCCTGAAGCACAGCTATCGTTCCTTCATGTGAGCGATTTAGCTGAAGCCGTCAGCCAATGGTTAATGGTCGAGCAACCGCCAGCACATCCCTATGAACTCTGCGACGGTATTGCAGGTGGTTATAATTGGAAGCGCTTACAAGAAATAGGCGCTGCAGTGCGTAATGGTCCTGTGCGGTTAATCGGAATACCTTTAGCTTTGCTCAAAGTTATTGCCGATATCAGCATGCTATTGAACTGTTTAGCAAGAAAAGAACCGATGCTAACCCACAGCAAAATCCGCGAATTAACACATCAAGACTGGTCTGCAAGCAATCAAAGCTTGTCTGAATATATTAACTGGTCTCCCCAGATAAGTTTGGAACGCGCCCTACGTGAAGGACTATTTTGATTATCTTGATATTAGGTGGGTCAAAGATTCTATGCTAAATCGTGAAATTATGATGGATTATATCCTTGAGTGCTTACAGGGTATGGTCGAAGGCGATCAAGAGATAAAGCCGGAAAGCGATCTCGTCAATGATCTTGGCCTGGAGTCCATAAAAGTGATGAGCCTGTTGATGATGTTAGAAGACAAATTAGATATTTCAATCCCGATAAATATCTTGTTAAACGTTAGAACACCTGAGCAGTTATTGGATGCCCTACTCCCACACATGGAGGGCACCGATGGGCCTTTATGATAAATTTGCACGCCTTGCCGAGGAACGAGTGCAATTCCAAACATCCGGCCTAAACCCATTTGGCACCTGCATTGACGAGATCTACTCAGCAACTGAAGGACGCATTGGCAATCAGAAGATTATTCTGGCAGGCACAAATAACTACCTGGGCCTCACCTTCAATGCTCAAGCTATAGCGGACGGCCAAGCTGCATTAGCAGCCCAAGGCACCGGGACTACCGGGTCACGCATGGCTAACGGTAGCTATGGCTCGCACCTTACTTTAGAGCAAGAGCTGTCTGTTTTTTTTGACCGGCCCACTGCCATCGTATTCTCTACTGGCTATACAGCTAACCTGGGTATCATCAGCACGCTTGCCGATCCTAGCGCCGTCGCATTGATAGACGCAGACTGCCACTCAAGCATCTATGACGGTTGTGCCCTAGGCGGCGCGCAAATTATTCGTTTTCGTCACAATGATGCCCAAGATCTGGAACGCCGCATGGTACGTCTGGGCGAGCGTGCGCGAGGCGCGATAATTATCGTTGAAGGTATTTATAGCATGCTGGGCGATGTTGCTCCGCTAGTCGAAATTGTCGACATCAAACGACGCCTTGGCGGTTATTTATTGGTAGATGAAGCCCATTCTTTCGGTGTTATGGGCGCTAAAGGTCGAGGCCTTGCTGAAGAGCTGGGCGTTGAGCAAGATGTAGATATTGTACTGGGCACTTTCAGCAAGAGCTTAGCCTCCATCGGCGGCTTTGCAGTGGGCGCTGAAGCAATGGAAGTTCTACGCTACCGCAGCCGCCCTTACATTTTTACCGCGTCACCATCGCCATCATGCATCGCCACTGTGCGCTCCTCGTTAAGAATCATTGCGCAACACCCAGAGCTACGCGAAAAACTTTGGAGCAACGCACATAGACTCTATCAAGGTCTTGCTAAGCTCGGCTACGAGCTAGGGCCACGCATCAGCCCGGTCGTTCCTGTCATGATTGGCTCGAAAGAAGGCGGTCTGAGTCTCTGGCGTGACCTGATAGCAAAGGGTGTTTATGTAAACCTCGTGTTACCACCAGCAGCACCGGTGGACATTACGCTGTTACGCTGCAGCGTCAATGCAGCGCACAGCGAAGAACAAATCGACGCAATTATCCAGGCCTTTGCCGGACTGAAAAATTGATACCGCGCAAAGCAGTATTCATGCTGCTCATGGGTCAATCATGGGCAGCAAAGCACGCAAACGAACTTAATCACCCATATTGAAAATCTACAGGGGGCAATGGAGCCTTGATATGAAACGCCGTCGTGTTGAAGCGGCGCGGGGTTACCGGCTTGCCGCCCGCGCAAGTCTTCTGACTACCTGTAAAAATAATAAATATCATGATGTTACGTAGGCTACTGAGCTTTTTCCTTCTCTTGTTGCCACTGATGGCCTTTGCGCATAACTTTATCGACGGCCAACGTGTCGCGCCGGTAGACATTGCGGACCGAGGAGAGTTAGTTCTAGATAATGATAAGTTTGGCTATAAACACTGGAATAGCTCACAGCTGGAAGGAAAGGTCCGCGTCATGCAGCACATCGCCGGGCGCACCGCCGCAAAAAAGAAAAATTCAATGCTAATCAAAGCCATTGAGGATGCGAATTTTCCGAATGACCGCTTTCAACCCACCACCATCGTCAACACGGACGATGCGATTCCAGGCTCCGGCATGTTCGTGCGCGGTAAAATCGAGAAAAACAAAAAGCGCTATCCTTGGGCGCAATTTATCGTCGACAGCAATGGTCTGGCCCGCAAAGCCTGGCAACTGGATAAAGAGAGTTCAACAATTGTGGTGCTGGATAAAGACGGACGCATTCAGTGGGCAAAAGATGGCGCCCTGACGCCTGAGGAAGTGAATCAGGTGATTACCCTATTGCAAAAATTGCTGAGTAAATAGAAATCCTGACGTCCATTGTTAATAGGTTATGTCAGCGGCTAATCAACCATGTCCATTTTAGCAGGAGCAAATCCACAACGCCTTTCAACCGGCGACAAACTTACAATGGATAACGTGCGAGGAGCAATTCCAAACGCTGGCGTATATTTATATCCAACAGAGCAGGTTCGTCATAGGGCTTGCGCCCCGCCAGCTTATCCGCCACCATCTCATCATGCCGATCTCCCATTAATCCGTTTATATTCGCTAAAAATCTGGAAATCCTATAGGCATCCTGGTTGCTCGGTTCAATAGATCTTAACGTGTCATAATAAGATACTTGCTGGCTAATAACTTTGCGCACGCCATGGAATTCCCTTCCTGTCAGCAGGGGCTTCGCTATAAGTGTCCGTAACGTTCGCATTTGCTCTTGACGATACGCAATAAACCCATTATCCCTATCTAAGCAGGTATGACGTAAAGCATAATGCGCCAGCATCCAAACCGGCATGCTTAGATAAATACGCAGAATCTTGCCGTAAAACATAATGGTATCTTTTTTTCCGTTACGAAAAGCATCTTGAAAGTGCCCAAGTAATACGGTCGTATGGTGAAACAAAAGGCTGGATTGATGCTTTCTACTATAAAGCCGTTGGGCGAAGCGTAAATGCTTATAGCGTGAGCGAATATATTTGTATTGCATTCGTTCTGTCGCAGATAAGTCACCCCCTTTTAATAGCTTATGCACTAAGCGCAGCAGCTCCACCCGGGTAAAACCGTCCTCCCAAAACTGCAGACACAATGCGTAATTGTTCCGAATATTTTCTTGGGAGCATTGCAAATCAATAAATGGTGGTAGGCTGGCATGCTCATCAACGATGTCGTCCACATCCACCGCAGTAAATAATAACTGCACCGTTTCAGGTGAGAATTTTTTCCATTCGTTGCTATTAGTCACTTGGTACTCTCTATAGGTGCACTAAACCCCAGTAAATAGCGGTGACGGTAAACCCATAAAGTCGGTATGAGAGAAAACAGCACGTCTAAACATTGGCCCCCAAAATAAGCAAAAGCAGCGCCTTGCACACCAAAAGCATGGGACAGCAGGACCAAGAGCAGGATATAGAGAGCTGAAGCAAGCGCCTGCGCAATTAAGGAAGCCCGCTGCTTACCCGCCATAAACAGTAAGGACTCTTGAGGAAAGCCCAGCATAGACACGACAATGGCACTCAGCATAATTTCAATCAAATCGTATGCTTGCAGATATTTATAGCCAAAAACAATTGAAATTAACGGCTTCCCGACAGCCACAACGACAAGCGCAACAAGTATACCAATGCCACCGGCTAAAACTGCGGATTTAAGCCCCAGTAGCCATGGCCTTTTAGTGCGTGGGTCTAAGCGCATAATCTCGGGATAAAAGCTCTTTTCCAGCAACTTAGCCGGCGTTCCTGTTGCATCAAAAAAAGTCATCGCAATTTTAAACAATCCTGCAGCCGCCGGCCCCAAGATGATACCCACTAACACTGTACTGCACGAGTTACGAGCGGCCCAAATAGAATGTGCAATGTTTGTTGTCCATACAAAGCTCCAGGCGCCCTTTATTTGACGCGCAGCCTCAAATAAGCTAGGTCGTAACGCGTTATGAATATTCATGCGGCGCAATTCACGTGCAGCAAACCACCAAAACAGCGTTCCGCCAATTAAGTTGGAGGCATACCACGTGATGACAAAACCCGCAAAACCTAAATTACCAAAAAAAGCAATGACGCTTCCGACTGCAATCAATAAGGGCTTGATTGCCTGCTGAATAGCAATCAAATCAAAACGGTCAACCGCCCGTAAAATGCCTGTGGGGGTAGACGATGTCATGGAAGGAATTAACGTGCAATAAAGCAGTGCGAGCCAGAAGCTTTCCGCATCGAGCCCTAAAGATTTAGAAAGCAGTGGCAGCAGCAACATCCCCCCCAATACTGCAACTACTCCGCTTGCAATATCCAAGCCGAAAGAAAATGAAATCACATCACGGAATCGTTGAGGGTTTTGGCTCGCCAATGCAGGCGTACCAAATTGAACCACGAATTGCCACGTCTGAAACTTGATAAAGTCACTGATCGCTTTCGTATACGATTGAATGACTATGAGCACCCCAAACATCTCCGGGGACATGCCCTTACCCGCACAGGAAAGCGCAAGTAAACCAAGCAAGGCACTAGCCACATTACCGGAGCCCAAGTAGGCGGAGTTACGTATGATAGTGCGGAAAGCACCATCGGAAAACCAATACTTCATGGTAAAAAACCAGCCATATTAGCTACTTCAGCCATACTCGGTTATTAATAACTCAGCAGGGATAAGCCCGCCTTGCATACATATCAGCCGGGAAGTAGGATAAACCAAATCCAAGCCAACCTAAAGGTTTTTGATCCTGCGTAGCATTAGTGGACACGGTACTAAGTGAGTAAACTTTCAGCCAAAAGATGGCTCACAGTCAAAATGTCGTGGTGTTGATGGGGTGGACAAACGGAAGCTGCAAGCCAGGCTGCCGGATGACTCCGGATCACGGTCGCGCTGGACTGCTGCGATAGATAAGCCATAAACTGGGCGACGAACACGGGCGGCTACGACAGCACGACGGAGCAGGGTTTGACGCTGAATGTTGCGAAACGCGGTTCAACAACCCGTTGCCGGAGAAAGTCATCCGGTGGTTACTTTATGGGCATCACCTATATGATTAGCGGTACTTAGCTTGATTATCAGTCACATAAGCCAACTGAATGCTTATCCAGCATTTACACAGGGGGTGATCCGCCGTTATTTAACAGATATTCTCTATACTTTCTTGGCAATGTGGGGTGTTCGTATTATATGTACTTGATTGAGCGCTACATCATGGCCGAGACTCGCCGGTTAGTGATGATCATCGTTGGATTTCTCATCTTCATTTTTGCCAGTTACTCAGCCCAACGTTACCTGACCGAAGCGGCCAATGGCACATTGGCCCTGCAGGCCGTATTAGACATTGTCTGGTATAAGGTGCTGATTGCGCTGGAGATGCTGTTACCGGTTGGTCTTTATGTTTCAGTCGCCATTGCTCTTGGCCAGCTTTATAACGACTCTGAAATAACCGCAATTTTTGCTTCTGGCTCGAGTCCTTTACGGCTCTATAAAGCCGTTCTGATCCTTGCCATTCCCCTTGGCATGCTGGTAACGGTACTTTCCATGTATGGCAGGCCTTGGGCCTACGCACAAATTTATCAGTTAAAACAGCAATCACAATCCGAACTGGATGTCAGTCATCTGCTACCGAAAAAATTCAATATCAATGATAGCGGCAGAATGATCTTGGCCGAGCATATCGACGCAACCTCTGACCACCTGTCTGACGCACTGATTTATACGCCCTCAGCCAGCAAAACATCCATCTATAGAGTTCACTCACTAGAGGTTATTGATCCTTCGCCCACCACCCCCTCTGTTATGCTGCACTCGGGTACCGCTTATAAGCTAGATCATAAAGGCACGGAAGACACCGAGCAGAGGTATGATAATCTTAACCTACATCTTAAACCGCTACAGCAGAGCCCTGACGTCAAGAGTAAGTCGGCGTCGGCAGCGGAGTTATCACGTTCTTCTGATCCTGCCGATATCGCAGAACTGCAATGGCGGGAAAGTCGCGGGATAAATGCTATTTTAATGGCGCTACTAGCCACCGCCTTAAGCCGCACCAGACCACGCCAAGGCCGCTTTGCGACGTTGCTCCCCTTAACTATATTATTTACCATCATTTTTTATGGCGGTAACATCTGTCGCACCTTGGTTGCCAACGGTACTCTCCCCGTTATCCCCGGGTTATGGTTGGTCCCCCTACTCATGTCGATTGGAGTATTGATTCTGATAGCTCGCGAATTCTCATTACTGCAGAAATTGTTTCGATGAACATCTTCAGTCGCTATATCATTCGTAACGTCTTTTTGGGATTCGCAGCCGCTGCGGGATTGTTAATCCCGCTTTTTACAACCTTCGACTTTATCAACGAACTCGATGATGTAAGCGCCCACGGATACCGTTGGACACAGGCCCTGATGGTCGTGTTAATGACAATACCCAGATACCTGATCGATTTGGGCCCTTTTATTGCGCTACTCGGCGGTATCGTGGGGCTTGGGCAACTCTCGAAGACGCTAGAATTAACAGCGATGCGCATAAGCGGCTTTTCAATCTTCAAAATTTCTTTGGTCATTTTATATTCAGGTCTAATGTTGACCCTATCATTAGGCGCACTTGATGAGTGGGTTGCTTCTCCCTTGCAGCAACGCGCATTTCAACTTAAGGAGACCGCCGTTGCCCAAGGGGAGAATAACGTTAGCACCGGGAACATCCTGTGGGCCAGACGCAACAGTGAATTTGTTACGGTAAAGACCTTGGATGAACATAATCAACCGATAGGCATTGAGATATTTCACTACAAGCCCGACCTTTCTCTGGAGTCTTATATTTATGCGGAAAGAGCCTCCATTCTTGATAATGGGATGTGGGTTCTACATGGCGTCAATCAAAAAAAATGGGCGAATGGAAAAGAAACTGTAACAACACAGGATGATTTGCAATGGCAATCCCTATTCACCCATATGAGCCTGAAAGAACTCACCATGCCCAGTGAAAGTTTTTCCATCAAGCAGCTCAATCATTACATTAACTACTTACAAAGTACCAATCAGCCCAATATCGAATTCAAGCTCGCTTTATGGCAAAAGCTGGGACGGCCAATTTTAATCCTGGCAATGATTTTACTAGCGATCCCATTCACCTTTAGCGTCCCCCGCGCACCAGGTTTAGGAAGCCGTTTAGCCGTTGGTGTAATTGTTGGGCTACTCACATACATCAGCTACCAAATCATCGTTAACCTGGGATTGCTATTTTCCCTCAACGTCCCATTAACGACACTTACTCCGCCGATATTGCTCCTTATCATGGCCTTAATACTGGCTTATCGATTTAATAAGCGGCACTAATTGAAGTGGCATAGTGAATTTGGCCACCTGGATAGAGGTGATATCATCACCTCAGCACACAAACAGGTGACACCATGATCGGACGTACTAAGAGAACATTCAGCGCTGAATTTAAGCTGGAAGCCGCACAACTGGTTCTTGACCAGCACTATAGTGTCGTTGAAGCGGCAAAGGCAATGATCGTGGGTATATCCACTATGGGTAAATGGGTTCGGCAACTTAATGCCGAACGCAAGGGTTTGTCGCCCAATGCCTCCCCCATAACCCCTGAGCAAATTGAAATACGCGATTTCAAAAAAAAAGATTGCAACGCATTGAAATAGAGAATGAAATATTAAAAAACTATCTATGGGTAATCTCCACCCTGAATGGCTGCATATTCATCGCGTTTTCTCTTTGCCGGCGATATCAGCAGAAATTAATCTTATTGCGCGATTTTCCGGCGCAACTTTGAAAGCTGGATCTTGATCCGTCCACGCTTGAAGTCCGACAGCGTATCGGTCAGTAGCCGCCCGTCCAAATGATCGATTTCATGCTGCAGACAAACGGAAAAAACGCCGGTCGCCTCGATTTCCTGTGGCTTGCCGTCCAAATCGGTAAATGCGACACGGACCCGTTGAGCCCGCTCCGCCGGCAGGGGATGTCCTGGGATCGAGGAGCATAATTCCAGATGGGTGGTTTTTTCCTCGGACTGCTTCACGATCCTCGGGTTAATGAGGGCGAGCCGATGATGTTTCTTGTCATCATCATCCATATTGATGACAACGATGCGCTGCGGCACGCCCAGTTGTATCGCCGCCAGACCGGAATCGTCAATGGCATCAATGGTGGCAAACATCCGCGCCACCAGCAATTTGGTCTTGTCGTCAACACCGGCAATCGCCTGGGAAATAGCTTTTATCCGCGGGTCGTCAAGCCAGAGAACGTTATCAGACGTCATTTTTCTCTCCGTCCAAATAGGTGTTATCCCTATTTCTCTGCCGCGCCCCAGCGAGGCAAGAGTGCATTTTCCACAATGGGCACCTGTCTTTCTAATCCCATTATGGCTGATTTCACCGGTGATTACCGCAGAACACCTTTTTTACGCGCGATGTGCGTCGATATAGCATCCATCAGCGCCGGGGAAAGACAGTCATAGGTCGGCAAGCCCAATTCGGTCAAGCGGGCGCGAACTTCCGCCATACGTTCCGGCGGCGTGCCGCTTTCAATTACCGACGAGACAAAGGCGGCAAAAGTCGGGGCACTCCATCCTTGTTGCGCTGACAATTCAGTATGGACAAAATCCAGTCCAAAGAAAGCATGTTCCGTGTTCTCTATTCGCCCGAACATATGCGCGCCGCACTCCTTGCAGGCATGCCGCTGGATAGTGGCCGACGCATTGACGATTTCAAGCTTATCCTCATTGGCAATAACGCTGACTTTCGCCCGCGGCGCAACGGCCAATTGGGCGAACAAGGCGCCTTGGGGTTTCCAGCATTGGGTACAGCCGCAAACGTGGTTATGCGCGGTCTGCGACTCGATTTTTACCACAACCTTATGACTTTGGCAGAGGCATTCGAGCGTGCCGCCGGTAAAATCATCCGAGCCCTTTTTGAACCCTGAATCTACAGCAGGATGGATGGATATCATGTGCTATGCCCTCTTAAAAATGAATGACCGTGCGAATGGATTTGCCTTCATGCATCAGCGCAAAGGCCTCGTTAATTTTTTCAAGCGGCAAGGTATGGGTAATAAACGGATCGAGATTGATTTCGCCGGCCATGGCCTGCTCCACCATGCCGGGCAACTGGGTGCGTCCTTTTACGCCGCCAAAGGCCGACCCGCGCCACACGCGGCCGGTAACCAGTTGGAACGGGCGGGTCCGGATCTCTTTGCCCGCGCCGGCAACCCCGATAATGATGCTTTCGCCCCAGCCTTTATGGCAGCATTCCAGCGCTGAACGCATCACATCCACATTGCCGATGCATTCGAAGCTGAAATCCACCCCGCCGTCCGTCAGTTCGACTATCACGTCCTGTATCGGCCGGTCATAGTCCTTGGGATTGATGCAATCGGTGGCCCCCATGGAGCGTGCCAGATCAAATTTTCCCGGATTGGTGTCAATAGCGAGGATCCGCCCGGCCTTGGCCTGAACCGCGCCCTGGATAGCGGCCAGGCCGATACCGCCGAGGCCGAAGATAGCCACGGTGTCGCCCGCCTTGACCTTGGCAGTGTTATGCACCGCGCCGATGCCGGTTGTCACGCCGCAACCCAGCAGGCAGACTTTTTCCAGCGGTGCCTTGGGATTGATCACCGCCAGAGAGATTTCCGCCACCACGGTATATTCGCTGAAGGTGCTGGTGCCCATATAGTGGTAGATCGGCAGGCCGTTATAGGAAAACCGGGTGGTGCCGTCCGGCATCAGCCCCTTGCCCTGGGTGGCGCGCACTGCCTGGCACAGATTGGTTTTGCCGGATGTGCAGAATTTACATACGCCGCACTCGGCGGTGTATAGCGGGATAACATGATCGCCGGGCTTCACGCTGGTCACGCCCTCGCCCACCTCGACCACGATACCCCCGCCCTCATGTCCCAGCACCGCCGGGAAGATCCCCTCCGGGTCATCGCCGGACAGGGTGAACGCATCGGTATGACACACGCCGGTATGGGTGATCCTCACCAACACTTCGCCTTTTTGCGGCGGCGCAACATCGATTTCAACAATTTTTAAGGGCTGGCCCGGCCCGAAGGCCACGGCGGCACGAGATTTCATCACTCTTCTCCACTCATTAACGGACAAACTCAGTCGGCATTTTTAGGCATTTTTAGCAAAAGCGATCTTCACTTTAAATAGGATCGAACCAGGCTGGCCACCTCATTCAGGCGATTGGCTTTCTGTATTTCAGTCAGATCGTTTTGGCCCAGTTCATCCCGTATATGAATTTCCATAATCTCGGACATCAGGCCGTGTGAGGCGCCACGGATGGCGGAGATCTGCTGTAATATCGCACTACAGTCAGCGCCTGTTTCCAGTGAACGCTCAAGGGCTTCTACCTGTCCTTTGATTCGTCGCACCCGGACAAGAACGCGTTTTTTATCTTCAATCGAGTGTGGCATAACCGTCTCCTATACTATAGGGGGTATAGTATAATGATTATGGATAAGATCAACTCTTTTGGAGAATATCTGCGCCGGATGCATGTTTGGTTCGGTGGCATGGGCGCGTCGGGCAGCGGCGCCTATCACGGAATGGAAGGTTTCAAACAAGTTAACCACACCCGCTCGGTATTCATTCAGGACCAGGCCGGTCATGTCAATTTGCCGATGCGCGCGCCCCATGGACGTCATGGCGTATTTGAACGCTCACCTCGGCAGCGAAAGCGGCTAATGGTTCATTAGAAGACATAAAGGCCATTAAACATGCTAAGTATGTTTGACAACGGATTATTACTTACCAAGTTTTATTTATTTTCCAGATAGTGCCATGCTCTCAGGAAATCCAAGAGTATCTGTGATGTACTGGCGATCATGACTATGTCACGGGTACAAAATAGTCGCAATGAAATTGTAACCATGATTTCTCTTCGGTACCATTAACACTTTTTTGTGTGTAATGCTCTATATCGTAGCCTATACGCCGCGATAATTTATACATCGGGAGATATTCTAAATAGACGGCCATAATAAACTCGTTTAAGCCAATAATATTTCCTTCATAACTAAATTTCGCATATCGCCCTGGGCCAATAATGATCTGATTATCCGATGAGATTGGGTGAAGGTTTTCGTTTAGCATTGAGGCCAATGTGAAGTTTATTTTCAGCCCATCTTCCTTATCGTCATCAGGTCTAGACTGAGTCAGTAGGCAAAATTCCGTTGTTTC
Source organism: Sodalis sp. dw_96 (assembly GCF_018449575.1). Classification (GTDB taxonomy): domain Bacteria; phylum Pseudomonadota; class Gammaproteobacteria; order Enterobacterales; family Enterobacteriaceae; genus Acerihabitans. The sequence goes on along the minus strand of NZ_JAAVUT010000010.1, from coordinate 58,135 downwards.
TTTCTTAACCTGGGAAAAAATCCGACGTAAAAGCTTCCCCCGGATGGTATTAAGCGCACTGGAAATATGCGCTATCGGACTAAAATGCTGTTCAGTCTTTCCCAGTAAACAAATTTTCGACCTGAGGACGATATCAACAGCCGGCACTGAAGAGGGTTGTAAATGAAAAGGTAATGAAATACCGGCCAACGGCCAATCACTGCTCTGGCGATAGGTTGCCGGAGTGATGTGGAAGTGTTTTTTGAATGCGCGGCTGAAAGTCTGTTGAGAGTCAAAACTATAAAAATGGGCTACATCTATAATAGGGAGGCGTGTCAAACGTAAAACCAGGGCGGCCCTGCTCAGTTTTCGATTTTTAACATATTCCCCCAACGATACGCGTGTCACCATTTTGAATAATTTTTGTAAATGCCACGGTGAATAACCCGCACGGGTAGCAATATCAGTTATGAATAATTTAGTGTGGAGGTTATCTTCCATCCAAGTAAGCAAATCATAAATGAATCTTTCATGAAAGCTTTTTTCATCTAAAATTGGCATGTTATATTCCGGCAGCTCTAATAAAAATAATGGGCATAAAGATAAAAGAGAATCAGATGCCCACGCCATTCATCTTAGATCCGCAAAATGCCTGCCCGGACAAAGATTATTATTTCGAAGCGCTTTCAATATCAGGATGTTTCAAGAGCACCCGGACCATATTTTTCACCGCGTCGCGCAGTGTTTCAATATCATTTTCTGCCATGTTAAGCTCATGCGATAACGTCGTCGGCACCGCTCTTGCCGCGATTTTGAGGCTTCGCCCGGCCTGCGTAAGATGGACAAGTACCCGGCGTTCATCAGCGGGATCACGGGAACGTTGTACAAAGCCACTCAGTTCCAGGCGTTTCAGCAGCGGAGTCAATGTGCCGCTATCCAGATGCAGCTTGCCGCCGATTTCACCCACGCTGTGCGGTGAGATTTCCCAGAGCACCAGCATTACCAGATATTGCGGGTAGGTTAGCCCCAATTTCGCCAGTACGGGCCGGTAGAGCCGGGTAAGGAGATTAGACGCGGCATACAGCGGAAAACAAATTTGCCGATCCAGTGTTAATGCATCATCATCAAATTCGGATGTCATCATCAATCTCAGCGTGTCGAAACAGAAATAGCAACGTCAATATTGCCGCGTATTGCATTGGAATACGGGCAGACAGCATGGGCAGCCGTGACAATCTCCTCAGCGACGGTCTGATTAACACCGGAGATAATCACGTCTAATGACACCTCAAGGCGAAAACCGCCGTTGCCATTGAGCTCCAGACCCACCTCGGCGGTCACTTCTATATTTTTATCGGTAATTTTATCACTTTTGTTACGGCTGACATGGATAACGGCATTTTCAAAACACGCCGCATATCCTCCGGCAAAAAGCTGTTCCGGATTGGTCGCCTTTCCCGTGCCACCCATTGCCGTTGGAAGTGCAAGATGAAGGTCAAGCAAACCATCATCGCTGCGGATGGTGCCGTTACGACCGCCGATGGCGGTCACCTTTGTGCTATAAAGCGCGCTCATATATTTTCCTTTGTCGGATGATAACTTGTGCGATATAATTTCACAAAATAACATTGCACACAATCTATTTACGACGTTTACTGAGTCGCTCTGACACAGAGTTAGCTGTCCAGGGGACTTAACTACAGGACGAGAACTGTATGACCAACAACAATGGTGCACTAAAGGAGGCCGGACTCAAGGTCACCTCTCCAAGATTAAAAATTCTGGAAATTCTGCAACAGCCTGCATTCCACCATGCTACGGCAGAAGATATTTATAAAGAACTTATCGGCATGGATGAGGAGATCGGGTTAGCAACGGTTTACCGGGTGCTGAACCAGTTCGATGACACAGGCATCGTTACCCGACATCATTTTGAGGCAGACAAGTCAATTTTTGAACTGACGCAGCAGCAGCATCACGACCATCTCATTTGTCTGGATTGTGGGAAAGTCATTGAATTCCGTGATGACATTATTGAAGCGCGTCAGCGCGATATTGCTGACAAAAATCATGTCAAGCTGACTCACCATAGCTTATATCTCTATGGGCATTGTGAAATCAGCGATTGCCCGGACGATGTAACGCGATCGCATGTTTGAGCTTTGCGCGTTAAAGCCGCATAGTCCCGGCTGGCGACACAATAATGCAGGGACTAATGCAACAACGGCGCCAAATCCAGATCAGGATCGGCCAACTTCATCGCACGCTGATACGCCGGTCGCTCACCGATACGCTGCAGAAACGCAAGAAGATGGGGATAGCCCGCGATATCCCGCTTGAGAAAAACGCGCATCGTGGTCAATGGGAATAGCATGATAATGTCCGCCGCGGTAAACTCATCGCCGGCAAAATACTTGACGTCGCTTAATCGTTTATCGATCAAATCAAAAGCGAGATCGCTGCGGGCACACAGCGTTCGTATATGCGGGTTGTCCCCCGCGCCGCCTAATCCGTTCACGGCCAGATCCACCATGCTACTGGCCATTAGAGTCGCGTTGGCAAAATGGAACCAGTAGAGATAGTCGGCGAAATTTGGCTTATCGACGCTGACGGTAAAACGTCCGTTGCCATACTTGCCGATAATGTATTCAATAATCGCCCCGGATTCACCCAGCACCACATCGCCATCCGTAATAACCGGCGCGGTACCAAAAGGATGCAGCGCTTTATATTCTTTCGGCGCAAAATTCGTTTCAGGATCGCGCGAGTATCTGATTAATTTGTATTGAATAGCCAGTTCTTCACATAACCAAACGATCCGGTCCGATTGGGAAATTCCCAGATGGTGTACGATTAGCATCAATGCTCCTTATTAAAAAAAAGTTTGCCGCATGCTCATCACCCCATAACCATAACGACGGAATAACATGCCCTGCTATTGAATAATACGGGGATCAACGGATGCGCATTCCAACGCGGGATGTTTTTTCATTCATCATTATTTCACTATTTCACTGTCCAACCGCCGTCGATGACAAAAGCCGCTCCATGGACGAACGAAGCGTCTTCACTGGCCAGATACAAAGCCAGTTTAGCGATCTCCTCCGGCTTACCGTAGCGACCGGCAGGAACCGACCGAACCGCAGCCATAACCGCGACATCATCAGACGCAAAAATGTCTTTTGTCATCCCTGTTTCCACCGCTCCTGGACAAATAGCATTAGCCCTAACACCTTTTAGTCCATAATCGAACGCAATTTGCCGGGTCAAGCCGACGACTCCATGCTTCGACGCGGTGTAGGCCGCACCTCCGCCACCGGCGACTAAGGCCGCGATCGAAGCCACATTAATGATCACTCCGCCCCCGCCATCTACCATTTGCGGGATAAGTGCCCGCGTAGTGAGAAACATCGACTTCAAATTTACATTGAGCACCTTATCCCACAGGGCTTCATCTGTTTCAGTAACGGGAAGATAGTTATCCAGAATACCGGCGTTATTGACCAAAATATCTACCCGGCCAAAATGAGCTATGGCCTCATCACACATCCGTTTAACCGAGTCAGCAGTGGAAATATCACCATCGATGGGGAAAGCATTTTCGGCACCGATTTCAAAACAGGTGTTATTAACGCTTTCTTTATTGATATCGACCGCGACGATCTTCGCACCGTTCCGGGCAAATTCCAGTGCGACCGCTTTACCCATGCCAGAACCCGCACCGGTAATAAATGCAACTTTCCCCGCTAATTTATCAGACATTGAATACTCCGTTTTTGACCAGGCAATAGCAATAATGGCCGAAACATAACTTTCCTCACAATGACGGGGCAGTTTCGGCGGCGATCGGCTGACAGAACGTTGCCGGCTATTAAGCGTAACCGACAACCCTTTCAGGCAATCTGTTTTCCCGGCTCAGAGCCGCCGGACTGATCAAAAACCGCCTCCACGGCAATCTTGACGACATAGCGGGGCTCCGGCAGTCCTTGATGGGACTGTTTGAGTGCTTTGGCTACATTGCTGAACAGATCACCGGATTCAACGAGTTCGGCAACGCCCTTAAGTTGATAGGCCTTATTTGTAGTGAGATCGGCCACCGTAACAGCAATTTTTGCATTGTCGCGAAGATTCTGCCGGGTCTTACCAGCAAACAAATCAGCGAAAGTGATGTGCTGCTCATCGAGCAGTTTCAACGTGCCTTTGGGCGTTACGTTCGGCTCGCCGCTTGGCGAAGAGGTTGCCACCCAGGCAAGCTTGCCTGGCAAAAATTCTTGTACTTCCTTTGGAATGCTAATCATGAACAAAGGCTCCTCTGTTTACGTGCGAATGAGAGTCGGTATCTTTTGCTGCTCCAGGAGTCGACGACGACAAGCCGCTTGGCGTCAACGGTAACCACTGTTGATCGGGGACCGTTTCTTGGCTGAACAGCTTCTCCTTCTCCGCGGTGTATTCGGTAATATCTAAGCCTTATATACAATCGGGTGTGCTTTTCTAAGCGCTAAATAAAGATTAGACTTCTCGTTCAGAAGTATCTTATCCGATTGGCCATTTTATATGTACGATTGGCCAAAAGCGACGTGGGGGCACGATATGCTCTGGAGTTTGAATGCCGAAATTGCTGAATCTTCGCCACGACATCAGCATGAAATTTTCGAATTCGTTCTGTGCCGGGGCTCTGGCGGGAGGCTCTTCACCGACGATGGCGAGATTGAGTTTCGTTCGTCCAGAACCATTCTCGTTCCGCCGAACATACCTCATCGCTTCTCCTTCGGAGAGGGTGAGATTGGTCGGCTGAAGATCGTTTGCGCCCCTCCCGAGGACTTGCCTCGCTACCTCTCGCCCACTCAAGTTGCCTTGGTGAACGGCCTGGGCGCGGCTGGTGTGACTATGGCTGACCACCCGGACAAGGAATTATGTCTGAGCCAGTTGAGCGACATGATCACCGATGGATTTGGCAATGATGATGTACGAACCGAACAGCTTAAGTGGAGCGCGGCAAACCTGCTGCTGGCATTGCATGCTCAGGCCCGGCACCTGGCACAAGATCATTCCGTGTACCGTCACAGGGGAAAAATTCAGGATATCGTAACGTGGATTGAAAATAACCTGAAGGAGGATCTTACCATCGAACAGGCCGCATCCCTGTTCGGTTTGTCCCGCAGTTTGCTGACCAGGGAGTTCCGGCTCCACACCGGCAGGAGTTTCGTGGATTACTGCAATGTTCGGCGAGTACAGAAAGCAGCGACGCTCCTGGTCACTGAGTTTGGCTCTGTGACGCAGGCGGCTCTTGAGAGTGGATTTTCCAATCTCAGTCATTTCCATCGCCAGTTCAAGATGTACTTCGGTCTTACGCCGGCAGCCTTTCGACGCAAAGTGGCCGAAGATGGCGGTCTTTCTTTTCGCCTTTAAGACCGGAGCACGCCAAACGAGAGCGGCTGCGCAGGCTGCTTTCTCCCCGGGCGATAGACAACCAGCGATGACTCGGCCTCACCCGCGATTTTAACGTATTCTGCAACCGCACCCGCCGGCACGGCCATCCGGACGGGGTCAGCCCCGCGGCCTTTGAACGGACCCCATCGTGAGGACAGGAAATGTCCACGGTTTTGGGAGCAGACCACTCAGTAAAAGATAGGATTTCCCCTCCTTTAGGACGGTGACAATTATTATGGGATAGCAGACCATGCCAATGCCGGGATGGCCTTTCTTAATGTCACGATAGCCACCCCATATAACTTTTGCAGCTCAATGAATACCGCAAAAGAAACGTATGCAATTCCGGCTGACGCTAACTTCAGATTGCCATCAGCGGAACGTCCAAGATGTATTTTTATTTATCCAATTAAGCTGGCCGGTATCTGATTATGCACTATATAGCCTTTTTTAAACCCATCGGGGAATAACTCATTTTTGTTTAGATACAGCAATATCTCAACAGTGAACAAGAAGGAAAAATGATGATGAAATATCGTAATACCGACCATGAGAGACCGCAGAACCTTCGGCAACACATGCCAGAGTTGCCCGCATCATCGGACAACATGTTCAATGCCACGTCAGGGCTGGGCGCATACTGCTGTCATTCATCAGAAAACAGGGTACAAGGCGCTATACCACCAGTGCACATCGAAGCATCGGCATCTGTAATACCGCCTGCGCCAATGGCCTATAATGAATTACCCGTGTTTATAGCACCAGGAGACCAGGAGAAATGCACCGACTGCAAGACCTGTTATCGTGCTCTGCCCATGATATTTGAAAGAACCCAAATCATTATCAATGGAAAATGCCGAGAGGTGGGACATTTGATCCCGGATGTTTTTTCACACGTTGAACTGACGCCGGCATTACTAAAACGCATAAAACGAGTGGCGGCATGCTGTGACGCGGAGATCGTGCATGTTCGCGGTTGACATTCCGGAACTCCAGTTGATTGAAAAAGTGTCATTCGACTTCAATTTGCGTGATCCGCAGGCTGTCCCCGCTTTCTATCCATAACCTAAAGCCGCCACACTCCGGGCAGCCTTCATGATATCCGGCGATGGCTACCCTCTTGTCACAGTCCAGGCACTTTGCTTGCGCCTTCAACCACGTCAGATGCAATTGGCAGCCTTTTGCCAAAGTCTCGTTACAGACGATATCAAAACAAAAACGTAATGCATTCTCTTCAACACAGGAGAGCGTCCCGATTTCCATCCATACAGCAGTAACGCGCCGGGCACCATGTCGGCGCGCGTGCTGCTCCGCCAGCTCCAACGCATTTTGGCATAGGGTAAGTTCATGCATTTCCCGGCCCCTTTATTGAACAGCTTGAGTGATTATTTCTCTTCGTTGCCTGGATAGCCAACCACCTGCATGGATTGCAGTGTCATCAAGGTATCCTGCGCTTCATGTTCATCCATGAGACTCATGGCAAAACCCACATGTACCAGCACCCATCGGCCTAACAAAGCGGCCGGGGAATCTTCACACACCAGCGCTATATTCACCTTGCGCTGCACACCGCTTATCTCAACCCAGGCCGGTTGATGGATATCCGAGCCTACAGAAAGGATTTTACCGGGGATACCTATACACATAGTTCCGCCTCCAGCCATGAGAGCCACTTATCCATGCCTATGCCGCTATCGGCCGACAGCTCGATGATCTGCACGTCAGGATTAATGGCCCGGATTGAGGTTATATATGCAGCAAGATCGACATTGACATAAGGCAACAAATCAATTTTGTTGATAATGACCAGTGAGGCAGCGGAAAACATAAAGGGATATTTTAACGGTTTATCCTCTCCTTCTGTTACCGACAGGATCACTACTTTGTGCTTCTCACCCAAATCAAAACCGGCGGGACACACCAAGTTGCCCACATTCTCGATAAAAACCACGCTGCCATTCGCTGGTTGCTGAAGAACCGCCGCATCCCGCACCATCTGCGCGTCTAAATGACAGCCTTTACCGGTATTCACTTGTATCGCTCTTACACCGGTGGCACGAATTCGCACGGCATCATTCGACGTCTGCTGATCTCCTTCTATCACCATGCATGCGATACGCTCACTCAATCGACGAAGTGTCTCAACCAGCAGAGTGGTTTTACCGGAACCGGGACTGGACAAAAGATTTATGGCCAGGATATGTCGCTCAGCAAAATATGCCCGATTATCATTGGCTAATTTATTATTTTTACTGAGGACATCCTGCTCAATTTGCACCAGCCGCTGCCGGCTTAATCCTGAAGCATTGCTTTTGAACGCGCCCTGCCCATACTGCGGATCTTGCGGGCCGGCCCCCGGGGTGAATGTCCGCATTTCACCATGCGATGACGCGGTTTCACGTACATCTGTCGTCTGAAATCCCGCGTAGTGATGATGGACATCACCGTAGTTGTGGTAATGATGATGGACGATGACTGCCCCTTGAGGTGAGCCGGATGAGTGGGAATGGGTGTGATATCCCGGCTCATCATGCCGGTGGTCATTGTGCCCATGATGATGAGAGCCTCGTTGTAGATCATCATCTTCCGTCGGTAACCGCTGGCTATTCTCAATATGAACTTCGCCTTCACCGCAGCCACATGTACTACACATAAAAACCTCCTATGGATTCGTTATACAACTCAATGTCTTAGCAGTAGGCTAACGCCATGATCGTTGTTGTTGGGGGAATGACTATAGTCCGGCATTGTTCACCTCCCGCGCCGTGACGGTTATTCCGCTTTGCTCCAGGGCGCTTATCACCTGCCCCAACGCCGGTTCCATCGCTCGCTCCACACCATCGGTCAGGCCGATGCGCATGGTGAGCGATTGCGGTTCCACCCCCACCAGGGTCAAGCGACGGGGAAACTCGTCCAGCAGGCGCAGCGCCATCAGCGCGTCGGCCAGCCCCAGCTGATGCGGCGACAGCTTTTGCGTCAGGAACGCGGGCACGTCGTCGTCGCGCAGCACCACCACTTCACCGGGCGTTTGGCCGGCCAGCACCGCGTCGGCCACGATCAGGTGATCGCGTCCGGACATGGCTTCCAGCAGTTCCATGCCCGAGGTGCCGCCGTCCAGGATGTCGATGGCGGGCGTAAACGTAAAACGACGCTCCAGCGCCTCCACAATGCGCACCCCCACCGCTTCATCGCTTAGCAGCAGGTTACCGATCCCCAGCACCAGAATGCGCATCACAGCACCTTGACCCGGTTCACTTCCCGGCCGGTGGCGTCCACCAGATGCACGGCGCAGGACATGCAGGGGTCGAAGGAGTGAATGGTCCGCACCACTTCCAGCGGCCGCGCCGCATCGGCCACCGGCGTGCCCACCAGCGATTGTTCGTAAGGCCCGGGCACATCCTGCCCGTTGCGCGGCCCGGCGTTCCAGGTGGAGGGCACCACCGCCTGGTAGTTGGCAATCTTGCCGTCCTTGATCACCACCCAATGCGACAGCATGCCGCGCGGCATTTCGCCGAAGCCCACGCCGCGCAGTTCCTTGTCCAGCGGGATCACCGGCTTGATGAAGGTCTCATGATCGCCGCGGCCGATATTGTCCACCAGCCGTTGCCACATCACGCTCAACGAATCCTTCAGCACGCAGCAGTGCACGGTGCGGCCGATGACCCGCCCCAGAGTGGAATGCAAATCGGCCTCGCGCAAAACCTTGCCGGTGAGTTGGCGGTAGCTGTCGCCAAGCTGCGAAAAGTGCGTTTTCGCCCCCGCGTGGCCCGCCGCCAGTCCGCACAGCAGCCAGGCCAGGGGACCGACCTCCACCGTCTGGCCGTAAAATATCGGGGATTTCACCCAGGAATATTTACCGTCCGCCTGCCAACCGGTGTAGTTGGGCCGGGTGCGGCCCTCCCAGGGGGCAAGCGGCTCATCGTCCTGGTACCAGGCGTGTTTGGCGCTTTCCTGGATACCGTCCATCAGGAACGGATCGGTATGGCTGGAGATGGGGCGGAAACGGGCGGCGTCGCCGTCCTCCAGATAACCGCCCGCCAGCCAAAAGGTCTCGCCCTTGCCGTCCAGCGGCAGCTCCGGCACGCTCAGGTAATGCCGCGCGCCGCGCCCCAGCGTCAGCCATTGCGGATAGTGCGCGGCGATCACCACGCAGTCGACTTGATACACCTGCTCGATAAAATCCCCCAGCCGGTCGATAAAGGTCTTCACGTACATCAGCCGCTCCAGGTTGAGCACGCTGGGCATCTCCGGGTTGATGGCATTGGCCACGCCGCCGACCGCCAGATTCTGGATATGCGGCGTCTTGCCGCCGAGCATGGCGACGATGCGGTTGGCGTCGCGCTGGCACTCCAGCGCCTGCAGGTAATGGGCCACCGCAATCAGGTTGACCTCCGGCGTCAGCGCCATCGCCGGGTGCCCCCAGTAGCCGTTGGCAAAGATCCCCAGCTGGCCGCTGGTCACCAGGTCTTTGATTTTCTGCTGTACCTTGGCGAATTCCGCCGCGCTGTTCAGCGGCCAGGTGGACAGGCCTTTGAGCAGCGTTTCGGCCTTGGCCGGATCCGCCTTGAGCGCAGAGGTGATATCTACCCAGTCCAGCGCCGACAACTGGTAAAAATGCACGATATGGTCATGGATGCTGTGGGCCGCCAGGATCAGGTTGCGGATATACTGCGCGTTCACCGGCACGCTCATGCCCAGGGCGTGTTCCACCGCCCGCACCGAGGCAATGGCGTGCACCGTGGTGCATACGCCGCAGATGCGCTGGACGATCATCCAGGCGTCGCGCGGATCGCGGCCTTGGAGGATCTCTTCCATACCGCGCCACATGGTGCCCGACGACCAGGCCTTGATCACTTTCCCCTGTTCAATTTCGCAATCAATGCGCAGGTGGCCCTCGATGCGGGTCACCGGATCAATGGTGATGCGTTGGCTCATGCTCTACCTCAATCGGACGATCGTGATGACGGGGCGCCGGCCCGGACAGCACCGGCAACAGGCGAATCAACAAGATATAAGCGCAGACTTCAATGGCGACAAACCCCACCGAAATCAGGATTTCACCCACTGCGGGGAAATAGCGATAACCGCCGCCGGGATTGAAGGCGATCAGGGAATAATCCAGCCGCCACAGCGCCGCCCCCGACAGCATGCATAGCCCGCCGATAAACAACGCGCGGGCGTCCCGGCGGCAGCGTTGCCAGCACAACATCAGCAACGGCGCCAGCATCAGGCCGATTTCCGCCCAAAACAGCGCGGCATACCGATCGTCCTTCCACAGATAGCCGGTTTTGCCGCGCCAGATAAGCTCGGCAAAGCGCAGCAGGATAAACAGCGTCAGGAAAACCGCGATGATCCGCGTCAGGCGCGCGAACAGCGGCGTCTCGTCCGCCCCCCTGCCCGCCAGCCCGGCCCGCACCAGCGACCCTTCAAACACCACCATGGAAAATCCCATGATAAAGGCGGTCAGCAGCGAAAACAGCGGCAGCATTTCATAGCTTTGCCACAGCGGATGCACCTTGATGCCCGCGGCAATCATCAGCGATCCCATGGAGGATTGATGCATGGTGGGCAGCAGGACGCCCAGCGACAGGATGAGAAACATGGCTTTATCCAGCCATTTGCGCGGCGTATGCCATCCCCACTTTTCACACAACACCGGGGCGAACTCCAGCGCCATGATGCCGATATAGATGGTCATGCACACCGCGGTTTCAAACAGCACCGACGAGGTGTTGAAATGGCCGGGAAGGTAAAAATACGGCAGGTTCCAATAGCGCCCGACGTCGATGGTAATCGACAGCCCGCCCAGCGAATAACCGAACAGACTGGCCAGCAGCGCCGGACGCATCAGCGGATGGAACTCGCCGCGGTTGAACACGTATACCACCCAGGCCAGCGCCCAGCCGCCGCAGGCCAGGCCGGTGCCCACCAGCAGGTCGAAGGCAATCCACAGACCCCAGGGATAACCGCCGTTCAGGTTGGCCACCGCACCGATGCCCAGCAACAGCCGCTTGAGGATCAGCCCGGCGCACAGGATCACCAGCGGTGCCAGGTACGTAATGGGCCGGGCGAACAGGCGCCCGCCCAGCGGCTCGGTCTTATGCATCGTCATTATCGTGCTCCCGTGATGGCGTTACGCGCGTCGCTTTTGCGCTAAGGGCATCCCGGCCGGTATCGTCAGGCCGGGCGTCCTGGTTACCCGCCTCGCCCCTGGCATCGTTACCGCCTGGTGTGCCGGATGCGTCGGGCTTAGCGGACGTATCGCCGCCCCCTGGCTCGTCGCGGGTATTGCGGCGCACCAGCAGCGCCAGTCCGGCAAAGACCGCCAGCGGCAATACCATGCCTTTATACAGCGAATGCTGGATATGCTCCGAGCGCGCGCCGGTGGACAACTCTGCCAGCGGCGGCAGATCGAGGTTTGGGTAGGGCACCCCGGCCAGCACCAGCACTTGGGTGCCGCCGCCCTCCTTCTCGCCATAGATATGCTGCTCATAGTGCGACACGGCGCGCGCATAGCGATCCGGGTCCGCCACCCGCTGGCGGGGATACAGATATTCCACGCCGGGGCTCAGCGCCAGACGCCGGCGGGCCTCGGCCAGCAGGTCCTCCCGCGTGCCGAAAATCACCGCGCCGGTGGGACACGCCTCGACGCAGCCGGGCAATCCGCCGTGATCCAGCCGGGCCACGCCCGGCTGATTGCATAGCTCGCATTTATGGATCTGGCCCAGCGGATTGTCATAATCGTACTTCGGCACGTTAAACGGACAAGCCACCATGCAATAGCGACAGCCGGTGCAGACAGCGGCGTTGTAGTGCACCACGCCGGTCCTGGGATGTTTTTTTAACGCCGACACCGGACAGACCGACACGCAGTTAGGGTCAACGCAATGCATGCACTGTTTTTTGATATAGGCGTAGCCGTCCTGGACCTGGTCCTTGTGTTTGCCTCCGCCGGCGGACCAGACCTGAATAATCGTGTTGGTATAGGGGCTGAGCTTGTCGTTGTCGGACCAGGTGGCCGCGCCGCCGGCATAGGTCGTCCCGCCGCTGGGTTTGGGCGAATGATTGACCTGCTGGCATTTCGCCACGCAGGCCTGGCAGCCCACGCATAAAGTGGAATCGTACAGCATGCCCAGAGCGCCCGTAATGGGCGGTTTATTCTGTGTCTGCGCCAGCGCGGCGGCGGGTGCCCCCGTCAACAGCGCCCCGGCGCAGGTCAGTTTAAAAAAATGACGTCGGTTCACGGCTCAATCCTCCCGGGACGGATCATCGGCCTGATCCCGCCGCGGCTTGTTCTGCGCCCGGCCCAGCTCGCGCACCGTCATCAGGCTGACGCCCGCCACCACGCCCAGCACGCCGCCAATCAGTCCGGTGGCGGTGGCCGATACGGGGGCGCCTTCCGGCTGATGCACCGGCGGCTTCTCCACCCTGGGGGTGGGGTTTTCCACATTCGCCAATTGGAAAATCCCCTTGGTAAAACCGATACCCTGCTCATTGCAGCCATAGCAGGGGTGGCCGATGCCCACCGGCCAGATGCCGCCCCCCACATCGCAAAACTCCAGGGTCGGGCAGTTGCCGTAGGTCTCCGGTCCCTTACAGCCCAGATGGTACAGACACCAGCCCTGGCGATGCCCTTCGTCGCCAAACTCCCGGGCAAAACGCCCCGCGTCGAAATGCGGCCGCCGTTCGCAGTTTTCATGAATCAGGCGCCCATAAGCGAAGGTGGGCCGCCCGGCGTCGTCAAGCGCCGGCGGGCGGCCCCAAGTAATGATATGGGCCACCGTCGCCAGGAAATTATGCGGATTGGGCGGGCAGCCCGGGATATTGATAATGGTTTTGCCCGGCAATGCCTCCTGCAGGCTGACCGCCCCGGTGGGATTGCTGCCGGAAGCCGGCACCCCGCCCCAGGCGGCGCAGGAGCCGATGGCGATAATGGCGGCGGCGCCTTTGGCGCACTCACGGATATGCTCGACAATCGGCCTGCCGGCCACCATACAGTATACGCCGCCATCCCTGAGCGGAATGGACCCGTCCACCACCAGCACGTATTTGCCGCGGTATTGTTCCACGGCGCGGCGCTTATTTTCCTCGGCCTGGGCGCCGAAGGCGGCGGAAAGCACCTCATGATATTCCAGGGAAATATCGTTAAGCAGCAGATGTTCCAGCGTCGGATGCGTCGCGCGCAGCAACGATTCAGTGCAGCCGGTGCATTCTTGCGCGCCAATCCAGATAACCGGCGGCCGCGTCGGTTGCGCCAGGGAGCGGGCCATTTCGCCCGCCGCACGGTCGCTCAGGCCCATGGTCGCGGCCAGGGCGGCGCAGAGTTTTAAAAAAGCGCGACGATCGATCCCAGAATGGACATGCGTCGAATTTGCCTTAATCACGTTATTTATTTCCTTAGCCCGACCCAACATCAAATTTGCTTAAAAATGATACGTCACGCCCATATGCGTAATTAAAGGGTCCAACTGAACTCTGGCTTTTACCGGAACGCCATTAAATTCACCATGTACATCGGTTGAACAAAATATCTTAGTGACTGAAGCAAACATACCGATATGTTCCGTCAACATATATTCAAATCCAGCACGAATTGTCGGGCCCATGGCATCATCGACATTGAGATTGGTTATTGCATTATCTTCGGATTTAAATACGCGGATATAACTGAACCCAGCGCCGATAAATGGCTGGAAGTCGCCAAACCCGCGATAATGATAATCGACGGCAAGGACGGCCGGCCCGTAGGTGACTTTACCCATATGCGTGCCACCGAATACACCCGTACCGTTCAGCTTGGTTTTGGGCGGTACACCCGTCATCAAAATAGCCGAGATTTCCGGCGTGAAAAAATAACCAATGCCAAGGGCCGCAGTGGTATATCCGGTGGCGTCTGCGCCTGCCTGGCGTATGTGGTTACCGGCAACCTCAATGTTAGCACTGGTGTTAAAATTCACGCGTGCGGGGCCGGCTTCCACATACCAGCCTTCCGCTATCGAACTTGATTTTTCGCCGGCAGCATGAGCTGGAGTAATATCGAACGCAAGAAAAATGATAGAAAATAGCGCTGTCAGCCAAAGGCTTTTTTTTCTGATGCATGACCGCCCGGTCTTGTTCCCTTGCCTAACATAAAATAATGAGGATATATGATCCATAGCTAACTTCCCTTGTCTGGTAAAAAGTTTTCAATTTTAAGTTGCATAAACCTGCTTGGTTTAAGTTGGCATATCTATAATTTTTTGAAGCATAACTATCACCCTACTAAAGTTGGGCGTTGCGCTTGAGAATGTCAGAAACAAGATCAGGATCGCATCTGTATATCTATATTTCGCTACAGAGCATTCGGTCGCTAGAAAAATTTTTTGCAAAAATTCCGTCGGCTAATTCATGAAAGTTTCGGAATATATATATAAGTGCCAATGGACTCAAAATAAGACAAAAAGTGGCGTTATTTTCTTTATCGCCCAACTAAAGTAGGGGGCCGGGTACACATCAAGGCTGAGATAATCTCGAATATCATTTCGGCAAATCACCCGATTCGCCATTAGATGAGCAGACCGACCAGAAAAAATAAAAAAGTGAAATTTTACAATATTCTCAAAGAGAAAAAATATGACCGCAACCATGGAAAAAAACAACTCGGATAAATACAGAGGTTCTTTCTTCAAACGTTTTATTAGGTCCGTATTCTCTATAAAAGGTGCCGTGATGCTTTGCGCGGCCATCGTGCTGGTCTTTTCACTGTACGATTTCGTTATCCTGCCGCGGCTTGACGTTTGGGGCGCCACGCCGGGAGAGATCGCCATGCCGCTACCGGGTGATGCCTTGATCCCTGGCAACCCTGTCTGGAAAATGAATGTTGCGATAACCATCGACGCCACGCCAGAGAAAATTTTCCCCTATTTTGTTCAGGTTGGGCAAGATCGCGGCGGGTTTTATAGTTTCGACTGGCTGGAAAGATTTTTCGGCTTCGGCATTTACAATACCTATACTATCCAACCCCAGTGGCAACACCTGAAGGCAGGGGATTTTGTGACATTTCACAAATCCGGAATGGGGATGCGCGTTCACCAGGTTATACCCAATCGCAATATCACGATGATCACCAACGGGCTGGAGCCAAACCATCCCCTACCCCAAGGCAAATGGGAAATGCTGTTGACACCGCTTTTCCCGCGGGAAAAGGGTGATTATGTCGCATGGAACTGGGATTTCAATCTTTTCCCGCTGCCGGATGGCAAGACGCGCATAGTCGTACGTTGCCTGGCGAGCGCCAAGGGAAATGCCCTCTCGATATTTTTCTTCAAGCATGCGTTTGCCTTGCCCTCGGATGTCATGGATATCGAAATGCTAAAACGGGTGAAAGGTCTGGCGGAAGAAAACCACCCTTAAGGCTGTCCCCGGTGGGCCAGGGGACATTGGCGGCCTTGTTAAAATACCCTACCAAAGTAGGGTCATGCCTCCCGCATAAAAAGCGATACTGGCGTAGTGTCTCATTGGTATGGATGGCCCGTTCCGCCACCCGTCATTGGACTGACCGCCGCCATGAAAAACGGCTTTACGTGATATAGGGGTGATAGATGATTGGTTATCAACCGAAACCCAAGGGGCTTGGGATACATGATTGGTTTAAGGATAAAATTGGCGTCACGCCTAAAACATGGAAAGTGATCACCTTTTTATTTCGCGTATTGCCCAGCGCCGCCAAATTGACCAAATATCCATTGATCGGACCAATGATCAAATGGGCGTTAATGTTCAGCCCTTACGATAAAAGATACACCCAGGGCATTACACTACCACTGAATATTGACCTGACCGGGGCGACACAAAAAACCCCGGTTCCCATCGATCTGATGAAGGATGCTATTCGTAAATCGAGCTATATACTCGCCCTCAATCGCTGCCTGTGCAGGGATTCCCATCATTGCCAGAATTATTCGCACGAGATCGCCTGCATTTTTTTGGGCAAAGCCGCCCGTATCACCGAAAAACACGGTCTGGGGCGGATCGTGACGGCAGAGGAAGCGTGTCTGCTGGTAGACCGTGCGGCCGAGCAAGGGCTGGTCGGACAAGCATTGTGGATTGAAGTCGAGCAATATGTCTGGGGTTTCGAAGACGAGACCATGGAAAATTTTCTGGAGTTTTGCTTTTGTTGCTCTTGCTGTTGTACTGCAATCAATATCACCAGAAACAGCACGCTCGACATACGGCGGCGGTTCAAATCCAGCGGCTGGCAAGCTGAAGTCAATGATGAATGCATCCTCTGCGAGAAATGCGCCCCGATATGTCCTCAGCACGCCATCACCTACGATAAGCAACGCGCGCTGGTTTCAACCGAATGCTTCGGTTGTGGTTTATGCAACAGCGTCTGTCCGACCGACGCCATTAACCTGGTAATGCGGGAACCGCTCAAAGAGAAAGTAGAGGATTATTTTACCGGATTGAAACTTGATCTTTAACTCCGGCTTCGTTGCTTTCAAAACCGTTTTATATAATAAATGAGGATAAACAACCAACATGCATTCTCGAACAATCATCGTCGGCGGCGGCAGTGCGGGCATGTCTTGTGCACTGCATTTAAAAGAATCAGGGCAAGAATTTTTGATGTTGACTGATATTCTTGGCGGCAGGATCCGTTATTCAGAAGAAGAAAAAGTGAATTTCGGCGCTTATTTCGTCATGAGCAATTACCATTTCGCAAAAAAACTGGTGACCCGGCGCACATGGATAAATCCCTTTAGCGTAACATTCCATAATAACGATAAAGAATGGTTCAATACCATTAGCCTGCACTCAGTTATGAGGCTACCCCAGCTGGTGAAATTTTATATCGCACTCTATTTCTTCATCAGGCATTATTCTCGTTACAAAATACGCTGCCAGACCATGCCGCAACGACAGGCTATGGCAGCTGATCCTTATATCGATAAGCTCTTTCATCAGCGCGCCGCCGACTTTATCCGTGAAAAGGGGTTTGAAAAAGCGGCCCATGACTATGTATCGAAATTTTCCTATGCCTGCACCGGTGTCGATATGAACAATATCACCGCGCTCGACATGATGAATTGCTGTATGGGGCTTGGCGTCCCTATCCATCGGTTTAGTTTTGATCGCCAGGCCATCGAGTCGAAACTTGGATATCGGGCGCGCCAAGAGTCGGTGGAAAAGATCCAACGGTTCAATAACGGCTACCTGCTGGAAACCGCGTCTGGGGCACAGTATTCGGCGGATAATGTGGTGTTGGCGACTCCCGCTTTTGTCACTAAAAAATTGCTCAACCTTGATATCCCCCTACGCCAAACCTGTCAACTTTACGTTTATCATGTCGAGGCAGTACTTAAGGAAAAATATGCCGACAGGCAAATGAATGTATTCTCATTCGAATCGGAGATCGTATTTACCGCTATCATGGATGACGGTAGTTATTTAATTTATGCCCGCGATCAAAATGAAAAATTATTAGATAAGGTATGCTCGCACTACAAAATATTAGGCAAGGTAGGCTGGGACAAGGCCATGTATGTTTATGGCGACGCCTACATGGAGCAGGATTTTGAGGACGGCCTTTATATCGCCGGCGATCATAACGGCCTTGGCCTGGAGCCGACAGCCTTGTCCGGGGTATATGCCGCGAATCGGATTATCAAAAAATACCAGCGTTAACTCACGTGGAACCGGTGTCCGATGTTCGAACGCAGGTAGACAGGGACATGACTGAAAGAGGATCCATCATGAAACTCCTTTGCCTCTTAGCGCAAGACCAAGCGGATAGTCATGAACGCTCTGTGCATTGTCGTCAATTTTCTCCGCGCTCGCCGGGAGCGGTATTGTTGGAAACGACGCTTATCCAGCAATTAAAGCATGACTGTTTATCTTGTCGCGTCACCTTGCTGGAGGCGCCGCCGGGTTTCGGGAAAAGTTTTGTCCTCAGCGCGCTTTATCACAATAGGGTGCAAAGCGGCACGGCCGCCGTTTGGGTATCGCTTAGCGAAACCGATAACGATTTGGCTGGCTTCAGCGCGCTATTGCTCAAGGCCTGGAAGCATAACGCGCGTCCAGGTCGGGACGTCGACTCCTTGGCTGCCCTATATGACAGCCCTCTGGATGTATTTGTCGATAACCTGGAATATTACCGCGATCCCGGGCTGGGCAAGATGATCGATCGGCTGCTCTCCTCATGGCCTGACGACTGGCGGCTTTGGCTGGCAAGCTCCCGCCATGTAGAAATTGACATTGTCCGCTATGAAACGGAAAGTACCCTGTGTTATTTACAGATGGCTGATCTGTGTTTCACACTTGAGGATATCCGCCGTTTCATGGCCCTGAGGTGTGAACTTCCTCAAGCCGCGGCTGACCTGCAGCACATTTACGACCGCACCTTGGGATGGCCCCTGGCGGTATCGCTATTGGCAAGTATCCTGCAAACACCCGAAACGGACCGAGCACTATTGAAACAATTTTCGGGCAGAGATATCAGTATCTCATCGTTCCTGAGAACACAATTGCTGGCCTGTCTTGACGACCCGCTATTGGAATTTTTATACAAGATCGCCCCTCTTCCCCAACTGAATTACGACCTGTGCCGCTACGCAACCGGCGATGCCAGGGCGGCAAAATATCTTGAGCGGCTACTCGCCGAAAATTGCTTCCTGATTATTTTAGATCGCAACGGTCAACAGCTGGTGTTCCATCCGTTAGCACGCGAAACATTTATCATTGAGGCGGAAAAAAATCTTGATCCCCTAGTGCAACGCAGCATCCTTGAACGCGCCTGCCTGTGGTTTTGGAGAAATAAAGACACTGCCAACGCCGTCGAATGTGCGCTGGCGGCACGATCGGTCAGTCAGATAACCTCGCTCTTACATGATATTGCCCCCGCATGGGTCGGCCAGAACGGTGGTCTGTTGTCCTATATCACCTGGGTGGAACGGGCCAAGCAAACCGGGGCCGTACTGTCGCTGGAATCGGAGTATTGGTATCTTTGGGCCTTGCTCTATTCCCGTAAGCATCAAAAGGCATTTGAACAATCGACGCAGCTATGGCAGTTGTTTGCGAAAGAACGATCTCTGGATATGCCCGCCGAGCGGGAAAGTGCCTTTCGCAGACGATTCGAAGAGCTTCGTATCCTGATTTCCTTCTTTCAGGACGAAAATGAACTGGCCGGCAAGGAAGCGTTGAAGTGGCTGGATAACGACATCGCCCAAAACCAGCTCAGCATGGCGACCGTGGCTTGCTGCGTGGCTATCAATGCCAGCATTAATTTCGATTTTAACACTGCGCGACAAGCCATGAGTACTGCTCAGTCAGGCATAGCCCTGTCCAATAGCGAATATGGTGCCGCTTGGGTAGCCGTGCTATCCGCGCAAATCGATTACTTCGAGGGTGATTACCGTCATGCCATTGAGATGTTGACAACCGGGCTGGCGCGGGCGACTGATGCCCTTGGCAGCGTGACCAATATCATATCCACCATGCAATTACTGATGGCCAGCTGTTTGTTGAAAACAGGCAGGTATGACGAAGCATGGGTTCATTTAATGCCGGGCCTGCGCTTTATATCATTGCATGGCGTAAGCGAAATCACCTTTTGCGGCATCGCGGCGGCGCTGGATATGTGGGATGGTTCGCAGTCAAGCGCGTTGGCCCCCGCCGCCCTGGGCCGATTGGTTGAATCCTACCCGCCGCCGATGGGTGTGGTTTTTCACTGTCTGCTGATTCGGCGTTTGCTACGCATGGGCCATATTGAGGAGGCGCTTTACCAGGCAAAACAGATCGGTATGGAATTCGATCATCTCGCAAGCCACATCAAAGCGCCGTCTCTGTTTGTCCAGGAACTTATCGCCATGACCCGGCTTGAGTATTTTTTTAGCCTGGGAATGCACCGGCAGGCGCTCTCGCTTGCCGGGGATCTTTTGGAAAAGGCCACCATTAACAAACGGCGGGGGCGTATCGTCGAACTTGAAATCATGATCGCCATTATCGCCTTCCATTCGGGCGACCAGAACCAAGCGCTGCACCATATTTATCGTGCCATCCGCTTCGCGGCCAAGCAGCACATTGTTCATCCATTCCTGGTGAGAATTGACATGATCCATACCATTCTTGCTCTTTCTACCAAAAAAGGGGGATTTATCGATCGGGAAGAGAAAATTCTATTTCAACGACTGTGCGATGCGGACTCCGTCGCCTTGGGACCGGATATTTTCGCTTCCGGCCACAATAGCACCCAAGGAATAGTGGCCACCAATCTGACCGCCCGGGAGCTAGAACTTATGCATCTGGTTGATGGAGGCTTATCAAACCAGCAAATTGCTGATTGCATTAATGTTTCTATAACCACCGTGAAATGGCATCTTTCCAATATCTATGTAAAACTGAATGTCCGGAATCGCACAGCGGCATTGGCGACTACCCGTGCGCTAAAATTACTTTAGGCTTCAGAAATGGCCCCGGCTTAGCGGTCTCGCATCAGTGCCGCCAGCGCCTCCCCGGCCACAGTAGTGATATCCAGAAAATGCCCCCGGTTGTTCCGCTGGCTAAATGCCGCCACCAGATCGACGCCAGGCAGATGGGCAATAGTGGCCGCTCATTTCTCCCTTATAAATTCTCCGGCGCGCTTTCCTGGCTGAAGAACACGCGGTAGATGCTCTGGCGCAGCGCCGTGAGATATGCGCCGGCGCGGTCTCTGGGCCATGGCGAGTCAACCGTGACGATCCGCTTGATGGTCCCTGGCCGCGGCGACATGATGACAATGCGGTCGGCCAGAAAGAGGGCTTCGTCGAGATCATGGGTCACCAGGATCATGGCGGTGCGCTGCGTCTGCCAGATACCCAACAGCTCCTGCTGCATGCGGATCCTGGTCAGCGCGTCCAGCGCGCCGAACGGCTCGTCCAGCAACAGCAGCTGCGGACGACTCACCAGCGCGCGGGCGATGGCCACCCGCTGCGCCATGCCCCCCGAGAGCTGATGGGGATAGCTTTGCTCAAAGCCCGGCAGTCCCACCAGGCCAATGTAATGTGAAACCAGCGCGCTGCGTTCATCGGCGGGCAAATCGCGAATGCCGAACTCGATATTCTTCGCCACCGTCAGCCAGGGCAGTAGCCGATGTTCCTGGAACACCAGTCCGCGGTCCCGCCCCGGTCCGTTGATGGGGTTCTCCCCCAGCATCACGTTACCGCGGTATCCGCGCTCCAATCCGGCAATAATGCGCAACAAGGTGGTCTTGCCGCATCCGCTGCCCCCCACCACGCAGGTGAACTCTCCCGGCGTAATGTGCAGGTTGATGTCATCCAATGCCAGCAATCCGCTCTCGTCCGAGCCGAACGCCCCGAACGCCTTGGTTACCCCCCGGATATCCAGGGGCAGGCTCTGGATATCAAGCGCACCGTCGCTTACGTTGCTCATGCTATTCTCCCCGCCGAAACGCATCACCGGGCCTTGTAACTCAGCAATCTGCGCCCGGCCATTTCCAGCAGGAAATCCGAAAGTTTACCCAGGATGGCGAACAAAATCACGCTGGAGAGAATCACCGACGCGCGTCCGGTCATCTGCCCGTCGATCATCAAAAAACCCAGTCCGCGGCTAGCCCCCATCATCTCCGCCGCCACCACAAACATCCATGCCAGCCCCAGCCCGCTGCGTAGCCCAATGATGTACTCCGGCAACACCGCCGGCAAGATCAGTCGCCGAATCATCTGCAATCCGCTCATCTGCAATCCGCTCAGTCGGTAAACTTTGCCCACCTCAATCAATTTATGATCCACCAGATTAACCGCCGCATAGGTATTGATATAGACCGGAAACGAACAGGCCAGGGCAATAAGGATAATTTTCATTTCCTTGCCGATGCCAAACCAAACGACAAACAGCGGGATGACGGCGATAAACGGAATGATACGGACAGTCCGCATGGAAGAATCAAACATCTCTTCGGCAAATTTAAATAATCCATTGGCGATGCCTAGGCTAAGCCTCATCACCAGGCCAAAGAACAACCCGGCACCGGCCCGCAGGCCGATGCAGCCTATCAGTTGGTCCACCGGCATGATACGGTGTATTCCACTGCCAGGTTCATAACGATGAATCGCCGGCGCCAGGATATCGATAAAATAGAGCGCCTGTTCCCGCACCGACCACAGCGGGCACTCCCCCAGCCGTGCGGACCGGCAATACGCATTCAACCTGATAGGACATCGGTATTCCTCCTACTACACCCGCGCCAACGCGGGTACGGACATTTAGCAAAACAGATAGAGGCCATTTTCACGATCAGATAGGCTATAAAGCAATCCTAAGCATTGGCACCTTCCAGCCAATGAATGAAGAAAAGACTTTATTGATTTTCGCCATTTCCTCTCCGAAATGATATCTCCCAAATCAATCTATTTTTCAGATATTTTAACACCTAAAATTCCCGTTTTTAATCCCATTATTGGAGGAATAACATATTCATCATTCTTAATTTCTGGAATTGACCGGGTTTTTAAAATGACAGATTTATTCGAACCCACTAAACCTGAAACGCTGAGCCACTTTATCGGCAAACACTTTATCTACACTTATGATATTGGCCGGCAGTCCGAGATGTATCTGAAGGCCGATTGCGCGCCCGATAAACTGCCGGCGGATTATGTTAACCGGCGCAGTTGATTTTTCACGTTCAATCGGCCAGCAGCAAGTCGGCCATGGCCCGAGTGGCGATACCCGCACGATCCCGGCTGGCATAACTCAGGTAAAGCGGGATCTGGCGCGAGCCCTCGCTCCCCAGAGGCAACGGCACCAGGCGTCCCGCCGTCAGGTCGGCTTTAATCAAATGGCGGGGCAACCAGCCGTAACACAGACCGCTGCTGACCGCCCCAATGGCCGCTTCCACCGTACTCACCCGCCATTGCCGACTGGTCAAAGGCTGAGTATACGGCACCACCGGGTTGCCATCATAACGTTGAATGGAAACGACCGGATAACGCGACAGCGTGGGTTGAGTCAGGCTTATACCCCGCTGATGCAGCGCATGGCTGGGATGGGCGACGGCGACCAGTTCAATATCGAACATTCTGATGGCATGCTGGCTGGTTATATCCCAGATGCTGACGGCCAAGTCATAGGGCACCGTTGCTGGATCCGGCGCCGGCTGGCGGACCAGTTCCCGGAGCTCTATCTCCACCGTCGGGTACTGTTGTTGAAAGAGGGTCAATACCTTGAACAAGCGCTGGCGGGGGAAAATGCTGTCGATAAGCAAACGGACCTGCGCTTCATGGCCAGCCGACAATGCACGGCCCCGAGCTTCCAGCAGGATCATGTCTTCAATCAACGGCGTCGCCTCGGCCAGCAGGGTCCGGCCTGCTTCGGTCAACTGTGCTTTGCGCCCGTCGATCTGCAGCAGCGCCACTCCCAGCCGCTCCTGCAAACGATTAATCGCATAACTCACCGAAGATTGGCTGCGATTGAGCTGTTCCGCCGCCCGGGCAAAACTGCCGGATTCAACCACGGTGCGCAATACCGACCATTGCTCAAGGGTAGTTTGCGGAATTGGCGTCATCGACTGCCCCCCTTAAATACACCGCGAAAAAGGCGGTGGTCCATTCGCAAAAATGAGGGCTTCATTATCTCCTTTTTTTTCGTTAGCGGGAGTAAATCATGCAACCTGCCCCACAAGTTCAGCAATGGCTGGAACAACTCCATACCGGCGGCGCGCCGGCGCTGAATACTTTATCGATAGAAGATGCGCGCGCCGCCTATTGCCAGCTCAGCGTCCAGTTTGGCGGACCGAGTCTGGAGATGGCCTCGGTTGATATGCTGACCGCCCAGGGGCCGGCGGGGGATATCCCTTTGCGCCGCTATCGACCCATTGGCCTGGACGTCGCCCAAGCCCCTACCCTGCTTTATTTTCATGGCGGTGGTTGGGTGATAGGCGACCTGGATTCCCATGACAAAGTCTGCCGCCATATCGCGGGCTACAGCGGTTGCCAGGTCGTATCGGTGGGTTACCGTCTGGCGCCTGAATATCCAGCCCCTGCGGCGGCGGTCGATGCCATCGCCGCATTGATATGGGTCGTCGAGCATTCCGATATTGCGGGACGAAGGCGCAATGTATGCCGACCGGCTGGAGCAAAATAATGTGGAAGTGGTACGCCGTAACTTTCCGGGGATGATCCATGGGTTTATCGAATTGGGCGGCGTGCTGGCGGCTACCACAGACGCGATGGAAACAATCGATCTGATGCTATGTCAGCGGTTACTCGGCGAGCGTCGATGACGTGAGCGTCGTTCACGGCGCCGGTTTAGCAGGGCCACTGGCGCCGTGGACGATCCGGTGACATAAGCCTCGCCGGCACTGGCAGTGCGACGCGGTTCAACACTGGCCCTGGATATTTTCCAGAAACAGCGTCATTAAAACAGAAGGATTATCCACCATGACTGATAGATATCGTGCACTACAGGCCACCGGCAACGGTGCGCTTGAATTGGTCGAACGCCCTCTTCCGTCCCCCGCAGCCGGCGACGTATTACTCGCTGTAGAGGCCTGCGGGATCTGCCATACCGATGCGTTTACGGTGGACTATGGCTTTGAGGGCCTAACCTATCCCCGCGTTCCGGGCCATGAGGTTATTGGCCGCATCACGCAACGCGGCGAAGGCGTTGATCCCCGCTGGCATGTGGGCCAGAGGGTCGGCGTAGGCTACCTCGGCGGGCGTTGTGGTCAATGTGAGTCATGCCGTCGCGGTGATTTCATTAATTGTACTCAGCAAACGGTCACCGGGGTGCACCGCGACGGGGGCTACGCCGAAGCCATGACCGCCAGTCAGCATGGTCTTATCGCCATTCCCGACGACCTGGACTCCATTAATGCGGCGCCCCTGCTGTGTGCCGGAATCACCACCTTCAATGCACTGCGTAAATCGGGGGTGAAAGCCGGTCAACTTGCGGCCATCCAGGGGGTCGGCGGTCTGGGCCATCTGGGTATTCAATATGCGCGCCGCATGGGCCTGCGCACCGTCGCCATTGCGCGCGGAGCCGACAAGCAACAACTCGCCGTTGAACTTGGCGCGCATCATTACATTGACAGCCGGGCCGAAGATCCGGCGGCCGCGCTCATGGCATTAGGCGGGGCGGACGTGATTGTCGCGACCGCCTCAAGCCCCGCGACCTTCGGGCAACTGCTGCGCGGCCTTAATAGCCGGGGATGCCTGGTGATCGTGGGTGCCGGCGGCGAACCCATGAGTATCAATGTCGGCGACCTCCTGGCCGGTGAACATTCGATACAGGGATTCATTACCGGGACGCCGGGCGAATCCGAGGACATGCTCAATTTCAGCCTGCTGCAAAATATTCGTCCAAAAACAGAGACGATGCCGCTAGAACGCGCCGCCGAGGGGTACGCAAAAATGATGCGTAATGAAGCCCGTTTCCGCATTGTTATCACCATGGGCTAATTGCACCATCCACCCTACACTTTGTAACTTAATGATAATAAGAGGTGATCATCATGACCAATAAAACCTTACCCGCTGAGCTGATCGTTAATAATCAACCGGCAACGCATGAAGACTTTACCCGGCTACTGGCTTCGCTCAAACGCTGTCATCGCGGTTCAATACCCGCCGCGCCGGAGCGTCGGGATCGCCTGACGCGGGCGATCCGCTTGCTCAAAGAGAACAGGGACGCTTTAGTCGCCGCCTATAGCCAAGATTTTGGTTTCCGCAGTCCGGTAAATACCCTGATTTCCGATATCCTGGGGTCGGTGGCTGCTCTGCAACACGCCCACGACCATTTATCCGCCTGGATGAAAAGTGAGGTGCGCACATCTCCTTTCCCGGATACCCACGCGTCTATTGACTACCGCCCGCTGGGCGTCATCGGCATCATCAGCCCGTGGAATTTTCCGTTAGTCCTGACCTTCGGCCCCCTGGCCGGTGTCATTGCCGCGGGCAATATCGCGGTACTCAAACCCTCAAGCATGACCTCCCGCGGCTCCGCGCTGCTTTGCCAGCTTATCGCGGAGTCCTTTGCCGCCGAAGAGATCTCTACGGTTCAGGGCAGTGGGGCCGGGGCATTTTTTTCCTCTCAGCCTTTTGACCATTTGGTGTTTACCGGCAGTACGGCCACGGGCAGACAGATCATGCGCGCCGCGGCGGAAAATCTGACGCCGGTTACGCTGGAGCTTGGAGGCAAATCCCCGGTCATTATCTCGGAAAGCGCTGATTTACGTCAGGCGGTCGAACGCATTATGACCGTGAAAACCTTTAACGCCGGGCAGATCTGTATTTCACCCGATTACGTCATGCTGCCGGGGCGTAAAATAGCGGAGTTCGTCACGCTCGCCCGTGAATTTGTTGCTTCATCGTACCCTGCGCTCAAAGATAATCCGGATTATACTGCGATCATTAATCCTGATGAATTCAACCGGCTTAAGGGTCTCATCCATGAAGCGGCCCAGCTTGGCGCCGAGGTATCCGTGCTTAACCCGGCAAATGAAGACCTGGACGGCGAAGCACAGCATAAAATGGCCCCAACGCTGTTAGTGAACGTTCCGGCGGCGGCTCGGGCGATGCAGGAGGAGATCTTTGGTCCGGTTCTGCCGGTGCAGGGCTACGCCGACTTAAGCGAATGCATTGACACCATCAATGGGCTGCCCCACCCGCTTGCCGCCTATTATTTTGGCCACGACCCGGCTGAAATCGGACAACTGTGCGAACACACGCTTTCCGGGGCGTTGGTGATAAACGATGTTATGTCCCATGTCCTGATCCACGATCTGCCGTTTGGCGGCGTGGGCGCGTCGGGAACCGGCGCCTATCACGGAATAGAAGGTTTCAAACGATTTAGCCACGCCCGCCCGATATTCGTCCAAAGCCAGGCCGGACATTCCAATCTGCCGATGCGTGCGCCTTATGGTAACGACGTCATGGCGTTTTTGAACGCGCAGCTGGGAAGCGGTACTGATTGAGTCCAGAAAACCCCTTCACGCCTGGCTTAAACATCGCCGTCGCGCAATTATGGCAGCGAGGGGGGGTCTGTTTTAACACACTGCTTTCTGTATTCGGCTATTTTATTCAGTGACCCGGAAACAGGCAAAACCTATTTTTCGACGGGGTCCGCGCAGATTCAATCATTTTAACTGATAGTTATACTATTAGTGCCCTTTGTGCCAATAATCACCCTTAAATAATCACATCCCCGTTTATTTATACTAGGCTTTAAACAACTTAATAAAAGGAGTTTGGTATGAAGACTGTTCTTTGTGTTTTATCCGTCGTAATGTTTTCAGCATTCCTCGTTGGCTGCTCCAGTAATTATGCA
Organism: Sodalis sp. dw_96; assembly: GCF_018449575.1. Taxonomy (GTDB): domain Bacteria; phylum Pseudomonadota; class Gammaproteobacteria; order Enterobacterales; family Enterobacteriaceae; genus Acerihabitans. Next base: position 30,424 of record NZ_JAAVUT010000010.1, on the reverse strand, counting down.
ATGAGTACCAACGACGGACGAATTATTGTCAGTGATGGCAAGCCGAAGGTTGATAATGAAACCGGAATGATTAGCTATACCAACGCTGGCGGCACTGAGCAGCAAATTAGCACAAAAGAGGTAAAAGAAATGGTAAAAATAGAATAAACAGCCTCACTGTTTATTGAGGTTGGGTGATTGCTAAAACAGAATATCTTAATAATGCCGACGGCAGTATTGATCCCCATTGTGAGGAAGGTCAACAGGTAAAAAATATTCGTGCAGATGCCGGGCTGGACAAGTCCAATTGCTATAGCCCAGCAAAGATATTCCGCGGCTGGTTGGCAAACCAACCGGCAACGGTGCGGTTTCCTCTTCACCGCCTGGTTTTAGTGGCTGCCCGGCTGTAGAGATTATGGGTTTCAGACCTCGTAGCACTCCCGCTGGGTTCTTTTCATTGCTTATCCAGGCAGCCGAAACTGAAACCTAAGGCGCGTCACCTGAATCTGATGTCACCGAAATTATTATTCATAAAGTAGCCGGGGTATGGCGTAATGAAAGGGGCCAATCGCCTTCCCATACCATGTTGTCTTTAAGGATTTTAGCACTGTACTCCAGGCAGATCCTGACCGGTAAATTAAGATAGATCCGGTCCATTTCCCGTATCAATTCACCGGCGTCTTTTGTCAAGGCGTAGGTCCTCAGAAAGGTTTGAATATACTGCCGGGTAAAACCAATGGTTGAAGGATGCAATTTATCATTCTGTGGTCCATGGCCGGGAACAACCACCTCCGCGCCCAGTGTGTCGAGATAGTCCAGCGTTTCAAACCAATCATTGAACATATTCATATCCCGGGCATCAGCCACTCAGACGTGCGCATCGGAAAAGACCAAATCCGATGCAATCAGGGTTTTTATTGAAGGGATCCATATCGGCGCGATATTGCGGCAATCGCCGCGCAACAATCCCAAAATTTCCAGTCAGGCGGTGAGCATTCAATAACGTAAATTGTGAATCCACCAACAGCGCCTCTTTTGCACCATAAATAATCGTTTAGCTGACACCAAAGCCCGCTTGCTGATCGCTGCTGATAAAAACTTTTATATTTAATGGTGTAGTATTCATATATATCTATACCTTATTTTATATTGATGTTAATACTGCGGCCTGGTATTTCACTGACCTGAATTACACCTGATGGATTAATATATATCCAGCGGCACTTCCTAAACCCGCTGACGCAGCGTATTAGCTGACCGTTAGAGCCATGGCATAGGTATGCATGTCCTGGCCGACAAAAGTCCGGTTGAGTTCGGCGCTGTACGCGTCCAAAGAGGCCTGAGAGAAATCGCTCTTCTGCAACGCGGTGTCAATGGCCTTCGCGGCTGCGATGCCCGACCCGGCAACCAGATCCATGCCCCGCACCGTCAGGCCGGTATTCAGCGTCAATCCGGCCGCGTCTCCCACCACCACCAGTCCCGGCCGGGTGAGGTCATGAACCATCGCCGCCCCCCCTCGGCCACCATATGGCAGCCGTATTCGAGTAGTTCGCCACCTCTGAGATTTAGCCACCAACACACGGGGAATTTCAACCAGGCTAATTTCACTGGTAATGCCCGCTACGCGCATATTCACAAAAGGAAAAAGGTTAGCAAGCAATCACATCAACAGGGCAAAGAATGCATAGGCAGTGGGACGTCGATGAGGCTCGGGCCAGCGAGTCCTCAGTGTGGTTTTACAACGAGGGCAAACCGCTTTAGTGCCGTCACGTAGCATGGGTAGCGCCACCAGCAAATCACACTAGGGACATAATATGTGGTTTTCATGCTGATGAGAGCACACTGCATCACTCCTCTTGCATTTTCATCGGCACCGCATATCAATAGATACGGCGTTCAGTATATTCTTTGCAGTGTATCTGCTTCAGCGGATCATTCAACGACAGCTATCATGCGATGCCGCGCTGTCGCATCTTTGAACGTCGCGCACAAACACGTACCATCGCGGTGACCCCATTGAGACTGGATTTCAAGACAAACCCACCGGGTCATCCTAATATTAACGAGGGTCAGGCTTGATACGCGGCAAGGTGTCATAGTCACCATGACAATTTTGCATCAATCCAAATATTATTCAACACTCGTTGAATAATAAGATTAACAAGTGGTAAAGTCAACGGACTCGGTCGAACTGAAAAAACACCAGGAATAGAGATAATGATGGCAGTCGACAACCCTCGTAGACAAAGGGGCAGACCGCGCAAATCGCAAACGCCCAGATCCGCGCTGATCTTGGAGACCGCACTTAATATTTTTTCCAGCTATGGTTTCGAAGGCTCGAGCTTACGCCAGATTGCGTCAGTGGCCGATGTCGATGTCGCGCTACTTTCTCATTTTTTCGGGTCGAAGCTCGGTTTGTGGAAAGCGGTCATTGACCAAATAGCTGATCAAGTTGTTGCAATAATACTTGCCATGGATCATGAAAATAATGGTGCCCTATCGGAGGGTGAGTATTTTCGTCATGTGATGGAGCAACTTATCGATCTGGTTTGTGACACCCCGCTTATGGCCAAATTTATGGTGAAGGAAATCGCACAGCAAGATGAGCGATCTGAATATGTCTACGAGCGGCTGATAAAACCGCCCCATGATCTTCTTTTGCCATTGATCAAAAAAGCGCGTGATGCCGGGGACATCGGTGACACCGATCCTGAGCTGTTTTTCTTTGTGTTCACTGGCTCGATCGCGATGACAGTAGCAACCCGCCCTTTCATCGTTCGTTTTTCGCCGACTGCAGCTCAGGATGAAGCGTTCCGCCGTGAGCTAAAGCGCACTGTATTCAGACAACTGGCGCTGAAAATTTAAGGCAAGAGAAACCATGTCCACCGCCCAATTAAATATAATAAGCGTCTTACTGGACTGGTTAGAAGATAATTTGGATCAGCCTCTCTCTGTGGATGACGTTGCCGCAAAGGCGGGCTTTTCCAAATGGTATCTGCAACGCATGTTCAAGTCGGTCACCGGCCATACCCTCGGAGCCTATACCCGGGCACGACGGTTATCCCGGGCCGCACTGGCACTACGCTTCACACGCCGCTCCATTCTGGATATCGGGTATCATTATCATTTCGACTCACAGCAAATCTTCACTCGTGCTTTTAAGCGACAATTTGCCCAAACACCGGGATCCTACCGCTGCGCCGCAGACTGGCCTTTGGCGGGGCTGTGTCCGCCTTTACGACCGAAAGCAGGCAGTCTACCTAAGCCCGATTTCGTTATCTTGCCCGAAACACGTCTGTTCGGCATAACCAAAAGTTATTCCAGCTCCCTGGAGGAAATTGATGATTTTTTTCGTCGAGACATCAGGACACCGCTCTGGCACCAGTATCTGCAAAAAGCAACAACCTTGCCACCTAGGCTTTACGGACTGAATTGCCTGGTCCCTGGCGGAACAAATGGGCGCCGCCAAGATATGATCCTTCATTACACTACCGCATGGGCAAACCAATTGCTGCCAGCGTATATTTCGGAAGGACAAACAGTTGTGCTCAATGGGGGAACATATGCGCAATTTACCTATGAAGGACTTGCCGAGGGACTGCAAAATTTTATTTTGTGGGTCTATGATACGTCTATGCCAATTCTGGAATTGACGCGCCGTCAGGGCCATGATGTTGAGCGTTTCTATCCACAACCAGAATTCCAATGCTCTGCTACTTGTTTAATACACTGTGAATATCTTATTCCCATTCGCTGTTGACGCTACATTGCATAATTTTATCATATGCAATGACAAAAATCGTGACTTAGCAAAAAAGACTTTATCGACGAAAATCGCACGTTCCGCTAATTTTTATTGGGATCCCTTATCGTAGCACTCCTTGCTGAAGGTAATGTTATCAGCAACCACGCGGATCCCTAAGACCAGCGATCGTCGTTTTGAAATTCTAGCTATCATAAATATTTACCACAAACTTATATTGAGAGCAGGATATTATCTGCTTTATAGCTGAGGTTATTGGTGATGGTACAGACCAGGACTTGCATTTGCTGGTCGTTTAACAGCAGGTGAAGATGGATTATTTTCTAGGTTCTGTAATTTCAATCACCTATTTCACTCGCTGTTAAAAAATATATAAAACTCTTGAAATAATAAGCGTTACTTAACTGTCCACGCTTCGGAAAACGCGCCGTTTTCAAATAGTTCTGTTAATCCCGTAAGTTGCTTAAGCCTCAGCACTTCATCAGCATCCATACCTAATTCCTTAGAAATTTTGTCATCTTTCCATCCTAATCGTGACAAATCCCTGACAATCTCTGACATAGCCATTATCTGGTGCTTTCCTCGAGCACGATTATGGCGAATGGTGGCGGCGATGCGGTCGGTTTTGCCCGATTGGCTGTCCCTGATACAGGTGACGGGAAGGTAACCTTTCAACCGGGTACGAAGAATTTTTTTTTCTTTTCCTAATAGACTGCGGTGAAAACCGTCCACGACAATATATTGGCCCTTTTCTTTACAAACCACCACCGGCTGAGTATAACCGTCCGTGTCAAGAGAAGTGAATAACAATCTTTTTTCCGACGGTGCCATGGAATTAGGGTTGTAATCGTTAGCCGCCACCATGTCAGCTTTAACCCAAAGAATACAGTCGACAGGCTCTTCATTGAAGGGGCTTTGCTCGTGCAAAAATTGCTTCAGGGTATTGATTGCCACAATGCGTTCATCCGCCGTCATAGTGGTAAGCATGTCGGCTAGTGGTTGGAAAAAATCCTCAATTTTCATAGAATCCCCCATTCCTTACGTTTTTCCTGCATACGCTGCAGGTAGCGGTCATAGTGTTGCGCTTTGTTAGGGCTGAATGACAACGTATGGCACCAAAAGTCATTACGAATAAGCGTCTTACAGATGCGGCGCCAGGAAGGGATATCTTTGGCGCTTAAATCCTTTTCCTGCTCATCGGGAATATCCACCGGGAAACCGCGGCTTTGGTACCACTTCAAATAAATGGCAATCTTATTGCGGTAATGTTCCGACGTTTTCTGCGGCATGCTGTTCAGCAAGAATAAAGCGTAGCTTTTCCAGCTATGATGGGCCGGTTTGGTTAATTTGCGGTTACCATAAAAGTTTCCGGTTTGATTAGCATAGAGCGCGCCTGAATTAGCGCCAGCCACGCGCAGGCATGCTTTTTCCCATAAGTCAGGCTCAAGTACATGATAAAGCCACAACCCCTTGCGTTGTTCTGGTCCGAAAGGTTCGCAAATGCGCATCGCGCGAAATGGCACGCCGGCTTGGAACATGAGATCATAAAGCGGATTATAGATGCATTTGAATTTCGCAAAAAAATGCCAAATATCGTTCACTTTCCAGTCGTAAATAGGATAGGCATTATAAACAAAACCTTCTTGTGACGCCGTTGTCCAGGGTTTATCATCTGCGTAGCGAAGTTTGGAATAAGAACTGATCGCAGCAAAGCGATTGAGTGATTCATCGGTACGTATGCCGATTAAAATCGCCGCACTTTTTTTTTGTGCAAACCAACTCGCAAACGCGGGAACAAATGCCTCAAAAGTCATGGCATGTCGGTAAAACGGAAAAAAAAGGGGATCGGTTATAGCATCAGCAGGTGGTTGACGAACCCAATCGGTGCCTGGTTGCCAGGCTATCCATTCGGATTGGTACTGGGAGACGCCATTGACCGTTGTCAGCGGCAACGCTACCCAAAAGAAGTGTTCGATACAATCCGCGTAGAGTCCTTTCATTCTCTGGATATGGTTAATTGTAAAGGAAAACTGCACTTCCCAATCAATGAAGAGCACAGTGAAAGTCCGCTTTTTTCGTCGGGCAATTTCAGCCACCAGGTGCAACAATGCGGTAGAATCCTTGCCGCCAGAGAAGGATACGCTTACACGCTGAAAAGTATCAAAAATCCACGTAATCCTTTCGAGGGCAGCTTCATAGACGTTTTTCCCCAATCCTATTTTTTTGCCCACCCCCTCCCCCTGTGGAAATAATATATCAATTGTCAGATAACTTTTTACGTTGTATACCATTTTACAATGGTGTTATTGGCATTCTGTGCACTATATTATTATTCGACATGACAACGTTTAAAACATAAGTATATCTGATGAATCATCACTCCCTGTTTGAGCAAGAATATTATGAATTTCGTTGTTTTCGCCTATTTAAAGTGATGCACTACCAATGCATCACTAAAATAAAAATAACCAATTGTGAACAATATCACATTAATAAGAAAAATCATTTGATTGATATTTTACTGGAGAAATGAAATGCCTCATTGTTGAGTGAATACTCTCGCCGCTTTATTTTTAATGAATAATTAATTTTGAGTGATATAATGGGTGCCTATGCTTACCATAAAAAGGAGGTTATAAATTTTATTGTATCCACCCCAAAGTATTGAGCATTTTTTGCATACCACCTGCTTATAAAGCGAGTAAGATTTATAGTGCTTAAAGCTTTCGTATCTATCCACAGAAGTGGTGTTTTTCTATTGACCTATCGGAGACGGTAGGTATTTTTTTTGCATTTGATAACACATATGTTTGTTATCTTTTTACCTGTGGTTTTACCTTTAATCGTTTCTATTGCCAACGCAATTGACTTACCGGATTGACAATATACGCAGAGATAAGCAATAAAATCGCATAAAAATTGATATGCTAGTCACAAATTCTGTAAGCGGATGGCGATCTCGCGTTGCCTGGATAAAATAGCCGCACATACAGATTAGCGGTTAATCAGGGCGTTTTCCGGTAACGTTGCAGCTCGATATCGACGGATCAGTGCTTCCAACATTTCCGGCAACATGGATTTGAGAACATGGGCAACCCTTAACGAACCATTGAGACCCACCCTACCATTATGCTCCCTCACTCTTATGGCTTTGCTGTGAGCCTGGGGCATGTCGAATTTGATCACGCAACTCATCCGGTGCAAAAACGATATTGCTTATTTCGCTGATTGCGATCACTGATTTCGGCGATCGGAAAGGGGCGAAACATGCAACGATATTCATCTGGATCATCTGTAGTGCATTACGTCGTGCAGCTATAGCCGTTTTACGGCATGCCTTCAGCACAGGCAGCGCTTCAATAATTCCGCTACGTGTTTTAGGTGTGACGGTACGTATACGTGAGGAAGCAGCGTGTACGGAACTATCTGCATCGATCGTGTCGCTTTTACCTCGCTTACGACGTTCCATTTTAACCGGTGACATGACCTCCAGGACTTCAGTTCCGGCTTTTTAAAGCTAACGCAGCAATCCTGCGCCGTATGAGCCCGTACATTCGACACCGATACGCACCACCGTTCCAAAAGATGCCATCCAGGCCAGCATTTGTCGGTGTCCCTGTCGTGTTGTTGCGAACAAAGCGCTATCTTTTGGCGTAACGAGTGACAAAAGTCTCAACAGCTTCGACGACCACGCGGTCAGTCTCTTCTTGATCGAGTACTATGTTGCAGTCCCAGAGCTTTGGCCAGAAAACAATGTCATTGATCATTGCAAAAAGCTGTCTAATGGCCAGGTCGCGATCCGCAATATCCAACAGGCCTTGTGCACAAGCCTGTTCAAGATATTGAGCAATCTGTATGAAATAAGGTTGCTGGGCGTGAAGACGCATAACCTGACCCAAATCCGGAAAATGTGAAGCTTCGGCGATGACCAATCGGAAGAATGCTACGGATTCAGCCTTTGCCGTTTCAGATATCAGGATAGGCAATCTTGAGGGCCAATGCGGCGCCGGCGAATACTTCCGATCCCCCGGCAGCCAGCGCAGTCACCTGCATAACAACGCGAGGAGCCTGCATTGGCCGAAGTCATGCAGCACTTCACATTCTCGCTACCCTTGGCTTATCTTAAGGAATCCAACCCTGGTAAGGGGGGCAGCACACAATTTTTCGATAAATACCATTCAGTTAATTTTTCGGGCAATGCTAATCCAGGAAAAGACTCCTTCGATATTTCACATGCAATTTCATTTATTCGGTTTTCTTTAATTTTCAGTGCAAACTCCGGCTCAATTAAGGCTTCTCGGCCAATTGCCACAATATCACCATGCGCCAGTGCCTTTGCAGCATCTGCTGCAGAAAACACATTTGAGATTATAAGGACCGCACACCGGCCATTTGCTTGTTTTTTAACGAGCTGGCCAAACGATTCTGATGTTCCTGAAGGCTGCGCATCATAGTTGCTGAAAATAGAAAGATGGACATAATCTACTTTACGTTTGATGACTTCTTCAACTAATTGAAGAACGTCCTCAAAAGAATAGCCTATATTTTCTCCATGGATTTCTTGCGGTGAAAATCGATAGCCGATGATGAAGTCCTTTTTGGCAAACTCTTCAACGACGCTTTTGACTTCCTCAACCACAGCTAAGGGAAAGTTCATCCGATTTTTTAAACTTCCACCCCATTTGTCGATTCGATGGTTAGAATATGCGGAAAAAAACTGCTGAATCAGATAATGATTTGCACCATGGATTTCAATGCCATCGAATCCAGCCATAATGGCCCTTTTTGTCGCATGGCCGAAATCCTTTATAATTTCATCTATTTCACCTGACGTCATTTCGCGGGGAACATAGGAAAGAAATGGAAAATCAATGGCACTGGGGGCAATCACTTCCCCGAGTGCCGCATAAGCAACCGCCGCCTCTCGTCCGCAATGATAAATTTGTAGAATAGCTTTACTGCCGTTCCCTTTAATAGCTTTAGCTAAATTGGCTAATCCTTTTATATGTTTATCATCAGAGACTGAGAGCTGATGGTTAAATCCGCGACCATTTTCATTAACAACTGCCGCACCGGTAATTATCAGCCCGGCAACATTAGAGCGCGTTTGAAAATAGTCTATGTCTTGCTGGGAAACAACCCCATCTCTGGTAGATCCTTCCACTACCATTGGAGCCATGGCTATTCTGCTTTGAATAACGGCACCATTCCTTAGTATCAAAGGCTCAACCAATGTTTTGAGATTAATACTCATGTTCTATCCTCTGTTTTAATACTTTTTTATGATCAAACATATGAAATACATATCGCTGACTTTTAGAAAAAGCCAAGCCATCTAGATTCGAAATATTTTTGTGCACTGGAAAATAATAATTCATCGAATTACCAATCTGTAGGCAAAAAATGCTTGAGTAGCGAAATGACGGTAAAGTTTTCTGTCTGCTAAATTAATTTTAAAAAAATGTATTCATTTTTCCCTACTTCGTTACCATATAGTGCTGTCAATTTAAAATATTATGAAATATTTCTAGGCGCAGTTGCCGGGACGTAAAATGGAGACCACATATATTACGCCGGTTCCGTCACCCTCGCGGCAAAAAAAGGCACCATATCCGCGTGACATTGAAACCCGGCAGGATAATTTCGTCCGCTCCGCCTCCCGCGATCCCGGAGCAGATATATAAACAGGCTGACAATGTTAGCGGCAAAATCTTCAATCGGACATAAAATCGTCGCGCCGAGCCTGGACCATCGGCCCGATTGGGCCCTCGAGCGGTGCATCAAGATTAGCGATGGGGAATCGCTCACTCATTTTTGGCCGACGAAAATCGATACGCTCAATTTGTGCCACCAGATCCGCTTTTTGTTCCGGCGCCCCCTTGATATTGTAGTCGGGAAAAGTACGCAGTGAACTGTAGTCAGAATAGGCGGTAACACCAACATTAAGCCGCTCGGGCAGATCGGGGCGGATCACCTGATCGATGATCCGTCACTCCCTGATACCCTCGGGACGGTGTAGCAGCGTGAACAACTCGCCCGTCCGTGCAATCCTGAGTTCTACCCATCCCTCCTGAGATTCCAGAATTTTTAGCACCGAGCGAGAATTACTGGTGGTCTTGATCTCATAATGAGGAGGTTGCTCCCATTTAGGGACCCAACCGCGGACTTCATGCGTCTTCCAGCCACTCAACGCGGCTGGGAATCCAGCTATTGGATCGTTCGGCGCGCCAATTGCAATTCACCGATGAAGGCGAGCTGCTTTGCCGACGCGGTATCGGCATCATCGACCAGTTCAACGTTCTGCTGGAGGAGCTTCACGCCCGGCGTCATGGCATGGTGGGCAAGCTGACCAATAATGCCCCGTTTGGTTTCGGCCGGCGTTATGTCGCCTCGGTGGTTGCCGCGTTTCGCCAGCGTTATCCAGAGGTGGAGATCAGGATGACACTCTCCGATCAGCCGCTGGTGGCCAGTAGCGACCGTTTTGATCTGGTGATCCATATCGGCGAGCTGCGCTCTTCAAATTTGATTAGCCATTACATTGCGCCTAACCGGCGCATAGCCTGCGCCTCTCCCGGTTTTGTCGAGCGCCATGGTTTGCCTGAACACCCCAGTGATTTGGCGATAATGCCCACCATCGCCCTGCATGAAAATAATGAGGATGTCACCCTGTGGCAGTTCCGCCAGCGGCGGACCACCGTCAATATCCGCACACAGCCGGTATTGATCAGCAATGACGGCGAAGTGATCCGCCAATGGGCGGCGGAAGGATTGGGCATCATTATGCGTTCGGAATGGGATGTCGCCGATGCGTTGGCGCAGGGCATGCTGGTGCAATTGTTGCCGGACTGGAAACCGCCCGATGCGAATGTGGTGGCATTGACTCACCAAAGCGCGGGGCTACCGGAACGGATCCGGGCCTTTATGGGCATGATGCAAGAGCAGTTTCGTCCTCACTCGCCCTGGCGCTTGCGGCTGCGGGACCTGGCATCCCGCAAGTGAGCATCAGGATTGAAGCCCAACGTTTGAATAATTCAAATCTTGAATTCAATCAGATGCGCCATAGTGAGAAAAACCCACCGAGGGAAACATGAGTGGGCTTTTTGCCGTTATCGAGCCAGAGTACGCCCTAAACTTGCCTGCTTCCTTCCAACGCCGCTTCCCCCACCCTCTGCGCCGACTCAGCCGCTAGCGCGGTGATATCGATTTCCACCAGACTGCCCGCTTTTTTGATTATTCTTGCGTCGGCGATAACGGTATCACTGGCGTGGCGGATTGCACCATTTGCAATGAAGAACTAAGCTGCCGAATGTCTGCATCGGCAAAAGCAGGCTGGCGAATATTGTGTGCCCGGTTATGGACCGTGGTAATACCCGCATTTACGGCTTCCGCCAATCCCAGCCGTACCCCCAACGCAAAGAGCACCAGAGTGAAACGCGTGCTGGTTTTGATTTGGGACTTTAAAAAGGACAACCGGGTATGACCTTTTTCTACCCTATGCATTTTGATGGCCAGGGCGTAATTCAAGTCGCTTTAATGGACCCACGATAAACAAATAAGAAATGGCGCCTAACATGCCCATGGCCCCCACATACAATATGGCAAGATTAAATGATCCGGTTCGTGAAAGAATAAAACCGATGCATAAAGGAGTAACAATACTGGCGATATTTCCGAAAAAGTTAAATACGCCGCCAGCCACACCCAGTACCTCCTGAGGTGAGGTATCACTAAGAATACACCAGCCGATATTGCCAAATCCCTTTGAGAAGAAGGCTATACTCATGACGATGACGACGGCCACATCAGACTGAACATAATTAGCCAAAATAATGATGCATGAAAAAATCATACCCGCCATAATCGGGATCTTTCTTGCTACGGTTAAGCTATACCCTTTTCTCAAGAGAAAATCTGAAAAAACCCCGCCCATCAATCCGCCGATAAAACCAGCCACTGCGGGGATTGAAGCCACTAATCCTACCTTTATGATGGACATGTTCCTTGCCAAGTAGAGATAAGTCGGGAACCAGGTCAGGAAAAACCAAGTGATAGCGGTGAGGCAAAACTGACCAATATAAACGCCTATCATCATTCGATTGCAAACCAACATTCTTAATTGTTTTAGGCTAATCGACGTTTTTTTATCATCAGAGCTGAGATCAGGAATACCACCGCCGTCTCTGATATACTCTAATTCAGCACTGTTAACGCCTTCATGTTTCCGAGGATCGCGCACATACCATAACCACAATGCGCCTAAAACCATGCCGCTGCCACCGGCCCAGTGGAAGATAGAATGCCAGCTCCAATTTTTAAGAATAAATGTCATAATCGGCGTAAATATGCCAAGGGCAATATATTGCGCGGCCGAATAGACCGATGTTACAAAGGCGCGCTCGTTATTAGGGAACCATTGAACGCTAAGCCGGCTATTAGCGGGAAAAGCCGGAGCCTCAACCATACCCATGAGGAACCGCAGTCCGAACAGGATCAGAAAGGCATTGGAAAACAAATGAACGTAACCTTGTAAAAAAGTCAATAATGACCAAACAATCAGCCCATAACCATAGACTAATCTGGCACCATATTTATCCAATAGCCAACCACCCGGTAATTGAAAAGCGACATAGGCCCAGCCAAAGGCAGAAAACGCCCATCCCATGGTCGCCGCGTCGAATCCTAACTCTTTACTGATAAAAGGGGCGGCCACAGATAATGTTGCTCTATCGATATAATTAAAAACCGTGGCGGAGAAAAGGAAAATCAAAATAACAAATCTTATTCTGGTCCTTTTTTCTTTTTGTAAATTCACTTGATATTCCATAGCAGTATCTCAGGGCAGTAGAGTGATAAGTACATGAATACCACAAAATTTCATGAATCCTTTTTCATGATGATTTAGGTGTAATTTATAATTTTTTCGTCCGCCGAATTTAGTAACGGATTGTTTATTTCTTATCGCAGCGCAATATGCCGCCATGGGCGGTCTGCTCTTCGGTGATTTCATGCATCACAATATGCACAGAATCACGCTGGCATCCTAAAGAACTCATTAATGCTTCGGTAACTTTCTCCACCATGTCTCTTTTTTGATTTAAATCTCTACCGGCTAAAAAACTGATTATCACATTAGGCATTTTATTTCCTTAAATCACTATTATTTATAATTTACGTTAAACCAAACGTTTCGTAGTAACCGATTTTGCCGTTGTTGTCTTCAATTCCTGTCGCGTGAGCGGCCCTACGATAAAGATATAGGATACTGCACCAATAATACCCATAGAACCGACATAGAGTATCGCCAGATCAAATGAATGGGTTGCCTTCAATATAAAGCCAATCACCAGGGGCGTTAAAATCCCTGCGATATTTCCGAAGGTATTGAATATCCCGCCCGCCAAACCGATAGCTTCTTTTGGCGAGGTGTCGCTCAAAACGCACCAGCCCAGATTGCCGAATCCTTTGGAGAAAAAAGCCACGCTCATCGCCAAGACCACAATGACGTCCGACTGAGTATAATTGGCAATGATGATGGTACAGGACAATAACATGCCCAATATGATAGGAAATTTTCGTGCAAACGTTAGACTGGATCCCCGACGCAGTAAATAATCGGACAGCACTCCCCCGACAATTCCGCCAATAAACCCTGCCAATGCCGGAATAGCGGCAACCAAGCCAACCTTAATGATTGACATTCCTTTAGCTTCGTAGAGATAAGTCGGGAACCACGTGAAGAAAAACCAGGTTATCGATGTTAAGCTGAATTGACCGATATAAACCCCAATCATCATTCTGTTGCAGCACATTGCTTTGACCTGAGGCCAGGTTATTTTTGGCTTACTTCCCCGCTCTTCTGAACCTAACGCCGGTATCCCACCCCCTTCTTTGATGTACTCGATTTCCGCCATGTTCACTTTTTTATGTTTTACCGGGTCGCGGACATATACCAGCCATATAATGCCGAATACTGTCCCAAGGAGCCCGGAAGAATAAAATGCATAATGCCAGCTGAACGTATGGATAAAATAGGTCAACACCGGTGTAAAGACACCCAGTGCAACATAAGGCATCGTTTGATATATGGAAGTTGCAAATCCGCGTTCATTGTTAGGAAACCATTGAACCGTTAAACGGCTACTGGCCGGTGTTCCCGGAGCCTCGGCCATTCCCATGAAAAAGCGGAATATAAATAGCATTAGAAAAGCAGAAGGGAATATATAAACGACTCCTTGTAAAAAGGTGAAAACCGACCATACGATGACCGCGATACCATAAACCAATCGTGAACCGTATTTGTCCAGCAAGACGCCGCCGGGTATCTGGAATATCATATAGGCCCAGCCAAAGGCGGAAAATGCCCATCCCATCGCCGCCGCATCGAACCCTAACTCTTTGCTCATCAGCGGGGCGGCGACCGACAGCGTTGCCCTGTCGATAAAATTAACCAGCATGGCGGCGCCAATAAACACCAGCATCGTATATCTTATATTGGTTTTCTTTACTAAAGCGTCCATCGTGACACTCCCGCAAATTTATTATTATGATTAAATCAATTCTCTATAAGATGAAAGAATTTGTGTCTTTAGAGACGTTGCCAGGGGGCAAAGAGGAGGACGAACAGTCTCCCAGGTACTATCGTTTAAGATATAGCTCAGCAGCGTTTTCACTGTAGGAATGGTATCGCCCAAAGACACGATATTCCTAACCGCCGCCAATTTCTCCTGCGCTTTGCTGCCTTGCTCGCTTTGGTAATGAGCATAGATCTTAGCAGCCAAAGACGATGCAATATTAGTTGTTGCTGTTATACAGCCAGCGCCTCCTATTTTTAGTACCGATTGGAAACTTGCGTCAGCGCCTGAATAGACTTCGAAACCCTCTTTAGAAAAATTGTCAATATAAGCCCGGGTATTTTCAAAATCACCGCTGCTATCTTTCACTCCTTTTATCTTATGCGGATACTTTTTTATTAAAAGTTCAATCAAATCTATTGTAATAGGAATTGACGATTGCTGCGGAAAATGATAGAGGTAGATTTTTATATCCCCACCCACGCGTTCAATGACTTCACTGTAATAATTTAGCAACCCGGTAACAGAAGGTGATTTATAATAAAATGGCGGCAATAATAAAACCCCTTTACACCCCATTCGCTCCGCATGCCGGGTTAATCTCACCGTACTGGGAATATCGCATGTGCTGGTCCCCGGTAACATTTTTTCAGCGGGGATATCGCCATCCACCATTCTTTCCAGCAGCATTTCTCGCTCATTAAGACTCAAGGAATGTGTTTCTGCGGTGGTGCCCAACACCGCCAATCCGTTACATCCATTATTCAACAGCCAATGAGCATGGGCTACCGACTTTTCATAATTAACCGATAAATCCTTGTTCAAGGCTGTCAGGGCTGCGGCATTAACACCTGCGAAATATGCGTTATTCATAAATACTCTCTTAAAAAGCTGAGCATCAAGCCCAGCCAATCATTATGCTTTTGCAACGGGTTGAATTTTCTGTCGGCTTAAATATATTATTTTTCAAACACGTGCCGTTGAGTGGCATGGGCATTAAGCCATTCCCAATCATATGTCACGCCCAGGCCCGGACCATCAGGTACCGTCACTCGCCCTTGGCTGTCTATTGAATCCAATTCATCTTGATAACCGCACGCATAGCAAGGGGGTAAAATATTCTTCAATTTGGGCCCCACTTCCGCCAGTTCATAAAAGTTGGTATTGCGGATCGAAGCCATCAGTTGTCGATGAGCCGGCCCCGGCGCGTGGATCTCGACGTCAAGCCCGAAGGCTTCCGCCATATGCGCGGTTTTCAGCGCCCCGGTGATGCCCATATCATATTCAGGATCGACGCGGACAAAGTCCGTTCCTCCGGCCAGGATAAAATCACATTTTGCTTCCAATGCCCGCACATGCTCGGTAATCAACAACGGGGTTTTAATTAAGCTTCTTAATTTTTTATGGGAAAATGCGGACAATGAGTTATCCCGATAAGGATCTTCATACCAGAAAAAGTTGGCGTCATCGCAGGCGTGCCCTACATATAAAGCATCGGCAAACGTTTTTAAATCGGAGGCGGCGTCATACATCAACTTCATCTTATCGCCTACGGCATTACCCAGCGCCCGGATCAACGACGCCTCGCGCTGTGCATCGCCATCAAACCAGCCATGATGTTTAAACGCGCGATAGCCCATGTCATAACAAGCCGCGGCAAAGTCGGTAAACGCTGCATTGCTATCAAACATTCCCTCGTCGCCGTGATATGTGCTGGCGTAGGCGGGAAGTTTATCGCGATACTGACCAATCATACGTGAAATGGATTTCCCGCATTGTTTACCGGCAAGATCCCATAACACGATATCCACCGGCCCTTGTCCCATATGGTCCATATGGCAAAGACGGCGATTCCATTCCGTATAGAATGCTTCCCGTTGATCCGAGTCTCGCCCAGGTAAATCGCCGGCAAGCATCAATGTTTGCGCCAAAGCCGGTTTGGTGCCGCCCCACAGGGCCACGTATTCACCTCGCGAGCCGTCATCACAGTCCACCACCAGCGCGTATTTAGACAATCTCAGGGTTGATCCTTTAACGTAGCCAACGTGATTATGCGCATTTTTAAAAGCCGCCCCCATATCTTTGACATCATAGCTAAACTCAATGACTTCAACTCGATTAATAATTGGCATTGAAAACTCCTTGGCGAAAATGTAATTCAATTAAATCTACCCATCATTAATTGAATGTCGTTATTTCACTTAGAATGCTTACCCAATGCCCTTCTGTCTAATCTACTTGTTGTCACAATTGATACCAAAATTAGAATAAAAAATAATTTATAGTGTGACATCGATCACCACGACAAAAAGTCAAAAAAATATTGTTTATAATAATCATTATGTTACATGATAAATCACCACCATTGCCGGTTGATATAAAAGATAAAACACCGTTATTTTTTTTGAACGGTATCACACTATTGTCACCTGAGATTGCCAAAAAATTTTTTTTAACATAGGTTTACTGGAAAAGCATTTACCGAGACACTCATTGGGATCATGTATGCTCAATATGAATCAACTGCGCTGTTTTGTGACGGTAGCGACGGAATTGAATTTCCGTCGGGCAGCTCATACTCTTAATATGAGTCAACCACCGTTAACGCGTCAGATTCAGTTACTGGAATATCAGTTAAATGTCAAACTTATCGATCGCAGTACACGCTCGGTCTCATTAACCGCGGCGGGGAAAATTTTTTATCGGGAGGCAAGTAAATTATTAGAGCACATCCACCAAGTAGAACAAATTACCAAAAGAATCGCCAACGGTGAGGAGGGTTCGGTTTCATTGGGGTTTGTCGCCAATGCATTTTATCAATATTTACCCCGAACTCTGGCTATGCTCAGAGATGAGCATCCCTACATAAAAATCTCTCTGCTACAGCTCTCAACCTATGATTTGTTAGAGTCAGTCTATTCACAGCAGACTGATTTGGGCATTTCACGTATTGTTCCTACGCGCTCTATTATTGAAAGCCATGTTTGTATTCATGAGCCCTTTATCGCAGCCCTACCTAAAGATCATCCAT
This sequence comes from Sodalis sp. dw_96, assembly GCF_018449575.1. Classification (GTDB taxonomy): domain Bacteria; phylum Pseudomonadota; class Gammaproteobacteria; order Enterobacterales; family Enterobacteriaceae; genus Acerihabitans. Next base: position 13,080 of record NZ_JAAVUT010000010.1, on the reverse strand, counting down.
TGACGTCTCATTCAAAAATAAGACTGGAAGATCTAGAAAATCAATCTGTCATCATGTATTCCGTTTCCTGGAAACCTTTTTATGATTTATTAACTCAGGCTTTTGACCGCGCGGATGTTAAACCCAATTATGTTCTTTACGAAAGCAGTACAGTGAATATTCTTTCATTGGTGAATGTCAACTTCGGCGTGGCCCTTGTGCCACAGAGCGCGTCAACGTTCAAATTGGACAACGTGGTATACCGTGAATTGGACTGCGGTTATCCGTTGGATAATATTTTGTATTTTATTTGGCGAAGGGATAATAACAATGAAGCCTTCCATATGATATTGCAAAAAATTCTCGCGCAGGACGCAAGCTGGCGCTAGGAGGCTCTCCTCTTCGCCTTTACAAATACGCTCTGGCACATGCATACATCATTGTTGAGCTGACGTCAAAACGGAATGTTCAAAGGTTTTTTTACCTGAATCAGAGCTACCCGCGACCCTCTCACGGCTTCCTCTTCTTCCGCTCGGCAGGACTCTATTTTCTGCAGGAGCTTTAAATGGCATAAAACCTGCGTACATTCTCTTGCCCCACGGCACGCTTTACCCTTCATTCAACGTGGGCCTTTATGAATTATAGAATATGTAGCATGTTTTCATTGCCCTCTCGCGTCCCTTCGTCTCATTGCAACCCTACGAGCAAATGGCGCTTCGCCCGGCTATAACGCTTCTCATATCCCAATATTGGCTCTTTAGCCCGTGATCAAGGGCCCGTCACCCATGGGATTCATTGGCATGACTCCTGGCTATCACAGGGTAAATTTGGACATATTTCAGCCTATTCAAATGCGCCAGAGGAATGCGCCAAAAGAGCACTCTGGCACTGCTTCACCCATCGCCGTTTACCTGCGTATTTAACGAATCAACATCAGGGGTTTCTATGCCATCAACATCTTTTAATCGCGGGCTGATGTTAGCCGCCGTCGTGACCGGCGCTTTTGCCACGGCGCCTGCCGCAGAGGCCGCGGCCGACACCTGTGATAAGACCTATACTCAGGAAGTGTTAAAAGGTGTTGATCTTCATCTCAAAGCCGGTGAGGTCCATGCGCTGCTGGGGCCGAACGGGGCGGCAAAATCCACGCTGCTGGGCTGTGTCAGCGGCGCGATAACGCCGGATTCCGGCGAAATGATTATCGGTAAACATCTCTGGCACAGCTTCACGCCGAAATCGGCATTTGAGACAGGAACAGCCATCATTTACCAGCATTTTCAGCTGATTGGCTCACTCACCATTAGCGACAACATTTTTCTGGGTAACGAAATGGGCCCACGGTAGGCCATCAGGCTTTGTATTTTTCCCTCTTTGATTTCGGGCACCATCCGGTCATACTACGCCCCCCAAATACTATTAAAGCAAATTAAAATCTCTTGCCTCCGCATTAGAATATGTCCAAAATTATGTCCATACCATTTGGTCATATATAAAATAATGTTTTCTCAACAAATTATTAGCGTATGGATTCAGGTCCAGTTAGAGGAGCCAAAATTCTGGAAAAGCCCGCTTCAGGGAACTGAGCCGGGCTTTTTGTTTTTTTGTTTGGGAACAGGCGGAATATTTTCCAGCTTATCGTTTCGGCTCGACAGTCTGGTGGCCGGCATTCCCGGCGTAGCGGCCGTAATTTTCACGCCGTTCGTTCGTGCGCGTGACAGGGCATGCTTGCCGTCTTGCTCATTCCTCGCTATCAGGAAACATACATCCGCCATTGCGGACCAGCGCTTTCACCTCTTCGCTCACCTGCGTGGGGTTTTGGCTTAATCGAGCAACCCACTCCTTGCTGCGCCGCACGTACGACTCCGAATCGTGCTTCGCGCTCCAAATGACTATGTTAAGCACGATGGGAATGAGGTCCAGGCCTTTCTCGGTCAGAGTGTAGAAGTCCCTGCGCCTGTCGTCGGGGCTGGGCGCCCTCGAGAGAATCCCTTGCTCCTCAAGAAAGGCAAGGCGGGAAGCCAGGATGTTGGTCGCGATTCCCTCTTCCGATTTCAGGAACTCGCCATACGTCTTCTTGCCGGCAAAAACGATGTCGCGAATGATCAAGAGCGACCACCGGTCGCCGAAGATCTCCACGCCGTAGTTTACTGCGCAGTGGGACCGAACTTCTTTACTCGTCGTTTTCATGGCTAAATCTTAACATCGCTTGCATGACGCAAGCAAACTCCATTGTTTACTTGCTTATTAAAAGTAATATCACTTGTTTATTGCAAGTGATCTGGTTAGCATGGCTTAGATGTTGAGCACAGCCGTAGCACCACTTTTTCGCACCACATCGCTCACAAGGAGCACTCACATGCACGTATTTGTTACTGGTGGAACAGGCCATTCCGGTCCGTACATCATCTCCGAGCTCGCCGCCGCCGGCCACGAGGTCACCGCCCTGGCCCGGTCCGATACGGCCGCGGCGGCGGTGTCCGCGCTCGGCGCGGAGGTGCGTCGCGGCAGCCTCGAGGATCTCGACGGGCTCAAGGCGGCGGCGGCGGCGTCCGACGGCGTCATCCACGTCGCGCACAGGCAAGACCTGCTTCCCTCCGGCGGGATTAACGCCGTGGCGGCCGCTGAGCTCCAGATCATGCTCGCGTACGGCGAGGCGCTGGCGGGAACCGGAAAGGCGCTGGTCGTGTCGGGGAGCATTGGCTCGCCCGGGTGGGAAAACCTGGGCCGGCCGGCCACCGAGGAGGACCCGCCTCTTCCCGGCGGCGATGCGTACAAGGGTACCCTGCGGGTTCGTAACGTCGTAGAAACCACCGTAATCGGCCTCGCCGAGCAGGGCGTGCGGTCTTCAATCGTGCGGATCCCTACCATCATGCACAGCACGACCGATAATGCCGGCTTCATCCCGCTGCTGATCGGGCTCGCGAAGGAAAAGGGCGTCGTCGGCTACCCCGGAGACGGCGAGAACCGATGGTCCGCCGTGCACAGCCGCGACCTCGCCTCCTTATTCCGCCTGGCGCTGGAGAAGGGCCCAGCCGGCAGAAATTGGCACGCGGTCGGCGACGAGGGCGTCTCGTTCCGCGAGATCGCCGAGGCCATTGGCAACCGCCTGAATCTGCCGGCCGTGAGCATTCCCGCGGACGTACTGATGCTGCCGGGATACTTTGGTTTCCTCGCGAATTTGGTCACGCTGGATGTCCCGGCGTCCAACGCCATCACGCGCCAGGTCCTCGGCTGGGAACCCGCTCAGCCCGGGCTGCTCGCCGATTTGGACAACGGCCATTACTTCCCTGCCGGCTGATGGGCAGACGCAGGCAATACCCCAACTCACGAGGAAACCGCACATGAGCACTATCAGTATCATCGGTTCAGGAGGCATGGCCGCGGCGATCGCGGGTCGTACCGTCAAGGCCGGACACCGCGTCGAGGTGGTCAGCCGCGACCCCGCCAAGGCGCGGGCGTTGGCCGACCGGCTTGCAGCCGGAGCGACCCCAGGGAGGTACGGCGCCGCGCCGGCGGGCGACATCGTCATCCTTGCCGTGCCGTACAGCAGTGCGGCGTCGGTGGTGGCGGATTACGGGGACGCGCTTGTCGGCAAGGTGATCATCGACATCACCAACCCGGTTGCCGCCGACCTCTCGGGCCTCGTCACCCCCCACGGCAGTTCCGGTGCGCAGGAGATCGCCAAGGGCGCCCCCGCCGGCGCGCATGTCGTGAAGGCGTTCAATACCCTCTTCGGCCACGTACTTGCCCGGGGTGGACGCCTCGACGCGTTTATCGCAGCCGACGATCCGGAAGCCAAGGCACACGTCTCGACCTTCATCGCGAGTCTCGGGCTGCGTCCGTTCGATGTCGGCGGCCTGTATATGGCCCAGACGCTCGAGGCGCTCGGTCTGATGATGATTGGCCTGGCCAAAAACGGCGCCGGCACCTGGGATATCGCCTTGAACGTCGATATCGGCTGAATCACCGGCGGGTCCACAACGTATCTGATTAGATTGGACACAATCACATGTAAGGGAAATGGAGAAATTTCGATAAGCGCACAAGAAAATGTCCAGATTGTGAAGGATGCATTTGCGGCAGCGCCAAGCCCGCCTCCGCATCGAGGCGCTGGCAGAACGCCTCAAGTCGCAGTGCCTCAGGATCGATGCCGTTGAGTGTGCATTGCCGATCAGGCTATACGGCACATTATGTTCTGCCGCAGGGCCATGACTCGTCGGCACTCATTTTGCGGCGCGGCGCATCAATCGGGTCTAAAGAGAGCGGTTTTAATGTTGGCCTGATCTGTCAAATGGCATAAATCATGCATCAATTTACTTACCGCCAGGCAATGTTCATCCTTCTCGTGATTATCAAATTATAATATAGAATGTATGGCATGTTTTATCGGTCTAACATTCATCGTTCCCGCGGTGCCAACACAAATCAATCCACGCTTCACGTTGCATCCACGCTCCGTATACCGGCGTTATCGCTATTTGACGCGCCATTATTCCCCGCCATCCCACAGGATCCACTGGTCAGTAGCCTGAATGATGCGCGTTTAATTTGAACATATTTCGATCTATTTACATGCTACACATTCTATGTTACTTTTATTTGAGAAGGTAGTGTCGAACAAAAATTCGTCGAAGGAATGAGCCAAAAGAGCGCACCTGCACTGCTTCACCCATCCTCGTTCACTTGCTTATATAACGAACCAACATCAGAGGTTTTCAATGCAATCAACACATTTTTATCGCGGGCTGACGTTAGCGACCGCCGTCGTGACGACGACTTTTGCCATGACATCCGCCGCCGAGGCTGCGGCCAAAACCTGTGAAAAGACCTATACCATCGGTTTTAGCCATCCGGTCGGCGAGTCGCAATTCGCCATCGCACTGAAAAAGAAAGTCGTGAAAGCCGGCGAGAAAAATGGCTGCGTTAAGGTCCTGTTGGATAACACGCAACAAAGCAATCTCGAATCACAGCGCGCCACCATTGAAAGTTGGGTGACCCGCCGCGTAAATGCCATTGTGGTGTTGCCGGTGGAAGGCACCGCACTGAACGGCCTGCGTAAACAGGCACAACAGCAAGGTACCAAATGGCTGACTTATGCCGGTCACAGCGACAACGCCGATGGATCAGTGGGTTTTGACAACGTTCAGAGCGGCAGATTGGTAGGCGAAGACGCGCTGGCCTGGGTCAAGCAACGCTACCCGAATGGCGGGATCACCGCGGCGGTCACCACCTTAACGCCCCTGACCGGATTCGCCGGACGCTGGGATCAACCTTTGGCGCTATTTGATAAAGCCGGTTTAAAAGTGGTGTCCAAACAGGATTGCGCCACTCAGGCCTGCGGTTTGCAGATTGCGGAAGATGCACTGCGTCAGCATCCGGATTTGCGCGTGTTTATCGGTATTAACGATGATGCGGCACTGGGCGCGCTGCGCGCGTTTACCAATGCGGGCATCAAACCGGCCGATGTCTATATCGCCGGCCAGGACGGCACGGTGGAAGGGCTGGAAGCGGTGAAAAAAGGCGGTGCATACCGCGCTTCCGCCGCCATCCTGCTTGACGATTTGGCGCAATCGATTATCGATAACTCTATTGCCGCCATTACCGGAAAAGGCCGTAAAGATTACGAAACTTCCGTTGAGCTGGGCACGTTGAAAAATCCGCAGCGGCTTGATGCGCTGATTGCCCAGTATAAGGATTAAGCCATGAGCATCGACCTCGCCGCCGGCGGTTTGCAGATAAAAAATCTGCGTAAATCCTTCGCTTCCCACGAAGTGTTGAAAGGCGTGGATCTTCATCTCAAAGCCGGTGAGGTCCATGCGCTGCTGGGGCCAAACGGGGCGGGGAAATCCACGCTGCTGGGCTGTGTCAGCGGAGCGATAACGCCGGATTCCGGCGAAATGATTATCGGTAAACATGTCTGGCACAGCTTTACGCCAAAATCGGCATTTGAGGCGGGAACAGCCATCATTTATCAGCATTTTCAGCTGATTGGTTCACTCACCATAAGCGACAACATTTTTCTGGGTAACGAAATGCGCTCCGCGTTGGGAACCATCCGGTTCCGCGCGCAAAAACAGCGCAGCATTGAAATCCTCGAATCGCTGGGAGTGGATCTCGACCCCTCGCGACTGGTGGAAAGCCTGAGCGTGGGCGAGCAGCAGATTATCGAGATTGCCCGCGCCCTGCTTAAAGAGCCCTCGGTGCTGATTCTCGATGAACCCACCGCGGCGCTGAGCGAAAACGAAGTCACCGCCCTGCTGGAACTGGTGCGCCGCTTGGCCCAGGATCACGGTTTGACGGTGATTTATGTCACTCACCTGCTGCGTGAGGTGCTTGAAGTGGCCGACTCGGCCACGGTGCTGCGCGACGGTAGCGTGCTGTGGACACGCAGCATCGATCAGCTCACCTTGAGCGATCTGGTTCATGCCATTTCTCCCGAAAGCGAACCGCAGGGCGCACGCCAAACCCGTACCCATGGACAGCCTTTTATCCGGCTCGAAAACTATATGTCAAGCTGGACCGGACCGGTGGATCTCAGCCTGCACGACGGCGAAATCGTCGGTATTTTCGGCCTGCTTGGGTCCGGACGCACCGATCTGCTTGAGGGTTTGGCGGGAGTGCGACGCAGCAAAGGTCAGTTGCTGATGCACGGCAAACCGATCAATCTGAAAAATCCGCTGCTCGCGAGGCGCAGCGGCGTGGCGCTGGTGGCCTCAGACCGCAAGGAACAGTCGCTGTTCAGCGGGATGAGCGCACAGGAAAACCTGCTGCTGCCGCATTTCCCGGCCATGTCCCATCCGTGGCGCTCACTCGCCATTGAAGCTGAAACCTTTGAGAAGACCGCAAAAATGGTGGGCTTAGTCCCTGCGGAACCCACCCGCGATGCTGAAACGTTCTCCGGCGGTAACGCGCAAAAACTGATGGTGGGCCGCTGGATGACCGGTATTGATGCCACTCATCTGCTGTTGCTGGACGAACCCACTCAGGGCGTTGACGTCGGCGCGCGACAGGATCTGTATCAACTGATCCGCGCGTATGCCGCTTTAAAGGATCGCGCCGTGTTCTTTGCTTCCAGTGACGCCGAAGAGATTGTGGCGCTGGCGGACAGGGTCATCGTGCTGGTTGACGGACAGGTCAGCGAAATCGTGTCACCCGACGTGGGCGAAGAAGCATTGATCACCCTTGCCCATGGCTAAGCCCTGTGTCCCAGGGTAACAATCGGCCCATTTCCGGCCCTGGTTTGTATCGTTTTTACCCCTTTTGAATAGACAGGAACAACGTTATGTCGACCACCACCAATCAGCCCCGCCGCCCTCTGGCGACCTCTGTGGCTTCCGGCAGTCCGATGAATTTTAAATCACTGGCGCTGCTGGCGACCAAATGGATTCTGCCGGTGGCAACCGTAGCCCTGATGATCTTTTTTTCTACCCAAAGCGACGTCTTTTTCACGCTGGGCAACCTGCTGGCCGTGGCCACCCAAAACGCCCCGACCTTTATCGTCGCTTCCGTGTTCGCCATGCTGATGATGGCTGGGTATGTTGACCTTTCGGTTGGGTCGGTGCTGGCGCTGGTGGGCGTTACCGCAGGATTGACAATCAACGCCTGGGGCCTGTTCCCCGGCATCTTAGTCGGGCTGGCGGTCGGCACCGCCGCCGGTGCGCTGAACGGTTTCTTGATCGGCATGCTTAATTTCTCGCCGATTGTGGTTACCCTTGGCGGACTGGCCGCCGCGCGCGGTTTGGCTCAGTACCTCGGTCAAGGCTCCATCTATGGCTTTCCCGACGCCTTCGCCAATTTTGGGTCCGGTTCAACCTTTGGCCTGCCTAATCTGGTGATCGCCGCCGCCGTCATCGGCCTCTTCAGCGTGATAGCCACGACCCGTTTTCCCATCGGTCGGCAAATTATCGCGATTGGCGTGAATCCCCGTGCCGCGTTCCTGATTGGAATCCGCGTCAAAAAGATTGTCACCGCGCTTTATACCCTGACCGGCACAGCCGTGGGCATCGCCGGACTGCTGCAAATCGCCCGACTGGACAGTGCGCCGTCCGGCACGCTGGGAGACGGCTTCGAGGTGATCATCCTCACCGCCGTACTGCTCGGCGGTATCCCTTTCACCGGCGGTAAAGGCAGCATCTGGCGGGTGCTGGTGGGAGTGTGGCTGATTGGCGTGCTGCGTAACGGGCTGATCCTGCTGGATATCGGCACCGAGCTGAGCGGCATTATCACTGGGGGCGTACTGGTGATGGCCGCCGCGCTGGAAGCGGTGCGTTTCTACATCCATAAATCTCGTTAAGGAGTGAATATGTATCTTATCGGTTATCTCTCCTCCCTGAGCTGTCGCGCCGGAGAAAGCATTGACGTGATGGCAAGCAGTAGCGTCGAGGACGTGCAACTGAGTCTGGTTCGCCTGTTGCATGGCGATGAAAATCCGGTCGGTCCCGGATTTGTCTATGAAGAAATCAGCGAGTTCGCGCCGCTGGCGTTAAAGGTCAAAGAGTACGATACGCCGATAGGTTCCTACGCGATAAGCCAGCGCGCCTTATCGTTGGGACAGTCTATTGAAGTCACATTTTCCCTCTGGCCCACCCTGCCGCGTCGTCATGAATTCCAGGGCATCTTCAGCCTGCCGGAAGCCGGTGTGTGTGTTGGATTGTCTACCGCCGGCTGCCTTACACTGTCGCAGCATGGAACGTCGGTGCTGGCGATGGAACAGCCGCTACCGTCACATCAGTGGTTCAACATCACTCTGCGTATCAACCCGCGGGGCAGCGAATTGACTGTCGATTTTCACACTGAAGGTAAAACGGCGCTACACCCCCTGGCTTCGATAAAAGGCGACGGCATCCCTCTTGGTGGTCAAAGTCAGGTGCTGCTGGCAACCGGATGGCTCGAGAAAATTGACAATCAGCTCTTTCCCCGTCAGCCCTATAACGGCAAAATCGCCGCGCCGAAAATATACAGCGATGGTGCGTTGATAGCCCAGTGGGCATTTGAGCAACAGATGAGTTTACAGACGGTTCCCGATATCAGCGGCAGTGGAATCCCGCTGGCGCTGATTAATGCGCCGACCCGTGCCATGACCGGACCCGGCTGGACTAATCAGTATCACTCCTGGCAACAGGCGCCGGAGCAATACAACAGCATCCACTTTCACGATGATGACTTAAGCGATGCCTGCTGGCCGGTGGCGGCGAACGTGACCCTTCCCGCCACCTTGAACAGCGGTGTCTATGCCATTAGACTGCGCGCCGGGGGTCTGGCTGACGACTATATTCCGCTGGCGCTAAGGCCCGCCATTAATGCCGAACCCGCAAAAATCGCGCTGATTCTGGCAACCTATACCTATCTGGCCTACGCCAATGAGCACCTTACCGAAGGCGATTTCGAGCAAGGCAGTGAAATTCCGGTGCAAACCGGCAGTTGGGAAGATTTGGTGGCTATCCATCAGGAATGGGGGAAAAGTCATTACGACCTGCATAACGACGGCTCCGGCGTGGCCTATTCCAGCTTTCTGCGGCCGATCCCGAACTTTCGCCCTACCTACCGGTTTTGGGGATTCGGCGCGCCGCGTCGTTTCTCGGCCGACCTGTATATCGTCTGGTTCCTGCATCAGCAGGGGCTGGCGTTCGATATTTTGACCGAGCACGATCTTAATCAGGAATGGCGGGACGTGTTAAAGCCCTATCAGACGGTGTTAACCGGCACCCATCCCGAGTATTACAGCGGTGAGATGCTGGATGCTTATGAAAACCACGTCGGGGAGGGTGGCGCGCTGATGTATCTCGGCGGCGACGGTTTCTACTGGGTCACCACTCAGTTTGCCGATATGCCGCACGTGGTGGAGGTCAGAAAATCAGAAGGATTACGCCATTGGGACGCTTGCCCCGGTGAACGTTATCACGCGGGTACCGGCGAGCTGGGCGGGATTTGGCGTACACGCGGTCGCAGCGCCAACAAGCTGTTTGGCGTCGGCATGGGCGCGCACGGCTGGGATAACAACGCGCCCGGCTATCGACGGAGTCCGCAATCCTATAACGCTGATTTAGCGTGGGTTTTTGACGGAATCGACGAGGACGTGATCGGCGGCTTCGGCCTTATCATGAACGGTACCAGCGGAGATGAAATCGACCGCACCGATAAACGCTGGGGCACGCCGGCCAATACCCTGGTCCTGGCCTCCTCGGAGCAGCACAGCGAATGGTATGTGCCGGTGCCGGAAGATGTGACCACGGTATCTAACCGTTTGAATGGGCTGTATAATCGCAATGTGCGTTCGGATATGGTATTAATCGAGCATCCCGGCGGAGGAGCGGTCTTCTCGGTCGGCTCAATCATTTTTGCCGGCGCGCTGCCGGTCAATAACGGCGATAATAATGTGGCGCGACTGTTGTCCAATTTGGTGCGAAATTTTACTGCGCGCACGAAATAATTTCGCTATTAACCATGACTCTTAACCAAGAATAGTGGCCACTGTGATGGCCATTTATTATTTTTTTATTGAGGCCCTGAGATGAATGGGCATGTGCTCGATACACCTGGCTTTGCACTCGGTGCCGCCGATCAAAAAAGTTCTGCGCTGTGGCGTAGTACCATCGGCAACAGTTTTACCCAACCGCAATTTCTGACGTTAACCGGGCTTTATCACAGTCCCGGCGTGGGCCATTACGATCTGGCCGACCGCATCGGTATTGACCGGGCAACCATCGGGCCGATCCTCAAACGACTGATGGAACAGGGTCTGGTTGAGCGCACCAAAGACAGCAATGACTCGCGGCGCGCCATCCTGAGTTTACATCCCGACGCGCTGAAAATACTCGAGGATATGGTGCCGATGGTGCAGCAAATCAGCCTGGAATTAATGTCTCCGCTTAGTCGTTCCGAACAGGCGGCGGTGGTGCTGAGCTGGGCAACTCTCGGCCAGGGCCTGGCGCTTAAACCTGCTTATCACCGCGTGCGTGAAAACAGCCTTAGCCCGTCGATCCCCCCGCTCGCCCACTATCCCTGGTTTTTCCTGCGCCTGGCCTGCCGCCAGTATCGACAAATCTGGCGCGATTTCTGCGGTGACAGCCTGAGCGCCGCGCAGTTTGTGCTGATGGATATCGTGGCCCGCCAGCCGGGAATCGATATTCGCAGCAGCGCGTTGAAAGGCTCTATCGAAGAAAGCAACGCGGTCAGAACCGTGATGCGGCTTGTACGCACCCGCTTGATGCGTGATCCCCGCGATCCGCTGGATGCCCGTCGTTCCCTGCTGTCCCTGACGCCTTTCGGGCAGCAGCAATATCAGGAGATTAATCAAAAACTCGATGTTATTCAGGAGGCGCTGTGCCAGGACCTGCCATCGCTGGCGGTTGAGGAGTTTCTGCGCCTGACCCAACTGGTTGCCCGTCTGACTGACCATTCTGTTGATTGAGAATCCGCTAAAGAGTGCCGTCAAAACGCTCTTCTGATAGACCCGTTAAATGATCCCCGCGGCGCGAAAGGCCGGCAACCTGAACCCTGTTCATACTCCGCGGCAGAAATCTCAGCCAGGCCCGTCGCTGGCGGCCGCCAAAAGCGGCACGATCAGATCGCTTAACGGCGTAGGGATGCCATGAACGCGGCCGTATCGCTGCACAACCCCGTTCCGGCAGTCCCATTCCAGGGGCTGGCCGGCTTGTCGGTCGGCGAGGATGGAGGTGCCCAGGTCGGCCGGGGATTGATGAAATTTATCGACGATCTCTTGGGCTACTTCGTCCCCCAGCGTCGCGCCCTCCGCACGGGCAACCGCAAGACATTCCCGCAGGTAGGCCAGAGACAGCTCGGTGATGTCGGTTCGGGTGAACATGCCGGAACGGCGACCGGTCAGCACCATTAGACCCGCCACCGCGTTCTGCAGCAGCTTGCGCCACGCAACGGACGTGAAATCCTCCGCGACGTCCACCGAGCATCGGGTGTCGCGTAACGCCGCGAGCACCACGCCGGTGGCCGGCGTGTCCGGCAAGGTGAGACGCGCTTTGGCGCGCAGCCATACCGAGTCCGGTTCCCGTTGAGCGGGAAACCACACCACCGAGGGCAGCACCGTGCCACCGGACACGTACGGCGCGACGAGCGCTTTTTGCTCAACGCCGTTTTGCAGCACGCAGACAACCGTCTCGGCGCTGCACAAGGCGGAAAGCCACGGTGCCGCCGCCTCCACCTGTGTCGACTTGACCGCGAGGAAAACCAGGTCGAACGGGTTCTTAATTTCGGCCGGATCAGTACGCACCGGTCCCGGTACGACGACGCTACCGCTGTCGTCGCGCAGCACCAGGCGCTCGTGCGCCGTGCGGCCGCAAATCGTCGGCGTGCGGCCCACTTCATGAAGGGCCGCCGCAATGGTGGTGCCGATGGCCCCCGGACCAATGAGGGCGACGGTTGGATTTTCAGACATCTTCATCATTTTTTATCCTGTCCTGATTGTCATTTACTGCCCTGACAGCCGTGGGGCTGCGGCCAGCCTTCTTCACTCAATAGCTTTTCACAATAGCAGATCACTTGATGGTTACTCAGCCCGAGTTAAGGCGCTGATCCACGCGGCCGTCAGCCGATGATGATCGTGCCGATGGCTATCACCGCGCACGCCAGCATCTTTCGGACCGTCAGCGTCTCGCCCAGGAAAAGATAACCGATCAACGCCGCAAACAGCACGCTGGTTTCCCGCAATGCCGATACCGCGCCCATGGGTGCGCCGGACATGGCGTAGATGATGATGCCATAGGCCAGCAGAGAGACCAGGCCGCCGATGAAGGCCGTGATAAATCCGGGACGAACAGTGAATAAACTGCTCGCGCCGCGCAGGCCGATGTATACCGGCGGCATCAAGACGCCCCACAAGGCGCACATCCATACCGTGTATGCCGTCGGGGCGCCGGACAGGCGCACGCCGATGCCGTCTGTCACGCTATATGCGGCGATGAAACAGCCGGTCCCCAGGGCAAACGGCAGGCTTGGAACCGCAAGCCTGCGCCCTGTGAAAGCCAGAGAAATAATACCGCCCGACACCAGAGCAATGCCAAGCAGAGCGCCCTCTCCTATCCTCTCCCCGGCGAAAACCGATGCCGCGAGGGTGATCAATATGGGAGAGGA
>NZ_JAAVUT010000001.1 GCF_018449575.1 Sodalis sp. dw_96 | reverse complement strand
CAACTCCATGAAAATAGTTGGAGGTACAAATTATCTGAGTTTCGTTAAAAATGCCGACAATTCGTCGGTTGCTACTTTTTTTGATGATGGTTCATACCAAATTGGGAACGTATATACCTACTTTAATAATGACTCTACATTAGATGGTATAAATTATATTGAGGCGGACAAAAACGGTAATGCAAATTATGTGCTGTATGATAATGGCGAAATATTAACGACCGCAACTTCTGATATTACGACTCCAACTGGCACAAACCCATTAGTTTATGAAAATAGCAATAACATATATCTTATTCAGAATGGGAGTGCTATCACTCAATTAACCAATGATTCTTTTGCTAATCTAAATCCGGTTGTAATAGAAAATGGGGATGGAACATTTTATATCAGATTTGCATCGCAACAAAAAGGAAGCTCATTTGTCGCCGCGAGAATGTCTGGAGATGCGCATAATAGAATGGATGATAATAAAGGGATACTGATACACGATTTTACAACCGGTCAATCTCTATCCGTGGCCGGCACCACAATCGCTCAAGCCCCAATTACATTATCAGCGCAGTACCCGTATGATGCGTTCTCATTTAATGGCGGTCCAAAATATGACCAAGCATCATCATCTATAAGCCTATCTCCCGATGATATGCTTTATTTGGTTCCAATAGCTGAAAACATTGGAGTTGACCCTAGCGGGGAATCAGAATGCTCTGGCGCATCAGCAAAATTATATGAGAAAACAGGCAATACCGTACTGGCTTCCGCAACAGGCGCATCTGGATTTTTATTAGCAAATATATCATACGGAACTTTAACATTCACCGATACGTGCTTAACATTACAAAGAGGTTATGAGATAGCCAAGTCGTTAGGCATGAAATATCAACCTATCATGACTCTTATTCACGGCAACCAAGATGCGTCCGCAGGAACGAGCATTGCTACCTATAAGCTTGAGATGCAGAAATTAAGGACAGATTACGAATCATATCTTCAAACATTGATGAGCGACTCAACTTTTTCATTGATGTGCTTTGTTCAGCAATTTTCAAACGCGGCGGCGCAGGCGGGTGCAACAGGGGCAACCATCGCCGTAACCATTGCTCAAGCTCAATACGAAGTTTGTCGCGATAATGCTAATTTCATCATGTCATCAACGCAATATGCCCGTAACTATATTGATGCTAACCATCTTAAGTCTAAATCATACCGAACAGATGGCGAGGTTGGCGGAAGCGTTAAAGCTGCATGGTTAAACGACGGAACAATATTAACGCTGCGTCCCGACGAGACCAATATCGTCCAGACCGATTCTACAATAACCATTCCTCTGTTAGGTGGTGTTTCCCCAATTGTTATAGATGCAGGCAGAGTTGTTGACCCTGGTAACTATGGCTTTTCAGCAACCGGTTCCACAATAAGCGCCGTTGCAATCTCAGGTTCAAGCATTGTAATAACCAAGTCAGGAACGGCAACAGACGTTTCTTATGCATATTATGGCTCAAGAGCGGCCGCACCAGGCCCGCAGACAGGGTCCCGTGGTTGCATAAGGGATTCATGCCCGGACGTGTCACCCATCAGCGGCGAAAACTTATATAACGACTTAATCGTTTTTATTCACACATTCTAAGGGCAATAAAATGGCTAAGATTGACATTCATACCGATGCAGTGTTTACGGCGGGTAATTATCTTACCGATATAAATCTTCATTACCCGTCTGATATCACCAAAGTTTCATCTTTATTTGCCAACTGTATTTTACAAGCCGATTTTGATTCAGCAACACCAACATCCTTAACGAGAAATCGGGTTAGTGCTACGCCAATGACTGTTGTTGGCGCTCCAGCCTTGGGAACTCAGGGCGCTACATTTAGTGAGACTGCCTATATAGATACAGGCTTAAATATCTCGGCCTACAATGGCGTTGACCTCACCTTTGTTGCCATTGCCATGAATCCCGGTGGCATATTCAACCTTGTTGGCCGCCTGCAAACTGCCGCCCCTCAGCAATCGCGTTCACTTTTATGGAGTGCAGCGACCATTGCGACCTGTCGGTGGAACAGTTCTGCTGGTACAAGTACCGGTGGAAATATAACCCCCTCGACTCCAACGGGACAGGCCGAATTCCTCGTAGGCAGAACTGCCAACAATAATGGCTCCAATGTTATCCAGGCAACGATTGATGTTCCAAGAACGGGCGGAGAAGCTGCGCAGACAGGCACTGCTGCCGCTTACGCTATGCCCTCCAGCGAAATCTTAATCGGTGCGTCTGTAGGCGCGACAACAACGGTTACTTGCTTTATCAGAGCCGTGCTCGTGTTTAACCGTGTACTAGCGGACTCTGAAATTACAGCTCTTTACAGGCTTTATCAAAATTATTACTATTTTGATGGCATAGCTATCTGAATTGTATAGTATTTGTCCAGATAAATATTCAAATCACTTTATGATTGGAAAGTCTTATGTTATTCCAAAATGTAATCAGCAACTATAATTAATTTAAGACAAATGATGGTAATATTTAGTTGGGTATTAAAATTCCACTCTGAAGGATAAAAATATCTTTTTCTGTTTATTGATATGAATCACAATTTTTTATAGTTTTAAATTTTTTTTCAAAGTTTAAACTTAAAAGGATACTTATTATGCCAAGAAGCTATTACGAAATTCAGGGTTATATTGGGCAAGTCGATAATGTTTGGTTAAGTGGTTACTATGATAGTGAGGAATCAGCCGACTACGCAATAGATAATGGTAGTAATGATAATTTTGTTCTTTTTTTTAGAAGGGCAACGGATTTTGGATTTAGTCAACAATTGGTTATTACAAAGGCAATAGTTGATGAATGTTTGAATGTTATGAATCGAGTTCCAGGAGCAACAGTCAGGGGGCAGATAATCCAAGTTGTACAGGATCAGACCTATTTTGACAAATATGGTAAAATTGCATACAATTTTGAACTAGGAAGCCAAGGGGGCGGAGGTAAATATGACACGGAGGATACTGCCAGATATTCCGCTTTAGTTGGGGATCAAACAGTATGGGGTAATCTATATTTGTTAGCAACTGATGGTAGTAATAATCCAGAAGGTTTGATTACGAGACAAATTATCGAAGATTACTATACAAGTATTCATTCGTAACCATGTCTCAGGGTTAATCTAAATTTTATGCGATTCATATTATTACTAATAACCATGGATGGATTAATATTAGACGCGATTATAATTCCATCGGTTCTTTGTACGTTTATGTGATTCTTAAAAAAGCGGGCCAGGGTAGGCCCGAAAGATGAAGACAATAAAATGGAGTGTTTTACTACGCCTCCAAGATTAATTAGATATTTCCGGCATGGCAACTCCCATTTTAATATATGCGATATTCGCCGCAAATCGATTCAGATTCAATGGTAGATTCTACGCATTTAATTTATGTCACCTGCACTTTAGTTCAGTTCTCGCAAAAAAATGAAGTTGATATGCTCCTTAAGGTAATTTGAAATTAACCTAAGGAGAAAATCATGATTGGAAACAAAGTTTCAGAAGTAAAACTATCGAATTCAATGATTAGCCTGCTGGACCAATTTACTGATCCGTACGGTATTAAAGATTTAGATTCACGATATGTATATGTAAACATGGCCGCAGTATCATTATTTGGATTGAAATCTCCGTCAGACGTAATAGGTAAGCTTGATATTGAAATTAAATCAAGGCTGACTGAAATAGATGACTTGGGACTTGAATTCGTTAGGCAAGACAGGAAAGTTACTGACCATGAAAGTAAGCTTGCTACCCTTGAAATTCATCCCCTGGCCGTAGATTATCCTTACATCGTAAATAAAATTCCATATTATAACGATGATAATGAGTGCGTTGGGCTGTGTTTGTATTCCAAAAATTTGGAGGTTTATTCATTAAATGATTTTGTCAAAGGGCACATGCCGGGCTCATTGCTTTTGAATAAACCTGATTATTTCTTTACAGAGCGAAACTGTGAGATTATGTTTTTTCGATTGCAAGGATTGACAAATAAAGAAACAGCCGAGAGGATAAATCTATCACCACGAACAGTTGAGAGTTATATGCAAATGCTATATGAAAAAGTAGGTGTAAATCACTTCGATGACTTCAAAAATTTTTGCATATCTAGAGATTATCATAGATATCTACCTAAGCGCTTTATTCATACAGACCATTTGGAGTTTTAATAGATAACTACTTATCGTCGAGGTCTCAGTAGCTATTTTTATAGCCCGTACTTTGCGGGCTATTACATATAAAATATTTATTTAAAAAATTTACTCGCAGGTTTACCAATTATCTGGCGGTATCTGTTAATTAAGGAATTAACTATCAAATGAAAAAAGATTGGCACCATGCCGACATCATCGCGTCGTTACGTAAACAAGGGACTACCTTGGCTGCCACATCCAGAAAGGCCGGTCTCAGTTCAAGCACACTAGCAAATACACTGGTGCGCCCTTGGCCAAAAGGGGAATATATAATAGCTAAAGAGCTGAATATACATCCATGTGAAATATGGCCGAGTAGATATTACGATATGAACAAAAATTTGTTAGATAGACGTGTGCTAATTAGAAAAAGCCGACAGCAGGATTAGGAATTTCTAAATATTGACGCTTATTAATAATAGTGGCGCATGAGTCTGATTCGGTATCGCATGATCAAAAAATCGGGCCGCTTTCGGCCCGAAATGTATTAATTGTTTAACATGGAAATGATTTGCAAGAATATTTAATTATTATAATTTCTATCAAATTCATCATTAGCGCCATAGTTTTCAAGGTATTCGTCAACCTTTCCGGCTATTTCAATGGCACGCGCTGTCTTGGGTTCAACATTTTCTTTATGACCGTATAAAGCAAATTGCTCTTTCCAATCATCTATCATATCTTGAGTAACATCGTCCTTATAACACATCACAGTTTTGTTTGCTTTTCTACTCCACGCGCTACGTTTTCCGCATCTTTTGTTATCACTGGACCGCAATTCAGGGCAAGGGCATGGACCGCGATCTCTAATATGATACCTCAGATAGTCCCGTAATATCTCGGTTTTTATTTCATCATCAGATAATTTACTTACTGTGTGAGGGGCACTTACATCCTCGCCTTCTTTTGTTCCATCCGTTTGATTGGCACATATCCCAGGCGCTGCAAATAGAAGGGAAAAAGATAATAAACAAGCTAATTTTGTTTTGATCATAAAAGTCCTTTTAAATATATTCACTCATGAAGTAATTTTTGCTCTTCTTTTTTGAAGAAATTAAATTATATAAAGTCAGTCATCGGTTTAAAAGTTATTTATTGAAAATCAACAGTTGACAATATTAAGAATGATAATAAAACTAACGATGTAATGTTATTCTAAATAACTAAATTATCCCTTATGTCAAAGACCTGCGTTTTTCTACCGTAACGGCGCTTCACAAGACCTGCATAGCCTGCTTATGCTGTATGTATACACAGTTTATATTTTGAGTAATTGGCTATGAGATTTATACGTGCTGTTGAACTTGCCGAAGTCATTCCCTTGCCGCTTTTCGCCTCGCGGGTTCCCGCAGGGTTTCCTAGCCCTGCACAGGACTACATAGAAAATCGGATAGATTTGAATCAGTTATGCATCAATCATCCAGCCGCAACGTATTTTGTACGGGTGACGGGTGATTCAATGATTGAGGGGTTCATTAACGAGGGCGACATGCTTGTCGTTGACAGCGCCATTACGGCCCGCCACGGGCAGATAGTCATTGCGGCCTTCGACGGCGAGTTTACAGTTAAACAACTCCAACTTACCCCGATACCGCGCCTGCTGCCGATGAACCCTGCCTACCAGGCCATCCCGATTCGTGTTGACGATAACGTTGAAATTTTCGGCGTTGTGACGTTCATCATTCACGCTGCGCCATGATATGTTTGCCCTGGCTGATGTGAACAGCTTTTACGCCTCTTGCGAGACGGTATTCCGGCCAGACCTGAAGGGTAAGCCAGTTATAGTCCTCAGCAATAACGATGGATGCGTGATAGCGCGTTCGACTGAGGCCAAAAAGCTGGGATTCAAAACGGGAAATCCTTTTTTCGAGATCAAAGACATCGTTAGAAAGCATCGCGTGGCCGTCTTTTCCAGTAACTATGCCCTTTATGCCGACATGTCCAACCGGGTTATGACGACGCTGGAGGAAATGGCGCCTCAAACTGAAATCTATTCGATAGACGAAGCCTTCATGAACCTCACAGGCGTCAGCAATTGCATGAGCCTTGAACAGTTCGGGCGTAAGATCCGCGAGCGGGTGAAGCAGCGCACTAAATTAACCGTTGGCGTCGGCATTGCCCCGACAAAGACGCTGGCAAAACTCGCCAACCACGCTGCCAAAACATGGCCTGCAAGAGGCGGAGTGGTAGACCTGTCATCACCGGACAGGCAGCGGAAGTTAATGGCCCTACTGCCTGTAGAGGACATCTGGGGCGTTGGCCGGCGGATATCAAAGAAGCTGAATGCCATGGGTATCTCTACCGCCCTACAGTTGGCCGACAGCCACCCTATAGCTTGCCCCGACCGAAGCCGGGACTATTTTTAGCCTATGCAGCGGCTGAAAGCGAGGCGTAAGGCAGCGCCGATTTCAGCGGGGGTACTGTCGGCGGGAAGGGTAACGAGATCCGTCAGCTTTATTCCCTTTCCACTCCATGCATCCATTTTTTCGTGACAGGTTGGGGAAAAGGTAATCTGACCATTTTTGGCTTCAATGTCACAGCTTTTCATGTTCTTGAAAAGCAATTGTTTGCTCTTGTATCGGTATGCTGACATTAATTCAGATATCCAATTATGATATCTATCAGAAGATGATTGGAAATCATATAGATCAGCATCATAAGTGACATCAGAAGGGATAAATATATCTTTTCTAGGTTGTGATAAAACAAACCGACTACGTGAAATGGCGTCGATAACAAGTAAGCCCAAGTCATGATCATCGATTTCAATTTTGGCTAAATGCTGAACTCCTTTAGGGTCAAGCTTAGTTAGCCTATAGCCGGAATAAGTTTCTACACAAATGAAATCATCATTAATTTTAGCTGATGCCCATTGAGTTTTATCTACGTCGCTCATTTCAATCAACCTTTATAATTTTCAATGTTACACCATTGTCTTCGCCGTATTTTATAGCTTGGTTTATATGTTCCCATTGCGCCTTTGTAGTCGCTTCTGGTATGGCTACAATAACCTCGCGCGCGGTAATTTGGCCTGGTTTGATCGTGGTTCCGCTCAAACTATATCCATCGAAAGATATTGTCGCATCAATGTTACCCTTCAGAGAAGTATAAATCTGCTTCGGGTTGGCAATTTTTGATGAAGTAGTCGTGTCGATGGTTTTAACACTTACTGCAACGCCGGTGTCAATATCGAAATAATCAAAAGTCTTGTAGTTTTGAGGTAATCTAGATCCTGCTGGCAATTGCTTTCCTACAAAGGATTCCCAAGGCATACCTTGACCTTGAATGCCCATACCCCAAACCATTCCCGTTTCCGCCTGGCTGACAGTTTGGATTTTCGGTAAAGAGCTACCAAATTTATTGACAGAAATGACAGTCTTAGCTATCCCTGCGCCGCTCGCAACTAGCCCCAGGACATCGCCAGTTAGTTTGCCGCCTTCAATTCCGGCCTGGAAAGACCCAACAACATTGCCTTGTTGCTTTGATGCTTCCATATTATCGATGTGCGCAATCCAGGACTGTTTTACGCAGTCAGCAACGGTCCCTAAAATATTTCCGCTATTGACGAGCGCTTTCAGACCTACATAGACTTCTCTTTCATTTTGTGCGGCATGCATAACTCCCTTAACACCATCAACAATTCCGGCAGGGATGCCCGCCGCCACGCCGCCGGAATAACTTAACCATTGGTCTGCACCTTGGATGAACCATTTAGCTTCGGTTTGTACTTTACAGGCATTAGTTTGGCAGGTCGTTAATTCTTTAACCCTTTGCTCTTGTTGGGAAACACTTAACGAACTGAATTGATTAGTGACCTTTCCCAGATCATTGTTTTCAACAGCCCTAGTAGCGATCAGCGCCTTGACGACTTTTGCCGCTTCTTCAGTTTTCCTTTGTGCCTCTTGCTGCTCTTTCAGTTTTGCCGCGTCCGCTTGACGCCGTGCCTCGGCTGCTTCAATGGCTTTACGTTGAGCTTCCAGTTGCGCTAAATGGGCAGCATGAGCCTCTTGCTGTTGCCGAATGGTGTTTTGGACATGGCCGAGATTAGCATCGGCGCGAGACTTATTTTGGTGCGCCTCGTGCAACTGGTGATGACAATGATCGAGATGAGTTCTTCGCTGATTAAGTTCTTCCTGGGCAGCCTCAATATTGTCCATTCGCCGGTACAATTGGCGGTCCCAATCGGCAATACACATTGCGTTGCCAATTGCATCTAGTACAAAACTCTTTTTTCTGCCACCAGGGCCGCGTCCTCTATGTCTGACCCCGTCGACCTTCGCTTTAAGATGATTGTATTCATTTGTTATTTGTTGAACGTGTTGTTCACTTTCACGTACCAAATGCTCAGCGTGGTTTTTATTATGCTCCATGGCGTTGATATGATTAACTGCATCATTTACCCACCCTTGTGCAGCTTCAAGGGGATGTTCTGCGCTAAATATTTCATGTTCAAGCCTACGGGCTTCTTCTTCTTGGACTTTGACCTGGTTTTCTATTTCCGCTATTTGTCTGTTATGCTCTTCAGTAATTCTATCCATCTCGGCTTTTGCTTTGCGCTCGGCTTCCTTTTGCAGTTCTTTAGCGCGATCTGCGGCATTTGGGTTGGGCATGCTATTTATTCTATTTAATGACTGTTGAAACTGAGTTTGTATATTTGAATGATGTTGTGTGATGCTCGATCTATTTTGTTGGATTCTTTGTTGTCGAATGGAAAAATCCGCCTGGACCTTATTTTGTAAGGCGGAAAGTGATTGCCTTGTCTGCAAAGATTGGGCTTGCAATTGGTTTAAATTTATTTTTTGTCTCTCGACTAATTGTTTTACTGCCTGTTGCTGTGAGCTTAGCCTTGCCGATTCATTGGCAAGAAGCTTCGCGGTTGCTGCCTGAGCATCATTAATAAGTTTTTGTGTATGCTGTTCATTCCTAAATGCTTCGACATTGTTGGTAATTGAATTTAGTTGCTCATAATTCGATACTATATTATTGGCAGTTGTGTTACCAACTTCGCATAGTCTTCCACCAACATCCGTATATACACCATCAGAATTTTTCTCGCATTGTGGCTTCGTCCCTGCGGGTGGATAAGCATAAACAGTTAAAACCTCGTCCATATTCTTTCCCTAGATCAATCAATTTAAAATGTGAGTCATATTCATGCTATTTATTCTTTAATGGGTAATTCAACGATGCTTGAAATATACACAATGAAAATAAATTGCAATAACTAATTAATCACAGGGAATCTCAAAAAATATTAAACGAACAAGCTGAAGAAGGGGGATGATAAACGGCCGTTTACCGAATGAATAATAGGAAGGTAATATATTCTATACTAATGGATTGTCGATGCGTTTAATTATCGACTCGCCATCGTTATGAATATTCCCTACAGCTTTACCGATAGGATAAAACGCAAATTCTTCAGCTGATATAGCGCAATCATGCGCCAGCTCCTAGGCGCGTTCTGGCGTAGTCTCTGGCGAAATCCATTCGAGTGAAGCCGATCGCGTCATAACCAATGGCCGCCGGTCGTGAATATCAACCAGTCCTTTATCACTGGTCGCCGTCACGATAACAAAGCCGTCGTCCTCTGGCGCGTCCAGGGCGTCTGGATGAAACCGGCTTATGGCTGCAAAGCAGATAGGCTTCTTATTTTTGTGATAGATAAAGTAGGGTTGTTTAATCTTCGCGTCGTCTGGGTCTTTCTTCCACTCGTACCAGCCATCGGCCATGACCAAGGCTCGCCCGGTATTCCACAACGGCTTAAACATCAGGCCAGTGGCCGCCGTCTCGACGCGGGCATTAATCAGGGGAGGGCGTCCGGATTCTTTCGCCCACGCTGGTTGATAACCCCAATGGACCGGATCGAGGTGCAATTTGTCATCGCGTTGGTTCAGTAGCAGAACGCGCGTGCCTGGAGCAACGTTGTACCGGCCGATGGGCTCGCCATCGAGCGCGCCGACGAACTCAACGTCAGCATTCAGGAATTCGAGATAATCCTCGCGTGTTTCAAATTGAGCGAATCTGCCGCACATGGTAGTTATCTTTGTCATGGGGGAAATTCAAGTATAGGAGGGATTTTATTTAGGTGGCTTACTGTGGTGCGTTAACCTATTGCATCAAGAGGATGCGATCAGAAAGTTAGCAACCCTGTTATGTGAATCTATTATAGGAAATGCTAAGATGCACGTTCAAATCGCATCAAGCCAAAAATATGACTTCGCTATTTGTGTACCGAATTGTGTACCAAATTAGAAATTTTAGGAAAGATTGACTTTTAATCGATTGATACTAAAAAGAATTTTTTAAAGCATGTGATCTTGCGTGTGGATCACCACTGCAAAATAAGGAAACTACCATGCCAGTGATTACCCTTCCCGACGGAAGCCAGCGTCATTACGACCACCCCGTGTCCCCCCTTGATGTAGCCCGCGATATTGGTCCCGGCCTGGCGAAAGCCTGCATCGCCGGACGGGTGAACGGCGAATTGACGGATGCCGTCGATATGATTACCGAAGATGCCCAGCTTGCCATCATAACCGCCAAAGATGAGGCCGGATTGGAAATCATCCGCCACTCCTGCGCGCATTTATTGGGGCACGCCATTAAACAGCTGTGGCCCGATACCAAAATGGCTATCGGCCCGGTAATCGATAAAGGCTTTTATTACGATGTCGATCTGGATCGGACGCTGACGCAGGAAGATATCGACCTGCTGGAAAAGCGAATGCACGAGCTGGCCGATAAAGATTACGACGTCATCAAGGAAAAAGTGAGCTGGCAACAGGCGCGGGATGTTTTTGCCGCCCGCGGCGAGCAGTATAAAGTGGCGATCCTGGACGAAAATATCAGTCATGACGATCGCCCCGGTTTGTATCACCATGAAGAATATGTCGATATGTGCCGCGGGCCCCATGTGCCGAACATGCGCTTTTGCCATCACTTCAAGTTACAGAAAACTTCCGGCGCTTACTGGCGCGGCGACAGCAAAAACAAGATGCTGCAGCGTATTTACGGCACCGCCTGGGGCGATAAAAATCAGCTCGGCACCTATTTGCAGCACCTGGAAGAGGCCGCCAAGCGCGATCACCGTAAAATCGGCAAGCAACTGGATCTCTACCATATGCAGGAAGAAGCCCCCGGCATGGTGTTCTGGCACAATGACGGCTGGATTATTTTTCGCGAGCTGGAAGCCTTTGTGCGCACCAAGTTAAGGGAATACCACTATCAGGAAGTGAAAGGTCCTTTTATGATGGACCGCGTTTTATGGGAAAAAACCGGCCACTGGGAAAACTATGCCGAGCATATGTTTACCACGTCATCGGAAAATCGCGAATATTGCATCAAGCCGATGAATTGTCCCGGCCACGTGCAGATATTCAACCAGGGATTGAAATCCTATCGCGATTTGCCGTTGCGTATGGCCGAATTCGGCAGTTGCCATCGCAACGAGCCCTCGGGATCGCTGCATGGGTTAATGCGCGTGCGCGGATTTACCCAGGATGACGCCCATATTTTCTGCACCGAGGAGCAGGTGCGGGATGAAGTAAACAATTGCATCAAAATGGTGTATGATATTTACAGCACGTTTGGCTTCGAGAATATTCTGGTTAAACTTTCGACCCGACCCGAGAAACGCATCGGTAGCGATGAAGTTTGGGATCGGTCGGAAAAAGACCTGGCGGCCGCCTTAACGGAAAACGGCATCGCATTCGAATTTCAGCCGGGCGAAGGCGCATTTTATGGTCCTAAAATAGAATTCACTCTTCTGGATTGCCTGGATCGCATGTGGCAATGCGGTACGGTACAGCTGGACTTTTCATTACCTGGTCGTTTAAACGCTTCTTATATTGGTGAAAACAATGAGCGTTTGGTCCCGGTAATGATTCACCGTGCCATCCTGGGGTCGATGGAGCGTTTTATCGGCATCCTGACGGAAGAGTACGCTGGTTTTTACCCGACATGGCTGGCGCCGACACAAGTTGTGGTGATGAATATCACTGATAATCAATCGGAATACGTCGCAAAAGTGACAGAAAGATTATCCGCAGCCGGCATTCGTGTAAAAGCAGACTTGAGAAATGAGAAAATAGGCTTTAAAATCCGCGAACATACTTTGCGTCGGGTTCCCTATATGCTGGTCTGCGGAGATAAAGAAGTGGAAGCGGGCAAAGTTGCCGTGCGTACACGCCGTGGTACAGACCTGGGCAGCATCGACGTTACCGAGATTATCGACAAGCTGCGACAAGAGATACGCAGTCGTAATCTTCATCAACTGGAGGAATAAAGTATTAAAGGCGGAAAACGAGTTCAACCGGCGCGTCCCAATCGCATTAACCGAGAAATCCGCGCCGCAGAGGTTCGTCTGACGGGTATCGATGGCGAGCAGATTGGTATAGTCAGCCTCAATGAAGCGCTTGAAAAAGCCGAGGAAGCGGGCGTAGATTTAGTTGAAATCAGTCCAAACGCCGAGCCGCCGGTTTGCCGAATTATGGATTACGGCAAGTTCCTCTATGAGAAGAGCAAGTCCACCAAAGAGCAGAAAAAGAAACAAAAAGTTATTCAGGTTAAGGAAATCAAGTTCCGGCCTGGTACTGATGAAGGCGACTATCAGGTAAAACTACGCAACCTGATACGTTTTCTGGAAGACGGCGATAAAGCCAAAATCACCCTGCGTTTTCGCGGACGTGAAATGGCGCACCAGCAAATCGGCATCGAAGTGCTTAACCGCGTTCGCGACGATTTGACTGAACTGGCGGTAGTTGAGTCCTTTCCGAGTAAAATCGAAGGACGTCAGATGATTATGGTGCTCGCACCCAAGAAGAAACAATAAGGCCGACAAGTAGGGCGGCGCGTCGTGCGGTTTAACGGCGCGCAGTCTTCGCCTCATTGGTTCATGTTATCAACAATGCGCAGTAGAGAATCTATTCATGCCAAAAATCAAGACAGTGCGCGGTGCTGCCAAGCGCTTTAAGAAAACCGCCTCCGGCGGCTTCAAGCGTAAGCATGCTAACCTGCGTCATATTCTGACCAAAAAAGCCACTAAGCGTAAACGCCACCTGCGTCCTAAATCCATGGTCTCCAAAGGCGATCTGGGTTTGGTTACCAGGTGTTTGCCGTACGCATAAGCGTCACTTTTAACGGTTTTCGAATAAGACTTAGGAGAGCATATGGCTCGCGTAAAACGTGGTGTGACAGCTCGTGCACGTCACAAAAAGATTTTGAAAAAAGCGAAAGGCTACTACGGTGCCCGTTCGCGTGTTTATCGTGTCGCCTTCCAGGCGGTTATCAAAGCAGGTCAGTATGCTTACCGTGACCGTCGTCAGAAGAAACGTCAGTTCCGTCAACTGTGGATCGCGCGTATCAACGCCGCGGCCCGTCAGAACGGTATCTCTTACAGCCGCTTCATTAATGGCCTGAAAAAAGCCTCTATTGAAATCGACCGTAAGATCCTGGCTGATATCGCTGTATTCGACAAAGCGGCTTTTGCTGCCTTGGCGGAAAAAGCGAAAGGTGCGCTGGCATAAACTTTTTGAAAGGGGGAGCTTGACTCCCTCTTTTTTAAACGATTGACCGACAGCGTTTGTTATAACGTCATTGAATCTTTTAGACAGTATGACTCATAAGGTAATGCAAGCATGAATGCTGCCATTTTCCGTTTCTTTTTTTACTTTAGCGCCTGAATAACGGGGGCCTGCGCGTAAGAGAAGAAACGAAAAATAGCGCTAAAGCCTCCCGGTGTGGAGGTTTTTTTTTGCTCGTCGCCAGCCTGGAAAACCAGACTGGGGGAGCGGTACAGCTCGATCAGTCCATTTACGATTAAGCCATTTGAGGCCGGAAAAAGAGGAACGCAATGCCACATCTCGCAGATTTGGTTGTGCAAGCCAAAGCAGCCATCGAAAAAGCTCAGGATATCGCCGCGCTGGATAGCGTGCGCGTCGAATATCTCGGCAAAAAAGGTCATTTTACCCAGCAGATGACGACTCTTCGCGATTTGCCGGCAGAGGAGCGTCCCGCGGCGGGAGCGGTGATTAACCAGGCGAAGCTTGCGATACAACAGGCGCTGAACGATCGCAAAGGGTCCCTGGAATTATCGGCGCTCAACGCCAGGTTGGCCGATGAGACGCTGGATGTCTCTCTGCCAGGCCGACGCAGTGGAAATGGCGGTCTTCATCCGGTAACCCGGACGATTTCACGTATTGAAACCTTTTTTGGCGAACTGGGCTTTTCAGTGGCCACCGGTCCGGAAATTGAAGACGATTATCATAACTTCGATGCTCTGAATATTCCCGCCCATCATCCGGCCCGCGCGGATCATGACACCTTCTGGTTTGATGCCACCCGACTGTTGCGCACCCAGACCTCAGGGGTGCAAATTCGCACCATGAAAAATCAGCAGCCGCCTATCCGCATTATCGCACCGGGCCGGGTATACCGTAACGACTACGATCAGACCCATACGCCGATGTTTCATCAGATGGAGGGGTTGATTATCGACACCAATATCAGCTTCACCAACCTGAAGGGCACGCTGCATGATTTCCTGCGCAATTTCTTTGAAGAAGATCTGCAGGTGCGTTTCCGTCCGTCTTATTTCCCCTTTACCGAGCCGTCGGCGGAAGTGGACGTAATGGGTAAAAACGGTAAATGGCTGGAAGTATTGGGCTGCGGCATGGTCCACCCGAACGTATTGCGTAATGTCGGTATCGATCCGGAAAAATACTCCGGCTTCGCTTTCGGTATGGGCATGGAGCGCTTGACAATGCTTCGTTACGGTGTCACGGATTTACGGGCATTCTTCGAAAATGATCTGCGTTTTCTTAAACAATTCAAATAAAGGCGGGATGAACACATGAAATTCAGTGAAATTTGGCTGCGTGAATGGGTGAATCCCGCTGTCAGCAGTGACGTGCTGGCGGAACAAATCACCATGGCCGGGTTGGAAGTGGACGCGGTGGAGAGGGTCGCCGGTGATTTTACCGGCGTGGTGGTGGGTTGGGTAATTGCCTGTCAACAGCACCCTAACGCCGATAAATTGCGGGTGACCAAAGTGGACGTGGGTGGCGATGTGCCGCTGGATATCGTTTGCGGCGCCCCTAACTGCCGTGAAGGGCTGAAGGTGGCGGTGGCCACCATTGGCGCGGTGTTGCCGGGCGACTTTAAAATAAAAGCCGCCAAGCTGCGCGGAGAGCCCTCCCAGGGCATGCTCTGTTCGTTCCGGGAACTGGGTATGTCGGAAGATCATAGCGGGATTATCGAACTTCCCGCCGATGCGCCCGTTGGTACCGATATTCGCCGCTATCTTGAGCTCGACGATACCATCATCGATATCAGCGTAACGCCGAACCGGGCGGACTGTCTCGGCCTGTTGGGTATCGCGCGCGACGTGGCGGCGGTGAATCGCCTGCCGTTGACTGAAGCGGTAATCGACCCGGTGGCCGCGGTGGTGAACGATGTCATCGACATCCGTGTCGATGCGCCGCAGGCCTGTCCCCGCTATCTGGGACGGGTGGTAAAGGCTATCGACGTGACGGCGCCGACGCCGCTGTGGATGAAAGAAAAATTACGTCGCTGCGGTCTGCGTTCCGTGGACGCGGTGGTGGACGTTACCAACTATGTCCTGCTGGAACTGGGCCAGCCGATGCACGCTTTTGATATGCAGAGTATTGAAGGCGGTATCGTGGTGCGCCTGGCCCGTGAAGGCGAATCCCTGACGTTGCTTGACGGCACCGAAGCGGCTCTGAATCCGGATACGCTGGTGATTGCCGATCATCAAAAAGTCCTTGCGATGGGCGGCATCTTCGGCGGGAAATATTCCGGTATCAACAGCGCCACCAGGGATGTTGTGCTGGAATGCGCGTATTTCAATCCGTTGTCCATCACCGGGCGCGCCCGTCGCTACGGTTTGCATACCGATGCCTCCCACCGTTATGAACGTGGTGTTGATCCCGCCTTGCAATACCGGGCAATGGAGCGCGCCACCGGTTTGCTGTTGGCTATCTGCGGCGGCCAGCCCGGGCCGGTAATGGATGTTACCGACGAGGCCTCCCTACCTCAACGCGCCGCTATTACCCTGCGGCGTGAAAAGCTGGATCGCCTCATAGGCCATGGGGTGCCGGATGCGGACGTGACGGATATACTCACTCGCCTTGGCTGTGATGTCACCGTGGGCGAGGGACATTGGCGGGCGGTTGCGCCCAGTTGGCGTTTCGATATGTCCATTGAAGAGGATCTGGTGGAAGAGGTGGCCAGACTGTTCGGTTATAACACTATCCCTAATGTCCCGATCCGCGCCAATCTGCAAATGACCCGCCACCGGGAAGCGGCGCTGCCTTTGAGCCGGGTGAAGACCATGCTGGTGGATCTGGGATATCAGGAAGCCATAACCTACAGTTTTGTCGATCCGGCGATACAAAGCCTGCTTCATCCTCACCAGACGCCGCTGATGCTGCCCAGCCCCATTTCAGCGGAAATGTCCGCCATGCGATTGTCGCTGTGGGCCGGCTTATTGGGCGCGGTAATTTACAATCAAAACCGTCAGCAGAATCGTATCCGCCTATTCGAGAGCGGCTTGCGCTTTGTTCCTGATAATGAAGCGGACCTTGGCGTTCGGCAGGATCTTATGCTGGCGGGAGTCGTTACCGGCCCACGTTATGATGAACATTGGGATCTGGCGCGTCAGCCGGTGGACTTCTATGATTTAAAGGGTGATCTTGAATCAATACTTGAACTTACCGGTAAACTTGCCGATATTGAATTTCGCAGCGAACAGAATCCGGCTTTACACCCAGGACAGAGTGCGGCATTGTATCTGGCGGGGGAACATATTGGATTTATTGGCGTTATCCACCCGGAATTGGAATCTAAACTGGATTTAAATGGCCGAACCGTTGTCTTTGAACTACTCTGGGATAAGGTTGCCACGCGTAAAGTGCCTGAAGCCAGTGACATTTCCCGCTTCCCGGCGAACCGTCGCGATATCGCAATAGTGGTTGCTGAAAACGTCCCAGCAGCAGAAATTATGGCAGAGTGCAAGAAAGTTGGCGCAAATCAGGTAGTTGGCGTAAACTTGTTTGATGTGTACTGCGGGAAGGGCGTAGCGGAAGGTTTTAAGAGCCTGGCTATCAGCCTGATATTACAGGATACCGCTCGTACACTGGAAGAAGAGGCTATTGCCGCCACCGTTGCCAGATGTGTGGCGGCATTAAAACAGCGATTCCAAGCATCCTTGAGGGATTGAACCTATGGCGCTTACTAAAGCTGAAATGTCAGAATACCTGTTTGAAAAGCTCGGGCTGAGCAAACGGGATGCCAAAGAAATAGTGGAACTGTTTTTTGAGGAAGTCCGGCGAGCGCTGGAAAATGGCGAGCAGGTTAAATTATCGGGATTTGGTAATTTTGATCTGCGCGACAAAAACCAGCGCCCGGGCCGTAACCCCAAGACTGGCGAAGACATTCCCATCACCGCCCGCCGGGTGGTGACATTTCGTCCGGGACAAAAGTTAAAAAGCCGCGTTGAGAATGCATCACCTAAAGAGTGACGCATTTCCGCTAAAGGCCGCGTAATGCGGCCTTTTTTTTACACGACGCCGGGCATTATTCCAGCGGATTAATTTTTTAGCCCTTAGGGCTTTCTGTCGTCATGAATGTAAAGATTTCATTAAGTTTCTCCTCGGGAACCGTAAACCATCTTTATCTGATAGTGGCGCATTTTACCGGCTGATATAACGACAGCACTAGATGGCTGCCAAACAGGTCATATGATGAAAAAGAACAGTGTATTGCTTGCTATAGCTCTGGTACTGCCCTGGGGCGTGATGGCGGACGACTTCTCCGCCGGCGCATCAGGTGAAATAGTTCAGATAGGGGCACAGGATCAGCAGGGTTACTTCTGGGACGGTGATACTTGGCGTTCCCCTGATTGGTGGTACGACCATCAGGATCGGCATATTGGCGAGCGCAACGAACGCGGCTGGTATTGGGACGGTTTTCAATGGCGCACCGAACAATGGTGGGATGATCACCAGGACAATGATTTCGGTGAACGAAACGCTAACGGCTGGTATTGGGACGGTTATGAGTGGCGTTCGCCGCAATGGTGGGAAGGCCATCAGGATAATTACTACGGCGAGCGTAACGAATTCGGCTGGTTCTGGGACGGCTGGCAATGGTTACCCTATCTGCCGCAGGGTTTCAGGGATAACCGGGGCCGCTACTGGGATCACGGCAATTGGTCCCCGCGACGTCCCAGCGATTACGATCGGCACTTTCAACAGCCCGGTCGCGGCGAGGGTCACCCTGGGTACCAACACCCCGGTGGACGGCCACAGCGCAATGGCGGACAGCTTTTCCCCGGCGGCGGCGGCCAGCAGCACAACGGCGGTCAGCCATTCCAGGGCGGCGGCCAGCAACATAATGGTGGTCAGCCATTCCAGGGCGGCGGCCAGCAACATAATGGCGGTCAGCCATTCCAGGGCGGCGGCCAGCAACATAATGGCGGTCAGCCATTCCAGGGCGGCGGCCAGCAACATAATGGCGGTCAGCCATTCCAGGGCGGCGGCCAGCAACATAACGGCGGCCAGCCATTCCAGGGCGGCGGCCAGCAGCATAACGGCGGTCAGCCGGTCCAGGGCGGCGGCCAGCAGCATAACGGCGGTCAGTTGTTCCAAACCGGCGGTCAACAGCATAACGGTGGTCAACAACAGGAACATAATGGCGGCCAGCAGCATAACGGCGGTCAGGTATTCCAGACCGGCGGTCAACCGCACAACGGCGGTCAGCAACAGGAACATAATGGCGGCCAGCAGCACAATGGCGGCCAGGTATTCCAGACCGGCGGCCAGCGGGAACACAACGGCGGTCAGCAGCAACATCAGGGCGGTGGTCAGCCGGAACGCGGCGGCGGTCAGCAGCAACATCAGGGCGGCGGTCAGCAGCATCAGGGCGGCGGTCAGCCGGAACGCGGCGGCGGCCAGCAGCATCAGGGCGGAGGACAGCAGGAACACGGCGGCGGCCAGCAGCATCAAGGCGGCGGACAGCGGGAAATCATCAAGCCCAAGCCGCAAAACTGACATGGGTTAAAGCTTCTGCCGACTATCAATGCGGTGCCTCGGAAACGTCTTCCGGGCACCGTTTTTTTTTTCCCGTAACCGGCTTTAACGGCTATCTCTTTGTCAAACGGCTAACCGGGTGGTTTCCATCATTAAGGCCTGCATTGTCGTGCTACCCCTTTACCGACAATCCCGGTAGGATAAGACCAATTTTCCGGTCAAGGCGGAATAAAGGAATATGTCTGCAAACAGTCCGATTTTCAGCGCGTTGAAACAGCGGCAGCAGCAGCGGGATGCCCTCCGGGTGCGATGGCTGATCCTGTTTCTGGCGATGGCGGTGATTATCAGCCTCTGCGCCGGTGACGTCTGGTTTTGGCCGACGCAATGGTTCAGCGATTCCGCCGAGGTTTTTATCTGGCAATTACGGTTGCCGCGCACGTTGGCGGTCATCGTCGTCGGCGCCGCATTGGCGTTGGCGGGTGCGGCAATGCAAAATATCTTCGAAAATCCGTTGGCCGAGCCGGGGTTGCTCGGCGTGGCAAATGGGGCCGGGGTTGCATTAACGCTGGCGGTTTTTTTGGGAAGGGGACTGGTGCCGGTATGGGGATTGGGGATGTGCGCCGTAAGCGGCGCACTGGCCATCACCGCGCTATTGTTATGGTTTGCCCGTCATAACACTTCCAACTCCCGCCTTCTATTGATCGGCGTGGCATTAGGTATTTTATGCAGCGCGGTGATGACTTGGGCGGTCTATTTCAGCTCCAGTCTCGATTTGCGCCAATTGCTGTATTGGATGATGGGAGGGTTCGGCGGCGTGGATTGGCGCGATAAATGGCTGGTGCTGTCACTGCTGCCGTTCATTGTCTGGGTTTTATTTCAGGGACGGGTCATGAATCTGCTGGCGCTCGGGGAGCAGCAGGCCATGCAGTTGGGGCTGCCGGTATTCCTTTGGCGCAATCTGTTTGTCCTTGCGTTCGGTTGCATGGTGGGAATAAGCGTGGCGTTGGCGGGCGCAATCGGTTTTATCGGATTGATTATTCCTCATATATTACGCCTGGCGGGCTTGACCGATCACCGGAGGCTGCTGCCGGGTTGTGCCCTGGCCGGCGCCGGGGTTTTACTCTTGGCGGATGTCATCGCGCGGGTAGCCCTCTATTCCGCTGAATTGCCCATCGGCGTGGTGACCGCGACCCTTGGTTCGCCAATATTTATCTGGCTATTAATCAGGATAAGAGGCTAAGCTAGATCTATTATTTTCAGTTAACCTGCTGATTTCCAGCAACACCTGGAGGGCACTCCGATGAGTGATAATTTATATTCTCTGCCGCTTAAGAGCATTACCGGGGAAACGACGACCCTGGAGAATTTTAAAGGTTCGGTACTCTTGATAGTGAATGTCGCCTCAAAATGCGGATTGACCGATCAATACGAGGCGTTGGAAAGCCTTTATAAGGAAAAGCATAAACAGGGTTTCGAGGTGTTGGGCTTTCCCTCCAATGAATTCGCCGGGCAGGAGCCGGGCAGCGACGATGAAATACTGGCGTTTTGCCGCGGTACTTTCGGCGTTGAATTTCCGATGTTCAGTAAAATCGAGGTCAACGGCGAACATCGCCATGTCCTGTACCAAGCGTTAATCGCCGCGCAACCAGAAGCGATAACCCCTGAGGGCAGCGGATTTTATGAACGGCTTGCCGGTAAGGGACGCACCCCTAAACATCCGCAGGATATCCTGTGGAACTTCGAAAAATTTCTCGTCAGCCGCGACGGTCAGGTTATTCAACGTTTTGCCCCGGATATGAAACCGGATGATCCGATTATTCTCGAAGCAATAAACCGGGCGCTGGCAAAATAAGATGCCGAAAAGGCCCGCGGTTTATTCCGGACGCATGCGCACGCCGCGATGTGGCGGCAGCCGCCGGTAATGGATGACTTGATTCTCGACCTGCGGCAGGTTGCGGTTCCTCACAGGCTGAAACCTGTCACGCTGCGGGTGACTGCCGGCAGCCTGGTTCATCTTATCGGCCCCAACGGCGCCGGTAAAAGCACACTGCTGGCCGCCATTGGCGGTGTGATGAGCAGCGAAGGAGAAATCAGTCTGCTGGGCCGGTCGCTGCGGCAGTGGCACAATTCAGAGCTGGCGCTGCATCGGGGGTATCTTTGCCAGCAAAACGTACCCTATGCCGTGATGCCGGTGTTCCAATATCTGACGTTACATCAACCTCGCAACGCCACCGAACGGGACATTGATCGCACCGTGGGGTATCTGGCCGAGGCGCTGTCCCTGGCGGACAAACTGGCGCGTCCCCTTAACCGGCTTTCCGGCGGCGAATGGCAACGGGTTCGCCTGGCGGCGGTATTGTTGCAGGTGTGGCCGGCGATCAATCCCCGGGCCTCGCTGCTGCTGCTTGATGAACCGGCGGCGAGTTTGGATATTGCCCAGCGCGTGGCCCTTGATGCCCTGCTGGCGGAGCTAATCGCCGCCGGCATGAGTATCGTGGTCTGCGCCCACGATCTTAACCATAGCCTGCGCCACGCGCGGGAAATCTGGTTATTGTCCGCCGGCCGCCTGGCGGCACAGGGCTCACCCCAAGACGTCATGCAGCCGGCGGTGCTGTCGCCGGTATTCGGCGTTGAATTTGAACTGTTATCAGCCGGCGATACGCCGTGGCTGGTGGCTTCAGGGCTGGCGCCGGCGGCCGTGACAGCGATATGATACATACTCTAAATAATTCAAGTTGCAGGAAGGCGGCGACGCAGCGAATCCCCAGGAGCTTACTCGGGTAAGTGACTGGGGTGAGTGAGGAAAGCCAACGCATCTGCATCTTGAAATATAACGGGTATATTTGCCTGTCCAATGGTTGGACAACGTTATGCTGATGAGCAAAAAATGAGACGGATATCTTTTTGTTGGCTGTTCCTGTTTAGCTTGATTCTTACCGGCTGCAGTCATCACGCGCCGCCTCCCGATCCCCGGCTGGCGAATTCCAGGGTGGTGAGGGCGCAGCTTAACGATCAGTTACGTCATTGGTACGGTGTTCCTTATCGTTATGGTGGGTTGGATCAAAACGGCGTGGACTGTTCCGGGTTTGTCTATCGCACTTTCCGCGATCGTTTCGGCATATTGCTGCCGCGTTCCACCCTAGACCAGACCAGGGTCGGCACCCGCATATCCCGCGATGATCTGTTGCCGGGGGATCTGGTGTTTTTCAAAACCGGCAGCGGCGGCAATGGTTTGCATGTGGGCATCTATGATGCCGGCGATAAATTTATTCACGCCTCCACCAGTCGCGGGGTGATCCGTTCCTCGCTGGATAATGTTTACTGGAGCAAAGCCTATTGGCAGGCCAGGCGAATCTGATACTGACCCGGTTGCCGTCAGCCCGGTTGCCGCCCGACCAGCTACAATGAAAGCAGGAGGCACTATGGCCAATACCCCGATCTTCAATAACAGCTATCACCGGCAGCTGCCCGGTTTTTATACCGACCTGGCGCCGACTCCCCTGAGCGGCGCGCGACTGCTCTACCATAACAGCGAGCTGGCGCGAGAACTGGCCCTGGATAACAGCCTGTTTACCGATCCCCATTCCGCCGTATGGAGCGGAGAACAACTGCTGCCGGGAATGCAGCCGCTGGCACAGGTTTACAGCGGCCACCAGTTCGGCGTTTGGGCCGGGCAATTAGGCGACGGGCGCGGGATACTCCTGGGGGAACAGCAGCTGGCGGATGGGCGGACAGTGGATTGGCACTTGAAAGGCGCCGGTAAAACCCCTTATTCGCGCATGGGGGATGGCCGGGCGGTGCTGCGTTCGGTGGTACGTGAATTCCTGGCCTCTGAGGCGCTTCATCATTTGGGTATCGGCACGACCAGGGCGCTGACCATCGTCACCAGCGACGAGCCGGTATGGCGGGAAAAGCCTGAGTCGGGGGCCATGCTGCTGCGGGTGGCGGACAGCCATGTGCGGTTCGGCCATTTTGAACACTTTTATTATCGCCGCGAGCCTGAGAAGGTCCGTCAACTGGCGGACTATGTTATCAGCCGTCATTGGCCGCAGTTGACGGGGCGGGCGGATGCCTATGGTTTATGGCTCACCGACGTGGTTGAGCGGACGGCGCGCACCATCGCTCAGTGGCAGGCAGTGGGTTTTGCCCATGGGGTGATGAATACCGACAACATGTCTATTTTGGGCGTCACTATCGATTATGGTCCCTATGGTTTCCTCGATGCCTATCGGCCGGGTTATATTTGCAACCATACCGATTACCAGGGACGTTATGCTTTTGATAACCAGCCGGCGGTGGCTCTGTGGAACCTCCATCGCCTGGCACAATCCCTGTCGGGGCTGATGCCGGTAGCCGACCTGGAGCAGGCGCTGAACCGCTATGAACCGGCGCTTATGCACGCCTATGGCGAAGAAATGCGAGCCAAGCTCGGCTTCACCACGCGCGATAAACAGGATAACGACATCCTTATCGGTCTGCTTGGCCTGATGGAAAAAGAGGGCAGCGATTATAGCCAGGTATTCCGTCGGTTAAGTGACACCGAGACGGCGAATCCCCATTCGCCGCTGCGGGATGACATGAAAGACCTGGCGGGTTTTGACCACTGGTATCAACAATACCGGCGGCGTCTTCAAGGGGAAGGCATGGACGACGATACGCGCCGGCAGGCCATGCGGGCCAAGAATCCCAAATTCATCCTGCGCAACTATCTGGCCCAGCAGGCCATT
This sequence comes from Sodalis sp. dw_96, assembly GCF_018449575.1. Lineage (GTDB taxonomy): Bacteria > Pseudomonadota > Gammaproteobacteria > Enterobacterales > Enterobacteriaceae > Acerihabitans. Next base: position 695,974 of record NZ_JAAVUT010000001.1, on the reverse strand, counting down.
GACGGCGCTGAACAAAATGACACCGCATTTTTACACCGTCTCCTCCAGGCATTGCGACGTCCCTTTGATGACGCGCCCGGTCTTGACGACCTAGCGGCGCTGCCGCCGGAGTGGGGCAGGCATCTGGAAATTTCCTGCTCCAGCTGACAAAAGGACTATAAGACATTAGGGCGCATCAGGTTCTATTATTGACGAGACGTCGTATTCGGCTGCAACGGTGAACCAGTCGGAGAGATATTTGAATTCGTCAACGGAAAGAAGCATATCCAAAAATGCCTGTTGAATAAAAATGCTCTCTTCCTCATCCCCGAGGTTGTAGTCGGAAATAATATTCTGCAACACCTGACGGGAATGCTCGCTCAGCTTGATATCGCCCACGGCGCTGGGAATATCCGGGCTTTTATTAAACAACAACTGGAATATATCAAAATAGAGTAGAGGAACCGGCCAGACATCGGTAGTGTCGGTAATTTGTCGCGTGCTATCAGAAAAAACTTTTTCTGTGACATTAGGCAAGTCTTCGCGCTTCTCTCGGGTTAAGGAAAATTTTTGGTTCATCCTGAGCACAAAATCCATTATATCATGCAGCCGCCGATGTATTTTCTGCGTTTGTTTATACTCCTTTCTATTGAATTTCAGCGCATTTTGAGGGCTGACGCTACTGGCACCCCACCGCCGCTCGTCCGGCGTGAACCAGGTAAACCACTCCGGTCTTCTTTGTTCCACTCGTCCGCCGTCGGTGACGGTAAACGGGTAGGCCTTGACTTTTATACCCAACTCATCGGCGAGGATTTGTGCCGAGGAATAGCGGCGGCCAAAACCGCTGTAACAAGAATAGAGGTCAATACTCTCCAAATTATGCAAATCAAAGTCCGGCGCTTCAAGAAAGGGCAGCCCTCGAATGATATCGGAAAATTCTATAGCATCCATATGATTAACGTTAAAAGGCGCTCCGTGCAGCTTGATCCGCAAGCGTGATACAACGCCATTTATCAGCTCGATATGGCAATCTTTTCCCAATAAGAGTTTTTTGCGCGATACGGCTTGTTCCCGGTATCCCGCTTTACTGCCGTCGCTAAGATAGATGGGGACTGTTTCACGTGGAATATCATCCAACAAGGGGGGGGTATATATTGTCGAACCAAATGCTTCGCCTACTATGACAAAAAAATTCTGCTCTTTGCCGTGTAATCTCAAAAAACCGCCCTGAAAATTGCCCATTTGTTCCGCAATCACAATAGACGCCCTGGCGGGTAAAGCGGAGTCAAAAAAAGAATTACCCACGCCAACAAACCGCCCGTGCTTGATGCTCAATAAAAGATGCTCCAGACATCCTGAGGTGTTATATATTCCCACCAATATACCATCATTGACTTTCAGCAGGCTCTCTGTTGTAGATAATCGCTGCTTGTTTATTAAGAATGCCTGGCTGTTAAGATTTGATTTTTTCGCGTCTGTTATCATTCTGAGCAATCGCTTGGCACTGTCCTCTTCGAGTCTGTTACATTTTACCAATATGTCAAGAGGATATTGTTCCGGTAATGCGATATGGGTGGATTCTATTCGCAATGCTCTTGCAGCGAAACGGATTTCATGAGCACCGGCATGGCCAAGTGAATATTTTTTCATATGGCTAGAATGTTCGTTAGTGAGTAATGATGGTTTATACCATGCGGGTTCTTTCAATAAATAAGCATTATTTATTATAACTGACGGTGAGATGGCTTCTCGATAGGTAAAATATTGAGCATCCTCCAAAAAATCAAAGTCCTTAAATTTTATCAATTCAAAGTCTAAGGGGTAGCTGTTAAACATCATAAGCCATTCGTTTTCCGTAAACACATCTCGATTGTCCATAGTCTCGAATGATTCACGCATTTCTTTCAGATCTATAATAAAGATGTTTTTGCCAATATCAATCCTCAACGCAAAATAGCTTTCCGGCGACGCGTCGAATTTATTACGCCAAGCACAGACGGCACGAAAGCGCATTATACCCTCTTGTTTTTTTTTGAGCGCCCTTATGGCGGAAACCATAAAATTCTCGTCGTGGCTGTAGCCATTCGTTTTGATGGAGGAGAGGATCTCCTCGCGAAAGAAGAATGTTTGATGAAAACCCATTAGAAAATGTTCACGATGAGCTTTATTTTCAATCAGTTCTCGCACATAATCATTTTTATAGAGATAAAATTTGAGAATTGTTTTGTGAAAGTTGATCAAATCTCCACCGTCTGGTTCCGGATCCGCCATAACGCGCATTGGTTCCGACTTTATTGACTCGAGCCCGGTGGTTATATGATCAGCGGGAAAATAGTGATCAAATGATGGCGCAAGTCTGCCAGATAACTCACTCATGCCGGCTATCCAACCCCCTGATACGCTTCGGGTGACCGGAACGGCAAAGTTTTTTTCATGGTGCTCTTGGTGATTCATAATACGCCACTCTCCGCCGTCTTTATCTTTGAATACGCGGAAATAGTCATTATCAATGGCTATATAATGATTAGGCGGTTGGAATGTCTTGTCAATTAAAATTCCCGATGTCTGGGGTTCTAACGCGTTTGAATCAATGTTTACCTTCCAACGTCGTCTGAGAAGTTTTTTTCGCCTCGCTTCTGATTTTATGGCTCCGTTGGCGATTAATATAGTATCATGCACCTTCTTTTGAACTTTTTGCGTCAGCGAGATGAGTAGCGATCCGGTGGGTTGCAGCGGGCATAAAAAGGAGGTGAACTCCTTGACCGCGAGCCAAGTCATTTTCTTACCGGCATCTGCGGATTGAGCCAGCAGTTCCATAAGCATAAATTGTTTTAGCGCCGAGCGTTGGATATTATGTTTTATCGCCCTATGCAAAGCGTGTTTAAGGGTATTTTCTGAAATTTTCTTGAAATTACCCCCTAATTGCACAGCAAGCAAAATCACGTCAAAAATGTCAAACATGATCTCTTCAAATTTAACAGTATGTTCTTTATCATACCAATGTCGGCAAAGGGTTTCAAAAAAGGGGATGGTAGAGGCGACGAAATCAAGCCATGAATAATAACGCAAGACTTCCTTTAGCCGGTCTGAAAGGCTGACCAATGTCGCTTGAGCAAGAAAGTCGATATTTTTTATAAAGGGGGTATTTATATGAAACGGTTGATGTATATCATCGGCGTGAAAAAGATAAGGCTTCACCGCCGAGAAAATATCCAGTCCTTTTGCCGCAACCAATGAATAGGGTGACTGTGGAAGTGATACAGAGTCCTCTTCCGGCGCTTTCAGTAAAATATCCAGTAGGGTCGTGAGCGGGGTACCATTGGCGTCAATGGTGGGAAATAGAAGCGCCAGCACGGTTTCGTTAACGCTTAATGACCCTATGTTTGCAATGTCGGCCGCCGAATTGCACTGAATCCAGTACTCTTTTAAATTATACAATAGCGGATCGTTTCCTAATCTATCAAGATCGCTAATAAACACAAATCCGGCCAAAGTGGATAAAAGAATAAGCTTCCCGCTATACAGCCTCGCAACGGTCATATAGCCCGAGTTTTCTTCAGGCATCGAGAAGTAATTGAACGGCGATAGACTGTTGGTAACATAATTCCTTGAAAAAACCTTGAAGCTATAAATTTCTTTTGGGGGATAGATAGCATCTATATAGTCAACCGTGGAGTTGCCAATTGCTTGCATAACCATGCGTTGTGCTTCATGCAAAGAATATTGCTTTTTATAATCATAAAATTGCTGATAATAATCTTCCAGCGACTCTTTTTTATCTGACGGCTCTAGTTCAAAAACGCTGGTATAGTCTTCCTGACGGCGAAATGTATATTTCATATAGAAATATTGCTGTGCGCCGATAAATTTTCGCATAACATAAAGGACATGGAGTGAACTCAACAAGGTCTCGTCGTAGTGAGGAAACTTTGAAAAAAACCAGAAAACGGCAGCCGAGATCATGAGTTCAAAATCACCCGACGCTGCTCGTTGTTCATATTCAATCATCAAATCATACTCTCTGTATCTTTTGTCTGTGGATGCGGGATTGATTTTCATTGCCTCAATTTTTGCAGCGGCAATAAATTGCTCACCAGTATTTGCTTGCAAAATAATGTCATTGTCAAAAAAATACTGTATGGTCTGGATAAAGGTTTGTTGCAAATTTGTAATGTAAGCTAGCAAGACAAAAACGGTTTTATCATGGCGTATATGCTTTATTAAATCCTCGCGCCATAAATAATGATGGTTAAAATCATTATTTTCAAGATTATTATCTCTAATGATCTCTCCGATAATCGTCAGGGTTTCTTGCCATGGAATAATGTTTTTTTCATGCCAGCTAAGATTGACGTCATGATGCTTTTCATTCATACGGGATAATTCAACCAGGTTGACTATCAGGTCAAAATATGTATGGGCATCATGCTTGCTATAGATATAATTTAACATATCGGCAGAAAATTTTTGCTCCATGATGGAATAATCTATTTCTTGCTCGTTCTCAGAAAACAAATGCCAATGCTCCGAAATTTCTCCAGGTAATAAAAAATTGTAACTGTAGATACTGATGCCATTGGTACGAGTATATTCAAAAATAGAATAAAATGTCATTTTTAAAAGGCAATCAATCAATTCCTCATTTTCTCCCAGTAACAAAGCGGAAAAAATATTTTCGGAATTAATATATTTTATTTTTTCGAAAAGAGAAATTTCATCAAAGACCAGCTGTTTGCTATATTCGTCATGGGCTTCTTTTAACAGAAAAAGTGTATGTAAAATATTTTTTAAATGTGTCTTTTCAAAAAATAGGGCGTGATGAATTTTCTCGATGATGCTATGTTCAGCTGATGCAAAATCATTATTTTTGAGTGTAAAAATTGTTTCACTGATAATGTCTTTATTAATTAAATTATAGGCATCGGCGATTCGTGTATCAATTTTCGGTATATAACTGTTCAAGGTTTTATAAAGGGATAAATGCTCATTAATTCTTTTTTGTATTTCTAAATTGTCAGATACTAATTGTTGTAGTTTTAATATGATATTCTCTGTGTAAGATTTTAGGATGATGATATTCAAGCAATGATTTTTATCTTTTAAATAGTCGCCATTATAGAATATCTTCGCAATTTTTCCGGCGATAAGGGCATCCAACTCCAGCAAATAAGACAAATCCTCCCGGAGGGTGTTTCCAACGGACAGTCTCAGATCCAGCTGCGCCAGAAGGGCTATGGTGTTTTTATTGGCCGGAGCAAGTTTCATTTCATGCCCGTTGATGTTGAATGTTATTTTATCACGCCCTTGCAATGGGCCGGGGAGGGTTGTTGCCGGTTGCAAAGGCTGGTTTAAGGCCAATACCAGGTGCTGAGGTAATGTGCCATCCGCATCGGGTTCGGTGGTATTCGAGAATGCTAATTGCGCTTGGATTTCCGCCGCCGCTTGATAGAGAACAGCCAAAGGGCCTTTCATTGCCGGTTCGATTATTTGTCCGTTTGCGCCGGGAAAAACCAGCGGATCCCGCATCCCTTTGTACCATGTATATACCTTGTCCATCCAGCCCGGCCGGCAGCGATCACCATGTTCCCATTTATGACTCCCGGTCAAATGAGCCAATAGGTTTCCCATTGAACCCAGTAAGGTGATCTTTGGCTGTAGCCTGGTCTCAATATGATAGATGTCGCCATGGGAAACAATGAGCCTGTTACCCAAAAACCCGGCATAAATGGCGTTGCCGCTGGGAAGCAGCACTCGTGCGGTGGAAACATTATATGTGTTTTCCGCTACGTGTATGCGGGTGAATTTTGTTCCTTCAGAATTGAGTAAGCAGTCGGGATTGTTGATGAGTTCGCTGACGCACTTAAACAGGTAATCCGCTTGTTCTTTTTCTTCCGCTGTTTCGATTCCTGTATCCAAGTCAGCAGATGCCTGAAAAAAGACCTTATCCTTCACGGCGGAGAAGTGTTTAAGTACATTACCTGCATGTATAAATTCTAATGGGCGGCTGTTAAATGAAGATATATCTCCAATGTTATCTAAGTGTTTTGCTGAGCTTGACGATGAAATATTGTTGATAGATATAGTGTCAATTAACATTATCTTGTCCTTATAAATCCGCTCACCGCCGATGGTGTCGGTATTGGAAAAAATGAGTGAAATTATTGCATAGCTGACATATGATAAAATCGCTCGGATAAATACTTAAATTCATCAATGCTTAAGATGATATCCATTAAGGCCTGTTCGATAATGACATCCTCCTCATCTCCACTAATATCATAATCAGCTAAAATATCATCAAGCAGCAGTAAAGATTTTTCGGTCAAGACAATATCACTTACGGTGCGGGGATGAAGAACGTTTGGCGGGTAGAAAAGCTGCAAAATATCAATATAGATGAAAGGAATTTGTTGGCTAGCCGGGCTGAATAAGGCCTCTGTAGCTGAATCCTTGCCTTGAAGTGTTGAGAACCTTTTTATGACATTACGTACAGCCCCCATGATATCGCGCAGATCACGTTGCATAATCTGCGTATCAATAAATCGGGTTTGGTTATACGAAACCAGCGCTTCGCTGTTAGTTTCTTGGTCAAGCCTCTTTGTTTCAGCGGGACGATAGCGGTGGAACCATTCAGGTCTTCGTTGGCGAATTTCATCGCTTATTTTATGCGGGTAAGTATTAATTTCAATACCCAGCTCATCGGCCAGGATCTGTGCCGTTGAATACTCATGGCCATAGCCGCTGAAGCAAGAATACAGCTCAATACTGGCAATGCTCCTTAATATGAACTTTGCATCATCAATATATTGCAGCCCTACAATAATATCGGACAGCTCGATGGCATCCATATGATTTATATGAAATAGCGTGCCAAAATGTTTAATGCGCAGGCGCGGTTTGCTTTCCTGGTTTTCCGGCAAGAGGAAAATATGACAGTCCTTGCCTAAAAGAATCTGTTCCCGTGGAATGAATTGCCGCTGATATCCCGAAATGCGACCATCAGCATGAAACGTGGGTTTCATCTCGCTGGGAAGATCGTCGGCAAGAACCGGTGTATCATCCGTGGCGCCAAATGCATCGCCGGCCACGACATGGAAGGATTTTCCGCCATTATCATTATGTAGTGTCAATAGACTACGGTTGAAAGTGCCCATTTGTTCAGCCAGGACAATCGAAGCCCGCCGGTGGACGGTAAAACCATACAAGTCATTGCCCAAGCCCATAAACCGCCCTTGACCCATTGATAACAGAAGATGTTCGAGGCAATTGTAAATATTATAAAACGCCAATAATTTGCCTTTATTTATTTTAAGTAAATCTCTGGTAGTTTCTATTTGGTACTCATTGCTTATCACTGCACGGCTATTGGAAGAATCAGTTTTAGCAAGATTGACCATATTTAATAGCTGCATCATCCTTATGCTGTCGAGTATTCCACAATTTAATAATGAAAAAAGCGGGAATTCTTCTTTTAATTTTAAGCTATAAGATTCAAGACGCAGAGAACTTGCCGGAATGTGAATTCCGTGCTTGCACATTGTATTCGAGATGTCATTTTCCTTTGTTAAGGGATAATTATTTTTCAGTAATAGCATCCTATACCAAGACGGTTCCCTGATAAGAAAACCATTTTTTATGAAAACATAAGGAGCGATTGCCTCACGATAGCCAAAAAATTTTGCATCTTGCAAAGATTCGAAATCTTTAAATTTTATGAGTATGTCGTTCGTGGCCAGTTTGTTAAACATCATTAGCCATTCATTTTCAGTAAACACATCTCTGATGTCATTATGGCCAAAAGACGAGCGGACGTTGCTGATATCTATAATGTAACGCTGCTGCGCAATAGTGATGCTTATGGCCACATAAAATTCGGCAATCGAGTCATGAGCGCTACGCCAAGCGCTTACGGCCCGAAAACAAACCTTGGCATCCGCTTTATCGTCCAATGCTTTCTGGGCTTGTTCCCATGATCGCGGGTCGTAAGCGAATCCGTCGTGATTTTTCATCGTCAAGATTGTTTGTTTTAGGGAAAAAGATCGGAAAAAACTATCTACTAGCAAGTGATGCTTTTCAATTCCAGTGATGAAAATATGGGTGGCTTCATGCCGTTCTAGATAAAATCTGAATATTTTTTTATGGAAATTAATCAAATCATTATTTATCAAAGTCATTGTGTCGAATGTTTTGCTGGGCTCTATCTGGATAAGTTTCGCGTCTTCAAAATTTTTTGGATGAATATGATTGGCCCCGAGTGATGAAAGCCCCATGTCGACTATTTGACCCGCGCTCGCTACCCAGCTACCGGAGTGACTGCGGGCAATGGGAATGGCGAAATCTTTGCTGTTTTCGCCTTTTGAATTGATAATTCTCCATTCATTATGGTATTTATCCCAAAAAACCGGGAAATAATCATTATCATTAACGAAATAATATTTTTCGGCCATGGTTGTGTTTTGGACTAGTATTCCGGTAGGGAGGGTTTTCAATTGTTTTTTGTCAACATTTGATTTCCATGGCTGGCGAAAATTTTTTTTATATAGATTAGATGATGTTATCGCATTGTTAGCTCTAGTTAATGCTTCTTGGACTTTATAAGGAATTATTTCATCTGCGATTGATAATACTTTTCCCGATGGATGGATAATATTATAATAAGATGATATCTCATTGGCAAAAGACTTCGCCATTTTTAACCCTATGTTCGGTGAAGCGCTGATGACCTCATTAATGACAAAAGCTCTAATCAAATGGGGATGTGTCTTTTGTTTAACCGCCTTGTATAATGCGTGTTTTAGCGTGTTTTCAGAAATTTTTTTAAACTGTCCCGCCATATTAACCAGGGACGAGATCAAATCATAAAGATCGAATATTATTTCGCTAAATTCAATTTCGTGTTCTTCATCATACCATTGACGGCAAAGCGTAGTGAAAAAAGGAATAAATGAAGCAACATATTCCAGCCAGCTATAATGTCGTAATTTTTCTTTTAAATTGTCGGTTATTGAAATGAGCGTTGCTTGGTTCAAGTTATCGATATGAGTGATAAAGGGGAGATTAAGGTTCATCGGCTCGAATGTTCCGGCTCGATTAAACAGATAAGGTTCGATTATTAAAGATATATCTGAACTTTTAACCGCCGACAGGGTATATGCCGAAGCAGTGCTGCCGATAGGCGTTTCTTCCGGGGGCTGTAGTAAAATATCAATCATTGTGGATAAGGTAGCGCTATTCGCATCGATATTAGGAAACAGGGACGCCAGAGCTGTTTCATTTAATGAAAAATGTGGACGATGCCGTAAATCAAAATCAGTACGGCTGCTTTGCCAATAGTGTTTCATCTGAGTGAGTACTTTCTCATTCTTAATGCTGTCTACATCGACAATAAATGAGAATCCATTCAATGTTGTAAGTAATATTGTTCGATTACTGTGTAATTTTGCAATCATCACGTATCCGATATTTTCAGCCGGTAGATACACCGAGGTGAACGGGGATAGGTTATTTGTGACATAATTCCGAGAAAAGACCTTATAACAATAGATCTCTTTTGCGGGGAATATTACGTCAATGTAATTAATAGTTGCACTTTCCAACGCTTGCCGGGTAAGCTTCCGGGCTTCTATAAACGAATGGTATTTTTTGTAATCGATAAATTGTTTGTAATACTCTTCCAGAGATCCTTTGTTCAATGATGATTTCAAACTGTAAACACTGGTGTGTGATTGTTGTTGACGGTCATCATATTCGAGGATGAATTGCTGCTGGACGGAAACAAACTGTCTCAGAATATAGAGTACATTTGATGAAGAAAGAAAGTCATCATCAAGTCTTGCCTGCTGTGAAACGAACCAAAACGAGGCCGCCCTGATCATTATGGAAACATCACCCACCTTTTCCAAATCGATGTATTTGTTGAGTAAATCAGAATCACTGTGAACTTCCGGCGAATGTCGGGGTCTGTCTCTAACAGCTTCGATTTTTGCGGCGACTATATGTTGTTCATGCGTTCGCGCGGTCAGTTGAATGTTGTGATCTAGATAGTCGGTGATATGGTGAATAGACATTTTTTGCAAATTGATTAAATAGCTGATTAAAATATATATTTTTTTATCTTTATCGATAATATTTTTAAAATCATTATACCATGCGGTGTGCTCAGTGAATTTATATTTTTCTCTATAATTGCTCTCGATAATTTCTGACAAAATCTCATAAGTTCGGGTTAGCGGAGCTAAATTTTTCTTTTGCCAGCGAAGATTTTTTAAATCGTCAGAATAACTCAATTTCGATAATTCAATCAAATCAATCAGCTGTTCAAAATATAAATGACCTGAAGGTTTTTGATAAATAAAATTTAAAAATTCATCGGAAAATAACTTATCCATGTCGGTTTTATTATATACTCTTTCGTCGATTGAAAATATATCACCAATAGAAGTAACTTCACCGGGAAATATAAAATTTAGACTGTAAATGCTGATGTCATTTGAACGCGTGTAGTCGAAAATTGAATAAAATTTCAATTTTATCAAGCTGTCTCTTAAATGTTTTTTTTCATTATTGATAAGTGCACTGTAAATTTGCCGAGTATTTATGTAAGCCACCCTGGCCAAGGGAGGGGAGGTATCATGATTTAATTGTTGACGGTATTCATCAAAGGCTTCATGGAATAATTTAAATACATGTAACAAATTTTTGTAATATAATTTTTTCTCAAGATCTTCCTCGCTGAGTTTTTCGATGATTTCCTGACGGACTCTATCAAATGTTTTATGCTTCATATATGAAACAATGTCCTTTATAATATCGATGTCAATATGACGCGAGGCCTCTTTTAGCTGTTTGTCCATGTTGTTAATGAAATTATTCACCATAAAGTTATTGCTTGTATGACTTTCGAATCTTTCCAACGTTGACGGTTTTTTTTCCGCTAACTTGGCTAAGGTGAATATGATATCCTCGATATGGGCTTTGGAAATGATGATATCAATGGATGGGATTTTATGTTTTAAGTAGAGCCCTTGATGGAATATTCTTGCCACCTTCTCGCCAAGAAATTTATCGAACTCCAGAAGATTAGTCAAAGAGTCGGATAAAGGAGGATTATTTGCCCGAGCAAAGTCTTCAAAATTGGTTTGCAGAAGCGTTTTTGCTTCTTCGTTGGCGGGAGAGAGCCGGAACTCAAGCCCATCTATGCTGAACGTGAGTTGCCCATAGCCATCCGGTTGGTGGATGCTGTCATTTGCTTTCGGTGACACCCTCTCACTTAGCGCCGACGTGGCGGGGGTGACGATGCTATTATTGATGTCTCCAGCGGATTCATTAGGCCTTACCGGTTCCAGTCGTGCTGAGAATTCAACCTCCGCAGTATGTAAAACTGTCCGTTGGGGAGAGACATGGGGCGGAATAGGCAGTCCTTCGCATTGCGGAAATAGCAAAGGGTCGCCCATTGCGCTAAACCAGGTATCGGTGCTTCTCAGCCAATCAGGCCAGAGGCGCGTGCCGAGCCAATTTCCGCCTTGGACAAAGTGGCTTAACAAGAGGCTTAACGACGAAAAAAATGTCGGCGGTTTGTGATAACCATATTGGATATGATAATTCTCGCCATCAGAAACAACCAGGCTATTATTGAAGTAGCCTGCAAAAATTTTTTTACCGCTCGGCAGCGTAACGTTTTTTACCGCAACCAAGAATTTTTTGTTATTTAATTCAATCTGAACGTATTTTGTGGGTCCCGTTTTTAATAAACATTCTATATTTTTAGTAAATTCGCTGACACAGTTGAATAGATAAGTAATTTTCTCTTCTTCTTCAATTGTATTACCAGATTCATTTAGAAATGGATCTGTATCATTAACGTAATCGGCGGCTAAACTGGAATATTCAAGAGCGTTATTTTTTATTTCTTGCAAAGAGCTGGCATAATGATGTGAGACATCGCTTTTACCGACACGTTCTGAATGAAAATTAATATGGTTTATATGATTATTACCCGATAAGATCCTTTCTATAATCATGAGCATTTCCTTGTATATGGGGTTTTACAATTTTTGATTATAATGAATTGCATTTGTTTGAATTATAAATATTCGAGCTAAAGTTTATTTCTGTAAGTATCAATAGAAATAATTTGGTTTTTTTAATCTTATACCTCGATACAATAAATTATCGAGACTTTTTCCGGTCGAGGAAAGAGTAGATTTTATAGTCTTATGGCTTATGTTAATGAGACAAATAAAAAGGCCGCCTTTCGGCGGCTCATTATGCAGAAATAAGGCGTTTGGAAACTTTCAAAAACGGCTATCCACGGCGCTCGCCAGCATGGCCAGCAGCCGTTCACTGTCTTCCCAACCCAGGCAGCCGTCGGTGATGGATTGGCCGTAGGTTAGAGCCCGTCCCGGGATCAGCGCCTGGCTGCCTTCCACCAAAAAGCTTTCCGCCATGATGCCTACCACGCGCCGGCTACCGTCGGCTATCTGCCCGCAGACTGATTCCGCCACGTCCAATTGGCGGCGATACTGTTTCTGGCTGTTGCCATGGCTGAAATCCACCAGCAAATGCGGCGGCAAGCCAAATTCCCGCAAATTCGCGCAGGCCTGCTGAACATCGGCGCTATGGTAATTTGGGGTGCGTCCGCCGCGCATGATGATATGGCCGTAGGGGTTGCCCGAGGTTTGGTAAATAGTCATCTGGCCCTGTTTGTCGGGCGAAAGAAACATGTGGGGCGCGCGGGCGGCTCGAATGGCGTCAATGGCAATTTGCGTGTTACCGTCGGTGCCGTTTTTGAACCCCACAGGGCAGGAGAGCGCCGACGCCATCTCCCGGTGGATCTGGCTCTCGGTAGTGCGGGCACCGATGGCGCCCCAGCTGATGACATCGGCAATATACTGGCCGATCACCATATCCAAAAACTCGGTGGCGGTGGGCAATCCTATCTCATTCACCGCCAGCAGCAGCCGCCGCGCCAGCTCAAGTCCCTCGTTGACCCGATAGCTGCCGTCGAGGCCGGGATCCGAGATCATGCCTTTCCAGCCGACAACTGTGCGGGGCTTCTCAAAATAGGTGCGCATGACAATTTCCAGCCGATCCTGATAGCGGACGCGCAGGGTATTTAATTGCCTGGCATAATCGATGGCGGCGTCGGTATCATGGATGGAGCAGGGGCCAATGATAACCAACAGACGCGGATCCAAACCGTGCAGAATCGCTTCGATACGATGGCGTGCGGCGGTGACGTTTTGTGCGGCTTCACTGCCCAGGGGTAACATGTCGGCCAATGCCGCCGGCTCAATAAGACGACCAATGCGCCTGGTGCGCAATTCATCTGTGTTAAACATGAACAATCTCTAAAATGGCTTCTTCGCGACGGTGGAGATACCGGGAAGTGATGGTCATCACAATAAACCAAAACCAGATGAATTCAACAATAATAATGACCAAACAGATTAGTACATGCGACGACTCAGGCCGAGTAAATCCATTATCTTGGTGGCTATCTCCTCCACGGAATGGTTGGTGGAGTTCAAGTAGCGGATTTGGTTATTCCGGAACAACAGCTCAACCTCGTTGAGCTCAAAGCGGCACTGGCGTAATGAAGCGTACTGACTGTTATTGAGCCGCTCATCCCGAATGGCCGCCAGACGTTCCGCATCGATGGTCAATCCAAACAGTTTGTCATGAAAGGGTTTCAATGCCGCGGGTAAACGCAGATTTTCCATATCATCGGCAATAAACGGATAATTGGCGGCGCGAATGCCGTACTGCATGGCCAGATATAAACTGGTTGGGGTTTTTCCGCAGCGGGAAACGCCGAGCAATATAATCTGGGCCTGATCAAGATTGCGCATGGATATCCCGTCGTCATGGGCGAGGGTGTAATCAATCGCCGCGATGCGGGCATCGTATTTGGTCAGGTTGGTGGCGGTCAAACCATGGGTCCGGTGCGCTACCGGGTCCGGCGATAATCCCAGTTCCTGTTGCAGCGGCGCCACCAGCGCCTGCACCACATCCTGGCAAAAACCGGCGCTGGCTTCCACAATGGTCCGAATCACCGGCGACACGATGGAATAAAAAACCAGTGGCCGCACACCGCTTTGTTTGTAAATAGCGTTAATCTGTTCGCTGACGGCAATAGCACGGGATTCTGTTTCAACAAAGGGCAACGTATAGCTGGTGGTGTCCACCGGAAATTGCGACAACACCGCATGGCCCACCACTTCTGCGGTAATGGCGGTACCGTCAGAGATAAAAAATACGCTTCTTTCCATAAGTCACCCCCGTGGCAGATACGACAAACTCTGAATTTTAGCGCTGGCTCGATTCATCCCAGGCTTGCAAATTCCTCTTTATGCTACCCTCACTGAATAACCCTTTTTCAGCCGGACTCTTTCATTATAAGTAAAAGGATGACGCAGATGTCTATAACTGACAATGATACCGATAATATACTCTGGTATAACCAACTCGGAATGCATGATGTGGACCGGGTCGGGGGTAAAAACGCCTCACTGGGAGAAATGATAACCCATTTGTCCGGGTTGGGTGTGTCGGTACCCAACGGTTTCGCCACTACCGCCGACGCGTTTGATAACTTTCTTAACCAGAGCGGCATTAACCAGCGTATTTATGACCTGTTGGACAAAATTGATGCTGACGATATCGGTGAATTGTCACAGGCCGGCAGTCAAATCAGGCAATGGATAATCGACACGCCTTTTCAGCCTGGATTGCAGGCGGCCATTACCTCGGCGTACCAAACGTTGTCCGCCGACGACAGCGACGCGTCTTTTGCCGTTCGCTCTTCCGCCACGGCGGAGGATATGCCCGACGCGTCATTCGCCGGCCAGCAGGAAACCTTTCTCAACGTGCAGGGAATCGATGCGGTGATGACCGCCATCAAGCATGTCTATGCCTCCTTGTTTAACGATCGCGCCATATCCTACCGGGTGCATCAGGGTTACGATCACCGCGGCGTGGCGCTGTCCGCCGGCGTGCAGCGCATGGTGCGATCCGACCTGGCCGCTTCCGGCGTGATGTTTACCATTGATACAGAATCCGGTTTCGATCAGGTGGTGTTTATTACCGCCGCCTATGGACTGGGGGAAATGGTGGTGCAGGGCGCGGTGAATCCGGATGAATTTTATGTGCATAAACCTACGCTGCAGGCCGGGAAACCGGCTATTGTGCGGCGCAATATCGGCTCCAAAAAAATCCGTATGGTCTACGCCGGCAGTCAGGAACACGGCAAACAGGTGCGTACGGAAGATGTGCCGGAAAGTGAACGGCGTCGTTTCGCCCTAACCGATGATGAAGTGCAGGACTTGGCCCGCCAGGCGTTGCAAATCGAACAGCATTATAAGCGCCCGATGGATATCGAGTGGGCCAAGGACGGTCATACCGGTCAATTATTCATTGTACAGGCCCGGCCGGAAACGGTGCGATCCCGTGGTCAGGTGATGGAGCGCTACCAGCTCAAGTCACGAGGCGAGGTATTGATTGAGGGACGGGCCATCGGTCATCGCATCGGCGCCGGTCCGGTCAAGGTTATTCATAACATCAGCGAAATGGATCGGGTGGAAGCCGGCGATGTGCTGGTCACCGACATGACCGATCCGGACTGGGAACCCATCATGAAAAAGGCCGCCGCCATTGTCACCAACCGCGGCGGACGCACCTGCCATGCGGCGATTATCGCCCGAGAATTGGGTATTCCGGCGGTGGTGGGATGCGGCGATGCCACCGAGCGCGTCACGGAAGGCCATAATGTCACGGTTTCCTGCGCGGAGGGGGACACCGGCTACGTTTATCATGAACTTCTGGATTTTGATATTAACAGCGCCAAAATTGAAGAGATGCCGGCGCTGCCCCTGAAAATTATGATGAACGTCGGCAATCCCGACCGGGCATTCGATTTTGCCTGTCTGCCCAATGACGGGGTGGGGCTGGCGCGGCTGGAGTTTATCATCAACCGTATGATAGGTGTGCATCCCCGGGCCTTGCTGGAGTTCGAGCAGCAAACGCCGCAGCTGCGCGAAGAGATCGGGCGGATGATCCAGGGCTATGCCGGTCCGAAGGAGTATTACATTGCCCGATTAACCGAGGGGGTGTCGACCCTGGCGGCGGCGTTCTGGCCCAAACGGGTCATCGTGCGCCTGTCCGATTTTAAAACCAATGAATACGCCAACCTGGTGGGGGGAGACAAGTACGAACCCTCGGAAGAGAACCCGATGCTGGGCTTTCGCGGCGCGGGCCGCTATATCGCCGACAGCTTCAAGGACTGCTTTGCCATGGAATGCGACGCCATCAAGCGGGTACGCAACGAGATGGGGCTGACCAATGTGGAAATCATGATTCCTTTTGTCCGTACCGTGGCCCAGGCCAAGGCGGTGGTGGAGGAACTGGGGCGGCAGGGGCTGAAACGCGGTGAGCAAGGGCTTAAAATCATCATGATGTGTGAGATTCCATCCAATGCCCTGCTGGCGGAGCAGTTCCTTGAATACTTTGATGGTTTTTCCATTGGTTCCAATGATATGACCCAGCTGGCCTTGGGGCTGGATCGGGATTCAGGTTTGGTATCGGCCCTGTTCGACGAACGGGACGAGGCGGTGAAAGCATTATTATCCATGGCGATTGTCGCCGCCAAAAAACAGGGTAAGTATGTCGGGATTTGCGGCCAGGGACCGTCGGATCATGAGGATTTCGCCGCCTGGCTCATGGAACAGGGCATAGACAGTTTATCGCTGAATCCGGATACGGTGGTTAAGACCTGGCTGAGCCTGGCGGAGATAAAATAACCTTATACCCGTCATCTTTCGAGCCGCAGCTGTGTTGGCTGCGACTCGAAATCTATTGGGTATATTTTTTCCGCACTGTAAAACCGGGTGTATTCCGGCTTCTTTGTATTTAGTTAAAGGAATTTGAAGAAAATAAATGAATTTGAGTATTAACGTTATTTAGCGGAATAAAAAAAGCCCATCCTATGAGACGGGCAAAGACTACACACAGCAATTCATTTAACTCAGGGGAAACCGTGATGTAAAATCATAGAGTTGAGTTAATTGATGTTCCAATAATATGAATTACGGCGGCTTGAGTCATTAAGAATCATCCTAATCATTGAATATTCATTGATTTGCTATGCACGTAATAAGAAATTCATCTGATAGCGGTAATAATTCCCCGGCATTTTTCACAGGGCTGAAAATAGGAAGTTCGGAGGGATAACCAGGCTGAAATAGGCCTCTTTATTGGGCGTATTAATCCAGATAAATTAAAGGGTCTTTGCGCTAACGAATCTGCGCTAACGAATCGGGCGTAAATATTGCCGGCGCCGAACGCAGGCGGGTATCTTCCCCGCCTCAATCCGACAGCCATCGGCGGCTGCAACCGCCGTAGTGCTTACGGCTTACGGAATATCCCGCAGATGTTTGCCCGGATCGTGAATTTCACCGGGCGCAGGCGCTTCGTGAACCCAGGCAAAGCACAGTCGATAGGACACCGCCAGCACCACGGGGCCGATAAACAGTCCGATCATGCCGAAGGCCAGCAACCCGCCGATAACACCGCACAGTACCAGAAGGATGGGCAGATCCGCGCCCATGCGGATAAAAACCGGCCGCAGGAAATTATCCAGCGTGGCCACCACGCAGCTCCATACCAGCAGCAGGGTGCCCCAGGTGGTTTCACCGCTCCAATAGAGCCAGATCATGGCGGGAATCAACACCAGTAAAGGCCCGAGCTGGGCGATACAAAGGATAAACATCACGATGGTCAGGATGGTGGCGAAAGGTATGCCGGCCACCGCCAGGCCTATTCCTCCCAGCACCGCCTGTACGATGGCGGTTAACACCACGCCCAGCGCCACCGCGCGGATGGCCTGGGCCGCCAGCAGCACCGAGGCGTCTCCCCGTTCGGCCCCCAGGCGGATGGCGAAATGACGCACTGCCATTCCCACCCGCTCGCCGCGAATGTACAGCAATACGCTAAACAGGATCATCAGGCCGCAATGGATCAGGAAGCTGCCCACCTGCGCCACCTGCGCCAGCAGCCAGGTGGCCGATTGGCCGATATAGGGCTGAACTTTGCTCATCAGCAGGCTGCCGCCGCCGGAAATCATGGCTTGCCAGCCGGCATAAAGCTTGTGACCCACCAGGGGAATATCATGCAGCCAATGCAAGGTCGGCAAGGTTAATCGATTCGGCTGCGTGGCCCAGGCAAGCAGCGGCGCGCTGTTGTCAATCAGACTGCTGACCAAAAAAGATACCGGCAGCACGATCAGCAGCAGCAGCAGCACGGTCATAGCCAAGACCGCCAGTGAACGTCGTCCCCAAAACAGGGTTTGTAATCTTATCAACAACGGCCAGGTGGCAATGACCACCATGCTGGCCCAGGCGAATCCCAGAATAAAAGGTTGTACTACCCAAAAGCAGGCCAGGCTCATCAGCGCGAGAAAAGCGACGCTGAACAGCATTCTTGGCAAATCGATCGGTTGACGCGGGTAATCCATGTAAGCGTTTTTCACCTCAGTTAACAGGCTGGTCAAGGGGATATGACTGTGGGCGGCTAAAAATCAGATCCATCCGTCAGCGACAGCCTTAATGATGCGTTATTTCACGCTTTTTTGACAGCTTGCGTGAAAAACTTTAACGCAAAGATCACAGCTTCCCTTTCGCACTAACCTGAACGGGTGCCGGGGAAGAAGATTTTTTCCTCACAGCAAGCATGGTAAAAAGAAATATGATAAAACAACCCTACCCGGTCAGGTTAGGGAGTGTTTGCGCTTTGTCCGACGGCCCCCGACAAGCAAATAAAATAACCCTAATGCCGAAACCACTCACACTCGAAAAACAGGCTCACCGTTAATGATTCCACAGATTTCCCAGGCGCCGGGGCTTGCCCAACCGGTGATTGATTTTCTCCGTGAATTGAAATCCAGCGGTTTTACCGGCGACAGCGCCACCAGCTATGCAGACCGGCTCACCATGGCCACCGATAACAGCATTTATCAATTGCTGCCCGACGCGGTTGTATTCCCGCGCAGTACCGATGATGTGGTGCTTATCGGCAAACTGGCGGCGCATCCCCGCTTCACTTCGCTTACTTTTACCCCGCGCGGCGGCGGTACCGGCACTAACGGCCAGTCCCTCAATACCGGCATCGTGGTGGATATGTCCCGTTATATGAACCGTATCCTGGAAGTGAATGCCGAGCAGGGTTGGGTTAGAGTGGAAGCCGGGGTGATTAAAGATCAACTGAATTTTTTCCTCAAGCCGCTGGGCTATTTTTTCGCGCCCGAATTATCCACCAGCAATCGAGCCACCTTGGGCGGCATGGTGAATACCGATGCTTCCGGCCAGGGATCTCTGGTTTACGGTAAAACGTCCGATCATGTCCTGGGCCTGCGGGCGGTTCTGCTGGGGGGAGATCAATTGGTCACCCGGGCGATGAGCGTTGCCGACGCCGAGGAGCTTGCCGACCGCGAGGGCATAACGGGGCGCATTTATCGCACGGTGCTTGACAGCTGCCGGCAGCAGCGGTCGTTGATTCTGGAAAAATTTCCCAAGCTGAATCGGTTTCTCACCGGTTATGATTTGCGGCATGTCTTTAGCGACGATATGCAGACCTTCGATTTGGGCCGGATCCTCACCGGCTCGGAAGGGACTTTGGCCTTCATCACCGAGGCCCGGCTGGATATTACCCCGTTGCCGAAAGTGCGGCGGCTGGTGAATATCAAATATGACTCCTTCAATTCCGCGCTGCGCAGCGCGCCCTTTATGCTGGAAGCTCATGCGCTGTCAGTGGAAACCGTTGACTCCAAGGTGCTTAACCTGGCACGGGAAGATATTATCTGGCATTCGGTGAAAGAACTGATCCAGGACGTCCCGGGACGGGAGGTGCTGGGGCTGAATATCGTCGAGTTTGCAGGCGACGATCTCACTCTTATCAACGACCAGCTGGCCGCCTTGTGCCAACGATTGGATCAACTGATGGCCGCGCAACAGGAAGGGGTTATCGGTTATCAGATCTGCGATCAGGCGACGGGTATCGAACGTATTTATGCCATGCGTAAAAAAGCGGTGGGGTTGCTGGGCAACAGCAAGGGGCCGGCCAAGCCGATCCCGTTTGCCGAGGATACCTGCGTGCCTCCCCGGCATCTGGCGGATTATATCGGCGAGTTCCGGCAGTTGCTGGACAGCCATGATTTACAGTACGGCATGTTCGGCCATGTGGATGCCGGGGTACTGCACGTAAGGCCTGCGCTGGATATGTGCGATCCGGCGCAGGAAGTATTGATGAAGCAGCTGTCGGACCAGATAGTCGCCCTGACCGCTAAATACGGCGGGTTATTATGGGGTGAGCACGGCAAGGGGTTTCGTGCGCAATACAGCCCGGCATTTTTCGGCGAGACCCTCTACCAGGAGTTGAGGAGAATAAAATCGGCTTTCGATCCCTATAACCGCCTCAATCCAGGCAAAATCTGTTCGCCGCTGGAGAGCAACGCGCCGATGAAAACCGTCGACGGGGTGAAACGGGGCGCTTATGATCGGCAAATTCCCGTCGTGGTCAGGAATTCCTTCCGCGGCGCGCTGGAATGTAACGGCAACGGACTCTGTTTCAATTTCGACGCCCGCAGCCCAATGTGCCCCTCAATGAAAATCACCGGTGACCGCATCCATTCGCCCAAAGGCCGGGCGACGCTGGTTCGTGAATGGCTGCGCTTATTGGCGGAGCAGGGGGTAGATCCGCTGGCGCTGGAAAAAAACTTGCCCACCGGCATCGCCAGTCTCAGCACGCTGGTGGCACGGGCGCGCAATAGCCGGCGGGCCGGGGGAGGAGAATACGACTTTTCACATGAGGTCAAGGTGGCCATGTCCGGCTGTCTGGCCTGCAAGGCCTGTTCCACCCAATGCCCGATAAAAATAGATGTGCCGGGCTTTCGTTCGCGTTTTCTTCAGCTTTACCACAGCCGCTATCTGCGTCCCCTGCGGGATCACCTGGTGGCCGGCGTGGAAAGCTATGCGCCCTTGATGGCGCGCGCGCCGTCATTCTTCAATTTTTTCCTCAAACAGCCTTGGGTCAATGAGTTAAGCCGCAAACGTATCGGCATGGTGGATTTGCCGCTGCTGTCGTCCCCCTCGCTGCGCACGCAGCTGGCGGGGCATCAGGCCGTCAACATTACCCTTGAGCAACTGGAAGCCATGAACCCCCATCAGCGGCAGGGCCATGTGCTGGTGGTGCAGGATCCATTTACCAGTTATTACGATGCCGGCGTGGTGACGGATTTTATCCGACTGGTGGAAAAACTGGGTTATAAACCGGTTTTACTGCCCTTTTCACCGAACGGTAAAGCCCAGCATATCAAAGGTTTTCTCAAGCGCTTTGCCAAAACCGCCGCCAAAACCGCCGATTTTCTTAATCGTATCGCACGTCTGGGCTTGCCCATGGTGGGCGTCGACCCGGCGCTGGTCCTCTGTTATCGTGATGAATATCGGGAAGCGCTGGGTGACGGGCTTGGGGATTTCAAGGTCTTGCTGGTGCATGAATGGCTGATGGACCTGCCGCGGGACCCGTCTTTGACGCCGTCGGCGGAAAATACCTGGTATCTGTTCGGCCACTGCACTGAATCCACCGAGCTGCCGGCCAGCAGCCAGCAATGGGCATCCATCTTCTCACGCTTCGGCGCCCGGCTGGAAAACGTCAGCGTCGGTTGCTGCGGCATGGCCGGCACTTACGGCCATGAGAGCGCCAATCTTGAAAACTCCCTGGGTATCTATGCCCTTTCGTGGCAGCAACCCCTGCAACGTTTGCCCCGTAAGCGTTGCCTGGCCACCGGCTACTCATGCCGCAGCCAGGTGAAACGCATTGAAGGCGAGGGCATTCGCCATCCTTTACAGGCTTTACTGGAGATCATGTGATGATATGGAAACGACCGGCGTCCCTGGAGGGTATCAACCAACATAGCCGGGATACCCTGGTGGCCTACCTTGGCATTGTCTATACCCGTATCGGCGATGACGAGCTTGAGGGCGTGATGCCGGTGGACCACCGTACGCGCCAACCGTTCGGACTGCTGCACGGCGGCGCTTCGGCGGTGCTGGCGGAATCCCTCGGGTCGGTGGCGGGTTACCTCTGTACAGAAGGGGAGCAGCGGGTGGTGGGGCTTGAAATCAACGCCAATCACCTGCAGGGGGTCACGCAGGGCAGCGTGCGCGGCGTCTGCCGCGCCATCCATATAGGGCGCACCCATCAAGTATGGGATATTCGCATTCATGACGAACAGCAGCGATTGACCTGTATCGCCCGTCTCACCACGGCGGTACTTGAGCCCCGTTGATCTCTTAGCCATTACGAGGCCGGCGCGCTTCCGTTGTCCTGCCGACACGTTCACGATGGCCTTGTAAAGTGCCCTCGCCGACGTCTTGGTATGCTACGGTTGATCTCTTAGCCGTGCTGACGTGTGCTGGAAGCGACGCGAAGCTTCAGGCGCACCATCAGCAATGCGGCGAGGGCGGCCATCATCGCCGCGCACAGGTAGAGATAGGACATGCCGAGGTGGGACATAATAAAGCCCGCCGCCGGACCCGCCAGGCTCAGCCCGAGATCGAGAAAGGCGGAATAGGTGCCCAGGGCGGTGCCCTGATTTTGCGGCGGGACCTGTTTTACCGCTTCCACCCCCAGCGCCGGAAACACCAGGGAGAACCCGGCTCCGGTCAGCAGAGCGCCCAAATCGGCCACCAGGGCGCTGGGAGCCACCCAAATCAACAATAACCCCAGCGTTTCGCAGATAAACGACAGCAGGGAGATATTCAGCCCGCCATAAAGATTAATGGCATTGCCGGATATCAGCCTCACGCCGACGAAGGCACAGCTCATTAGCGTCAGGGAAAACGCCGCGCCGCTCCAGCCGAGATCGGCGAAATAAAGGGTGATAAAACTGATAATCACCCCGAAGCCGATGGTGCCCAGTCCCAAGCCAAGGCCGTACGGCCAGATTTTGCCCACCACGGTGGTAAAGGCGATACGCTTACCGGTAACGATGGAAACCGCCGGTTTGCCTAACGCCACTGCCCAAGCTCCCAGACCAACGAAAAAAACGAACAATCCCACCGCCCCGATACCGCCGAGTGAGTTGAGCCAGACCCCGAGGGGGGCGCCGATGGCAATGGCGCCATAAGTGGCGACACCGTTCCAGGATATGACCCGTGCGGTATGGAACTGGCCGACACGGGCGATACCCCAGAGCGTGGAACCGGTGCTGGCAAAACTTTCGCCTATACCTAACACCAGCCTGCCGATGAACAGCAGGCCGAGGCTGGTCCAGGGCGTTGCCGCCGTTAAAGCGGCGAAGAGATACATCAGGCCGCTGAGGCTACAGCAGCTCAACCCCATCAGGACCACTTTTTTGGGCCCCAGCAGATCGGCGTAGCGTCCCGCATGGGGGCGGCTGAGCAGGGTGGCGATATATTGAATGCTGATGGCGAAGCCGGCGATAACGGTATTAAAGCCCAGTTGGTTATGGGTAAATCCGGGAATGATGGCTAACGGCAGGCCGATGGACAGATAACAGATAAAAGTAAAACAGACTATCGGTATGATACGTTTGTTTAACTGGCGTGTGGTGAGGACGGGCTGGGGAACCGCTGACGAAGGCATAAGCGTGAGAGATCCGGCGTTTGGCTATTTTTCATTAGCATAACCCGAGTAGGCCGGGCTATCTCCTTAAAAGATGCTAATAAATATTTTATTATCTTCCGCCTGCCGGTGGCCGCATGGGATAAATGGCGGAAATGTGATATAATTGTATTATAATTGTAACGGCATCGCCCTCCCTTGCGGGCTACCCTGGCATGGGTAGGCGGATGGCTAAAGCCCGTCGATTTCAGCCGGTTTATGGCACGGATTGCTTGTTATAAACACAGAAATCAAGGGTAATGTAAAGTAACGATGGTTGGCCGGCTGAGTTATTGCCTATTTTAGTACAGCGGGAAAAACCAGACGGGTAAATAATGATGGTAATCATTATCAATTAACCCAAGGTTGTTTTATCCACTGCTATAATTATATTTGGCGGCGGCTGATGGGTCCTTGTACAAAAATGTACACAACGGCATCATTCAGGTACACCTGTCATAAAAATAGTTTTTTTCGATGAATTATTTATCATTTCTCGGAAAAAAAGATCTGATAATTATTTTGTGGTTTTTATTTTTATCAAACTACTTTAAAATCAATATAGTATAAATATTTAGTTCATAAATTATAACGGCTTAAATCGTTCTAGCTTGGTTATAGTACCGCCGCCAATCCGAATAGACCGGCATTTCTCGCAGCTTTTGTCTATTCCCCTGCAAAGGGCAAGGTTGCAGTGGTAATTGATATCATTAACATATACCCAATAGATTTCGAGTTGCAGGCAGGCGGCAAGCGAGAGAACCCGATGAGCTTACCAGAGTAAGTGATTCGGATGAACGAACGCAGCCAACGCACCTGCAGCTTGAAAGATGACGGGTATAGAGAGATTGCGGTTTATCATTTTGTAATATTGAGAGGTCAGTTTTATGCAAACGGACACCGTTGAAACTTTTTCACTCGAGGATAATACCTGGCAAGGCCTGACCCTGAGCGAAGCAGCAGCAAAACAAATACGTCGCCTGGCGGAGCAGAATGCCGATATGCAAGGGTTACGCCTGGGCGTGAAACAATCGGGTTGCGCCGGATTCGGCTATGTAGTGGAGATGGCTACCGGTCAAGAGGGTGGCGAACTGGTTTATGAACGTGATGGGGCTCACCTCTACGTGCCGCTTAAGGCCATGCCTTTCGTTGACGGCACGGAAGTGGATTATGTGCAGGAAGGTCTGAATCACGTATTCAAATTCAATAATCCCAAAGCTCAACATGCCTGTGGGTGTGGTGAAAGCTTTGGTCTCTGAGCGGATGAACCATTATGGCACGAAGCACATTTGAAACTCCTGAGCCCATCAATGCCGCGCCCGAACCGATCAATGCCGCGCAGCCCTGGGTAAAAAGCGAAAGTTATAAAGAAGGCTTTTTTACCCAGTTGGTCACCGACGAATTGGCCCTCGGTATCAGCGAAGAGGTGGTGCGGGCAATTTCGGCGAAACGCAACGAACCGGAATGGATGCTGGAGTTTCGCCTTAATGCTTATCGCGCCTGGCTGGATATGGAAGAGCCCCATTGGCTGAAAGCGTACTATAAGCCGTTGGATTACAACGAATACAGCTATTATTCCGCGCCTTCCTGCGGCAGTTGCGACGATAACTGCGGCTCCCAGCCAGGGGCGATGCAGCAACCCGGTGTCGACGCGGCGAATAACTATCTTACCACCGAGGTGGAAGCGGCGTTTAATCAGCTGGGGGTGCCGGTGCGGGAAGGCAACGAAGTCGCCGTGGATGCTATTTTCGACTCAGTATCGGTTTCCACCACCTATCGCGATAAGCTGGCGAAAGAGGGCATTATTTTTTGTTCTTTCGGCGAAGCCATTCACCAACACCCGGATCTGGTGCGCCAGTATCTTGGCAGCGTAGTGCCTTCCAACGACAACTTTTTCGCCGCGCTGAATTCCGCCGTGGCGTCGGACGGTACGTTTGTCTATATCCCGAAAGGTGTGCGTTGTCCCATGGAGCTTTCCACCTATTTTCGCATCAACGCCGCGAAAACCGGTCAGTTCGAGCGGACAATACTGATTGCCGATGAAGACAGCTACGTCAGTTATATCGAAGGATGCTCGGCGCCGGTGCGTGACAGCTATCAGCTGCATGCCGCGGTGGTGGAAGTGATAATCCATAAAAATGCCGAAGTGAAATATTCCACGGTGCAGAACTGGTTCGCCGGCAGCGAAACCGAAGGCGGCATTCTGAACTTCGTCACCAAACGGGCGCTGTGCGAAGGGGAAAATTCCAAAATGTCCTGGACCCAGTCGGAAACCGGTTCGGCCATCACCTGGAAATACCCCAGTTGTATTCTGCGCGGGGATAATTCGGTGGGCGAGTTTTTCTCAGTGGCCTTGACCAACGGCAACCAGCAGGCGGACACCGGCACCAAGATGATTCATATCGGCAAAAATACCCGTTCCACCATTATCTCCAAGGGTATCTCCGCCGGTAAAAGCGAAAACACCTATCGCGGCCTGGTGAAGATCATGCCTACCGCTACCAACGCCCGTAATTACACGCAGTGCGACTCGATGCTTATCGGCAGCGAAAGCGGCGCGCATACCTTTCCTTATGTGGAAGTGCGCAACAGTACCGCTCAGCTTGAGCATGAAGCCACCACTTCGCGTATCGGCGAGGATCAATTGTTTTATTGCCGCCAGCGCGGCATCAGTGAAGACAACGCCATTTCCATGATTGTTAACGGCTTCTGCAAGGACGTGTTCTCGGAATTGCCGTTGGAATTCGCCGTTGAAGCGCAGAAACTTTTAGCCATCAGTCTTGAACACAGCGTGGGTTAAGCCATTGACTACACAAGAAGTATTCTGCCTGATTGGTGGTCTGTATAGTCGGGTAAAGGAAAAAAAATGTTAACAGTTCGAAATCTGAACGTCAGTGTGGAAGATAACAGCATCCTCAAGGGTCTTAACCTGGAAGTGAAACCCGGTGAGGTGCATGCCATTATGGGGCCGAACGGTTCCGGTAAAAGTACCTTGTCCGCCACGTTGGCGGGACGGGAAGATTACCGGGTCACCGAAGGGGAAGTGCTGTTCAAAGGCAAGGATCTGTTGACGCTGGATCCCGAGGAGCGCGCCGGGGAAGGGATTTTCATGGCCTTCCAATATCCGGTGGAAATACCGGGGGTCAGCAACCAGTTCTTTTTACAGACGGCGGTGAATGCGGTACGCAAATATCGTGGTCAGGAGCCGTTGGATCGTTTTGATTTTGCCGACTTTATTGAAGAAAAAATCGCCCTGCTGAAAATGCCGGCGGATTTGCTGACCCGGTCGGTGAATGTCGGTTTTTCCGGCGGCGAGAAAAAACGCAACGATATTCTGCAGATGGCGGCCCTGGAGCCTGAGCTCTGCATCCTGGACGAAACCGATTCCGGGTTGGATATCGATGCGCTGAAAATCGTGGCGCACGGGGTCAATACCCTGCGTAATCAGCAGCGCTCATTCATTATCGTCACCCATTACCAGCGTATCCTGGATTACATCAAACCGGATCAGGTCCATGTGCTTTACCAGGGGCGCATCGTGAAATCCGGTGATTTCGCCCTGGTAAAACAGCTGGAGGAGCAAGGCTATGGCTGGCTTACCGAACAAGAATAATGACCGGACACTGCAACAGTGGCATCATTTATTCGAAGGCCAGAGCATGTCCCGCTCAGCGCAATCCTATGCCCACTGGCAAAACGTGGAGCGTCTGGGTTTGCCGACGCGCAAGCACGAGCAGTGGAAATACACGCCTCTCGAGGGGTTATTGTCCCACCGTTTCGCCCAGGCGGAAACGCGGTCCGTCACCCCGGCGCAGCGGGACCAGCTGAGCCTGCCGTTGGATGCCGTGCGGCTGGTGTTCGTTGACGGCCGGTTCGACCCGCGCCTGAGCGACGGCGATACCGGATCCTGGCGCATCGACATCGAACGGGGCGCCGAGCGCAACACCCTGCCCGAGCCGATTCAACCGGAAATCTTTCTTCATTTGACTGAAAGCCTCAGCCGCGAAACCACCCGTATCCGGCTGTCCGCCGGCAAAACCGCGGAAAAACCTCTTTATCTGCTGCATATCAGCAGCGGCGCCGCCGATGACGAAGAGCTGAATACCCTGCATTACCGCCATCATCTCGACGTGGAGCAGGGCACGCAGTGCGAGGTGATCGAGCATTTCGCCAGCCTGGACCGGCAAGGGCATTTTACCGGCGCCCGCCTGACCATGACGGTGGGGGACAACGCACGGTTCAGCCATATCAAGCTAGCGTTCGAAAACCGCGCCAGCTATCACTTTGCCCACGATGATCTGGTCATCGGTCGCGATGCCTTCGTGAGAAGCAACAGCTTTTTGCTCGGCGCCGGGCTGACCCGTCACCAGGTAAGCGCCCAGCTTAACGGCGAGGGATCCGACCTGGCCATTAACAGCCTGCTGTTGCCCTCGGGAAATGACGTGACTGATACCCGGACCTATCTGGAACACAACAAAGGGCACTGTCTTAGCCGCCAGTTACACAAAATCATTGCTCGCGATCGGGGCAAGGGCGTGTTCAACGGCCTGATCAAAGTGGCCAAATACGCGTTGAAAACCGACGGACGGATGACTAACAACAATTTGTTGCTGGACAGATTGTCCGAGGTGGATACCAAACCGCAGTTGGAAATTTACGCCGACGACGTCAAATGCAGCCATGGGGCCACCGTGGGCCGGATAGACGAAGAGCAAATGTTCTATTTGCGTTCACGCGGCATTCCCCGGCAGGAGGCGCAGGAGATGATTATCCATGCTTTTGCCGCCGAAATCACCGAGGCGATGGATAACCAGGTGGTGCGGGAAACCGTGCTGGCCCGCATCGCCGACGCTTTACAAGGAGGGGTGAATGTCTTATCCCATTGAACTGGTGCGCGGGGATTTTCCTATCCTGGCGCGAGAAGTTAACGGACAGCCGCTCACCTATCTCGATAGCGCCGCCAGCGCCCAGAAGCCCAACGTCGTCATCGATACCGAACGGGATTACTACCGCCAGGGCTATGCCGCGGTGCATCGGGGCATTCATACCCTGAGCGCGGAAGCCACCACCCGGATGGAAGATGTGCGCGCCCAGGCCGCGCGCTTCATCAACGCGGCATCAGATGATGAAATCATTTTTGTCAAAGGGACCACCGAGGGCATCAACCTGGTGGCCAACAGCTACGGGCGGCATTTTTTCCAGCCCGGGGATAATTTGATACTGACGGAAATGGAGCATCACTCCAATATTGTCCCCTGGCAACTCATCGCCGCGGAACGGCAAGTGGAAATCAGGGTGCTTCCGCTGTTGCCCGACGGCACGCTGGATGAAGAAAAATTACCCGCGCTGATTGATGACCGCACGCGTCTGCTGGCCATTACCCAGGTCTCCAATGTGCTGGGCACCGTTAACCCTTTGCAAAGCCTGATAGCCCGCGCCCGGGCCGCCGCCGATCTGGTGGTGCTGGTGGACGGCGCCCAGGGCATCATGCACGGCAAGGTGGATGTACAGGCGCTGGACTGCGATTTCTACGCCTTTTCCGGCCATAAGATTTACGGTCCGTCAGGCATCGGCATCCTGTATGGCAAAAAAGCATTATTAGACCGCATGCCCCCTTGGGAAGGCGGCGGCTCGATGATCCAAACCGTCAGTTTGAGCGAGGGCACCACGTTCCTTGATCCCCCCTGGCGCTTTGAGGCGGGTTCACCTAATACCGCCGGAATGATGGGACTGGGGGCGGCGCTGAACTACGTGGACAGCCTGGGTCTGGAAAATATCCAACACTATGAACAGGGGCTGATGCATTATGCGTTGGAGACCTTGCGGCAGGTGCCGGATTTAATCCTTTACGGTCCCGAGGATCGGGCCGGGGTGATAGCCTTTAACCTGGGCAAACACCATGCCTATGACGTGGGGAGCTTCCTCGACCAGTACGGCATTGCCATTCGTACCGGACATCATTGCGCCATGCCGTTAATGGCCTATTACCAGGTGCCCAGTATGTGCCGCGCTTCCCTGGCCCTGTATACGACCCGGGAGGATATCGATCGGCTGGTGGCCGGTTTGGTGCGCGTCCGGCGTTTGCTGGGTTGAATCCGTCAGCCGGGGAGAACAAGAGTCATGGCGAATTTGCCGGATAAGAATAAGTTACTGCGTAACTTTTCCCGCTGCGGTAATTGGGAAGAGAAGTATATGTATATCATTGAGCTGGGGGCCCAGTTGGATGCTCTGCCCTCGGGAACCCGGATCGCCGGCAATTTGATTTCCGGTTGCCAAAGCCAGGTGTGGATTGTTATGCATCGGGATGCCGGGACGGGGGAAGTCCAATTTTTCGGCGACAGCGACGCTGCCATTGTAAAAGGCCTGATTGCCACGGTTTTCGTTTTTTATCACGGACTGTCGCCCGCGGAGATTGTCGCCGAAGATGTGCGGCCGTTTTTCAGCGAACTGGCGTTAACCCAGCACTTGACACCTTCCCGGTCACAGGGATTGGAGGCTATGGTGCGCGGTATCCGTAAAAAAGCCGCCTCATTGCATTAAACCGTTGCACGATCGGTGATAGCGGGCCTAGCGTGCCATGAGGCGCTCGGGCGGGCGGAAAAACCACGCCCGCTTCGACCTCATTGGCGCGCTCTCCCTTTAACAGGCTCGCTGCACGATCGGTGTGATAGCGGGCCTAGCGTGCCATGAGGCGCTCCGGCGGGCGGAAAAACCACGCCCGCTTCGACCTCATTGGCGCGCTCTCCCTTTAACAGGTTCGTTGCACGTCAGGTGATAGCGGGCCTAGCGTGCCATGAGGCGCTCCGGCGGGCGGAAAAACCACGCCCGCTTCGACCTCATTGGCGCGCTCTCCCTTTAACAGGCTCGCTGCACGATCGGTGATAGCGGGCCTAGCGTACCATGAGGCGCTCGGGCGGGCGGAAAAACCACGCCCGCGTCGATCTCATTGGCGCGCTCTCCCTTTAACACGTTTGGTCCAGCTCGCTATCCTCTCAATCGGCATGTTCATCCGGTGTTCAACATTCCTTTCATATCGGCGAATTCTTATTGCAGAGGACGGCCAGCTGCTGCTATTGGTGATAAACCGCTCAGCCCGTTTGAGTCTATTGCGCCAGGGACACGGGATTTGATGATAAAAAACAGGTAGGGAGAAATTATGAAACGAGCCTTAACCCTTGTCGGTTTCGCCATGGCCGTCTGCCTGGCGGGCGCTATCGGCGGCGCTGACGCCACTGAATATCCACTGCCGCCGCCGAACAGCCGTCTTATCGGGGAGAATACCGTCGCCACGGTGGCCAATAACGGCGGTTCGCTGGAAGCGGTTGCCGCGCAATATAAAATAGGCTTACTGGCAATGCTGGAGGCCAATCCGGGCACCGATCCCTATCTGCCGACGCCGGGTACCGAGCTCACCATACCGGCGCAAATGCTGTTGCCGGATGCTCCCCGCAAAGGCATTGTCATCAATCTTGCCGAGCTGAGGCTGTTTTATTATCCCCCCGGGGGCAATAGCGTGATCGTTTACCCCATAGGCATCGGCCAGTTAGGCCGTACTACGCCGGTAATGACCACCACCATTGTCAAGAAAATCACCAATCCGACCTGGACGCCGACCCCCAATATCCGCAGGCATTATCTGGCGGAACAG
This sequence comes from Sodalis sp. dw_96, assembly GCF_018449575.1. Taxonomy (GTDB): domain Bacteria; phylum Pseudomonadota; class Gammaproteobacteria; order Enterobacterales; family Enterobacteriaceae; genus Acerihabitans. Next base: position 664,674 of record NZ_JAAVUT010000001.1, on the reverse strand, counting down.
GGCATCACGCTGCCTGCGGTGTTTCCGGCAGGCCCGGATAACCCCATGGGACTGTTCGCCCTGCGTCTTGCGGCGGGCGGGGGTACTTATCTCATCCACGGCACCAACGCCAATTTCGGCATCGGCATGCGGGTCAGCTCCGGATGTATCCGGTTGCGGCCCGAGGATATTCAGGCATTGTTCGAGCAGGTGCCCGTCGGCACCCGGGTGCAGGTGATGAACGACCCGATTAAGGTGGCGGTGGAACCGGACGGCAAACGCTATATGGAAGTCCATCAGCCTCTGTCCCGCAACGATAAGGATGATCCGCAGACCATGCCTATCGCCATCACGCCAAAGGTGAAAAGGTTTATTAACGATAAAGCATCGGATAAAGCCGTTGCCGGCGAAGCGATAGCACGCCGGGCGGGTATGCCGATATTGATCTCCAACGGCATCGCCGTGGACAGCCTGCCTGCGGCGGATAGCCCCGCGCCCGCCTCACTGGTGTCCCGCTAGATTCCGGCCGTTAGTTCCGTCTCACTGGCGTCCCGCTGGATTCCGGCCGAGAGTCCCGCCTCCTTGGCGTCACGCTGGATTCTGGCCGTTAGTTCCGCCTCCTTGGCGTCACGCTTGTTTCGGCCGATAGCGCTGCGCCCTTGGCGTCTCGTTAAGCTCCGGTCGCGGCCGTCGGCCACATCGGTGGCGATGGCGCTTTGGACACCGGTCACCGTTAGTTGCCCTATGTTCTGTAAAAGTTGTTATGGGCAAAAAAAGGGACTGTTATGTTAACCGCCATAAACGGCAACCTAAGCCACTAAGATTATTCTAAGGCATGCTGGGGTCAGGCGGCGTACTAAAAGGCGCCATGAAGGGATTAGAGGGCTTGTGGCGTAGCGATAGAAGGGGAGAGCCATGGCGATAAACGGGGAGGTGAAAACCAGTGCAAAAAAAATGGCGCACAGAGTGCGCCATTTTCTAAACAAGGCAACTCTTATTTACGATAAGAGTGAGCTTGGTTATCTAAACGTTGGTTAGCACGGGCAGCGTCGTCTTTAGCAGCCTGTACGTCAGAACGAATAGCGGTTACATCGTTGCTGAGCTGGTCAACTTTCGCGTTCAGAGTTTGAACGTCAGAGGACAGCTGATCGATTTTAGCGTTGCTTGAACAGCCAGCAAGCAGAGTGGAACCCAAAATTACCGCGCCCAGTACCAGTTTAGTACGATTCATTATTAATACCCTCTAGATTGAGTTAATCTCCATGTAGCATTACAAGTATTACACAAACTATTTTCGAAAGAGAAATAAATTTACTCGTAAAACGCTTAATTTCGATCGAATGCTCAAAGAAACGTCTTGTTTTACAGAGACGTTAAAAAAAAGAGCCCTATCATCTGCCTGCCATAAGATAACTCTGATTAAATAGGCGATAAAAATATCATTTTATTTGTGCTATGAGGGTTGATTTTATTGCCGGAGCGGGTGCAATTCGCTGGAATTAACAAAATTAAGACGGCGGGCAAACAGTTGCGCAAACCGATGGTTCATACCGGTGGGAAACGAAGGGCGGTGACGGAGGCAAACCACGGCTCTTGAAATTCCGGCACCGGGACCGATCGGTAAAAAAAAAAGCCCCCGGCAAGCGGGGGCTCTGTTTAAGCATAGAGCTTATAACTGATGAACGGAAGCGGTATTGGTGGTGCCGCTCGGCACCAGGGCACCGGACACCATTACAATGATGTCGCCTTTGCGTGCCAAGCCGCATTCCACGGCCATCGTCTTGCCGATACGGTAAAAATCATCGGTTGAAGCGATTTTATCCACCAACTGGCAGGTAACGCCTTTGGTCAACAGTAGTTGACGGGCGGTGATCTCGTTGGTGGTCAGCGCCAGGATCTCGGCTTTCGGGAAATATTTACGCACCGCTTTGGCGGATTTACCGCCTTCGGTGGCTACCACAATCAGCGGAGCTTCCAATTTTTCCGCGGTTTCCACGGCACCGCGGCAAACCGCCTCGGTGATGCGAAGTCTGCGACTGTCGTTGATGCTTTCGATACGGCTGGGCATCACGCGGTCGGTACGATCGCAAATGGTGGCCATGATGCTGACGGCTTCATGGGGATATTTACCCTTGGCGCTTTCGCCGGACAGCATGACCGCATCGGTGCCGTCGATGATGGCGTTCGCCACGTCGCCGGCTTCAGCGCGGGTTGGGCGGGGGTTTTTAATCATGGAGTCGAGCATCTGGGTAGCGGTAATCACCACTTTACGGGATTGATTACATTTTTCGATCATCATCTTCTGGGCGAAAATCACTTCTTCCACCGGGATTTCCACACCCAGGTCGCCACGGGCCACCATGATACCGTCGGAGGCTTCCAGGATTTCGTCGAAATTGTTCAGGCCTTCCTGATTTTCAATTTTCGAGATGATTTGGATATGTTCGCCGCCATGCTGTTTCAGGTGTTCGCGGATTTCCAGTACATCGGAGCGTTTACGGATAAACGACGCGGCGATGAAATCGACGCCTTGTTCGCAGCCAAAAATAAGATCGCGTTTGTCTTTTTCCGCCAGGGCCGGCAGAGCAATGGAAACGCCCGGCAGGTTAACCCCTTTGTTTTCACCCAGATCGCCGTTGTTCAGAACCTTGCACACCACGGTGGTATCGGTCTTTCCGGTCACAACCATGCCCAGCAAACCGTCATCTACCAAAACGGTGTTGCCGACGGACAAATCCTGCGGGAAACCGGTGTAGGTAACCGCAACGCGTTCCTTGTTGCCGATAACGCTTTGATCGGTGGTAAAGGTAAAGCTCTGGCCGGCCACCAACGAGATGTCGCTGCCGTTTTCCAGTTTCATTGTACGGATTTCCGGCCCTTTGGTATCCAGCAGGATAGCCGCTTTCTTACCGGTGTTTTGCACAATGGAGCGCAGATTCTTGATACGTTGACCATGTTCTTCATAGTCGCCGTGGGAAAAATTCAGACGCATAACGTTCATGCCGGCGTCCAGCAGTTTGGTCAGCATCTCTACGGATTCAGATTTCGGGCCTATGGTACAAACAATTTTTGTCTTTTTCATAACAATGGTATCTGCAAGTTGTGATGGATGATAAATCTGGTGTATCGCCGGTGAGTATCGACGACGAAAAATATGCAGCTCGACGAGCCTGTTCCCTACGTTCAAGGATAGGTGACAAAAGTGAGAAAGAGATGAAAAAAATGTAAACAAGCCGTCCGGTAATCAGGCCGTCGTTTAACAGGAAAGACTATTTTAATTAGTATTCGACAATTCAATCGGCTGAAACCATTCAATTGAAATAACGTTTCGTATTATAGTTATTGAAGCGGCGGACACAAGATAAAAACAGCACAAATAATGCTTTAGACGTTAAAAAGCGATTTTTTTGGCAGATATGCAAATTTTTGTTATCAACTCTTGTACATATGTACTAAGGAATTAACTCTTATCGCTGTGAGCTATGTTACAGATATATTAAAAGACCGCTACAGGCGGCTTGATGAAGCATCACAACGAAGGGGGGATTCAGATAAAAAGGGAAAACGATATGGTGCGTCCGAGTGGACTCGAACCACCGACCCCCACCATGTCAAGGTGGTGCTCTAACCAGCTGAGCTACGGACGCACAAAAAATGGTGCGTTCTAATGGACTCGAACCATCGACCCCCACCATGTCAAGGTGGTGCTCTAACCAACTGAGCTAAGAACGCATATCGAACAACGCTGCCAACCTGACAGCGGGACGAATATTAACGGGCATTATCAACCCTTGCAAGGGGAAAAACCGTTTTTTCCCCCCTTAACAATTCAATTGCCGACGTAATGTGCAGGACGTCGGTTTTTTGGCCGCGCCGGCCCTGTTTGCCGACGGTGTTATCAGCGAGCCGCCCGGTGAAGAATCTGTAACGGCGGCTGCCGTTGCAACCAGCGTATGCGCATTGACATCATGATTGCCGCCGAGGTCAAACCGATAATAAAACCTATCCAGAAACCGCTGGGGCCCATGGCGGGGACCGCATAATCCGTCAGGGCCAAAATATAACCGCAGGGCAGGCCCAACAGCCAATAAGCGGTAAAGGTGATAAAGAATATCGAGCGGGTATCTTTATAACCGCGCAGAATGCCGTTGCCAATCACCTGGATGGAATCGGAAATCTGATAGAGCGCCGCCAGCGACATCAGGTGGGCCGCCATGTTCACCACCGCCGGGGTATCGTTATACCAGGTGGCGATATGCACCCGGAACAGGAAGGTCAATATTGCCGTCACGCAGGCCAGCATCACCCCGGCTCCCAGGCTGGTCCAGGCGGCGACCCGTGCCTCATCCACCTTGTTTTCACCCAACCGAAAGCCGATGCGGATCGTGGCCGCCACGCCGATGGACAAGGGCAGGACAAACATCAACGCGCTGAAGTTCAGGGCGATTTGATGACCGGCCACTGACACGATGCCCAGCGGCGTCACCAGCAAGGCCACCACGGCAAACAGCGTTACCTCGAAAAAGAGCGAAGATGCCACCGGCAATCCCAGCGCGCATAAACGTCGCAGGGTAGGCCAGTGCGGCTTCACGACGGCCATGGCGGGACGAAAATCCTTGAAGGTGCCGGCCCGGCGGACATAAATCCACATTACCCCGAACATGATCCAGTACACCGACGCCGTGGCGATGCCGCAACCCACGCCTCCCAGCGCCGGCATACCCAGCTTGCCGTAGATAAACACATAATTGACGGGAATGTTTGTCGCCAAGCCGAGAAAACCAATCACCATGCCCGGCTTGGTTTTGGCCAAACCTTCGCATTGGCCGCGCAGTACCTGGAAAAAAAGATACCCCGGCGCCCCGTACAACAGAAATTGCAGGTAAGCGACGGCTTTCTGCGCCAGGGCGGGGTCCACATGATGCATCCTGCCGATGACAAAGCCGGCATGGTACAGCAGGAACATGATCAACAGCGAGACGGACAAGGCCAGCCAAAAACCTTGGCGCACTTGAAACGCGATGCGATCGCGCCGGCCGGAACCGTTTAATTGGGCAATGACCGGCGTCAGCGCCATGATCAATCCATGGCCGAATAAAATGGTGGGCAGCCAGATGGAGGTTCCGACGGCAACGGCGGCCATATCGGTGGCGCTCACCGAACCGGACATCACCGTATCCACCACCCCCATCGCGGTTTGAGCGATTTGGGCGATAATAACTGGTATAGCCAGAGATAATAATGTACGCGCTTCGAGGAAATACTTCTGCACGCAGGCACCTATATAGTTACGGATTAAAATTAAACAATATGCAGATAAATAAATGATTATTAATCAATTTATGCGGCAATGCGTCTGGCAATTCTTGCGGCGAAACGGGCGGCAATAAGGGCGGCGATACCTGTGACAGTAAGAGTGACAATACACGTGCGACAATGCGTGTGGAGCACGACTTTTGCAGCATTACTTTTGGAGGATAGTGTAATGCATTCCCTGCCTAATACCAGTGCACAAAGCACATTTTCAGTGCATACCGCCACCGCGGCGGGCGGGCATTTGGTTTTCCCGCAAAATTGGGGCAATATGATCCCAATCGTTTTTGGGTCTCGTTAAAAGAGGTCAAGTCCATGTTTACGGGTATTGTTCAGGGCACCGCGTCAGTGGTGGAAATTGATGAAAAAACCAACTTTCGCACGCACTTCATAAAACTGCCGCCGGCGCTGCTGGACGGGCTGGAGACCGGCGCATCGGTGGCGCACAATGGCTGTTGCCTGACGGTCAGCGCGATAAAGGGAGATGTGGCGAGCTTCGACCTAATGGAAGAAACGCTGCTCATCACCAATCTTGGGGAGCTGCGGGTCGGCGATAAGGTGAACGTAGAGCGTGCCGCCACGTTCAACGCCGAGATTGGCGGTCATGTCATGTCCGGGCATATTATTTGCAGCGCCGAGATAGTCAACATTATCACCTCGGAAAATAACCGGCAGATTTGGTTCCAAATGCCCGCGGAACTGATGAAATATGTGCTGTATAAAGGCTATATCGGTATTGACGGCATCAGCCTGACCATCGGCGAGATAGCCGCTAATAAATTTTGCGTGCATTTGATTCCGGAAACCCTCACCAGGACCACGCTTGGCGAGAAGCTGCAAGGGCAACGGGTCAACATTGAAATCGATCCGCAAACCCAGGCCGTGGTTGATACGGTTGAGCGCGTGTTGGCTCAGCGTGACACAAACCTTCTTGCTCATTGATGTCGATACGTCTGGAGGGGTAGGACATTTTGCCCAGAGCGGGCAAAATGTCCTTGATAATATTCATTACCATGGTCGGAAAATAAATGACTAACGGGGTACGCGAATTCCGCCTTCAACCCCTTGCGGGCTGAACAAGACTTGCCACAAATGAATGTTCCGGGCGCGGAAAGCACCGGCACAGGCATTCAGGTAATAACAGAACATGCGGTAAAAACGGTCAGAATAATTTCCCGACAATGACGGCCAGGCGGCAATAAAACGCTCATACCACGCCATTAGCGTTTTGTCATAATCGGTACCGAAATTATGCCAGTCTTCCATAACAAAATGCTTTTCACTGGCCCGGGCAATATGCTGCACGGAAGGGAGGCACCCGTTAGGGAATATATACTTATCGATCCAGGGATCCACATTCATATCGGTTTGATTGGAACCGATGGTATGCAGCAGGAACAATCCGTCGCGTTTTAGATTGCGGTCAATAACCTCGAAATACGTGGCGTAATTTTTCGGGCCGACGTGTTCAAACATGCCGACTGAAACGATACGGTCGAATTGCACATTAAGGTCACGGTAATCTTGCAACGAGATAGTGACGTCCAAACCTTCACAACGTTCCTGCGCCAATTTCTGCTGTTCGGCGGAAATGGTGACGCCCTGTACTGATACATTGTAGTTCTTGGCCGCATAGGCGGCGAGCCCACCCCAACCGCAGCCGACATCCAGCAACGTCATGCCCGGACGCAACTGCAGCTTTTCACAGATCATCCTGAGCTTATCCTGCTGCGCTTCTTCCAGGGTGTTGGCCTGTTTCCAGTAGCCGCAGGAATACTGCATAAAGGGGTCAAGCATCAGACTGAACAAGTCATTACCGAGATCATAATGCTCTTTACCGACGATCCAAGCCCGCTTTTTGGATTGAAGATTCATAACACGCGCGGCGGCAACCCGCAAAATATCCTTGAAATGACGGGGAAGTTTATTTTCCAAACCGGCTCTTAAGACACGCTGAAAAAAGATATCCAGTCGCTCGCATTCCCACCAGCCGTCCATGTAACTTTCACCCAAACCCAATGACCCGTCCTCCAGCACACGCTTAAAAAATTCCGGGTTCTTGACATGAATATCAAACGGCCTTGCGCCGTTGATCTTTACACCTGCCTCAGCAAGCATTTCATGGATGATTCGATACCAAGCATTATCATGAAAGCTCAGGTCTTCAACACACGAGGAACTCATAGCTTCTCCATCACCTTTCTTCTGTTACAACCCCGTCAGGAAAAGCTTAGCTTATACCTGCGGGCTTTTATTAGCATCCACGGGTATCCGTGGTGTCGGATGTACCACAATAAACAGAGGAATATAAAAAACACCTAAAGACTGGTTGTTAGCCGGGCGCTTAATAAAAAGGATGATACCATGTTGTAAACACGACATTCTTTAAAGCAAAATTATTAGACAACTCGTTATATTTGTTAACGATATTGAGTATAAGCCTGCATTCCCGATTAGACAATAGCTAACAGGATAATGTATTTAAGAGATAAGTTAATGATTTCCTACTGAAACAATAACCCAACAGGCAGATTTGGCGGTTTGAAATATATTATTACACTCCACGGGACGCCGCGCTTAAAAGGGAGAGCAGGGCTTTGCGCCGCCTATCAGGAGTGAAATGGGCCGTCGGCCACCGAACGGCGTTCTATCAATGAGGGGTGCACTTCAATAATCCTGGCATTTTCCCGTTTGCTTATGATACGGTCCAGCAGCATTGTTAACGCGGCCTCACCCAGCTCTTCCTTGGGCTGATGAACGGTGGTTAATGCCGGGGTAAAAAAGCACGAATTGCGAATATTATCATAACCGATAATTGAAATATCATCGGGTACCTTCATGCCCATTTCATCAATGGCGCACATTGCCCCCATGGCCATGACATCGCCGCCGCAAAACACCGCCGTAGGTCTTTGCGGACGGGACAGAATGAGTTTCATGGCCTGGTAACCGGATTCCGGTTCGAAATCTCCCTGAACAATCCATTGATGAGGTATGGCTATGCCGGCCTCCTCCAGGGCATGCAGGTAGCCGCGATGTCGGCCGCCACCGGTGTTGCGCGCCAGCTGACCGGGTATGGCGCCGATATCGCGATGCCCGCGCGAAATAAGATAGCGGGTCGCCATGTAGCCACCGGCAAAGGCATTGTCGATAATGGTATCGGTGAAATCCCGGCGGGCCTCGCCCCAATCCATTACCGCCATGGGGATATGGCGATATTCTTCCAGCATGTTCAGCAAGGGTTCGGGATATTCGGCGCACATCACCAGCAAACCGTCCACGCGTTTTTGCGCCAGCATCGCCAAATAGGCACTCTGTTTAGTCAGATCGTTATGGGAATTGCACAGTACCAGGGTGTATCCCCGAACAAAACAGTGGTGCTCAATGGACTCGATTATTTCGGCGAAGTAGGGCGCCTCACTGGTACTGGCCAACAGCCCGATGGATTTGGTGCGGTTGATTTTAAGGCTGCGCGCCACCGCGCTGGGCGAGTAATGCAATTGCCCGATGGCCTCCAAAACGGCGACCTTGGTCGCCTGCGCCACAAATCGCGTCTTGTTGATGACATGAGATACGGTGGTCGTGGATACCCCGGCGCGTTTCGCCACGTCTTTAATAGTTGCCATGCGTGAAAAACTCCTGAACGCCGAAATAAATCAAGCGCCAATTTTCCTTGATTCCGGACTAAAGTGAAAGCGATAAAGATAAATATGCCCGCGTGTTAATCACCGGGAAGCTTTTTTGATTGGGTTATGCGACACTGCTTACAACCCACGGATGCCAAGGCGTCCCGTTTAGCCACAGATGTAGTGATAAGGAGAAGTGATGAGCAGCGATTTTAAACTATCTTTAATAACCACGGTGTTTTCGTTATTGGTTGTCATTGCGTTCAGCTTTACCGCGGTGATGAATTAAGGCGCCTTGGCGCCTTTTTTGGTATAGGTGTTTAGCGAAGACAGGCTTCAGCGGATGTTTTTGGGGGTCACTACCCGGCGGGCGCCGACATAGTGATCCTGCCAATAATCTTCATTCAGATAACTGATACGGATATCGCGACCGGTGCGGGGCGATTCAATAAAGCGCCCGTTACCCAGATAGACCCCCACATGATCCGCCGCGCCGCGGTTGGTGATATGGAAGAACACCAAATCTCCGCTTTCCAGATCGTCCTTCTTCACCGGAGCCGCATCACGCAAATGGAACATTTCGTTGGCTGTGCGCGGCATATGAATCCGCACTACGTCCTTATAAGCATAATAAATCAGGCCGCTGCAATCGAATCCGGTATTGGGTGACATGCCGCCCCAGCGATAAGGTTTGCCCATTTGCGACATCAGCTTATTCATGGCGGTTAATTTGGCATGCTGATAGCGTTTCTTGTGGCTGTCGCTCATTTTAATCGGCTGGTCGTTGGCAACGAGCTCCAACTGGGCTTTTTCATTCATCCGATGCCTGCCGTATCCCTTTTTATAGCCTTTTTTTGGCGGGGTGAAGCGGGCGATTTTTTTGGCGGAGGGCATTGGATGTAATTTTTTGGCGTGGTGTTTTTCGACAACCGGCTCTTTTTCTTTGACGAGGGGCATCGAATGTAATTTTTTATTGCTGGTTTTTTCAGCAACAAGCTCTTTTGGTTTGATTGTGCTATGCCGGCTGATTTTTTGCTCGGTCACCGGTTTGCTTTTTTTCGTTATCTTCAACACCTCTTTAAGAGGTTTTCGTTTGCGTCGGTCACCGGTTTTGGCCGTGCTGGACTGTGATTTTCGCTGGTCGGCGTTGATACCGGCATTGGGCGCCGCGTGCGCCAAGTTGAAGAATAACTGAGTAAAAAGCAACACAAAAAGCGTAAAGCATAAACGCATGATAAACGCTATCCTCTGTGGCCCCAAATCGGGGGTTATAAACGCCTCAAAGGAATTTAAGCTATTTACCCCTACATTGCATCATGAATTATCATCATATTGTGAATAAACGTGAACAACTGCATATTTGCTGCATTCCTCGGCATAATTTGACGTAAATTTCAACAGTTTTTCAGATATTAAAAAAGAGTTTGATGCTATTGCCCCATCGTCGGGTAAAAACCCGGCTTAGGTGTTATCCTGTAATAAGGTAGAGGGAATCTTTGTCCGTGCGGGCTATGGCGGACAAAAAAACATTTATTTATTTATACGGTAATCGTTAGAATAGTGTTTCTGAGCATAATCCCCCCAGAGCAGATAAGGCCAGCTTATGGCTTGAGGAAGCGAGACAATGACGACAATTGAAAAAATTCAGCAGCAGATTGCTGGAAACCCGATTCTTCTTTATATGAAGGGCTCTCCGAAATTGCCTGGTTGCGGTTTTTCCGCGCAAGCGGTGCAGGCGTTGTCTGCCTGCGGTGAGCGTTTCGCTTATGTGGATGTCCTGCAAAATCCGGACATTCGGGCAGAACTGCCGAAATTTGCCAATTGGCCGACCTTCCCGCAATTATGGGTGGACGGCGAACTGATTGGTGGCTGCGATATCATTCTTGAGATGTATCAGCACGGCGAGTTGCAGCCGCTTATCAAAGAGACCGCGGTAAAATACGGCTCACAGGAAGATCAGCCGTCCAATTGAGTGCATAGGGGCTTCTTGCCTGAGCATTCTCCAAAGATAAACGCCAATCCTATCGCCGGGATTGGCGTTTATTTTGTCCGCTACTGAGACAGTGCTACCTGAGTTAGTCTGTTTCGCCGATTCTTTCATTCTCCAGGGGCGGCACAGGCCAACCCCCGAGACGCTTCCAGCGATTCACCAATTCGCAAAACAGCTCGGCGGTTCGCTCGGTATCATACAACGCGGAATGGGCCTGGCGGCTGTCGAATTCGATTCCCCCGGCGGCGCAGGCTTTCGCCAATACGGTCTGGCCAAGTACCAGTCCGCTCAGCGCGGCGGTGTCGAAAGTGGCGAACGGGTGGAACGGGTTGCGTTTCAGATTGGCCCGTTCCGCTGCCGCCATCAGGAAGCCGTGATCAAAACCGGCGTTATGGGCCACGATAATGGCGCGGTTACAGCCCTGATCCTTGATGCCTTTGCGCACCATTTTGAATATCTCATGCAACGCTTCGTATTCACTTATCGCGCCGCGTAGCGGATTGGACGGATCGATACCGTTAAAAGCCAGCGCTTCCGGTTGCAATAATGAACCGGGGAAAGGTTCGACGTGAAAATGCATGCTTTGGTCCGGCACCAGCCAGCCCTGTTCATCCATATTCAAGGTGATTGCGGCAATTTCGAGCAAGGCGTCGGTGGCGGCGTTAAAGCCAGCGGATTCTACGTCGATGACAACCGGATAAAAGCCGCGGAAACGGCCGCGAAGGGAATTTACATCGTCTATTTCAGCCATGCCTGTTCTTACTATTTGGAAATATAGCCCGCATTATGGCAAATTTTGTCCCGGTATGCATGGCGAATCAATTTTTCATTGGCGCAAGAGAACGGGATAGGGCGGATTACCCGCTATACCCGTCATACTTCAAGTTGCAGGTACGTTGGCAATACTCGGCCCCTCCATGGGCCGCACCCCTTCGGGGCCGCTGCGTTGCCGCCTTCCTGCAACTCGAATTATTGAGGGTATATTGTCATCAGCGCATGTTACCGCTTAATGTCCCAGACCCAGACCCAGACCGGCCTGGCGCTGCTCAATCAATTCTATTTTATAACCGTCGGGATCTTCGATAAAGGCGATAATGGTGGCGCCGCCTTTCACCGGGCCGGCTTCCCGAGACACTTTGCCCCCCGCCTGGCGGATGCGGTCGCAGGTGGCGGCGACATTGTCCACGCCCAGGGCGATATGGCCGTAAGCGCTGCCAAGATCGTAGTTGTCGACCCCCCAGTTATAGGTCAATTCTATTACCGCGCCTTCAGTCTCTTCGGTATAGCCGACAAACGCCAAGGTGTATTTATAATCAGTATTTTCACTGGTGCGCAATAAGCGCATTTCCAGAACTTTGGTATAAAAATCAATGGATTTTTGTAAATCACCAACCCGTAGCATGGTATGAAGCAGGCGCATAATATCCTCTTGGGATCATGACGGCGGAACGTCCGCCATAGATAGGGTAGCGGTCAGTATAAACCGGGCCGCAGCGGTTTCACAGCATCGGTATCGGGCCGGCGCGGGCAAAAATTCTTGCCAGCCGCGGAAATAACGTCTTCAATGAAAGTAAATAAGGAGGGCCTGTGCCGGAACAGCTTGAATTTTTCACCATCCCCAGCCCCTGTCGCGGCGTCTGCCAGTCGGACGCTCGAGGCTACTGCCTGGGCTGCTTTCGCTCCAGGCAAGAACGATTCGACTGGACGGGGATGAACGACAGCCAGAAAAAAGACGTGCTGCGGTTATGTCGTCAGCGTTATTTGCGTTTGGCGCGGGCAGGCAAATCAGGGGAGTCCCTTGAGGCCGATCCGGATCAGCCCGCTCTGTTTTGACAATGATAAGCATGAGTTAAAATATTAGACTTATTAATAATTATTAATTCATAAACTAATTAGTAGTTACTTATATATTAAAACTACATTATTAGCCCGAATACATGAAATATTGATATTTGTTATGTCTTCATTTAACTTAAATTAACAATAAATCACGCTGAATGACAATAATAGTGATACAGTTATGAATAATCCGCTTGGCATACGAACTGCCTCAATATGAACAGGTTACGGTAGCCGCAAGAGGAACGGATTATAGAACGTTTCCATAGATTACCCTACACCAGGTGGGAAAATGCGAGGAAAGGAGAGTCAATTCATCCGCTTCTTCGGATGTTTCAAGAACATTTGCGCTCTTCGTTAACATCCATTTTATCAAAGGAATAACATGCATATTACATCCATCTCAACTTAACTTTCGCCTTATTTATATATATATTTGTATTTTGCCATTCCACCCATTAGAATGGATGGGAATCCAGGGAACAAGCTTAATCGGCTTAATTATAAGGAGAGAGAATTGGAATCGCCATTAGGATCTGATTTGGCGCGACTTGTTCGTGTTTGGCGCGCACTGATTGACCATCGCTTAAAACCTCTAGAGCTTACACAAACGCATTGGATCACGCTGCATAATATCTGCCAATTGCCACCGGAGCAGTCGCAAATTCAATTGGCTAAAGCCATTGGCATTGAGCAGCCATCGTTGGTCCGAACGCTTGATCAGCTTGAAGAGAAGAAACTTATCACCAGGCATACCTGCGCCAATGATAGGCGGGCGAAACGTATAAAACTGACGGAGTCCGCCGAGCCTATCATTAAAGAAGTTAATCATGTTATAAATAGTACCAGAGATGAAATTCTGGCGGGTATCTCAGAACAAGAAATCCAATTTCTGAGTAATATGATCGCCAGGTTGGAGAAAAATATCCTGGAACTTTATAATAAATCCTGATCTGTTTAGGTGTGTTGCATATGTACCATATAAAAAACCGGCATACATTGCCGGTTCTTTATATAATAAGACTGAAATAATGTTAGATCGTCGATTTTCATCCCCCCTTTAAACGGTATAGGGGAAAAAACAACATGCCGCGGTTTCAGGTTGGCGAAACGGTAACGCCGCGACCATTGCCGGCGATGGCCACGCGTTGACCGACGCTGAAACGGGTAGGCCCCTGTTTTTGCACGACAATGATGGTTCTGCCGTCGTCTTCGCGAATGGTCAGTTCCACACCCTGGGTACGGTTCATGGCACTGCCGACATTCTGCCCGACCACACCGCCCGCTACCGCACCGGCGGCGGTCGCGACACCCCTGCCGGCACCCCCGCCAATGGTATTGCCGACCAAACCGCCCAGTACCGCACCGCCGATGGTGCCGATAATGTTTGAATCTTCCCCACCCTGGATCTGCACCGGACGAACCGCAACCAGGGTGCCGTAAGTCACGCTTTGAACTTCTTTGGCTTCCGAGGCAGAATAGACATCACCGGATAAGCCGTTGTTATTGGCGCATCCCGCCAATGTCAAACCGGCCAGGGTGACCACGAGCAAACGTTTCATCATTCAAAACTCCTATTGTACGACGTTCGTCCAAGGCAAACCCAGACGTAACACATGCTAATATCGCTGCGCTGATGGATGCTTTTGCACCATACAAGGCTCATTAAGTTTACTGTAGTTGATAATATTGGAAAAACCATAAACTGCGAATAAACGGACGCCAATTTGTGATTTTCGCAATGATTTTAATGCTAAGCGTTTTAAAATTCCGTCATGATTTTGTAACAACTTTAATTATTTGCCTGCTTTTGATGGTCTCATGCGGTAAAAATGTTAACGTTATTACAGTATGATAACCAAAAACCTCTTTATAAGGAACAAGGCCGGGCCAATGAAAACAGGTCGCTATGTGGGAGTCATGTCAGGAACCAGCCTCGACGGCATCGATGTGGTGCTCGCCGCCATAGATGAGCATACCGTGGCGCAGCAGGCCAGTTACACGCATCCGATTCCGCTGGAAATCAAACAGCAGATACTCTCCATGTGCCAGGGGCAGGCGGTAACTTTATCCCAATTAGGAGAATTGGACACCCGATTGGGCAGGTTGTTTGGCGAAGCAGTATTAAAAATGTTAAGTGATGCCGGGGTCGCCTCGCGGGAGGTCACCGCCATCGGCTGCCACGGCCAGACGGTATGGCATCAACCCGGCGGGGATTTCCCCTGTACGCTGCAAATCGGCGACAACAACATTGTCGCCGCCATGACCGGGATTACCACCGTGGGCGATTTTCGCCGCCGCGATATGGCCTATGGCGGACAGGGCGCACCGTTGGTGCCGGGCTTCCATCATGCCCTGCTGGCCCATCCCACCGAACGGCGGATGGTGCTCAATATCGGCGGTATCGCCAACTTATCTTTGCTGTTGCCCGGCCAGCCCATCCGGGGTTACGACACCGGACCGGGCAATATACTGATGGATGCCTGGATCTGGCGCCAGCAGGGCAAGCCTTACGACCTTGACGCGGTGTGGGCCGCCGGTGGGACAATCCATCAGGAACTGTTGCGGCGGATGCTGGCGGACAGATACTTTTCCCAGCCGGCGCCGAAAAGCACCGGCCGGGAACACTTTAATCTGGGTTGGTTAAATCAGCAGTTGAGCCAGTTTATGGCGATAACGGCCAGGGATGTTCAGGCGACTTTGGCTGAGCTCACCGCCCTGAGCATCGCCCAGCAGGTCATGTTATCCGGCGGCTGCGAGCATTTGCTGGTGTGCGGCGGCGGCGCCCGCAATCCGCTGGTGATGGCAAGGTTGTCGGCGCTGCTGCCGGGAATTGAGGTAAGTCCTACTGACAAATTCGGCGTGAGCGGCGACGATATGGAAGCCTTGGCGTTCGCCTGGCTGGCCTTTCGCACGCTGTCTGGCTTGCCCGGGAATCTGCCTTCGGTTACCGGCGCCAGCCGGCAGACCTTGCTCGGAGCGATTTATCCGGTCTGAACAGGGAATACGCGGGTCGAAAGGTTCCAACCGGAGAAGTGATAATGAAAAGGGTCATATTCTGTCTGACTGTTATAACCGTACTTGCCACCGGCGCCTGTTCCCGCCTGCATCGCGGCGAAGAGGTGCAGGTATTGCATTACCAATGCGGCACCACACCCTTGACGGTACGGCAAAATAACCGGCTGTCGCAGGTGAGCCTGATACTTGACGGCAAGCAGTTAACCCTGCCGCGGGTGGTTTCCGCTTCAGACGTCCCTTCAGATAACGGCCGGTACGATAACGGCCACTATGTTTTTTGGTCGAAAGGAAATAGGGCATTTATCGAGCGCGACGGGCGCGTCATCATTGATGATTGCATCCTGAACGGGGAGAGCGGTAAATGATTGAGATTTTTAGCCCGGCGGCGCACAATAACGCCACGGTTTTACGCAATATACCATTATGACTGAACAGAAAATTGATATCGCCGATCTTCGCCGTGAATATACCCGCGGCGGTCTGCGACGAGCGGATTTAACTGCGGAACCGATGGATTTATTCGAGCTCTGGCTGAAACAGGCCTGCGAAGCGCAGCTCGCCGATCCCACCGCTATGTGCGTGGCGACGGTGGACGAGTCCGGACAACCCTATCAGCGCATGGTGCTGCTCAAGCACTTCGACGCCGCCGGCATGATTTTTTATACCAACCTCGGCAGTCGCAAGGCGACGCAGCTTGCGCACAACAACCGCATCAGCCTCCACTTTCCGTGGCATAGCCTGGAGCGCCAGGTTATGGTGCTGGGGCGTGCGGAACGCTTGTCGGTATTCGAGGTCTTGAAATATTTTCACAGCCGGCCCAAGGACAGCCAAATCGGTGCCTGGGTCTCGCAACAATCCAGCCGCATCTCCACCCGCGGGGTGCTTGAGAGCAAATTCCTCGAATTGAAGCAGAAATTTCAACAAGGCGAAGTACCGTTACCCAGTTTTTGGGGCGGCTATCGCGTGGTGATTGACGCCATGGAGTTCTGGCAGGGAGGTGAACACCGGCTGCATGACCGGTTCATCTATCAGCGTCAGGACGCGGGTTGGACCATTGACCGCCTGGCCCCGTAATTAATCATTCACCAGCAGTTATTTTTTCACATCCAATCTGTCTATTACGGAGTTTTTTTGATGGCAAGCAGCAACCTGATACAACAATTGCAAGAGCGGGGCCTCATAGCCCAGGTTACGGATGAAGCCGCGCTTTCCGAGCGGCTGGCACAGGGACCGCTCTCGTTGTATTGCGGTTTCGACCCGACCGCCGACAGCTTGCATTTGGGGCATCTGGTACCGCTATTGTGTTTAAAGCGTTTCCAATTGGCCGGCCACCGTCCGGTGGCGCTGGTGGGGGGCGCCACCGGGATGATAGGCGATCCGAGCTTCAAGGCGGCTGAACGTAAATTAAATACCGCCGAGACGGTACAGGAGTGGGTGGATAAAATACGCCGGCAGGTATCGCCGTTCCTTGATTTTGATTGTGGCGACAATAGCGCCGTAGCGGCTAATAATTACGACTGGTTCGGGAATATGAATGTGCTGACCTTCCTGCGGGATATCGGCAAGCATTTTTCCGTCAATCAGATGATCAATAAAGAAGCGGTAAAACAACGGCTCAACCGTGACGATGTGGGCATTTCCTTTACCGAGTTTTCATACAACTTATTACAGGGCTATGATTTTGCCTGTTTGAACAAGCAGTATGGCGTTGAGTTGCAAATCGGCGGATCCGATCAGTGGGGGAATATTACCTCCGGCATCGATTTGACCCGGCGGATGCATCAAAATACGGTATTCGGCCTGACCGTGCCGTTGATTACCAAAGCGGACGGCACCAAATTCGGCAAAACGGAAGGGGGCGCGGTGTGGCTGGATCCCCTGAAAACCAGTCCCTATAAATTTTACCAGTTCTGGATCAACACCGCCGATGCCGACGTATACCGGTTTTTGAAATTCTTCACCTTTATGCCCATTGAAGAGATCAATGCCCTGGAAGCGGAAGACAGCAACAGCGGTGCGTCACCGCGGGCACAATATGTGCTGGCGGAAAAAGTGACGCGTCTGGTACATGGCGAGGCGGGACTGGCGGCGGCGGTGCGTATTACCCAGAGCCTGTTCTCCGGCTCGTTGCAGGATCTCACCGCCAATGATTTGCAACAGTTGGCACAGGACGGCATGCCGGCGATTACGCTGCAAAACGGCGCGGACCTGCAACAGGCGCTGGTGGATGCGGATTTGGTGCCGTCACGCGGCCAGGCCCGATCGCTGATATCCTCCAAAGCCATCAGCGTGAACGGTGAAAAGCAGGCCTCGGCGGAGTATGTCTTTACCGACGCCGATCGCCTGTTTGATCGCTACACGCTGGTGCGGCGCGGCAAGAAAAATTACTGTTTGATCAGCTGGAAATAAATTCACCCGACAGCCTGGGATTCCGCCCGTTCGGCATGCAGCGCCGCAACCACGGAGGGGCGGAGTTTTATCCGCTGATAAAAATGCCCCACCGTCGGGGTGGAGTAGAGATCAAATCCCAATCGGTCGGCCCAGGTCAACATGGTAAACAGATAGGCATCCGCCACGCTGAACCTGCTGCCGAGCAGATAATCCTGCCCGGCCATCTCCCGGTCCAGGTACAGCAATTTTCCCTCCATCAGCGTCTGGGTCTGCTGCTTGTATTCCGCCGGCAATTGCTTATCGAATAACGGGCTGAGCCCCTTATGCAATTCGCTGGCGATATAATTCAGCCATTCCATGGCCTGATAGCGCGAAAGGGTTCCCGCCGGCGGAATCAAGTGGCGATCGGGCACCAGGTCCGCCAGGTACTGCACGATAGCCACCACCTCGGTCAGCACGGTGCCGTCGTCCAATAACAGCGCCGGCACTTTGCCCTTGGGATTTATCGCCAGATAATCCTCGCCGTGCTCGGTTTTTTTAGTGCGGCCATCTACTTTTTCGATGGTGAAATCCAGTCCGGCCTCACGCAGGGCAATGTGTGCCGTCAGTGAGCTTGCACCAGGCATATAAAAAAGCTTCATAAACGACCCCCCACGATATTGCATAATTACAGAATACGTCCAACTGCCGCGCCAGGATAGCGATCGTTGCGCCGTTACACTTTTTTTTCATGCCATACCCTGGATAATTCGGTCTGCGGGAAAGCCAACCTACCTGCAACCTGAAGTATGACGGCGATATCGGACAAATTTCGTTCGAGATAACGTGCCGTGCATCCTGATAATAGTTTTTTTCATTGAAGGCAGGGTGTGAAGATACCGTGTTTTTCAAGGATAGACTTTTTCCTTGAACTCGCAGAGATCTTCAATCAGGCAAGAACCGCAGCGCGGCTTGCGGGCTATGCAGGTATAGCGTCCATGGAGGATCAGCCAGTGGTGGCAATCCACCTGATATTCCGCCGGCACCACCCGCAGCAGCTTTTGCTCCACCGCCGCCACATCCTTGCCCGGGGCGAATTGAGTGCGATTACAGACCCGGAAAATATGGGTATCCACGGCAATGGTGGGCCAGCCGAAGGCGGTATTCAATACCACATTGGCGGTTTTGCGGCCCACGCCGGGCAGTGCTTCCAGCGCCGCGCGGTCTTCAGGTATCCGGCCCTGATGCTGGTCCAGTAGGAGCCGGCAGGTTTTAATGATATTTTCCGCCTTGCTGTTAAACAGCCCGATGGATTTGATATAGCTTTTGATCCCCTCGGTGCCCAAGGCCAGCATGGCGGAGGGCGTGTCGGCCACCGGAAACAGCTTAGCCGTGGCCTTATTGACGCTGACATCGGTGGCCTGCGCCGACAGCAAAACCGCAATCAATAATTCAAACGGCGACCGGTAGCATAACTCGGTGGTGGGGTGGGGGTTGTTATCGCGCAGGCGGTTTAATATCGTCAGCCGTTTAGCTTGATTCATGATCCTGCCTGTTCTTGTGCTTGTTGTTCATGTGGCGCCGTTGGTCCCAAGGCCGCCTTCTGTAGCTGGCGGGCTTTGAGTTTCTGGTCGATGACATATTTTCCCGCCAGCATAAATCCCAGTCCGATAAAGGCACCGGGAGGCAGCATGGCTATCAGGAACGGGGTATGCAGGTGCAAAATATCCATACGCAACACCGTGGCCCATGGCCCCAGCAGCCGATCGGCGCCGTCGAACAGGGTGCCGTTGCCCAACAGCTCACGGATACCGCCGAGCACCACCAGGGCGCCGGTGGACCCAAGCCCCATCGCCAGTCCGTCCAGAGCCGATAACGCCACCGGATTTTGCGAGGCATAGGCTTCCGCCCGGCCCATGACAATACAGTTGGTGACGATAAGGGGAATGAAAATGCCCAGCGACTGATAAAGGCCGTAGGCGTAGGCATTGATCAGCATCTGCACCGTGGAGACCACGGAGGCGATGATCATCACATAAATCGGAATACGGATCTCGGCGGGCACAAAGCGCCGCAGCGCCGAGACCGCTCCATTGGTGCAGGTCAGCACCAGCGTGGTGGCCAATCCCAGACCCAGTGCATTGGTCACGGTATTGGATACCGCCAGTAGCGGACAAAGGCCCAACAGCTGCACCAGGGAGGAGTTATTGTCCCACAGACCCTGACGCAACAATCGTCTGGCTTCACTCATTTTTTTCTCTCCCGCATTTAGCCGCGCCCCGCATATCTTCCTGCAGAGTTTCCAGATAGACAACCGTACGTTTCACCGCGTTCACTACCGCGCGGGGGGTAATGGTGGCGCCGGTAAACTGATCGAAACCACCGCCGTCCTTTTTGACCCCCCAAAAGGCATCCTGATCCGAGCCGACCTTTTTGCCGCTGAAATGGGTTATCCAATCGGAGACGCGCAGTTCAATCTTATCCCCCAATCCCGGCGTCTCATGCTGTTCGGTGACCCGGACGCCCAAAACATTGCCGTCAAAATCCGCTCCCACCAGAAGTTGGATGGAGCCGGAATAACCGTCCGGCGCTGTGGTTTCTATGGCCGCCGCCACGGCTTTCCCTTGTTTGCGGGCCAGATAGAGCCGGTGGGGCTGTGAATGACCCAGCGCGCTGTCGGTCACCAGATAACACTCCTTCAGCATATCATTATCATGCAGCCCCGGCGGTACCACTTGATCGAGTAATTGCTGCCGCTGGTTCACTGCCTGCTGTTGGATGGCGGGTTCGGTGAGGGAGTGAACCAAGGCGGTAAGCGCAGTGAACAGGGCGGCAAAAAGCGCCAGGATAATGCCGTGCTTGCGCATGATGGTCAACATCCGGTGCTCCTCATGGGTGGCCATAGGCGCGGGGCTGGGTGTAATGATCGATAAGCGGCACGCAGATGTTGGCCAGCAATACGGCAAAAGCCACGCCCTCCGGATAACCGCCATAGGTACGGATAAGCCACACCAGACACCCGGTCAGCGCGCCGAATACCAGCCGTCCGCGCTGGGTGGTGGAGGCGGTCACCGGATCGGTGGCGATAAAAAAAGCCCCTAGCATGGTGGCGCCGGAAAACAGGTGCAGCATTGGCGGCGGTGCGGCCTGCGGCATCAACAGCCACCCGAGAACGGCGCAAAAGCCCAGGCTTGCCAGAAAGGCGAAGGGAATATGCCAACTGATGATGTTGCGCAGGAGCAGGTACAGACCCCCGGCCAGGAAACCGAGATTGACCCATTGCCAGCCCAAGCCCCCCAGCCACCCGTTATACAGCGGTTGTCGCATCAACGTACCCGCCTCGCGCCCGGCATGCAGGCCGGTTTTGAAGTTATCCAGCGGGGTGGCCTGGGTGATACCGTCAAACCCCTGGCGCACCTGCTGTAAATCCAGGCCTAATCCTGTATGGCCGGAAAATATCAGCCCCAGGCTGTCCGCCAGGGAAACAGGGTGCAATTGCATGCTCTGTTCCGGCAGCCAACTGGTCATTTGTACCGGGAAGGAGATAAGCACAATGACATAACCCACCATGGCCGGATTGAACGGATTATGCCCCAATCCGCCATACAGCTGTTTGGCGATAACAATGGCGCACAGCGTCGCCAGCATGATAACCCACCAAGGGCCAAGAGGCGGCAGGCTTAACCCCAGCAGAACGGCGGTCAGCAGCGCGGAGTAGTCGGTGAGTTTCGCCGGCACCGACTGCTTGCGCAGCGCCGCCACCGCCGACTCGGCCAGCAGCGCGGTGACGCACGATAACAGTACTTGAATCAGCGTGCCGTAACCGAAAAAATAGCTCAGGGCGAGAAAGCCCGGCAGGCATGCCGCGATAACCTGCGCCATGATTTGCCCGGTGCTTAACCGGTTATGGGTAAAAGGTGAACTCGCGATTCTGAAAGCCATTTATTCCTCTTGTGAGCGGTTTACGGCCGCCGCCGCTTTGCGGGCTTTTACCCGGGCAATGGCGGCGGCTACCGCCGCCTGGCGTTCATCCACCACCGGCGGGTTCGCTTCTACCGCGGGTATCGGGGCGAGTGTAACCGAGACACTGTCACTTATTGACGTGTCTTTGGCCGCGGGCGATTCTTTTGATTCAAGCGGCAAGGCACTATCGTCTAGTGTCGCCGCCGCCTGCCGGTGGCGTAATTCCCGGGCTATTTTTTCCCGCTCGCGCCGGGCAAGCTTGGCCTCGTAACGCGCCTTGGCGGTGGCCGATTTTTCCGCCTCGAGGTCAAGGGCCCGGATTTCCGCTTTTTCCCGGCGGTAATAATGCACCAGCGGGATATTGCTGGGGCAAACGTAGGCGCAGGCACCGCATTCGATGCAGTCGAACAGGTGATGCCGCCGGGCCTTGTCATGCTCCTGGCCGCGGCTGAACCAATAGAGCTGCTGGGGCAACAGGCCGGCCGGGCAGGCATCGGCGCACAGGCTGCAACGGATACAGGCCTGCTCGGGCTGTGCTTTGGCCATTTCCCCGACTGAGGGCGCCATAATACAATTACTGATCTTGACGATGGGCACATCCAGGGACGGCAGGGTAAATCCCATCAACGGCCCGCCCATTATAACCAGTTGTTCCGGTTCCGGGCTAAAGCCCGCCTGGCGCAGCAGATGGCCCACCGGGGTGCCGATGCGTCCCCAGACATTGCCCGGCTGTTTCAAGGCGCCGCCGGACAGGGTCACCACCCTTTCGGTGAGAGGCTCCCCGTCGATCACCGCCCGTTTGATGGCATATACCGTACCGACATTCAGCATTAACACACCGATGGAGGCCGAATGATGACCGAAGGGCACTTCACGGCCGGTGAGGATTTTCGTCAGCTGCTTGGCGCCGCCGGAAGGATATTTTGTCGGCACCACCCGAAGCAGGTAATTCGGCCGTTGCGCCAGAGCCTGCGCCAGGGCGGACGCGGCGGCCGGTTTGTTGTCCTCGATGCCGATGAGAATACGACCGGGGGCGACGGCATGGGCAACCACATCAATGCCCGCGACAATCTCGTGCGCCCGCTCCCGCATCAGCCGGTCGTCGGCGGTAATGTAAGGCTCGCATTCCGCGGCATTGATAATCAGGGTGTCGACGCCGTTGCCGCCGCCGGTCATTTTGGCGGCGGTGGGGAATCCCGCGCCGCCCAAACCGGCGATGCCGGCCTGATGTATCCGATTCAGCACCCATTCGGCGCTTTGCTGGTGAAAATCCGCCGCCGGCTGTAACGGACACCAGCGGTCCTCGCCGTCGGCGCGCAGGATGACGCACAGTTCCTTTAACGCCGAAGGATGAGCGGTGATATGGAAGGTGATGGCCTCAATCATTCCGGACGTGGGGGCATGAACCGGCAGGGTGCGTCCCCGGCCACGGGTCAGCGGCTGACCGCGCAAAACCCGGTCGCCGGCTGTGACGCACAGCTCTCCCTCCGGTCCCAAGTGCTGCTTGAGGGGAATAATCAGCCGATCCGGCAACGGCACGGAGCGCAGCGGCGTACCGCTGGACTGCGCCTTCATTTCCGGCGGGGAGATGCCGCCGTCAAACCCCCAGATGCGGTCTTTTCGCAGCTCGGCGATTAAATTAAACATGTTGCTCCAGGGAAATGACCCGCACCGGTATCCGCGAAAGATCCCACCGCCAGTTTTGCACGGTGTCCGCCTGCGGACGCATTTCAATGCAGTCGGTGGGGCAAGGCGCGACGCATAAATCACAGCCGGTACACAAGTCGCTCACCACGGTATGAACCGCCCGAGTGGTACCGATGATGGCATCCACCGGGCACGCCTGGATACATTTGGTGCAGCCGATGCAATTAGTCTCGTCGATCCAGGCCACGGTGGCGACGGGGCGGGACGCCTGGCCGGGGTCGTCCGGCGGCTGCGGCTCCACGTTTAATAATGCGGCGATTTTCAGCATTACCTGCTCTCCGCCGGGGGCGCATTTATTGATTTTTGCCCCGTGGACCGCCACCGCCTCGGCATAAGGCTTGCAGCCGGGATAACCACACTGTGCGCATTGGCTTTGCGGCAACAGGGCATCGATTTGGCTGGCCACGGGATCTTCTTCTACCTTGAAGCGACGGGAGGCGAACCCCAGCAGCGCTCCGCATACCAGCGCCAGCAAGCTGAGCGCGCCTATGGCGTAGAACAATAACATCAGAATTTCACCAGCCCGCTAAAACCCATAAAGGCCAGGGACATCAGCCCGGCGGTCACCAGCGCGATGGAGGAACCCTTGAAGGGCGCCGGTACGTCGGCCACCGCCAGGCGTTCCCGGATGGCGGAGAATAATACCATCACCAGTGAAAATCCCGCCGCGGCGCTAAAACCATACACCGCGGACTGCAGGAAATTATGGGCGAGATTGACGTTCAGCAACGCCACGCCGAGCACCGCGCAATTGGTGGTGATCAGGGGCAGGAAAATGCCCAGCAGGCGGTAGAGCGAGGGGCTGGTTTTACGCACCACCAGTTCGGTGAATTGCACCACCACCGCGATAATAAAAATAAAGGACAGAGTACGTAGATAGGCCAGATCCAGGGGTTGCAAAATAAAGTCATTGATAAGCCACGCGCAGATAGACGCCAACGTCATGACGAAGGTGGTGGCCATGCCCATACCCATTGCCGTTTCCAGCTTTTTGGATACCCCCATAAAAGGGCATAACCCGAGGAATTTAACCAGAACGAAATTATTTACCAGCACCGTGCCGATAAAAAGTAACAGGTAACCATTCATTGCCGTACCCATTTAAAAAGACGCGGGCTATTATCCGGCATCGTTCCCTTTTCGACAACACAGTTTCTGTAGGGTTATTAACCGCCATTGCCCGGGCAGGGTGGATAGCAAGACTGACCATGCGCAACCGCGCGGCCATGTCCGATCGCCAATCACGCCTGGGTAAAGGTGCGTTTTACCCGCAGCGAGCGTTTGATGTAAGGCACACCGAGGGCTGCGGCCAGCAGCGGCCAATAGAGCTGGTGTAAAGCCAGTTCGTCGGTAATGGGGGAGAAGGCAAATGCCTTCAGGGCCAATACTATCCCCGCCAGCAGCCAGAGGATAAACACCTTGGGAAAGCGCCGGGAGCGTTTTAACATCAGCCGCAGCGTCCAGAAAGTAAATCCCCACATGATGGCGGCGGTGAGCAGGGAGGCGGCCCACTGCGCGCCGAACAGGGTCTGGGACAGCACCCCCCAATGGTTCATCAGCGCGAGAAGGAAGATAACGATGATAAGACTCGCGCTGATGAGCACCACTATCAGGTAGGACATCGCGACCCACAGCCAGCCGCCGATGCGCGGTGGGGAAACTACCGGAGCAACGGCCGGAGCGCGGTGGGTATTCAAACCACATACCGCCATACGGATTTCGGCACCTGCCCGAGATCGAATAAACGCCCGCCGGAGGCCAGCTCCGCCCGCCGGTGATCCGCCGCCCGGTACATATTGATGATTTCAGCGTTGTCCACCAGGGAATAATTCAGGTGATCGAACAGCTTTTCCAGGCTTTCAGAGGTATTGACCTTACGGAATTTTAATAAGTACTCTTGCGCATTCATTGTTGAGCATTCAGGGAAGGAAATATAAGCAAAGTAGTATATTCAGTGCGGCTGCGGTGTCCATATATTCCGCGATAAAAAGCCAAAAAAGCGGGGGGCGTTCAGGGCAGGGAGCAGATTGCGCTCCCGGCCCTGGTTAGAATATATACTCAAAATAATTCGAGTTGCAGGAAGGCGGCAACGCAGAGAATCCCCAGGAGCTTACACGAGTAAGTGACTGGGGTGAGCGAGGACAAATCTGCCTGGAGCAGATTTAAACGCTGCTTGCAGCGGCCCCGAAGGGGCGAGGCCCATGGAGGGCCGAGTATTGCCAACGCACCTGCAACTTGAAGTATGACGAGCAACCTTATTTTGCCGCTAATTTATAATAGAGCTCATTCCAGCGCAGAGCCTGTTTGAAGTCGGGAATGCGGGTGTCATTATCGATAACCAATAATTCGATATCGTTCATTTCCGCATAGAGCCGGATATGATCCAGGTTCAGCGCCTGGCTGAACACGGTATGGTGCGCGCCTCCGCCGAGGATCCAGGCTTCCGCCGCCACTTCAAGGGACGGCTGGGCCTTCCAGATGGCGCGGGCCACCGGCAGCTTCGGCAGGGGATGCGGCTGTTCGACGGTATCCACCACGTTCACCAGCATACGGAACCGGTCGCCCATATCGATAACCGACGCGTTAACCGCCGGGCCGGCCGGGGTGGAGAACAGCAGTCGCGCCGGATCCGCTTTGCCGCCGATGCCGAGGAACTGCACGTCAAGGGTCGGTTTTTCCTCTTTGGCGATACTCGGGCAGACTTCGAGCATATGCGAACCTAGGGCCAGGTTATTTTCCGGCTGGAAGTTATAGGTATAATCTTCCATAAACGAGGTGCCGCCCGGCAGGCCGGCGGCCATCACCTTGAGGATGCGCAGCAGCGCCGCGGTTTTCCAATCGCCTTCGCCGGCAAAACCGTAACCTTGCTGCATGAGGCGCTGCACCGCCAGACCCGGCAGTTGCTTCAACCCGTACAGGTTTTCAAAGTTGGTGGTGAAGGCTTTACAGCCCGCCTGTTCCAGGAACCGTTTCATGCCCAGTTCGATACGGGCCGCATCCAGCAGGTTCTGGCGTTTTTCGCCATTGTGCTTGATTTTGTCGGTGAGGATATAGGAGGCTTCATACTCCTCCACCAGCGCGTCGATGTCGCCGTGCGAGACTTCATCAACCACACTGACCAAATCACCGAGGCCGTAGGCGGTAACCGAGTAGCCGAACTGGATTTGCGCACCGACCTTATTGCCTTCGGTCACCGCCACTTCACGCATATTGTCGCCGAACCGGGCCACCACCAAATGCTGGCTCTCTTCACGAGCCACCGCGGCGCGCATCCATTTGGCGATGCCTGCATGGGCCTGGGGATCCTGCCAGTGACCCACCACCACCTGGTGATTAAGGTGCATCCGCGCGCCGATGAAGCCGAACTCACGGCCGCCGTGGGCGGTCTGGTTCAGGTTCATAAAGTCCATATCCATGGTTTCCCATGGGATTTGCGCATTAAACTGGGTATGGAACTGCAGCAGCGGCTTATTGAGGATGCTCAGTCCGCCAATCCACATCTTGGCCGGTGAGAAAGTGTGCAGCCAGGTAAGCAGGCCGATGCAATGGGTATCGTAATTGGCCTCGCGGCACAACGCCAGGATCTGATCCGGTGAGGTGACCAACGGTTTCAAAACCAGCTTGACCGGCAGACCGGCCTCATCATTCAGGCCTTTGACCACGGTCTGTGCGTGTTCGGTAACCTGCCGCAACGTTTCTGGACCGTAGAGATGTTGGCTGCCGATCACAAACCAGACTTCGTGTTGTTGAAAATTTTCCATAATGACTCCTGTGCGTCTCCGTCAAAGGGAGGTTTCGGGCCGCGGTGAACCCGCGGCCCGGTTTTTGTTGGTTATTGCCCGATGGCAGCCGTTACGGCATAAGCGGGTTCAGCGATTTCACTCCAGTGCCGGTAGCGTTCATACAGGGCTTGGAAAGAGGGGACCTTACTCGGGTCAGGCTGAAGGATCCGTTCGATTTTACTGGCCATGTACCGCTGGGCCGTGGCGATATCTCCATGGGTTCCCGCCGCCACCGCGCCGAAAATCGCCGCGCCCAGGGCGCAGCATTGGTCGGAGGCCACCAGCTGCAGCGGACGGTTCATGACATCCGCCAGCACCTGCATGATGATCGGAGATTTGCGGGCGATGCCCCCCAGCACCAGAACGTTCTCCACCGGAATCCCCTGATCGACGAAGCACTCCATGATGGCGCGGGCGCCGAAGGCGGTGGCGGCAATCAGCCCGCCGAACAGCGCCGGCGCGTCGGTACCCAGGTTAAGACCGGTGATAACGCCTTTCAGGCGCTGGTTGGCATAGGGGGTGCGTCGGCCGTTGAACCAGTCCAGCACCACCGGCAGATGTTCCAGCGACGGTTCCTCGGCCCAGGCCTCGGCCAACGCCGACAGCATGTCGGTTTCAATGGCCTCGAGGGCCGGCTGAAGAGAGGGATTCTGCCGTGCGGCCCGGCGCAGCGGCCAGCCCAGGACCTTGCCGTACCAGGCATAAATGTCGCCGAAGGCCGACTGTCCCGCCTCCAGACCGATAAAACCGGGAACAACGCTGCCGTCCACCTGTCCGCAGATACCGGCAATGGAACGGTCACCGACTTTTTGTTCATCGGCTATCAGGATATCGCAGGTAGAAGTGCCGATGACTTTTACCAGGGTATAGGGCTGGGCGCCGGCGCCCACCGCGCCGACATGGCAGTCAAAAGCGCCGCCGGCGATGGTGACGGTGGCCGGCAAGCCGAGCTTTTGCGCCCATTCGGCGCTGATAAGGCCCACCGGCAGATCGGCGGTATAGGTATCAGTGAAGAGCGGATATTGCAAATTCTCCGTTAATACCGGGTCAAGCGCATGGAGGAAGGCTTTCGGCGGCACGCCGCCCCACTCAGGATGCCAAAGGGATTTATGTCCGGCGGAGCAGCGGCCGCGCCGGATATCCTGTGGCCGGGTGGTGGCGGACAACACCGCCGGGATCCAGTCGCACAGCTCAATCCATGAGACCGCTTCCTGACGCACCTGACGGTCCCGGCGGGTGATATGCAGGATTTTGGCCCAGAACCATTCGGATGAATAGACGCCGCCGATATAACGCGAGTAGTCGGGGAATTCCCCGCTGCGGCACAGTTGGTTAATGGCTTCAGCTTCTTCTATGGAGGTATGATCCTTCCACAAAATAAACATGGCGTTGGGATTGTCGGCGAATTCCGGCCGCAGCGCCAGAATCCGGCCTTCTGCGTCAATGGGGGCCGGCGTCGAGCCGGTGGTGTCCACGCCGATGCCGACGATGCTTTCCCGCTGGGCCGGTGTCAAATGTCCCACCACGGCCCGGATTGCCTGCTCCATTGATTCCAGGTAATCCGACGGATGATGGCGAAACTGGTTATCCGCGGGTTTGCAATACCGGCCCTCGCGCCATCGCGGGTACCAGACAACTTCGGTGGCCAGTTCTTTACCGCTGCCACAGGCAACCGCCAGGGCGCGCACTGAATCGCTGCCGAAATCAAGCCCGAGGCTAATGGCCTCTTCAGTCATGCTCGTATCTCCTGTTAACCCGAAACCTGATGATGTCGATAACCATAAGGGGGTTTTATCCGGGCAGTGAGGAGACGTTAGCTGGAAGTATGCACATTCCTGCCGCCAATGACTGAAATGTGATGTTCCTCATAAAGTCACAGGCAGATGAATTTTGCTGTATCTATGCATAAATCTGCTGTTATTGAGAACTGTGATAACGCTCTACATTTTGGTAACACGTAAACGTTAAAACTACATCCGTCTAAAGGGCCTGGTCGTAGAGATGGCGATATATACGCCCTCTGGCTGTACCGCCGGGTAAAATCTTACCGACTGATAACGCTTACACGCTTCAGCATTTTGAAGCAGAGCGATAATAATTACCGGAGAGTTCCATGCATAAATTCACTAAGGCACTGGCGGCCATTGCAGTTGCCGCTGTTATGTCTCATTCGGCTATGGCGGAGAACATGAAGTTGGGTTTTTTGGTGAAACAACCTGAAGAACCCTGGTTTCAGACCGAATGGCGTTTTGCTGACAAAGCCGGCAAAGATTTGGGCTTTGATGTGATTAAAATTGCCGTACCCGATGGTGAAAAAACCCTTAATGCGATCGATAGCCTGGCGGCCAGCGGTGCCAAAGGGTTTGTTATTTGTACTCCCGATCCCAAACTTGGCTCGGCGATTGTCGCCAAAGCACGCAGCTACGATATGAAAGTCATGGCGGTGGATGACCAGTTCGTCGACGCCAAAGGCAAACCCATGGTTAACGTTCCCATCGTGATGATGGCCGCCACCCAGTTGGGCCAGCGCGCCGGTCAGGAAGAATTCAAGGAAATGACCAAACGCGGCTGGAAAGTGGCCGATACCGGCGTCATGGCCATCACCGCCAATGAGCTCGATACCGCCCGTCGCCGTACCTCCGGCGCCATGGACGCGTTAAAAGCCGCCGGCATACCGGATAAACAAATCTACCAGGTCCCCACTAAATCCAACGACATCCCCGGAGCGTTTGACGCCGGCAACTCCCTGCTGGTTCAACATCCCGGCGTGAAACACTGGCTGATTGTCGGCATGAACGACAATACCGTGCTGGGCGGCGTGCGCGCCACCGAAGGGCAGGGATTCAAGGCGCCGGACGTTATCGGTGTCGGTATCAACGGCGTGGATGCGGTGAATGAGCTGTCCAAAAACGAATCCACCGGCTTCTACGGTTCTTTACTGCCAAGCCCCGACGTCCATGGTTACAAGAGCATCCAGATGATGCATGACTGGGTAACCAAAGGCGTTGAGCCGCCGAAATTCACCGAAGTCACCGACGTGGTACTGATTACCCGCGATAATTTCAAAGAAGAATTGAAGAAAAAAGGCCTGTAATTTTATCGGACATTTTTTATCGGACATTTTTTTTCAAAACACGTGTTTGCCGGGACGGTCGAGGCCGTCCCGGTCCATGACGAAGTCATTCATCAAGAGGATGTGTCCGTGTCAGTCAAAACCCCTGATAGTTACCGTAGCGGGATTGCCGGCGCACTGTCCGGATCTGTTAACGCGAGGATGTGTTCATGACAATTCAGACACCTTATCTATCGTTTCGCGGTATTGGTAAAACCTTTCCCGGCGTAAAAGCGCTGGACGATATCAGCTTCGATTGTTATTCGGGTCAAATCCATGCCCTTATGGGTGAAAACGGCGCCGGGAAATCGACCTTGCTGAAAATTCTCAGCGGCAGCTATACGCCGACGCAAGGGGAAATCCTGATCAAAGGACAGCCGGTTCATTTCAATAACACTACCGATGCGCTAAATGCCGGGGTGGCGATTATTTATCAGGAACTGCATCTGGTGCCTGAAATGACGGTGGCGGAAAACATTTATCTGGGTCAGCTACCTAACAAGCACGGTTTTGTTAACCGAGGCATACTGAATTATGAAACCAAGCTGCAGCTGGAGCATTTAGGGCTGGATATCGCGCCGGAAACGCCGCTTAAATATCTGTCCATTGCCCAGTGGCAAATGGTTGAAATCGCCAAGGCATTAACCCGTAATGCCAAAATTATCGCTTTTGACGAGCCCACCAGTTCATTATCGGCCCGGGAAATAGAACAATTATTCCGCGTCATCCGCGAACTGCGCGCCGAGGGCCGGGTCATTCTTTACGTTTCCCACCGCATGGAAGAAATCTTTACCCTGGGGGACGCCATCACGGTATTCAAAGACGGTAAATATGTGCGCACCTTTGACGACATGACCGCCGTGGACCACGACATCCTGGTGCAGGCCATGGTGGGACGCAATTTAGGGGATATTTATGATTACGCCCCCCGTCCTCACGGCGACGTCAGGCTGGAACTGGACAAAATCGAGGCGGTGGGGGTCAAGACGCCCATCTCATTATCCGTACGCGCCGGTGAAATCGTCGGTCTGTTCGGTCTGGTGGGCGCCGGGCGCAGCGAGCTGATGAAGGGACTTTTCGGCGGGACGCTGATTACCGGCGGCCAATTGCTGCTGGACGGCAAAGCCATCTCCATTAGGTCCCCCATCGACGCCATCAGCGCCGGTTTGATGCTGTGTCCGGAAGACCGCAAGGCCGACGGCCTGATCCCGGTGCATTCCGTACGGGAAAATATCAATATCAGCGCCCGGCGAAATACCGTTAAAGCCGGTTTTTTGATTAACGATCAATGGGAAAAAGCCAATGCCCTGGAGCATATTCGAGCGTTGAACATCAAAACGCCTTCCGCCGAACAGTTAATCATGAATCTTTCCGGCGGCAATCAGCAAAAGGCCATTCTCGGCCGCTGGCTGTCGGAGGACATGAAGGTGATCATGCTGGATGAACCGACGCGCGGTATCGATGTCGGCGCCAAGCACGAAATCTATCACGTGATCTACGAATTGGCGAAACGGGGAATTGCCGTATTGTTCGCATCAAGCGATTTGCCGGAAGTATTAGGTTTGGCGGACCGCATTGTGGTGATGCGCGAAGGGACTATTTCCGGCGAACTCTCCCACTCGGAAGCCAGTGAACAAAAAGCCTTGAGCCTGGCAATGTTACATACAACCCATACCAGCCCCGCGGATGCGGTTGCCTGATTGTGAAGGAGTCAAAGATGTCAACGGTTACTACATCTTCGCCAAAGGCGAAAAAATCCTTAAGCTTGTCCCGGGTCTGGGATAATTACGGCATGCTGGTGGTATTTGTCGTACTGTTTATCGCCTGTACCATTTTCGTTCCCAACTTTTCAAGCTTTATCAATATGAAAGGCCTGGGCCTGGCGGTTTCCATGTCCGGCATCGTCGCCTGCGGCATGCTGTTCTGCCTGGCATCCGGTGATTTCGATTTGTCGGTGGCATCGGTTATCGCCTGCGCCGGCGTCACCACGGCAGTGGTCATCAACGCCGCTGACAGCCTGTGGATCGGCGTGCTGGCGGGGCTGGTGCTGGGTGTTATATGCGGTCTTGTAAACGGTTTCGTCATTGCCAAGCTGAAAATCAACGCCTTGATAACAACCCTGGCCACCATGCAGATTGTCCGCGGCCTGGCCTATATCATTTCCGACGGCAAGGCGGTGGGCATCGAAGACGAACGCTTCTTTATATTGGGTAACTCCAACTGGCTGGGCTTGCCGGCGCCGATTTGGATCATGGTGCTCTGCATGATCATTTTCGGCTTTCTATTGAACAAGACCACCTTCGGCCGCAATACGCTGGCTATCGGCGGCAATGAAGAAGCCGCTCGCCTGGCCGGGGTGCCGGTGGTGCGCACCAAGATCATTATCTTTATTCTTTCCGGTCTGGTTTCCGCGGTGGCGGGGATTATCCTGGCCTCTCGCATGACCAGCGGCCAGCCGATGACTTCACTGGGGTATGAATTGATTGTTATCTCCGCCTGCGTGCTGGGCGGGGTATCGATGAAAGGCGGTATCGGTAAAATCTCTTACGTGGTAGCGGGGGTGCTGATTCTCGGCACGGTGGAAAACGCGATGAACTTGCTGAATATTTCACCGTTTTCCCAATATGTGGTGCGCGGCGTGATCCTGCTTGCGGCGGTGATATTTGACCGCTACAAACAAAAGGCTAAACGTACGGTGTAAGGTTTGCGGGTCGGCGCGGCTTAAAGCGCCGGCCCGCTCACAGTTCCATCACCGTTATAGGCTATTCCGCGCTCTTCAGGATATTCTCTATCAGACGACAAGCTGTCCGGAGGTGAGATGTATCATAGAATGACTCACGAGACGCAATCAAATCCCTTATTGCCTGGCTATATGTTCAATGCCTATTTGGTTGCCGGCTTAACGCCGATCATTGCCGGAGGCCCGCTGGATTTCTTCATCGATCGTCCCGACGGCAT
This sequence comes from Sodalis sp. dw_96, assembly GCF_018449575.1. Lineage (GTDB taxonomy): Bacteria > Pseudomonadota > Gammaproteobacteria > Enterobacterales > Enterobacteriaceae > Acerihabitans. Next base: position 631,017 of record NZ_JAAVUT010000001.1, on the reverse strand, counting down.
GAAAGGATTTATTCTTAATCTGACCATCAAGGGTCAGGGCAGAATATTCGAGGGCGATAGGTCTTTTGTCTGCAATCCCGGCGATCTGTTGCTGTTCCCGCCGAAATCCGCGCATTATTACGGACGTTCCCCGGACAGCGACTGCTGGTATCATCGTTGGGTCTATTTCCGCCCCCGGGCCTATTGGGCCGATTGGCTGGAATGGCACAGCAAAATCCATGACGTGGGCCGCCTGTCCCTGGGCAACGACAATTTGCTCACCGAATTCGACCGCCTGCTGGCCAATATTGAACAGACCCAGCGCTCCGGCCGGCGTTTCTCCGAAGAGCTGGGCATGAACCTGCTGGAACGCCTGTTGTTGCGCGCCATGGAGGAAGATCCGCAAAGCCCGAGCAAAATCATGGACCCGCGCATCATCGAAGCCTGTCAGTTTATCACCGGTAACCTTTCCGGTGAATTGCGCATCGATGAAGTGGCACGGCACGTCTGTTTATCCCCTTCGCGCCTGGCGCATTTATTCCGTGAACAGGTGGGGATCAATATCCTGCGCTGGCGGGAAGACCAGCGGGTGATCCGCGCCAAACTGCTGTTGCAGACCACGCAGGAATCCATCGCCACCATCGGTCGGGTGGTGGGCTATGACGATCAGCTCTACTTTTCGCGGGTATTTCGCAAGCGCGTCGGGGTCAGCCCGAGCGATTTCAGGCGGCGCAGCAGTGAGATTAATTATCCCGGCCGCAGCATCCAGGCCGCCAATAACTGGCAGTTGCAAAGCGAAAAGGCTATCGGAGGATAATATTTTATTGATATGGTTGGTCCGGTAAAGATGAATTAGCCGTTTTCCTGTAGCGGGGGACGGCTCCATCGAATGCAAGCCGAAAAAGAGGAAAAACGATGGCTGAAAATATCGGAATCGGACTGATTGGCTACGGTTTTGCCAGTAAAACCTTCCATGCTCCTTTAATCCAAGGCACCGACGGCCTGCGGCTGGCGGCGGTATCTTCCAGCGATGCGGATAAAGTGCGGGCGGATTTGCCCGGCGTCAAGGTGGCGGCGGATCCCGCCGCGGTCATTAACGATCCGGCGGTGCAACTGGTGGTGATTCCCACCCCGAATGAAACCCATTTCCCGTTGGCCAAACAGGCGTTGCTGGCGGGCAAGCACGTTATCGTGGATAAACCCTTCACCGTGACGTTGTCACAAGCACAGGAATTAAAGCAGCTGGCTGAAAATCGCCAGGTATTGCTGTCGGTATTCCATAATCGACGCTGGGACAGTGATTTTCTCACCGCGCAGCAGCTTATCCGCGACGGTATCCTCGGCGACGTGCTGTATTTCGAGTCCCATTACGACCGGTTCCGCCTTGAAGTGAAGGATCGGTGGCGGGAACAGCCCGGTGCCGGCAGCGGTATCTGGTACGATTTGGGCCCGCATCTCATTGACCAGATACTGGTGCTGTTCGGCATGCCGGTGGCGATAAACGTTGATTTGGCGTTGCTGCGCCCCGGGGCGCGCACCGACGATTATTTTCACGCCACGCTGACCTATCCGCAACGGCGGGTAGTGCTGCACGGTTCCATGTCGGCGGCGGCGCAAACTCCCCGTTACACCATTCAGGGTACCAAAGGCAGCTATGTGAAGTTTGGTCTCGATACCCAGGAAGCGCGATTGAAAAACGGCGAATTTCCGCCGCGGCCCGACTGGGGTATCGATACCCTTGACGGCGTGCTGACCCTGCCGAAAGACGGCATCATGACCGAACATATTGTCCGTACCCAGCCGGGTAATTATCCTGCTTACTACGCCGCTATTCGGGATGCTATTCTGGGAAAAGGCGATAATCCGGTGACTCCGTCCGCAGCCATCCGCGTAATGGAGTTGATTGAACTGGGCATTTCCTCGTCGGAACAGAAAAAAACATTAGCGGTAAAGCACGGTTAATGACATGGTAAGGGTTTCGGGCGATCCGCCGATCGCCCTGGTTTCGGATGATGGTAAGGGTAGTTGTCATGTCGTGGTTGCAACGTTTACGTATTGATAAGTTTCTGTTGGTGTTGGTTTCGGTGGTTATCCTGGCTTCTCTCTTTCCCTGCCGCGGCGTTTTTAAAACCCTGTTTGAATACCTCACCACCGCCGCCATCGCTTTACTTTTTTTTATGCACGGCGCCAAGCTGTCCCGGGACGCCATCATCGGCGGCATGAGCCATTGGCGTTTGCATTTGGTGGTTTTCCTCAGCACTTTTGCCCTGTTCCCGCTGCTCGGTCTTGCCATGAAGGTCTTTGAGCCTTCGTTATTGTCCACGCCGGTTTACCTGGGCTTTCTTTATCTGTGCGCGCTGCCCGCTACCGTACAGTCCGCCATCGCTTTTACCTCGGTGGCCGGCGGCAACGTGGCGGCGGCTATCTGCAGCGCCTCCGCCTCGAGTATCCTGGGGGTATTTTTATCACCGGTGCTGGTGGGCCTGCTGATGAAAACCCAGGAGGGGGGCGGATCGAACAATACCCTGCATGCCATCGGTTCAATCATCCTGCAGTTGATGGTGCCTTTTGTGGTGGGACATCTGGCGCGGCCGCTGATTGGCGGCTGGGTGAACCGGCATAAAAAGCTGATTAATATCACTGACCGGTCATCAATATTGCTGGTGGTCTATACCGCCTTCAGCGAAGCGGTGGTCGGGGGGATATGGCATCAAATCACCGGCTGGTCGCTGGTGTCGATTCTGGTGTATTCACTGATCATGCTGGCCATTGTTCTGGTGATCAATACCTGGACCGCCCGTTTGCTCGGCTTCAGCACCCCCGATGAGATAACCATAGTCTTCTGCGGCTCCAAAAAGAGCCTGGCCAACGGTATTCCCATGGCCAACGTTTTATTCCCGGCGGCGGCGGTGGGCACCATGGTGCTGCCGCTGATGATCTTCCACCAGGTGCAGCTGATGGTGTGCGCGGTGCTGGCGGCGCGGTATGCCCGCAAGCAGGCGGCACAGCGGGAGAAAAGCGCGCTAAGCACCACGCCGGTCGAATAATAAGACTTTTGAGAAATCGACAATTGACGTGACCTAAAATTAACAAAAGGACCGAAGCCGTGGCGGTTAATTCAGTCCGTTTCTTTATTGATCAATAGCCTTAGATATTTGGCTGAAATCTTTCGCTTTTCATCCGTGCTTATAAAAGCGATCTCCAGTCCGTTTTGCTGGGCCGTGCGGATTTGCTGTGTGTTCAAACCTGCCCGGGGCGCGGCCACCCGATACTCATAGTCCAGATCGATGCCCTGAACCGCCGGATCGTCTGAATTGATAGTAGCCAGTATGCCGTGGTCTAAAAAACGTTTCAGCGGATGCTGCTCAAGGGATAGCACGGTGCTGGTTTGTACATTGGACGTAAGACAGCTTTCAATGCCGATACGGTGCAGCGCCAGGAAATCCATCAGACGGGGATCCTCAATGGCTTTCACTCCGTGTCCGATGCGCTGGGCTCCCAGCTCATTAATGGCCTGCCAGATACTCTCCGGCCCGGCGGCTTCGCCGGCATGAACGGTAATATGCAGTCCCGCATCACGGGCGCGGGTGAAATGATTTAAAAACAGGCTGCCTGGAAAACCCAGTTCGTCACCGGCCAAATCCAGGGCGACAATGCCGTCGCCGCCGGACAGGATGGCATCCAGCTCCTGCGTGCAGGCATCTTCGCCGAAGGTTCTGCTTAATATGCCGATTAAACGCACCACCACGCCGAAGTCGTCACAGCCGGCGCGCACGCCGTCTATCACCGCTTCAACCACCCCCGGCAGCGGCAGCTGATGTTTCATGGCCATATAGTAGGGCGAAAAACGCAGTTCGGCATAATCCAACCCCAGCGCCGCGGCATCGGCCACGTTTTCATAGGCGATGCGCCGGCAGGCATCCAGGGAACCTAATACCGCCACGCCCCAATCCAGCTTTTGCAAAAAGCTCACCAGATCCGGCTCGGTGCGGGTAACCTGAACAAACTCACGCAGTTCCTCAAGGTTGTCCGCCGGCAGGGGCAATCCAAATTGGCGTCCCAGTTCCAATATGGTTTGCGGGCGGATATTGCCGTCCAGATGGCGATGGATATCGGTTAACGGCAAGGATTTGTCAATCATGGGCGCGGGTCTCCGAACGAGGCGGGGATGATGGGCATATCCGCCCTGTCATCGGCGCCGCGAGGGTCAAATGAGGTTGCTGGGCCCCCGATAAGGCGATCGGGGGCTTGTTGTCTTTGCCGTTAAGGCTGCGGCACGGCCTGGGGCTGTACCGGCTGCGTCGAGCTGTCCGGAGCGCCGAACAGGCCGAATAGCCCCAAAAAGTTCTGCAGGGACATCTTCTGTCCGTTCAAATTCACCTGATTGTCGGAATAATGAAAGCTGCTGCTGAGAACATTATCATCCACGGTGGTCAATTTGAACATCTGGCCCATGGCGGCCAATCCCTGTACCTGCTGTTTAGCCAGCTTTTGCGCTTCGTCGGCGTTGTAGCCCTGGATTTTAGCGAACTGAGTGGTCAATTCGGTGGCCATATCCAGCGGAATGGTCAGCTTGGCATCAAGTTTATTGACGAAACGCGCCAATTGCAGTTCCGGCGTCGTCGCCGGCGTGCCCGGCTGCAGCTGGGACGGATCGTTGACGTTCAGCGTCAGGTTGAAGGCGCTTTCTCCTTTGCTGTTTTTCCAGCTCAGGGGCGAAATGGATAAATAGGGGTTGCCCTTAAGCGCCACCGGCAGATTATTGATCAACGCTTGGGTAATCTGCTCCTGCTGCGCAGCCGGATCGGCGGCGCCGGTCTGCTGCATGATTTGCTGCACCTGATTATGATACTGGTCGCTGAATTGGGCGATGGCCTTGGCGTCAAGATTGGACAGCTTGATGATCAATTTGCCGGAACCGAACTCCTGTCCCTGCACATGCAGCATATCCAGGCTGTAGGCGACCTGCACATTGAGCCTATCGCCATCTTCGTTGGCGGTGGTCACCTGGGACAGATTGTCGGTATTGAGCATGTCTTTGCCGTCAAGGTTGTAAATCAGCGATTTTACCTTGAGGGTATTGTCGCCGATGCTGTAACCCTGTTTACCCTTGTGGGTATCGCTGTCGATGCTCACATCATGCAGCGTCACCTGCTCACGCTGCTGGAATTGACTTTCTCCCGCCACCACCAGGCTGGAAAGGGCGCCGGCGAGAGTGACCTTGTTCAGATCGTGATCGATGGCGGCGTTCAAACTGCCGCCGCTGGAGCGAATCAGCGAATCGGCATCTTTATAATCGAGGGGGGCGAAATCGATGACCGACACCGTATCGCCGTTATAGCCGACGCGGGTAACGGCGGATACCGGTGATTTACCCTGGCTGGCTTCTATAAGCGGCTTGACGAACGGGGTCTCGGCCAGCCGGCTCTGGACCGACGCCATGCTGGGGATAAACACGCCTTTTTTCAGCTGAGCGAACGGAAAAGGACCGTGGTCGACAATTTCATTAAGGACCAGTTGATCACCAGGTTTTAACGGCTTATTGTCGCCGGTGCTGCCGTCCGACAGTAAAACCACATTCAGCCGGCTGGAGAACAGCGCCCGGTGGTAATCTTGAACCGCCAGTTTCACCCCGGCTTCGGGGAATGCGGTTTTGATGCGGGCGTTGGCTTCATCCAGCAGAGCGGGCAGCCGCTGTTCAAACTGTTTGCCGGTATACCAGGCCGCGCCTGTCCATGCCGCGCCCAATATGACAATAACGCCGACCGCGATAAGTGATTTTCTCATTGTCGATTCATCCTTATTATTATTTCCCATTCCAAGTTGTTATAACGCGCCAATAAACGAACCCTGCAATTAATAATAGCAGCATTATACCCGTCATACTTCAAGCTGCGGGTGCGTTGGCGTTCCTGGCGGAATAGCCGTCAAAGTTCGTTAAAAACCCGGGCCAATCTGCCGGTGCCGCTGGCGTTAACCGGCGATTCCGACGCGCTGATAAAGGCCGATTCACCGGCGTTAAGCCGCAGGGAATGACCGTCTTTTTCCAGCACCGCCTGGCCTTCGACACAAAACAGAATGGCCGCGCTGTCCTGCGCCAGCGCCTGGGGGCGCGGGGACAGGTTATGCAGTGAAAAAGCGAAATCCTCCACCGGAATGGGGAAGCGCAGGGCGGCGCCGCCGCCGTTCGGCTGGGTCAGCAATTCCTCCCGGGGTTTGGCGATAAACTTCACATTTGCCAATAATTCAGGCACATCAATGTATTTCGGCGTCAGGCCGGCCCGCAGCACATTATCCGAATTGGCCATGACTTCCAGCGCCACGCCGTGTAGATAGGCGTGGGGCGTTTCGGCATAGAGGAACATGGCCTGGCCGGGTTGCAGGGTAATCACGTTGAGCAGCAAAGGGGAGAACAAACCGCTGTCATCCGGATAATCATCGGCAATTATCCGAATGGTGTCCCACGGCTCGCCGTGCTGATGGGCCAGGGCATTTTTCAGGATATCCAGGGCCAGTGATTTTTCCTCTCCGGCCATACTCAGCAAGTCGCCGAACAGCCCCGCCAGATGTGAAGCGTCAGGGTGCTGCAAAAACGCGGCGATGGAAGGATGTGCGCCGGCCACCGGCTGCAACAGGGAAACCATTGATGACAGCTCGCGAAAACCGTTCATGGCCTGAAAGGGCGTCAGGGCAAAAACCAATTCGGGCTTATGGTTGGGATCCTTGTAATTGCGATTGGCGGCATCAAGTGGGATACCCCGTCGGTTTTCCAGCTCGAAACCCCGTTCGGCGGCGGATTTGCTCGGATGAACCTGAATGGACAACGGCTCTTGGGCGCACAGTACCTTGAACAAAAACGGCAGTTCACCGAAACGATCGGCCACCGCCTTTCCCAGAGACGCCGCCGGTTGCCGGGCAATGTAATCCCTCAGGCTGATATCATGTCCCTGTTCATCGCTTATTCTGGAACTGCTTTTCGGGTGCGCGCCCATCCAAAGCTCCGCCATCGGCGCCTTGTCCGGATTGGCTATACCGTACAGTCTGGATAAGGCATCCTTACTGCCCCAGGCGTAATGCTGAACAGAGTTGAACATTTTTTTCATTGTTAACTGCCCTTACTGGATCCTAAATGTATTATCGCGAGCCGGTCGCATAATGGTAAGCTTTTCTGCGGCACTATACTATCAATGTCCGGCGTAGGCTTGGAACCGTTGCCGGGCAGGATATTGATCAATAGGAAGAATACCAGGAGGCATCAATGACAGCTACCCGCGTCGAAAAAGATTCCATGGGACCGATCGAAGTACCGGCCGAACGTTTGTGGGGGGCGCAAACCCAGCGCTCCCTCGAGCACTTCCGTATATCCAGTGAAAAGATGCCGCCGGCCCTGATTGCCGCGCTGGCCCAAACCAAACGCGCGGCCGCGCAGGTCAACAAAGATTTGGGCCTGTTGCCCGCCGATCGCGCCGACGCCATTATCCGCGCGGCGGACGAAGTGTTGGCCCATAAGCACCCGGACGAATTTCCGCTGGCTATCTGGCAAACCGGTTCCGGCACTCAAAGCAACATGAACATGAATGAAGTTCTGGCCAATCGCGCCAGTGAGCTTTTGGGCGGTCGGCGCGGCGGCGAGGGACGCCTGGTCCATCCCAATGACGACGTCAATAAAAGCCAGAGTTCGAACGACGTCTTTCCCACCGCCATGCATGTGGCGGCGGTAATCGCCCTACGCGAACACCTGCTCCCCAAGATCAATGCGTTAAGAGAGGTTTTAGGGCAAAAATCCGCTGCTTTTAACGATATCGTCAAGATTGGCCGCACCCATTTACAGGATGCCACTCCCTTGACCCTGGGGCAGGAAATCTCCGGCTGGGTATCGATGCTGGATCACAGCCTCACTCATATCGAGCAGAGCATACCCCATTTATGCGAGCTGGCCCTGGGGGGTACCGCGGTGGGCACCGGCCTGAACACTCATCCGGAGTACGCGGTGCGGGTGGCGAAAGCCTTGGCTGAGCTCACCGGACATCCTTTTGTCACCGCCCCCAATAAGTTCGAGGCGCTGGGCACCTGCGACGCGTTGGTTCACGGCCACGGCTCGCTGAAAGGACTGGCGGCATCGATGATGAAAATCGCCAACGATGTGCGCTGGCTGGCTTCCGGCCCCCGTTGCGGTATCGGCGAAATCAGCATCCCCGAGAACGAGCCGGGCAGTTCCATTATGCCGGGCAAGGTCAATCCTACCCAGTGCGAAGCCATGACCATGCTGTGTTGCCAGGTTATCGGCAACGACACGGCGGTGAATATCGGCGGCGCCTCGGGTAATTTTGAATTAAATGTCTATCGGCCGATGATCATTCATAATTTCCTGCAATCGGTACGGCTGCTGGCGGACGGCATTGACAGCTTTACCCGCCACTGCGCCGTGGGCATCGAGCCTAACCGGCCTCGCATCGATCAGTTGTTGAATGAATCCCTGATGCTGGTGACCGCCCTCAATACCCATATCGGTTATGACAAATCGGCGGAAATTGCCAAAAAAGCCCACAAAGAGGGATTGACCTTAAAGGCTTCCGCATTGAAGCTGGGGTATCTGACCGAAGAAGAGTTCGATCAATGGGTCCGGCCGGAAGATATGGTGGGCAGTCTTAAAAACTAGCCGGCCCCGACAAAACAGGACAATTCATCAAAGCTTCGGGTCATATCACGATGCGTCTGAAGCTTTAGGGATCAGTCTTCAACGACGTACAAATGCAATCGCTCGATAATGATATGCGCCGGCCGTGAGGCCGGTTTGTATTTATGCCGTATGCCGTCGCGATGATAGTCGGTTAACTCACCCAACTGCGGCACCGGCGCCCCTGAACGCCGTCGGCACAAGACTATAAGCGGGGAAGGGCAGGCGTACTGAATTTGCCGCTGCTGTTCCTGATACCACACCCGGGCGATGGGCTGCACCTTCACCGGGCGCTTTATTTTCAATGGAATATCCGGCGGCAGTTTACCGATAACATCCATCTCCTGCCTGATTTTTTCGCTCCACTGTTCTTTACTGTAAGGCGGAACCGCACGGCCGGCCTCCAGGCTTTTTTTCAGCATAACCAACACTTCCTCCCGGGTCAGGTTTTTTATGATCTGCTTATTGGCCCAACCAAAGCGCACGCTCCAGGGATCGACGATAACCTGCAATGCCCGATAGGCGCTCAGGGTTTTCAACCCGCGCAGGTGCGTATGGACAAACTCGAAACGCTGTTCGGGAGGCAATGCCGATTCCACGGTAATCATATGGGTCAGCTCGGCCTTCAGGCCGTTAATTTGTGCCGTCAGCGCCAGCACGTCCGCCAGCATCGGTTCATCGACGTCAAAACACAGGGCGCCGGGCAGGCGTATGGCCGCCTTGGCGCTGCTGTTTTGATTTTGATGGTAGATAAACATCCGTTGGAAATGGTTTAATCCCCGGCTGAGGGCCAGCGGCCCCAGATGCTGAATAACCGGAATGTCCGTGACGGGGTCATGCTCCCGGCCTTTCTCCACTTCCGGTAATTCAAATACCCGCCCGGTCAGCCAGTGTGCGTCAGTGAGCAGGGATTGTAAATCCGTCAGGCGTTCTTGCAACTGGGTGAAATTCTCATTTAGTCGGGCTATCAGGTCCAATGGGCGCATAAGAGGGATTGCCTTAGTTACAACATACATATATACCATGCCCCCAATCGGCTTCAACCACCAGAATTATCTTCTTCTGGCAGCGAGACCTTGGTGACTTTTACAAAGAAGTCGCGTGCAACACAGGCAAGTTACGCAAACGGCGGGCGACAAACAGAGCTATCAGCAACAGACAAGACAGGAAGAGCACCACGCCGGTCCAGGCGAAACTGTGCCAGAAAAATCCTCCCACCGTACCGGCGGTGCTAGAGCCGACATAATAGCAGAACAGATAGAGGGAGGATGCCTGCCCTTTGGCGCGACGCGCGCGACGGCCAATCCAGCCGCTGGCGGTGGAGTGGGCGGCGAAAAAGCCGGCGGTGAACAGCATCATGCCGATAAGGATGATAATCAGGGAATCAAACCACGTTACCAGCAGGCCCGCCAGCATAATCAGAATCGACACCATCAACACCGGACCGCGGCCGTAGCGGGCGGTCAGGGCGCCGGCCTTGGGTGAGCTGTAAGTGCCGGTGAGATACACCACCGACAGCAGTCCCACTACCGCCTGGCTAAGGAACCAGGGCGCCGCCAGCAGTCGATAACCTATATAATTGAACAGCGTAACAAAGGCGCCCATCAACAAAAAACCTTCGGCGAACAGCATCGGCAAACCCGCGTCACGAAACTGCAGCCGAAAATTAATGGCCAGGGTATGGGGCCTTAGGGAAGACGCGCGAAAATGACGTGATGTGGGGAGAATCCGCCAAAACATCACGGCACTGGCCAGTGATAACAGGCCTATAACCCCGATGGCGATGCGCCAGGAAAAAAAGTCGGTCAATACCCCGCTTAATAAGCGGCCGCTCATGCCGCCTATGGAGTTGCCGCTGATATACAGCCCCATGGAAAAGGCCACCACGCTGGGGTGGATCTCTTCACTCAGGTAGGTCATCGCCACCGCCGCCACACCGCTTAATGATAACCCCACTAACGCGCGGACAATCAGAATTCCCTGCCAACTGGTCATAAACGCGCTCACCAGGGTAAATATTGCCGCAAGCATTAGCGCCACCACCATCACCGATTTGCGGCCGACGGCATCGGACAACGGGCCGGTCAGCAAAAGTCCCAGCGCCATCAAGCCGGTGGACACCGAGAGTGACAAACTGCTGGTGGCCGGCGATACGCCGAAATCCTGTGACAAGACCGGCAAAATGGGCTGAACGCAGTAGAGCAGGGCGAACGTCGCCAACCCGGCGGAAAAAAGCGCCAATGTCAGCCGCATAAACTGGGGCGTGCCACGTTCAATAAACGCTTGTTTAACCTGAATATGATGAATGGCGGCAGTGGTTTGATCCGGCGTCGCAGGCTCGGGCGCCTGGTTACGCGATGGGGTGTTCACAATAAATCCTTAATTAAAACAGCATTAAATGCGCATTACGTGGATTTGTCGGCAATGGGCATACGCCAACCACACATGCGATTGCCGTAGAAGATAATTTTAGGAATATTTATGTTTGTTGTCTAATATATTAATAATCTCAATTGATATCTTAAAAGTATGAATACTGAGTTGCGCCATATTGAACTGCGTCATTTACGCTATTTCATCGCCGTCGCACAGACGTTGCATTTTGGCCGCGCCGCTGAAAAACTCCATATTTCCCAACCCCCTTTGAGCCAGCAAATCCAGATTCTGGAACAACAGGTGGGGGCAAAGCTCTTAGAACGCAATAATCGCAACGTGCGCCTTACTCCGGCGGGAACGGCTTTTTTGCAACAGGCGCGGCTGATCATCGAGCAAGTCAACCAGGCGGCGGATCGCGCCGCCCGGATCCATCGCGGGGAACTGGGGGAAATCACCATCAGTTTCACCTCATCCACTCCCTTTATCAGAAGCATCTCCGCCAGCCTGCTGGCCTTTAGGCAGCAGCATCCCGATATCCATATCCAGATGGTGGAAAGCAATTCCAAACAGCAAATCGAACCCCTGCTGAGCGGTAAGTTCGATATCGGATTAATGCGCAACACCTCGCTGCCGGATGGATTGGATTACCAACTGTTGCTCCGTGAACCGCTGATGGCGGTGGTGCATCAGGATCACCCGCTGGCCAATGGACCGAATCAAATGATTTCTCTGCGTCAATTGGCGAATGAACCCTTTGTATTTTTTGATCGCAAAGTGGGGACCGGGCTGTATGACGATACCCTTTTGTTGCTAAAAAAGTTCTCCATTACGCCCTATATTACGCAGGCAGTGGGAGAGGCCATGACCATCATCGGCCTGGTTTCGGCCGGATTGGGGGTTTCTATTCTGCCTGCGTCCTTTTCCCGTATCCGGGTGGACAGCGTGCGATATCTTACTCTGGAGGAGCCGGAAGCGAAGACAGAGGTCTGGCTGGTCACCCACCGGCAACGCACACTTTCAGCCGCTGCCAAGATGTTGATCAAATTAATGTTACAACAATAATGGTAGAGTTGATTCCAAGGAAAGACCTCATGCTGGCGCAGGCGTCACATATGTCCTTTTCCGCCATGGCTGGTACGGCAAAAGATGCCGATCCAAGCTGATAATGTGCGTTAAATCACATAACTAATCAAATATTTGACGGTTAAATTTAAAAGTCTCACCATAGCCGAAATCAATTATTTTATAGCGTGAAAATATCAGGAGCAGGGTGAGTGATTGGCCATGGTCAACCGGGACATATCGATCAAATCAAACAGACCAATGCGGGAGTCGTCTATCGTCTGATTGATTCCTTTGGACCTATTTCGCGTATCGCCTTATCGAAAGAAGCCCGGCTCGCTCCTGCCAGTATCACCAAGATTGTCCGTGAACTGGTGGAAGCCCACCTGGTGGCTGAGACCGAATATCAGGAAAACGGCCTACGCGGCCGGCCTGCCATCGGCCTGGTGGTAGAAACGCAAGCCTGGCATTTTCTTTCCGTGCGTATCGGCCACGGCACCATAACCCTGGCCCTGCGCGAACTCAGCAGCCACCTTATCGTCGAAGATACCGTCCCGTTGGCGGCACAGGCTCCTGAACCGCTATTGGTCCGCCTGATTCAAACCATCGACCAGTTTTTTATCCGCCATCAGCGCCTGCTGGAACGTCTAACGGCCATCGCCGTGACCCTGCCGGGCATTATCGACGCCTCGGCGGGCATGGTGCATCGTATGCCCTGGTATAATGTGGATAATCTCTCCTTGGGGCCGGCCCTGAGCGAGCATATCGGCGTGCCGGTCTACCTGCAGCATGATATCTGTGCCTGGACCATGGCCGAAGCACTTTACGGCGCGGCGCGCGGTTGCAACGACGTCATTCAGATCGTCATCGATCACAACGTCGGCGCCGGCGTAATTACCGGCGGAACCCTGCTGCACGGCGGCAGCCGAAGCCTGGTGGAAATCGGCCACACTCAGGTGGAGCCTTACGGCAAGCGCTGCTACTGCGGCAATCGGGGCTGTCTCGAAACCGTGGCGGGCATTGAGAGCATCCTGGACCTGACCCGCCAACGTTTGGCGCTTAACGTGGATTCCGCCTTGAACGATACCGGCGTCAGCGTGGAATCCCTTTGCGCCGCGGCCAACGCCGGGGATACGCTGGCCCGGGACATTATCGTCGGCATCGGCAATAGCGTAGGGCGGATACTGGCCATCATGGTTAACCTGTTCAATCCGGAAAAAATTCTGGTGGGTTCGCCGCTCAATTCGGCTTCGGATATTCTGTTCCCGGTAATCCTTTCAAATATTCGGCAACAATCGCTGCCGGATTACAGTAAGAATATTACGGTACAGGCAACGCGCTTCCTGAACCAGGGCACCATGCCCGGCGCCGCGCTGGTAAAAGATGCGCTGTACGACGGCTCGCTGTTGTTAAAGCTGTTGCAGGGATGATTTTATTGATAACGGAAAAAATGGAAAGAGATAGGCATTAAATTTGTCGTTTTAACTCTTTATTTAACTCCATTAATTACGCTCGAGCCCAGCAGCGGGCTAAACTATACAATAAAAATGATATTTCAATACATCAGGCTGAAAATCAACAATATAAATGTTAGTACGAGAAAATTCATATTTCAGTCTTGAAACCTTCTGCTAATCAGCGGTGGATTTCATATTGATTGTGTTATATCTATAACACTAAAGCAGCATAAGTATTTTTTTTAAGCAGCCAACAAATGAAACCATGCGCCGGCGACAATGCCTCCCCGCGCGCATGCTTGAAACATTCCTTTGCGTACAGCAAATGGTGACGTGGCTATCCACGCTTTCCGGCTCGACTTCGTTACGCAAGAGACTCTTCCGATAAAATATTGAGCTAACGCAAGCCGCGCCGGCACAATATCACGTACATTTCTGTTATCCGATCATTTTAAACATGTCCAATGGATTAACGACAGGCTGGAGTTGTCATGTTGAAGCGTATTTTTGTTGCCGGTACTGATACCGCTGTCGGCAAGACCATTGTCTCGCGCGCCCTGTTGCAAAACCTGGCGGCACACAAGCTTACCGCGGTAGGGTACAAGCCCATCGCCCGGGGCAGCGAGGAAACGTCTGAAGGTTTACGCAACAAGGACGCGGTAATCCTCGGGGCGTCTTCCTCAATTGTCCTTCCTTATGCTGAGATAAATCCTATTACTCTGCGTGAAGAAGAAATCAGCGCCTATACCGGTGGTGAAATCAATTATGGCCTGATGTCCCAGGGGCTGGTTCACCTAAGTGAAGTCGCCGACATTGTGGTGGTGGAAGGCAGCGGCGGATGGCGGACAATAATGAGCGACTACCGCCCGTATTCAGATTGGGTGATCCAGGAACAGTTGCCGGTAATATTGGTCGTCGGTATTAAACTTGGCTGCATTAATCATGCGTTATTAACCGCGCAGGCAATTATCAGCGACGGATTACCATTATTAGGCTGGGTAGCTAACCGAATCAATCCCGGACTGGCCCATTACGCGGAAATTATGGACGTGCTGCGGAACAAAATACCCGCACCACAGTTGGGGGAATTGCCTTATTTGCCCCGACCAGAGCAGCGCGATCTCGCCGGTTATATTGAATTAGGCAGCGTAATAGATCAAAAAAATAAAGTGATTGCTTAATTTTATCTTGGTTTGCTCGTTTAACGAATGATGAAGAGCCTAATGCGTTTTATGTTGTCAACGCAGGGTTTTAGCAAGAGATTCAATACGTATGATCAGTTGGCAGGGAATTCTGATTATCCGTGTGTTGACTAATCAGGGCGAGGGAACTCGCCCTGATGCCATATCGTTTGTGCTAGGGACTCGGCGCGCTGTTGGTATCGGCGCCGGTGCGCAGATAAACTATTTTCTGCGTATCATCATCACAATGGCCGACAACCTGGCCGCCGGCCCGATCGGCCTGATCATTGGGA
The DNA here is from genome assembly GCF_018449575.1 of Sodalis sp. dw_96. Lineage (GTDB taxonomy): Bacteria > Pseudomonadota > Gammaproteobacteria > Enterobacterales > Enterobacteriaceae > Acerihabitans. The sequence goes on along the minus strand of NZ_JAAVUT010000001.1, from coordinate 615,992 downwards.
ACAATATCCAGATGGAAGCTGGTTTCATGCACGCCGTTGGCGACAATCTTCTGGGTGATATCCGCTTTTACGCTTTCACAGGATGCCTGTGCAACCACCGGTAATACCAGGGCCAGCAGCGTCCCTAACATGCTTAACGTCTTCATCTTACCGTCCTTATCTTAAAATCATTACCGTAGAAACTTACCTGATAAACTTACTTTTTAAAAAGTACCGATTTAAGGATAGCAGCCTCGACAAAATTGGGTATTCATCCAGGTTAAGGCATCATTGCCGGGCGGCCGGTGCGGCGATCGAGGCAGCGGCCATTGTTGGGTTCCCAATAGGCGTTAATATTATCGCTGTTGACGCACCGGTCCTGCAGATCGACAGTTCTGTCATATTTATCAAAGTCCTTTTCAGCGCGGTTATTGATCTTGTTGCGCAACCTGCGCGTCCCATCCCACTGTTCCCGGCTTTCTCTTGCCTGTTCACGGCTCATGGCGTTATCGCCGGAGTCGATAATGATGTGCTGAGTACGGTCCGCCGCGCCGGCGGCGGTGGAAAAGACCAGCAAAACGACCGGGAGCATCCCGCGGTTCAGTCGTTGATGTGGCATGGTTTTCATACTATCTTCCCTTTCAGCTATAGGTAGGCACGGGTAGGCACATAAAGGTTTGATGCAATTACAATTGCAAATGCCCATGGCTTATGTATTTATCGTCATAATAACATTGGCTTAGGGATTTTGACCATCCCAGCTGTACACATTTAGTTACTTTTAGTGGAGAAAAACTGTCAATGCTGAAAACCACCCTGTTGTTTTTCGCCACCGCTATCGCAGAAATTCTCGGCTGTTATCTTCCCCATCTCTGGGTGCAAAAGGGCGGCAGTATTTTATTGTTGATTCCGGCCGCAATCAGTCTCGCGGCGTTTGTCGGTTTGCTGATGCTGCATCCCGCCGCCAGCGGACGCATATACGCCTCTTACGGCGGGATCTATATCCTGACGGCGTTTTTATGGCTCAGATTTATCGATGGGGTGAGATTGACCCCGCAGGATTGGCTGGGGGCGGCGGTGACCTTTGCCGGCGTACTGATAGTTGTATCCGGCTGGGCTAAAAGCGCTTAAATGCGGGCGGTAAGAATTCGGCGGGCCGCCGGCACATTATCGACAGCCCGCCGCGGAATTAATCCCGATGTACGCTTAGTCCGGCAAAGGACTGATTGACCGGCATCATTTCAAGAACGTTGATATTGACATGGGCCGGCAGCGTCGTGACCCAGTATACCGCTTCGGCAATGTCTTCCGGCGTCAGCGGGTCGGCATTTTTATAGGTATTGGCGACTTTGTCGTTATCCCCTTTAAACCGTACCGCCGAGAATTCCGTACCGCCCACCAGGCCCGGTTCGATATCCGTCACCCGCACTTTGGTGCCCACTAAATCGGTGCGCAGGTTTAAACTGAACTGGCGGACAAACGCTTTGGTGGCGCCGTAAACGTTACCGCCGGCATAAGGCCAGCGCCCGGCGGTGGAACCCAGGTTTACAATATGTCCCCGGCGACGCTCCACCATGCCGGGCAACAGAGCGCGGGTCATATACACCAATCCTTTGTTATTGGTATCGATCATACTTTCCCAATCATCAAGGCTGGCTTTATGCGCCGGCTCCATGCCCAACGCCAGGCCGGCGTTATTCACCAGAACATCCACTTCACGCCACTGGGCGGGCAGGGAATCCACCGCCTTCTGAACGCCTTCTCGATCGCGCACATCGAGTTTAAGAGTAAACAGCGATTCCCCCAGCTCGGCTTTCAATTCATCAAGGCGCTCCTGACGGCGGCCGGTGGCGATAACCTTATGGCCCTGCTGGATAAACCGGCGGGTGATGGTTTCACCAAACCCAGCGGTAGCGCCGGTAACGAAAATAATCATCTAGCGGTTCCTCGTAACTTGCGGTAAATCAATACCTTTTATATCGGTTTGCGGTGCTTAACGCCCAAGCCCTAAGGCTTGCGTAAATAAGGCGCAATCAAAGACAGATCCGCCGCCGATAATCTGTCGGAAGCGGTTTGCGCCTGATGCCAATAAGGATAGATCAACGGCGGGCGGCTGACATCGGAGAGACGGCTGATTTCATCGCTGTTAAGCACTAAATCCGCCGCCAGCAGATTATCTTTCAACTGATCTTCAGTGCGCGCGCCGATAATGACCGAGGTCACCGAAGGACGGCTGATAAGCCAAGCCAGGGCCACCTGTGCCGCCGAGACACCTCGGGCGTCGGCGATGTCCACCAATACGTCGACGATGTCATACAGCGCATCCTGATTATAAATCGGCGGTTCATTCCACTCTTCCAAATGGCGGGTGCTGCCCTCCGGCTTGCGATCGCGACGGTATTTGCCCGATAGCAGGCCGCCGGCAAGCGGACTCCAAATCAGTACGCCTAATCCTTGATCCTGAGTAATGGGCAGGAGTTCATATTCGGCTTCACGAGACTGCAAGGAATAATGGATTTGCTGACTGACCGGCCGGATCAGGTTCAGCCGTTCCGACACGCCCAGGGTTTTCATCAAATGCCAGCCGGAGAAGTTCGAGACTCCCACATAACGTACCTTGCCGCTGTCTACCAGATGTTCCAGGGCATACAAAGTCTCTTCCAGCGGGGTTAAACCATCCCACTCATGCAATTGATACAAATCGATATAATCGGTTTTAAGCCTCTTGAGACTGGCTTCACAGGCGCGAATCAGATGGTGGCGGGATGAACCGCGATCGTTCGGTCCGGTGCCCATGGGAAAACGGGCCTTGGAGGCCACCAGGACACTGGTGCGTTTTTCCTTGAGAACCTCCCCCAGGATCTCTTCCGATACCCCCTGAGAGTAAACGTCGGCGGTGTCGAATAAATTAATGCCCGCCTCGACACACAGGGCGAGCTGGCGGCGGGCCTCGGCAACACCGGTGTCACCGACTTTGGCGAATTTGCCTTTGCCGCCAAAGGTCATGGTGCCGAGACTCAATACCGATACTTTCAGGCCTGAACGGCCAAGTTGACGATATTCCATATGAATTCTCCTAGCATGGGTACTTTAAGGATTGATTAAAATCGCAATGCGTCATTTCAGTGCGGAGGTTTTATCATCGTGCGTTTTTTTAACACAACCAAGCCCTTTATTGCTTCATTATGCAACGCTTTAGAAAAATAAATCGTCATACAAAGTACAATGAAATTGAATTGAACGCGAGGAAAGGATTACAACAAAAAGCAACCGTTTGCCCAGGTAGTAATACAAGCAGTATCAGAGGTTGCCGATGTAGTTTACTGAGTCGCTTTCCGCTCAAAGCACGATAATATATTGATATGTATGATTTATTGTAGTTTTTTAAACTCAGGGGTAATGGCACGGAATTTGCCCTGTCTTAGATAATCCGTCCGAAAATGAATAATAAAGGCCGATGCCATGCATGATATCAAAGCCATCCGAGGCAGCTTTTTTGATCTTACCCAATTGGTTTCCCATCCCGCCGAGCTGGCGCAATCCGCCCGCTTTATTGATGATGGGCTGCTGCTGATAGAGCGGGGCAAAATTCTGTCGTTACGTCCCTGGTCCATTGCCGCGCCGGATTTGACGCCGGAGATGGAGATGTGCCATTTCCCCGGTAAAATCATCGTGCCGGGTTTTATCGACAGCCATATACATTATCCACAGACGGAAATCATCGGATCTTACGGCGATCAACTGCTGGAGTGGCTGAATAACTACACCTTTCCCGCCGAAGGACAATACGATTGCCCGGATCACGCGGCCGCTATGGCGGCCTTTTTCCTCGATCAGTTGCTATGCAACGGCACTACCACCGCCATGATCTTCGGAACGGTACATGCCTCATCCGTCGATGCTTTGTTTGCCGCCGCAATGGAACGTAATATGCGCATCATTGCCGGCAAAGTCATGATGGATAGAAATGCGCCGCCGGAATTACTGGAAACGCCGGAACAAAGCGAAATGGAAACCCGCGCCCTCATTAAACGCTGGCATCATAAAGGGCGCTTGAGTTATGCGTTAACCCCCCGGTTCGCCCCGACCTCATCCACGGCTCTGCTGTCAGTGGTCAGCGGGTTACGCCGGGAATACCCCGATGTGTATTTGCAAACCCATCTCAGTGAAAACATCAATGAAATCGCCTGGGTGAAATCCTTGTTCCCCGAACATGCCGGATACCTGGATGTTTACCATCATTATGGCCTCACCGGCCGAAAAAGCGTTTTCGCGCACTGCCTGCATCTGGACGATGAAGAATGGCAGACTCTGGAACACACCCATTCATCCATCGCGTTTTGCCCCACCTCGAATTTGTTTCTCGGCAGTGGATTATTCAACCTGCAAAAAAGCTGGGATCGGCATATCCCGGTGGGCATCGGCACGGATGTGGGCGCCGGCACCACCTTTAATGTGTTACAAACCCTGGCGGAAGCCTATAAAGTCGGGCAGTTGCAGGGGTATTGCCTGTCGGTGTACGAAGCCTTTTATCACGCCACCCTGGGGGCGGCGAAGGCCCTTTCCCTGGATGGGGTACTGGGCAATTTCATGCCCGGTAAAGAAGCGGATTTTGTGGTGCTCGATCCTGTGGCGACGCCGCTGCAACAGTTGCGGCAGAAAAAGAGCGTCGATTTTGCCGAACGATTATTCGCCCTGATGATACTGGGGGACGATAGGAGTATTTACCAGACCTGGATCCAGGGCGAGCGCGCCTATTCCCGTGACCAACGTCACGGGTAGGGTGGTCATACGTATTTTTAATGTCGCGCCAGGGTCCTCGAGTTGCCGGGGGACAGGCCGCGCCGGGAGATGTTCACTCCACTCCTAGAAATGCGCTTTGACGCCCAGCGTGCCGACAGTGTTGCTGAAACCGCCGGCGCCGGCTTGGTACCCCAGGCTACCCCAGACGGCAACCCGGCGGTTCGCTTGTCCTTCATGGCCGATTTTTACCTCGGCGAGGTTTCTTCCCCCCTGCTGCAACAGTCGGTTGCCGTTTATCGCGACGCCAAAGGCCCGGGAATTATGGATCCAATTGGTCTCAATATAGGGTTTAAACGCGTGCTGCAGGCCATTGGGTCCCTGGATCCGCTTCTCCAGATAAAACCGGTTGCCTAAACGGGACTGTATATTACCGCTGCCAAGCAGAGCGAACTTATCGCCGTTTATTTCGGTATGCGCGGCCCGCACACCCATCCAGGTCATTTGCAACCGAGGCTGCAGATAGGCATTAACCTGTGTGCCTTCATGGATTTTCCTGTGATAACCGGCTTCAGCGCCGCCTATCAGGCCCTTGGAGCGGTAGCGCTCTTCCGGCAGCGATTCGCCTTTGACCCGGTTATCAAACCAGCCATAATTCAGGGAGAGGTCCAGATATGGCCCTTTTTGACGATGATGGTCCTGATGCCATGTACCGTAAAGACCCACGGCGTAACCTTCAATATCGCCGCCGGCCTGATAGCCGGTAAGGGCGGCGCGGCTCCGGCTGCGGCTTTGTCCGCTACCGACCATCAGCCCGATATGCGCACCGTCGGATCCGTTGCCGCCGATATGCAGAATTTCTCCGCCAAGCTGGACCAGCTGACTATCAGTTCGTGTCGTTATCTGCCCTTGCGCCATGGATGCCTTATTGCGTCCGCCGACCACCCTTAACCACATGGCGGGATAAACCGATTCCTCAGAAAAAGCCAAGGCGCCGGGGTAGGTGGGTTCACCTATACGGTCGTGCATGCCGGTGACAAAAAGCGTATTGGCCGCGGCCAGATTGGCTGCGTATATACCGGGTTCAGGCCGCAGGGGCGCCCGCCCGGCCATTATCGACATAGGGGCGAGAGAGGGATGAAGGCCACTATCAGGGGTGGTGTGATCCTCATCAACGGAGGGAAAATAGGTAGGCGGGTCTTCGTCAAGGGGGGTACAGGCAGCCGAACCGCCATCACCGCCCGCGTCGGCAACCTCGACCATGGCTGAAGATTCATGCCCATCGGAAGCCATTCCTTCGGCTAACCGTATCAAACCGGCAGATGGAACGGCTTCAGCCCCCGCATCCGTCGTTACCGGCGAGTCCATATCACTCTCCATCGTCGTGATAGCTAACACGTCCGTTTTAACCTTTGGAACAATATCACTCTCCATTGCCGTAACCAGTAATAGGTCCGTTTCAACCCCCGACACAATTCCACTATACCTCGCCGCAACCGGCAATCCGTCCGTTTCAGCCCCCGGCACAATATTCATGGAAGAAGCCACATCGCTTGTTACAGCGGTAACATGGTGGCGCTTCGTTTCAGCTGAAGTGTCCGCCGCTGTTGAGCCCTTTGCCTGGTTTGTTATTTCAGTGACAAAAACGTGATTCGTTTCAGCTGAATGTGTTTCCGCCAAAGAACGAACAGCGGCCGGAAATTGGGATTTGGCAACTTCATCCGCAGTCGCGGACAAAGGCCCCGGTTCCCCCAGATCACGTCTGGCGTCGGCCTTGTTATTTTCGTCCGGCCCTTTGTAAGTAAAGGTGCGCGGGGGTTTTGGTGGAGGCGCGGATTTTTCGACCCGTTGGCCTTGGTCCGGCCCCCTGTTGAAAATGACGCGTGGGGGTTTTGGCGGGGGCAGAGATTTTTCCGCCTGGTCGGATAGGGACGTTATCGGGGCAGCAGGCAATGAGTCGGATTGGCCAGGCAGATCGGTGCTGAGCAGCCAACGATTGCCCTCCTGTTTGAGAAAATAATCATAGGCTCCCGCCACGACCCGATGACTCAGGCTGAAGGTATCCGCCGGGGATTCACCATTCCGCGCCTCGATGATCAGAATGCCTTTATCCGTCCTGGCGCCGCTGCCGGCGAGATTAGCTATCCGAAGCTGGCTATGACCGGAAATTTTACCCCTCACCACCAGCTTATCGGTCAAGGAATCATCACTCTCCAGCCGGGTATTGAACTGGATAAGGGAGCCGGGTTCACCATGATAATCGCCATCAATGGTCAGGGTCTGGAAGGGGGCGATGTTTTGCATTTTTCCCATATAAAGCGTCCCGGCATTTTTCACTTTTCCTTTGATGGTCCCGCTTCCACCCAAAAAAGCAGCCGGTGCGTTGACTATTTCGTCGGCGGATAATATCGCCGTTTTGGCCAAGGTTAAACTGCCTTGTTTAACAACAACGCTTTCCATACCGCCCGCTGCGGCATTACTATTATTCAGCGTCCAATTGCCTTCACCGAATTTATGGAGTTCAGTAAAACCCTGCCGATGATTAGCCAAACCGATAAGATCAAGATCAAAACTGTTTTCATCTTGATTGTTGCTCTTTAAAATCAGCAGATTGTTTATTCCGGCCGCAGCGATTTTACCCTGAAGATTAACGCCATTCTGTAATGTCAAGGTATTATTATCGCCATTAAATAAAACCCCATAACGGCCTCCCTTTACCGTTCCGCTTAATTCCACGCTGCTCTCATGGCGAGTTTTAATACCGATGCCGTTATTTTTACCCCCATCAATCTTGCTGGTAGTATCCACGCTGATAACAGTGGGGCCCATCACCCCGATACCCGCGGCACCATGGCTTTTAACCAGGCTTTTAACCACGGTGATAGAGCCGCCGCCGGCGTTAATGCCATCCGCCCCTCGGCCATTGTTACCGCTGATGACATGGGCGTTTTTGAGCATAATATCCGACGTTCCCACAACGTTAAGGCCATTGCCTGCTGCCTCAAGGAGAATACCGGCTTCCGATGACGCGGCGCCGCCGGTTACCGTGCTGTTATTGATAGTAATATCAATGTTCTGATGGGGAGAGGACCGGCAAAACATCCCGGCACCACCGACAAAAGCAGGTCCATCCGAGAAAATTTTTGGCAATAAAATCTTATCTTTTTTTATCGCGCCGCCGGTTATTGTACTGCCGTCCATATTCAGTTTTTTCAAACCATCATAAGCGGCTACGCCATGGCCGCCTTTATTGCCGGCGCCACCCGCCGCGATGACTTTTTCAAGCGTGGCATGGCCTGACAAGGGTTTAATTACCAGCCCATCACCGCCATGTGCCTTATAATCCGCTTTTATAGCATGCTCGCCCTGAAAGCGCTGGTCTGAGATGTAGTCGGATGACGTTTTCCATCCACAGGCCGCTTTCAAGGATGACTTTCTTGGAGTCGGTACCGCGGTTTCCGTTTCATCGGCATACAGGGGCGTCATGCTACCCATAAGGGTAAGCATGCCCATCAGGGCTTTATTTATATTTTTCATATTGGCCTGTTTAGAATTGAAGGTAATAAATGAAGCGGCACAAATTATGTATTTTAAAACTATTGGTTTATATATCTAAATGGTCGTGATACCGACGTATTTTAGCCAAGACGAATTAAAAAACAGCTGAAACAAATTTATTGTTTATCTGCCATTAACCCTGAGTTTAAAAGATAATAATATTTGCTTTTTATCCGCCCCCATCGGGATTTTGCAGGATCAGGCAATGATGAAAGAATATCGGTCTAACCCTGCGCGGCCGTTATCAGGCAAAGTGGAATACCTGTAGAGACAGTTTGACGGATCAGTGCCGTCAACATTTCAACCAACCGATCGGGAGTTTGCAGTATGTCTAAAGCAAAAGGTTATGCCGCGCTGGCTGCCAAAGCCCCTCTGACACCCTATTATTTTGAGCGTCGCGCCCCCAACAAAGATGACGTGGTGATAAAAATCGCTTATTGCGGCATTTGTCATTCCGATATACACCAGGTCAGGGATGAGTGGGGCGGTGCGATATTCCCCATGGTGCCAGGGCATGAAATCGTCGGTGAAGTGGTGGCTAAAGGTGACGCCGTAACAAAATTTAGCGTCGGCGATCGCGTCGGCGTCGGCTGTTTTGTCGACTCATGCACCCATTCCGCCCAACGGGACGTCGATTTGGAACAATACCAAGAAGGGCTGGTCTTGACCTATAACAGCGTGGAGGGAGACGGCAAAACCCCCACCATGGGCGGCTATTCCGATCATATCGTGGTCAAGGAGGGATATGTCCTATCCATACCCGACAACTTGCCGCTGGATGCCGCGGCGCCGTTGCTCTGCGCCGGTATAACCCTCTACTCTCCGCTGCGGCACTGGCAGGCCGGACCGGGCAAAAAAGTGGCGATTGTCGGACTCGGCGGCCTGGGCCATATGGGGGTCAAACTGGGCCACGCCATGGGGGCGGACATCACCGTACTCAGTCAGAGTTTATCGAAAAAAGAGGATGGTCTTCGTTTGGGGGCCGATCATTATTACGCCACCCAAGACCCGGCCACCTTTGATAAACTGAAAAATACTTTCGACCTTATTGTCTGCACGGTGGCGGCGGAGATTGACTGGGGCGCCTATCTTTCCCTGCTGAAAATCGACGGTTCGATGGTACTGGTGGGCATTCCGGAAAATAAGGTCCCGCTGGCGGCCGGTGCATTGATTCACGGGCGACGCAGCCTGGCGGGTTCGGGAATAGGTTCTATCAAAGAAACCCAGGAAATGCTGGATTTCTGCGGCCAGCATGACATTGTCTCCGATATCGAGATGATTGGCGTACAGCAAATTAACCACGCCTATGAACGGGTGGTTAAAAGCGATGTCCGCTACCGGTTTGTTATCGATATGGCATCCCTGGCAAACGCCTAAGGGATAAATTTCGGGCCGGCAGCAACGGGCCGGCTCATTGTTTCAAGAGCCGGCCTATCCATGCTTGTTATGCTTGGGGTAAACTTAGCTTAATACCGCGTTAAGCGCCATTACCAACGTGGCGATACAACGCCGTAACCCTCTAGGCGCAGGAGCCGAGCATGGCGCAACAACCCCGTTACACCAATCCGTTTTTTCAGACCAGCGCACTGCCATATCAGGCGCCGCCGTTCAATTTGATTACGGAAGACAATTACAACCCGGCAATAGAGGAGGGGATCCGATCCTATCTGGCGGAAGTGGATCACATCGCCAATCAGGACGCACCGCCCACCTTTGAAAATACCTATGCCGCGCTGGAGCAGTCCGGATTATTGTTAAAGCGGGTGCTGAGTATCTTTGGCGCAATGACTTCAGCCAATACCAGCGATTTATTGAGAGAAATAGACGAACATCAATCGCCTAAACTGGCGGCAATGAATGATGCCATCAAACTTAACAGCGCATTATTCAGCCGTCTGCAGGAGATATATGATGTACGGACGGAACTGTCTCTTTCCCCCGAAGCCATCCGGCTAATCGACCTGACCTACCAAAATTTCCTGCTGTCCGGCGCGCAATTGTCAGCGGCGGACAAACAGCAGCTGTCGCTGCTCAATCAGGAAGCGGCGACATTAAGCACCCGCTTTACTCATCTGCTGCTGGATGCCTCCGGCAAAGGCGGGCTGGCGGTAACGGATCCGGCGGGGCTGAATGGGCTGACCACCGCTGAACTTGCCGCCGCGCGTCGCGCCGCCGAAGAGCATCATCTGCAGAATCAATGGCTTCTTGTATTACAAAACACTACCCAGCAGCCGTTATTGCAATCATTGAACCGACGAGGAACCCGAGAGGCGTTGTTTAAGGCATCTGTTAGCCGTGCGGAAAAGGGCGATGAGCATGACACGCGCCACATTATTGTCCGTTTGGCCGAGGTGCGCGCCGCACAGGCCAAACTGCTGGGTTTCGCCAACTATGCCAGCTGGGCGCTGCAGGATCAAATGGCTAAAACGCCGGCGGCCGCATTGGATTTTATGCGCAATATTGTCCCGGCCGCCACCGGGAGGGCCCGACGGGAAGCGGCGGATATCCAGTCATTGATCGATGAGCAGCGGGGCGGTTTTAGCCTGGCGGCCTGGGATTGGCAATTTTATGCCGATCAGGTGCGTAAAAATAAATACGATCTCAATGACGCCGACATAAAACCTTATTTCCCGCTCCATCAGGTGCTTGAGCAGGGGGTATTTTACGCCGCCCGGTTGTTATACGGCATCAGCTTTACACCACGCACCGATATACCGGTCTACCATCCCGATGTCGGGGTGTATGAGATCTTCGATGGGGACGGATCTCCACTGGCACTGTTTTATACGGATTATTACCAGCGAGATAATAAAGGCGGCGGTGCATGGATGGGCAACTTTGTCGATCAGTCCACCCGGCTCGGCACCCGGCCGGTCATCTACAACGTGGCCAATTTCAGCAAACCGGCGGACGGCGAGCCGGCTTTACTGTCCTGGGATGATGTCGTCACCCTGTTTCATGAATTCGGCCACACCCTGCACGGCCTGTTCGCCAACCAGGAATTTCCCAGCCTGTCGGGCACCGCCACGCCAAGGGATTTTGTGGAATTTCCCTCCCAATTTAATGAACACTGGGCCGATGAGCCGCAAATATTTGCCCATTACGCCAGGCATTATCAAACCGGAGAAACCATGCCGCCGGCACTGGTGGAAAAAATCGAAAAAGCGTCGCGATTCAATAAAGGTTATGACATGACCGAATTATTGGCGGCCGCGCTGCTGGATATGCATTGGCATACTCTGGAAGGAACGACGCCGGGAATGGATGTTGCCGCCTTCGAAGCCGCCGCGCTGGCCGAGTATAAGGTAAATTTGCCCTATGTGCCGCCGCGTTATCGCTCCAGTTATTTCCAGCATATCTGGGGTGGAGGGTATGCCGCAGGTTATTACGCCTATTTATGGACAGAAATGCTGGCGGACGATGCGTTCGAAGCCTTTAAGGAACGGGGAGGGCTGACGGCGGATAATGGCCGGGATTTTCGCGATAAAATTTTATCCCGGGGCAATAGCCAGGATTTGGAAAAGCTCTATGTAAACTGGCGTGGCAAACGTCCCAGCCTGGAGCCGATGCTTAATCACCGTGGCTTAAAAGACGTATTGGCATGAATGTAAAAGTAGCAACCGGAAAACCGTGCCTTGACCCCCCAGTCTTACAGAACGGTTGATTCGATTCGTCTCGCCCTACAACATAATCACAAAGACGATGAGATGTTGAGGTTAAAACCAAGCTTTAGACCAGCGCCCTCCGGCGTTGGTCTGCTTCGCCGGGCCTATCGCGCTGGAGAATTCAACGGCGACCGCGGGTGTGCATATTTGAGGTCCATTCATACGTCGCTGAAATATCTGGCTTGAGTTTTTTCTTTTTATGTTCGGCCCTGGTTTTCTTGGCGATCATTTCCCGTTCCGCCATTAATTTGTCGATATAATCATCTTTAATATGATTAGTTTCAGAGTTGGTCAGCGGACGACCCTGCGCTATACGGGCCTTATCAAGTAAAGTCTTCAGTTGGCGTTGCTCAATTTCCGTCATGTCTTGCTGCGTCAGCTTTGGGATGGGCATAAATATTTACCTGATGATGGCAAGGACAATCATTGTAAAGGAAAGCGAGCTTAGGCTCAGTAAAAAAAAGCATAAACATAATTTAAACTCAATAAATGATGAAAAAATGAGGATTGCGGATGCAAAAACCGCGGAAATTTAAACAAGTAGACGTATTTACCGCCAAACCGTTAAAGGGTAATCCGCTGGCGGTGATCCTGGATGGGGAAGGTTTGAGCGATGCCGAGATGGCTGCCATCGCTCGCTGGACAAATCTTTCCGAAACGACTTTCGTGCTGAAGCCCGGGCATGCCGCCGCAGACTACCGGGTACGGATTTTCACTACCGACAAAGAATTACCGTTTGCCGGGCATCCGACCTTAGGGACGGCCCATGCTTTGCTGGAAGCGGGATTAAAACCCAAGCAGCCGGGTTATTTAGTGCAGGAGTGCGGTATCGGCCTGGTGCGGGTTAAATTGCACGCCAATGACGGACTGTCGTTTGCCGCACCGTCAGTAACACTCAAGCCGATATCCGATGAACACCAAGGGCTGCTTGCATTAGCGTTGCCAGGCGGTACGATCCACCCCGGCGACGCGCCGACGATCGCCGACATGGGGGTCGTTTGGCTGATGGTGCGCATGGCGGATGCGCAATCCTGCCTGGATATTGTCGCGGATTTCGCGGCAATTGAATTGTTACAGACATTATGCAACGTGAATGGCGTAGCGGTATATGGACTGCATGAGCCGAACGGTCCGGCGGATTATGAGGTAAGGGCTTTTATGGTTGAGCACCATACTTTAGTTGAAGATCCGGTTACCGGCAGCGCCAATGCTTGCCTGGCCCAAATTCTGAAAAGCAACGAATTTCCGGACGGTGGCCATACCGCAAAAGAATATCGCGTACGCCAAGGCACCGCATTACAGCGTGACGGACGGGTTAAGGTAACCTTTGAGAATGACGACCCCTGGATCGGCGGCCAGGTGTGCACGCTGATTGACGGAACGCTGCGGATATAAGATAAAAACGTAATGCGCTTCGTACCATGAAGCTCGTCGGCACACTTTACCTTTTATGGCTCGCATGGAAAATGGCGCGCAGCGGCCCACCACACTTGCATTCGAACATCGCCAAGCCCACGAGATTCTTGGGTGCGGTTTGGGAAGTGAGCTGCCGCTGCTTCTAAACGCAATGTTACGTTGCCTTCTCAGTGTTTCGCTAAATCCACATTTCGCTCACTCAAAAATTTCCTCAGAGCGCGATTGAAGTCTCACCAGAGCATTCAACACTTAGCCCAGTGCGGACATTACAGCTTTGCCTCTATAACGTCGGTGCGTATAATGTATATTATGTTAAATACGATTTGCCATTCCTGAATCCAAGCAGACTGTTGGAACTTACCACAGGATCGTTAACTCAGCAGCCTGTGGTAATCCTGATTTAAAGATACTGATCACCCCTCCACTCTTTATCGATATTTTAAACCATCTTCGGTTGATGACGCTACGCGAGTTCTGTGTCTTTGGCAGCATCGTAGTGCTACAGAATTTAATAAGCCGCGCTAAATTTTTTTGCCCACTACCGATGCAATGTTGGGCATGAATACCGAGTTAAGGACTCTCGGCTAAGCTTCCGCCATCGGCAAAGCGATCGTGCCGCCAAGGGCAATCAGAACTGTGAAAGGATTCAAGTAGTCCTTCCAGTGAACTATCAGACCGTTGCGAAAAGTTAAAACCGTGATGTATTTCGGCTCATAGTTGTGCCCCGTCTGTACGGCATGACCTTTACCCACAGCTTCCAGGATGACCACGTTGGGATCGTCCGTTTTGTGCGTGGTCACGAGGCGCACTTCATTTATGGTTATGCGGTCCTTGAGTAGGTCAAAGTAAGGCACGATCTCCCGTTTCCCTCTGAGCTTTTCGGGAAAGCCAGGAAGATGGTAAGGAAACTCCATCACCGCATCCTCGGCCAGGAGATCCATCAGGGCGTCCCACTTGGGTGTAACAAGATTGTCACAAAAGAACTTCAAGGCTTCATCGAGGTTCGTGGTCATTTCGGGCATCTCAGCAGGCTCCAATTTATTTAACGTGAATAATCCATCCGTTTCAAATCGTCGATCAGTCCGGGCCCGGTGGGTTCCCAGCCGAGCTGCCGACGGGTCCATGCGCCTGAAGCACTAAGGTCCATGCCGGCGAACATGGCGAGCCAGCCGAAATGCTGTGGCGCCTGCTCGGCAGACAGGGAAACCACCGGCACACCGAGACCTGCGCCTACCACTTCGGCTATTTCACGGGCAGAAATCCCCTCCTCCGCAACGGCATGATATCGAGCCCCTTTACTGCCCTTGTCAAGGACAAGTCCATAGAGCTTCGCCACATCGAGCACATAGGCCGCCGGCCAGCGGTTTGCACCATCGCCCACATAGGCGGCAACGCCCTTCTCCCTCGAGATCGCGATGAACGGCGAGATAAGCCCCTGCCTGAATGTATCGTGGACCTGCGGAAGCCGCACCACGCGCACGTCGACGCCGGCCTCCAGTAGTAAATTGCCCGCCAGTTCGGACGCCACGCGCGGGTTGGGATTGTTCGCGTTGAAGACATTCTCCGTCGCGGGCTGGCCGTGTCCGGAATCACCCATACCGGTTCCGGAGGTGATAATGAGGGGTCGGTTTGAGCCCTTGAGAACGCTGCCCAAGGCGTCGATGACACGCCTGTCCTTCTCGCAATTCGCCACGAAGTGAGAAAAGTCATGATCGAACGCGGTATGGATAACGGCGTCTGCCTTGGCTGCTCCATTGCGAATGCTATCGAGATCTTCCAGAGTGCCGCGATGCGCTTGCACACCGGCTGCCTTTAATGATTGAGCACCGGCATCCGATCTCGTCAGGCCGAGGACTTGATGCCCTGCCGTAAGCAGTTCGGGCACAATGCGGGATCCAATGAAGCCGGTCGCGCCAGTAAGAAATACGCGCATGTGATACCTCCTTGGTTGTTTTAAGGAAGTGTTGTCTTAAAGTTACTACAATAAAAGTAGTGACTTTATCATGGTATAAATATCAACAGGATCGCATTGTACGCCGTGAACGGCAACGGGCCCGGTAACTGACTCTGGGAAGACGTTAGCTGACCTGACCCGGTTATGTTCAGCTATCAAGTTGACTGCGGCGCATGCAGGGGCTGCGCCGTAAAAAATAATAACTGATTGAAAACACCACTGACGGCAATCTCTTATTGCTGTGTTGTCGTAGTTGCCGGCGTTGTCGTGGCTGCCGGCGTCGTTGTGGTTGCCGGTGTCGTTGTGGTTGCCGGTGTCGTTGTAGTTGCCGGTGTCGTTGTGGTTGCCGGTGTCGTTGTGGCTGCCGGTGTCGTTGTGGCTGCCGGTGTCGTTGTGGTTGCCGGTGTCGTTGTGGCTGCCGGTGTCGTTGTGGTTGCCGGTGTCGTTGTGGCTGCCGGTGTCGTTGTGGTTGCCGGTGTCGTTGTGGCTGCCGGTGTCGTTGTGGTTGCCGGTGTCGTTGTCGCAGTTGCCGGCGTTGTTGTGACTGCCGGCGTTGTCGTGGCTGCTGATGTTGTCGTAGTTGCCGGCGTTGTCGTGGCTGCTGATGTTGTCGTAGTTGCCGGTGTCGTTGTGGCTACCGGTGTTGCCGCAGCTGTTGTGGCTACCTTCTTCTGTGATTTCGAGGCATCATCCCGTTCGGCAAATACCGGTTTGCCGTTCACTATCGTATAAACGACGTGTTTCTCGCTGTCGGGCGTGGTGGTAATCTGCACCGGGGGGATGGTGACATGGCCAACCAGGGACCGGGCATAGCCCCCGATCTGATGCTTCCCTGCGGGTATGCGCAACTCTACGCTTTCTCCCGCGATCAGGGCAGCTGCGTCATTGCCGTCAACGGTAACGTATACGGTCGAGCCATCGGAAGCCGGTATAGGGACATCCGTAACAGTGACAAGGGTCGCGCCGGTAGAAAAATCAGACGCGGATTTGTTCGTTGATTGATTTGCGCATCCATTCAGCGCAAAAGCGGCCGCTATGGCGGCCAGGGCGAATCGGTTAATCATCGTGCGGTATCGTCCTATAATTCGTTTTGTGATTTGGGCATCAATATAACAGAAATCCATATTGAGATGAATGCGTCAAGCGGGTATCTAGGAGAAATCTGCCGTCAGCCGGATAGTGACTTGCGATGGGTTTGAATCCCGCCTGCCGCGTCTGTATGTAGGGAAACAAACCACAATAGTATCAAATTATTTCCATTAAAAGTACTTTTCAAAATAAGTAATGTTTTAGGCTGACTGAGATCTTTTATAGTAAGTTATCAGGTATACAGGCTATTATATTTTTTCTGTTTATGAGAAGGTTAAAATTATGATTCCCTTTACCCCCTTCCCTTTCTTCAGAGTTTTTGAAATTTCCAGTAAACCGCCGGAAAATAAAAAAAATAAATCATTAGGCTATGAATTATTATCTGCGAGTAATTTTTTCAGGTTTCTGTCTGAAGGGTCACCTGCTACATTGGAATTGATTTTTTCAAATTTACCACGAAAAGATTACTCTAACCTTAGGGAAGTTTTGGTAAAAAATAATTATGATATAAATTGTTTAGCATTAAAATATCGACATTTATATAACGAAATCATAGTGAATAACAATGAGAGTGCTTTATATTTCATCAATGACATGAATAGCAAGCTGGCTGTATGTAATGAATATCAAACGAATATAAATTTAGATATTGATATGAGGATATCAATATCACTACGATATTATTTTCTGTCACAGAATAATGTGTTTAAAAATTTATTTTCAGAAATAAATAATCAATTGCTTCAAAAAAATTCTAGTGAAAAAAATAATCTTTATGTTATGTATACTACTTTATTCTCCTCGGCTTTTAAGGAAAATGCTTTTAAAAAAATAATAGTTATCAAAGCCTTTTTCGAAAATCAAGAAACAGCCACCCCCTACCTAAGAGGTATTATGGACGGAGCCGAAAAAACTCTCAAAAAGCAAAAGGGTAATGACAGGCTACTCTGTGCTATGATTATAATGCGTTTCATCGACATGCTTAAAAAAGAAAACCTTTCTCATTTGCATAGCGATGAAATAGTTAGAATATCACATGACTACCCTTATTTGGTTAACTTTATTAAGGCATTAAAAACACTATACCCTGAAGTATCATCGGGTCACGTCTGATGCGCCGTCTTTCGGTTCAAAACCCGAGAACCGAAAACATTAATCAACAGGCCCAGCATAATGACGGCGACGCCGATGAGTTGCAGGCCATTGAGCCTTTCACCCAATATCAGGGCGGCGCTGGTGAGTCCCACAACCGGCACAAGCAGCGCAAACGGCGTCACTCGCCAGGTTTCATGGCGGGATAGCAGCGCCCCCCACAAGCCGTAGCCGATAATGGTGGAAATAAAAGCCAGATAAATCAGTGAAAAGACTGTGGGAGCCTTGATATCGACAATACTGGCGACGATAGCTGTCCGCCCCTCGTAGATCCAGGAACACAATAAAAAGGGAATCACCGGAATCAATGCGCTCCAGACAACCAGCGAAAGAATCGGCGTCTTGGGCGAGGTAGTCATGATGATTTTATTGGTGACATTGCCAAACGCCCAGAACAGGCCGGCGGTTAGCGTCAACAACAATCCGAGCGGCGGAATGGCCGACAGCGTATTGGTCATGCCTCCATCAACCAGTACCCCGATGCCTGCCGCTGCGATAAGCGTACCCAGAATCTGCATGGCCTTGATTTTTTCCGACAGGAAAAACGTGCCCAGAATGATGGTGAAGAAAACCTGGGACTGAAGAATTAATGAGGCAATGCCGGTGGGCATGCCGATATTGATGGCGCCAAACAGAAAGGCAAACTGCAGGAAGCTGATGGTTAACGCATAAAGCGCCAGCCATTTAAGCGGTATTTTGGGGGCCGGAATAAAAAAAATGGCCGGAATCACAACCAGCAGGAACCGTAAACCACCCAATAAAAAAGGCGGCATGCCGTGGAGGCCGACTTTGATCACCACAAAGTTAACGCCCCAGATGACCACCACTAACAAAGCCAACAGCGTATCTTTTACCGACATCCCCGGTTCCTTTCACAATAACGACATTCATAATGCCCTTTACCGTACATCTCGGCCAGCCGAACCCTGCGCTGCCGCGGAACAATCACGTCGCGTTTCTTAACGTATGAATAAAAATACAGGGGAAACAACTTCTTTTCTATAGACAGATGGCATTGAAAAAAAGCAGTACAGTCTGAAGTGACAAACGAGATGACGAGCCGGTTGCCGGAGAAGATACGCCATCCCCTCCTTTTTTGAATGTAGGGAGGGGATGCGTGTTTAAACTTACTTCTATGCTACAAGGTTTTATTCTACCTTCCAATTATCAGTTTGTTTGTAGGATTCGTCTTTTTTTATACCCACTTTTTTTATACCCAATAGTAAAGCTGCATTATTGACTGGATTAACGAAGCCGGTGATAAAAAAGCATTTTTGGAAAATTTTGGCGGGAACAAGCAGAATGGCTATATCAGTTTATAGTTGGGGCATTCAATGAGGACACAATACTCCCGGGCAGACCGACCGACTTTTATCTGGGGATACTGAGCTGTATCCCCTTCTTTTGATGACATTAAGCGATGTGAATGGCGCGTTTAAGCGTTCAACCCTTGAAATAACTCAGCGGCTCATGCTGGCGCCGCCGCCTTTTTTCATCACTGAACGTATTTCAGATTCCTGCACCAGATTTAAATCGCCGCTGACGGTCAATTTTAATACGCTGGCGGCAATGGCAAAATCAATGTCTTCCTGAGCGCCAAAACCATGCAGTAAACCGTGCATCAAACCAGCGCCAAAGGCGTCACCGGCGGCAACCCCTTCCATGACGTGCATCTTGTAGCGGGTGGTTTCGTAAAACTCGCCGTCTTTCAGCAACAGTCCCATCCATTGGCTTTCTTCAACGGAGTGGATGTTTCTCAGGACGCTCGCCACCATTTTACAGCCCGGATACTTTTTGGTGACGGCAAGCATGCCGGCTTTAAATGAATCTTTTTGCTCGATGCCGCGGGAATTATCACCGTCGAAGGCTTTTATGCCCAGCGTCGCTTCGAAATCTTCATCATTGGCGATACAGATGGTCACATAGTTCATCAGCTTGGACATGACGACCTGGGCTTTTTCAGGTGGCCACATTTTGCCGCGATAATTCATATCGCACACAACGGGAATATTATGCGCCTTGCAATAGACGCAGGCGTCGGTAACAACCTGCTCTAATTCCGTTGAAATTGCCGGGGTAATGCCCGAAAAATAGAAATAATCAACACCCTTAAGCAGCTCTTCCCACTGGAACTCATCACGTTTAGCTTCCGCGAAGGAGCTTCCGGCCCGATCGTATACCACATTGCTGGAGCGTACGCTGGCGCCTTTTTCAAAGAAATAAATACCCAGACGGTTGCCGCCGCGTAGAATTTTTGTGGTGTTCACGCCGTATTTACGTAAAGCGGACAGCGCGGTTTCACCCAGCAGATTACCCGGCAACTTGGTCAAATAAGCAGCGTCATTGCCCAAGAGGGCTAAAGATACGGCGACATTGGCTTCCGCACCGCCATAAGTTGCTTCCAAAACATCCGACTGAATGATGCGATTGTTGCCGAGCGGTTTCAATCGGAGCATCATTTCACCAAAAGTTAACACTTTCATTTCGTTACTCTATGTTCAATCCAAGTGATTTATTGTATCACCGAAATAACGTCGATGAACAATAACCAAGGCAACTCGAAATCTGTCAGGTTAAGAAATAGTTTCGCCGAAGGTGGGGTTCTATTAGTGTCGCTTGCCGGGCAGCATTCTTATCAGGGTGTTATCCCGCAGAATATAATGATGAAACAGCGCCGCAGCGGTGTGCAGGCCGATAATAAAATAGCCGGTGTTGGCAATCAGCTCATGAATATCACGCAATCGAGACTGCATATCGGCGTCCGGGATATCCCGCACGGGCATGGTATATCCTAAGAAAGCCCATTCTCTGCCGCCGAAATAGAGTGTCAGCAGGCCCAATAGCGGCAGGCAGATAAACATCAGGTACAGCACGCCGTGAACCAAGTGTGCCAGGATCATCTGCCAGCGCGGCGGCGGAGGTGCTATAGCCGGCGTCTTGCCGGCAATGCGTATCATAATGCGCAGTAGCGTCAGGATCAGCACGCTCACGCCGGCGGTGTAATGCAGTAACGTTATCCCCCTTCGCAAGGCACTGTCATACGGGGCGTAGCCTCTGAGCTCCATGGCGGCATAGGCAATGGCGATCAGTATGAAAATAACCCAGTGGAAACCCATCTGCAGCGGTGAATATTTTTTTTCCATGGCGCCTTTCCCCTAAAAAATCAGACTACATTTCATCGACCCGGGCAATCGCTGTACGCTGTTGGCGATAATACTCAGCAAACCGGCACGGCATGGTAAAAAGTGGCTGTATCGGGCCAACGGGGATTGCGCGGATAACGCAGTACATAGAAAATGCGGATAAACTTATCAACTCGCATAGGGCCTGCCTCGGCGGATTATTTGAGGTGTGGGTGCGCCGGCGAAGCCCCTGCGTGTTTTTGTCATTCCCCAGATGATTTAAGTGATGAATAATGAATAAAATATACGTTGGATTTGTAGTTTTGTCGTCGCTTTTAGGCATTCAGCCCGCGGTGGCGAAAAGTTGGCAGGAAATCAAACAAAGCGGAGAATTGCGCATAGGCATTCCTGGTGATTATGCGCCGCTGGCATTCCACGATAAGCAAGGAAAATTGACTGGCTTTGATATTGATATGGCACGTTCATTAAGCAATGCGCTGCGGCTCAATGTTCGCTTTGTGCTGAGCAGTTGGCCAACGCTGTCTGCCGATCTGGCGGCAGACAAGTTCGATATCGCAATGGGAGGCGTGACGGAAACACCTGAAAGAAACGCCCGGTTTGCGCTTTCCGCTCCGGTGGTTAAAAATGGTAAAATCGCCCTGACACAGTGTGACAAAGTTGAGGAATTCAAATCCCTTGTGGCTATTGATCGTACGAAGGTACGGGTCATCGTGAATCCAGGCGGTACAAACCAATCTTACGTTGATAAGCACATTAAGTATGCCCAAATTGTCCGTACTCAAGATAATGTCGCCAACCTTCAAGGGATCCGGGACCGGAGCGCGGATATCATGTTTACCGATTTGATTGAAGGCGACTATTACCAGAGTAAAGAGCCGGGGATCCTTTGCGTTGCTACTCAGAACATATTGCCCGGGACAGCGAGTTATAAAGTTTATATGATGGATAAAGATAACCGGCAGTTGCTTGATGCGGTAAATAAATGGTTGGCCGGCGAATCGAAAACCAAACTTGCCAAACAGTGGCAAATATCAGAGTAAAAATTGACAAATCACGCTGTTATTACCGATTTACCGGCTGTTTTACCTGAAACAACTTGATGACTTGCCGATATTTGCGGCGAAATGACATTTTGACGAGGATTGAACTATGGAACAAACATGGCGTTGGTACGGCCCGGGGGATCCGGTTTCTCTGGACGATATCCGCCAGGCCGGGGCAACCGGTGTGGTAACCGCCCTGCACCATATTCCCAACGGCGAAGTCTGGTCGGTTGAGGAAATAGAAAAACGCAAAGCGGAACTGGCGGCCAAAAATCTGGTGTGGTCGGTGGTGGAAAGCGTGCCGGTGCACGAAGAAATCAAAACCCAAACCGGCAACTACCGTCAGCACATCGCCAACTACCGGCAAACCTTGCGTAATCTCGGACAGTGCGGAATCGATACCGTCTGTTATAACTTTATGCCGGTGCTGGACTGGACGCGTACCGACCTGGGCTACGAGCTGCCGGAAGGTTCCAAGGCGCTGCGTTTCGATCATATCGCTTTTGCGGCATTCGATCTGCATATCCTGCAGCGGCCCAACGTTGAGGCGGATTATACCGACGATGAAAAACGGCAGGCAAAAGCCTATTTCGAGCATATGAGCCAGCAGGAAATTACCCAGCTGACCAACAATATTATCGCCGGCCTGCCGGGCGCCGAAGAGGGTTACACCCTCGACCAGTTCCGGGCGCGCCTGGCGGAATATGCCCATATCGATAAAGCGGCCCTGCGCGAGCATATGGCTTATTTCCTGCGGGAAATCGTGCCGGTGGCGGAAGCGTCGGGCATTCGCCTGGCGGTGCATCCGGACGATCCGCCGCGTCCAATCCTGGGTTTGCCGCGCATCGTCTCCACCATTGAGGATATGCAGTGGCTGAAGGATGCCGTTCCCGCTCCCACCAACGGTTTCACCTTTTGCACCGGTTCCTATGGCGTGCGGGCGGATAACGACCTGGTTAAAATGGCGGAGACTTTCAGCGATCGCATCTGGTTTACCCATTTGCGCGCCACCGTTCGTGAAAAAAACCCTAAAAGCTTCCATGAAGCGGCGCATTTGCAGGGCGACGTGGATATGGTCAGCGTAGTAACCGCGATTTTGCGGGAGGAGCAGCGCCGTCAGGATTTGGGCGACCAGCGCCCTATTCCCATGCGGCCGGACCACGGACATCAAATGCTGGATGATTTGCATAAGAAAACCAATCCCGGCTATTCCGCCATCGGTCGGTTAAAGGGCCTGGCGGAGATCAGGGGCGTGGAACTGGCGGTACGCCGCCTGTGCTTTCCCAATCTGAAATAGCGGCCGGCCTTTTTTCCGCTCCAGAGTAGTGCCAGTATTACCCCCACTCGGGCACCAACCGGGACGGGGGTTTTATTTTTCCGCGTATCGCTTACGCGTATACATCAATCCAATCAGATCAGATAACGCCCTGAGGTCCCTGTTTGAATATGTGGTTTATGTACTGTTGTTAAAGTATCGGTATTGTTTAAATTTATATGTATGTTGTAACTAAACTAACCTATATGAATTGGTTTATCTGGTTTGTTTATCTGCATTGCCGATTATTCCAGGCGTTTTTAGGTCCCATTTATAATTCATACCGTATTATGGCCGAATGCTTCTCGCCTGCTTTATCCATGAATCCTTAATCTGATGAAAAAATCCCTGGTAAAAATCGCTTTAATTGCCGGCCTGTTCCTGGCTTCCCCCACCCATGCCTTGAGATTGCAGCAGGGAACCGCGCTATTTGATATTGATCCGGCCACGCTGCAAATCAGCGCCGGCGATACCCTGGTGAATATGCCGCAACCATCCCGGCAAGTCAGCGCGTTACGGCATTCCCCGCTATTGGCCAGTTGGCAATGGCCGGACTGCGACATGCATATTACCGCGGAACTGTCAGGCAACGATCTGCGCCTGAGCTTCAGCAGCGAACGGCCGCAGGTATTGGATTGGTTCACCCTGCCGGCACAAGCCGCCACGCTGCTTCTGCCGATGGGCGAAGGCAGCCGAATCCCTTTGGATAACCTCACTTGGCAGGAGTATCTGGTCAGCGAACAGACGCCGATAGATACCAACTGGGACCTGAAACTGCCGTTATGGAGCCAGGAACAGCAGGGTAAATTTTTCAGTTGGCTGCTGCTCACCCCCTTTCATAATGAAATAGCCTTCACTTCTGCCGACGCCCGTTTGCATATGCAAAGCAACCACCGGTTCAACCGGTTTAACCAGCGGCAGGCCTTCGAGGTATTGCTGCATGTGGGCGATTCGCCGCTTTCAGGCGCCATACGTTATCGGGAATATCTTCGGCAAAGCGGACAATTCAGTTCGCTAAGCGACAAAATCATGATTGCGCCGGAAGGAGAAAAACTGATCGGCGCGACGCACCTCTATCTGTGGGGCGGTCTGTTACTGGACCAGGCAGATGTAAAAAACTGGCCGGGACTGGCCGGTTATCTGCAATCATCCGCCGGCGCCGGGCTGTGGGAAAAGCTGGATGCTGACGCTCAAAGCACGCTAAAACAGCTGAAAGATAGCTCCCCCGAGGAATGGCGGCAACCATCCCTGATTGAAGCCCTCAACCAGGCCCTGGCGGCGGAAGCGGCGCAGCACCGTTCGCCGGATCAGGATATTTCCCTGGCGGCGCAGCAACAGCAGGCCGCCAGAGTACGTCGGCTTGCACAACAACGGCTGGGGGCGTATCTCTCACCCGCCGAAAGCTGGGGTCAGGGGTTGGCCACACCGCTTATCCAATCATTGCATCAGGCCGGCTTGACCAGGCTATGGCTGGGCACAGATAGCTGGACCGCCGGATTTCTGCACCCGCAGGCGGTGGACAGCGCCAAAAAATCAGGTTACCTGATCGCCAGCTACGACTCCTATGATACCGCTGTTCCTCGCGGCGTTAACGATAGCTGGCTCACCGCCCAAGTACCCGCCGCCTTGCGTGAACAGTGCGCCATTATACGGGCCGACGGCAGCAAAAAACCTGGATTCGGCGGTAAGGGAAATTATCTCAATCCCCAATGCATCCTGCCCTATTCTCAGCAGCGCATGGCGGAGTTGATTAAACTGGCGACGCCGAACAGCCTGTTCCTGGATGTTGACGGTTCCTGCATGGTGTCTGACGATTATCATCCGGCGCACCCGACAGGCGCGGCGGAGATGGCGCAAGCGTTCAATTCTCGGATGGCCTGGTTCAGCACAACCTTAAGATTGCCGTTGGGTTCTGAAGACGGTAATGCGGTGACCGCGCGTCACATCATGTTTGCCCATGGCACGGAAACCTGGGGTTTCGGCTGGGGCGATAAGGATATGCACCAGAATAAAGCATCGCCGTTTTACCTCGGCATCTGGTGGCCCTACGCCCAGCCGGCCCTTTTCTTTAACCCGGCCAAGGTGAAGCAGCCCTATCTCACCGTCCGGTTCGACCCGCGCTATCGTTTGCCGTTGTACCAAGCGGTATTTCACGATGCGGTGATAAGCAGCCACCACTGGACCTATGACAACCTCAAATTCATCGATGTCAAAACCACCCGTACACTGCTCAGCCAGCTATACAACACCCCGCCGTTGTTCAATCTCAGCCGCGGCACCCTGCGGGCGCGGTTGCCTGAAATCAAAAAGGCGGATGCGGCCTTCCGTCCCCTGCATCAAGCGCTGTGGGATAAAGCGCTGACCGGCTTCTCCTGGCTGGACCAGACCGGCTGGGTACAGCAAACAACGTTTAGCGACGGATCGGTGCTAATAGCCAATTTTGGCGACCGGTCTTTTGGTGATATGACTGCCCACAGCCTGCGAGCCAAACTGGCCGATGGCCGGATTCTGAATGTGATGGAATAGGCCGCTTAAACGGCCTATAAAGATGTTGGCGATAAAAAATATGCCTTCAAAGCGATCTACTTCACGCATTTTTTTGCAATCATTCATCCATTGCATGACTAATTTATGTCCTATCCCATTTTACCTTAATTAATTTTAATCCCGTTGACCTGGTTTTTACGGCGGCGCTATATTTTCATTGGTTAGGCCAGTAGGCCACCCTGCCAGTAGGCCAGACGTTGACCACAGCGATACTGCTGCGGCAAGCAATGTGCCCGCATGGCGATTGCCAGATATTAACCATAAAATCAATAAATAAGACGGGACTACTATGAAAAGACGTTCGATGGGATGGGTGACTGTTTTTATGTTATTCATTGTCTATATGCTCAATTATATGGATCGTGCGGCACTGTCGATTACCGCGCCGTTAATCGAAAAGGAGCTGGGATTTAATGCCGCTGAATTAGGCATGGTGTTCAGCGCTTTTTTTGTCGGTTATGTCATATTCAATTTTGTCGGCGGGATGGCAAGCGATAAATCCGGACCCAAACTGGTGTTTGTTTTTGCCGTAACGCTATGGTCGTTATTCTGCGGGATGACCGCCCTGGCGGTGGGATTAACTTCCATATTGATCATACGCGTATTATTCGGCATGGCGGAAGGCCCCATCAGTTCCGCCGGTAATAAAATGGTGAATAACTGGATATCTCGCAATGAAACGGCAGTGGCAGTGGGATTTTTCAGCGCCGGCTCTCCGTTGGGTGGTGCTATCGCCGGGCCTGTCGTCGGTTTTTTAGCCATTGCGGTGGGCTGGCGCTGGGCCTTTATTATTATCTGTTGTATTGGCCTGGTTTGGACCTTGGTATGGTATGCAATCGCCACGGATACCGCCAAAAATAATCGTTTTGTCGATAAAGAAGAGCAAAAGGAACTTGAGAACAAGAATGACATTCTCATTAAGGGCGCAGCCCGCGTCGACAAAAACAGTCCCGGGTTAGGCTATTACATGAAACAGCCTATCGTGCTGGCAACCGCCGTGGCGTTCTTCAGCTATAACTATGTGCTGTATTTCTTCCTGACCTGGTTTCCCAGTTATCTTAACCAGGCCATGCACCTCGATATTAAACAATTGAGCATTGCCACCGTTATTCCATGGCTGGTTGGCGCGGTGGGTATGGTGATCGGCGGCGCATTTTCCGATTATATCTACCGTCTCACCGGTCGCGCCCTGTTCTCCAGAAAACTGGTGTTGGGTAGCTGTTTGGCGGGCACGGCGATATGTGTCGCGATTTCCGGCAATGTCACCACGGTGCAAAGCGCCATAATATTAATGTCGTGCTCGCTGTTTTTATTATATCTCACCGGTGCGATTTACTGGGCAATTATCCAGGACGTGGTACATAAAGATAAAGTCGGCAGCGTTGGCGGCGCAATGCACGGTATTGCCAATACCTCCGGCATTATCGGACCGTTGGTAACAGGATTTATTGTTCAAGCAACAGGGGATTTCTCAATGGCCTTTTTCCTGGCGGGCGCTGTTGCCCTTGTAGGAGCGGTGTTGGTTATTTTCTGTATAAAGGATAAAACCTCGGTAAAGTCGTTTAAAGTGGATCAAGGAATATAACATCATGTTAAAGGTCAAAAGTATTTATCTGGAATCAGCCGGGAACATTCGTGTTAAAGAAGTTGATTATCCCGAAAAAAAAACCAATGAGGCGTTAATCAAAGTCGAGTCACTGGGAATTTGTGGTTCAGATATCGGCGCCTATCGCGGTGTTAATCCGCTGGTTTCTTATCCGCGAATTATCGGTCATGAAGTGGTGGGTACCATTATTGAGGGCGGCGAAGGGTTGCCCGATACCATACGTCCGGGTGACCGGGTCATTGTCGATCCCTATATCTACTGCGGCAATTGCTACCCATGCAGTATTGGCCGCACCAATTGCTGCGAGCATTTGCAAGTGATCGGGGTGCATATCAACGGCGGGATGCGAGAGATTTTCGCCCACCCGGCAAAATTATTACACAAAGTTCCCACGGGCATCCCGCTGGCCGCCATTCCGCTGGCGGAACCCTTGACCATCGCCCTGCATGCACTGCATCGGACCAGGCTCAGCGCCGGGGAACATGTCGTCATTATGGGCGCCGGCGCCATTGGTTTATTGGCGGCGCAGGCCGCATTACATTACAAGGCAATCCCGATTCTCATTGATATCGTGCAGCAGCGTCTGGACTATGCGGCTTCAATAGGTATTAAACATACCATCAATCCATCGTCACAGAATGGGAAAGAAATTATCGATCAAATCACCTTGGGGAGAATGGCGGAGGTGGTGATTGAGGCGTCCGGTGCCAATATCGCCATTAAAGAAGCGCTGGCTTATGTCTCTTTTGCCGGCAGAATAGCCCTCACCGGCTGGCCTAAAGCCGAAACATCTTTACCCACCAATATCATTACCTTAAAGGAGATTGATATCAGAGGGTCAAGAACCAGCGCCGGGGAGTTTCCTGAGGCATTGGATCTTATCGAGAAAGGTATTATTGCGGCAGATACCATAATCAGTAAAACAATTTTGTTAGAAGAAATCCCGTTGGCAATAAAGGATCTGTCGGAAAATCCCGGCCGTTACCTTAAAATAAACGCAGTAGTCCAATAAAATAAGATCTGATAAATAAAAATCAGTCACGGCATTCCGTCAAATAACGTTTCGCCGGCATGGTGAAGACGCTTTTTGTCCGCTTATCCGATTCGCCAATCTTCAAGATAGGCTGTTTTTGCCTCGTCATGGGTGTTAGCCGGTAACGGGGTGCGGCGGTTTGAAACCATCCGGGATAGCCGGGTTACTCAGCCTTGAACGGCGGGATGCGCGACGTCCATGCTCGGTGACCCGGACTCTCTGGCCAAACAGGTGAATGTTTGCGGATCGTGGTTGGCCAATGCAAAAAAATTACCCCATACCCATATATGCAATATGGTAAAGTCTCTCGTCGGTATTGGCTCTACCCGCCGGCAATTTTTATATCTATATCTGTTAAGGGATGAAGAAATATGGATCTACCCACGATAAAGTCGGAAAGGCTTTACCAAAAAATCGCCAACGTGGTGATTTCCATGGTCAATAAAGGCGTCTATCACCCTGGACAAGCCTTACCCGCCGAGCGGGACCTGTCGAAACAGCTGGGTGTTAGCCGCGCATCCCTCCGGGAGGCGCTGATCGTGTTGGAATTATCGGGTTGGATAGAGATCCGTTCCGGCAACGGGGTGTTTGTCTGTGAAACTCCTGGCGCGGAAAGCCTGTCCGGTCCATCCTATGCATATAATCAATATGATGTTATCCAGGCCCGCAGCATTGTTGAAAGCGAATTGGCCTATTTGGCGGCCAAGGTCGGCAACGCTGCCTTGCATATAAAATTACGCGCCCTGGTTGTGAATATGGAGTTAAACATCAGCAATAACAATATCAGTGAATTTTACCGCCTGGACCGTGAATTTCATTTATTGATCGGCAGCATGGCCGGTAACCCGATTCTCAACGAGGTCGGTACCACGGTTTGGAATCGCCGCATCAACCTGCCTTATCTGCACCTGGACGATCGCTACGCCGATCATACCAAACTGCGTATCTTCAACGAAGACCACCAGCACATGGCCGATGCCATTATTGCCGGCAACGCCGACGAAGCCAGACGCTGCTCCCAGATACATCTCGAGCGGGTCATGCGTTCGCTGGAATCGCAATAACCCTCCTCATTCCACCTCTGTCTCTTTGTTCATTTGCTCGGACTGTTGTATTGCATCGTAACGCACATGCAGTAACACCGGCCGCGACAAAAGAGGCTTAAATGGATCCGACATCAGAAATATAATGGTTTTATCATCAGCGGCCGGTTGTCACCATCCCCGGCGCAACCCTTTTCCCTGGAGAGAATATATGCCAACCTTGTATGAGCCGGTAAAAATCGGCGCCCTCGAACTGAGCAATCGCATTGTCATGGCGCCCCTTACCCGCATGCGGGCGGTGGATGGCCGCAGCCCCGGCCCGTTGACCAAAGAGTATTATATACAGCGTGCCGGCGCCGGCCTCATCATCACCGAGGCCACCTCGGTATCGCCGCAGGGGGTGGGTTATCCCAATACGCCGGGAATCTGGTCGGAAGCGCAGGTTGCCGCCTGGCGAGATGTCACCGATGGAGTGCATCAAGCCGGGGGGAAAATAGTGATTCAGCTATGGCATGTGGGACGCATCTCCGATCCGGTGTATTTAAACGGAGAGCTGCCGGTGGCACCTAGCGCCATCGCGCCGGCAGGCCATGTCAACATGCTGCGGCCGTTGAAACCCTATGAGGTGCCTCGCGCCCTGGCAACGGAAGAGATACCCGGTATCGTGGAGGATTTTCGCCGTGGGGCCGAGAACGCCAAGCGTGCCGGTTTTGACGGTATAGAAATCCACTCGGCAAACGGCTATTTGTTCGATCAGTTCTTGCATGACGGTTCCAACAAACGCACCGATCAATACGGCGGCTCCATCGCCAACCGGGCGCGTTTTCTGTTGGAAACCGTGGATGCCCTGCTAGCCGTCTGGCCAGCGGACC
The DNA here is from genome assembly GCF_018449575.1 of Sodalis sp. dw_96. Lineage (GTDB taxonomy): Bacteria > Pseudomonadota > Gammaproteobacteria > Enterobacterales > Enterobacteriaceae > Acerihabitans. The sequence goes on along the minus strand of NZ_JAAVUT010000001.1, from coordinate 585,837 downwards.
GGTTCGGCGTGCATCTTAATTTGATGTCCAGCTCTTATTCCATGCATGATTCCAATCCCCGCGCCATGTTCGGCTATGTGGTGGAAGAACTGAATAAACGCAAGCTGGCCTTTATCTTTGCCCGCGAATCGCTGGATTTTCCGGATCGTATCGGACCGCAGGTAAGAAAAACCTTTTCCGGCGCCTGGATTGCCAACCAAGGCTTAACCCAAGACACCGCCGAAGCGTTGATCGACCAGGGGCAGGCCGACGCGGCGGCATTCGGTAATCTCTACATGGCCAATCCCGATCTGGTGCAGCGGTTTAAGCAAAACGCGCCTCTTAATCCCCTGAACAAAGAGACGATTTACGCCGCGGGCGGTATCGGTTATACCGATTACCCAGCCTTGTCCCAAAGATGATTGCTCAAATATTTGCGAGTTTTACCGCTTATTCCGGCGTTTGATTGACCCTTAATCGCACTAAAGTACCCATTGTTGCAGATAGCGCATTTTTTTCTGCTTTAGAAATTACTCACAATGGGTCTCTTTTGCGTGTCAAAATCATTCTTACGCAGTGCATTCTTACGCAGTGGCAGTTTGGACGGTATCCTCGCGCTGGGGGAAGATGGGCAACCGGTTTACGCTTCGGCGCTCCAGTTGCGGGAAACCTTGCGCCTGCGCGGACAGCGGCAGCTGCTTGATTGCCTGGCCATCCCCCAACCCCATGAGCAAGGAGAAAGGCTCGACTGGTATTCTCCCATTGAAGGCAAGGTCACGTCTTGGGCCGCCGCCAGCGACAGACAACGGGCATCGGCCCTTCACCAGCTGGAATTGTGCCAGGCCACGGTGGCCGACATCAGCCGCCGGGCGCAAAGAGCGGAAAAAGCCGCTCAGAAGCTTTTCGGTATGCTGCTGGCCAAAGCTCTCCAGTTTCCCGATCAGAACCATGTTTACCTGGTTGGCAATAAACCGGTACTGACGTTCTGGGGTTTCGTTAAACTCGATGAAAAATCACGCGCCGATCCCCTTGACTGCCTGCGTCAGGTAGCGCCGGACTCCGAGCCGGTGATCATCCCGGCCCGCCACGAACCTATGGATACTGCCCCGGCCATTGCCCCGCAAGCGTCCCAAAGGCTAATTCCACTTCCCGACATTGCCGAATCCGCCGGTTTGTCGAAAGCGGAATCCGCCATTTCCAACACCGACTCCGCTTTTTCGTCTAAAACAGAATCTGCCATTTCCAACGCCGATTCCTCTCTTTCGTCTAAAACCGAATCCGCCATTTCCAACGCCGACTCCGCTCTTCCGTCTAATACGGAATCTGCCAATCCCAACCCAGTCCAACGGGTGAAACCGGAAACCGCCGCCGCGTTGTCAAAAGCCAAGGGCCGGCGTCGCCTGCGGTGGATCCTGCCCGCCCTGGCGCTGGCGGCGATCCTGGTCTTTAAGGTATACGGCTATCTATCCAACAGTCCGGTATGGCCCCCGGTATCGGCACCGGTAACAGAGCCTCATGTCTTGGCGCCTTCTTCCCCCATGACCGCGCCGCCCGCCGGTCAGGTCAACGATCGGCCGGCCTCCGCCGATGCGCCGGCGCTGCCCGGCAAGAATCGACCCACCACGGCGATTAATCCGGCCCCGGCTGCCGACGGCAGCGGTGCCGTGGCGGGCGGACCTTCCGCAGGCAATACCGATATTTTATCAGGGGCGGTTACTGCCTCGGCCGCCGGAGATGTTAAGGGGAATGCCTCCCCGGCCTACGCTACCGCTAAGGGAGCGAGTGCTTCAGCCGATGACAAAACCGTCGCCGGCGCGGGGAATAGCCCCTCAAATCCGGACAACCGCCGCGCAACGGCAAATGATGCAACTGGCGCCGCCGACGGTGGAATACATCCCGCCTTGGTTTCGAAGGCTCAAGTTACAACGTCATCAAACAGCTTTCCCTTAACCCCCTTACAGATGAAAAACGCCCTACGGCTGCCCGCCTTGGCGGTGAAAGCGGGTTCCACGGCCTTCTTCAACGGCCGCTGGCGGGTGAATGTCGACAGCAAAAATCCCGTGACCGGCGGCAAGGCGGTGAGTTTTGACTATCTGGTTAAAAACGGCGGCGGCGTGGCGAAGATACATTATGGCGGCGGTATCAGCTGCCGGGCCGATGTGCACGCCGGCCTGATGAAATCGGGTAATTTGGTGATCAGAAGCCAGGACAAGGCACGGTGCAGCGACGGGTCCACCTATCGCATGCCGCAAATTGTCTGCAAACAAACCTTGACCGGAATAGCGGATTGCCAGAGTCGTTATGACAACGACCAGATCTTCCCCACCCAGATAAAGCGTGAAAATGAAAAATAATATGTTGGCTTCCATCATCGACTATAAACGGAAGATCGCGCTAATTCAGGACAGCGGTATTCAATTTCTGGATTTTGCCCTGAAACCGGCCATGGCGGACGGCAGGCCCGCCAAGTTCGTGCGGCAAAGCGTTAACGGCCCGCTGCTGCGTCTGACCTATGACGAAGAGACCGGCAAATATCTGCTGCCCGGAGCGGCGGGCACGACGCCGGAGGTGGTCAAACCCGAATTCAGCTTTTCTTTGCAGCAGTCGTTAACGCTGCTGGATAAGATCTGGCTGCCGCTGCCTTTTTTACGTTTCAACCCGCCGCGCACCTTTATGGGTGGCCCGGATAACTGGGCGCGAGTGCAAATCCTCACGCTGGATACTCCGGATCAGCACGGCAATACCCATCGGGTCAGCATGGCCTTTGATACCAAAGTGTATCCCGAGGACCATGGCAGCGAGGGATTGGCCCCCAATGAAAACGACTGCAAGACCGGACTCGGTTTCGCCCTTGCCTACCGCAATAATGAATTGGGTGAATTTCTCGATCAGACCTGGGTCGACGGCTGGCTACGGGAAGTTTTCAGCCAGCGGGCCGGCGGTCAAGAGCAGCGCAGCAGCGGCGAAATCGGCCTGGCCCTGCGGACCTTCGAGTACCAGGCGCATTATCTGAATATATTGCATATGTTGGGCAATCAATTAAGCGTTCCGGAAATAAAAATCAGAGCTGAAACGCAGCAGGAACCGGCCATCAGCGTGGATCTGATCCTGGACGTGGGCAATTCTCACACCTGCGGCATACTGGTGGAGGATCACCCCGAGGAAGTGGACGGTTTAAAACACGCCTACGAACTGCATATTCGCGATTTAAGCCGGCCGCACTATCTCTATAATGAATTATTTGAAAGCCGGGTGGAATTCGCCCAGGCCGCCTTCGGCAAACAAAACTTTTCCGTCGAGAGCGGGCGTGACGACGCCTTCGTTTGGCCTTCCATCACCCGGGTAGGCAGTGAAGCCGCCCGTATGGCGACAATGCGCCGGGGCACCGACGGCGCCAGCGGCATATCCAGCCCGCGCCGCTATTTATGGGACGAAGAGGGTTATGCTCCCGGATGGCGGTTTGGCGGCGGACCGCTTAACGCGCATCTTGAGCCCCCCGCCACCGCCATGCCGTTGACGGTGCTGCTTAATGACGAGGGTCAGCCGTTATACGGCCTGCCGCCGGATGATCGTCTGCCGGTTTTTACCCCTCATTACAGCCGCAGTTCATTAATGACTTTTATGCTTACCGAACTGCTGGCGCAGGCGCTGATGCAAATCAACAGCGCGGCCCAGCGGCTGAAAATGCTGCATTCAGCCGCGCCGCGCCGACTGCGCACCATTATCCTGACCTTGCCCTCGGCGCTGCCGAAGCCGGAGCGGGAAATTTTCCATCGGCGGATGAATGAGGCTATCGGCCTGGTTTGGAAAGCCATGGGCTGGCATCCGGCGGACGAGGATTTCACCACCGCCGGTCAGCGGCAACAAAGCCTGATACCGGTGCCGGATGTCCAGATGGAGTGGGACGAGGCCACCTGCGGACAAATGGTCTATCTCTATAACGAGGCACGGGTAAACTTCGCCGGCCGTACCGCGGCGTTTTTCGACAGCATGGCGCGGCCGGATAAAGCGGCGTCCGGCGGCGACCCGGCGGATAAAAACCTGCGTATCGCGTCAATAGACATCGGCGGCGGCACCACCGATTTAGCCATCACCGATTATCGTCTGCTGGACGAAGGCCGCGGCAATGCAAAAATCAGTCCGCAGCTGTTGTTTCGGGAAGGTTTTAAAGTGGCCGGCGACGACATCTTGCTGGAAGTAATTCAGCTTTATGTCCTGCCCGCTCTGCAAACCGCGTTGAAGCAGGCCGGGGTTGCCGGCCCGGAGGCCCTGATGACCCGGCTGTTCGGCGACCAGGGGCGAAACGACGGTCACGCCACGCTGCGCCAGCAGGCGACATTACAGATTTTCATGCCGGTTGGTCGGTCGATTCTGGAAACCTATGAGGGTTTCGACCCGCTGGACGGCAGCGCCGAGATCGAGACAACCTTCGGCGAACGGTTGACACAGCCGCCCACCGCCGGCGTACTGGACTACATCAATAAGGAAGTCAACGGCGAGCCCCGCGACGGGACCCCCCCGTTCGACGTTTTACGAGTCCCGCTGGTGGTGAGTCTGCAAAAGCTGCACGGCGACTTTTTATCAAACCGCCTGTCCATCAACCGGCATTTGCGTTCATTGACGGAAGTGGTTTCCCTTTATTCCTGCGACATCCTGCTGCTCACCGGACGCCCGTCCCGCTTTCCAGGCATCCAGGCCCTGTTCAGGCACCTGCAGCCGCTGCCGGTCAACCGCATTTTGCCGCTGGACGGCTATCACACCAGCGACTGGTATCCATTCAATACCCACGGTCATATAGACAATCCCAAATCCACCGCCGCGGTGGGTGCAATGCTCTGTCTGCTGGCGCTCAATCTGCGCCTGCCGGGGTTTTATTTTAACGCCGGAGATTTCCAGCCCTACTCCACGCTGCGCTACCTGGGCACGCTGGAGGGCAACAGCACCCTGGCGGAGGAGAATGTGCATTACCGTGATATCGATCTTGATGCGCCGGACTTTACCCTGGATCCTAAAGCCGGATTTACCCTGCGGGGCACTCTATGCCTGGGCTTTCGCCAGCTCGATAACGACCGCTGGCCGGCATCGCCGCTGTATACCTTATCCATCGCCGACCATGACCTGGCGCGGCGGGTGGCCGGCGGCGGCGCGCTGCATGTCAAGCTTAAGGTCACCGGAGGCGGGACGCCGTCCGGGCCGGAGCGTTTCGCCATCGATGAAGCGGTGCTGGAAGACGGCAGTCGCGTTCCCGCCCATCATCTGCGGCTTACGCTCAATACCCTGGCCGGCAATGGCTCAGGCACCACCTCTTATTGGATCGACAGCGGGAGCGTATTCACGCTATGAAACCCTTATCTTCCCAAGCACTGCCTGACGCCATCGCGTCCACACTGCAAGGCATCGACGAGCTGTGCGATTGGCTGAAACGAACCCGCGGGAACGCGCCCAGGCTGGATATGGAGGCTGATCGTCTGTTGATTCAACTGCGCCGCGCCCACAATCAGGCCCAAGGATGGCGGCACGGCTATGCCGAGATGCCCGCCATCGGCTTTTTCGGCCGATCCCAGGCGGGGAAAACCGCGTTGATTTCGGCCCTGGCCGCCGGCGACAACGGCCGGCTGGAAACGTCACTGGTAGGGGAAATTCTGGATTTCTCCATTAATATTAACCCGGACAGCCAGTCCGCCGGCTCGGCTATCCGCTTTAGCCGCCGCCCGGTAACGCAGGATCCGGCTTTTCCGGTACAGCTTTCGCTGTTGAATGAGTCTGAGCTCCTCAAAATCATTGCACTGGCCTTCTTGCCTGGCGCAGGCCCCGGCGTCTCCCGGCCCATGCCGGAGGAGGGTGAGATAACCGACCGTTTGCGTGTTCTCTCCATGCAGCGCCAGGCCGAACCTGTGGCGGGCATTAACGGCGACGGAGTCATCGGACTGTGGGATTTTCTGGCCCGACATGATAGACATTACCTGCAGACATTAACCCCCCGCTTCTGGCCGGCGGCGGCGGAATTGTGTTCTTACCTGTCCATTGACGATCGCGCCCGGTTGTTTTCGCTGTTATGGGACGACATTCCCGAACTGACCGAGGCTTATCGTCGCTTCGCTTATGCCCTGTCCTCCCTGTCCGGCGCCGAAAAAGTATTGGCGCCCCGTTCGGTGCTGGTGGACGATACCCGCCTGCCGGCGGACGCGATCCTTGATGCCATGGCCTTCGCCGGTCTGGGCACACCGAATGATCCCCCTATCACGGTGCGCCCGGTTAGCGAAACCGGCGCGGCCAAGCCGGTGGAATTATCCCTGGCGGAGCTGAGCTTTTTAACCGCCGAGGTGCTGATCCCGCTTCAGTCTTCCACTATTGACGCGACGTCTCCTGTCGTGGTCAACCCTATCATGGGCAGTCATGGGGTGGAGTTGATTGGAACGGATTTTCTTGGAACGGACATCGTGGATTTCCCCGGCTATGGCGGCAGCCTGGAGGCCGGCGCGCCGCAGGACCTCCTGCCGGCGCCCGGTTCCCCGCTTGCGCCCTTTGCCGATGCCATCGGGCGCGCCAAAAGCCTTTTTTTGCTGGGGCGTTATGCCGATCGCCGGCAAAATCACCTGTTGCTGGTGTGTACCGCGGCGGGTGCCCGGCAAGAGGCAAAAATCGTCGGCCAGACCTTGGAGTATTGGGTTAAACAGACCCAGGGAGAAAATGCCCGACTGCGCGGCCGCCATAAGCCGGGGCTTATCTGGGCATTAAACGCCTTCGATCAGCGCGTGACCCAAGGACATAATTTTGACGAAGCGGTGCAGCGTTATGTCGGCAACCCCGGAGACAGCTGGGGCACGGTGCTGGCGATGGATGAGCGCGGCATAAAACGGATGGCGGCCCATCTGGCGGCGGAGTTAAACAGCCATAACAGGCAAGACCGGATCGCCGAAGACCTTGCTGCGCTACAGCGCGAGTTGCGGCATACTCTGCTGGCCGGCTGGTATCGCCCCGAGGGGGCCGAAAATCCGGCGGTCAAAGAGCAGGTGGCGGTCATGCTGCTGAAAACGTTGCAAACCCGCGCCGGCGTGCACGGCGAACTGCTGGAGCAGCTGCTGCCCCCCCGGTCGGAGCTGCAGCGTCTCTATCTGCAACAATCCCGATTACGTGACAGCGTCACTGTATCAGTCGGTGGCGGCGCATTCACCTCCGCGGACATTATCGCCTCGTCTGACGGCGACGCGCCTTACGGTATTGGTTTTGATATCGATTTGTTCAACGATAGGCCGGCGGCGGACGACGCGACGGGTCTTTTTGCCGACAACCCCCAGCCGGGCGATACGGACGCCACTGGCGGTTATGCAACGGAATATGCCTTGAGTGTCTATCGTTATTGGGTCAATCACCTGCGCGCGCTGGCGGAAAACCAACGGTTGCTTACCCTGCTGGGGGTGGATAAAACCATCCTGATGCTGCTGGCGGAGGAATTCATCATCGCCAGCGTCCGGCTGGATATTCCGGGCCTGTTATCCGCTCGGTTAAAAGAGGCCGAATCACCGGACCTGCCGCCGGAAAGCCGGGCCGACCGCCAGGTGACCAAGGCTCTCACCGTGCTGGGAGATTTTGTCGCCTGGCTGGGATTTTTACACATTGACCCGACGCTGCGCCCCGAAAGCCGCGTTAATCGCGGCCATAAAATCTTCGCCGGTCCGGAAAAACAGGCGGTCAGCTGGGATGCCTCCCGCCGCCTGACCAAACTGGCCCCCACCCCGGCCAATACCGCCGCTTTTTATATTTACGACTGGCTGGTGGGGTTAAGGGAGATGATTATCCAAAACGAGGGATTTTCCGCCGACGGCGAATTAACCGCCGAACAGCAGGCCCAACTGGCCCGGATCCTGGATGGGATGGTCTGTTAGTCCGCTGGACGCCGGATCAACAGACTTTTTTTTTTGGAAAAAGACGATACCGGGTCAGTTCATAAATCTGAAAAATACTGAGGCACGTCTTATAAAGGGAATTATATTCAAAAAAAGATCAAAAAGGGGCGACGCACACGTCACCCCTTCCATATTATAAATCAGCCTATTGTCTCTATGCTATTTACATGCCTGGCGCTACCACGCCGGCTGAGGTTCCTGACTTCCAATCTTGTTCTTGGCCTTCTTGTCCGCATACCTTCTGTCGGCATATTCCCCATAGGGATAGCCGTTGTAAGCCATTTGCGACCGGTAGGCGCCCGGGGTTTGGCTGAACTGACGCTTGAACGCCCGGCTAAAGGATTGCTGGGAATCAAAGCCGCTTTGCAGCGCGATATCAAGGATACTCTGATCATGCCGGCAAAGCTCCGTCGCCGCACGGGACAGCCGGCGGGTACGAATATAAGAGCCCAACGCATTGCCGGTGACGCTACGGAACATGCGCTGCAGATGCCATTTTGAGTAACCCGATCTTGCGGCGACCTCATCTAACGATAAGGACTTGTCCAGATTATTTTCCAGCCAGTCCTGTAAGTCTCGAATTATGACTTCCTGATTCATCGCGATTTTCTCCGCAAAAGATAATGATGTACTAACAATATGACCGGTCGTATTGATAGTCAACTTCTTTTTATTAACGAACGATAATATTTTCATTCCTGACGGAAAAACGCATTCGCCGGACGCGCCAAGCCGAGATGATCCCGTAGGGTGGTGCCGGTATAATCCCGGCGGAAGATGCCGCGCCGCTGCAATTCCGGCACCACCTGCTCCACCATCTCCTCCAGCCCGCCCGGCAGCCAGGGAAACATCACGTTAAACCCATCTGACCCCTGCTCAGTCAGCCACTGCTCCATTTCATCGGCTATGGTCTGTGGCGTGCCGACAAACGCCAGCCCGGCGTAGCTGCCGGCTTTTTGCGCCAGTTGACGGATGGTCAGATGCTCGGAACGGGCGAGATCGAGCATACGCTGCTGCTGGCTTTTGCCGCTATTGGTGGGGGGAATTGCCGGTAGCGGCCCGTCCGGATCAAAACCGGAGACGTCAAAGTCCAACATGCCGTTCAGCGAACCTATGCCGCTGTCATAGTGCACCAGGCTGTCCAGGTGAGCGCGTTTCGCTCGGGCATCGGCCACCGTATCCCCCACCACCACAAAGGCGGCCGGCAGGATCTTGAGCGATCCCGGATGGCGGCCGAGCGCCGCCATCCGGCGATGGATATCGGCATAGAACGCCTTACCGGCGGCTAATGACGCTTCGGCGCCGAAAATAACCTCGGCGGTTTCCGCCGCCAACTGGCGCCCGGCTTCGGAAGCCCCGGCCTGAACGATAACCGGCCAGCCCTGCACCGGTCGGGCGATATTGAGCGGGCCGCGCACTGAAAAAGCCGCGCCTTTATGATTTAATACGTGCATGCGGCTGGGATCAAAAACAATGCCCTGTTCCACATCCCATAAGAAGGCGTCATCGGCGAAACTGTCCCACAGCCCGGTGACCACATCATAAAACTCCCGGGCGCGGATATAACGCGCATCGTGATCCATTTGGTTTTCATAACCGAAGTTCAGCGCGGCGTCGGGATTGGCGGTGGTGACGATATTCCAGCCCGCCCGACCGCCGCTGAGATGATCAAGGGAAGCAAAACGGCGCGCGATATGATAAGGCTCGTCAAAGGTGGTGGAGGCCGTGGCCACCAGACCGATTTTCTCCGTGGCTCCCGCCAGGGCGGACAGCAGGGTGAAGGGTTCAAACGAGGTGACGGTATGGCTGCGTTTCAAGGCATCCAGCGGCATGTTCAGCACCGCGAGATGATCGGCCATAAAAAAAGCGTCGAACTTGGCCGCTTCCAGGCAGCGCGCGAACTCCCGCAGATGGCGGAAATTGAAATTGGCATCCGGATACGCGCCGGGATAACGCCATGCGCCGGTATGAATACTCACCGGTCGCATAAAGGCGCCCAGATGCAATTGGCGGGATGAGTCCATAACATCACCTCTTGATTAGCGAAGAAATGGTTAGCGAATAAATGCCAACGCTCAGCCGTTCTGTCAAGCCATGGCCCGCGCCCTAGTGCCGAGAAGCGTGGAAAAAACGCCGGTGAACAGGCTTACCAGCAGAATAACGACGGCGCCCGCGTCAATGGCGGTGGCCAGATTCCAATGAGTGGCCACCGAGCCGAGGGTCAGCGCAAAGCCGCCCTGTATCAGATACGCCACCAGATAAAGCGCCGACAGCGTTCCGCCGCGATGGTGGCTGGGGGCGAACATATTGATCAAACCCAGCCCGCCCATAAACATAAGACAATAGGCCATGCCCGCCATCAGCAGGAAAGCCAGGAAAATCACCAGGGAGTGCTCCGCCACCGACCAGGCCAGCAGGCCCATGCCGCAGGCGGAAGCCGCCACCCCGAGAGCAATGGCCGAGCGGGATGTCAGGCCTTTGGCTACCAGCCCGGTGGCCCCCGAGGCAACGGCGAACACCGCGAGGGTGGCGCCGTTGAGCATGACATTCCCGGACCCTATCAGGTCGCGGGCGATTTGCGCGCCCAGGGACAAGCCCAGGGCGCCGATGGCATAGGCGCTGACCACCGCCGCCGCCGATGAGATAAACACCGGTATTAATTCACGGGGGATTGAGGGGGTTTTCGGCCGCCAGCGGCCTTTCGCCTCGGCGCTGGTGTGCCCGGGTAAAAACCAGGCAGCGCTGAAAATCAGGGCGATTATTACCAGTAACAGCCAGAAATTAAGCCGGGTGGGCAGCGGGGCATATTCGATAAGCGCGCCGCCGATAAGGGTGGCCAGGGCCAAGCCGGCGGATTGGGCCACCGTGGCGATGGCGCTGGCCTTTCCGGCCTGGCCGGCGGCGCTGAATTCAACCATGGCCGCGGTGGCCGGTCCGGCGGAGAGACCGACGCCGACCCCCATAAACGCCCGGCCGATATAAATCCACCACAAATCCGGGGCGACGGCAAACAGCAATACCCCCAGGAATGACGCCGCCAGCCCGAGCAGCATGGTAGTGCGGCGTCCGATGTAATCGGAAATATCACCGAAACAAATCAGCATGCCCACCACAACAATGGGATAAATGGCGAAAATAGTGGCGGTCTGGGTCGTATTCAGCCCCCATTCCACTGCATACAGCGGATAGGTCATCGCCGGCGCCGCGCTGGTCCATATGGTATGCGCAACCACTGCCGCGGCGACCCAAAAACTGGCCCGTTGTCCAAGTATCATCGTTATCCCCGTCATGCAAGGTTCCCGGGTTAAAAAAATGTGAATCAGGGAAATCAGTATGGATGTGCGTATTATTATCGTCAATAAAAATATGACCGACCGTATTATTTTTCATGATCGCATAAACCTCGCCCTGTTCTTCAATGACAGACGCCCCATGGTGCGGCGGGCCCGCTTATTCTGAGCGTGCAACGAGCATGTTAAAGGAAGACCGTGTTTGCCAAGGCCGGTCGAAGCGAGGGCTGAAAATGTTCTCTTGAAAAAATCTTATGGCGCGGTGGGACGGGTCAGCAGCAGCGGGAACGCCACGGCGAAAAAATCCTCCAGCGGCTGCCGGCAGCGGACAATTTTCATGCGCACCACCGCCCCTTCCCAACTGTTGATCAGGAACCGGGCCATTTTTTCCGCATCCAGGGTAGGAACGATACTGCCGTCCAACTGCCCTTCATGGAGGGTGGCGGCCACGTCCGCGGTCCATTTTTCCAATGACTGTCCGATGGCCTGGCGCAACAAAGGGGTGTTATCGGACATTTCGGCCGCGAGATTGGCGATTAAGCAGCCTTTTTCATAGCCGAATTCGGCGTAATAGGCAGCCATGAATTCAAAATGGCCGCGTAAGCGATCGATGGGAGGCAAACCGGTGTCGGACAGTATTTGTCGATTGCAATCCTTGCCGTAGATGCTCAATACCTCAAGGGCCAGCAATTCCTTGGCTTTAAAGTAATTATAAAATGAGCCTTTCGGTACCCCGGCGGTATCCACGATATCCTGCACGCTGCATGCGCTGAATCCGAGGGTGTGGAACCGATCCAGTGCGGCGTCGACAATCCTGTCGCGAACGCTTGGTTTTGCCATGGGTTAACGTCTCTTGAAAACAAATACGGCCCGATTATAAGTACGACCGGTCATATTAAGCAAGGCCAGGCAGCCCGTTCTGCCACATCGGGCCACCCGGACAGCCCGTTCGGTCACATTTGGCCGCGTCGTTTGGCAACGGCGGTTCCGGCGCGGCGTATTATCCGTGACTATACTCACTTTCCCTCGCCCCATCGCGCATATCACCCATTGTGTAATTGGCGGATATCCACCGCCGACATGGGCTGGTATCAATGGGCCGCCGAGGAAGGCGCGGCGGGTTTGCCTATTTTATGCATCAGCGGCACCATGGCGGTGGCAATCATAAAGCAGATCATGATGGCCATAAAGGTATCGCCGAAGGTCAGGGTGCGCGCTTCGCGGTAGGTCAGCGTCCAGAGCTGCTGCAGCGCGGCGGTGGCGGCGGAAGAGCTGTCATAACCGAGCTGGATAAACCGTGCCGACAGGGTATCTAGCATGGAATTCATGGCCTCGTTGGGCTTGGCAAGGGACTCCGCCAGCCGGAAAAAATGCAGGTTGGTGCGATCGTTTAATAACGTCGCACACCAGGCGATACCGATAGCCCCTCCCAGGTTGCGCATTAGGTTGAATAATCCCGAGGCCATTTTCAGGCGTTCCGGCGCCAGGCCGCCGAGGGTCAAGGTCACCACCGGCGCGACGGAAAACTGTTGCGCCATGCCGCGAAACGCCTGGGGTATCAATAGTTCCCTTGCGCCCCAGTCGTGGGTGATGGGCATAAAATTCCACATGGAAAAGGCAAAGCAGGCCAGGCCGAACATCAGCAGCCAGCGCAGATCGACGCGGTTGGCGAAAAAGGAATAGAGGGGGATGGATAAAATCTGGAAAACCCCGGTGGAAAAAATCGCCACACCGATTTGCAAGGCGCTGTATCCCCTGACCTGGCCGAGAAACAGCGGCGTCAGATAGATGGTGGCGAAAATGCCGAGACCGGCGATAAACGAGAAAAAGCAGCCGAGGGCGAAGTTTCGATCTTTCAGCGCCCGCAAATCCACAATCGGCCGGGCAAAGGCCAGGGAGCGCCAGATAAACAGTATTCCCGCCACGGCGGAAATCCAGGCGGTGGCGGTGATGGTGCTGTCGCTGAACCAATCCCAGCGCGGCCCCTCCTCCAGGGTATATTCGAGGCAGCCCAGGCTTAAGGCCATCAGCACCATGCCCAGATAATCGGCGCCCCGCAGCAGGGAGAGATTAGGCCGGTCGATTTTGACCATCAGGGGAACCGCCACGGCGACAAAGGTTCCCGGCAGCAGATTGATAAAAAACAGCCAGTGCCAGGAGTAGTTGTCGGTAATCCATCCCCCCACCGTAGGCCCCAGGGTCGGGGCCAGCGACGCGATGCCGCCGACGGTGGCGGCGGCGAAGACCCTCTGCTTGCCGGTGAAAAAGATAAAGGCGGTGGTGAAGACCAGCGGAATCATCGAACCGCCGAGAAAGCCCTGCATGGCGCGAAACAGGATCATGCTCTGGATATTCCAGGCCCAGCCGCACAGCAGGCTGGAGAGGGTAAAACCAATGGCGGAAACGCTGAACAGCCAGCGGGTGGACATGACGTGCGCCAGCCAGCCTGAAAGGGGGATCACGATAATCTCGGCAATCAGGTAGGCGGTCTGTACCCAGACGGTTTCATCGGTGCCGGCGGATAATCCGCCGCCGATATCCTTTAGGGAGGCGGAAACGATTTGGATATCCAGCAGGGCGATAAACATGCCGACGCACATGGTGGAAAAGGCGAATACTTTGCCCATCACCGTCATACCGTCCGGCAGGGCCGCGACGGCGGACGACACGGAAGCAGTTGTGCCGCTCATGGACGTTCCCCGTCGCGGCTGTCGATGGCGGCGGTCACCGACAGGCCGGGACGCAGCAGCCCCAGGGTGCCGTCATCTTTATCAAGATTGATGCGTACCGGCACACGCTGGACGATTTTGGTGAAATTGCCGGTGGCGTTTTCCGTCGGCAGGACGCTGAACTGCGCGCCGGTGGCCGGCGCCAGGCTGGCCACCGTGCCATGGAACAGCCGTCCCGGACGGATATCGGCCCGAACGGTGGCCCGCTGACCCGGCCGCATTTCACCGAGCTGATCTTCTTTAAAATTGGCGTCCACCCACAGTCCCCGCGCCGGGATGATTTCCAGCAATTGACTGCCGGCCCCGGCCCAGGCTCCCAGCCTGGCCCGGCGATTGCCCACCACCCCGTTGATGGGGGAACGGATCCGGGTATATTCAAGATTCAGTTTGGCCAGATCGCGACCGGCCGTGGCTTGATCCAGGGCGGCCAGTATCTGCCCTTTCTGGCTGTCGATCACCGCCAGCTGGCGTTGGGCCGCCAGCAAGGCCGCCTGTGCCTGCTGCCCGTTGGCTACAGCTTGCCGATAATCGGCCTCGGCTTGTTGCAGGCTTTGTACCGAGACGGCATCCCCTTTTTGCAGTGTTTTGTACCGCGCAAGGTCGTCGCGGGTACGTAGAGTCTGCGCGTCGTTGCCTGCGATGGTGGCTCGGGCCTGTTCAACCAGGGCTTCCTTCAGGCTACGGTTGGAGGAAAGGTTCACCAGCGCCGCCTGCTGGGCGGCTATCTCCCCTTCCGCTTTGGCCAGCTCCGCCCGGTAATCCCGATCATCAAGCTGCAATAGGAGCTCGCCGGCCCGCACCGCCTGATTGTCGGTGATCGCGATATTCGCCACATACCCCGCCACTTTAGCGCTGATGGTGGTGATATCGCCGCCCACATAAGCGTCATCGGTGCTTTCCACGAAGCGGCTCTGGGTCCACCAATAATAGCCGTAACCCATCAGGATCGCCGCGCCGGCCACCGCCAACCCGAGGGTCAGCGTATGGCGTTTTTTGGGGCGAGGTTTTTGTCCTTCCGGTCCGTTTTGGGGAGTGTTCATGGGTTTTCCTTAAGCATCGGCTTTGCTGGGAGGGTTGAAACGCAGGTTTTCATTGCCGGCTTCCTGCTTTAAGCGCTGAAAATCCATGCGGTAGCGCATTTGTTCGCTGGCTGCCGGCCCCGGTCCCACCCGATAGTGTTCGGTGGTGATTTTTTCCCCGGTAACCGCATCGATAAGCACCGGCCGCGCCGGTACGCCGGTATGCCGGTTAACCAGTATCGATGCCGGTCCCTCCGGCGAAAAATGGGCGTTGCCCCAGGCTACCAGCGCCCAGATGACCGGCCGGAAATCGTTGCCGGCTTGCGTCAGGTGATACTCGAAACGGGTTGGTGTTTCGCTGCAGGGTCTGCGCTCCATAAGGCCGTTTTCCACCAGGTCATTGAGACGGCGGGTCAGCATGTTGGGGGCGATTTTCAGGCTGGTTTCGAATTCGGAAAAACGCGTGAGCCCGTAAAAGGCGTCCCGCAGGATTAAAATGCTCCACCACTCCCCGACTCTGGCCAGGCTTTTGGCGACGGGACAAGGTATATCGCTGAAATCTGTTTTGTTCATGATAACCGGCTCCGGTGGTTAGTCACTATCAAGTTGATAGTAATGTAGACGAAGTTACTATCAAGATGCAAGTGATATTTCTATCGATGAAAAATTTGCCGGGGATGGGAGGGAGAGAATCAGCGTCTGTGAGGTGATGTTTAAAGTGCGTAACAATAGCGGATAGCCCGGCGTGTAGCGGGCTTTTGACATATGTTCGCTTAGAGATTCAGCGTAAGCGGGCCTAGAATGCCATGAGACGCTCTCATTAACACGCTCGCTGCACGATCGGTGATGGCGGGCCTACCGAGCCATGTGGCACTCGGTCGAGCGGAAAAACCATGCCCGATTCGACCCCATCAGCACGGTCTCCCTTTAACACGCTCGGTTTTACCCTGGGTGGCGGCGGGCCTGGCCCGCCGCGGGCGTTATTTGGTCGGCAGTACGATCTCGCTGGCCGCCAGGGTGCCCATATCGTTATACATGGCGCAGGCGGCCTCCACCAGATTCATGGCCAGCGCCGCGCCGCTGCCTTCACCCAGTCGCATCTCTAAATCAAGATAAGGACGGAGATCCAGCTGCGCCAGGGCGATTTTGGCCCCCTTTTCGGCGGAAAGATGAGAAGGAATCAGGTAGGGGCGAACCTGAGGTGCGATACGGCAGGCCACCAGGGCGGCGGCGTAGGACAAGAACCCGTCCAGGATCACGGGCAGTCCTTCGGCGGCCGCCCCCAGCATAACGCCGGCCATGCCGCCGAGATCATACCCGCCCACCTTGGCCAGCGTATCCACGCCGTCCCGCGGGTCGGGACGATTGACGGAGATGGCCCGTTCCACCACCTCGGTCTTGTGTTGCAGAAGTTCCACCGGCAGATTGGCGCCCCGTCCCACCACATCCCCCGCCGGGACGCCGGCCAGGACACTCACCAGCGCCGCGGCGGGAGTGGTGTTGGCCATGCCCAGCTCGCCGACGCCGAACAGGGTTACGCCCCGGGCCGCCTGTTCCGACACCAGCGCCGCCCCGATTTCCAGGACCTTTTCCGCCTCGGCGCGGCTCATGGCCGGACCGACGGCGATATTGCCGCAGCCCCGGCCCATGCGCCGATCCACCAGACCGGGGAGCGGCAGGTCGCTGTCGATACCCAAATCCACCGCCGTGACCCGCGCGCCGGCATTGGCCGCCAGCACGCATACTCCGGTAATGCCTTTTGCCATATTCTCCGCCTGGATGGCGGTAACGATGCGCGGCGAAACCGCTACGCCTTCTTCATAGACGCCGTGGTCGGCAATCATCACCATGATCTGTTTGCGCTCAAACCTAAGCGGCCGCCCGCCCATGATACCCGCCAGCTGGACGGCCAGCTGTTCCAGGCGGCCAAGGCTGCCGGGGGGCTTGAGCAAACCGTCCAGCCGGTGCTGCGCCGCCGTCATGGCGACGGGATCCAGCGGCCGGATGGCGTCAATAACCTGTTGCAGTGTGTTCATGAAATCTCCTGAAAAAGCGGTTAAGAGGCGGTTTTCCGGCCGCTGTCGTTTAAACATGTCACTACGCAAAATCCATCCGTCAGGGTGACCTGGCTAAAGGCATTCTGTCGGAAGCGAAAATGCCACATGGCGTCGGGAGGCAGTCCCAGCAAGGTAGCCAGCAGGATGCTCAATACGCCCTGGTGGGCCACCAGCAGGATATTGCCGGTCTGCGGGTCGTCGATGAGGCGTTTGGTCGCATCCATTACCCGGCGGGAGAAATCCTGGAAGCTGTCGCCACCGGGGGGAACGGCGTGCTGCCAATCATCGCACCAGGCGCGATAGCGCTCCGGGTCGTCCCGGCGTAAATCGTGGTGATGACGCAACTCCCATTCGCCAAAAGCCATTTCATTCCACTCCGGCGAGGATTCCGGCTGCTGGTCCGGGCGCAGGATCGTCGCCGTTTCCCGCGTACGGCGCAGGGCGCTGACGAGGATACGGTCGAACGGCACCTCAGAGAGCTGCCAGGCTACGTGCTGTGACTGCCAGCGCCCGTTTTGCGTCAGGGAGATATCGCTCAAACCGCAATAGACCCCGTCGTAATTCGCCTGGGTCTCGCCGTGCCGCACCAGATACAGATTCATGCTGCTCTCTCCCGTCTCATGCCATCACCCCCAGCGCGGCCAGCAAAAACAGCCATTCGAACAGTTCAACGCCGCAGCCGAGGGTATCGCCGGTTTGGCCTCCGAGGGTGCGATTGATTTTGCCGCGATACGCAAAGGACAGCACGGCCACCACAAGCGCCGCCAAACCGCCGGTAAGACCGGCGATAAGCAGGGTCAGCAGGATGCCGATAAGCAGGGTCAGGGCGAAGGATTCACCGCTGATTTTACCGATATAGACGTTGCCGAGGCCGTTTTCACGGGCATAACGCTGGTGATACATCAGTATGGTGATCAGGGCCCGGCTGATAATGGGAGCGGTTATAATAAAAGGCAGCGCGCCGAGGGGATGTCCGTCCAGGGCGGTAAGCGCCACGGTGCGCAGCCCGACGGAGAAAATCAGCGCCAGCGCGCCGTTGGTGCCGATGCGGCTGTCGCGCATAATCTCCAGCATCTGTTCGCGCTTGCGCGCCGAGAAGATGCCGTCGCAGGTGTCCGCCAGTCCGTCGAGATGAAAGGCGCCGGTGACCATGCCGTTGGCCATTACCGTCAGGAACGCCGCCACCGGCGTGCCGAACAGGCGCTGGGCCAGGGTAAAGGTCAGCGCGCACAGGGCGCCCACCATTAGCCCCACCACCGGTAGCCACATGACGCCGCGGGCGTAGGAACTGAGCGGCAAATCCGCCGTCCAGCGCGCCGGCACCGGCAGGCGCGTCAAAAACTGCATGGCGGCAAAGAGCTGTTTCATGCCACCGCCCCCTGTACGCCGGCACCCTTGATATGTACCGGGATGCCGGAAATCACCAGCCAAACATCTTCGGCGGCGGCGGCCAGCCGCTGGTTGACCCGCCCGGCGATGTCCCGGAAACGGCGGGCCAGCAGATTTTCCGGCACAATACCCATGCCCAGCTCGTTGGTGACCAGAATAACCTGGCTTTTCACCTCGGCACAGGCCGCCAGCAGCAGGTCGGTCTGCCGGATAATATGACGTTCGATGGCGTCAAAATCCATGGCTTCCGGCGGCGTTTCTCCCGCTTCATCAAATAACAGATTGGTGATTAGGGTGGTGACGCACTCCAGCAGCACTACCTTCACCTGTTCGTCATGAGCGCGGATCACCTGATGGAGATCCCGGTGTCCTTCCCAGGTCAGCCAGTGGGCGGGGCGATGGCGGCGGTGCTGCTCCACCCGCGCCGCCATTTCCCCATCCGTGATCCGGGAGGTGGCGATATACAGCACCGCCCCGTTCTGCCGCCGCGCCAGAGTTTCCCCCAGGCTGCTCTTGCCGCTGCGCGCGCCGCCGGTGATAAGAATCATATTACCGCCCCGGGATGTTGGGATTCGTTGGCCCCTTCAGCGCAACAAAAGCCTGGCTTTTGCATACAGTCTTTCGGTGCGCAGCCGGGTATTATGCTGTTTTTGCTGATCACTTAGCGGTCTCCGCGTCGGCCTGCGCCGCCATAATGCGATAAATCGCGGTAATGTCGATGTGGGCGCGCATCTGCGCCGCCAGGGCGTCGAAAGAGTGCTGCTTGCGCTCCTGCCAGCCCATCACCGGCATATTCAACGGGCTGAGCCCACGCCGCTCCCGCAGGGCATCCAGCAGTGCCCGGGTATACAGCGGCGTGTCGAACAGGCCGTGGATGTAGCTGCCGGCCACGTCGCCGCGATCGTTAATGGCTCCGTCGTCCTGGCGCAACGCCCGGCCGTTTTGTCGGGTCAGGCAGGCGAAAGGACGGACGCCTGTCCCCAGGGTAGTCCGGCCCATGTGGATTTCATAGCCTTTGAGGCTAAGTCCGCCGCCGGCGGCGAACACCCCGTTGGGTAATGCCAGCACGTCGGCTTCCACTTGGGTGGTCACCTTGCGGGGTTCAAAATGGGTCTCACAATCCAGCAAGCCGAGCCCCTCCGCCTCTTCCAGCCCGGATTCCATACCGTCGCTGACCCGCCGCCCCAGCATCTGAAAACCGCCGCAGATGCCCATGATCGGCACGCACTGGCGGTGGGCGCGGTGGATTTCTTCGTCAATGCCGTTGCCCCGCAAATAATGCAAATCCCCGAGGGTATTTTTACTGCCGGGAATAATCAGCAGGTCCGGCACGCCCAACGGGGTGCCGCGTTTAACATAACGCAGCCGCACGTCGGGTTGAACCGCCAGGGCGTTGTAATCGGAAAAGTTGGCGATATGGGGTAATTGCAGCACCGCGATATCCAGATCACGCCCCAGGTCCCGGCGGTATTTATCCCCCTGTAGGGCGACGCCGTCTTCATCTTCCAGCGGTTCGTCAAACCAGGGCATAACCCCCAGCACCGGCACGCCTGTAAGGGCTTCTATCTGTTGGATGCCCGGTTGCAGCAGGGCCGGATCGCCGCGGAACTTGTTGATGATCACGCCCTTTACCCGCGCTTTTTCTTCCGGACGCAGCAACGCCAGCGTGCCGTAAATCGCGGCGAACACGCCGCCTTTATCGATATCCGCCACCAGCAGCACCGGTGCGCCGGCCTGTTCCGCCATGCCCATATTAACGATGTCGCGATCCCGCAGGTTGATTTCCGCCGGGCTGCCCGCCCCTTCCAATACGATGACATCGTGATCCGCCGCCAGGCTGCGGTAAACTTCCCCCACCCGTTGGCGCAGCTGAGGTTTGTACTGGTGGTAATCCACGGCGTTCATATGGCAGAGCGCCTCGCCCATGACAATCACCTGGGATTTCTGATCGCTGGTGGGTTTAAGCAGCACCGGGTTCATCCGCACGTCCGGTTCAATACCCGCCGCTTCGGCCTGGAACACCTGCGCCCGGCCCATTTCGGCTCCGTCGCGGGTGATCCAGGAATTGAGGGCCATATTCTGCGCCTTGAACGGCGCGGTACGATAGCCGTCCTGGGCGAAAATCCGGCACAGCCCCGCCGCCAGCACGCTTTTACCCACATCGGACGCGGTGCCTTGCAACATGATCGAGAGTGTCATAAAGAATCCTTGGAAAAATGCCAAACCGTCCGGCGGCTGCACTCCTTGGCAAAATGTATCATGCGCTTTTCACCGGCCAGCGCTTGTTCACCAGCACGGTGGAGAAATAGGGTAAAACCCGATCCGCCGCCATATCGCCGAGGGCGAAGAAACACTGCTCCTGCGGCAGCGAGGCATCCGCCATCAGCAGGGCGTGGTCCAGCAAATTCAACCGCCGCAGCAACGCCTGGATGCGGGCAAAACGGCCGTAGACCTTCATCAGCACCACGCAATCATGGGTAATCAGCGCCTGTTCCAGCGCGTCTTCATCGTCGGTGCAGGCCATGACCGCCAGTGACTGGCTTTCCATCGCCAGCGGCACCTGGGCGCGGGCGGCGATGCAGGCGAAAGAGGTAACGCCGGGAATAATCTCTATGGTGACGCGGTGCCGCAGGCGCGCCAGCAGAAAGACCCAGGTGCTGTAAAGCATGGCGTCCCCGAGGGTGATAAAACCCACCCGTTTGCCTTTTTCCGCGTCGGCGGCCATCTCTTCGGCCACCGCATCCCATACCGCGTCTTTTTCCGCCGTATCCAGGCTCATGGGAAAATGGCGGGCTTTAATTTCCACCCGATCGGAAAGATACTCGTTCACGATACTGAGAGACAGACTGTCGCCGCCCTTGCGCCCCGCCGGGGCGTAGAGGATATTCAAAATGCCCAGGGTGCGCGCGCCGCGCACGGTGATTAAATCCGGGGCGCCCGGGCCGGTGCCGATGGCGTAAAGGGTGCCGCTCATAGCATCGCCTCCTCGGGTAAACGATCCAGCAGATGATCGACGAACATCTGTTGAATCAGAGGATTTTCCCCCAGCCCCTGTACATGGCAGCGGCAGTGATAACCGGCCTGTTCCAGACGGCTTTTCCACGAACCCGGCTCATCTGAAGCCATGTCGTTGACCGCGTGATCGCCGGCCACCAGCATCAGGGGCATCAGATGAACGTTGCGTACCCGCTGTCTTTTCAGCCGGGCAATAACCAAATCCAGATCGGGGTAACTTTCCACCGCCCCCACCAGCGCCGGGATCCCCTCGGCGTCCAGCATATGATCCAGGCAGGCATACGCGGAGAAAGCCGGATGTCCGGTGCCATGTCCCATGAACACTACCCGTTCGTCATCTGCCAGAGGCGGCATCTGGGCCCGCAGCGCCCCTATCAGCCGGCCATAATCCCGCTGGTGATTGAGCAGCGGCGCGCCGATGTAGAGGGCGGCGAAGCGACTGCGCCAGCTTGCGGCATGCTGGACAATCTTTTCGTATTCATCGCCGTTGATGATGTGCAGGGATTGAATAGCCACATCCTCAAAGCCCTGCTGCCAGAGCTTTTCCAGCGCTTGGGTCGGCGAGTCGATGACCAGCCCGTCACGCTGGGCGAGTTTGCGCAGTACCATCCCGGAGGTAAAGGCGCGAAAGGGAGTCCGGTCGGGAAAGGCCCCGGCGAGCCGGCGCTCGCAGGCCTCGATATTCCGGATCCGCGCGTCGCTGTAGGTGGTGCCGAAACTCACGGTCAATAGCGCTTTTTTCATACATTATTCCTTCAGGCTGTCGCCCTCGGCGGTAAGCCACCGATCCAGGCGCCGTTCAAAATCGTCCGACGTGGAAATCACATCCTGCCAGTGCATGACCGGGCGGCGGATGACCACACAGGGAATATTCTCTTCCAGGCAGGGCCGTACCTTATCGGCATATCCCCCTTCCCGGCCCGACTCTTTGGTAATCATGACATCCGGCCGGTAGTGGCGGTATAAGGCCAGGTTCAGCTCAGGACTGAACGGGCCGGTCATGGCGACTATCTGGTTTACCCCCAGTCCCAGGGCTTCGCATTGGCCAAGGATGTCGGCCAAAGGCAGTACGCGGGCTATCAGTGTTTTGCCCGGCAGCAACCGTACGTAATCCGCCAACTGCTTGCTGCCGGTGGTCAGCAGCACCCGCGGCCCGAACTGACCGGCCCGTTCACAGGCCTGTTCAATGCTGTCCACCGGGAACAGGCCGGGATGGGCGATGGCGTCGATGTCGCTTGGCCGCTCATAGCGGGTCAACGGCACGCCCCGCTGCCGGCAGGCATCGGCCAGGGTGCGGGAGACCTGCTCCGCATAGGGATGGGAGGCATCGATAACCCGGTCGGCGCAGCGCAGCCACTCCATCATACCGGCGATATCCAGCCGTCCGACCTGACGTGCGCCGCCCACCGCCGCCGCCAGCGACTCACCGGTGGCGGTGGCCACCGACAGGCTGTAGGGCACTCCCCGGCGCGTTAATATCCGGCATAAGGCCAGCGCGTCCGAGGTGCCGCCGAGAATATGGATATTGATATTTATTCCTCTTAGGTGAAACATTGATAGGTGACCGGTCGGAGCAAAATGCTGGATCCGTAAACACGCTGTGAATCCATCCATGGAGGCTCGATCCGCGCCGTCCATGGCGCGGACGGTTTACTCTTCCAGCATCCTGCCCCTCCTCAATGACTCCGTGATATTTTGCCGATGAC
The DNA here is from genome assembly GCF_018449575.1 of Sodalis sp. dw_96. Classification (GTDB taxonomy): domain Bacteria; phylum Pseudomonadota; class Gammaproteobacteria; order Enterobacterales; family Enterobacteriaceae; genus Acerihabitans. Next base: position 562,746 of record NZ_JAAVUT010000001.1, on the reverse strand, counting down.
TCGATCACGTAAACCCGTTTATTCCGCCGTCTCAAATTGATAACCGCGGGGAGTGATCATCAGGCCGTCCCGGCAATAGGTGGCCTGATTACCGACAATCACCAGGCAGGTCATGTCCACCGGTTCAAAATCCATGTCGCCGAGGGTGGTGAGCCATTTTTCCTGTTTTTTGCGCCCGGCGGCGCGTACCACGCCCACCGGGGTCTCGGCGGGTTTGTAGCGCCGAAGCGCCGCAAAGGCATTGGCCAGGTGATCCTTTCGGCCGTGGCTGCGGGGGTTGTAAAAGCAGATGACGAAATCCGCCTGCGCGGCGCAGAGGATGCGTTTTTCGATCACCGGCCACGGCGTCATCAGGTCGCTGAGACTGATATGGCAATAATCATGCATCAGCGGCGCCCCCAGCAGCGACGCTGCGGCGGTGCTGCTGGTGACGCCGGGGATAAGCTTTATCTGGACGTCCAGCCGCTGCTGGGTGACGAGTTCGAGAATCAGCCCGGCCATGCCGTAAATCCCGGCGTCACCGCTGCTTATCAGCGCCACTTTGTTGCCGGTGGCCGCCAGATCCAGGGCCGCCTGGCAGCGTTCTATCTCTTTGCACATGCCGGTTTTGATCACCTGTTTATCGCCGGTGAGGTGTTTTACCAGGTGGGTATAGGTTTTATAACCGACAATGATGTCGGCATCCTGGATGGCGTCAAGAGCCTCCAGGGTCATGGCGCCCTGGTTGCCCGGACCGATACCTACGACATAAAGCATCAGCAAGATACTCCTAAAGTGATGGTGACGCCCTGGGTGCGCAGCGTGTCGCCCACCAGGCGACCATTGCTCATCAACCAGGCGACGGGTTGGGAAACGCTGCCGATGCCGATGATACGGCGAACGAATTCGGATACCGGGAAACGCGCCGCCACCGGTTTAAGCACCTCGATGGAGTAGGTTTCAAACGGAACGCAGCACTGATTGGCGAGATGGCGCAGCGCCGGCTCATCCTGTTTGATGGACACGCTGCCGATGGCGCTCAGCGCCATGGGGTCGATATGCTGGCTGGCCAACTGCTGGTTCAGCAGCCGCGACACCGTGGACGGCGGGGTATCGCGCCGACAGCCGATACCGGCCACCACGCAGCGGGGGACCAGTTTGTATACGGGCACCGACAGCTCCGGCACCGTATCCCGCAGGCTGACATAGAGCAGTGCGTCCAGCTCCGGCATGTCGTCCAGATCGGTCACCAGAATCAGTCCGCGGGTATCGCAATACTCCTCCGGCCAGTGCATCTTGACGGCGGCCAGAGAGGTCCGGTCCCAAAACAGCCCGACCTTGCCGCCGCTTACCAGCAATTGATTAAGCTTTTTGCTGTTCTCGCGAAAGTCGGTCATGGTGGCGTTCAGCTGCTGCGCCAGCATATCCACCGCCGCCAGCTGATTGACATCGGTGGCGGTGGTAATCACCGGCGCGGCGCCCACCAGGCCGGCGATATAGCGGGTCAGCGCATTGGCCCCCCCCATATGGCCGGACAGCAGGCTGATGGCATGATGTCCCTGGTCGTCAAGCACCACCACCGCCGGATCGCTGAATTTGTCCTTGATAACCGGCGCTATCACCCGCACCGTCAGTCCAGTGGCACAGATAAATATCAATGCCGAATAGTGGTGAAAAATTTCGGCGACGGTTTGCGACAAGGTGCCGCGGAACGGCTCGAAACCCGGCTCCAGCAGGCTTTGGCTGGTAAAACAGGTCATGGGTATCCGGGCGGACAATTTTTTGGCCAGCCGAATGCCTCCCGGCGTCAGGCAAAACAGGGCGACCGACTCAGGCTTGACGATATTCATGAGAGAATCCGGCGTGATAAAGTTTGGAATAATGATATTCGTCGCCCATAAAGGCACCGACCAAAATCAACGCGGTTTTGCCGATGTCCGCCGCCCGGGCCAGGCCGGCGATATCACTTAACGTCCCGCGTACGGTTTTCTCTTCCGGCCAGGTGGCCTTGAAAATCACCGCCGCCGGCGTGTCGGCGGGATATCCCCCCGCCATCAGACGCTCCACCACCCGTTCAATGGCCTGTACCGACAGGAAAATCGCCATGGATGTGCGATGAGCGGCGAAAGACTCCAGGGACTCCAGGGCCGGCGTCGGCGTACGGCCCTCCATGCGCGTGATAATCAGGCTTTGGGACACTTCGGGCACGGTATATTCCACCCCCATTTGCGCCGCCGCGCCGAGAAACGCGCTGACGCCGGGTACGGTGCTAAAACCAATCTCCAGCTTACCCAATTCCTCAATCTGCTCGCGGATCGAACCGTACAAAGACAAATCGCCGGTTTGCAGCCGCACCACCAGCTCCCCGGCGGCTATGCCTTGCTGCATCCGCCGGATAATCTGTTCCAGGGTCATGCCGGCGCTGTCATAACACGCCGCCTCCGGTTTGCAATACTCCAGCAGCGCGGGATTAATCAGCGAACCGGCATATATCACCACATCGGCCCGGCACAGCAGCCGGTACCCTTTGAGGGTGATAAGCTCCCGGTCACCCGGTCCGGCGCCGACAAACCACACCAACCGTCGATCAAAGGACTCTGTCATACGTTCTCCTTGTGACAGGAAAGAATAAAAGCGGGATTGTTCGGCTTGAAATAGTGTCCGTTACCCAGGCGGGTCAGGGACGACACCTGAATTTGTATACAGTCGGGCTGGCTAAATCCCCCCGTGGTTAAATATCTCAGCGCCTCGTTGAGGTTTTCCAGCAGAATGAGGTTAATCACCAGCCGTCCGCCCGGCGCCAGCAGATCGGCGGCCCAGTGGATAATCTGTTCGAGGTCACCGCCGCTGCCGCCGATAAATACTGCATCGACGTTACGTTGTAACGATAGTGATGCCGACAGCGTCGGCGGCAATGGCGCCACGCCGTCTACGATCCGTACCCGCCGGAGATTGAATTTGTCGCAATTGCGGTGGATCAGGTCCAGCGCTTCGGCGTTACGCTCCACCGCCACCACGTTCAGCTCTGGGTAACGACAGGCGGCTTCAATAGCCACGCTGCCGGTGCCGGCACCCACGTCCACCATCAGCCGCGCTTGCGCCAATTCCAGCCGCTCCAGCGCTACCAGGCGCACCTCGCGTTTGGTCATCGGCACCGCGCCGCGGATAAAATCTTCATCTTTCATCGGGTTTTCTCTGCGGAGGGACGGCATCCGCTGTCTTTTTATTGTTCATCAAGGATCACCACCACGTTCATGGCGTACTCCCGCGCCACCCGGTCAGGGGAGAGAATATGAATACGCTCGTCGGGATAGGAAAGATTTTCCCCCACCACCAGGGTACGGCGCAGGCCGCGCGCCAGGATCTGGCCGGCGATTTCATAGGGGCCGATATGCCGGTCGGTCATCATGGCCACTTTGGCGTGTTGCAATACAAAATCGAAATCCGGCTCGCGGCCATGACTGCTGGTGAGATAAATGTCGTTCATGGACAGCCCCAGGCGCGAGAACAGGTATTGCACCGCGCTGATGCCGGGCACCACCTGCGGCGAACCGTCGACATGGCGGCTCAGGTAATCGCCGATGCCGTACAGCATGGGATCGCCGGACGCCAGCACCACCACCCATTGCTCCCGGTGGGCTGCCAGCCAGGCGGCCAGGGCCGGGAGGTTGGCGTCCAACGGCCGTTTCTCCTGGTGAAAGTCCGGGAAACAGGCCAGCTGGCGCGGGCTGCCGATAAGCACTTCACAGCGGTTTATCAGCTCCCTGGCCCGGGGCGTCAGATAATTCACATCCCCCGGTCCCAGTCCCACCACGCTCAGGCGGGAACTTTCGGAATGACTAACCCCGGACCAGTATTCGGCCAGGGCCGGAGGGGATTCACCGCTTGCGGCGGCGCTATCTGAGTCAGAGACGCCTCGCCGGCCCTCATTCACGTCCGCATGGGGTTCACCGCTTGCGGCGGTGCTGTATGCCTTGTCGTCCAAGGACATATCCCCGGCCGGCGCCGTTTCCCCTTTCATCGGAACGCCTCCGTCAATTCCGCCACCGGCCGGCTGCTGCCCAACACCTGCTGATCGAAAGAGAACAGCAGCGCATCGCAGCGGGGCGGCCGGGGAGAGAAACGCAACAGCTCGGTCATACGCTCCGCCACCCGCCGGGCAATGGCCGGATAGACCCGTTGCCAACCGGCGTCGTTTATCAGCGTCATGGCTTCCTCGGTGGTGAGGCAGGCCGCCACCCGGTGCATCAGCTCATGGGGCGCGTCGCACAGGGCCAACCAGGCGATGAGGGTTTCCATTCGCCCGTCGGCGATATGGCTGTGGGTATGGAAAATGCCCGCCGCCACCTTAACCAGTTTGCCGAAATGCCCCACCACCAGCACCTGCCGGAAGGCCAGCCGTTCGGTCTCCTTGAGCATATAACCGACAAAGTTGCTCATGGTGACAACGTCACCTGGATCCAGCCCCAGCTGCTCGCGCACAAAACGCTCGCCGTGATTGCCCGGCACCAGAATCACCCGCTCGCGCCCTTCGGCCCGTTTCATGCCCAGCTCCAGCGACAGCGAACTTTTCCAGCTCTCCTCGGACATCGGCGTAACGATGCCGGTGGTGCCGATAATGGAAATGCCGCCCAGAATGCCCAGCCGGCCGTTGTAGGTTTTCCGCGCCCGCTCTTCTCCTTCGGGGGCGAAAATTTCCACATCGGCGCCGCGCCCGGGGCCTATCACCTCGCGTACCGCCGCCTCTATGGTTTGCCGGGGGGTTTTATTGATGGCGGCCTGACCGATATCCAGCCCGATACCCTTGCGGGTGACCCGGCCGACGCCGACGCCGCCGTCGATGATAATGCTCGGGTCGCCGCGCAGGCGCACCCGGGCGAAAATCAGCATGCCGTCGGTGGCGTCCACGTCGTCGCCGCCGTCTTTACGGATGGCGGCGGTGGCTTGCGCCGGGCTTATCAGCGGCAGTTCCACGTTCAGGTGCAGCGTGGCGCCTGACGGGGTGACGATGGAGACGTTGTCGATGATTTGCTGGCGCAGCAGCATCAGCGCGGCCACTTTCGCCGCGGCGGTGGCGCAGGAACCGGTGGTATAGCCTTTGCGATAGGCCTTGCCGTTGTGCCAGATCACCTCGTCCATCACGCCTCCCGCAGTTGATAAAGAATGGCGTTGACGATGGCGGCGGCGATATTGCTGCCCCCTTTGCGCCCCAGTGCGGCAATACAGGTCAGGCTGCTTTCCGCCAGCGCCTGTTTGGACTCGGCGGCGCCGACGAACCCCACCGGCACGCCGATAACCGCTTCCGGTCGGATGCCGGTGCCCGCGGCCTGATGTTCCAGTAAACGAAACAGCGCCGTGGGCGCATTGCCGAACACAAACAGGCTTTTGCCCGGTTCGTTGACCGCACGGTCCACCGCCGCCATGGACCGGGTAATACCCTGCCGGCACGCCTGTAACGCCACTTGCTCATCGCCGATAAAACAGCGTATTTGGCAGCCCAGACGGGTCAGTTCATGCTTATTGATGCCCGACAGCGCCATGGTGGTATCGGTATACAGCGTGCAGCCGGCCTCCAGAGCCTGGGCTATGCAACCCGGGGCCCCGGCGGAAAAATGCAGGATATCCAGCCAGTCGAAATCCGCGCTGGTATGAATGGCGCGCAGGATAATCTTCTCCTGCCAGGGATCGGAGAAATGAAATTCAGGCCGCTCGCGGGCAATAATGTCCCGGATAATATCGAAACTGGTCTGTTCGATTTGCTGCGGTTGCTTGATATAAGGCATTCTTTTCATCGCTCCGGGCGTTGTTACGGATGTAGTTGCAGATAATGTGCCGCGACAATACGCAGCAGGCACAGCAATACCAGAGTCATGGCGGAAGCCAGGTACATCAGGCGAATGGCGCAAGTGATATCATCCAGATGGATTTCCCGGGTTTCCTCTCCTATCCAGGGTTTTTCCACCCATTCATTGAAATAGCGGTTGGGCCCCCCCAGACGTACCCCCAGCGCACCGGCCACCGTAGCTTCCGACCAGGCGCAGTTGGGGCTTTTATGCTGATGGCGGTCGCGCCAGCCAATACGCCAGGCCCCGCGCCCGTCCAGGCGCAGCGCTCCCGCCGACAGCGCCAGCACCATCCAGCCCAGCCGCGCCGGCAGCCAGTTGGCCGCATCATCCAGTTTTGCCGAGACATACCCGATGGCCCGGTATTTCGGCGTCCGGTAACCCACCATGGAATCCAATGTATTTACCGCCTTGTAGGCCATGGCCAGCGGCACGCCGCCGATGAACAGCCAAAACAGCGGAGCGATAACGCCATCGACGCTGTTTTCCGCCACGGTTTCCACCACCGCCCGCATGATTTGCGGCCGGGATAAATGCTGCGTATCGCGTCCGACGATATAGGAGAGCTGCCGGCGGCTCTCTTCCAGGGTGTCCGCCCGCAGGGCCTGATACACCGCCATGGCGGCGTCGCGCAGACAGCGGGTGGCCAGCAGGGTATAGGTTAACCAGACCTCCGCCAGCCATTGCAGCCAGGGAGAAAAGGCCAGCAACCGCAGCAGCAGGTCCGATATCAGCCAGGTTCCCCCCACTACCGTCAGCCACAGCACGCCGCCGCCCAGATAGAGCAAGGACTCCCGGCGGCAACAGCGGCGAATGAGCCGTTGCATACCGCTGATGGCGTTGCCCATCCAGCGTACCGGGTGCGGCCAATGCGGCGGGTCCCCCAGCCACAAATCGAGAAAATAACCGGCAATATAGGCGCTGAGAGTCAACATGCCGCGCCTCCCCGTACCAAAGGCCGCATGCCGGCATCGGCCGTGGTGATTACCGCGTCTAAGGATATGACGGCCTGTTGAACAGGCAATACCGCGGCAACCGTCATAATTGCGCGCATCCCAGATCAAGCCAGCGTTTTACCATGGCGGGCCGCTGGTAAAAGTGCACATGCAGATAGCTGGCGAGAATGTTGCCGCCGCCATATCCTCCCGCCCACTGAAGGTCATCCCCATTGGCGGTGGTCTTGCTCATGCGAAACAACGGCGTTTCATCGGTGATGTATTCGGAGTGGTGGAATTCGTGCCCGCGCAGGGTTTCACCCCGACCCGTCAGCAGATTGTCGTTTAGAGACCGGCCTTCACAGTAGCCGAAGCGTTTCAGACCCTGGGTCATGCGGCTGAAACCCCGCAGCAGTCCAACCATGGGATAGCGGGTGCCGTCATGAACAATCAATGCGGTGCCCAGATACATCAGGCCGCCGCATTCGGCATAGATGGCGGCGCCGTTCTCTCCGGCGCGCAGCAGCGCCTGGCGCATGGGTCGATTATCCGCCAGCTGGGTGGCGAACATTTCCGGGAAACCGCCGCCGAGATAGATCATTTGACAGGGTGGTAATACCCGATCGTGCAGCGGACTGAAGCGAACGATACGCACGCCGATGTCCCGCAACAATTGCAGGTTATCGGGATAGTAGAAATTAAAGGCTTCATCGTCCGCCAGCGCCAGCGTCAACTGCGAATAACGCTCATGGCTCGGTGGCGCGGGCAGTCGACCCGGTTCGGGATGGCACTCGGCCAATGCCAGCAACCTATCCAAATCGATATGTTGTTCAACGCTTACCGCCAACTGCTCCCATTGCGTTTGCCCGCGCTCATACTCCCGTGCCGGAATCAGCCCTAGATGGCGTGAGGGTAAATTCCAGTCCGGCAATAGCGGCAAATAGCCCAATACCGGCACATGGCAGTGGCGGGTAACGGCGGTTTTGATGAGGTTGAAATGATTTTCCGAGGAGATGCGATTGATAATGACGCCGGCAATCTTTACCGCCGGGTCAAACAGCGTGAAACCCAAGACGACCGCGGCCGCCGAGGTGGACACCGCCTTGCCGTCGATGACCAGTATCACCGGCACCTGTAACTGCTTGGACAGGGATGCGCTGCTGCATTGGTCGCCGTCGCTGCCCAGCCCATCGTAAAGACCCATGACGCCTTCGATAACACCGATATCGGCATCGGACATGTGACGGTTGAACAGACCATTCAACGTTTGCGATTCAAGCATATAGGCATCGAGATTGTGGGAGGGAATACCGCTTACCGCCTGATGCCAGCCGGTATCGATATAATCCGGACCGCATTTGAAGGGCTGCACCCGCAAACCTCGCTGCGCCAGGGCGCGCAGCAATCCCAAGGTGAGCAATGTCTTGCCCGTCCCGCTCTGCGCGCCGCCGATGAGTATCGCTTTCATCTTCATCCCATTAATCCCCGGCGGCGCCGCGGGAGATTGTCGCAAACAATGGCTACGGGAGACCCTCCGTCCCGACGGCATTGCTGGGACAACCCGCTTCCCGCCGAAGGAGTTGTTACCGAGCCGGTAAAGGCTGTCGGCAATCAGGCAGGTTTTCTGGCTTGGCGTCACCCTTCTCCGGACCTTCCCAATCGGCTACGATCAGTGGTTATTCCGGAGTCGTCGGCATCACAGCAGCGGGGGCTGCGGAGGATTTTCACCTCCTTCCCTAACGGCCTTGCGGCACGTTTAACCTGAATGCAAATATATTTTTTCACCACCGGCGGCGCCTTTACACCCGTCAGACTTCACATTGCAAGTGCGTTGGCTTTCCCGCAACTCGAATGATTTAGGGTATAGACCGGTGCAATCGGCCGTGAGTTACTAATGTAAAGTATCTACGGGGGAATATACCCCCTTTCGGATCAAAAAAAATGTTCGCGGCGGCGGATTTATTTGAAATTTATCGGCCGGCGATAACACTTTTTCGCTGTTGCAAATTCACCATGCAGGTGAAAAGACACCGCCGGCACCCTTTTCAGCCTGTTATAATAATAACAATAATTCGCTTTCGGAAATTTATAAAAATGAGATCCGGATCGGCCGAATATAATCCTCTCGACACTAAATAAAGGTTAACTGGATAAAACTAATTAAACACAGCAACGGTATCTTTATTTTCCGGCGGCGACAAGCGCTGTTCACGATAAGCCTGGGGAGTAATACGGTAGGTTTGGCGAAATACCTTGCAAAAGTAGCTCGCCTGGGAAAAACCAAGGTTACGGGCGATGGTGGCAATGGGCCAATCGCTTTGTTCAAGCATTTGCCGGGCGCTTTGCATACGTAATTGATTAACATAGGCGTTAAAACCGATACACTGGTATTTTTTAAACAGTTTGCTGAAATAGTAGGGACTGAGATAGACCATCGCCGCCACGTCTTCCAGCCGAAGATCCTCGGAGTAATGGCCGTCGATGTAGCGCAGCGCTTTTTTCATCTTGCTGTCGTGCAGGCTGGGAACCACCGCCCGGCGTTCCACCGGCGCGTCGCCGTGCTCCTTGAACACCACCACTTCCAGCTGCTGTTTCAGGTAGTTATCCACTATCATTTTTAATAAATCGGCGGATGAGATGAGCCGTTCGAAATCAACTACCGGGATTTTTTCATAGTTTTCAGTGAATTGATAATCTGTTTGCCAGGCTATGCTGGTACAATCCTGCACCGACGGCAGGGTAACAGTGTCATGCACCCGAACCTGGCCGCACAAGACAAATCCCACCAAATGGCCGCTGATAAGCAGCGGAATGGAAAAATCGGTCAGGCCGGCATGGCAACGATAAATGCAGGGCTGATTGGATTTTGACGCTTCCAGTCCCCCGCATCTGTCGCTCATGCGGCAGCGCCGTCCCATTTCCGGATCCTGGCGCATTAATTGGCAAAAAGGGGTGAAATGATATAAATCCGAGACTTCCTCACCGTGAATATTGACGACCACCACCGCCAGATTGGTGGCATTTGCAAAATCCTGCGCGATTTTATTTATCAAATCTGAATCCATGAAACTGCCGGAATTCATATTACCCCCCTTTCGCGCTTTACTTGCCATTAATAATGTGGTAACAAAAAAGATATATTTCATCCGTTCGCTACCGCTCGCTGGAAGATGATGAATTGGCTTAATGCCATACAGGCACGAAATTATGCGCGTTCATCTGCGTGAATATTTTTTAAAGCTACCTTAGATTCAATCATTTTTCACCCATTTAATAATGTGCTCCGGCACACAATTATAACATCAGGGGGTTCGATAGCACGTAAGGCTAAACCCCGCCGCCACCGCGCCGATCCAAGGAAATATGTTTGTTGCTTCCGCGGCGGCTGCTGGTCATTTTGCCGAATCCGGCTTCGATGCTTTTAACTCCGCCGGATGACGTGAAGCGGCATAGGGAAGATGGCTGCCGATGCAAAAACGGTAAACCGCCGCGCCGAGGAGAGCGCCTGCGATGGGCGCCACGATGGGTACGATAAAATAGGGTACCGTTCGGCCGCCGGTCATCGCCATACTGCCCCAGCCGGCAAAAAAGGTGAACAATTTAGGGCCGAAATCCCGCGCCGGGTTCATGGCGAACCCGGTAAGCGGCGCGGTTGCGGCGCCGATGACCGCCACCAGGAGACCAATCAGCAACGGGGCCAACGGGCCTTTGGGCACGCCGTTGCCGTCATCGGTCAGGGCCATAATCAATCCCATCAAGATGGAGGTAATCACCAGTTCCACGAACGCCGCCAGGCCCACGCTGATGGACGCCGCCGGGTAGGTGGAAAAGATACTGGATAAAAACAGGCTCCCTTGGCTGCCGCGGATCATTTGATGAGTCTGCTCATACAGGTCGAACATATTGTGGTAAATAACGTAGGTCAATACCGCGCCGCAAAACGCGCCGGCCACCTGGGCCACGATGTAGGGCAGCACTTTTTTTCCGTCGAAAGCGGCAAACAGCCATAACGCGATGGTAACCGCCGGGTTAAGGTGGCCGCCGGAGATACCCGCCGTCAGGTAGACCGCCAGGGCAATGCCCAGCCCCCATACCACGCAGATTTCCCATAATCCGAAACCGGCACCGGCCACTTTCAACGCGCTCAGGACACTGGTGCCGAAAAAAATAAAGAGTCCGGTGCCTAAAAACTCGGCAATGCATGGCCCTTTGAGTGATTTAAGGGTTTCATTCATGGTGTTTCCCTATAATAAATGAGAGGAAGTGTTAATTGTCCACACCGGGTTATGGATAATGTACAGCCCCTAATCGGTATGGCGGAGAATAAGCTATAGATCATATAACGCCTCTGGAAAGGCATTTCTATTTCAAATGAGATCTCGCTTGCAATTATCTTTATTTATTACAAAAATAAAACACACTATTTCATTTTGACCGTGAGCAATAAATAAGGACGCCGCAATTAATTTTAAGCAGTAACCGGGCTACAAGCCGCGTCTTTACTGAGTTTCGCATTTTAAACCGCATAACACATTTTCGTTATTTTCTATTTTTTATAGACTCTATCATCACCGGCCTGAAGCATGATTTTTCTTCTTTTGCAAGCCGGATGAATGATAACTGAAACACCAATAATGGATATTTGCTATGGATATAACTTTGCTCATAGCCTGTCACGGTTAGCTTTACGAAATTAGAAAAACTAATTTTTGCTATCGCCTTACCAATCATTTCCGCTATTTACATTGCAAGCTAGCCATTAATTTTTACAGCGTTTGGGTATATTTCAAGCCGGACACCCAAAGCATATCAATGATTGGTCGAGGTAACAAAAATGCAACAAGAAGCCCTGGGCATGGTTGAAACTAAAGGTCTCACCGCTGCCATCGAAGCGGCCGATACGATGGTGAAGTCGGCCAATGTCGTGTTGGTCGGTTACGAAAAAATCGGTTCCGGTTTGGTCACGGTGATTGTACGCGGCGACGTGGGAGCGGTGAAAGCCGCCACCGACGCCGGCGCCATGGCCGCGGCCAACGTCGGCGAAGTGGTGGCGACCCATGTTATTCCGCGTCCCCATGCGGATGTGGAGAAATTTCTGCCTAAAGGAATCCGCGAATGAACACCGATAAAGCCATTGAGGAGATTTTGGCTCAGGTGATGGAAAAAATCGGTGATGGCGCTACGGCGTCCCCTTCTCACACCCCCTTGGATAGAGGTCCGGATATGTCGGAAAAAACCTGTAACCTGACTGAATTTGTGGGTACGGCCATCGGCGACACCATCGGTCTGGTGATTGCCAATGTCGACAGCGAGGTGCTGTCGGCGATGAAACAGGAAAAGCGTTACCGCTCCATCGGCATTCTTGGCGCACGTACCGGCGCCGGTCCGCACATTATGGCGGCGGACGAAGCGGTGAAGGCCACCAACACCGAAGTGGTCAGTATTGAACTGGCGCGCGATACCAAAGGCGGCGCCGGCCACGGCTCCTTGATTATCTTTGGCGGCGAAGACGTCTCCGATGTCAAACGGGCGGTGGAGGTGGCGCTCAAAGAGCTGGATCGTACGTTTGGCGACGTTTACGCCAATGACGCCGGCCATATCGAGCTGCAATACAGCGCCCGCGCCAGCTATGCGCTGGAAAAAGCGTTCGGCGCCCCCCTGGGCAAAGCCTGCGGGATAATAGTCGGCGCACCCGCAGCCATCGGCGTGGTGATGGCCGATACCGCGGTGAAATCCGCCAATGTGGATGTGGTGGCCTACAGTTCCCCCGCCAAAGGCACCAGTTTCAGCAACGAAGTGATTCTGGTGGTGTCCGGCGATTCCGGCGCGGTACGCCAGGCGGTGATCTCCGCCCGTGAAATCGGCAAAACGCTGCTGGGTACGCTGGGGGCGGCGCCGCATAACGATCGTCCGTCATATATATGATTCCTTAGGGGGATGGCATGAAATCCAAGCGATTTGAAGCATTGGCGAAACGGCCGGTTAACCAGGACGGATTCGTCAAAGAGTGGGTGGAAGAAGGCTTTATAGCCATGGAAAGCCCCAACGATCCCAAACCGTCCATCAAGATAGCGGACGGCAAGGTCACCGAGCTGGACGGCAAGCCGCGCGCCCAGTTTGACCTGATTGACCATTTTATCGCCAATTACGGCATCAACCTGCCCCGCGCCGAAGAAGTCATGGCGATGGACTCGGTAAAACTGGCCAAGATGCTGTGCGACCCGAATATATCGCGCGCGGATATCATTCCGCTCACCACCGCCATGACGCCGGCAAAAATCGTCGAAGTCATGTCGCAGATGAACGTGGTGGAAATGATGATGTCGATGCAGAAAATGCGCGCACGCCGCACCCCGTCCCAGCAGGCGCACGTCACCAATATCCAGGATAACCCGGTACAAATCGCCGCCGATGCCGCTGAAGGCGCGTTCCGCGGTTTCGATGAACAGGAAACCACCGTGGCGGTGGCGCGCTACGCGCCGTTTAACGCTATTGCTCTGCTGGTGGGTTCACAGGTGGGCCGTCCCGGCGTCTTGACGCAATGCTCGCTGGAGGAAGCCACCGAACTGAAGCTGGGTATGCTGGGCCATACCTGTTATGCGGAGACCATTTCCGTCTACGGGACCGAACCGGTGTTCACCGATGGCGACGATACGCCCTGGTCAAAAGGCTTTCTGGCCTCTTCTTACGCCTCGCGCGGTCTGAAAATGCGCTTTACCTCCGGCTCCGGCTCGGAAGTGCAGATGGGCTACGCCGAAGGCAAATCCATGCTGTATCTGGAGGCGCGTTGTGTTTTTATCACCCGCGCCGCCGGCGTGCAGGGGCTGCAAAACGGTTCGGTAAGCTGTATAGGCATTCCGTCCGCGGTGCCTTCCGGCATCCGGGCGGTGTTGGCGGAAAACCTTATTTGCTCCTCTCTTGATTTGGAATGCGCGTCCAGTAACGACCAGACCTTTACCCACTCCGATATGCGTCGTACCGCCCGTCTGCTGATGCAGTTCCTGCCGGGAACCGACTTTATTTCCTCCGGTTATTCCGCGGTGCCGAACTACGACAATATGTTCGCCGGATCCAATGAAGACGCGGAAGATTTCGACGATTACAACATCCTCCAGCGGGATTTAAAGGTGGACGGCGGCCTGCGGCCGGTGCGGGAAGACGAGACGGTGGCCATCCGCAATAAAGCGGCGCGCGCGCTGCAGGCGGTGTTTGCCGGCATGGGCCTGCCGCCCATTACCGATGACGAGGTCACCGCCGCCACCTATGCCCACGGCTCCAAGGACATGCCTGCGCGCAATAAAGTCGAGGACATCAAGTTCGCCCAGGAAATCATCGAAAAGAATCGCACCAGCCTGGAAGTGGTGAAAGCCCTGGCGGAAAACGGCTTCCCCGATGTGGCGCAAAGCGTGCTGGATATGCAAAAGGCCAAGATCGCCGGCGACTATCTGCACACGTCGGCCATCATCATCGGCAAAGGTCAGGTCCTGTCGGCGGTGAACGATATTAACGACTATGCGGGTCCGGCCACCGGATACCGCTTGCAAGGCGCGCGTTGGGAAGAGATTAAAAACATCCCAAATGCGCTCGATCCCAACGAATTGGGCTAAAAGGCGGCCATGATGGAAATTAATGAAACGCTGTTACGGCAGATCATCGGCGACGTATTGAGCCAGATGCAGACCGGGGATAACCCGATCTCCTTTGCGCCCTCGCCCGCCGCCGGGAAAGGCCCCGTTACCGGCATATCTACCGGCGCCGCAGGAAACGGGATTGCCGGCAACACACAGTCCAGCGACTTTTTAACCGTGACCGGCGACGCCAAACCCGGTACCCACAAGGATGAAGTGGTCATCGCCGTCGGACCGGCGTTCGGCCTGTCGCAAACCACCAATATCACCGGCGTCCCGCACCAACAGATCCTGCGGGAGCTGATAGCGGGCATAGAGGAGGAAGGCATCCGCGCCCGGGTCATCCGCTGCTTTAAATCCTCTGACGTGGCCTTTGTGGCGGTGGAGGGCAACCGGCTCAGCGGCTCGGGCATCTCGGTGGGCATTCAGTCCAAAGGCACCACGGTGATTCACCAGCGCGGCCTGCCGCCGCTGTCGAACCTGGAGCTGTTTCCCCAGGCGCCGCTGCTGACCCTGGAAACCTATCGGCTGATCGGCAAAAACGCCGCCCGTTATGCCAAAGGCGAATCGCCGGATCCGGTGCCGACCCTCAACGATCAGATGGCCCGGCCAAAATATCAGGCCAAGTCGGCGGTGCTGCATATCAAGGAAACGAAATATGTGGTCACCGGTAAACAGCCGCAGGAACTGCGCGTCGCGCTTTGAGCGCGGCGATGTCAACCTGTCTCAACGGGAACCGCTCCAGGCGGGAGCGAATTAAGGTAGCGACAATGAATGCTGAAGCAATTGAAACCATGGTGCGTGACGTACTGGCGCACATGAACAATCAGGACGCGGCGCCCAAGGCGGCCGCCCCGGCGGCGGCGGGCCGCGTCCGCGCCGGCGTGGCGGACTATCCGCTGGCGAATAAACATCCGGAGTGGGTGAAAACCGCCAGCGGCAAGACCCTGGACGATTTGACCCTGGAAGGGGTGCTGAGCGGGAAGGTCACGGCCCAGGACGTGCGCATCACGCCGGAAATACTCCGTATCCAGGCGGATATCGCCCGCGCCGCCGGTCGCGGTTTACTGGCGATGAACTTTGAACGCGCCGCTGAACTCACCGCGGTGCCGGATGAGCGCGTGCTGGAAATCTACAACGCGCTGCGTCCGTTTCGTTCCAGCAAGGAAGAGCTGCTGGCTATCGCCGAGGAGCTGGAAAGTCGATTTAAAGCCACCATTTGCGCCGGTTTCGTGCGTGAAGCCGCCGAGCTCTACGTCCAGCGCAAAAAGCTTAAAGGCGACGATTAACAATAGATTATTAACGTTAGATTATTAACTATAGACTTTAAATACAGGATGACGGGCGGACGGAGCGACTCATGGTTTATATCGTAGGCGTGGATATCGGTAACTCGTCCACCGAGGCGGCGCTGGCTGAAGTCACCCCAGGAGGCGAGCCGCGCTTTATCGCCAGTTCGCTGACCCAGACCACCGGGATCAAAGGCACCAAACGCAACCTGTCGGGCATTATGCAAGCCCTGAACAGCGTGGCGGACCAGGCCGGCATCGCCCTGGGGGATGTGAGCATCATCAGGCTGAACGAGGCGACGCCGGTTATCGGCGATGTGGCGATGGAAACCATCACCGAAACCGTGATAACCGAATCCACCATGATCGGCCATAACCCGAAGACGCCCGGCGGGCTCGGACTCGGCGCCGGCATCACCATCGGCTTCGGCGAGTTGCTGTCACGGACCCCGGACCAGCCCTATATCGTTATCGCCCCGTCCGAGCTGGATTTCGCCGATATCGCCGCCATGATCAACGCGGCGGTCAAGGCCGGCTTCCGGATTACCGCGGCGATACTGCAACGGGACGACGGCGTACTGGTGAGCAATCGGCTGGACAAGCCCCTGCCCATCGTGGACGAAGTGCAGTATATCGACAGGATCCCGCTGGGCATGCCGGCGGCGGTGGAAGTGGCGGCCCAGGGCAAGGTGATTACCCAACTCTCCAACCCCTACGGCATCGCTACTGTCTTTAATCTCACTGCCGACGAAACCCGCGCCATCGTGCCGGTGGCACGCTCGTTGATCGGCACCCGATCGGCGGTGGTGGTGAAAACCCCCAAGGGCGATGTCAAGGCGCGCACCATCCCCGCCGGGCACCTGGAGCTGTATGCCGGCAACCGCATGACCCGTATCGACGTTCACCAGGGGGCGGAAAAAATCATGAACGCGGTGTCCGCCCTCGGCAGGCTTGACAACGCCAGCGGTGAATCCGGCACCCATATCGGCGGCATGCTGGAGCAGGTACGTCAAACCATGGCGGGGCTGACCAATAAAGACCCGTCGGCGGTGGCTATCCAGGACCTGCTGGCGGTGGACACCTTTGTGCCGGTGAACGTCAAGGGCGGACTGGCGGGGGAGTTTTTCATGGAACAGGCGGTGGGCATTGCCGCGATGGTGAAATCGGATCGCCTGCAAATGGCCGAAATCGCCGATGCGCTGCAGCAGCAGACCGGCGTGCGCGTCACCATCGGCGGCGCGGAAGCGGAAGCGGCCATCCTCGGCGCGCTGACCACTCCGGGCACCCAGCCTCCCCTGGCGATCCTTGATTTAGGCGCCGGCTCCACCGATGCGTCGATTATCGACGGCAACCGCCGTATCGTCGCCACCCATCTGGCGGGAGCCGGAGACATGGTGACGCTGCTTATCGATTCGGAGCTGGGACTGGATCAGCGCCAACTGGCGGAGGATATCAAAAAATACCCCCTGGCCAAGGTAGAGAGCCTGTTCCATATCCGTCACGAGGACGGCAGCGTGCAGTTCTTCGATAAACCCCTGCCCCCGGCGGTCTTCGCCCGTGTGGTGGTGGTTAAGGAGGACGGTTTGGTGCCCTTGCCCGGCGATATGGCGCTGGAAAAGGTTCGGGTGGTGCGGCGCGCCGCCAAGGAGCGGGTTTTCGTCACCAATGCCCTGCGGGCGCTGGCCCAGGTCAGCCCTACCGGCAATATCCGTGATATTCCCTTTGTGGTGCTGGTGGGAGGCTCCTCGCTGGATTTTGAAATTCCGCAGTTGATTACCGACGCCCTGGCCCGTTACGCCCTGGTGGCGGGCCGCGGCAATGTCCGCGGCACAGAAGGACCGCGTAACGCCGTCGCCACCGGTCTGGTGCTGTCCTGGACCCGGGAAGGCGCGGTATGAACCTGACCGAGATGACCCATCCGGCCATATTGGTGCTTGCCGACAGGCCGGCAAAAACGCAGACCTGGCGGCAACTGCTGCTGGGCATGGAGGAAGAGGGTATTCCGTTTGTCATTAACGACAGGGACCACCAGGATATGCCGCTGGCGGATCGGGCCCATCTGGCCTCCTCGGTTTCGCCGCTGGCGGTGGGTATTGCGGTGGGCATGGAAGACATCGTGGTGCATGACCCCCATTTGCCCGTTTCCCGGCCGCTGTTTGTGCTGACGCATTATCCAAGCCGGACGGCGGAAGAGATACGTCGGCTGGGCTGCAACGCGGCGCGGCTGGTTAAAGGGCTACCGTTCAAATAATACCGGGCAACACACTTTTTTACGTCGCCCTAAACAGGAGAGAAGTGATGAATAACGCGTTGGGACTAATCGAAACCAAAGGTTTGGTGGGCGCCATTGTGGCGGCGGATGCTATGGTCAAATCGGCCAATGTTCAACTGGTGGGCTATGAAAAGATCGGATCGGGCCTGGTAACGGTCATGGTGCGGGGGGATGTCGGCGCGGTCAAGGCCGCGGTGGATGCGGGCGCCGCGGCGGCCGAGGGGGTCGGCAATGTCATTTCCACCCACGTTATCCCGCGGCCCCATTCGGATGTGGAGGGTTTCTTACCTAAATCCACCCCGGTACTGGGTGAATAACCCCGGGGCGGCCCTATGAAAACCTCACTGGGTTTACTTGAAGTCGCCGGCCTGGCGCTGGCGGTCAAGGCGGCGGATAGCATGGTCAAAGCGGCCGGCGTCGAAATTACCGGTATCGAGAGAACCAACGGCTCCGGCTGGATGCTGGTGAGCGTGACCGGCGACGTGGCCTCGGTCAATGCCGCCATCGCGGACGGCGCGGCGCTGGCCCGCCTGGAGCGCGGCTGGGTGGCGGACCGGGTCATTGCCCGCCCCTCCGCCGCGTTGGATAGCTGGACAGCGCCCCACGGCGCGGCCCCGATGCCGGAACAGGCGACGGGCGATACCGAACCGGCGGGCATCGGCGCACAGACGGATGTCAGGTTGATATCGGCACCTGACGCCGCCGATAGAGCACCGGCGTCATCCGGTCCAGAAATAGCAGCGCCGCCCGCCCTCGCCGATGGCGGAAGTGACGCCGAACCGGCACTTTCCGCCCATGGTGCGGAGAGTACCGAACCGGTTTTCGTGTCGGCGGTGAACGCGATGACTGGGGCGGCGGCGCATCTCACGGATGAAACGGAGGCCGTCCAACCGTCGCCGCCAGGACCATCGCCGGCACCATCCCTGGGCGAGCCGGCGGAAATCCCCGCGCCGGCGACGGCCGGCTGCAATTTATGCCGCGACCCGGCGTGCACGCGCCGTAAAGGCGAGCCCCGCGGGGCATGTATTCATTATGCACAAAGAGGCAACGTCTGATGGAAACCCTGGAACTGAGGTCCCTGGTGGAAAACGTACTGCTCGATATGCAACGGCGGCCCATACCGCTGGGCGTATCGAACCGGCATTTGCATTTATCCCTTGAGGATTACGAGCATTTATTCCCGGGCCGACCCCTGATTTTTAAAAAGGATCTGTATCAGCCCGGCCAGTTCGCCTCCGAACAGGTGGTAAACCTGATAGGGCCGAAAGGCCAGCTGAAAAATGTGCGTATCCTCGGCCCGCTGCGCGGCCGGTCGCAGGTGGAAATTTCCCGCACCGACGCTCGTTTGCTGGGGGTTGATGCCCCGCTGCGACTGTCCGGCAATTTACAGAACACCCCCGGCATCCGGCTGGTGAGCGCCAGCGGCGAAATGGAATTACCCCATGGCGTCATCGTGGCGCAACGGCATATCCATATGTCGCCCCTGGACGCACTGCTGTTCGGCGTCAAACAAGGGGATCAGGTGCGGGTGGCGCTGCGGGGAACCGGCCGACGACTGATATTTGACGATGTGGTGATCCGGGTGGGCGAGCATATGCGGCTGGAAATGCATATCGACACCGACGAGGCGAATGCGGCGGACGCCGGTGACGAAAGCGCATCGGCGGTGCTGGTGGAGCGCTGAACATGGCCGCCGGACCTACGCGGGAGCACTGTGCAACGCTGAGCATGGCCGCCGAACCGACGCGGGAGCATTGCGCTACGCCGGGCATGGCCGCCGGGCCGACGCAGGAGCAATGGATAGCGGAGTGCGTAGCGCGGGTGATAACCCGCCTGCAGCAGCGCCGGCACGCCGAATTGGTGCTCAGCCTGTCGTCGCTGGCGAGGGAGTGGTCACATGGCGTCCCTTTGCGCCATGCCCGTCTGCGCGTCACTCATACCACGCCGTTTTTTTTGCACCGGCTGACCGCCGGTGTGGAAGAGGACGCAGCCATGGACGCCCTGCGGCAAGCCTGGCGCTACGGCATGACCGTGACCCTGGAGCTCGATCCCGCCGATTTCGGCCGGCTGCCGGTGAGCGGATTGGCGCGTTTGCCGCTGCGTTTTTGCACCGGCAACGGTCTGGCGGTTCATTTACTGGCCCGCCGGGTGGCCGGTTATGGCGATATCGTCACTTTGTCGCCGGGTTACCTGGTACTGGCCCGCACCGTACTGCTTACCGCGCTGGCCAGGGATGAGGTTGCCAAACGTGGTCTTCAACTTTACAGGCAGGACTAAAACATGCAATTGGCGCGCGTTATCGGCTCGGTGGTCTCGACCCAGAAATCACCTTCGCTGCTGGGCAAAAAATTGATGGTGATCGAACCGGTCAACGCCGACGGTTCCAGCCCCGCCGGCATTTTCCAACAGGAAGTGGCGGTGGATTCCGTCGGCGCCGGCGAGGGTGAAATCGTGCTGGTGGCGCGCGGCGCCTCGGCGCGGTGGGTTTTCGCCGAACCTAACCAGGCCATCGATCTGGCTATTGTCGGCATTATAGACAGTTTTGTTCCTTAACGATTTATAAGGAGCTGGCATGAGCATTTATACCAAAACCGGCGATAACGGCACCACGTCGCTTATCGGCGGGCAGCGTCTGAAAAAATATCATCCGCGGGTAGAGGCCTACGGCACGGTGGACGAGCTAAACGCCTGCCTGAGCGTGGCCGCCCGGCAGGTGGAGGATCCGCTCAACCGGCAGTTGGTGCTGGAGATCCAACATCAGTTGTTCTGGCTGGGGGCCGAGCTGGCGGACGCGCAACCGGCGCAACGGGACGCCCGGGTGCGGCGCATCGGCGCCGAGCAGATCGCCCGGTTGGAACAAGGCATCGATCGCTGCATGGCGGCGCTGCCGCCGGTGACCGGTTTTGTCTTGCCCGGCGATACGCCGGCGGGCAGTCAGCTGCATCTGGCCCGCACCGTGGCGCGACGGGCGGAGCGGCTGGTGGTGCAATTGGCGGATGAGGTGACGGTTAGACCTGAGGTGCTGCGCTACCTGAACCGGCTGTCGGATTGCCTCTATGCCCTGGCGCGCGGCGAAGACCAGCGGGGGAAAAACGAGGCCGTCATCGGCGAGGTGATGCGCCGCTATCTGGCAGCGGCCGGCGGTGAAAAAAACGCCGCCGACGAGAGGAATTTGCAGCGTCACGTTAAACCGGGACCCGGTCAACAAAGCGACGTTATCGATGGGCAGAATTCCCGGCCTCTCGACAGGTCGGAACCCGATATGAAAAACCGTTCTCTCAAGGAGAAAAGCAGCCCTCTTCCGCCGACTGTTCCGCTGAGCACATCGGACGGTCCGGATTTCGCCCTGGTGCACGGTCTGATGCGGGCGGCCCTGGACGCGGCGCGGGAGTTGGCGGTACCGGTGGTCATGTCCATCGTGGATCCCCACGGCAACCCGGTCATGACTTACCGTATGCCCGATGCGCTGCTGGTCTCCCTCGAACTCGCGCCGAAAAAGGCCTTTAGCGCGGTGGCGCTGAAAACCGCCACGCACAATCTCGGTCCGGCGGTACAGCCGGGGGCCGCACTTTATCAACTGGAAGCCTCGATGGGCGGCAAGATTGTCACCTTCGGCGGCGGATATCCGCTCTATCGCGCCGGCCGACTGGTAGGCGGGCTGGGCATCAGCGGCGGAACCGTCGACCAGGACCGGCAAATCGCCCAACGGGCCATCACGCAATGTCATGTGGGGAATGAGTAATGAATAGCAATGAACTGGAAACGCTGATCCGGACCATCCTGAGCGAAAAGCTCGAGCCCGCCCGGCGGGATAATACCACCTCGGCGCTGTTCGATGATGTGGATCAGGCGGTGGGCGCCGCCCATACCGCTTTTCTCACCTACCAGCAATGTCCGCTGAAAACCCGCAGCGGGGTTATCGCCGCCCTGCGCCGCGAACTGGCGCCCCATTTGCAAGTGCTGGCGGAACGCGGCGCCGAGGAAACCGGCATGGGCAAGGTGGAGGATAAATTCCTGAAAAACCGAGCCGCGCTGGAAAACACCCCTGGGGTGGAAGATCTGGTGACCGACGCTTTTACCGGTGACGAAGGCATGGTGCTGTTCGAGTACTCGCCGTTCGGCGTCATCGGTTCGGTGGCCCCCAGCACCAATCCCACCGAAACCATCATCAATAACTGCATCAGCATGCTGGCCGCCGGTAATACCGTCTTTTTCAGCCCGCATCCCGGCGCCAAAAACGTGTCGTTATGGCTGATTGAACAGATCGAAGCCATTATTTTTACCGCCTGCGGTATTCACAACCTGGTGACCTGCCTGCGCGAGCCAAGTTTCGAATCGACGCAGCAAATGATGAAGCACCCTGACATCGCCCTGCTGGCTATTACCGGTGGCCCCGGCATCGTCAACATGGCCCTGCACAGCGGCAAAAAAACCATCGGCGCCGGTGCCGGCAATCCGCCGAGCCTGGTAGATGAAACCGCGGTGATTGATAAAGCCGCCCAGGACATCGTCAGCGGCGCGTCGTTTGATTACAACCTGCCCTGCACCGCCGAAAAAAGCCTGATTGTGGTGGAGAGCGTGGCGGATGCGCTGCTGGCGGAGATGCAAACATGCGGCGCCTTGCTGATAACCGACGGCGAAAACATCGATAAGCTGCGCCGGCTGGCCATCATCGACGGCCACGCCAATAAAGCGGTCGTGGGGAAAAGCCCCGCCGCATTGCTGAAAGCGGCCGGGCTGCCGGTACCCGACAAAGCGCCGCGCCTGCTGCTGGTGGAAGTCTCCGCCGACGACCCGCTGGTGATGGTGGAACAGCTTATGCCGATCCTGCCGGTGGTGCGGGTGAGGGATTTCGACACCGGGCTGCAGTTGGCGCTTAAGGTGGAAGGCGGCCTGCACCATACCGCCACCATGCATTCGCAAAATGTCTCGCGCCTGAATAAGGCGGCACGGCTGCTGCAAACCTCGATATTTGTCAAAAACGGTCCTTCCTATGCCGGTATCGGCGTCGGCGCCGAAGGTTTCACCACCTTTACCATTGCCACGCCCACCGGCGAAGGCACCACTTCGGCGCGTAATTTCGCCCGCCATCGCCGCTGTGTCCTGACCAACGCGTTTTCAATCCGTTGAGCATAAGGGAAAAGCCATGAAACGTTTTATTCTCCCGACGCGGGTCTATAGCGGCACCGACAGCCTGGACAAGCTGGAGCAGTATCGCCACAAGGATGTCTGGGTGGTTTGCGACGCTTTCCTGGCCCGGGGCGATGCCATAACGTACCTGAAGTCACATCTGGACGCCGACCGGGTCAGCCTGTTCAGCGATATCATGCCCGATCCTCCCATCACCACGGTGGTGGCCGGGATCGCTCAATTGCAGGCCATCAAACCGCAGGTGGTGATTGGCTTCGGCGGCGGCTCCGCCATCGATGCCGCCAAAGCCATGGTGTTTTTCGGCCGCAAGCTGGGCATCACCATTGAAACCTTCATCGCCATTCCCACCACCAGCGGCACCGGTTCGGAAGTCAGCAGCGCCAGCGTGATAAGCGATCCGGCGCTGGGCGTGAAGTATCCGCTGTTCGACCAGGCTATCTATCCCGATATCGCCCTGCTGGATCCCCGGCTGGTGGTATCGGTGCCCCGGTCGGTGACCGCGAATACCGGCATGGACGTTCTGACCCACGCCATAGAAGCCTATGTCTCAACCGGCGCCAGCGATTTCAGCGACGCGCTGGCGGAAAAGGCCGCTCAGTTGGTGTTCCATTTTTTACCCGCCGCCTGCCGCAAAGGCGATTGCCTGCAATCCCGGGAAAGAATGCACAACGCGTCCACCCTGGGCGGCATGGCGTTCAGCCAGGCCGGACTGGGCATGACCCATGCCATCGCCCACCAGTTCGGCGGTCAGCTGCACGTGGCGCACGGTCTGGCCAATGCATTGCTGTTAACCGAGGTGATCCGCTTCAATAGCCGGGATGCCCGGGCGGCGAAAAAATATGCGCGCCTTTCCAGGTTATGCGCCCTGGCGCCCTGGCAAAGCGACGATGGGGCCGCCTTGCAACAGTTACTCAATCACATTTCCCAGCTCAAACGCGAAATCGGCATTCCCCCGTCGTTAAGCGCCTTATCCCTGGGGAGCGAAAAAATACGCCTCGCCAGGCCGGCTATGGTAAGCGCCGCATTACATGACGCTACGCTTGTCACCAATCCGCGTCCGGTAACGGACAAGGATATCGAGACAATAATAGACGCCGTTGTTTAGCGTAAAAGCAGGCCACCATGAATACCGATATAAAGACTGAACGCGTGATTCAGGAATATGTACCCGGCAAACAAATCACGCTGGCGCATTTAATTGCCAATCCCAATAAAGATATTTATAAAAAGCTCGGCCTGAACGAGGATGACAATGCCATCGGCATCCTCACCATCACCCCCAGCGAAGCGTCGATTATCGCCAGCGATATCGCCACGAAATCCGGGGCGGTGAAAATCGGCTTTATCGATCGTTTTACCGGTGCGGTGATTATTTGTGGCGACGTCTCTTCGGTGGAGTATGCCCTAAAGCAGGTGATATATACCCTGGGGGACGTGATGAAATTCACCCCCTGCGCGCTGACCCGGACCTGAGGGATGAAACGTTTGCTGCTGCTGGGACCGAGCCGGTCGGGAAAAACCACCTTACTACAGTGTTTACGCGGCGAGCCGCTGGTTTACCGTAAAACCCAGTCGATGGTTTATCTGGACGACGCCATTGACAGCCCGGGAGAGTATATCGAGAACCGCCACTTTTATAATGCGCTGCTCTCCAGCGCCTATGAAGCCGACGTGGTGGGGTTGGTGCAAAATATCGACAGTGAAAATTGCTATTTTTCACCGATGTTCGCCACGCTGTTTAATAAACCGGTTATCGGCATTATCACCAAGTCGGATATTTTGGTAACGGATAAACAGCGGGAATTTATTATTTATCAATTAAAGCAGGCCGGCGCGGATCCGCTTTTCAGCGTATCGGCCATGGGGCGGGAAGGTTTAACGCCGCTGCTGATGTATCTGGAATAATCTCTCGGAGTAACAGATGACACACCTTATTATGGCGGTTAATTCCGGCAGTTCCTCGCTAAAATTTGAATTATTTTCCATGCCGGAAGAAATCACCCTGGCGAAAGGCCTGTTTGAACGGCTGGGTACCGGCAGCGCGTCATTTACCCTGCAAACCGGCGGCAATAAACATCAGCTCACCCTGCCCATAAGCGATCACCGGCAGGCGGCGGATTATCTCCTTGATGCTCTGGTGGAGCGCGGCATCGTCACCTCCCTGGCAACCATCAACGGCGTAGGCCACCGCGTCGCCCACGGCGGCGAATATTTCAAGGATTCGGCGTTGATCGACCCGCCGTCGCTGGCGGAAATTGAAAAGCTCAGCGCACTGGCCCCCAGCCATAATCCCATCAATGCCCGCGGCATCCGGGCCTTTTCCCGGCGGCTGCCGCAGGCGGTAACGGTGGGCGTGTTCGACACCTCGTTTCACCAGACCCTGGCCGAAGCCGATTATCTCTACCCGTTGCCCTATCATTATTATGCGGATTACGGCATCCGCCGCTACGGCTTTCACGGCACCAGCCATAAATATGTCGGCGAAACCTGCGCCCGCCTGATGGGCCGGGACAGTCGGCGGTTGCGGATGATTTCCTGTCACCTGGGCAATGGCTCCAGTCTGTGCGCTATCCATAACGGACTTTCCGTGGCCACCACCATGGGATTTACCCCCCTGGCCGGACTGATGATGGGCACTCGCTGCGGCGATATCGATCCGTCGATTTTGCCGTTTATCGCCGAGCGGGAAAATAAATCTGCACAACAATTGCTTGAGATCATGAATAACCAGTCAGGATTGCTCGGGATATCGGGAATTTCAAATGACTGTCGTGATATTGTAAACGCCGTTACGGCCGGTCACCGCCGCGCCGAACTGGCGCTGACCATGTTTACCGACCGTATCCGCAACGGTATCGGCGGTTATGCCGCTCAAATGGGCGGACTTGACGTGGTTATTTTTACCGCCGGGATAGGTGAAAATTCCGCCGGGATTCGCCGGCGGGTATGCCGTGATCTCGGGTTCCTCGGCATCCGCTTGGACGAGGATAGAAATCAGCGCAATGAGACGTTTATTCAGCAGGACGGGGCGCCGGTGACCGTAGCGGTCATCCCCACCCATGAAGAGTTGATGATCGCCCGCGACGTCATGCGGGTCGGCTTTAGCCAGTAATAAATGGGGCAACGAAAAGAGGCACAGCATGTCGGGTAAGGTTTGGCTGGTAGGCGCCGGTCCGGGGGATCCGGGACTGATGACGGTTATGGGTATGCAGTGTCTGCGCCAGGCGGACGCGGTGGTATACGATCGACTGGTGAATCCGGTGTTGCTCAAGGAGGCCGCCCCCCACTGCGTTTTGATAGATGTGGGTAAACGCGCCGATCATCACCCGATTCCGCAGGAACAGATTAATGCCATCCTGGTGGAACAGGCCGGTCTGGGACGCAAGGTGGTGCGCCTGAAAGGCGGCGACCCCTTTGTCTTCGGGCGCGGCGGCGAAGAAGCCGAAGCCTTGGCGCGCGCCGGTATCCCTTGCGAAGTGGTGCCGGGCATTACCTCGGCCATCGGCGGCCTGGCCCGGGCCGGCATCCCGGTTACCCATCGTGATTTTGCCTCGTCATTTCATGTGATAACCGGCCATCTGCGCGACGGAAAAGACCCCCATAACTGGCAGTTACTGGCGCAGTTGGAGGGCACGCTGGTTATCCTGATGGGCATGTCGCGACTGGCGGATATTTGCCGCCAGTTGATGGACAATGGCCGGGCCGCCGACACCCCGGCGGCGGTGGTCATGAACGCCAGCCATCCCGAACAGCGCATGGTGCTGGCCACCCTGGCGACGCTACCCGAGCAATCCCGCCTCGCCGGGCTGGGGGCGCCGTCTTTGATCGTTATCGGCGAGGTGGCCTCGCTGTCGCTGCTGCAAATGATGTAGTGAGGATTGCCCCCCCGCCATGGTAGTTGCCATGAACGGCCGCCGCATAGGATAGGCCGTGTGAAAGTCATTAAAACAGCGACAAGATTTTGCATAAAGGAGCGCGCGAGTATGGCGGAACCCAATCAGCACGGCGGCAACGTGCTTGAAATGGCGCTGAAATTGGGCATTGATGAAAGCACGCTTACCGATTTCAGCGCCAATATTAACCCACTTGGTATGCCGGCGCGCCTGCGTGAGGCGTTGGTGGAACAGCTGGCCCTGGCGGAGCGCTACCCAGATCCTTTATACCGCCGCTTGCACCAGCGGCTCGCCCGGCATCACGATTGTCCGGAATCCTGGATCCTGGCGGGCAACGGCGCCACTGAGCTTATCTTTGATCTCGCCTGTTTGCTGCGGCATAAAACCGTGCTGCTGCTGACGCCGGGTTTTGCCGAATATCGCCGTGCCCTCCAGTGGATGGAATGCCTCATCGAAGACTACCCGCTGGGAGAACAAGACGATTTTCGCCCCGACCATCGTTTGCTGACGGCCCTGCGCCCGGGTATTCACTGCCTGTTCCTGTGCACACCCAATAATCCCACCGGTCAATTAATCGAACCCGCTCTGTTGCAGGCTATCGCTAAGCGCTGTCATGAATTGGATATTCTGCTGGTGAT
The DNA here is from genome assembly GCF_018449575.1 of Sodalis sp. dw_96. GTDB lineage: Bacteria > Pseudomonadota > Gammaproteobacteria > Enterobacterales > Enterobacteriaceae > Acerihabitans. The sequence goes on along the minus strand of NZ_JAAVUT010000001.1, from coordinate 535,118 downwards.
TGATGAAGCGTTTATGGATTTCATTCCCGACGACCCCGGAATGATCCCGGAACTAGGGCGTTGGCCCCATATCTTCGTGTTGCGCTCCCTGACCAAGTTTTACGCCATTCCCGGCCTGCGGCTCGGTTATCTGGTAAGCAGTAATACACCGGCGCTGCAGCAGCTACGCAGCCGCCGCCCGCCCTGGACCATTAATGCTTTTGCCGCCCTGGCGGGTGAAAGGGTGCTGGACGACCGGGAATACCAGCAGCGCACCCGGCAATGGCTGCGGGAAGAGCAGTCCTACCTGCTGGGGGGTCTGGGGTCGCTGCCCGAGATAAAAACCTGGCGGCCGGCGGCCAATTATATCTTCCTGCGCTGCCTGCGTCAGGGGTTTGATTTGCAAACCGCCCTGCTGAACTCTCGCCTGTTGATACGCAGCTGCGGCAATTATCCCGGGCTCACCGCCGACTATTATCGGCTTGCCGTCCGCGGCCATGAGGACAACCGCCGCCTGCTGGACGCCATGAAGGTCCTATTCCATGGCTGACGCCCGTTGTCCGGCCTCCTGCGGGGAACTTATCCAGGGTTGGATCGCCGGCGGCGAGAAGCTGATTTCCTGCCCCATTGATTGGTACAGCGAGGTGGAGGTCAGCGAAGGCGAGCCGGCGGCGGACGAACGGCCCCTGAGCCGACGGATGCTGCAACAGGTCATCGACTATTTCGGCCATCAACAAGGCGAGATTCCTCCGCTGCGTATCGATTGCCGTTCCACCATCCCCCTGGCAAAAGGGCTGGCCAGCAGTACGGCGGATATTGCCGCCACCGCCGTTGCCACCGCCCGCTATTTACACCGCGCGCTGGATGAACGCCAGCTGGCGGATCTCTGCCTGCGCCTGGAACCCACCGACAGTACGGTATTCCGGGCGCTGACGCTGTTCGATCATCATTACGGCACCTGCCACATTGCCTACCCATGGCTGCCCGCGCTGGACATATTGATTTTGGAAAGTGCGGATACCCTTACCACCGCCGCCTTTCATCGTCGCATTAACAAGGATTCCGTACGGCAACAGGGCGAACGATTGGACAGCGCCTGGCAAATGTTCCAAACCGCCTGCCGCAGCGAATCCCGCCGAAGATTAGGCGAAGCCACTACCCTGAGCGCCGCCGCCAGCGATTTGTACCTGCCCAAACCGGCCTTTAACGCCCTGCTGCGCGTGGTGGAGCGTCATGACCTGTTCGGTCTGAACGTTGCCCACAGCGGTACGGTGGTGGGACTGCTGTTGGATCCGCGGCGGCATGACCCGGGCCGGATAATAGCCGATTTGACGCAAACCGGCGTTTTGCGACATTATTCCCGCCAGCATATGACCCATATGGTGCCGGGCGGCGTGCGTTAGTCCTGTTGTAAATCGCCACATCAGAAAGGAATAACGTATTTGGAAATGCGCGGATTACTTGAGTGTATGCGCGGAGACAATGCGATCGATCTTGTCGATCTTTTTCCCATCCCAGATAAATTCATAATGTGCGCTTTGCAGTACGCTTTTCACGCCCTTCGGGGTGAACAAACCCCAGCACACCGAGTCCGCCCGCCTGACTGAACGATAGCGCAACGACCTGCAGCCTTGGTTTTTCAGGGACAGCCCCAACGCTCTTGCGGCATTATAGCTATGGGCATCGTAAATCGGATGGGAAAACGGTAGCACCAGCGCATCGGTCGCCGGCTCCGGGTCGAAGATAAAAACCAGGCTGCGCATCACCATGCGATCATATTTCAAACCTTCGACTTGTTGCCAGTAATGTTCCTGATGATAGGTCACCTCCGTCAAGGCGGTGGTCATATCATCGGCAATATACAACATGCCGTACGAGCCGTCGGAAAAGCGGCTGCCCAAGGGATTGACATGGGTAAAGGGCGCCACGGCATAGGAACAGCCGGTTATGCCGAAAGGAATCTCGCCGGCCGGCAAAAAACCCGGTAATCCGGCGCTGTTTTGCAAACGTGGATTCGTTAGCGCCTGTAACTCATAAAGGGTTTCAAACTCCTCCTCATCGGCGACGTCGTCAAACAACGCGATGGGCGGATACTTTGAATTAATCAGGCGATAACCCCGCTGCCGTTGAATATTAAGCGAGGGAAGCTCCACCGGCTCTTTTATCACCATAGGCCGCCACGCAACGCATCTATATGCTTATACACTTCATACAGAGTGCCGAAATGGCCGGTGCCAATCAGCTCCAGCGGCGCCTGCCCGTTAAAATAAGAGTTGTGATTTTTCATCGCCATAAAACCGTAAATGTTTTCCGGATTTTCAAACAGCGTACGCAGCGCGGCATGAATGTTCAGCAGATAACTCAGACGTTCGAATTGATCGTGGCTCAATTGCGCCGCCCCCGGGTCCTTCCTGAATTTATAAAAGGACGCTTTAGACATTTGAAGTATGGACTGTATCTGTTCCGGCGTGCTGCCCCATTTATCCAAAATGGACATAGCCGCCTTTAAACCGACTGCGGCGGCTCTTTTTTTATCTTGATAGCGGTCTAATTTCTGCGGTATCGCCATGACATATCCCCTTCGGCTTTAGTCTTAGAATAGACTATTCAAAAGTTAATGTCTACATAAAGACAAATACGGAAGGGTTGCCGGCTTTACCTATAAGAACAGATCCGGCATGATTTTGGCGGACGAGATAAATTTATAGGGGAATAATTCACCATCGCGGTATTCAAAATTGATAGTGGAAAGTGATTTGGAATAAACCAACGTGGTTTTACGAGCAATATGAAAGAGGGTAAAAGGCAGCGTACTGACTTCAAGAGTGATGGCGTTTTGCCTGACCATTGCGATATTATCCAGTTGATAAAATGGATTTTTTCCTGATTTATCAACCAAAAGCAATTGCTTGAGATCCATTAACCAGCGCAGCTCGCTGTCTATAATCCTCCCCGCCTCGCTTTTTTGATTCACGGAATCGCAAATCCGATCAAACTCTTTACCAAACACATCACGGGTATGTTTCTGTAAGCGGTACGTGGCTACCGCCATGACAGCGGATCGTTTTCCATTACTTTTCCGATTGCTTCGCGCCGCATATTTCTCTATCGCTTTGACAAAATCAAACGCCGTGCGCGCGGAGTCGGCGGCGGGACCATCATTGGAAACATTCTTTCCGGCCTGTTGCGTTAAATATTCTCGCAGGGTGGTATTTTTGGTCCAAGGTTTCAGGGCCCGGTTGATCCGCGTCCGAAAGGTTGGTTTAGCGTCAGGGGTAAAGGGCGACACCTGCGGCCGAAGGTTTTTTGCCGCCAACAGCAGATTTTCTTTGAAATCTCCCGAGGAGATGATAAAGCTGCCGAGGCTTTCACCCGGTTTTATAGATTGATAACCATGTTCATCGGTACTCGCCCGTTTCAACGCCAGTTTGAGACTTTCAATCAACTCCTGCACCCCGCCGTAGGGGCCGTTGAGGTTAAGAGGCAACTCCGAGCGCTCCGGGCCGTTGATTTGCGCCCCGGTGAGACTGTCGCTTTCAACGGTCGTATCCGTTATATTTCCTTCCACTACACCCAGGGGGGGAAATTTCTGATGCAGCGATTTGTCATCTAAATGAAAAAAGCGGGAAACTTTATTATGGTTAAAGGGTAATTGTTGATTCGATTCCTCAACCAGCGGCAGTGGGTAACACATAATTTGATTTCCCGGCGCATTCAAACCGGTCAAGGCGATGGGCATGATCTTTATTTCATCGTACGCATTCAACGACGAGCTCAGGAAAATGGTTTTGGAAGATTTTTCTTTTAAAAGATTATTTTTATCACCGAAGTCGCTTATGGTGACACTTTCACTTTTAGCATAATCGCAAAAATTCACGGTGGCGGCGGCGCCCATTGCGGTGCGTGGCAGCACAAGAAAGGTATTGGCGTTTGCCATAAAACCGACCTGACCCCGAAGTTCACTTTTAGCCTCCAATGACAAGGTGATGTTTTTGTCCCTGGTTTTTTTCAGCGTTGCGCCCGTCACCCATTCCTCCACCTGCTCAATCATATCGCCCGGATTCAAAAGTTTTTCCAAAAAAAAGTCTATATCGCACCATTTTATTTCAAAATTAAAACTATGCTCATTCTCAGAATTGCCCGCCAATATGAGATTGGCCTCCACGGGGAGAAAGGTGATGAAATCAATACCGCTTGCCGAGAGAAGTTTACCTTTATCTTCCAAACCCTGGCCGGTACCGGCCAATACCACCAGCGAGTTGGCGTTGTTTTTGATAAAACTAAAATAGATATTACCGCTCTCGCTTTTCGTAAGGGTCAGACTCACCTCATTACCCCGGCGCGCCAATACCCCGGCAAACCATCCCACGAAAGGGATGCCGGCTGCCGCGATGCCAAAAAAAAGCGCGGCATTTTTGCTGATTTTTAATGAAACGGAATCATTTTCCTCTAACAGACTTAACGAAAGCTTCAGGTTTTGCGCCAACGGGGTCGTCTTATTGAAATAATCGCTGGCGGAAGAAAAAACCTTGTCGAGCCTCGTATCCTGCACAAAACCGCTGAGTTGTGAGATCTCCTGGACGATGCCCTGACGCTGGGCCAAACCGGATGAAGGCGTTTTTGGCGAGACTGCCTCCCTCACCGTTTCAACCACGCATTGCACGCCGGGGTCGATGGCTTTTACCAGAAAGCGTCCGGTTCGGTAGTTATCTCCGGCGAAATGGGCATTTTTAGCTTTTTTAAAATTTCCGCGGAAATTTTCAATCAAAGAAGAAAGAAGAGGGATATTCTTGCTACTGAAATTACCCAGCCTCTGTCTGTCAAATGGCAGACCGGAGCGAACCTTTTCATAAGGATCCGCGCCGGTACCCGAATAAAAATTCTGTACTGGCTTATGGCTTAAATGCTTGACATTGCAGGTCTGCATATTGACATGATGGGGTGAGAAATACTTAATACGCGTTGCTCCATCCTGAACAATGCATAATTTAACTTGATTAGCCACCTTTGTTGCCGATAAAATTTTTGCCCTGGAGGGCAGTGGTAAATTAAGCTTATGTTTCATAAGATCATAGCTGTATCGATATTTATCATTCCAAATTTCCTTCAAATAGATCGCTCCATTTGTAAAAAAAAATTTAATCGAATTTTTTTCATCCAAATTAAATTGCAATGAAGAATAATTATGGACCGGTATAGATAATTTTGTGACCTGTACAACAATATGCGAAGTGGTATCAACAGGTCTATCTAAATAGATTTCTTTTGTTATATCTTCCATGTTGAATTCAATTTCATACTGCACGTTTTCGCGCTTTGCCCAAGCAATAAGTTGACCTTCATGGTTGATACTTAACCGAGAAAATTGTATTTTATACTCTTCCCACAGATCAATTTTGGCAATATAAAACTTTGAGTCCCGGGCAGCGCTCAACCAGCCACTTTTAAACAAATCTTTACTTTTCCCTTTTATTAACAATAAATTACCCTGTTCATCCAAGGTAAGTCCTTGATGTAACGGCGGTCCGCCATGAATGGATCCAAGATAGACATAGTTGATGGCATTCAGCCTTCTGCTCTCATTTATGCGTTCATATGCCAGCTTAACTTTGACGCAGACGCAATGTATGTTCGCCATTTTCTTCGAGCGCTGCAGCGGGCGCTCGGTTGAACCGGGAATAGACACATCATACAAATTGCTGGCATTGAGGGAGTCCGGCATTGAGAGGTATCTTTGCAGGAAGGAATTATTGCTGTTATACACCCTCTGCATTGTGCGATATATCCCGGCATTGGTATTCCCCCTACAACGACCTCCATTACTCAGTGTCACTCGTCTACCATATTCTTTATCCCTGTAGTTAGGATAAATATCTTCAGTTACTTTCATACTCCTCCCTTAGTTGCATTATAATTATCGACGCACTATATTTGTTAAGCAAGGAAACACTATATTGACTATACAATATGTACATAATAGAAATTTAAATATTTCAGCTATAATGGGATTGCATCGCAATGTTATTCATCCCCGGTTCAATCTTCATGGCGCGCCGCAGTAACATGTGAATTTTACTGTTGCTGGTTAAGCGATTATTTAGCTTAGGTAAGTATTATTTTTTTGATGTGTGTTGTTTATAGCGGGAGCGACCGGAACGGATATTTATAGCACTGGGAGTGAGATATAACATTAATGAAGGGATTCACTAATGTTCTTTTAGCATATTGCAGGGCAGATGCCGCGGGCAGCAAGATGGCACTCATCCCTAAGAGCCACCTCGACGGACCGACAGGTTTTGGCATCGGTTCAATGAGGATCCTTGTCTCGCTCGGGCACGTTATCCTCAACCGCCGAAACCTGTTTTACCGGCTCTTGCGGGCAACGATAAACAGCCGGGGAAACGCCAGCAGCACGCTGCCATCGACGCGGGGAGGATAGGCACCCTCAATCCCGTGCAGGTATTTTTTCAGGAATTCCGGTCTTTGTTCATCGGTCAAAGGTTCCAGGAAAGGCCGCAGTCCTGTGGCGCGGACCCATTCGACAATGGCCTGGGCCGAGGGCATCACGTGAAAGTAGGTGGTCCGCCAGATATCCACCCGCTCGGCATGGGGCGTGAGCAGATCATAATACTCAACCGCACTCAGGGTTTTGACCCGGACCCGGGCCGCTTCGCCGATTTGATCGCGCCAAGGCCCTTCATCAGCCACCCGGCGCATTTCCCGATGGCTGGGTTCCTGGCGGTTATCCGGCATCTGTACCGCCAGGCTGCCGCCGGCCGCCACCATGGAAAAAAGGCGCGGAAACAGGGTCTGGTGATCGGGCACCCACTGCAGCGACGCATTGGCATAGACAATATCCTGCGCCACCGCCGGCTGCCAACCTGAGATATCTTCACGGCTGAAACGGCACGACGGCAGCCGCCGCCGGGCATTGTCCAGCATCGACTCCGAGCTGTCGATGCCGGTTACCACCGCCTGGGGGAATCGCTCGAACAATCCTTCGGTGGAGTTTCCGGGACCGCAACCGAGATCCGTGACCTGCCGGGGATCGGTTGACTCGATGCGGGCGATAAGTTCCAGCGCCGGGCGGGTCCTTTCTGCTTCAAACTGACGGTAAAGCTGCGGATTCCAATCTTGCATGTAACGACCTCGTCAAAGAGAACGGCTTAGGGAATGTGTCCCATCCCCTTACAGGAAAACGCTTACTGACAGGTTCCGGCTTCAACATTTGCGCCGGGCAAAGCGTTCACGGTTTTCACTGCTGGCGGCGGCGGATTTTTTCAGCACCACATAACATGCGCCGATGCCGCCGTGAGCGGGACGGGCGGTGCAATAGGCCTGCACCTGTTCGAACTGCGCCAGCCAGCGGGCGACCAAACTGCGGACGATATTGGCGTGGCTGTTATCATGGCGCCCTTTGCCGTGGATAATGAGCAGGGTTCGCCGTTGTTCAAACTGCATGCGGCGGATAAAGGCAAATAGATTCTGACGGCAGGTTTCCACCGGCATACGGGTAAGATTCAGGCTGGCCTCAATAGAATAGCGGCCCTCGCTCAGCTTATCCAATACGCCCTGCTGAATACCGTCCTGTTTGTAACTCAATGGAATATCAATGGGAATTGCATCCACGTAACCGGTGACGAGAAAATTGTCCTCCACCTCGTCCACTTCCGGCCGCCGGCCGTTGCAGGGGGGTTTATGCTGCAAAAAAACCACATTGGACCAGTCCTTTAGCGGTTTGACATCTTCCATGGCCTCTTTGAACAAATCTTTATCATCACAGGTCATCATTTGTCACTCGCGCTTGGCGGGAGCGGCGATGCGGCGGGCCGCCCCCGATACGTTGATACCGTTTTACTATAAACCGGCCATGGCGGGATTTCATCTGATTTGCCGATGTTTACGAAAACACCGGCACAGGAATTTGCCGTTAAACGTGGGAAACGGAACCCTTAATGCCCAATAGATATCAACTTGCAGCCTGCACAGCTGCAACGTGAAAGATGACGGGTAGAGCGGGAACTATAAAGCGATAGTGGCGAACGCGCGGTCTATAATCTTGGCGGAGGCCTCAAAGGCGTGCCGCTCTTCCTCGGTCAATTGCACCGCGACGGATTGCACAATACCGGCGGCGCCGACAATCGCCGGTTGACCGATGTACACTTCCTGCCGTTTATCCCAAACCGAGACCGGAAAAACGCTGTGACCGTCCGACAGTACCGCGTCCACCAGGCGGGCGGCGGCGGTGGCGATACCAAAGCTGGTCCAGCCCTTGCCCTGCAGAATCTGCCAGCCGCCGACCCGCACCCGATCCTTCATTGCCGGCAGGTCCAGGGGCCGGTCGGTCTCCAGCTGGCCGATGGGCACCCCGCCGATTCGTACCGTACTCCAGGCGACAAATTGGGATTCTCCGTGTTCACCCATGACATAGCCGTCCACGCTTTTCGGATCGACGGCAAAAAACTCCCCCACCACCCTTTTCATACGCGCGGTATCCAGCGAGGTGCCGGTACCGAACACCTGTGAAACCGGCAGTCCGCTGATATGCTGGATCAGACGGGTGATCACATCGCAAGGATTGGTAATATTAATGAAGACACCGCTAAAGCCCCCTTCCATGATCCGGGGTACCGCCTGCTTGACCGCGGCGCTGGTTTCCAGCAACTCCTCCATGCGATCTTCCCGCAGCGGGGACGTGGGTCCCACCGCCATCACTACCACCTGCGCCCGTTGCAATGCGGCATAATCATTTACCGCAATATGCACGCGGGAGGAGACCAGCGAGGCCATATCCCGCAGTTCCAGGCCCTGGCTATGCGCTTTGGCTTCATTTTCATCAATTAATATAATCTGATCGCATAAACCCTGAGTGACCAATGAAAAAGCCGTATCGGCGCCAACGTGGCCCGCGCCGATGATTCCCACGATCCGATGCATATCCTTTCTCCTGATTTTTAAGGGGTTAATGGCTGGTTGTCTTTTAACATTACTCCTATTGCCGGACAAAACCCACCCGAAAAACCCCTGTTCGGACATCACCGTTTTGACTAAATGTGCACCCGTGGCGTTGGACACTTTATCAACGACACTAAATGATGTTAAAATTGACCCAAATCAAGTATTGCATGAGCGGCGACATATGATCATCCAGGAAAAGCGTATTATCAGACGAATCCAGTCTGGCGGTTGTGCCATCCATTGTCAGGATTGCAGTATCAGCCAATTATGTATTCCTTTCACGCTGAATGAGCACGAGCTGGACCAGCTCGATAATATCATTGAGCGCAAAAAGCCGATTCAAAAAGGCCAGGCGTTGTTCAAGGCCGGCGATGAACTCAAATCTCTCTATGCCATCCGTTCCGGCACCATCAAAAGCTACACCATAACCGAACAGGGCGACGAGCAGATCACCGGTTTTCACCTGGCGGGGGATTTGGTGGGTTTTGACGCCATCGGCGCCGGTCAGCATCCCAGTTTTGCCCAGGCGCTGGAAACCTCGATGGTGTGCGAAATACCGTTCGAAACCCTGGATGATTTATCCGGCAAAATGCCCAACCTGCGTCAACAGATGATGCGGCTGATGAGCGGCGAGATCAAAGGCGATCAGGACATGATCCTGCTGCTTTCCAAGAAGAATGCCGAAGAGCGCCTGGCGGCGTTTGTCTACAATCTTTCACGCCGTTTTGCCCAGCGAGGATTCTCCCCGCGTGAATTCCGGCTGACCATGACCCGGGGCGATATCGGCAATTATCTGGGCCTGACGGTGGAAACCATCAGCCGCCTGCTGGGCCGGTTCCAAAAAAGCGGCATTCTGGCGGTGAAAGGCAAATATATTACTATTGAAGACGGTGACGCACTGTCTGAATTGGCCGGTACGCCGCAAAAAGTCGCCTGACGCCGGGCCGGATACGTAATTTTCTTATTTTATTGATCCGGCTGCGTTTCTCTTCTGTCCGTGTTTGCTGCAATGAGTTACTCTTATTTAACATTCTGTCGAGTTGCAGAAGTGAGGAGACTCTCATGGCCAAGTATAACAATCTATTAGTAGCAATCGACCCTAATCAGGATGATCAACCGGCGCTTCGCCGGGCAGTCTATTTAGTACATAAATTGGGTGGCACCATAAAAGCCTTCCTGCCCATCTATGATTTTTCCTACGAAATGACCACCCTGCTCTCCCCGGACGAGCGCACCGCGATGCGTAAAGGGGTCATCAGCCAGCGGACCGCCTGGATTGAAGAACAGTGCCAGCATTATATTCACAGCGGCGTGCCCATTGATATAAAAGTCATTTGGCATAACCGGCCGTTCGAAGCCATTATTCAGGAAGTCATCGCCTTCAAACACGACCTGGTGCTGAAAATGGCCCATCAGCACGATCGCTTCGAATCGGTGATATTTACCCCCACCGACTGGCACCTGCTGCGCAAATGTCCCTGCCCGGTATGGATGGTCAAGGACCAGCCCTGGCCCGAAGGCGGCAAAGCCCTGGTGGCGGTTAATCTGTCGGGCGAAGAGCCCTATCACGATCCGCTCAATATCAAGCTGGTGACCGAAACCCTGGCGCTGGCGGAGCAGGTCAACCAAACCGAGGTGCATTTGGTGGGCGCCTATCCGGTGACCCCTATCAATATCGCCATCGAATTGCCGGATTTTGATCCCAGCGTTTATAACGATGCCATACGTGGGCAGCATTTGATCGCCATGAAAAGCCTACGGCAAAAATTCCAGCTGGATGAGAAATTTACCCATGTTGAAAAAGGCTTGCCGGAAGAAGTTATCCCGGATTTGGCCGAACATCTTGACGCCGGGGTAGTGGTATTGGGCAGTATCGGCCGTACCGGCTTTTCCGCCGCCTTTATCGGCAATACCACCGAATTGGTGATCGACCATCTGAAATGCGACCTGCTGGCCATCAAGCCGGACGACTATGTCTCGCCGGTCACGCTGGAAGCGGGGGATCAGTACGAATAATCAGTGCGAATAATCAGTGCGAATAAGTAGCCGTCTTGCGAGTCGACAACGTTAACCGAAGCTTAAATCGGGCCTGTTAAAGGAAGAGCGCGCCGATGTTGTCGAAGCGGGCGTGTTTTTTTCGCCCGCGGAGCGCCGCATGGCACACCAGACCCGCGATCACCGATCGTGCAACGAGCCTGCTAAAGGGAGACCGTGCCGATGTGGTCGAATCGGGCGTGGTTTTTTCGCCCGACCGAGTGCCACATGGCTCGGTAGGCCCGCGATCACCGATCGTGCAACGAGCCTGTTAAAGGGAGACCGTGCCGATGTAGTCGAAGCGGGCGTGTTTTTTTCGCCCGCGGAGCGCCGCATGGCACACCAGACCCGCGATCACCGATCATGCAACGAGCCTGTTAAAGGGAGACCGTGCCAATGTGGTCGAATCGGGCGTGGTTTTTCCGCCCGACCGAGTGCCACCTGGCTCGGTAGGCCCGCGATCACCGAACGTGCAACGAGCCTGTTAAAGGGAGACCGTGCCGATGTGGTCGAAGCGGGCGTGTTTTTTTCGCCCGCGGAGCGCCGCATGGCACACCAGACCCGCGATCACCGATCGTGCAACGAGCCTGTTAAAGGGAGACCGTGCCAATGTGGTCGAATCGGGCGTGGTTTTTTCGCCCGACCGAGTGCCACATGGCTCGGTAGGCCCGCGATCACCGATCGTGCAACGAGCTTGTTAAAGGGAGACCGTGCCAATGTGGTCGAATCGGGCGTGGTTTTTCCGCCCGACCGAGTGCCACATGGCTCGGTAGGCCCGCGATCACCGATCGTGCAACGAGCTTGTTAAAGGGAGACCGTGCCAATGTGGTCGAATCGGGCGTGGTTTTTTCGCCCGACCGAGTGCCACATGGCTCGGTAGGCCCGCGATCACCGATCGTGCAACGAGCCCGTCGACGGGAGCGCGCCTGGCCAACAGCGCGCACCGGGCCCTGCCTGTCGATACTCTGCTTACAGCGCCCGCAAAATATCCTCGACGCTGGCTTTGGCGTCGCCAAACAGCATCTGGGTATTTTCCTTGAAGAACAGCGGGTTCTGCACCCCGGCGTAGCCGGTGTTCATGGAGCGCTTGAAGACGATAACGTTCTGCGCCTTCCAGACCTCAAGCACCGGCATGCCCGCGATGGGACTGTGGGGATCTTCCTGCGCCGCCGGATTAACGGTATCGTTGGCGCCGATTACCAGCACGGTATCGGTATCATTGAAGTCATCGTTGATCTCGTCCATCTCCAGCACCACATCGTAGGGTACTTTTGCTTCCGCCAACAGCACGTTCATATGGCCGGGTAAGCGCCCGGCAACCGGATGGATACCGAACCGTACCTTAATGCCGCGCGCAATCAGCTTATCGGTGATATCGTGCACCGGATATTGCGCCTGGGCCACCGCCATGCCGTATCCCGGCGTGATGATAACCGAGCTGGAATTTTTCAGCAGCTCCGCCACCTCTTCCGCCGTAGTTTCCCGATATTCGCCCATTTCAGCGGCTTCTCCGCCACCGGAACTGTCGGTACCGAACCCGCCGGCGATAACGCTGATAAAGGAGCGGTTCATGGCCCGACACATAATGTAGGACAGTATCGCACCCGAGGACCCCACCAGCGCGCCGGTTACGATCAGCAAGTCATTGCTGAGCATAAAGCCGGCCGCCGCCGCCGCCCACCCCGAATAGGAGTTGAGCATGGAGACCACCACCGGCATATCGGCGCCGCCGATGGACGCCACCAGATGTACGCCGAATATCAGGGCAATCAGCGTCATCAGCAGCAAGGCGATGGACTGCAAGGCCACGCTGTCGGTTCTGATAAACAGCACCAGCAACAGGAAGGAAATAATCAGCGCCGCCAGGTTCATATGATGGCGGAAGGGCAACATGAGCGGACGGGAGGAAATTTTACCGCGCAGTTTGCCAAAAGCCACGATGGAACCGGTAAAAGTGACCGCACCGATGAAGATGCCTAAAAAGACTTCGGTGAGATGGATATTGATCATCACCGCGTCCAGGATCTCACCCTGATCGAGGTAGCTGTTGTAGCCTACCAGAACCGCCGCCAGACCGACAAAGCTATGCAGTATCGCCACCAACTCCGGCATTTCGGTCATTTCGACCTTACGCGCCAGATAAACGCCGATGCTGCCGCCGATGACCATGGCGACGATAATCCAGCCGATATTGCCGGCATGGGGCCCGATAATGGTTGCCAACAGCGCAATCGCCATGCCGCAAACGCCAAACAAATTACCCTGTTTCGAGGTTTCGTGTCTGGACAATCCCGCCAGGCTGAAAATAAATAAAATAGCGGCAACGATATAGGCCGCCGTCACCAATCCTTCAGACATGGGATAACCCCTTAATTTTTACGGAACATTTTCAGCATGCGCTGAGTCACGGTGAAACCACCGAAAATATTGATGCTGGCAATCAGCACGGCAATAAAGGACAGGAAAGAGACCCATCCACCGTGGCCGATTTGCAATAAGGCACCGACGACAATTATCCCGGATATCGCATTGGTCACCGACATCAGCGGGGTATGCAACGCATGACTGACATTCCAGACCACGTAGTATCCTACTATGCAGGCCAGGGCAAATACGGTGAAATGCGACAGGAAGTCGCGGGGGGCAACGCTTGCCAACCAGCCGAATAAAATAATCGCAATGGCAATCAGGATATATTTTTTCAGCGGCGAGCTAGGTTTCTCCACCGGTTTTACCAGGGGCGCCGCGGCTTTCGGCTGCTGCGGCTGAGCGGAAACCTGAATCGGCGGCGCCGGCCAGGTGAGTTCGCCATTTTTTACCACGGTAACGCCGCGGATCACGGTATCGTCGAAATCCACCACGATTTCGCCGTTTTTCTCTTTACACAACAGCTTCAAAAGGTTCAGAAGATTGGTGCCGTAGAGCTGCGAGGATTGGGTCGGTAACCGACTGGGTAAATCGGTATAGCCGATGATCCGCACGCCGTTTTCGGTCATGGTGACCGCATCGGCTACGGTTAATTCGCAGTTGCCGCCGGTCTGTGCCGCCAGGTCGACGATGACGCTGCCCGGCTTCATTGAGGCGACCATCTCTTTGGTGATGAGTTTGGGGGCCGGTCTGCCGGGAATAAGCGCGGTGGTAACAATAATATCGACGTCCTGCGCCTGGGCGGCAAACAGGGCCATTTCGGCTTTGATAAAAGCCTCTGACATCACTTTGGCATACCCGTCCCCACTGCCGGCTTCTTCTTCAAAGTTCAGCTCCAGGAACTCCGCGCCCATACTGTTGACTTGCTCTTTCACTTCAGGACGGGTATCGAAAGCGCGGACAATGGCGCCCATACTGCCGGCGGCGCCGATGGCGGCAAGCCCGGCCACTCCGGCTCCGATGATCATGACCTTGGCCGGGGGCACTTTGCCCGCCGCCGTAATTTGCCCGGTAAAGAAACGACCGAATTCATGGGCCGCCTCTACTATGGCGCGGTAGCCGGCGATATTCGCCATGGAGCTGAGAGCATCCATGGACTGTGCGCGGGAGATACGCGGCACGGCGTCCATCGCCATGACGGTAATGTTATTGGCGGAGAGTTTCTCTAGCAAGGCCGGGTTCTGAGCCGGCCAGATAAAGCTGACCAGGGTACTGCCGTTTTTGATTAAGGGTATTTCGTCATCCGTCGGCGCGTTGACCTTCAGGATGATATCGGATTGCCAGACATCGGAGGAGTCTGTGACTGAAGCGCCGGCCGCTATAAAAGCGGCATCTTCAAAACTGGCAAGTTTGCCCGCGCCGCTTTCAATCGCAACTGTAAATCCCAGTTTTAGCAATTGTTCAACGGTCTTGGGCGTTGCGGCAACGCGGGCCTCATTGGCCAAGCGTTCTTTCGGTACACCAATACGCATAGCTTTCCCTTTTAACTGTTCTTTTTTGAAAATAACCGTCATCCTGACCCAAGTGTCAAATGTGTCATACGGCAGACCCTGGGATCACCCTACGTGAGTCATACAATAACCTACTTAAAATAAAAACGGCGGTCTACACATTGTACCGGTTAGGCCTTTTTTCAGTAAAAAAACCGTCATCCTTTACCGGTCTTTCGCAATTGTTATACACACTGACATAAAATGCTGAGACACTCACTATTATTACATGCCATAATCGGCAGCTAATCTGTTATACATCAACAGTTCAGCATGTTTAGCGTGAAAGCGTACGTCGAAAGGACTTTTTATGAAGCTGAAGAAAGCATTACTGGCATCTGCGTTATTGACGTTTACCACGTTGTCGACGCAGGCCGCCCAAGAGCTGACACCTGAAAAGGCAGCCAGCCTGAAACCTTTTGACCGGGTCTATGTTACCGGTCATTTCAATTCTATCGGCGATGCCGCCGACGCTGTTTCCAGGCGTGCCGATGAGGAAGGGGCTTACTACTTTTATATTCAAGGCTACGGCGATACCAGCAGCAGCAGCGGCAACTGGCGGGTGGCCGCCGATATCTACCATAAAGACGCGCCGGCGGCCTCCACCGCCACGCAATATCGGTATTTCAACGGCGTAAAGGAACTGCCCAAAGACGAGGCCA
This sequence comes from Sodalis sp. dw_96, assembly GCF_018449575.1. Classification (GTDB taxonomy): domain Bacteria; phylum Pseudomonadota; class Gammaproteobacteria; order Enterobacterales; family Enterobacteriaceae; genus Acerihabitans. Next base: position 519,568 of record NZ_JAAVUT010000001.1, on the reverse strand, counting down.
ACCTTCTTGAGCCTTTTGATACGGTGACCATTAAAGGCTTGTTTCACAGCCAGCCGGATGTTAACGACGCCATCACCAAAGCCGCCAAGGAAAAAGGCGCCGCCTCTTTCTATATTGTGCGGCAAATCGATGCCAACGAAGGCGGTAATCAATATATAACGGCCTTCGTGTACAAAGCCGATGCGCCGAAACGCGTGCTGCAAAGCCCCGACGCCATACCGGCGGACTCTGAAGCGGGACGGGCCGCCCTGGCCGCCGGCGGCGCCGCCGCAGCCAAAGTTGAGATACCGGGAGTTGCCTCATCCGGTACGCCCAGCTCCGCCGTGGGCCGTTTCTTTGAAACGCAGTCAACCACCGGTAAACGTTACAGCATCACGTTGCCGGACGGCACCGTTATCCAGGAAGTCAATAATGTTACCGCCGCGGAAATGGTGCCTTTCGATTCGGTCACCTTTACCGGGCACTACAACAGCAGCACCGACGTTTCCGAACAGGTTGCGCGGCTCGCGGCCAAAAAAGGCGCGAAGTATTACCATATCACCCGTCAATGGGAACAGAACGCAAGCGGCGGCAATCTGACCGTTTCCGCGGATTTGTTTAAATAGTCATTGCTGGTGGGTAAAAAAACAGGGCGAGGATAACTTGCCCTTTTTTTGTGCGCCACGCGCTCAGGCGGCCGGTTTTTCCGTGATGGGCGCCAGCCGGATGGAGAGGCGCTCGTCCTGCTGATGCAAAAAGAGATGATCGCCGAATTCATGTTGAATGGCGCTGAGCTGGGCTCTTTCCAGCGCATAGGGTAAGCGGATGTCAAATTGGTGGATACCCTGCTGCTCCGCCAGGGCTATCAGGCGGATGATATTGGTTTCATCATTAACCTGCGTGGAAAGGACTTGCAGCGCCAGGGTCTTGAGCTGTTCATGGTGGGTTTGGGCAGGGTCTACGGGCGGGGTTTTGGTCACGATGCCGAAAATCGGCATGACGCCATAAATGGCATCGATGAAACTCCAGCGTTTTTTGCAGCTGGCCGATAAAAAATGCGTATAATCAAAGCATAAATTTTCGCTTTGAACGCCAGTATCGAGCTGATGTTTTGCCATTTCGCCCCGTTCCCCTTCGCTGTCCCGGTGTATTCCCCGACTCACAATGTGCCGATAACTATAGCATAGGGCAATGAATAATAGGTGAATGCAGGAACCGTCCAGGGGCAACAGAATAGTAATATTTTATTTATACCCTTCAGGACATTTCTTATCGCTTATCCGATGGCGCAACAACGCCGCAGGCGTTATGCTCAGTACCATTTGTTTCACCTAATGCACGCAGATTATCGGCACAATGAATAAGATTGTTTTTGTTGAAGATGACACCGAAGTCGGCAATCTCATTGCCGCATGGCTCGGTAAACACGATTTCGAGGTCACGCTCGAACCGCGAGGAGATCGCGCCCAAGAGGTCATTATGCGCGAAAACCCCGATCTGGTGTTGCTGGATATCCTGTTGCCGGGCAAGGACGGTATGACAATATGCCGGGATCTGCGACCGGTCTATAGCGGCCCGATTGTATTGTTAACCTCGCTGGACAGCGATATGAATCATATTTTGGCGCTGGAAATGGGCGCCAATGATTATATCCTGAAAACCACCCCGCCGGCGGTCTTGCTGGCGCGGCTGCGTTTGCATTTGCGACAGAACGCCTCCGCTCCGCGCGAAGCATCCCATCCGTCGGGCAGTGGCAGTACCGGCAGCGTACTGCATTTCGGACAGTTGAGTATCGATCTGATTAACCGGGAAGTGGTTTTGGGCACTGAAACCGTCTTGCTTTCCACTTCCGACTTTGAATTGCTGTGGGAACTGGCGACCCATGCCGGCCAAATCATGGATCGGGAAGCACTGCTGAAAAATCTACGCGGCGTCAGCTATGACGGTCTTGACCGCAGCATCGACGTGGCTATTTCCCGCTTGCGAAAAAAACTTTATGACAATGCCTTGGAGCCCTTTCGCATCAAAACCGTGCGTAATAAAGGCTATCTGTTCGCACCGAACGCCTGGGAGAGCGCCCGGTCATGAGGAAGTTGTTTATCCAGTTTTACTTGCTGCTGTTCGTCTGTTTCCTGGTGATGACGCTATTGGTGGGATTGGTCTATAAGGTCACCGCCGAGCGCGCCGGCAGGAAATCCATGGATGACCTGATGAAAAGCTCGCTCTACCTGATGCGTAATGAGCTGCGATCCATCCCGCCCCGTGATTGGAATAAGACCATCAACAAGCTGGATATCAACCTCTCCTTCAGTTTGCATATCGAACCGCTAAGAAAATATCAACTTAATCCCGGTGACGATTTGCGGCTGCGCCGCGGCGAGATTGTCGCGCTGGACGACGAATACACCTTTATCCAACGGATACCCCGCAGCAATTATGTGCTGGCGGTGGGTCCGATCCCTTATCTGTTTTTTATTCATGAAATGCGTTTGCTTGATTTGGCGCTGCTGGTGTTTATCGGCCTGTCGCTGGCTCTGCCGGTTTTTATCTGGATGCGGCCTCATTGGCAGGATATGCTCCGGCTGGAAACGGCGGCACAGCGGCTCGGCGCCGGCTTCCTGGATGAACGGACCCATTTTGACAGCGCCTCAAGCCTCTACCGGCTCGGGGTGGCCTTTAACCAAATGGCGGACAACGTCAACACCCTGATTGCCAGCAAAAAACAGCTTATTGATAATATCGCCCATGAATTGCGTACGCCCCTGGTGCGTTTGCGCTATCGACTGGCCATGAGCGAAGGGCTTTGTGCCGAAGAACAGGAGCGGTTGAACCACGATGTCAGCCAGTTGGAAGGATTGATCGACGAACTGCTGACCTTTGCCCGTCTCGACCGTCCCCAGGTTACCCTGAACCTCACGTCGGTGGATCTGCCGGGCTGGTTGACGGAGAAGCTGGCGGATATACGGTTGGTGCATGGCGAACGGGTGATTCATGAGGACATTCCCGCCCAGAGGGATTTCGGTCAGGTGGATGCCCGGCTCATGGAACGTGTGCTGGATAATCTGGTGAACAACGCTCTGCGCTACAGTCAACAAATGATCAGCGTGAAATTGGGAGTTGAAGACCAATATGGTTACCTGCAGGTGGATGACGACGGTCCCGGCATCCCGGAAGACGAACGCCAGCGGGTGTTTGAGCCTTTTGTCCGGCTGGATCCCAGCCGGGATCGCAGCACCGGCGGCTGCGGACTCGGGCTGGCCATTGTCCGTTCCATTGCCCAGGCCCATGACGGTCAGGTTATCGCCGATACCAGCCCGCTGGGGGGAGCACGTTTTCTTTACCGTTGGCCGGTTAACAGCCATCCCCTGGCTATCCCGGTTATAAAAAGTCCTTTTTAACCTGTCGGGCCGGGCGGATATCCCCTCGCCCCGATGTCGATTCCCTGTATGAATCACGCTTATCGTATGTTGTAACTAAAAACCTCGATTCCCTTTATGTACATTCGGTTACACGCCGATACCAATCACTCACGGACAGGGTGGTTTAATTCCCCTATTGTTTGTGCACCGGCCCCGATTCGGGGTTGTAAATAGAAACCGCAATTCTGAGGATTTGACAATGAAAAAAGTACTTGCACTGGTTATTGCTGCCGCCATGGGATTGTCCAGCGCTGCTTTTGCCGCTGATACCACTACCTCTACTACTGCTCCGGCAACCACCACCACCAGCACCACTACGACTAAAGCTCCGGCTAAGACCGTAACCCATAAGAAACATGTTAAGAAAGCCAAGAAAGCAGCACCGGCTCAGACTGCCCAAGCAGCTAAAAAACATGTGAAGAAAGCTAAGAAAGCTGCTCCGGCTCAAACTGCCCAGGCTGCTAAAAAACACGTGAAAAAAGCCCATAAGAAAGCCGCTCCGGCAGCCACTGCTCCTGCAGCAAAATAACGGTTTAGCCTTAATCGGCTTACCGGACCGCGTGCAGGTTTAACCCTGGAAGTGCGGCGGTAAAAGCTGTACAAGTTGAAATTTTAGCGGATTTTCATTAGCTATTCGACACCCGGTTAACCGGGTGTCGGTTTCTTTAGGGTCCAACCTATGCTGCGCCGCTACTTATATGAAATCATTTTAGGTTGCCTGATTCTTTGTGCGGTCATCAGTGCATTCTTTTATATTTAATTCCTACGTTTCCCCTGCAGGTTCGTTGCGTTTTTTTGTGCTGATTACGGCTTTAGCACGCTGAAAGACAACGTTATTCTCTCAATTTTCCTGGTTTTCCACTATAGTAAGATAATTATTATTTCATGGATGATATTCCAACTTATCATAAGGCGAGCTTGTTTATGCGCACCTTCCCGCTGTTGCTGCTGTGTCTGTTATCCGTGAGTATTCATAACGCCGCTTCCGCCAGCCTGACCAAAGAGCAAAAAGTGTTGTTTTTCGGCCATGACAGCCGGCAACCCATAACCAAGCCTGACGCCAGGCCCTGGCAGGCAATCGGTCAGATCGAGACCGCCAGCGGCAATCTCTGCACAGCCACCCTGATTTCCCCCCACCTGGCGTTAACCGCCGGACACTGTGTTTTGGCGCCGCCGGGAAATATCGATAAAGCCATCATGATTCGTTTTGTCGCCGTGCATCAGGCCTGGCGTTATCATAGCAACGCCATTGAAACCCTGGTGGACAAGGACCTGGCCAAGCGGCTTAAACCCTCCGGCGACGGCTGGGTGGTCCCGCCGGGCGCCGCTCCCTATGATTTTGCCCTAATCCGGTTAAGCAAGCCGTTCAGAAAAATCATTCCGCTGCCGTTATGGCAAGGGGATCGCCAGCAGCTCACCCAACAGTTGAAGCAGGCCGATCGGCTGGTGACACAGGCCGGGTATCCGGAAGACCATCTGGATACACTCTATGTTCATCAGGATTGCCAGATAACCGGCTGGGCGCAAACGGCGGTGTTATCCCATCGCTGCAATACCCTGCCTGGCGACAGCGGTTCGCCGCTGATGCTTAACACCCTGGCCGGCTGGCAATTAATCGCCATCCAAAGCTCGGCGCCGTCGGCCAAAGACCGTTACCGGGCGGATAACCGCGCCTTGGCGGTCACCGCCATTCGCAGCGAGTTATTGACCCTTGCCGGAGAGACGGACAACGCGAGCCAAAGCCAGACCGCGCTGCAAAAAACCGCGGCGCAATAGGCCGGCGTGACGTGGCCCGGAGCACCCGGGCCACGGCGCCGGCATCGGCATCGGCATCGGCAGGTTTAGCCATCCTTTGATTTTTTGGCGCTGTCCACGGCGATGCCGACAGTGTCCGTCGCGGCGGTCACCGCCCAGCCCACCGGTCCGCGCGATACGCTCATGGCGCCTTCGGCAAGCCCGGTCAATCCGCCGGTGAAAACCTGTCCCAGCGTTCTCGCTTCGCCGATACGGTTGAAGAAAGGCGCGGCGATGGATCGCAGGATCGGTATCTTGGACAGGAAATTACCGATTCTGCCCATCGCCCACTGGAAGTTGTCTTTATTGGTGCCGTCAAGCCGCACATGAGTATCCTTGGTCTCCGGCAGGCGGCCATTGGTCGGCAGTGCCGAAAGTCCTTGCTCGGCAATATCCTTCAGTACGCCCGCTTCCGTGCCGTGACGCGCGTCGCCGCTTTTGGTGATGCCCTCAATCTTGCCGTTTTGTGAGATCTCGGTGCGATCTCCGCCTTCGCGGTTTTTTAATGCCTTAACGCTGTTGAGTATCCTCGCCATATTATAGGCGGCGTCGGCGCGGCTTTGGGGATCCTTGTTAGCGGCGGTCCAGTCGCCAAAACGCGCTTTCAGCTCAGCCTGTTTGATATCCTTCTGATTACCCAGATTCTTTAACACCGGGTTGTCGTTGATGATTTGCTCGGCGCTCCGGTTATCCCCGGGGGGACGGCCGGTCAGGTTCTGCTCGGTGGGCCTGACGCTGGTATCCTTTTCACCGGCTAGCGCCGGCGCGGAGCCGGTACACCCCGCCCCGCCGTCGGTGCATTGCGTCGTCGTCCCGGCGTTAGCCGTATTACCGCTATTGCCGGCCATCCCTTGCAGTACGCTCTGCAAACCGATCAGCGCCAGGAGTTTTTGCATCATCCCTTTCAGCGTGGCCAATAAGCCTAGCGTTCCGGCCTCGCTTTCGCCGCCGCCCGAGGATGTACCGCATAAAGATGACGCATCGTCGTCGCTGCCATTTTCTGACCCGCATTTGGTTTCGGCATTTTCGTCCGCTGCCGATATGCCGTTATTGCCGGCGAAACGTGGCGCGCCGAAGCCGAAATCAAGCACGGAACAGGCGGTAGACAAACCGCCCCCCTTTCTTTTCTCGCCGCCATAATCCGGGCCTTGCGGCCCGGTGCTCATTCTGCCTTTAACGGCGTTACCCGCGGTGGGCAGATCGGTTTTAAATGACTTCGGCAGCGAAAAGGCAGCGCCGAGTCTAATTGCCATTATTGGTGCCTCCGCTGCTCTGCGAACTACCTTGCAGGAGGGACATCAAGGCATTCAGTTTCGTGAGCTGCATAATACTGTCGAGGAGATTCGACACTATGCCGCCGCTGCTTTGCTGATTGCCATTGGCATTACCGGTACCGCCGGAGGTATCGCTGCTGCCGTTGTTATTGCCTGAGGAATTACTATCGTCTGAATTATTTGATGTTCCTCCCAGGCCGCCGGTCAATTGAGAAAGCATTTTCTTCAAAACCTCCATCAATTGCGATATCAGACCGCTGCTGTCGGACTGCTGTGCGTTTTGCGTGCCGTTGTCGCCGGAAGGGGATTGACTGGAGTTGTCCTGCTGTCCGTTGGTGCTGTTACTCTGCTTCCCGCTGGTTAACTCTTTCAACATCTCAAAGAACTGCTTGAGTATGGACTTGCTACTCTGCCCACTGGTTAATGCCGAAGAGGCGGAGGAGAGATCGCCTCCGCTGTCACCCAGGCCAAGGAGGCTATTGCTACTGCCGCCGTTGCTCCCGCCATGGCTTACCGTGCCATAGGTTTCATTACGCCCTCCTAAAGCCGTCGTTTTGTTCAAATCCGATTCCGATGAAGCTAAACCGCTCACATCAGACAACGCTGATCCACCGATTCGTAAACTCATCATAACCTCCGATAATACGTTAGGAATGTCCATCAATTTAACGTGCCGGCGTCGCTCGTCTTTACAAAATCCTGACAATAGCCGAGCGGGCCTTGGTTACGTTTCGTCTTATGTGGTTACAGCGAGGTGAAAGTTCCCTTTCTTGCCGGCATGCCGCCGGTGATGGCGGTCGTCACGGAAAATTCATCCCATTCCTAGCCTGGAGCCGCTTTGGCGGCAGGCCGCGGCGGCTCCAGTCCAGGGAGGGGGACAGGCGGCAAATGTAGGGATTTCCCTACTTCGGCAACGCTAATCCCTACAAAACATTCAGCACTGACTGATAGCGGAATTTGATTAACATGGTAGAGAGTAAAGAAAACGTCGCTATTTGTAAGATTTTATAACAACAAGAAAGTTTAAAAATCGCATCCAAACGTAAGCTTATGCGCTACTGCCATAAAGCAAACCGGTGTACGACACCTGCGTCCGGTGAACTCATGGCACGCGACAGGAGAAGGTATGATCCCACATGGTGATTTGATATCTCGAAAAAGGTTTAGCGGCGGCGAAGAAGTCAAGGTCGTCCCCCCCGCCGCTGGGCATCACGAAAGGAGTGTACCGTTATCAGAGAGGAAACTAATCAAACAGGTCGATATCCACGCCAATATCAATGATCTCGTCATGGTGGTCGCGCCCCTGAAAATCGATTTGCTCTTGCAAGGTGAAACCGGGACCGGCAAAGATACCCTGGCCCGGCGCATCTATCAATTTTCGGGCTGCCGGGGACCGATGGTCCCGGTCAATTGTGCCGCCATACCCGAAACGTTGGCGGAAAGCGAGCTGTTCGGCGTGATTTCCGGCGCTTATACCGGCGCCAATATGTCACGGGCGGGTTATATCGAAGTGGCCAACAACGGCGTACTGTTTCTCGATGAGATCGACAGTATGCCGCTGAGCCTGCAGGCCAAGCTGCTGCGTGTGCTGGAATCGCGCTCCGTCGCCCGTCTCGGCAGCACCAAGCATATCGATCTCGATCTGCGGATCATCGCCGCCTCGCAAACCCCGTTGGACCAGTTGGTTGAACTCGGGCGCTTTCGCCGTGATCTCTATTTTCGCCTGGAGACCATCAAGATCCAGACACCCACGCTGCGTTCGCGCCCGGAACTGATCATCCCGTTGTTCCGCCGGTTTACCCAGGAGGCGGCCCTGCGCTTGCAGCAAACGATGCCCGTACGTTCCCTGGAACTGGATGAGGCGCTGCTTCTGCATAGCTGGCCGGGAAATATCCGCGAACTGAAAGCCGCAGCCGACCGCTTTGTTTTGGGCCTGCCTCCTCTGGAGGTTAAAATCAGACACGAAGCAGGGGCTACACTGCTTAAAGATCGCCTGCGCCTGATAGAATGTTGCCTGATAACAGACTGTCTTCACCGGCACGGGCATAAAATTGACGAGGTGGTCCATGAGCTGGGCATCCCCCGCCGCACCCTCTATCACCGTCTTAAAGCGTTAAATATCCATGCCTAAAAACATCATTGCACCTTAGCAGCCCGCCGCGTTCCCCACGGCGGGTTATTATCGGCATTCCCGTTCCCCGTCCCGAAGACCCGCTGGATAAATAAATCATTTCTCTTTTGGAACCCAACCGCGTCTCCATGCCACTTAAGGGTCGAACAATTCGATGTTTCATCCAAACCATTAATGAGGAAATTATCATGGCAGATTCTGCAGCTTCAGTGACCGGAGCCGGCGCCATTACAGGTGCGGCAAGTTCGGTGGACGACATCAGCAGCGCGTTGAGCAGCTCCAGCTATATGGGTCAAATGGATGCCATTCAGGCGCAAATGCAGCAAAACCAGGTTGATAAAGCCAAACGGGATGCGGAAAACCAACGGATCAACGGTATTGCCGACAGCGCCGCCCAGGCGGGTTCCGCGGCGTCGCAGGTCAAGATTCAGTACTGACATCCCGGCCTGTTGGCGGCGGGAAGGGACCGGTTTTCGCCTCCTTCCCGCCTATTTCCCACTCTCTCACCCCGGGCAAGTCAATATGAAAATCACCGCGCACCAACCCGATTTGGCGCTATCGACCGCCAACCTCGCCGCCACCGCAGGCCAGTCCCCTGAAACGGATGATGTCCACTACTTCTCCGCGCAATTGAACGCCCCCGCAGCCGCTTCATCGGCATCGGCATCGGCATCGGCATCGTCGGATTTTCTTTCCGGCATCGTCAATACCGTCAGCGACACGCAGAGTGCGCAAAAGCGGGCATTCAAAGATCTGGAGACCGCCTCGAGATCCTCCAACGAGCTGGATTTCAACCAGGCCAGCGCAACGCTATCCAATTTCTATATTGAAAATCTGATGAATGCCAAAATCGTCTCCAAGGGTATTCAAAGTCTGGATAAATTAACCAACTTACAGTAATCCGACTATGGGAATTTCCGTGCTGAAATATCTACTGATTCTGTTGCTGACCCTCGGTCTGTCGGCATGCGACGATCAGACCGTACTGAACAGCGGCCTGGCGGAAAACGATGCCAACGATATCGTGGCCGAACTGAGCCAGTACCATATTGACGCGGTAAAACGTATTGATAAGTCGGGTATTGCGGTATTGGTGGACAAGGACGATATCGAACGTTCGGTTAACATCCTGGACGCGGCGGGACTTCCCCGCAAAGCCCGTACCAATCTGGGCGAGGTTTTCCAGAAAAACGGCGTTATTTCCAGTCCTCTGGAGGAGCGCGCGCGCTATATCTACGCCCTTTCCCAGGAGGTGGAATCAACCCTGGCGCAAATCGACGGCGTGGTGGTGGCGCGGGTTCATGTGGTGCTGCCGGAACGCATCGCCCCCGGCGAGCCTATCCAGCCCGCATCGGCGTCGGTGTTTATCAAATACCAGGAAAAACTTGACCCCGACAGCATCGAACCGCGGATTCGCCGCCTGGTTTCCACCAGTATTCCGGGCCTGGCCGGGCGGGATAACAACGATTTAGCCATTGTGTTTGTGCCGGCCAAAAGCTATCAGGATCATGTGGAGGTCGTCAAACTGGGCCCGTTCCAGCTTTCGCCGGAGCAGTTTTCCCTGATCAAGGGCGCGTTAACCGTTGCCGGTATCACGCTGCTGTTGATAGCGGCGATCCTGATGATAAGAATCGGCAGAAAACCGGGGAAGCCCGCACCGGCGCCCCATGGCGGTAAATAACCCAGGCCGCGGAGGTCAATCTTATGGAAAATAAAGAGTTGGACTGGCTATGCTGGTGGACGCAAGGCTTCTGGCAATCCGCGGATACCAGTTGGCGGCAAAGCCGGTTCTTTTCCCTCTCTCCGGCATTGCAACGGCGTTTCGCCCGCCGTTATCCGGCGGAGCTCGGTATGAGCCTGGGTATTTCCCCGGCGCCGCTTACGGCTCCCGAGGCCCTGGTTCTCTCCATTAGCGCACTCTCCTTCGACGCACGCCGATTGATGCTGGACCTGGTGGCGGACATTTGCGCCGCCGGGGAGCGGGCAAGTCCCCTGCCGCCGGTGTTGAAAATCTGGTGCCGCCGGTTAGCCAAAGGACTGCGCCCCGGCCACTGGCTGCCTGCGCCGTTATTCATCGACAGTCCCCGCGCCGACAGCCTGCTGTTGCTGAAAACGCTGCTGCCCGCCGTGTGGCCGCGTCTGAAACTGCAGTTCAATAGTGACACCGTCACCGAATGCGAGCAGAGAGATCCACCGGTGCCCTTTTCCCCCAGCAGGCTGCGGCCGCTCTGGGATGCGGTGCTGTGGCAGTGCCAGCGCCAGGAGTCCGACACCGATGTGGCAGGTTAAAAAGATAGCGCTGTTCGACCCCGCCGCCGCCGGGGCGCTGCTGCGCGCCGAGACGGTGGCGCGGCAGCAGCAGGCATTGACGCTGGCACAGCGCGCCGAACGGCGTGGGGAGGGGACGTTGGCACAGGCGCGACGGCAAGCAGAAACGATACTGGCGGAGGCCCGCGAACAGGCGCAACGACAGATATCCGAACAGACGCGGAGCTGTGAACACACATTCTGGCAACAGGCCGACACACTGTTTGACGATTGGCTACAGCAGCAGCAGCGGGACGAAGCGCAGTTAGTCACGCTGGCGGAGCGGCTCTTATCACAGGCCTTGAACCTGGTCCTGGCCGGATTTACGCCCGAACAGCGACTGAGCGCGCTGCTCCAGCAGTTATTGCGCGAACAAAGCCGGGACGAACAGGCGACACTGTATTGCCCTGAGACCCTGCGAGGGGAAATCGAAGTCTGGCTGGCGCACCATCCGCATCTTGTCTGGCAGTTGAAAACCGACGACAGGCAAGAAGCCGAGAGCCTGACATTAACCACCGAACACGGCGAACTGAACATCAATTGGCATACCCTGGTTCAACGTCTATCGCCCGCCCCGCAAACCCCGCAACACACCGAAGAAAAACCATAAAAAGTCTCACCCGACGGAACCGGCGCCCTTCTCCCGCCACTTAAAGCAGGTCAACCCTGTGAGGAGCCGCATCATGTACTCAAACGATTTGTTGCAACGTCGATTAAGCACCCAAGCCAGCCGGACCCATGACGATACCTATGAGTTCGCCAAACAGATGTCCGGGGAGCCATTCAGCCTCGGCGATATGTATGCCTTTCAAAACCAGATGCTGGATATGTCCAACGCCAATTGGGCCAACTCGCAATATACCCAATTTAAGTTCGGTATCCGCAAGGCCATTATCGATGCAATCAACTGAGCTACCGGGAGAAAGGCATGTTTGAGCCGTATGCATGTTTTCGGCGTTTTTTGATCGCGCTGATTTTCGGTGTCAGCGTCGCGGGCGGCGCGTCAGCCACGACGCCGGACGAATGGAAAAGCGGCGCTTATGCCTACTCGGCGGATAACACCCCCCTCAATATCGTCCTGAAAGATTTCGCCACCAGCCACGGCGTCGATATCAATCTGGGCACGCTGGGGGACAGCGCGGTCAGCGGCAATCTGCGCGCCGATAGTCCGGAGGGCTTCCTGGATCGCATGGCGCTGCAGTACCGCTTCCAGTGGTTCGTTTACAACAATACGCTGTATATCAGCCCGCAGGAGGCGCAAACCTCCAGGCGACTGGAAATTTCACCGGATGCGGCCCCCGATATCAAACAGGCGCTCCAGGGTATCGGTCTGCTGGAGCCGCGCTTCGGCTGGGGAGAACTGCCCGATGACGGCGTGGTGCTGGTCACCGGGCCGCCGGAATACGTTGCATTGATTGAAAATTTCACCAAAAAAACCGCACCAAAACCGGAAGAAGACAAACAGATGATGGCGTTTCCGCTTAAATACGCCGCCGTGGCCGATCGCACGATTAAATATCGCGATCAGACCTTGATGGTGCCGGGGGTGGCGACAATGCTAAACGAACTGCTGGCGCAAAGTAACCCCGTCAGCGCCGGCGGCATAACCAGCAATCAGGACGGCGGCAACGGTACGGATGAAATGCAGCAACAGTCGCAAAGCATTCTGAACGAATTGGTGAGTCGCGGCACCCGGTCGGGGCGCGACCGGGACAATGACAACAAAGCCGCTCCGGTGGACGGCCGGGTATCGGCGGATGTCCGCGACAATATTCTGCTGGTGCGGGATGATCCCAAGCACCGCGCCGAGTATCAGTCATTGATCAATCAGCTGGATGTTCCGCAAAAGCTGATCGAGATCGATGCGGTGATCGTCGATATCGATCGCGAACAGCTGGCGCGGCTGTCCAGCAGTTGGGCCGGGCAATTCGGCGGCGTCACCGGCGGCACATCGATGCTCGCCGGCAACAGCACGCTGTTTGTCACCGATTTCCGGCGCTTCTTTGCCGATATCCAGGCGTTGGAAGGCGAAGGTACCGCCTCCATTATCGCCAATCCCTCGATACTGACGCTGGAAAACCAGCCGGCGATCATTGATTTCAGCGACACCGCGTTTATCAAGGCGGTGGGAGAACGGGTGGCGGATATCAAAACGGTGACGGCGGGCACCAGCCTGCGGGTGACGCCGCGCGCCATCAGCGGCAGCAAAAATTCGGCCATCCAGCTGCTTATCGATGTGGAAGACGGCAAACTGAACAAAGACGATGACGGCAATGCCGAGGGCACCAGCGACGGCATTATCAGTACCCAGGCGCTGGTGGAAGCGAAACGTTCGCTGGTGATGGGCGGCTTCCACACCCGGCAAAGCGGCGATCATGAGCACCGGATTCCCATCCTCGGCAGTATCCCGCTTATCGGCAGGTTATTCAGCTCCACCGCCCATGAAACGTCGCAGCGCGAACGGCTGTTTATCATTACACCGCATCTGGTGGGGGATCAGGTCGATCCGTCGCGCTACATTGCGCAGGAGAATCGCGCGCAGCTTGATGATGCCATGAATGACGTCAGCCGGCGCCATAAATTTACCGATCTCCAGGGTCTGATAGAAAATGCCATGCGCGATCTGGCGGAAAACCGGGTGCCCAGTGGTTTTACCGTCGGCGGCTCCGGGTTGACGCTTAACTCGTTATGTAATATCCCCTTGACGTTTAACAGCAACGGACAGCGCCATCAGTGGTACAGCTCGGAATCCGTGCAAATCTCCGTCGGCGTGATAACCAACAGCCTCTCCACCCCGCAGCGCTTCGACGAGGCATCCTGTCGCAGCGATCGCACGCTGGCGGTGGCCAGTTGGCCGCAATCAGTGCTCCAGCCCGGCCAGTCCGCTGAAGTCTTTGTGGCATTTGAACCGAACGGTCCGGGCCGGCCCTCGCGCGTTTCGCTGCTGTCCTCAGCGGGCGGCGCGGCGCCAAATCCTTCATTTCGCACACCCCCGCTCATTGTGACGCGATAAGGAGAGAAACCGTGATTACACGCAAGCTGCTGATAGTCATCGTCCTCAGCCCCCTGCTGAGCGCCTGCGCCCAGCCGAAAACCGCCGGGTGCGAAGCGGTCAGTTGCCGCCCCGGCTCCGATCCGCATCGGTTAACCATCTGGTGGCAGCAGGACCTGCGCAACGGTCCCTACGATTACACCCAGGTCCAGATAAATGATTGACGGGGTTAACCTCCGCGCCCGTCAGCGGATAAATCGTCGGAAATTTCCCTGCCGATGGGAACCCGCCGGCGGCAATGGGCACTCAGCTCATAGGCTCCGGCTATCGCAGTGTCTTTCCCCTTCCATCGGTAAGGATAGAAAACATGAACCTGAATATACCTTCCCCGGAGGTCCACAATGCCTCCGCCAATGAAAACCTGACTCCCGCGGGATCACCCCCTGCAGGAGACATCCCATTACGCCAGATGAAGTCACGGCCGACCCAGAGCGGCGCCGGCTCGATGCAACAGGACGGCGCACAGCTGCCGCCGCCGGACGCTTCCTCGCCGTTATCGCAACAGCCCCGGGCCCCACAGGGCCATTCCGGTGAACATCCGGCTAATAACGCGCTGTCGCAACCCTTGGGATTGCAGCTCAAGGATAAGGGTCGGCTCGATGTCAGTGCGGATTCTACCCACCACCCTTATGCCAATATGATAAAAGCGACGTTGGGCAGGTCCCAATATCTCTATCAGAGCCTGGCCGCGAACAAGGATCAGACCACCGATGTCTTACTCGATGCCAAAGGCCGGCTGTTCAGCCTGCAAAGTTCGGAACTGGCCCTGATCGGCGTGGGGAGCAGCAAGGCCAACGATGCCTGGCGGCATCGCATCGACTTGAGTTTGAGCGGGAAGACAAAAAAAATGCTTAGCAGCGGCAATCCTCAATACCAGCTCGCACTGGATGACCGGGCCGGCCAGGTAAGTGTCGGACAGGCCGGCCCGGTCAGGCCCGGCGCCGCACCGCGGCAAACAACACAGGTGGCGCTGCCCGACAGCGCTATCCGAGAGAAGCTGACCGGCATTTTCTCCCACACCAACGCAGAGGGGGAACCTGAGCAGTTACGGCTGCACAATGACAAACTTTACCGCTACGACACGGCCGATAAAAGTTGGCAATCGGATCCGGAGCATGATGAAGCCCTCTCACTGTTGTCCCGGCAGGGAGACGGCCATCTTTACGCGGTGAGCGATAAGCACCGGCTAGCCGATCTGACCAGCGGTAAAAACTCCGCCGTGTTCAAGGATAACGTTACCGGCTTCACTACCCATGCCGACGGTCAGACGCTGATATTGTTAACCAATGAAAAAACCAAGGCGCAATCGGTAAAATTAATCGCCGCACTGGATTCCACCACGCAAGAGCGGACTAACCTGACGCTTAAAGCCGGGGACGGCAACGGAAGCTCGCCTTTTCATGCCCTTGCGGTCGCCCTTCACGGCGATACGCTTTACGCCTGCAACAGTGACGGTAAAGTCTACGGTGCCGATAGGCCCCGACCGGGAGAGCCGGAACTCTTGCTCAGTCCTCTTCCGGCGCTGACCCGGGCATTGAGCGAACCTCTCGGCGAGCAGCACCGGGTGTCAGGATTTATCACCAATGGCGACGGCACCCTGCACGCCCTGGTTAAAGACACCAGAAATCAGGAACATGCCTGCCGACTTGATCACAGCCAAACGTTTAAACCCGGCTGGAACCTGAGCGACAGCCTGGTGATCGACCGGCAGTCCGGTCTGAGACAATGGGATCCGAAGGACGCGGAAATTGTTGAACTGGGGCGTCTGGGCAGATTGACCCTGCACGACGGCAAGGTCCATTTTTTCGATAAAATAACCCAGCGCTGGGAAGCCAGCGACGAAAAGGCGGATCGGTTAAAAAGCGGGCTCGATAGCAATCCCTGGATCCTGAAGGACGGCCAAATCAAAAAGCTTAACCTGAACGACACCAGCGGCGATATCAGCCATGCAAGCAATGTTTTCAACATCAGGCAGGCAAGAAATACCGTTTCCGCCGCTCTGGCCAGCCCCGGCTTGCGCAAAGAGGATAACGCCACGACGCTGGCGGTCATGGATAACACCTGCTATGTGGCGCAGACGGAAAAAGGCGAACTCCAGGTGCATCACGTCAATCCCGGCGCGCGTAATGAAGCCAAACTTATGCATATGCTTCCCAACCAGGGATTAAACATGTTGCCCGCCGCGAACGGGCACAGCCGGCTGGCCGACCTGGAAATCAATCACCAGAAAAATCTCTTCGCCCTTAATGAACAGGGCGAGCTGTTCACCATGGCGGCGGATGAGTGGCAGAACCCTAATCCGGCAAGCGCATGGCATCCGGTATCACTGCCGGCGGCAGCGGGACTTGGCAAGAGTTCAGCACTGCTTGCCGATGAAAACCATCAATTGAAGATCTCCGACGAAGAGCAAAATACCGCCTATCTGACGCAGGATGATGAGCAAAATAGCTATTTGTTAAACGGGCGCGGCGAGCTGTATACGCGCGGAGCGCAATCCCCCGAGGGAGATTGGCAGCATGTGCCGCTGAATACAGAGATTGAACTCGCGGATTTGGTCACGGTGCGAATAGATAAAAGCAACCATGTCATGGTCACCGACAAAGACGGGAAAATGGCACGGTTGCGCCAGGGGAACTGGGCGGCGATTACCGACCCCCATGCCGATCGCGCGGTATTCGATATGGAAGGCAAAGAACGGCGTTTCGGACGTCTGCTTGAAAGCGGGGGCCATGTGATGAAAGGCACCGGGATAACCCTTAAACTTGAAAGGGATATTCTGGGCAGTACCGGCCAGCCGGGCACCAAAGCCATCACCCCTTTTAAGACCAGAATTCGTGCGTTTTTATTCAAGCCCACCCTGGAAGTGCCGAGACCGTTTAAAGCCGCCGGCGGCGCTATTCAGCATCAGGCGGTGGGCCGTCATGGACTCGACGCTATCTATCAGGAGCAAGGCAGACTGTTTAGCGAATTAAAGCAATTAAACACGGACATTGCCCGACAGCCGCCCCGTCAAGATCTTGCCGGCCGGCTTGGCGCCCTGGCGATTGAAGATAAGAGCTGGCCGCCGTTCCTGGCAAAGATCAAAGGGTTCAGCGACGAAATCGACGAGAGTGCGTTTCATCATATCGCCCTGCTGGGACAGC
Source organism: Sodalis sp. dw_96 (assembly GCF_018449575.1). Classification (GTDB taxonomy): domain Bacteria; phylum Pseudomonadota; class Gammaproteobacteria; order Enterobacterales; family Enterobacteriaceae; genus Acerihabitans. The sequence goes on along the minus strand of NZ_JAAVUT010000001.1, from coordinate 502,469 downwards.
ATCACGGCGTCATTGATAGCCATCGCCAAGAGATTGACGACGGGCATTTCACGCCGAAAAATAAACACAGCGGCAGATTTAACCCCAGCAGTTCCGGCGTCGATCTCACCGCCGGCTTGAAGAATATTTTCACGCATTTCCCGGCCAATGAGACCAATCATGCCAAGCAGGTACTGGACAGCATGACAAAGCGCGAAACGGCGATGAGTCACCAGAAGGAGCATATCCCGATGGGGCGTAACCGCGATCCCTCCGATGATATGAATTTAGCGAAATCCCGCGCCATTCTCGACGGATTACTGCTGAAGGCGCTGCATGAATTTGTGGATCGGCTGCAGGGCCATACGGAACCTTATCGCACCGCGAATATGTGCGCGGCCATAAAAAGCGGCTACCCGAGCGCCGACGTGCAAAAACTGGCGGTAGGCGAGATGACACCGCTGATGAGTCAACTGTCCACCGAAGAAGGTCGTCAACGGGCCCACCGGCTGCTGTCCGATCTTGAACGGGGCTTACCGGACATGGCGAAAGAATGCCTGACCTTGGCGGATATGGGACTACTGGCGGCCAATCTGGCAAGCCAGGAGAAAAAACCCGGCGCCGGGCGACAGGCCGGCGAGCAGGATATTCAGCATAACCTTCCGCAGATTGTGGCTCAAAGCCTGCCCCCCGATGATTTATCCGCATTGGCGCACCTGTTGAGCACCGATCGGGCGCGGTTGAAAATGCAACAGTCGCTGGCGGCGATCAAGGCGTTTTGCCCGGACACCCTCTATCAAAATCTGATGCTGTCGGAGCTGCATGAGGTGATCGACAGGGAAGAATGGACGGATAAAGCCCAAACCCCGCAAACGCTTATCCCCCTGGAACAGGCTTTCCGCGCGCTGCGTGACCAGACATACGGGCTCAATCCGGTGAAAAAAGCCTCCAGCCAGGGTTTCATCAACGATAACGCCCTGGAGAAAAGCTACGATGCCATCAAGAGTATGACCCATGCGTTCAAGAAAGAGGATCACGGCGTTAATGTCACCGCCCGCAGCGTGATGAAGGCCAACAGCCAGGAAGATTTGGTGGTGAAACTCAAAGATACGGCGTTATCGCTGGACAGTAATGAAAATATCAGCTTTCGCCGCACTTACGGCGCCTCGAGTAATTCGCTGTTTATCCCCGGGCAGGCGGCATTGGGCATGGTGGGCGGACGGGCCAATATCGACCGGGAGTATGGCCTGAGCTTTTCTCGTGCCGATTACGGCATCAACGTCAGCTTCGATCGCAACGGCGGGGTTAGCGGCACACTGTTTGGCGTCGCCGGGTTCAATCCGCTGGATCTGTCCGACGACGGGCATGATTTCGACAGCGGCTGGCAGTTGTCCCCCACCTTTCGCGCCAACGGCATACTCTCCCTGACGCTGCAAAACCAGATGCAAAACAACGTGACGTTCAATCTCTCCGAAGCCGAACTGCCCGGCTTTATTGACGCGTTAGCCTCCGGTTCCCTGAACCCGTTGGAACTGTTGGACAAAGGCATCGACCACCGGGTCAAAAACGGTACCACGATGTCTTTTGACGTGGACGCCAACTTCAGCTTGATAGGCGGTTTCGCGGTTACCGGGCCGCAACATAAAGATGCGCCCACCATACGCGCCTTGGTCGCTCTCACCGCAAGCGCCAATCTGTTTTCCGCCACCCGTGCGCAAGACAGCACCCAAGGCGACTCTACGTTGCAAATCAGCCGCACCGTAAACCGTGCCCGAATGATGAATATCGTCAGTTTGAAAGCCAATGCGGCGGGCGCGTTCGGGTCGGTAACGCAACCCGCCGAAAATCTGCGTATCCCGGTGGTTGCCGCTTTTAACATCGGTATTCAAGCCAGCGTGGACAACCGGACCCGGCAAAACGTCAGCATGGATTTCACCACCCCGACGCCGGCGGAGGACGTACAGCTGGATAAATTGACCCAGTCTCTGGGCGAGGCGTTCAAGGATCAAGATTCCCAGCAATTCCTGGCGTCCCTTAACGGCAAAAACCCGCCGGCGCTTTCCCCGGTCGCCCAAGGTAAACAGCCGGCACGCAACGCGGGTGCTTCGGTTGGCGCACCGGAACAGGCGGATGACGCGCTGACGCCGGAGCAAAAACTCCAGCGCCTGGCAACCCGCTTCCTCCCGATGGGGGAAGCAGGCGGGCTCGATATCCCCCAATATGCCGCCCTTCGCGATCTCAAGCGAAACCTAAACCAGCAGACGGCCATCAATCAACATATGCAGTTATTGGACAATATTGAATACAAGACCACGTACAACAATTTATCGAAAATCGACAGCAATAACCTGATGCACCTGCTGCATAAGCTGGGAAGCCAAGACTTACCGGCAAGCAACGCTGAATTGATCGGCGGGTTGATGGCGGACAATCCGCGATTGAAGGAGGATATTCGCGGGTTCCAACATGCCCAGGATACCCAGGCGGTGGTGACGCTGGAACTCAAGGACTCAATGAAAGAGCAAATTGCTCAACAGTGGCTGAACAATGAAATCGATACGCGGGAGGTGATCACACGCTTGAAAACCCGCGCCAACATGCGGGTAAAGTCTATCGCGTTTACCCGTAACGAAATCAAACGCGACGGTATCGCCTCGCCGACGTTTATCATCGGCGCCTCAAACGGCGCGTCGGTTTCCATGAACAAGAATCTGGGAACCTTTACCTTCGGCTATGGGGAAGATCAAGACACCCCAATGGCATGCGTACTTTCCGGGGATATCGCCAAGGCGTCATCCCAGGACGCCGAGACGCTGGCCCGCGCCCAGGAAGGCGGAACGGTATTACATCCTTAGGTCCGCGAGACCCAATAACTGACAGGAGAATGTTATGACGGTGGAAACCGCATACCTTGATCGGCTGCTGGCTCACTTTGGCCGCAGCCTCCATACGGCCCTGAAACTGGAACACGGCGTTTGCGGGCTCTATGACCAGCGGGGCCAGGAGGCGGCGGTCATCGAACTGCCGCCGCAAAGCGACAGTTTCATTATGCATTGCCTGTTGTTCAGGCTTGCCCCCCCTCAGTCGGACGGTATTTGCCGCGGCCTGTTGGCGCTCAATTTTGAAATGAACGCCATGCGCGGCGGCTGGATCGCGCTGGACCAGGAAAACGGCGTGCGGCTCTGCACCCAACAAAAACTTGCCGCCTTGGATGAAACCGGCTTTACGCATCTGCTGACAGGATTCATTCAGCAGGTCAAGGAAGTTCGCCATTTCGTCATGGAACAGGTCGCGGAGAAAACAACACCCACCGATTCCCGAAGCCTTGCTCGGGTGAGCCCGATGAACCGGGCCTAAACGGCTGAACATCGAAAAAGCGTACCGGAAGGGCACTAGCGGCGAAAGCCGCCGAGGCGCCACCCGACAGACAGGGCCCGATGAACCGGGGCGACATTGACGTCGCCCCCTCATCAAGCGTTTATACCATGTCTCCGGCGTCATGTGCCGTATCATCGGTATTGGATCGGGATATCGCCGTCAGGGGAATCATCTCGTCGTGTGGCACATCACGCATCGGAATAACTCTCGACCGCAGTTCCGCCGGTAAATGGCTGGCCATACTGCGATAGGCGGAGGTGAATGCGTTGGCCACATCGGGATTATCGATAATAACATTGTCGTCTCCCGTCCCTATTTGGATTAGCTGACCCACAGTAGGCAGATGATGGCTGAAATTGCTGACCGCTTCATGCCCGGTGTGATAAATTTCGCCGGCGCGAGCAGTCATATTCCCCACCGCCGCGCCCGTCGCATGGGGCAGCCGGCCCGCTCTGTCCGCCGTAGCCACCGCTCCATCACCCAGGGATGATGAGCCCGAGGTAATGGCTTTCCTGACTGCGGATGTGCTTTTATCGGCAAGATGCCCGAGATAAACGCCCCCGGCCCCTTGGATCGCATAGACCGGCGCATTAAACAGCGCGCTGAGCAAACCGGCGACAACCGCCATACCGCGTGAATCGACGCTGGCGTCTTTAATGCTCATCAACGCTTTGACGATCACCGTCGAAATGCTGCCGCCGGCCCCCAGGATGGAAGCATCGGCCAACGCCTTAGCCGTTAAGGCATTTCTTCCGCCTTCCAGACCCATGGTCAGCAAACCGCTGACCACCTCGCCGCTTCGGCGAACCGTCCCACCAATCAATTGATTATACACCGGCGTGTCGTTCAATTGCCGGTACCTCTCTTTCCAATCATCCCGGGCCAGCAGGCATTGCAATCCCTGGGGCTGATGCTTGACGTCGTAGGAATGGGTTATCGCCCCGCCCAAACTGCCCGCCGTCGCGGTTAAAATAAGATTAGCCGCCTGGCTAAGCTGCGGGTTTTTCGCCGCGGCGAGCAAACCGACGATAGCGTTGCGCAGGGTGTAACCCAGCCCGCCCAGGGCGCTTTTCCATGCTTCCTGGTGAATGGATTGTTTGGTATTAAAGGCATTTTTCAACGCCGGGTCCATCTTCGACTCATCCGGGGCCAGCCAGAGTGCATCGGTGGTGGCCGGCTCGAATATTTTATCGCCGATAGCCTTCAATTCCATGGCGGTCGCGTTGCCGATAAGCGCCGCTAACGCCTCTTGCGAATAGCCTCCCGCAGGCAGCCCCGACAACATCTTATCGTTGAGCACTTTCGCCAAAAAACCTGAAACAACAAAAGGCGTGGCCGTGAGCGTACCCGCGGCGGTGGCGGAGATCCAATCCAGCTTCTGCGCTTTGGCCAAATTATTTTCCACATCCGCGCGGGAATGGCCGAACTCAAAAGCCAAACTTTCGGCGCGGGTCGTCACGACGTTATCGATGGCGCCGGCATTGGCGCCGTTGCGATAGGTGTCATAATCCCCCTTTAGCATCTCTCTGATATCAGAATGATTGGCCAACTGCGCGGGGCTATATCCCCTGCCGGCGTAAGCGGAATTGACGCCGCTTACGCCGCCGCCAAGCTGTGCCTGATCGGTTTGCTGAGCCCCTTGAGCCGACGTGGACGCGATATCGCCTGACAAACTCACCGGATTAGGGGTATTGATGGGTGATGGCATGGTATTACCTCATTCATATAGGCTGATAAAAGGATCTTCTGTGCGGGCTGGAAAAATCGACGGATTAGCGCGATGAAACAGCTGGTTATTACTCAGTCCACTCCCAATGAGTGGGTGGAAAGCTGGGTCAGGTTCGCTATGATGAGCGACATTGATCACAAATCCAGCGTTTAATCCCCCCGGTCTTATTCATTTATTTCAATTACTTCATCAAGCTGCTGGTCTTCCAGCTCGCGCAATAAACGATATACCTGCGCCACCGCCGTCAGCGTTTCCCTCGGAATATAGGCGCCCTCCCTTGTGGTGCGGTACAGGGTCCGGGTAAGCCAGACAAAGCGGATGACCGGCACCCGCGCCTGCTGGGCCCGCTCGATCAATTCGGACGCTTCGCGGTCGGCGGCTTTGAACATCAGGCGCGGCAACGGAGTGACATCCGGCCGGTAGAACAGCCCGACGGCATAGTGCGTCGGATTGACCAGCAGCATATCGACATCTTTAATCACAATTTTGCGCGGCGCGGGGGCGGCTTTGTTGAGAATCTCCTTCGCCACCTGCCGCCGGTGGCCTTTCATATGGGGATCCCCCTCGCTTTGCTTGAATTCGTTACGGATATCTTCATGGCTCATGCGCTGCTGCTTACGGAAGAAGAATTTTTGGATGGCGAAATCCAGCAGGCTTATCACCAGCAGCACCATCAGCGTCTGACGGGTAATCTTGACGAATAGACGCATCACCGATTGCCAAAAACCGTTCAGATCGCCGTACGCCAGCTGCGCCAGGTTGCCCAGTTCGGGTTTGATCGCCAAATAGAAGACGGTGCTGATGGCCGCCGCTTTCAGCAGACTGGCGAGCAGTTGGACAAATTGCTTGGTGGAAAACATATTTTTGAACTGATGCGCCGGATTAAACATATCAAATTTGGGCGCCAGGGCTTCGGGGGCGAACAGCGGACCGAACTGTACCCAGCCGCCGACGATGCGCAGCAGTAATGCAATGCCGCACACGCTGCCGCAAAACATCAGCATGACCAGCAGCGAATCCGTGACCACCTCATCCATCGCATGGGCGAAGGGATCGTGCAGTCGATCGAGGGGCAGGATGATCATCGATTCAAGCCGCTGCATGCCGGTGTCCACCATGGCAAAAATGGACTCGAAGATGCCGATGCAGATCAGCAGGCGGGGAATGTCCTGGCTTTGGCTGACCTGCCCTTTTTTACGTGACTCTTTCAGCTTTTGCGGCGTGGCGTCTTCGGTTTTTTCACTCATCGGCTTATCCGGGTTTGCCCACCAGGGTCGGCAGGATATGAATCAAATCGCGTAAATCGTACAGGCGCTGATTGGCCAGATAACCGAGGATCGGCAGATAGACCACGAAGAACAGCAGACCCAGCAGACACTTGATGGGAACCGCCAGAGTAGTGGCCTGGAGCTGCGGACTGTAAAGACTCAAGATCCCTACGGCAAAATCCATCAACAGCAGCAGGACCACCAACGGACCGGCATACAGCACCATGTTAAAAAACAGTTCCGCCAGCAGATGCTGATAGACCTTGAATCCCGCCTCGCTGGGAAACGGCCACCAGGCCGTCACCGGCCATAGCTCATAGCTGTCCCATATAACCTGGGTAACGGTGGAGAGACCGGGACCCAGCACCAGCAGCAAGATGATGGTCTGCTGCAGCAGGTGGCCGAGGGGGGTCACGTCGAGACCCAACTGGGGATTAAGCTGTCCGCCCATCAGCGCGCCGCGCTGGTTATCAAACAGGGCGCCGACGGACTCATAGAGCCAAAACGGCATGGACAGCAGCAGGCCGATCAACGTGCCGATCAACAGCTCTTTCAGCGCCAGGCCGGCCAGCGGAATGAAGTCCGGCGGCTGCGCCGCCAGCTCCCGCTGGATAAGCGGGGCCGGGAACAGCGCCAATGCGATAACGATGGCGGTGCGCAGCAGGCCTTTCACCGCCGTAAAAGAGAAGATGGGCGTCAGCAGCAGGCAGGGAAACAGCCGTGCCATGCCGAGGGACAGGGCCAGGATAAAAAAATAGGCCTGATGCATCACCGGTCCCCACAGCATTACGGTCTCACCGTTTCCATCATGGAGAAGGCGGTTTGCGTTAGCTGGATCAGTTCGTTGCCTATCCAACGGCCGGTCAATGCCAGCGTAATGCCCACCGCCACCAGCTTAAGGCTGAACGGCAAGGTTTGATCCTGGAGCTGCATCACCGCTTGCAACAGCGAGATCGCTATCCCAACGATGACCGCGACAATCAGCGGCGCCGCCGACAGCATCACCACCAGTAACATCGCCTGTCTGAACAGCGTCAAAATGTCCATCGTCGTCCTCATAAATAACTGTAGAAAAGACCGTCCAGCAGGCGCGTCCAACCGCTCACCAGCACAAACAGCAGGATCTTCAGCGGCAGCGATATCGTCATTGGCGAGACCATCTGCATCCCCAGCGCCAGCAGCACGTTGGAGACGATCAGGTCCACCACGATAAAAGGAATGTAGATCAAGAACCCCATTTCGAAACCGCTCTGCAGCTCGGAGAGCACAAAGGCCGGAATGATCAGCAGGGGGCTGTCGGCGTTCAGGTTGGCGGCCATATCCTTCGGCCACATACGCGCGCCGTTTTCCTCCAGATGGACCAGAATGTCGGGATCGGTGTTGTGCGACATAAACTTTTTCAACGGCTCGACGCCGTTATTCAGGGTATAGCTCAACCGGTCCATGGACGTGAGATCCAGTGGCTGCTGTTTAACGCGCTGGCTCATGTCGCTGAAGACCGGCGCCATCACAAACAGCGTGGCCGCCAGGGCGATGCCGTAAAGCGCCATGTTCGGCGGCACTTGCTGCACGCCCATGGCATTACGCGTCAGCATGAGCACCATGGAAATTTTCAGGAAGCTGGTACAGACGATCATCAGGATCGGCACCAGCGACAGCGCGCCGAGAAACAGCGCCAGCATCAGCGGGTTCAGCGGTTCCATAGGCGGCTAGGCGCTCCCGGCGGAGGGATTACGGCTGTCCGGCAATAGGTGGGTAATTTGCAGGCCCAGCGTGCCTTCCACATCCACCAATTCCCCTTTCGCCAGGGGAAAATCGCCGTGGCACAACAGGGCTTCGCCGGGCTGGACATGATCGATCACCACCAGCGAGCCGACGCTCAGTCTTTGCACCTCACCCAGGGTAAGTTTTAATTGTCCGCAGCGCACCGTGAGCAATAGCGGCAGCGGATCGAACGCCGAAGCGTCGGCTGCCGGTGCGTCCCGTTCTTGTTCTTCGGGCGGCGGCGGGGACATGCCGTCCGTTTCATGATCCTCTGGCTCATAAACCATGTCATTGATCTCCAAATCATTAATGTAAAAATGCGCCCCTCGCCCCGGCTCGTTCAGCAACTCGCCGTGCAGGCCGAGCCGGGCATAGCGAAGAACACCGCTTCCCGCAGGGGAAAGGTTGGCGGCGGACGGCAGCAGAATATCGTCAGGCCGCAGAGAGCGGAGCTGTTCCAGGGAGAGCGTCAGCTCTCCCCAGGTTATCGGCAACGTCAGGGGCAGGTGTTCCAGCGGGGGTGGCGGCACAAGTGACCAGCCGGGCTTATCCAACATCCGCTCCAACGTATCGGCGCCAAGGGAGAGGCGGCAGCGGGCACGCTCTTCTCCCAGGGTAATCAGCAGATCGAGCATCAATGCATCGTCGGGAGGCGACGATGACCCGTCCGTGTTGAGACTGCCGAAAAGCCGCTGTAATTCAGCGCTAAGATACTGATTATAAAGAGGCCAGTACCAGGCTTCATCACCGTCTTCCGCCACCGGCAGTGCCGGCAGCGGGCAGTCGGACAGCAGGCTCAGCGCTTCAGGAGCGGATAGCCACAGAGGACCGAGATCGCAGCGCCAGCCGCTTATGGGCATCGTCATCGGCACTTCCATCATGGGTACTACGGCCGCGTCGTCAGCCAGCGTCAGGTCCAGCATGCCCCGCCCGCCGCTTAACGAATAGCCAAACCGGTAACCGCAGCCGATACGGGCGCGCAGCCTGGCCTCAAGGCGCGATCGCCGCTGCAATGAAATGGCTTTCATTTTCGCCGCTCCCGCTGTTCGAAACGCAGTTTAACGCGACCGGCCAATCGCCGTTTCAGCGACCGGCGGCAATGTTCGTGATAGGGCTCCAGCGCCGTCCAGGCCGACGGTTCAAGGCGTAAGGCAATATCCCATCCGGCGGGCGGCAGCGGCGACATCCGCGCATCCACTTCACCCAGCTTGGGTAACAACAGCGTTATTAACACCAAACCCGCCGGCTGCCCCGCCAACGTTGCCGCCAGCTCAGGCTCCAGCGCCTGCCACAACGCCGTCGGCGATATTCCCTGACCTGCGCCGGTGTCATCCGGCGCGCCGCTGGCCGCCGGCGAATTGAAGAAGCCGGGGTTAAAAGGTGCAGCCGGCTCCCGTGGAGGATCAAGCGTCAATAATTGACTGAACAACTCATCATCTTCACCGGCGGACCGGGCATTATCCCGGTGCGGCATCGCGTCAACGGCCGAAGAAACGCCGCTGTCGGCGCGTAGGTTGATCGGGCGTGACGATAACGACCAGGCACCCGGGCGCGGCGGTTTTTCCTTCCCCGCCGTCCGGTGCGAAGAATCTGAGGTTTTTTGCACCGGCGACCCATGCGGCGCGGCGGCATTATCCCGGGCACCAGCATGACTGGCACGACTATCCGGGGCACCCTTTTCCCTGGTACGCTGATCCCCCTCGCCTCCCCGGCTGTCCGTGCCGTCCCGTCCCGTGGCTGCCGGGGAGGACGCCGATTTTGATGTGGGCGGCATTTCGTTCATTGCGACACCTTGCTTTCGCCTGACAGATAGTCGAGTTTTTCCACCTGGTGCCGGCGCAGCCCGGCTTCCCGCTGCGCCTGCTCAACGCGGGTTTGCTGCTGCTGCCGATACTGCTGCAGTTGGTCAAGCTGCGTGCGAATATATGTGACATTGTCACTTTCATGCCGCTCCTTCGCCAGCGTTTTCATCAGTGATTCCTGACACTGGCGTCGTCCCTGATTTTCCGCGTCAAACCGCTCCTTGAGTCCTTGATAGCGCGCCTGTTGCGCCTGCAGCGCCCGTGACGCTTTGGCCGAGCGGGCGTCGGCGCTTTGCAGCTCGCGCTCCTGTTCCCTCTGCAGGCGTTCGGTTCGGTTCAAGCGCAGACGGCGGATGGGCAGCAGTATATTAACCGCCCGCTCCAGTTCGGCCGTGGCCGGGTCCGCAACGAGATCAGGTTCAACAAGGCTATAACGGCGCATGGCGGCTTACCTCCGCAAGCTGATTAAGGGTATCTTCCAGCGTTGAAGGCTGGCGGGTCTCCTGGCGCAAATAGGCATTGATCGCATCCTGAGCGCCCACCGCGGCATCGGTCAGGCTGTCATTGCCCGGCTGATACTCCCCCAGCCGGATCAGTATTTCCACCTGTTGCCAAGCGGCCATCAGCCGCCGGACCGCCGTGGCCTGATTGATCTGTTCAGGGTCCGCCACGTGACCCATGGTCCGGCTCAGGCTGGCCAGCACATCGATGGCGGGATAATGGCCGCGTTCCGCCAGGCGCCGCGTCAATACGATATGTCCGTCGATGAGGGAGCGCACCTCGTCCGCCACCGGATCGTTCATGGAATCCTGCTCTATCAGCACGGAATACAGGGCGGTAATCGACCCCAGGGCGGTCCGCCCCGCCCGTTCCAGCAGCGTGGGCAATAGGGTATAGACCGAGGGGGGCAAGCCGCCGCGACCGGGTGGCTCCCCCAGCGCCAGGCCGATTTCGCGCTGGGCGCGGGCAAAGCGCGTTAACGAGTCCAGGATCAGCAATACGCTGTCGCCCCGGCCGCGGAAGGCTTCGGCAATGGCGGTGGCGGTAAAGGCCGCGCGGGCGCGCTCCATGCTGCTGCGATCCGACGTGGCGCAAATCAGCACCGTGCGGCGGCGCAGGGCGTCGTCCAGCTCATGATCGAGGAATTCACGCAACTCGCGTCCCCGTTCGCCGATCAGGCCGAAGACAATGACATCGCAGGGCGTATTGCGCGCCAGCTCGGCCAACAGGGTTGTCTTGCCGCAGCCCGCGCCGGCAAATACGCCCACGCGCTGGCCCTCTCCGAGGGTCAGCAAACCGTCGATGGCGCGCAGCCCGGTGGGCAACAGCCGATCGATAGGCGGGCGTTCGGTGGCCAGCGGCGCATCCCCCAGCACGCTGACGGCATCCTGCCGCTCGTCCGGCAGGGCAAAAGCGCTCACGCCGCCCGCTTCAATAGGCCGGCCGAATCCGTCCAGCACGCTGCCGAGCAATTGCGGCGAAACCCTGATGCTGTGCGGCAGGAAAAGCGGGGTAACCCGCGCGCCCCGAGGGATGCCGTCCAACTGCCCAAGGGCCGACAGCAGGGTATGACTCGGGGTGAACCCCACTATTTCGGCCAGCACGCTGCTGCTGTCGTTGCGTTCGACACGGCACAGGTCGCCGATGCGCGCATGGGGCATACTGCTTTCCAGCAGTATGCCGGTAATACCGGTGATGCGGCCCGTTACGGTCACCGGCGAGAATCCCGACAATCGCCTCTGCTGCTGCTGATACCAATGGGTTAATACCGCTTCCGTCCCGCTCATCACCAGTTCGCCATAATATGTTCGCGGCCGTTGAACTCAACCTGGGTCGAGGTGATGGCCACCAGCCGGAGATCGTCCACCTCATCGCCGATGAATAGCCGCTGACCACGATCGGTGACCACGTTGGCGTGAGCGCCCATGGTGATTTGCACGATGCGAAACGGTAATTTCACGCTAAGCGTCGTGGTGCGATCCCGTAGCGGCGGAATCACATCGTAGAGCGCATAAAAACGCGTCATCATGCGTTTTAGCACCGCCAGCTGCGTGGCGCTTAGTTCACCGCTCAAGATCACCGCGCCCTCGGCATTGACCACCCTGACGCTGTCCACCAGGTCCCGTTCGCGCAGCATAGACAGCAGCGCCGCGCACACTGCATCGGCCGTGGCCAGGCGTCCGCGCTGTATATCCGTATCGGCGGTGGTGGTTTGCGCCATGCCGGGCTGCAAAATCCAGCTCACCACGGTAAAGGAGAACAGCAGCAGCAGACTCACCATCAATACCCGCATCCAGCGCGGCAAACCGGACGACACTGGGGGATTATTTTTTTCCGGAACGGCCACCGCCGCTCTGGCATGCGGCGGCGGGTTCATCTCCCGCCAGGGGGTTTCGGCGCCGGCGATGCCGAGCCAAACGTCGCCGACGGCAAAAGGCTGCTCCGGCCGGATATCGTCGATGCCGCCAACCACCGCCCCCCGGCTGTCGCGAGCCCCACCCTGCCCGGACTGCAAATGCCAGCGCTCGCCCTCTTTAGACAGCCGGCAATGGCACTCCTCAATTCCCTCGTCAGTTAGCTGCAAATCGGCCTCGTCGCTACGGCCTATCAGCCATTCTCCGCCGCTGAGAGGTAAGGCGGCGCCGCGATGAAGCCCGGACAGAACGCGTAATTCATACATGATTAAGCCCTCCAGGCTTCTACAGATGGGGTGGTCAGGTCGAGATCGAGACGGCCCAGGACATTTATCGACAGGTTGGACTGCAGCTCGGCGAAAGAGAGCACCGGCACATTGTGAAATTCCTCCTGAATCAGGGCGCGAAACGGAATCCGCAAATCCTGCGCCACCAGCATCACCGCACGGTCGTCATTCGACGCGGAAAAGGCCTGGCGCATTTCGGCGAGCAGCGAAGCCAGTTGATCCTGCACCAGAGAGAAAAAAATTTCGTTTTGCGTCTGACGCAGCGCATCGCGAAGCTGCTCTTCGGTTTCCGGCGTCAGCAGCCACACATGCAGACCGTCCGGTTGGGAATATTGGTGGCAAAGATGGGCTTTCAGGGTGATGCGCACCAGATCGGTGAGTAAATTGACATCACGCTCTTGCTGGCCGTGTTCGATAAGCGCCTCGGCAATCGCCCGTACCGAACGCAGCGGAATGCGCTCCGACACCAGATTTTGCAGCACGCTGGAGAAGCGCGAAATCGGCATCACGCGCTGCAGCTCCTGGGCCAGCTCCGGCTGCTCGGTTTCAAGCCAGCCGATTAACGCCCGCGTTTCCTGCAGGCCGATAAAAAGCGAGCTGCTGGCATGAATGGCGTTTTCCATCCGCTTGAGCAGCAGTTGAGCGACCGTCCAATGCTCAATCTCTTCGTTTTGCAGCAACGGATGATTCGCCGGCAGCCAAACCAGGTTCTTTTCGTGGCGCGCTTCCAGGCCCATAACGACGCCTTCGTCCGCCGGCTCCCCCCGGGTCTCCAGCCACTTGGCCTCCACGGCCGCCCCGGCGATGGCGAAGGTCCCGATCACTTTGGGAATTTCATATACCGAGAAGCGGAACTCATCGGGCGCCTGCCGTGCCATAAATTCGATATCAAATGCCGGCAGGGTAAAACCGAAGTTGTACACGATGCGATTGCGCAGCCTGCGAATCTCCTGAACCAGCTCAAGCATTGCAGGGGTACCGCGGCTGGCTTCCGGAAATTGCAGCAGGTACGGACGGGTCGGGTTGAACTGGCGCAGGTCTTCTTTGCCGTTCAGCTCAGGCGGAATAATCTCGTTCTCCATTTGCGGCTGCGCCAAACGCGCTTCATAGCGCGCCCGCCACACCTGGAAGCCGCCGCTGCCGAGGGTCAGGCTTGCCAACACCAAAAATACGCCGGTGGGCATGCCGGGCAGCAGCGCAAAACCCGCCATGCCGATGGAGGATAAAATCCAGGCTTTCGGCTGGCTGGTGATCTGCTCGGCGATTTCATGGCCCAAATTGTTGTCGGCCATCTTGTCGTCATCGGAGGAAACGCGGGTGATGATCATGCCTGCGGTGAGGGAGATCAGCAGCGCGGGGATCTGCGCGATCAACCCGTCGCCGATGGTCAGTATCGAATAGGTATGCATGGCGTCGCCGGCGCTCATATCCAGCTGCAGCATTCCGATACTGAGCCCGCCGATAAGGTTGATAAATAAGATCACCAAACCGGCAATGGCATCGCCCTTGACGAATTTCATCGCGCCGTCCATCGCGCCGAACAATTGGCTTTCCTTGGCCAGATTGCTGCGCCGCATCTTGGCCTGCTGCACATCGATCATGCCCGCGCGCAGGTCGCTGTCGATGGACATCTGCTTACCGGGCATCGCATCCAGGGTAAAGCGCGCCGCCACCTCGGCCACCCGCTCCGACCCTTTGGTTATCACCAGAAAATTCACCACCGTCAGAATCAGGAACATCACCATTCCCACAGCCAGATTGCCGCCCACCACAAAGTTGCCGAACGCGTCGACGATATGGCCGGCATTCTGCTGAATCAGGATTTGTCGCGTGGTGGTAATGGACAGTGACAGCCGGAACATGGTGGTCAGCAGTAGCACGGCGGGAAAGGTGGAAAACGCCAGCGGCTTGGGCAAATACATCGCCAATACCACCAGCAGGGAAGAGATACAGATATTCAGCGCGATCAATACATCGATTAATCCCAGCGGCAACGGAATAATCAGCATGAATACCAGCGCCATCGCAAAGGCGGCGCCAACAACTTCTGAACGTTGCATAGCGCTGAGGGCAATTCTGTTCAGCACTAAAAACAGACCATTCATGATAGGTACCTCTTACCTTTCATCGCTTGACAAGACCTGCGGCTCACCCTCGTTTTTCCCGCGCCGCCAAATGGGTTATCATGGCGCGCAGTAAAGTCAGCGCGGTGGTACGGTTTTTGGCATCCTGCCAGAGCGCGGCGGGCATTTGATAAACCACCGGATGCAATCCGCTGAAAAACAGGGCAAGGTGACGGGGATTGTCCCCGACGGTATCCTTGCCCAGATCGAACAGGTCGCGGCTATACACCCCGTTGTGGCTGATGTGAATCAGACGGCGCGTCAGATCGACGCCGCTGACCGGCTGCAAAGGCAGCTTGCCGTCCAGGCGTTCAAGCAGCTGCGCACTGGCGGCCAGCGTATGGCTGAGCTGGCCGGCTTTGTTCAACCCTGCCTGAATCAGACGCAGCGCCCCCAGGGTAATGGATGGCGCCAGGGCGGCGATATCGTCCGCCAGCGCACGCTGAAAGGTTCGCAACACGGTAGTGAAATAGTGCTGGCCCCGATCTTTTATATAGGCCAGCAGCATATCGAATATCCCATAGGCGGAGGTGTGGGGCTGAGGCTGGGGCTGATAGTCATGGATGGTCTGATAGTACAGGTTGCGCAGCGCCTGCTTTTCCTGCGGATCGCCGGTAAATCCGGCGATGGCGCCGGCGGTATTCATGCCGGCGCGCACCTCCTCGCCGCGCTCATGCAGCAGCACATCCAGCCCGTGGCTTGCCGCCGCCGCGGTCAGCTCATCGCCGCTGTTTTCCGCCTTGTGCAGGGTCATGCGCAATAATAAATTGCAGCGCGCCGCGTCGTGATCGGCCGCCTCGATCAGCCTTTCCACCGTTATCGGATCCGTCGGGTCTGAGGACGAGCGTTGCAGCGCACTCCGGATGGCGCTGAGCTGCGCCTCCAGACGCGCCTGTTGTTGACTTTCCAGCAGTTGGTAAAGCTCGCTGAGGTGTTCAATCTTTTCCACCGCGCCCCTGCCGCGCCACGAGCCTCTTTGCAACTGGCTGCGGCCCAGTGATTTGGCGTGGCCCTCCACTTTTTCACTGAACATCGCGCCAATTTCTTCCAGGGAATCACTCAACGAATCCGCTTCCGCCACGCCCTGACCCACCTCCGTCTCATCCTCCTTCGGCAGGGAGATATCCTTATCTTTGAGCAAAGAACTCAAGGCAGGCTGCATCGGAGCTAAAGAAGCGGGTATTTTTATCATTGTCGTCTTGCCCCCACGGATTGAACACTCCCCTTCTGTGGAGATAAAGACGGTGCGGGTTCCCCCCGCCGTAATAAAAATATCGTTTTTAGCGTGATTATTTTGCCAGGTTATTAGTGTCATAACTGGCATGGCGTTATTTCCCTTTTTACCGGCTTTTTTCTCAGAATATTCCGGGAAACAAAACGGATAATAAATAAAACAACCAGTTAACCTCGCCATTGGTTCTGGCATAAACCTTGCGATAGCCCTGCCACTATCATCATCAACTTCTTTTGGAGTAGAGTATGATCAATTCAATGCAGGCTAAACAGTTCCAGGCGCCACCACTTCCGTTAGGTATTGACTGGGAAAATATTTTTCGCCAGCACGGTAAAAAATTACTTAATTTCATTCGTCATCGGGTGGGAAATAAAGAAGATGTGGAAGATCTCGCGCAAATGACCTACCTGGAAGTTCTGCGTAACTGCCACAAATTTACCGGAGCATCCCGTCCTGAAACCTGGGTATTCGGTATTGCGGTGAATTTAATCCGCAGCTATTACAGAAACCAGCGCGGGCGTTATCTATTTGATGCGCTGGATGATGACATTATGCCGGCACCCCAGGCCTATAGCGACCCGAGCGATATTGTTGAGAGCTATAGACTGTTGAATCTCACCTTGAATTCCATTGCGGTACTGCCCATCGACATCAGGCAAATGTTGGCCATCCTGATTGATCAGGATGGCAGTTATCAGGATGTGGCGGTCAGTTTGCATATCCCGGTGGGCACCGTTCGTTCTCGTTTGTCCCGCGCCCGTGAAGTGCTGAAAGCGCGGGTTTATTCTTAAATAGACCGGTTACCAATAACATAAGGAGCCACGCTGACTTGCGGATTTTTCACTATTTTTCTTTTCATGTCGATAAAGACTAATGGACTCCTCTTTGATCTTTTTAGCGGAGAATCATGATTCAGATCTGATAACTACTGAAGAAAAGAGGAAAAAGCATGTCATTACCACCTCCTCCCTATTCACGCGATGGGAAAGATGAAAACCACTGGGAGAATCTGCCCGATATCGCCTTGAATCGTATTTACGATGCGATTTATATAATTGACCTGGATTTTAATTTCAAATATATCAACGATCGCGCCTGTTCAATGTTGGGTTATTCTCGCCAGGAACTTCTCAACCTGGCATTCACCGAAATTGAGCATGAACTGAAAGATCCTGATGTCGCCGACTTGTGGTGGAACATGAGCACCAGGCCGGAAGGCATTATTTTTACCTCGCAACATACGCACCGCTGCGGAGAATTGATCCCGGTGGAAGTCAGTTCCAGCCATTTCAGTCATAACGGGATGGTGCACATCATATGCGTGGTGAGGGATATGCGGGAACTAAAACGCCAGGAACGATTGCATAATATCCGTGAAAAGCAATTTCGCACGTTGGTGGAAAATTCCCCCGATATGATAGCCCGCTTCGATTTAAAGATGGCGTGCCGCTACGCCAGCCCCTCCATTTTGCATTATCTTGGCTGCGGCGCGGCGCAGGTACGGGGCTGGCGACCGACCGAGAGCGTGCCGCTGGACGAGCCGGGTATGCGACTGTTCCAGCTCATGGCGCGCACGCTGGCGGGCGCGGAATGCGCCGAAGACGAGCTGGCCCTGAACCTGCACGGCAACGTCATGATATTGCATGTGCGCTGCGTGCCGGAATACAACCTGCGCGGTGAGATGGATTCCATCCTGGCGGTAGGGCGCGATATTACGAATATCCGCCAGGCTGAAAATGAACTGCGGGAAGCACATCAGCAATTGCGTTTACTGGCGCGTAATCAGGAAACCGTCAGGGAAGTGGAACGCAAGCATCTGGCCCGGGAAATACATGATGAACTGGGGCAACATTTAAGCTCGCTGCGGGTGGGATTGTCGCTTATCCGCATGCAGCCACCGGCCAAACCGGCGGCGCTGCAATTACAGGTGGAAGATCTGATGAATCTCATGAACAGCACTATTCAGGTTGTGCGGGATGTCTCAACCCGTTTACGGCCCAATATGCTGAATATGGGACTGATCCCGGCGTTGGAGTGGCTACGAGATGAGTTTGTCAAAAGGAACGCCGTCGACTGCGTGCTGATAGCGCCGGCAGAAAAAAATCTCCAGCTTGATGACGCCTCCGTTACCGCGGCCTTCCGTGTCGTACAGGAGTCATTGACCAATATCACCCGCCATGCGTCGGCCAGCAAAGTGTATATTATTGTGAAACGGCTGCAGAAAACGATCATCATCCAGGTAAAAGACAACGGCGTTGGTTTTCAGACCGGGCGCGTCCGGAAAAACGCCTTCGGGCTATTAGGCATCAAAGAACGCGGGTTGATGCTGGGGGGCGAAGCCGAAATTGAGAGCAAGCCAGGCGAAGGCACGCTGGTCCGGTTGACCTTCCCTCTGCAAACCGCCAAAACAGCGCTGCGCGAGAAAAATCAGCCCACGGCGGGAGGAGCGGATCATGTGTAAACCGATACGCCTGATTATCGCCGATGACCATGCCATTATGCGCGAAGGCCTTAAACAGATTTTTTCGCTGGATAAATCTATCGAAGTGGTGGCTGAAGCCGCCGACGGCGGGCAGGTATTGGAACGGCTGCGCTATGGCGAAGTGGACCTGCTGCTGCTGGATATTTCCATGCCCGGCATCAGCGGCGAAGATTTAATCCGCCGCATTATTTCTCAATATAAGTCTCTGCCCATACTGGTGCTGAGCATGTATAACGAACCGCAAATCGTGCGCCGGGTATTGAATACCGGCGCACTGGGTTATATCACCAAAGACAAAAATCCCGAAACCCTGCTGGCGGCCATACGGCGGGTGGCCGCCGGTTCGCCCTATATCGACCACGATCTCGCCGAACAGATTGTTTTTTATGATCACCATCACGGGGACGGCGCCCCCCATGAAAACCTGACCATGCGAGAACGGCAAATCATGATCATGCTGGCCCATGGGGAGACGATCAATGCCATCGCCGAAGCGCTGGCCATCAGCAATAAAACGGTGAGCACCTATAAATCGCGTATGATGGGAAAAATGAAATTTTCCAGTAACGCCGATATTGTTAAATACGCCATAACCCACAAGCTGGTACAGTAATATTGCCTGGACGGCATTGGACGCGCGCGTTCTTACCGGCCCGGCCAAATGGACTATATCAACAATAAATTATTGTCATTTGCCCGATGCGTCCGCTTTTTCATCCGCGGCCTCCCCCATCCGCTGCAATAAACGATGGCCAATATTATTGGTCCAGTTAAAACTGTTTTGCAGCACCACTACCGCGGTTTTGTGCCGGGTGTCCAGGCCGATATAGCTGGAGTAACCGCCGATAAACCCCACCTGGTAAGTGATGCGCTGCTTTCCGACGTCATCGACGACCCAGGCAATGGCCGCCGCTTCCCTGGTACGGTCAAAACGTACGTTCAGCGAATCCTGCAACGCCGCATCCAGCGCCGGATAACCGGTGGGCCGCATATGGGCCTGGGCATAGGTCAGCAGATCGTCGGCGTTGGTATACAGACCGGCGGCACCCAACATAGAGGAGGAGAAATACCAATCGGGCACCGGTTGACCGCGACGGATGAATTTGGGCTGGTCTCCGGCATGGCCGATGGCGCGTTGAGCATAGCCCGGCAGAAGCCGGGGATCGTAACCGGTAT
The DNA here is from genome assembly GCF_018449575.1 of Sodalis sp. dw_96. Taxonomy (GTDB): domain Bacteria; phylum Pseudomonadota; class Gammaproteobacteria; order Enterobacterales; family Enterobacteriaceae; genus Acerihabitans. Next base: position 482,833 of record NZ_JAAVUT010000001.1, on the reverse strand, counting down.
GGGTAAGACCCAGCGGGCGGGTAATATTTTCCGCCAGCAGTTGATTGACATTTTTACCGGTGCGTTTGCGCAGGATATAATCCAGCAAGGCATAACCCAGATTGGAATATCGGGGCTCGACTTTATCCGGCTTGTGGAAATCGGCCAAATAATTCAGCATGTGGTCGTTATCCAATGAATGATAAAAATTTTCCCCGGTAAATAAATAATTAATAAATGAAGTTAGCATTTCCACCGACTGCATCTGCCTCGGCAAGCCGGAGGTATGGGTTACCAGCTGCAGCAGCGTAATCTTGCGCGCATCCTTGCTTAACGCCACGGTGGAAGGCAGCAGCGTTTCCAATGTTTCGTCCCAGCGGAACACCCCCTTATGCACTAATATCACCGTCACTTCGGCCATAAACCCCTTACTGACCGAACCGACGGCAAACAGCGTGTCGCCGTTGATTTTATAACCGTGCCGTTCATCTGTGACGCCGTAACTGAAAATGGTTTTTTTGCCATCGCCTTGCAGAACACCCACCACCAGTCCCGGCATTTGCCTGGCGGCCAATAAAGGCAAGGCCAGGCTATCTACCTGTGCCCGAAGGTTCCCGCTGGCGGCGAAATCCCGGCTGGCGACGCTTGATGTATCCACCGGCATTCGCGATAGCGTTCCGCAGGCTGAAAGCGTTAAAGCGCAGCAACATGTCAAAACAATCATTATTCTTTTATTTACCATTATTTCCGATCAAACCAATACGTCGACGCAAACGCCCTCAGCCAACATGAGCCGGGCCAGGAATTCGCAGCATGATAGTCTATCGGCGGCCGGTTATAAATAACGGATGCGCGGGGGGAAAAGCTAAAAGAGGGTTGGCGAGTCTACACTTTGAGCAGCATGACACCGGTAATGATTACCATCAATCCTATCCCCTGCAATTTACTGAGACGCTCTCCTCGTATGATAAAGCCCAAAAGCGCGGTGACCCCGCTGGCCAATGAACTTAAAACGGTCACTATGGCCACATGCCCTAACTTTGCCCCGTAGGCCAATGAGAAAAAACCCACCAGGCTAAAAAAGCTGATTGAGAAAATTAATGATAATAAAGACGCGGGCGGAGTGGCGAAATCTCTTTTTACGCATAAAAAAATGAATAGGATTACCACTGCGGTACAATAATAAATCCATAGGGCATTGATAACGCCAAAAGCATGCACCGCAAACTCACCCTGTAGCCAAAATCCCACGCCAAACATGATTGAAGAAAGGAATGCATATATAATGGATGCCGGAGATTCTCGTTTACCATCCCTTGATTTGGGAATACTTGTCAGGCAGGCGCCCAGCACGCATAAAACCAAGCTGAACAGGATCAATGGGGTGAGCGGATTACCGGACAGGAGAGAAAGCAGCGTCGTTATGGCGCCGTAAAGAGAGGCTATAGGAGCAACAATGGCTGCTTTGCCAATAGCCAGAGCCTTCAATAAAAAGACCATGGCAAGAAGATTACAAGCAGAGGCCGCGATACATATCGACAAACTCCCGACGCTCGGTTTTACGGGGTCATAAGAGTACAGCACTATGACGGAAAGCAGCAGAAGACCGAAAATTTGGCTGAAAAACAGCGATTTGTAAACACCGATCTTTCGGGCGGCGGAACCCGCCAAAAAATCCGTCCCACCCCAGCAAAGCGCTGAAAGCAAACCCATCAATATTGCCATTGCGAATCCTAATCTGATAATTTTATTGATTTTCTATTTGAAATTTAGTGAGAATTTATTCAACCTTAAAGAGGTTAACAAACCGCGCCTTACTTATAAACAGCATATTAACACACTGACTTAACATGATTTGATCCCGGTTCTATTTTTATTTGATGAAAATTCTTATCCCACTTTATGTATTAACGCAGCAGGAATAGTTCTTTGACCCGTTCTGGCGTTATTGTTAGTTTTTTACCCCCTGCCTTGGACATGTTCAAAAACGTATCCGAAACCACCGAGGTGCTCAGTGAAATTCAGCTTGATAAATACCGCTATTAAATTGGGATTGATACTTTTTTCATCAAGTCTTGCCGCAAAAACGTTGGTTTATTGTTCGGAAGGCTCTCCCGAGGGATTTAATCCGCAATTATTTACCTCGGGCACGACCTATGATGCCAGCTCCATACCGATTTATAATCGTATTGTGCAATTCAAAGTAGGCACCACCGACATTCAGCCGGGATTGGCGGAAAAATGGGATATCAGCAACGATAATAAAACCTACACCTTTCATTTACGCCATGGCGTAAAATGGCAGAGTAACGCGGATTTTACCCCTAAACGTGATTTTAACGCCGATGATATTGTGTTTACCTTCAACCGCCAAAAAGACAGTGATAACCCTTACCACAAGGTTTCCGGGGGAAGTTACCCCTATTTTCAGGGCATGGGGTTGGACAAATTAATCAGTAAAATAGAAAAAATCGATGATTATACCGTCCGTTTTGTTTTAACCCGACCAGAGTCGCCATTTCTGGCTGACCTGGCGATGGATTTTGCCTCCATTATCTCCGCCGACTATGCCGATGCTATGCTTAGGGCGGGGACGCCGGAGAAAGTGGATTTGCAGCCCATCGGTACCGGCCCCTTCCAATTGGTGCAATACCAAAAAGACTCTAAGATTCTGTACAAAGCGTTTGATGGTTACTGGGGCGATAAGCCTAAAATTGACCATCTGGTATTTTCCATTACGCCGGATGCCTCCATACGCTACGCCAAGCTGCAAAAGAATGAATGCCAGGTGATGTCCTTCCCCAATCCGGCGGATATCGCCAAAATGCGGGCGGATAAAAATATCGTCGTAAAAGAACAACCGGGCCTGAACGTCGGCTATTTATCATTTAACGTGCAGAAAAAACCGCTGGATCAGCTGAAAGTAAGGCAAGCGTTGATTTTGGCGGTGGACAAGAAAGCCATTATTAACGCCGTGTATCTGGGCGGCGGACAGGCGGCGAAAAATTTGATCCCTCCAATCATGTGGGGTTATAACGACCGAGTGCAGGATTTTCCTTACGATCCGGCTAAAGCCCGGAAATTATTGAAAGAAGCGGGTCTGCCGCAGGGGTTCGCCATCGACCTCTGGGCCATGCCGGTACAGCGTCCTTATAATCCCAACGCGCGCCGGATGGCGGAACTGATCCAGTCTGACTGGGCAAAAATCGGCGTTAAGGCCCAGATAGTGACCTACGAATGGGGTGAATATTTGAAGCGGGCCAAAAACGGCGAACATCAGACCATGATGGCGGGCTGGACCGGCGATAACGGCGATCCGGATAACTTCTTCGCCACGTTATTCGGCTGTGATGCCGCGCAAAACGGCTCCAACTATTCCAAATGGTGCTATAAGCCGTTTGAAGACGTTATCCAGAGCGCGCGCGTCGAGTCAGACCAACAGAAACGCGCCGCGCTCTACCAACAGGCCCAGGTCATTATGCACGATCAGGCCCCGGCGCTGCTTATTGCGCATTCCACCGTTTATGAACCGATACGCAAGGAAGTGAAAGGCTATATCGTCGATCGCAAACATCATTTTGAAATCGTCTCACTGGAGTAATTGAAACGATCGGGCTGATTTACCGCCCGATCGCATCGCTGGCCCGCATTCACCATTCAATGGCGTATGAATTTGCTGACAAAGTGCCCGGTCTGGACAGGATGCCAGATCGTAAACACGCCGTAAATCCGTCCAGGGAGGCTCGATCCGCGCCGTCCATGGCGTAGACTCCGAAACAGTCATCAGCCGACGCGTTTAACCTCACCCACCAGGCAAATATACGACAGCGCCCCCAGCAGGGCTACCACGGCGATATAAATCAGCGCCGGCGAAAATCCATAATCCTGCGCCAGATAGCCCACCACCAGTGGTACGGTGATGCCGCCCAGTCCGCCGACAAAGTTGAATACGCCGCCGGTGAGGCCGATAAGCCGCAGCGGCGCCAGCGACGAGACCAGCGACCAGGTAATGGACGCGAAGCCGTTGCCGAAGAAGGCCAGCGCCATCAGCACCATAATCCAGACCGGATCATTGGTATAGTTGGCGCCCATAATGCAGGTGGAGAGCAGCAAGCCGCAGATAATCGGCGTTTTACGGGCAAAACCGATGGATTTCCCGCTTTTTACCATGCGATCGGCGAAAATACCCGACAGCAGCACGCCAAAGAAAGCGGCCAGGAAAGGTACCGTGGTCATGAAACCGGCGGTGAGCGCGCCGATATGCTTTTCCTGCGTCAAATAATTGGGGAACCAGGTTAAAAAGAACCACAACGTGGACGTCACGGCAAATTGGCCGAGATACACCCCCACCAGCTTACGGTTGAAAACCAGCTTCCAATCGGCGGCGGACATGGGGGTGCGCATTTTCTTTTCGCTCGGCGCGTCGCCGTCAATCATGCCGCCGCCGGCGGCGATATAGTTCAGCTCCGCGGCGTTAATGCCTTTGCTCTTTCTGGGGGACTGGTAAACAAAGTGCCAGATAATCGACCAGATAAGCCCGATGGCGCCGGTGATGATAAAGACCCAATGCCAGCTGAGCATTTCCTGGATCCAAATCAGCAACGGGGTCAGAAAAGCCAGGCCGACAAACTGGCCTGAGGTAAAAAAGCCGACGGCGGAAGCACGCTCCTGTTCCGGAAACCAGCTGGTAACCATGCGGTTATTGGTGGGGAAAGCCGGGGCTTCAAACATGCCGGTAATGGCCCGCAGACCGAGCAAGGCGGTTAAACCATGGGTGAATCCCTGCCCTAGGGTGGCTAACGACCAGCCGAAGATGGCGATAAAATAGGTCATCTTCGATCCTACGCGATCAAGAAACCAGCCGCCGGGTATCTGGCAAATCGTATAGGTCCAGGCAAAGGCCGAAAATATATATCCCATTCGGGCCTTATCAATGCCGAATTCCTGCTGAATATGCGCCGATGCCACAGCCAGGTTGGCGCGGTCAACGTAACAGATCACCACCGTAATAAAGATCATCAGCAGCGTCAAATAACGCCTTTTGGTCGGTGCCGCGGTAATAGAAATATCCATCTCGTTCATCCTGTTGATGCAAAGGAAATAGGTAGGGAACGGCGGAAAATAAACCGCCAATTTTCTTAGAGCAAAAGTATCCTCTGCGTTTATTTACGCATCGTTATTTCACCGTTATCCTGAAGTCTCTATTGCTAATCCGTACCGACATTATCGATACTTATAGCCGGGAAAAGAGACATTATATTGTCGTTATTGTAGCGCTATTTATTATTATTGTACTACAATGCGGATCACATTTTCGCTATGCGGCTCCCGGATTAATAAGGCGCCACCGGCGATAGCAGCGGCCGGCCAGCTAAATAAGCGGCGACATTATCAAACACCAAATCCGACATTGCTTTGCGGGTGGCATGGGTCGCGCTGGACATATGGGGCGTTATCACCACATTGGGGCGATTGAACAACGCCGCCGGAACATGGGGCTCATTGGAAAACACGTCAAGCCCCGCCCCGCCGATAGCACCGCTGTCCAGCGCCTGAATCAGGTCCGCTTCGTCCACCACCGTACCCCGGGCGATATTGATCAGGATCCCCTCCGACCCCAGCGCGGCCATGATGGGCGCGTTAATAAGCGAGCGGGTTTTCTCGCCGCCGTTCACGCAAACCATCAAATAGTCGCTTGCGGCGGCCAGTTCAGCAATAGCGTCAAAATATTGCCACCGGCTGTCCGGCTGCCGGCGGTAATCGTGATAGGCGATAACCATATCAAAGGCGGCGGCGCGTTTTGCGATGGCATGGCCGATACGTCCCATACCGACAATGCCGAGCCGCCCGCCTGAGACCTTTTTGGTCCAGGGATAACCGCCATCGTCCCAGCCGCCCTGCTCGATAAACCGCTGGGCGCCGACTATTTGCCGGGAAGCCGCCAGCATCAATCCCATCGCCATATCCGCCACATCGTCCGTTAACACATCAGGGGTATTGGAAACCCGGATGCCGCGGCGTTGGGCCGCCGCCACATCCACGCCGTCATAACCGACGCCAAATACCGCAATCAGCTCCAGGGCGGGAAACCGGGCGATAAAGTCCTCGGTAACCGTCGATTCGCCGTTGACCACCAGCACGCGCGCCTGTTGGGATAAAACCTGCCGGTCCTGTCCGGTCAGCAGCGCATAGTCCGCCATCTGGAAATTTTCCCCCAGGCGGCGAGTCAGCGCGTCGGGCAGCATTGCGGCTTTCATTACGGAATAGGTCATAATATTTACCTGAAAATAAATGTTATAGAGAATTGATGATGAGTTTGTCGACAAAGTGCCGGCACGGTATATTCCTTTATCATCCCGCCCCGCCTTATTGACTGCGGGCGCGTTTGTCGGCAGCCTGGATAAGCGGGTATTCCGCCGACGGCGCCCGGGTTCTGGCGACAAATATACCGACGATGCCGCCGATAATCAGCGCGACGGCGATAATCAGCAGCCCGTAATGGTAGCTGTTGGTCACGTCTTTGATTTTTCCCAGCAGAGGGGGCAAGCCCAGTCCGGCGAAGTTGGCGATGGCGTTGATAAAGGCAATGGAGGCCGCTGCCGCCACACCGGTGAGTTTTTCGGTGGTGACCGCCCAGAATATCGGCGTTAAGGCAAAATTAAAGCCGACGGTTAATACCAGCAATAGATAGGCCAGCCATACATTGGCGCAGTAAATCGAAACAGCCAATAACACGCCAGAGATAATCAGGGGGACACCCAGATGCAGGGCGCGCTCTTTAGTGGTATCGGAATGGCGGCCGTTAAGGTACATAAACAGGCAGGCAAAAACAAAGGGCACCGCCGCCAGCAGGCTAATAACAAAGTTGCTTTTGTCCGCCGCCATGCTTTTGAGTATCAGCGGTAAAAACAGCGTGATCCCTATAGAGCAAAATGCCTGCAGGAACCACACCAGGCTCAGCAGCCACACCACTTTATTCTTGAAGGCGCTGCCCCAGGAATGGGTTTTATCCACCACCGCGCCGGCGTTATCTTGCTCCAGCTTGTTCTTTAGCCAGCCTTTTTGTTCAGCGCTCAGCCATTGGGCTTTTTCGGGAGTATCCGACAGGTAGAACAGCACCAGAATGCCCATGACCACTGCCGGCGTGCCCTCGATAAAGAACAGCCAGCGCCAGCCTGCGATATCGGCCAGGCCGTGCATTCCCAGTATGCTGCCGGAAATGGGCAGGCCGATAATGGAAGCCAGTACCGAACCCATATAGAAGAATGACATGGCCCTGGCCCGGTTGCTTTTCGGGAACCAGCAGGAAATATAATAAATAATACCGGGAGCAAAGCCCGCTTCCGCCATACCCAGTAGAAATCGCATGATATAGAGCTGGGTCGGGGTATGGACAAACCCCATACCGGTACTCACCAGGCCCCAGGTGATCATGATGCGGGCGATCCAGAGTTTGGCGCCGACCCGGGTCATGATGATATTGCTCGGCACTTCAAATAGAATGTAGGAAATATAAAACATCCCTACCCCTAACCCATACATACTGGTGGTCAAACCCAGATCGGCATTCATCTGTAATGCGGCTACCGAAATATTGGTCTTGTCGAGATTGGAAATAAAATAGCAGATAATAATAAATGGGATAATTTTTAAATTGAGCTTGCTGATAGTCGAGGCGCCGAGATCGATAGTCATATCATCACCTTTTAGCTATGGCCGAATTGCAGGCATAGGACGCCTTATATCGGTCATGGCGAATTATAGTAGGGTCTATTTTTTTAATGCCGCGGCCAACCGTGGGTATTCTCTATAAGCAGTATGGCCGCTTCCCATAGGTAGTGGGATTCCATCCCGTATCAATACATTAATGCCGCCCGGCGTTGGTTACCATTCCGCCACCGCGCCGTCAGGGTAACGCCATACCGGGTTACGCCAGTCGCCGGCGTTTTTGCTGCGCTCAATAACCAGCTGTTCATTGATTTCCACGCCCAGTCCGGGTTTGGTTAACGGATAAAAATAACCGTCCGTCATTTTGAAGTCGTCTTTATTAATAACGTAATCCAGCAGTTCAGCGCCCTGGTTATAATGAATACCCATACTTTGCTCCTGCAATACCGCGTTATAGGAAACAAAGTCAACGTGCAAACAGGACGCCAGCGCAATGGGACCCAGCGGGCAGTGCGGCGCCAGCGCCACGTCATAGGCTTCGGCCATCGAGGCGATTTTCAGGCATTCGGTAATGCCGCCGGCGTGGGAAAGATCCGGTTGGGCAATGGCCAGACCGCCGTTGGCCAGAACGCGTTTGAATTCATAACGGGAGAACATGCGTTCGCCGGCGGCAATGGGAATGGCGGTTTGCGCCGCCAGGCGCGGGTAGTATTCCGCCTGCTCCGCCAATACCGGCTCTTCGATAAACAGCGGCCGGTACTGTTCCAGCTCTTTGATCAGAAGCTTCGCCATGGGCGCATTTACGCGGCCGTGAAAATCCAGTCCAAATTCCACGCTGTTCCCCATGGCTTCACGCACCTGGGCCGCCACCGCCACCGCGGCGTCGATTTTGCGCGAATTATCAATGAGGCCCATTTCCTCGCAGCCGTTAAGCTTAAAGGTATCAAAACCGATTTCGGTGAGTTTTTTCATGCCGGCGATAACGTCGGAGGGACGATCCCCCCCTACCCAGCTGTAGGCTTTGATCTTGTCACGCACCAACCCTCCCAGCAGTTGATACACCGGCACCCCCAGCGCCTTGCCTTTGATATCCCATAGCGCCTGGTCGATACCGGCGATGGCGCTCATCAGGATGGGGCCGCCGCGATAAAAACCGCCGCGATAAAGCGTTGACCAGATGTCGTTGATGCGTGCCGGATCCTTGCCGATAACGTATTCGGAAAGTTCATGCACCGCCGCTTCCACCGTGCGCGCACGTCCTTCAATCACCGGTTCGCCCCACCCGGTAATGCCTTCGTCGGTTTCCACCTTGAGAAACATCCAGCGCGGCGGCAGGCGGTAGGTGGTCAGCTTTGTTACTTTCATTTTCTTTTCCTTCTAAGCCAATAACGGCATGCGTTAGCTGTTGGTTCTATTATGGCTTCGATTGTAGCACCATGATTTAATATTGTACTACAATGCGGATCACACTTTGATAAATCCGCTGGGAGGTCAGCGCAGCTAGTTAAAAAATCAGCGTTATGGAAAAGGCTGGACCTGCTCGTTGTATGTCCGGTGATGGCGGGCACGGGTTCGATTTGGCCAATGTGCATGAAGTTAATGGGGAGGGACAGGGTGCTGGAAGAGTAAACCGTCCGCGCCAGGGATGGCGCGGATCGAGCCTACATGGACGTATTCACGGCGTGTTTACGATCTAGCATCCTGTCCTGACCGGGCAGCGTTTGGGCTTGAAGTGCTGCATAAACGGCCGCCATAGGATAAAAATATCGGGTGAAAGCTTGTCAAAGTTGTTGACTTGAAAGACGGCTACTCCGGCGGGGGGGGAAAACCACGCCCGCTTCGACCCGGCCTCAGCAAACACGGTCTCCCTTTAACACGCACTCACTTTAACATGCCCGGTTCAAGGTAGGGTGATGGCGGGCCTAGCGCGCCATGAGGCACTCGGTCGGGCGAAAAAACCACGCCCGATTCGACCTCATTGGCACGCTCTCCCTTTAACACGCGCTCTCCCTTTAACACGCGCTCTCTTTAACACGCGCTCGCTTTAACATGCCCGGTTCAAGGTAGGGTGATGGCGGGCCTAGCGCGCCATGTGGCGCTCGCTCAGCGTTGCGCCATCGCCTCTTTATAGGCGCGAACAAAGGCTTCCGCCTGCTGCCTGGTTCGGCTTAACGGCTGCCCGGCGCGATACAAATCGCTGCCCAATCCCGCGCCGATGCAGCCCGCTTTGATATACTGGTGAAGATTTTCCGGCGAAACGCCGCCGACGGCAAACACCGGAACGTCCGGCGGCAATACTGCCTTGAGGGCCTTGATATAATCCGGCCCGAAAGACACCGACGGAAAAATTTTCAACGCCTGAGCGCCGGCGTCTAATGCGGTAAAGGCTTCCGTGGCGGTGGCGCAGCCGGGACAGACTTCCATGCCGTAACTTACGGCGCGGTGAATGACTTCCGCATTGATATTCGGCGTCACCAGCAGCTTGCAGCCCAGGGCCGCCAGAATATCCACCTGTCCCGGTTTGAGCACCGTGCCGGCGCCGATTAACGCCCGATGGCCGTAGGTTTTTACCGCCGTACCGATGCTCTCTTGCCAGTCCGGCGAGTTCAGCGGGATTTCCACCGCTTCAAAACCCGCCTCCAGTAATACCTCAATTTGTTCCGACACCTCGCCGGGGGTAATGCCGCGCAAAATGGCAATCAAGGGTAGTCTATTATTCCAGCTCATTTATTATGCTCCTTATTCCAGCCTGAAAGGTCTCGTCGCCATCCAGCAGCCTGTGGTGAAGATCGGCATATTCCAATGCCTGCTGATAGCGGGCGGCAAGCTGCGGATTGCCGATAACCGTCACCGTTTCGCCTTTGGCGATGTTCCAGTCGCGCCGCATTTGCGCCACTTCATTACCGATTAGCAGTCCGGAGAGCCATTCGCTCACCGCGCTTTTATCCAGCTGACCCAACACATGGGCGGCGCGGATTTCAAATAGGCAGCGCAAAATATTGCTCTGGGCAAAACCCTGTTCCATCCCTTGGCGGAATACCGCCGGATTCGGCCGCTGTTCGGTCAATCCGACGCCGATCAGCGACTGCTTGATGAGAAGATGGTGCAATTCGCCGGTCATCACGGTGCGGAAATCATTAATAACGCCGTCGTCCACGCGTACCCACTTGGAGTGCGTGCCGGGCATCAGATATAGGGATGAGGGCTGGGTGCGGTAGGCTCCCAGCAACTGGGTCTCTTCCCCGCGCATCACATTGCAGTTGTTATCGCTGATGATACTGATGCCGGGAATAATCCAGGCCGCCAGCGGGGCTGCTTGTTCAACGCGGGTAAGGCGGCCCGCCAGGGAAGAGAGGCTCGTGGGACAGGGTAAATAGGGAACCGATATCCAGCCGGCGTTGCTGCCCACCATGCCGGCCATGATCACCGGCGCCCCGTGACGCCGCCAGGGTCCTGTCACTTCGTGAAAGACCTGCTCCGGCGTACGGCCGTTCAGCCGGGTGACGCCGGCTTCCGACTGCCGGGTATCCGCCAGTACGCCGTCAAGATAGAGCCAGGCCCGTAGATTCGTCGATCCCCAATCAATAGCGATATAACTCTTGCTCATGTAATATCCTTCAACTGCTCATGTAATGTCCTTCAACCTCTGGGTCGAGCTGGCGATCATGGTGACCGCCGCTTGTTCCGCCGCCACGCTGTCTTGATGTCGGATGGCGTCGTAGAGATTCTGATGCTCTTTCAGCGTCCGCGGCATATTGCTTTCATCCGCCATGTAGGTGCGTTCAAACACCGCGCGCTGTAAGGAACTGATGGCAACGCCCAACTGTTGCAATACCGGGTTATGCACCGCGCTCAGTACCGCCTGGTGATAGCGGATATCCGCTTCGTTAAAGGCGTCACGATCGTGGCTGTTGGCAATCATGTCGTTTAGCGCCGTCTCGATAACCGCCAGCTCGCTGGACGTTGCCCGTTCGGCCGCCCATCGGGCGATGGTGGGTTCCACCAGATGACGGACTTCCGTTAGCGAGGCAATCAGGCGCGGGTCGTAATCCATCGCCAGAACCCATTGCAGGACATCGGTATCCAGGTAGTTCCATTTGTTGCGCATGCAGACAAAAGCCCCGCGGTAGCGGATGATTTCTATCAGACTCTTGGCCATCAGCGCGCGCAGCACTTCGCGGATAATGTTGCGGGAGGTTTCAAACTCCTCGCAAAGCTCCGCTTCCGACGGCAGTCCGGTGCCGGGGATATATTTGCCGCTGACAATCTGCTGGCCCATTTCGTGAATAATGCGATCGGTTTTGCTTAACGTCTGACGGTCCATAAAAATTCCAAGAGGTGAAAAATAACGTCACTTTATCATTTTATGGCTTTATGACGCTGAACCGCCGCACAATTTTAAGCAGGTCGGCCGCAAACTCAGGATTATTGTAGCATCATAAATTTATATTGTACTACAATACAGATCACATTTTACCTCTTCCCTTCTCCGGTTTCTTTCCTTTCCCCGGCTCGTCCAGCTCTACCGCCGCACCACGGGATGAGCCTGTGGCCCGCATTGTTCCTCCCCTTTGTGAATAAGCTCTCGGTTCCACGCCATATACCTAACGATTAACTTTTTTGTCATATAAAAGTCACATTTATTGCCAATACTTTAAACGCACGCGAAAAGGTCAATGACGATTTTTCCAAGGCATCTTTTTATGGCATCTATATCCTGAATAATTCGAGTTGCGGCAAGGCGGCAACGTGAAGTATGACGGGTATATCAGGATAAGGGTCACTTATGAGCGATAACAGCGCCATTCGGCAGGGTGCGCAAGCCGCCCCCGGGATGCCGAAAATATATAAAAAGAACAGCCGTACCTCTGTTCTTTTTTTTATCCTCCTCTTGGTACTCGGCATCGCTTTCGCCGGGGTGAATTTATTTCGTGACGTCACCAACGCCGGTGAGGAATATACCAGCTACGTCCCCTTCCTGTTATTGGGACTGGCCCTGCTGATTGCCCTTGGCTTCGAATTCGTCAACGGTTTTCATGACACCGCCAACGCGGTGGCGACCGTTATCTATACCCACTCCTTGTCGCCGATGGTGGCGGTGGTCTGGTCAGGCTTTTTTAACTTCCTCGGGGTGGTGCTCTCCAGCGGTATTGTGGCTTTCGGCATCATCTCCCTGTTGCCGGTGGAGCTTATTCTGCAGGCGGGCACCGGCAATGGCTTCGCCATGGTCTACGCCCTGCTGTTTTCCGCCATCATCTGGAATCTGGGCACATGGTGGCTTGGTTTGCCGTCATCCTCATCCCATACGCTGATTGGCTCCATTATCGGCGTCGGCGTCGCCAATGCGCTGATCCACGGCCGCACCGGCGCCAGCGGCGTCGATTGGGACCAGGCTATCAGCATCGGCTATTCACTGCTGCTTTCGCCGATTGTGGGTTTTGTGTTCTCGGGGCTGCTGTTGCTGGTGATGAAGGTGTTCGTCAAAAACCGCCGGATCTATGACGCGCCCAAAGGCGATACCCCGCCGCCGATGTGGATCCGCGGCCTGCTGGTCCTGACCTGCACCGGCGTGTCTTTTGCCCATGGCTCTAATGACGGGCAGAAAGGCATGGGGCTGATTATGCTGATCCTGGTGGGCACCATGCCCATCGCCTATGCCCTGAACCGCGCCCTGCCGCCGGAGCAAGCCCCGCAGGTGGCCGCCCTGTCAACCACCGTCAAAAACGATTTATTGCAGCAGTTCCCCGCCGTCGGCAATGCGCCCGCCCGCACGGTGCTGACGGGTTATGTCAGCGCAAGCACGCTGACGCCGGAGGTGATACCCGCCCTGGCGCAGCTCATCAGCACCATCGGCAATGAGCTCAGCCGCTACGGTTCGATGGACAAGATCCCGGCGCGCGCGGTTTCCAATACCCGCAACGATATGTACCTGGCTTCTGAAACCATCAAGCGCCTGAAGGCGGAGAAATCCCTTACGCTGCCGGCCGGCACCTTGAAGAACCTGACTGCGCTGAAAAGCGGCCTTGACAGCGCGACCCGCTTTATACCGCTGTGGGTCAAGGTGGTGGTGGCCATCGCCCTGGGCCTGGGCACCATGGTGGGCTGGCGGCGCATTGTGGTCACCGTGGGGGAGAAGATCGGTAAAACCCATCTTACCTACGCCCAGGGCGCCAGCGCCGAAGTGGTGGCGATGATTACCATCGGCGCGGCGGACTCTTTTGGCCTGCCGGTTTCCACCACCCATGTGCTCTCTTCCGGCGTCGCCGGCACCATGGCGGCCAACAAATCCGGTCTGCAAATGTCCACGCTGCGCAATCTGCTGATGGCCTGGGTCCTGACGCTGCCGGCCTCGATCTTGCTGTCGGCGGTGCTGTATTGGCTGTTCAGTCATTTCTGACCGCGGGTATGACGGCAATCACATAAATGGATTTTAACGCGCATTTTAGTTTCGTTTCATGTTCGTTATTGCTCTCAGTCAAACCTTTATGCCTTTATCTGTGCCCTAATGATCCCATGGTTTCGCCAGATACAGTCAGGTAATGGGCAGGGTCAGGTTATGGTTGTAGCGATAAAAGACCGTTCTCCCTATGCGGATACAGATGTCATTATTATCGGCGGCGGCGCCACCGGTGCGGGAATTGCAAGGGATTGCGCCCGCCGAGGACTGCGCTGCCTGCTGCTGGAACGTTTCGATATCGCCAGCGGCGCCACCGGGCATAATCATGGCCTGCTGCACAGCGGCGCGCGCTATGCGGTGACCGACGGCGAGTCCGCCCGGGAATGTATTGCGGAAAATCGCATTCTCAAGCATATCGCCCGCCATTGCATCGAGCCCACCGACGGTTTGTTTATTACCTTGCCGCAGGATTCGCTGGACTATCAGCAGCGTTTTATCCAGTCCTGCACTGATGCCGGCATAAACGCGCAGGCCATCGATCCCGCCGAGGCCTTGCGCCTGGAAGGCGCGGTAAACCCTGCCCTTATCGGCGCCGTCCGCGTACCGGACGGCACCGTCGACCCGTTTCGGCTGACCGTCGCCAATATGCTCGACGCCCGCGAGCACGGCGCGGACTTTCTGACCTATCATGAAGTGACGGGACTTATCCGCCAAAACGACCGCGTCGGCGGTGTGCGCGTAATCGACCATCAAACCGGGCTGCGTCACGAGATCCGTGCCGAGGTGGTGGTGAACGCTGCGGGGATCTGGGGACAGAAGATCGCCGAATATGCCGATCTGCGTATTCGTATGTTTCCGGCCAAAGGCGCGCTGCTGATATTGGGCCATCGTATCAACAATATGGTGATTAACCGCTGCCGCGCCCCGGCGGATGCCGATATCCTTGTGCCGGGAGACACCATCTCCCTTATCGGCACCACCTCCACCCATGTGGATTATGCCGACATCGACCGGATGCAGGTCACGGCGCAGGAAGTGGATCTGCTGATTCGCGAAGGCGCGCTGCTGGCCCCGTCCCTGGCCACAACCCGCCTGCTGCGCGCCTACGCCGGCGTGCGGCCCCTGGTGGCCAGCGACGACGATCCTTCCGGACGCAACGTCAGCCGCGGCATCGTATTGCTTGACCACGCCAGCCGGGACGGTATGGAGGGTTTCATTACCATCACCGGCGGCAAGCTGATGACCTATCGCCTGATGGCTGAATGGGCCACCGACAAAGTCTGTGAAAAACTGGGCGTCAACCAGCCCTGCACCACCGCCGGGGAAGTTTTGCCCGGTTCCCATGCGCCGGCGAAAGAGATCGCCGGCGACATGCTGCCGCTGCCCGCCAGCATCGCCGGTTCAGCACGCTATCGTCACGGCGACCGCGTCAGCCAGGTGCCCTGGGGCAATCGGCTGGACAACAGCCTGGTATGTGAATGTGAGGCGGTCACCGCCGGCGAAGTCCGCTATGCGGTGGATTCCCTGACGGTCAATAATCTCACCGATCTCAGGCGGCGGACGCGGGTGGGCATGGGCACCTGCCAGGGGGAGCTCTGCGCCTGTCGCGCCGCCGGGCTGTTGACGCGCTTTAATGTCGCCACGCCGCAGCAGTCCATCCGGCAACTCTCGCGGTTTCTTAACGAGCGGTGGAAAGGCGTGCGGCCCATTGCCTGGGGAGACGCACTGCGTGAAAGCGAATTCACCAGTTGGGTTTACCAAGGGCTGTGCGGTCTTGACGGCCGTGAGCAGAGAGAAAAACCGGAGGCGGATAATGGAATTTGATGTGGTGGTGATTGGCGGCGGCCTGGCCGGCTTAAGCTGCGCTATCCGTCTGGCGGAACAGGGTAAACGCTGCGGAGTGGTGAGCGCCGGTCAAGGTGCGCTGTTCTTTTCTTCCGGTTCGCTGGATTTATTGTCCCGCCTGCCGGACGGGAGCCCGGTGACATCCCCCCTGGAGGCGCTGGGAGAACTGTCGCGACAGGCGCCCCGCCATCCCTACAGCCTCCTCGGCGCACAGGCCGTAACCGCTCTGGCCCGAGAAGCCCAGACGCTGCTCGCCCGCTGCGATCTCTCCCTGTTCGGCCGTAGCGCGCAGAACCATTGGCGCGTTACGCCCCTGGGTACCCGGCGGGCAACCTGGCTCAGCCCGGCGGATATCCCGGTAACCGAGCTGGGGCAGGTATTGCCCTGGAGCAAGGTGCTGGTGGCGGGCATTGAAGGATTTCTGGATTTTGAACCGCACCTGATCGCCGGTTCATTGGCGACGGAACAGGAGATAGACGCCGCCACGGCCTATGTTCATCTGCCGGCGCTGGATCCGTTGCGCAATAATCCCAGCGAGTTCCGGGCGGTGAATATCGCCAGGGTGCTGGATATACCGGAAAATACCCGGGCGCTGGCGGAGGAGCTTAACCGTCTGGCGGGGGATGCCGAATGCATTATTCTGCCGGCCTGTATCGGTCTGGACGGTCCCCGCCCCCTTGAGCAGCTGCGCGCCGCGGTGAGCCGGCCGGTGCGTTTATTGCCGACCTTGCCGCCTTCGCTGCTGGGGCTGCGTATATTCCAGGCGCTGCGTCAGCGCCTCACTCGTCTCGGCGGCGTTTTTATGCCGGGAGACCGCGTGCTGAAGGCTAAATTCGACGGCCGGCGCATCGCCGGGGTTTATACCCGCAGTCATGCGGATATCATGCTGCGGGCGCAGCAGGTGGTGCTGGCCGGCGGCAGTTTTTTCAGCAACGGACTGGTGGCCGACCGCGACCGAATCTACGAACCTGTGTTCGGCGCCGACGTCTGGAGCCACGCCGACCGCGGAGAGTGGAGCCGGGCGGACTTTTTCGCTCCGCAGCCCTATCTGCAGTTCGGCGTGAAAACCGACAATGACCTGCGCGTGCTGCTGGATAACGAACCGGTGGAGAATCTTTATGCCGTCGGGGCGGTGCTGGGGGGCTACGACCCTCTGCAGCAAGGCTGCGGCGCGGGGGTCTCCCTTATCAGCGCCCTGCACGCCGCGCAGCGTATCGCCCTGTCGCTTAAGGAAACAGCATGAACCTGCCTAAAGACTTAAGCTTTGAAAGCTGTATCAAATGTACGGTTTGTACCACCTATTGCCCAGTGTCCAAGGTCAATCCACTGTATCCCGGCCCCAAGCAGGCCGGGCCGGACGGAGAACGCCTGCGGTTAAAGGATCCGGCGTTGTTCGACGAGGCGCTCATTTACTGCACCAACTGCAAACGTTGCGAGGTGGCCTGTCCGTCCGAGGTGCGCATCGGCGATATTATCCAAC
Source organism: Sodalis sp. dw_96 (assembly GCF_018449575.1). GTDB lineage: Bacteria > Pseudomonadota > Gammaproteobacteria > Enterobacterales > Enterobacteriaceae > Acerihabitans. Next base: position 465,464 of record NZ_JAAVUT010000001.1, on the reverse strand, counting down.
GGGCGAAGGCCCTCTATTCACAACACCAGCCGACCCTGCGGGATACTTTGCTCAGCCATACCGATACCATGGGCCGGCTGTCGACGCCGTTTGCCCCCCTGGTGAATATCGCCACCGGCCTGGGACCGGTACGCCGCCTGCTGGACAGTACCCTAAAGATCGATCATCGCCGTACGTTGCCGAAATACTCCTTCGGCACCTTCCGCCGCTGGTACCGTCAGCAGGCCGAAAGCCAGCGGCAATATCAGGATCAGGTGGCGTTTTTTCACGGCTGCTTCGTTAATTATAACCATCCGCAGTTGGGCAAGGATCTGATTCGCGTCTTTAATGCCGTGGGCACCGGCGTGCAGTTGTTAAAGCGCGAAAAATGCTGCGGTGTGCCGCTGATAGCCAACGGCTTTATCGAACAGGCGCAAAAGCAGGCCAAGGTGAACAACGAATCCCTGCGGGAGTCGGTGCTGACCCGAGGCATTCCTGTGGTGGGCACCTCATCGAGCTGCATTTATGCCCTGCGCGACGAATACCCCCACCTGCTGGATGTGGATACCTCGGAGGTACGGGAACGGGTGGAACTGGCTACCCGTTATTTGTATCGCCTGCTTGACGGGGGTAAATCGCTGCCGCTGAAACATACCCCTTTACGGGTAGCGTACCACACCCCCTGCCATATGGAAAAAATGGGCTGGAGCGCCTACACGCTGGAACTGTTGCGCCGCATCCCCGGCCTGGAGCTTACGGTGCTGGACTCTCAATGCTGCGGCATTGCAGGGACATACGGCTTCAAGTCGGAAAATTACGCCACGTCACAGGCAATCGGCGCCCCGCTGTTTCGCCAGATTGAAGACAGCGGCGCCGACCTCGTGGTAACGGACTGCGAAACCTGCAAGTGGCAGATAGAGATGTCCACCAGCAAGCGCTGCGAGCATCCCATATCCCTGCTGGCGCAGGCGTTGGTCTAGCGCCTGGTGTAATAAATGGTGCGATGAGTAGTGTTCTGATCAGAGGAGAGATATCCGGATTGACATAATCCAAATGCCGCGCCACCGCCCTTAAATCTATCGGCTATCGTCAACCCTTTAAGCGGCGGTCATGCAGCGATCCTCATCACCCTAAACCAATAGGCGCGTTGCAACAAAAGACCTTATCCGAAAGGGATATTTGCTTATGTGAGCGATTAATCATTAATTATAATCGTTTTCAATCATTTCATGATGTATTCCACACATTTCAATTTCGCTATTTCTCGCTTTCGCTCATTAACGATAAACTCACCACATACCTACTTATGCTTTTAGGTAAAACTGTATTGGTATGCAGAACCTACTCTGCCTTGACCCACTAAATGCCAGCAGGAAAAGTCTATGACCCAACAAAAAACGCCTACGCTAAAAGGCCAATGCATCGCGGAATTCCTTGGAACAGCGCTGTTAATATTCTTCGGAGTCGGCTGCGTCGCCGCACTGAAACTGGCGGGAGCCAGCTTCGGACAATGGGAAATCAGCATTATCTGGGGTATGGGCGTCGCCATGGCGGTTTATCTCACCGCCGCGGTGTCCGGCGCCCACCTCAGTCCGGCGGTTTCCATCGCCCTGTGTTTATTCGGCAATTTTGAAGGCCGTAAATTGCTGCCCTATATCGTCTCACAAATGCTTGGCGCCTTTGTCGGCGCGGCGGTGGTTTATTTCCTTTACTACAGCCTGTTTTTTGATTTCGAACAGGCGAACCATATGGTGCGGGGAAGCGTGGAAAGTCTGCAGCTCGCCAGCATTTTTTCCACCTATCCCAATGCGCATATCACCGTGGTGCAGGCGTTCTTTGTGGAAACGGTTATCGCCGCTATTCTGCTGTGCCTGATCCTGGCGCTGACCGACGACGGCAACGGCATTCCCCGCGGACCGCTGGCGCCGCTGCTCATCGGCCTGCTCATTGCGGTGATTGGCGCCTCCATGGGACCGCTGACCGGCTTCGCCCTTAACCCGGCCCGTGATTTCGGACCCAAGGTATTCGCCTATCTGGCCGGCTGGGGCAAAGTGGCCTTCACCGGCGGACGCGATATCCCCTACTTCCTGGTGCCGCTGATTGCGCCGGTGGTGGGTGGGTGCCTGGGAGCGTTCGGCTACCGTGCGCTTATCGGTCCTCATTTGCCTTCCGCGGTGATCGAAGACGGACTGGAAGAGACGCGCCCCAGCGGCAGCGAGCATAAAGCCTAGTATCCTCTAGAAAAATGGTATCCATTATAAGAACGATAACTTTTGCAGGAAAACATCATGCCATCTGAAAAAAAATACATTGTTGCCCTCGACCAGGGAACCACCAGTTCCCGGGCCATTATCCTCGACCACGAGGCCAATATCGTCAGCGTTTCACAGCGTGAATTTGCCCAGATCTATCCCAAACCCGGCTGGGTGGAGCATGACCCGATGGAAATCTGGGCGTCGCAAAGTTCAACCCTGGTGGAAGTCCTGGCCAAGGCTGATATCAGCTCCGACCAGATTGCCGGCATCGGCATCACCAACCAGCGCGAAACCACGGTGGTGTGGGATAAGGAAACCGGTAAACCCGTGTATAATGCCATTGTCTGGCAATGCCGCCGTACCGCCGATATTTGCGAAAAATTGAAAAAAGACGGGCTGGAAGAGTATGTGCGCGAAACCACCGGGCTGGTCATCGACCCCTATTTCTCCGGCACCAAGGTCAAATGGATCCTGGATAACGTGGAAGGCGCCAGGGAACGGGCCAAACGCGGCGAGCTGCTGTTCGGCACCATCGATACCTGGCTTATCTGGCGCATGACCCAGGGCCGGGTGCATGTAACCGACTATACCAACGCTTCCCGCACCATGCTGTTCAATATCCATGCCCTGGACTGGGATGAAAAAATGCTGGACGCGCTGGATATCCCGCGCTCCATGCTGCCGACGGTGCGCTCCTCTTCGGAAGTCTACGGCCAGACCAATATCGGCGGTAAAGGCGGGACCCGTATTCCCATCGCCGGCATCGCCGGCGACCAGCAGGCCGCCCTGTACGGCCAGCTGTGCGTCGAGAAGGGCATGGCCAAAAATACCTACGGCACCGGCTGCTTCCTGCTGATGAATACCGGCACCGAAGCGGTACGGTCGAAACACGGCCTGCTGACCACCATCGCCTGCGGCCCGCGCGGCGAGGTGAACTATGCGCTGGAAGGGGCGGTGTTCGTCGCCGGCGCGGCTATCCAGTGGCTGCGTGATGAAATGAAGCTAATCAGCGACGCCGATGACAGCGAATATTTCGCCGGCAAGGTAAAAGACACCAACGGCGTCTACGTGGTGCCGGCCTTTACCGGCCTGGGCGCCCCCTACTGGGACCCCTATGCGCGCGGGGCCATTTTCGGCCTGACCCGCGGGGTTAACGCCAACCATATAATCCGCGCCACCCTGGAATCCATCGCTTTCCAGACCCGTGATTTGCTGGATGCCATGCAGGGAGATTCCGGCGCCCGGCTGAAGTCATTGCGGGTGGACGGCGGCGCGGTGGCCAATAACTTCCTGATGCAATTCCAGTCGGATATCCTCGGTACCAAGGTGGAACGGCCGCAAGTGCGGGAAGTGACCGCGCTGGGCGCGGCCTACCTGGCCGGGCTGGCGGTGGGTTTCTGGAACGACCTGGAGGAAGTGCGCAGCAAATCGGTGATTGAACGGGAGTTCCATCCCAGCATCGAAACCGTGGAACGCAATGTCCGCTACCGCGGCTGGCAAAAGGCGGTGGCGCGCGCCCGTTCATGGGAAGAGCATGAGGAACAGCAAAAAAATGAGGTGTAAGGTTCAATCTTGATATAAGCCGGTTATTCAGCAAGGTGAAGGCCCATTCAATGAATGGGCCTTCACCTGTTGACAAAATGCCCGGCCGGGACGGAGCATGTCAACGTGAACGCGTGTTAAAAGGAGACCGTGACAATGAGGTCGAATCGGGCGTGGTTTTTCCGCCCGACCGAGCGCCTCATGGCACGGTAGGCCCGCTAACACCGTACCCCGAACCCTCCGTGTCCTCAATGCGAAATGCCCCTTCTATCATGCCCCGGCGCTCTGCCGGCGAATATTCAAGCAGTGAATTCTTGCTGTTGGATTTCTCCAGGCTGACCGCCAGTTCCTGCTGGCTCAGGGGCAAATCCTCCCGCCAGAACGGAGCAATGGCATTGCGGGTGATAAATGCCGACAAATAGCGTTCCGGATTGCCCTGCTCCCGGGGAAACAGGCGGAGGGCCAGTTCGGTCATCAGCGCCCTCTGCCGCGGCTGTTCGCTTTCCGCCAGCACATCCAGGAACGGCAGCAGCAGCCGACCGCATATTTGTCCATGGTGATAGCTGCGCAACGCGCCGACTTCCCCGGCGATGCCGTGGATAACCCCCAGCCCCGCCATGCTCAGGGTCAGGCCACCCAGGTAGGAGGCCTGCATAATGGCTTCACGGGCCTCATCGTCGTGGTTCAGCGCCGGCCAGGCCTGCAGGAAATGGCGAATGCCGGTAAGGGACATTTCGCGGGAGAGGCTGGTGGCGGTTTTGGACAGGTAAGACTCAAACAGGTGAGTGAAAGCATCAATGGCGCAATAGGCCAGCACCGCGTCCGGCGCTCCCGCCAGCAGTTGCGGATCGAGTATCGCCATCTGCGGCACAAAGTTGTTGTGGCGCAACGAGGCTTTCACCTTATACACATGGGTGTCGGTAATAACGGCATTTTGCGTCACTTCACTGCCGGTACCGGCAGTGGTGGGGATGGCGATAAGCGGCAGAGTAGCGCCGCTCACTTTACTATCACCCACCTTTTCCATATAGCGCAGGGCCGGCAGCGGATGCTCCACCAGTGCGGCAAACGCCTTGGCGGCGTCCAGCACGCTGCCGCCGCCGATAGCCACCACCCGCCGCACCTTGCCGCGCCAGCGGGCGACCCAGCGGTCAATATCCTGCGGCGACGCCTCATGACTGACGATTTCCGTGCCGGCCAGCAACGGCGCCAGCCTATCCGCTAACGCCGCATAGATCGGGCCGCCCAGGAAAGAGCGGCAGCTGAACAGCAGCGTGGGTTGCGCATCGGACTGCAAGAGGGGAATCAGTTGGCTGATACTGCCGGTACCGAACCAGGTTTGCCGGTTGGCGATCATCAGGCTGGCGGTCATATTATCTCCCTGGCGCGCTAAAACCCCAGCATAATCCAGGGCTGCCGGGCAAACCAGCGCTTTTCGCCGACATGAACGGCGTTGTACAACGGCAATTTCGGCTTTATGGCGCTGAGGGCTTTTAGAGGGAGGTTTTGGAAACCCGCGGCCCAGGGATGCACCGCCCCGGTTTACTCACCGGCGCGGGCATGGCAGCAGGTTATTGGTTGATAAACGCAGGCAAATGAGTATTTACCCTCCGGCGCGTTACCTTTTAGTCAACGCCGGCAGATACGCATTTATCCGGCACCGCATTACCCTTTGATAAATGCCAACAGGTCGGCGTTAAACTGTTCGGCATGCAACTGAGCCAGGCCGTGGCAGCCGCCCGGATAAATTTTCAGTTGGGCGCCTTTCACCAGTTTGGCGCTTTTCAGCCCCGCCGCGGCAATGGGGACAATTTGGTCGTCATCGCCGTGAATAATCAGCGTGGGCTTATCAATTTTCAGCAGATCGCCGGTGTAATCCACCTCGGAAAATTCATGCACACAATCGTATTCGCCTTTTATTCCCCCCTGCATGCCCATACGCCAGAATGACTCTTGCAACCCTTGATTCAATTTAACGCCCTCACGGTTGAAACCATAAAACGGCAGGGCCAGATCGAGGAAGAACTGCGAGCGATCAAGGGCCGTGCCTTTACGGATGCCGTCAAAAACCTCCAGCGGCGCGCCTTCAGGATTGTCCGGGGTCTTCAGCATCAACGGCGGAACCGCGCCCACCAACACAACGCGGGCAACGCGCGCGGTGCCGTGGCGGCCGATGTAATGGGCCACTTCTCCGCCGCCGGTGGAGTGACCCACCAGAATCACCTCCTGCAAATCCAACTGTTCAATCAGCTCCGACAGATCGTCGGCATACTGATCCATATTATTGCCTTCCCAGGTTTGATCGGAGGCGCCGTGGCTACGGCGGTCATGTGCTATCACCCTAAAACCTTTCTGACCGAAGTAGAGCATCTGCGCCTCCCAGGCATCACCCGCCAGGGGCCAACCATGGGAGAACAGGATAGGCTGGCCTTTGCCCCAATCTTTATAAGCAATGCTGGTGCCGTCATTGGTAGTGATAGTACTCATGATGTTCTCCACAAGTGATTGATATGAAGGGTGACGTGTCGCTATGTCTGGCATGGGAACCAGTTTGGAAAAAGACCTGTGCGTCAGGTCCAGACGTGTTAACCGGGCGCTACCATGTGGCGCACCACCGGCGGCCCAGCTCCCTGGTGAAAGGCCTGCACCCGGCTTTGGATAAGACGATCATTTACGGTATGGCGTTCGTGTTGCCTGAGATGCTCAAGCCAGGAACCGACCACAAACACTTCCACGAATTTGCCCGGCAGTTGGACATCCTGATAGACAGCCCAGGTCATCGCGCCGCCGCGCCGCCGCACCCGGCGCATTTCCTGGACGGCCAGCAAAAACGCTCGTGACTGGGCCGGGTCTATCTCATATTCGATGCTGACCATTACCGGCCCTCGCTCATGCTGCAAGTCCGGCGCCGGGGCCAGGGGATGTTCGCTGGTATCCAGGTTTAAATCGGGATCTTTATCCAAGCGCCAGCGCAGGGCGGCGGCGGTGGACAGGATCATGCCGACGGCCGCCGCGCAAAGGGCGATGCGAATACCGGCCTTCGACGCCAGTTGGCCCCAGATGGCGCTGCCCAGCGTCATGGAACCGAAAAACACCGTGAGATATACCGCCAGGGCGCGGGCCTTGACCCAACGGGCCGCGCTGCGCTGCGCGCCGACGTTGAGGGTTGATAGGATAGTAATCCAAGCAAAACCGGTAAAAAACTCAATGGCGGTCAAAACCCAAAAATATCGGATAAACGCCAGGGCCAGCATGGTCAGCGCAAACAGCAGGCTGGCCAGCACCGTCAGGCGATCCGGGGAGAGTTTTTTTCGCAGCCCCGGCAGCAGTATGGCACCGCACACCGCGCCGATGCCGATAGACGCCAGCAGAACGCCGTAGCCCCCGGGCCCCAGCCCCAGTTCCCGGCGCGCCACCAGCGGCAGCAAGGCCCAGCCGGCGCTGCCGAACAGGAAAAACGCCAGGGCGCGCACGAGTACGTTTCTTAATACCGGCGCCGAGTGGACATAACGCAGTCCCGCCCCCACGGCGGAAAAAAAGTGTTCGGGAGGCAACCGCTGGATGGTGGGTTCGGCTTTCCAGCGATACAGTACAAAACCCACCCCCAATACCGAAAGCGCATTGAGCAAAAATACCACCCCCGGCCCGGCAAAGGACAAAATCAGCCCACCCAGGGCCGGACCGATGGCCCGACTGATATTAATGCCCAGGGAATTGAGGGCGATGGCCGAAGGCAGCTCAGATTTAGCCACCAGTTCCGGCACGATGGCCTGAAAAGGGGGCGAACTCATGGCCGCCCCGGTGCTCAGCAAAAACGCCGCCGCCAGCAGGCCAATGGGCGTCACGTGCCCGCTGAGAACCAGCAGGCCCAGGCCGGAGGCGGCGATAAACACCCAAAGCTGGGAAAACAACAGGTAGCGGCGCCGATCGACGATATCGGCCATGACGCCCGAGGGCAATGCGAACAGAAACATCGGCAGGCTGCCGGCGGCCTGTACCAGCGCCACCCATAGCGGATCGGGATTAAGCAACAACATCATCCAACTGGTGCCCACGTCGCTCATCCAGGAACCGATATTGGACACCACGGTAGCTATCCACAGTATGCGAAAGACCGGTTGCCGCAGCGGACTCCAGGGAGAAAAACCGCCGGTAACCGGGATATTGGGCCGGCTCTCTTCGGCGTCAGTCATGGATTTCCCCCGCGAAACCCGGCGGTATGCGCCACCGTCCCGGGCCGCATACCGCCAGCGTGATAAATATAATCAGCAGCAGCCAGCCGAACTGCCCTTCCGCCACCGTCCACTCGGGATGGACCGCCAGCATGGCCACCAGCAGCACCAGGATAATCGGCAGGCAGGCCAACCGGGCGGCGACTCCCAAAATGATAAAAATCGGGCACACTACTTCGGCGAAAATGGCCGGCAACAGGTTTAAATAGGGTCCCAGGCCGAAAGGATCCTCGATCTGCGTCAATTGTTCATTGAAATGCAGCACCTTGGGTATGCCATGCACGTACAGCAGCATAAAGCAGCCGGAGAGCCGCAGGAACAGCAGACCCAGATCGATGCGGGGGGTCAAAGGCGTTATCCCGAATATTTTCATGGTATTAAAACGCAAAGCAGCTGCAGCCCAGCGCACCCCAGAACCCGGTATGATCCGATACCGGCACCGCCGAACGCCGGGCATTGTCATGAGCGTGGCCATGGACGCCGCAGGCGCCGATGCAGCTATGTGGCAACAGGCATGCGCTGGCGGCCAGCGGGCGGTAATGCCCCGGCACCAGGGTGACGGGAGACCAATCCGGCACTACCGGAATCGCCGCCGGGCCATGGGACGATAATTCACCGGCGGCGTAGACCACCTTGCCGCCCACCACGGTCATCAGCGATTCAATGGACTTGATCTCCTCTTCCGGGACAGTGAAAAAATCCGCTGTCAACACCGCCAGATCCGCCAGCTGGCCGGCCTGGATATGCCCTTTCTTACCCTGTTCGCTAGAAAACCAGGCGCTGCCCGCGGTATATAATTCCAGGGCGGTATCCCGGGACAACCGGTTCACGCTGTCAAACAGCTTCATGCCGCCGACGGTGCGGCCGGAGACCATCCAGTACAGCGAGGTCCAGGGATTATAACTGGCCACCCGGGTGGCATCGGTACCGGCGCCCACCGGTATACCCATTTCCAGCATACGCGCCACCGGCGGCGTCTGGGCGGCGGCGGCCGCGCCGTAGCGCTCGGCAAAATATTCTCCCTGGAATGCCATCCGGTGCTGGATGGCGATACCGCCGCCGAGCGCCCGCACCCGTTCGATATTTTTGCTGGTGATGGTTTCCGCATGGTCAAAAAACCAGTGCAGGCCGTCGAACGGGATATCCTTGTCCACTTTTTCAAACACGTCGAGCATCCGGCTGATGGACTCGTTATAGGTAGCATGCAGCCGGAACGGCCAGCGCTGGCCCACCAGATGTCTGACTACCGCCTCCAGTTCGCCCTCCATGCCGGGGTCCAGATCGGGACGGGGCTGGAGGAAATCCTCAAAATCAGCGGCGGAAAACACCAGCATCTCTCCGGCGCCGTTTTGCCGGTAAAAATCATCCCCTTGTCCCGGCTTTACCATATCGGTCCAACGCTTAAAGTCATCCAGCTCCCCGCCTTTGCGTTGGGTGAACAGATTATAGGCAATGCGCACGGTGAGTTGACCCTCTTTAGCCAGTTGCTCCACCACCTTGTAATCATCGGGATAATTTTGAAAGCCGCCGCCGGCATCGATTACACTGGTCAATCCCAGCCGGTTAAGCTCGCGCAGAAACTGCCGGGTGGAATTCACCTGGTATTCCAGCGGCAGGGTCGGCCCTTTGGCCAGGGTAGCGTAGAGGATCATGGCATTAGGCTTGGCTATCAACATACCGGTGGGATTGCCCGCCTTGTCGCGCTGGATTTCGCCGCCTGGAGGATTGGGGGTGTCCTTGGTGTAGCCCACCACCCGCAGCGCCGCCTGATTAAGCAAGGCCCGATCGTAAAGATGCAACACAAACACCGGCGTATCCGGCGCCGCCGCATTCAGTTCTTCCAGGGTCGGCATGCGCCTTTCCGCGAACTGGAACTCGGTCCAGCCCCCCACTACCCTGACCCACTGCGGCTGAGGCGTGCGATCCGCCTGTTTTTTCAACATGGCCAGGGCGTCGGACAGCGACGGCACCCCTTCCCAGCGTAATTCCAGGTTATAGTTCAGTCCGCCGCGGATAAGGTGCAGGTGGGAATCGTTCAAACCGGGGATGACCGTCCGTCCTCCGAGGTCAATCACTTGGGTTTTATCGTCGCCGTGGCGCATCACCTCTGCACGGGTCCCCACTTCCAGAAATTTGCCGCCGCTGACGGCGACCGCATCGGCAAGGGGCTTTTGCCGATCGAGGGTATGAAATTTCCCGTTTATCAGGATTAACTCTGCTTTATTGGGCGAAACCATAAAACCTCCGAAACCGTGAGGGCCAGTGCGGCATGGACAATGACCGGATTATGGTCGGCAAGCCGGAGCAGCGTCTAGTTATACAAAGAGATAATGGTTTTGCCGGAGGGCGGCGACTCATAGATGCGAAAACAGGTGTTAACGCGTGGATAAACCGTTCTGTCGGGGGGAGTTTGACGAAAACGCGCTCATCCCAGAATAAATTGCCCAGAAGCTTACATTGACCTAATTAGGAGTGATTAATGTAAGGAAACGGTTGTCAGAATCGGGCAGATTTCCACGGAAATAAGGTTATAGCGTTAAGAGAGTGGAAACAGATGAATTTATCACTTCAAACATTACTTTATGATAGAATTTAGGAACAGCCTCGAAGTTTTTTAAGAGACCTGGAGGCCGAAATTTTTCGACCGTTCAGTCTTCAGTCCATTTCATATTAAAAATATTATAACTATCTGAAATAATTTCATATGTAGGTGGAATTGGCTTGGTGGGTATTTCATCGACATCACATTGCTGAGAGATAGTGTTCGCGTTGGAGCTTTCACTTCCATTTGCCTTGTTTTCTTCGTTATTAGACATAGAGTATCTCATTTCATTTATAACATGTTGACCAAAACTTTTAATTTCATTCGCCACGGTCAGATCTTTGACCAAAGTATCCTTTCTAGGTGAGGATACGTCAAGATCAACTATTGCGAAAACTGCTGAAGCCATAACGAATAAAGCACCGGAAATCCAGAGCCATCCCATTGATTTTTTCAAAAAGAACATCCGCTTTTTATTGAGATGGGTGTTCTCATCACTGCAACAACCCACTACATAAAATATATACCTTTTTATTTAAAATCCAATACTATGCATGGAGATTTCATTATTTTTTGTATTATATTGTTCTGATTTATTACGATATTTTTGTAAATTATTGATATATCCCGATACTTTGTGATGAGGTTTAAAATAACGGTAATCATAATTTCCACAGAGGGTTTTGTAAGCGAAATAAAGCGATGTCAACATTGATGATAAACAGCTTAAAAGCGCCACAAAAAACATTATCAACGAAATTATTTTTTCATTGTAGTCCACTATGCGCAGCATGTAAAAAATCACAGCAAGCATACTGACATAAATAGTAAAATTTAATTGGACTCTGCCGATTATTTTCTCTCTATCCTCAAGACTCTTGAAGTATGTTTTCTCAAAAATATCATATAACCCATGCATCAGATCTCCTTAGTCGATGCGACACTTATCGTCACGTTTTTATTTTTTGATGTAGCGCCAATTTAATTAACTCACCGAATAAAAACCAAAATGCCTTACGAAAAATTTTAAATACTTTACGAAAATTTTATTAACAAAGACATGGTGCTGTCTGATTTAAAAAATACTTTATCAATAATAATCAAAAGAAAAAAGCCGGGTTTCATTACATTGCGAAACTCCCTGAAAATTTATTTTATAATCCACATGGTCGAGGCAACATTATGTTGTTGTAGACAATAAGAGCACTTTTTTTGCGCCATCAAATTTACTATACCCAGCAGCACTCTTGTTATACATAGAGATAATAGTCTCCCCCGCCCAGACGCCCTACCATGCGAACTGATAGCACATAACAGTCCCCGGCGGTCCGGTCGGTACGGACGTTCGTCAAGGACCTTCGCCGGATCGGCCGGCAGGCTTTTCCTGGATTTATCCTGACACCAGGAAGCGGGCACGGCTCTGCCGCTATCAACTTCATCGGCGCGCCGCGGACACGCGGGCTTCCCATTACTCATACCTCAATGGAAATCATTATGATCGACTCTAAACTTGATGTACTGACCCCCACCAACTGTCAAATGATCTTCATTGATCAACAGCCGCAAATGGCATTCGGCGTGCAGTCAATGGATCGCCAGGCGTTGAAGAACAACGTGGTGGCATTGGCAAAAGCCGCCAAGACATTCGGCATCCCCACCACCATCACCACGGTGGAAACATTAAGTTTTTCCGGCCATACCTACCCCGAACTGCTGGACGTCTTTCCCACTCATGACATTCTCGAACGGTCCTCCATGAACTCCTGGGACGATCAGAAGGTGCGCGATGCCCTGGCGGCCAACGGCAAGAAAAAAGTGGTGGTTTCGGGCTTATGGACCGAAGTCTGTAATAACAGTTTCGCTTTATGCGCCATGGCCGAAGGACAGTATGAAATTTATATGGTGGCCGACGCTTCGGGGGGGACCTCAAAAGAAGCCCATGATTATGCCATGCAACGGATGATCCAGGCCGGCGTGATCCCGGTGACCTGGCAGCAGGTCATGCTGGAGTGGCAGCGGGATTGGGCGCGCAAGGAAACCTACGACGCCGTCATGGCGATCGTCAAGGAACATTCCGGCGCCTACGGCATGGGTGTGGATTATGCCTATACCATGGTCCATAAAGCCCCTGAACGCACTCAAGGCGATCACCGCACCTTGGCGCCGGTTCCGGCCAGATAACATGATCCGCCGGTGGCGGGAAAACCTTCCGAATGGGAGATATGTCTAACCAGTCGCGGGATAACTTCCGATCGGGAGACATGTCTAACCAGTCGCAGGATAACTTCCGATCGAGAGATATTTCCAACCGGTGGCGGAGAAATCTTCCGGCCAGGCGACATTGCGCGGGCCGATAAGAGATATCTCAGTCCGGCTGAAGCGGACGTCGCTGAGGTAAACAACCATGAAAGTCTATCTTATTTCCATGGGGGCGGGCGTGTTGATAGGGATGGTTTACGCCCTGCTCAAGGTGCGTTCGCCCGCGCCGCCCGCCATCGCCCTTATCGGCCTGCTGGGCATGCTGGCGGGCGAACAGATCATCACCCAGATGGTGCGGCACGCGGCGGCGGCGCCCGCCAGCCGGTCGGACCGGACATCCCTGCAACGCTAACGGCACCCGCGGCGGTGAATGGGCAACATACCGCCTGGGCATTGATGGCGCCGACGACGGGTCTGGCGGCACAGTCGGTGATGGCGCGTTTTTTTGCACGGGCCGGCAATGATACGAAGGGGAAAAAGTGATGAAACCCTATCTGGTTTCCCTGATAACCGGCATATTGGCCGGTATCATTTATTCATTATTGCAGGTGCATTCACCCGCGCCGCCGGTGGTTGCCCTGCTGGGACTGCTCGGCATGCTGGTGGGCGAACAAATCGTTCCGGTTTGCAAGCGGCTGATTAACCGGCAACCGCTGACCATGGCATGGTTTCGTCATGAATGCGTGCCGAAGATCAGCGGCACGCCGACGGCGGGAGGTGAAAAACCGCCATCGGGTTCGCCGCCGGTTTAGGTAGGGTTTGTATGGGGATCACCAAGATGACGCCGCCTCCGCTTATTGCCATTGTTGACGACGATCGCTCCGTTCGCAGCGGATTAAGCAATTTGCTGCAATCCGCCGGTTACGCCACCCGGTCTTTTGAGTCCGCCGAAGCGTTTCTCAATCAAGGGCCGGGGGCGGCCAAGATTGCGCTGATCATTCTTGATGTTAAACTCAAAGGCATTGACGGTTTTGAACTCTATGAGCGGCTATTGCTTTGGACGCCCCCGCCTTGGGTTATCTTTATCTCCGGTCATGGCGACGAAAATACCCACCGGCTGGCGGTCAACGCCGGCGCCATCGCTTTTTTGCGTAAACCCATCGATGTCGATATCCTGCTGGAAAGCATTCAACGGGCGCTATCCAGCGGCGAGGGCACACCATGAACGATAAACCGACCCCGGTACCCAGGTTCACCGGCGGCGATTCTGCCTCCCCATCGTTCGATCTGATAGGCCTCGGTGATAACCGCGCCCACTCGTTCGATCGTATGAGCCTCGGCGATAACAGCGCCCTCTCGTTCGAGCTGACCGGTTTTATCTTCAGCCCCCTGGCGCATGACGGATTTCTCTCCTGGTCATGGTGCCGGCATCCCGTGGACGGCCGGGAGTATATTCTGGCAGCCGCCCGCGAGGAGAGGGAAATCCAGGCTGCTTTGCAGCTGAAAAATGAATTTTCCCTACGCCGCGAACTGGCTGAATCCTGGTCGATAAAACCGGTTGCCTATACCCTCTACCACGGCCGTTACGCCTTGCTCTATGACGCTTTCCCTTTCAACACTCTGGAGCCTCTGTCCCGCGCCCCCGCCAGGGATATGACGGATTTTATTACCCTGGCCATCCGCCTGTGCGCCCCCCTTAAACAGATGCATCTGCAAGGTTTAATCCATGGCAATATCAAACCCGCCACGCTGTACATTGCCGGCGACGGGACGTTTCGCCTCGGGGGCTTTGGTCTGGCGGGCAGCACATCCTCCCTGTTTTCCCAGCCGGGTTCACCGGCCCTCGGCGGCACCTTGGCCTATATGTCGCCGGAACATACCGGGCGAACCAAACGTCAGAGGGACAGCCGCAGCGATATTTACAGCCTTGGCATCGTTTTGTACGAACTGCTCACCGGCCGCCTGCCCTTCGACGCCGGTGGCCTGGCGGAATGGGAACATCATCATATTGCTTCGGAGCCGCTGCCGCCCCATCTGGTTCGCCCCGGCATTCCCGACATGCTGTCACTCATCATTCTCAAGCTGCTGGCCAAAATCCCGGAAAACCGCTACCAGACGGTGGACGGGCTGAAGGCCGATCTTAAACGCTGCCTGGCGTCGTTAACCTCCGCCGGCGTTATCCGGCAGTTCACCCCCGGGCTACAGGATACCTGCCCCGAGCTTCATTTGTCCGATACGCTTTTTACCGATCAAGCTCCGGCCCGGCGGTTACTCTCTGCTTTCAATGAGGTGAAAATCAGCGGCGAGCATGTCCTGGTGGTCATAAGCGGTCCGTCCGGTATCGGCAAATCATCGCTGATTGCGGCGGCGCTGGAGGTATTGCAGCACAAGCGGGCATTACTGGCGGTAGCTAAAGTCGATCAGTATCGCCGGGTTCTGCCCTTTGCCGCGCTCTCCTCGGCCCTGCGTTCGCTGATTTTACAGGTGCTCGGACTCCCTGCGGCGGAAATTGCCCGGTGGCAAGCGAGGCTCACCGGTTGCCTGGGGAGTTATGCCGGATTAGCGGTGAATTTGGTGCCCGAACTGGCCCTGCTGCTGGGGAATAACGTCCCGTTTTTTGATATACCCTCGGTGGAGGCCCAGGACCGTTTTAACCACATGGTCCACCGTCTGGTAAGCGCGTTTGCCACGCCCGGTTGCCCGCTGGTACTGCTGATTGACGATATCCACTGGGCAGACCCGGCCAGCATGCAGTCGCTGGAATATTTACTGGGGATACGGGCGTCGCTACCCTTGCTGACAGTGGTGGCCCATCAGGACCTGGCCTCGTTGTCCCGCCCGTCGTTTAATCGGCAGCTGGCGCGGTTGCGAGCCGCCGCGCCACGGGTGGTGGACATCGAACCGGCGCCGCTGGATGTGAAATCCATGGAGCGGTGGCTGGGGGAAACCTTCCAGACCCGACCGGCCAGGATGGGAGATCTGGCAAAACTGGTCCATAAAAAAACCGGCGGCAATCCGTTTTTTGCTCGTCAGTTTACCCAAAAAATCGTGGAAGACGGGCTGATAGCCCGCGATAAGCGCAATGGGAAATGGCGTTACGATCTGACCGCCATCGAGGTGCGTCAATATACTGAAAATGTCGCCAATCTGGTATTGCAGCAGTTGGAACGGATGCCGGCGACGACGCAAAAGTTGCTGGGCTGCCTGGCCTGTCTTGGACGTTACGGCGATATAGCCATGCTCAGCCGCGTCCAGGGCATTCCGACCGCCGAAATTCCGCGCCTGCTTCAGCCGGCCATCGTCGCCCAGGTGATTGTCTTGTCGACGGACAGATATCTGTTTACCCACGATCGCATCCAGGAGGCGGCGTTTGCTTTATTAAATCCGGCGGAAAAAAGTCACCTGCATCTGTCCGCCGCCATCCTGCTGGCGGAGAAGGCGCCTCAGTCCGCTGGCGACGACAAACTGTTTCTCGCCGTTGATCACGCCTCTTGCGCCGTCTCGTTGATCCGGTCCGCGGAACAGCGCCGGATGTTCCTTGAACTCAGCCTGCTGGCGGCGCAACGGGCAAAACGCACCGGTGACGTTGTTTCGGCCCTGAGCTATCTGCGCACGGCCAACGCGTTGAGAGAGAGCCGCCGGCAGCCGCAAAACGACCTGGATTTCATCCTCGGTCTTGAGGAAGCGGAGTGTGAATTTTTGCTGGGCAACCTGTCCCTGGCCTGCAACCTGTGCGCCGGACTGGCGGATTTATCGGCTAATCGGGCCGAGAAAGCCATGGCCGCACGTCTGCTGGCGGAGATCCATATGCGACGCTCGGACAACCGCCAGGCGTTGGAAATCGCCCTGCCCGCGCTGGCGCTGTTCGGTATCCATCTCAGCCGGCGCCCCGAGTCATCGGAATGCGAGTCAGCCTACCGGGAAATAGCGACCCGTATCGGCGAGGATCCTGTGGAGACGTTCAACCGCTTGCCGCCCATGGACAATAGAGAGATTGAGGCCGCCATGAGCCTGTTGGCGATTGCCTGCGTCACAGCCGGCTTTTCCTGTTCCCGGCTGCACTTTCTGCTCCTTTGCCAGACCCTCCGCCTGACGATGGAATACGGTATGACCGGGGCAGCCACTACCGCGCTGGCCTGGTTCGGCGTGCTTATCGGCCACTGTTACGGTGAATATCGGTCGGGTTTTCAGTATGGAATGCTGGCACGGGATCTGGTGAGACGTCATGGCTATATCGCTTTTGAAGCCAAGACCCTGCTGCCCCTTGAGCAGTTGAGCGTATGGACCCAGCCCCTGGCTTTCACCATTGACTGCGCCAACGCCGGTTATGCAGCGGGGATAGCCAACGGCGATCTCACCCAAGCCTGTTTTGCCCGTTGTCACCAGGTCATCAATTACCTGGCCCGGGGCGATGCTCTGGACAGCGTACTGTCCGACATAGACCGGGGGCTGGCCTTCGTTCGCAAGGCGCGTTTTAAGGATGTGGAAACCATCCTGCTGATTCAGAGGCACTATGTGCGGAACATGATTCAACCCTTGATTCAACCTCCGGGGGATGACGGCACCGTCCCGACCGATGGCGATGACATGTTACCGGAAGCGCTGTTCAGCTCGGCGCCGGAGCAGATGCCCACCATGATATTTTGGCTGTGGCTGTATCAGGCTATGTCCCACTTTTATGCCGGGGAGTTCGACTCGGCATCATCATGCCTGCGCCGTGGGGATGACCTGGCCTGGTCGGCGCCGGGGCATCTCCATCTGATGGATTATCATTTATTCAGCGCCCTCACCCTGACGGTTCAGCCGATAGGCGGGGAATATTCGCCGGAACAGCGGCGAAAACTGCAGCGGCATTATGACAAAATAGCCCAGTGGGCGCGAATCAACCCCGGCGCCTTTGAGGATAAAGAGGCGCTGCTGCAAGGGGAAATCGCCCGCATTGACGGCCAAACCGCCGTTGCCATGGCGCAGTACGAGAAAGCGATAAGGCTATCCCGTGACGGAGGATACCATCACGTTAACGGACTGGCCCATGAGCTAGCGGCCCGTTTCGCCGGTGCCTGCGGCTATGCCACCGCCGCGGATGCCCATATCAAAGGGGCCATGGCCGCCTATGGGCGCTGGGGCGCCAAGGGCAACGTACGCCGGCTTGAGGAGCAATATCCCCATATGGTCCCCGCCTGGCCTACCGGCCCCTGCGGCACGGTGGCCTTTGTCCAATGCGATGAGATACGGGATTTGCAAAGCGTCATCAAGGCGTCCCGCGCACTGTCCGAAGAGATCAATCTTGGAAGGCTGATCCAGATCCTGATGACCATGACGCTGGAGCAGGCGGGGGCGCAGCGCGGGCTGCTTATTCGCATGACGGCGGACGATACCCCGGAAATCGAAGCACGGGCGGATACCACCGCCGGCAGCGTTAACGTCCGGGTGGTAAAGGCGAGACCGACCCAAACCGATTTGCCCCTTTCCGTCCTGTCGGCGGTCATCCGCAGCGGCCAGGAAATCCGCCTCGGTATGCCGGGGGAATTCAGTCCGTTCAGTCGAGATCCCTACCTGGCGACCTCCGGCACCGCGGCGCTCTGTGTGCCGATGTTCAAGCAGTCCAGGCTGGTGGGGGTGTTATATCTGGAAAACCGGCTTATGCCCGAGGTTTTCACCGCCGAACACTCAAAAATTATCGCCCTGCTGGGGGCTCAGGCCGCCGTTTCCCTTGAAACCGCCCGGCTGTATGCCGAACTACTGGAAGAAAATATCCAACGCCGCCGAGTGGAAAAGGACCTGCGCGCCAGCCAGACGTCGCTGGTGCTGGGAGAACAAATCAGCCATACCGGCAGCTGGCGCTGGGAGATACGGCGGCACACGCTGGATATTTCCGCCGAATTCGCGCGTATTTTCGGCCTGGCGGAAAGCCGGTCAACCCTGACCTTTACAGATTTTGCGGCGCTTTTGCATCCTGACGACCGGTCGCGCACGATGGAGCTGATAGAGGCGAGCTTACGCAACGGAGTCACCATGCGCGCCGAATATCGCATTATCGGGGCGGACGGCGCCAACCGTTATATCCTGGGCGTGGGAGAACCGGTCTATGCCGGTGAGGCGATCAGTGAATATTTCGGCACCGTCACCGATATTACCAGCCGGCGGCAGGCGGAGGACGCCGCACGGGTGGCGCAGGCGGATCTGGCGCGGGTATCCCGTGCAACCACGGTAGGGCAATTGACCGCTTCCATCGCTCATGAAATCAACCAGCCGCTGATGTCCATCGTCTCCAACGCGGGCGCCAGCCTGCGCTGGCTGAACCGGGAGCTGCCCAGGCTGGATAAAGCGCGCATTGGTTTGGAAGAGATTGTTGCCGAAGGGCAGCGCGCCGGGGAGATCATCCACAGCCTGCAGGCGCTGACCCGCAATGAAGACCCCGTTTTTATCCCCGTGGATTTGCATCATATCGCACTGCATATTCTGACCTTATCCCGCAGCGAATTGGAACGGCGCCGGGTGTCGGTGGAGTATGCACTCAACGCCGAGGCGTTTTTTATCTTCGGCGACAGCGTCCAGATCCAGCAGGTACTGCTTAACCTGGTGATGAATGCCATTGATGCCATGGCCGCGGTTGAGGGCCATCCGCGAATCCTTACCTTGTCATCCGTCAACCCCGTGCCGCAACAAATCCGATTTGAAATAAGGGATACCGGCACCGGCCTGGATCCCGCGGTTCAGGAACGGGTCTTTGAGTCTTTTTACACCACCAAAAAACAGGGCATGGGCATGGGACTGGCCATTAGTCGCGCCATTATCGAGTGCCATCGGGGAAAAATGACCGCGGCGCCGCGACACCCGGTCGGTAGCTGCTTCTCCTTTATATTGCCCATCTATGACCCGCCGTCGTGACGCGTCAGCCGCCGATAAAACAGCGGTTTGCAGGCTTCACTACCCGATTGTCAACCCGCTGGAGTACTCCGCCGGCGGAATAGTCTTAATCTGATTCGCAGGCCGCCGTTACCGCGGCAAACGCCGGTACACCGCCGTTCGCGCCGGATTAAGATGTCGACGCCGCCGTTTGTCGGGAAATCCGTAGTTTACTGTTAACAAAATGATGCTTACTGTTACAGCATATATCATTCTTAGCCTGGATTCAGGCAAGGGATACTGACGACATGATTTTATCCAACCGAATGTCCCTCAGCGCCGGCACCGCCCGCCTCTATGCCAGCCGGCAGGCGAATACCGGGCCGGAGGAAAATACGCCCATCATCGCCATCCCCTGCGGCGAGGCTTTTGCGGTGATTGTCCAACTGGCGGATTTCAAGCTGCATAAATTGTGGCATGACGGCCGACTGGTCCATTCAGGGGGCCATGCCAAACAGGCATTGGCGATTACCGATCT
This sequence comes from Sodalis sp. dw_96, assembly GCF_018449575.1. Taxonomy (GTDB): domain Bacteria; phylum Pseudomonadota; class Gammaproteobacteria; order Enterobacterales; family Enterobacteriaceae; genus Acerihabitans. The sequence continues at coordinate 445,328 of NZ_JAAVUT010000001.1, read as the reverse complement.
CACCGAAGACTGGCGCTGCCAGCATCTGAGCCCTTTCGACAATGTCCGTTTGCTGATTCCCCGCCAGGCCCTTGACGAATTCACCTATGACAGCGGTCAGAAACGCATCGGCCGCCTTGATTGCGCCCCCGGCACGACCGATCCGGTCATGTTCCATCTGGCGCAGGCGCTGGTACCGTTGATGGATATGGCCGGCGGCGCGCCGGATTTTCTCATTGAGCATATTTCCCTGGCGCTGCTGGCTCACCTCACCGCGGCTTACGGCAACGCGCCGTCGGAGTTGACCCGCCGTAAAGGCCGGCTGGCGCCATGGCAGGAGCAGCGGGCAAAGGAGTATATGCTGGAGAATATGGCCAAGGGGATATCCCTGGAACAGATTGCCAAGGAGTGCCGGCTATCGCGAGCGCACTTTGCCCGCTATTTTAAAAACACCACCGGTACCTCGGCCTATGCCTGGCTGCAAAAAATGCGCATTCTGAAAGCGCAGGAATTACTTGGCGGTCATGAACAAAGCCTGACGCAAATCGCTCTTGAGTGCGGTTTTACCGACCAAAGCCATTTTTCCCGCGTGTTCAAAAGCGTTATTGGAACGCCGCCGGGCAGTTGGCAGCGTAACAAGGTCAAGGGCCATGATTTTACCGGCGGCGGCTGAATCATGGTGCAGCCTCACATCGCGGGCTGAATTGACCGTCGACGCCAACGGATGGCTCGCCCCTGCGGGCGTTTGAGCCTTGATGCTGCCGGGTCGGCCGTTTATGGCAGGCGTTTAGCCGCCTTGTCCGCCGGGGCGGCCAGAAATGACAGCAGATGGCGCAGCTCACCGTGGGCCATGGCGACCTCGGTTGATTCCTGCAGGGCATCCACATATTTACGGTAAAAATCGGTGTCGTTTTCCGGACCCAGGGACAGCAAGCGTTCGATAACGGTTTTATAGGCCACCACCGCCGTGGAATCGATCTCCTCCTTGTCATCCAGCCGTTCATCCAGCTCAACCATGATTTCCGAAAGCCGCCTTAACCAGGCGAACTGCGAATGGCCGGTAAGCAGTTGCAGATGTTCAAAAGGACTCCCCACCGGGCCGAAACGCTGGGTTTCCAGATCAACCAGAGCTTTGTGCAGCTTGCGCAGCGCAATGGACATCCCTTTAAGGCCGGTGCGGGGATCGGTTATCTCTTGCGTGTTCATCGATGTTTTCCTCGGTAAGCGTAACGTTTTGGTTTCAGCCATGGCGAAGTCGGTCGGCACGACGGCGCGGGTGAATGCCGGAGGGTTCCGCGGCGGCTTCTAGCGGCTTTGCGACTTGACGATATGCAGACGCTCCGCCGCCCTGACCAGATCGGCCAGACATCGGGTTTGCATTTTTTCCATCACCCGTCGTTTATGCACTTTGGCGGTAATTTCACTGACCCCCAGCGCCGTGGCAATCTGCTTATTAAGCAATCCGCCGATGGCCAATCCCAGCACTTCGCGCTCCCGCGGCGTCAAAGTTTGATGCCGCTCGGCCAGGCTTGATTGCTCGTGGGAAAGAGAGAGATTTTTTTCAGCCAGCAACAGCCCTTCCCGCACCGCGTTCAACAGCTGTTCGGACACGATGGGCTTGGTTAAAAACTCATAAGCGCCGGCCTTCATCGCTTTTACCGACATCGGGATGGTGCCGTAACCGGTGATGAAGATCACCGGAAATGTCCGGCCGGTTTTCCCCAGCGTCTCCACCACCTCAAACCCATCCGACAACGGCATGTTCATATCAAGAATGACGCAACTGGGCAGATGACTGAAGGGTTGGCCAAGAAATGCCTGGGCCGAAGCAAAATCAGCCACATGGTAGTCTTCCGACTGTAGCAAACTGACTATGGATTGTCTTACCGAATTATCGTCGTCAACAACATACACAATATGATCCATGAATATGCCCTATCGTTGATGGAAAAAGGACACCCCGACCGCGATAGCACCGGCAGGAGTCGCTTTTATCAATTCGTTAGTACTGCGGCACTCCATAATCACCAGAAGCCATAGGCTTATCTTGTAAAATAGTATGGTTTTGTGACGATTGATGTGATCATAACCTACAGTTTTCGTCGGGTATTAACCGGGTGGAATATGTGTGTAACCCCATACTGTTACTCAAAGCTCTTGTTTAGTGGGACGGAACAAGATTTCATTGATATCCACCTCCTCCGGCTGACTGATGGCAAAGGCGACGACGGCGGCAAATGAGTCGGCGGAGATGGCCGTCTCCTCATAGAATTGCTTGATATTCGCCTTAACGTCGTCCTCGGTAATGCTGTCCGCCAGTTCGCTGGTGACCGCACCGGGTGAAATAATCGTCGTGCGGATATTGTAGGGTTTCACTTCCTGTCGAAGCCCTTCGGAGATCACCCGCACCGCGGTTTTGGTGGCGGCATAGACGGCGCTGCCCGGCCGGACCTTATGGCCCGCCACGGAGGAGGTGTTAATGATATGCCCGCCCTTCTGCTCTTTCATATACGGCAGCGCCGCGGCAATGCCGTACAGTACGCCTTTCAGGTTGACGTCAATCATCTTGTTCCAGTCGTCGATTTTGCGGCGTTCCAGCAGCGAATGCGGCATTAATCCGGCGTTGTTGACCATTACATCAATCCGGCCATACAGCGCCACCGCTTTATCCACCAGGGCCTGCACCTGCTCCGGCCGGGTCACATCGGTTCTGAGCACCGCCTCTTTATCCAGCGACAGCTCCCCGGCCAGCCTCTCCAGCCGGTCCAGGCGGCGGGCGCCCAACATGAGTTTTGCCCCGTCCTTGGCCAAACGACGTGCCAGTGCTTCACCCAGGCCGCTGCTGGCCCCGGCGATAACCACCACTTTATTTTCAATACCCTGAGCCATAATTCCTCCGATGTCATTTCGAAACCAGTACATAGGGTGAAACCCTATGTGACAATGTCACATAATGATAATATATTCCTATTAGTAAGATAGCAAAGAACCGCGTTGAGGATTAGTGCGGGCAACGCGCATAAGTCTATGAGGTTAGCTCATCAATGATGCCCCATTGCCCCTGTAAAGTGATAATCTATCCTCTACCCATCATAAAAAAAGCGTCACGATTGAAATGCTAAAAGAAAATTTCAATGATTTGATTTCGTTTATTGCCGTTGCCCGGGAACGCAGCTTTACCAAGGCGGCGGCAAAACTCGGCGTGTCACAATCCGCATTAAGCCATGCCATCCGTGGGCTGGAGGAACGGCTGGCGCTTCGATTACTCACCCGCACCACCCGCAGCGTCGCCCCCACGGAAGCCGGCGAAAAGCTGATCGCCAGCCTGGAACCGCGCTTTGCCGACATTGAGGGCGAGCTGGAAGCCCTAAGCGACATGCGTGAACGGCCGGCGGGAAATATTCGCCTGACCGCCGGTGAGCATGCGGTGGATTACATTCTTTGGCCGGTGTTGAAATCATTCCTCACCCGGTATCCGGATATCAAGCTGGAGATCACGGTTGATAACGCCTTAACCGACATTGTCAGCGGCCGTTTTGATGCCGGAATCCGCCTGGGTGAGCAAGTGGCGAAGGACATGATTGCGGTGCGCATCGCGCCCTCTATGAGAATGGCCGTGGTGGGCGCGCCCACGTATTTAGAACGGTATGGCGTCCCCGGCGCGCCGCAAGAGCTGCAGCATCATTCCTGCATCAATATGCGCCTGCCCACCATGGGCGGATTGTATGCCTGGGAGTTTGAAAAAGACGGGCAGCAGCTAAAAGTCCGCGTTGAGGGGCAACTCACCTTCAATAGCCTCAAGCAGCGGATTGACGCCGCCGCCACCGGTTTCGGCCTGGCCTATGTACCGGAAGATACGGTGCGAAATGAGATTGACCGTGGTCATCTTATCAGGGTGCTGGAGGCGTGGTGCGAACCTTTTTCCGGTTATTATCTCTATTATCCCAGCCGCAAACAGCATACCACTGCCTTCGCCCTGTTTGTTGATGCCCTGCGTTACCAACCCTGATGAGCCGGCATGTTTGCCTAAAGCACATCATGATAGGCGCGCGATGGGACCGGTTGAATCAACATCCCGGCGATTAACGTTCCGTGAGGATGTTGAGGAATTGCCTTGTACGTGGATTGAGGGGGTTTACCACCACGTCCGCCGGCGTGCCGTCATCAATGATTTTTCCTTTTTCTATAAACAGCACCCGATCGGCCACATCACGGGCAATGGCCACGCGCTGCTGCTGTCCGCCGGACAGGGTGGCGGGCCAGGCCGGCGCTTTATGCGCCAATCCCACAATGTCCAAATAGTAGTGTGCCCGTTGCCGCGCATCCTCCGCGGCAAGCTTAAGCACCCTTAACGGCGCTTCCATGATATTTTGCTCAACGGTCAAATGGGGGAATAAATTAAAATGCTGGAACACCATGCCCACCTGATGGCGAACCGGTCCGCGTAAGAACCATCGATGCTGCCGGCGGCCGGTAACTACCGGCACGCCATCGACGGTTACCGCACCGTTCGACACTGCTTCCAGCCCCTTGATCAGCCTGAGAATAGTGGATTTCCCGGATCCGCTGGGACCGATCAGCGCCACCTTTTCAGCGTAGAACCGGAGAAGGTCAGGTCGCTGAGGGTAATCATCGAAACCAAGGAAGTGGACTTTAATAATTCCACCAGCAGATTACCCAGCGGCGGCAGCATAAAAGGCAAGGCTTGCGGCAATATGATGCGGCGCAACTTGCCTTAAATGCCGCCAGGGCCTCGGTATCAACGCCCCGCCGGATCGGATAACCGGATTTGAGAAGCCAATGACCTGGCAACGGGAATGATTGATAAAGAGTCCGGCGCCGATAACATCAAAGCGTTTTGCCGCCAATCCCGGCACCAGGACGCCGTCATTTTTTAAATAACATTTTCAGCAAACTATAGATAAAAAATGTGTAACATCCCAGCGACTTAACGGGCGGGGTTTATATCCATTTCTGGTTAATATATTACCGATCAAATTCGTTGTTAATTAGGGTCGCCTATTCCATTTTATTTATCTGTGGGTATTTATTAATCGGAATAAAGTTGATGGCGACAGTTAAAAACGGTGCGTCTTACCTGCACGGTCAACAGCGGGAGTATATTCATGGGTTATCGCAATCCTGGTTATGGCGCAGCGAGTTGCCCACCTGGATACTGATCCTAACCATTTACAGCGGCTGGTTTGCCGCCATGGCCTATTGGCGTACCCTTGGACTGGTTCCCGCCACGCTCATCCTTATTTGGTTCACCACCTGGTATATGTCGCTGCAGCATGAACTGATCCACGGGCATCCCACCCGATATCCCCGCGTTAACCAGCTGCTGGGGCTGCTGCCTTTGGCTATCTGGTATCCCTTCGGCCTGTACCGCGATTTACATTTGCGCCACCATCGCGAAGAGCAGCTGACGCTGCCCGGCGAAGATCCGGAAACCTATTATTTCTCGGCGGAGCGCTGGGGGCGATTTACCCGCCGGCAGCGGGGTCTGATACGGCTGTACAATACCCTTCCGGGCCGGGTGATCATGGGACCGGCGCTGGATATTGCCCAAGCCGTCCATTGCCTGATAGGCGCTCTGCGCAGCCATGATAAACCGGCCATGGGGATGTGGCTGGTGCACGGTGTATTGCTGGCGCTGATTGTTGCCTGGATGCGATACTGTGGTTTCCCGGTGCTCTATTTCCTGCTGGCGGTCAGCTACCCGGCATTGGGCATGACCAAAATCCGCTCCTTTATGGAACATCGCGCCGCGGACGATCCCCAGGCCCGCTCGGTCATCAATGAAGCCGCCCTGCCTTGGCGCCTGCTGTTTCTGAATTTGAATTATCATTCGGTACACCATAATCTGCCGGGTGTTCCCTGGTATGCTCTACGCTCTATCTATCTGACCTATCGGCACAGCTATCAGCTGCGTAACCGGGGTTTTGTCGTGCGGGGGTATTTCGAATGGTTAAGCCGCTTCCTGTTCAGGCCCGTGGAGGTGAACATTCATCCGGCGTCGTTCATCGGGGAAAAAAAACCTGATGGGGCCGACTGATATCGTTTCTCTTCCCATGTATGCCGTTAACCGGGCCGACGTCGACGCCCAGTGGCAACAGCTGCGCCTGCTGCTGGCGGAGCAGGGACTGCCCGTCGCCGACCTTAGCCTGCAATGGCCGGAAGACCTGGTGGACCATTGGCGCGATCCTCGCCTGCTGCTCAGCCAGACCTGCGGCTATCCGTTGATGAATCTGTTGCCGAACGTACAGCCGGTGGGCTGTTTCCATTATGACGCTCCGGGCTGTGAAGGCATCGGCTACCGGAGCCTTATCCTCGCCCGCCGGCGTGAGAAGGGTTCGACGCTGGGGGATTTCAGGCAGCGGCGGGCGGTAAGCAACGGCGCCGACTCCTATTCGGGCTATCATGCTCTGGAAGGGATGGTGAAGCCGTTGATGGGCGGGGGCGCATTTTTCAGCGAGGTCATATTCAGCGGCGGCCATGAGCAATCCCTGCTCGCCCTGCAGCGGGAAGAGGCGGACATTGCCGCCGTCGATTGCGTCACTTATGCCCTGCTGCAACGCCATCGCCCCGAAAGGATACGCGGTTTGAAAGTGATTGGACAGACGCCGCTCTGCCCCGGCCTGCCGTTGATTACGCAACAGCACACCCCCCCGGCGACGCTGGCCGCCCTGCGGACGGCGCTTCTGTCGCTGGCGAGCAAACCAGAATATCGGGCGGTATGCCGGGCGGTGCTTATCACCGGTTTCAGCCCGGTCAGCCGCAAACGGTATGACGTTATCCCGCAAGGTCCCGGGGGCGGCATGTAACCACCGCCGGGACGGGAAAAAGCGGAGCACTACGCGTTGAATATCCCTATGCTGCCGGAGGTAGCGGACGGCAATTTCCCCCGCCGCGATAACGGCCATTCCCCAGGATAAACAAGCCCAATGCTGTCAACAACGGCGTACTCAGGGATAACAGTTAATCCATGAATTTATAGGGCCGATAAAAACCTTCGCCGAGCCATTGATAATAGTCATGGGTTTCCAGCAGCGGCCTGCGGATATACGAAACCGCCCCGACCCGGTCTCCCTTGACGCCGTATACCGCGTAATAGGGGTATGGGAACACCGGTCGCGAGGCCGCGTTCACCGGGATGGTTTCCTGTCGCGGGGCGGCCTTATCCGGATTTTTACCCGCATCCGGCTGACCAAAGCTGTTTTTTGCCCTGTCAGGAGCTTGCCAGGTGGCAACGCCATCCGGCGGTGTGCCTTTTTCCACCCAGGCCATCATCGGCGTCAGGAAATCAACCAGGCTTGGCCCCTCCCCGCCGGAACAATGATATACCCCCGGCAGCAGGTATAACCGCTCGAACCCATCCCGCCTTGACGTGCCCAGGAATTGCGCCAGGGCATTGTGATAGGCGATGGAGTTCAGCGGAGAAATATGCGGGTCCGCCCAGCCATGCCAAATAATCAGCTTGCCGCCCGCCGACGCAAACGCGCTGAGATCGGGATTGGTGGCATCATAAAGCGGGTGTAATTTCTCCAACGCCTGGAACGTTGCCGTGGTGAACTTCAGGTCTTTCAGCGCAAAAGCTGCCGGCGGATTAGTGACAAAGTTCATGTACTTCAGGGAGGACAGCGCGATAGTCCGGCTGAAAATAGGGGCGTCGGCGTTTTGCGGCACAAACACGCCGGCCCAGGCCAGTTCCGACCCATACTGCGGCCCGCCGACGGTCATTTTTTTACCCGTGCCGGCGTCTCGCGGCCCGTCATAAAGACGACGCAGCGCGGTGAGCTGGATATCCGTCAGGCATGGCCGGCCGCCGTTGGTTTTCACCGCATCGCATTTTAATGCGTGCATATTAAAGTGGCAGGCCTGTGGATCGGCAATCAAACCGTCTTTCTGGCCGTCAATCGCATCACACTGCGCCAATACCGCCTGGTGAATAAAGGGCAGCTGCGCCGCGGTGATAATGGCCTTGCCGTCGGCGCCGGTGTTGCTGACGGCTTGCCAGCTCTGGTAAAGGGCATTTTGCACCTGAAAATTCATCGCCGGCGCACCGGCGATGATGCCGTTAAAATCTTTCGGGTAGCGCTGCGCCTCCATCAATGCCTCACGTCCGCCGTCGGAACAGCCGTTAAAATAAGACCAGGTCGCGGGGCGGTGATAGAACGCCGCCACCAGCGCTTTGGACGCCAGGGACGTCAGATGCACCGAACGATAGGCGAAATCCCTGCGTTTTTGCGGATCGTTGCCAAAATCCTGCTCCGACATGGCATGGCCCATATCGGTGGCGGCCAGGGCAAAACCGCCGCTGTTAAGCAAAGCACAGCCGGCCGCCGCGCCGACCTGAAGATTGACCTGGCCGCATAACCCGCCGCAGCCCAGCTGCATATAGCGCTGGTTCCAGCTCGCCATGGGCAGCATAAGCTTGAAGGTGATTTCCGGCGCCAACAAACCTTCAACGGCGCAGAACGGTGTACCCTCCGCGGACACTTCCTGCGCCGAAACCACCCGGCCGCCTTTGCCGCCGATGGCTGATAAATCAAACTGCGCCAGCGCTGAACAGGCTATGGCGGGTTTGACCACCGCTAATGCGGCCGGTTTGCCCGACTCGGCGCTTCGCAACGTTAGCGCCATGCCGGGTAATTTGCCCGTTTCGGCGCCCTGCGCCGCGAGCACCATGCCGGATAGTTTGCCCGTTTCAACGCCTTGCGCCGCGAGCGCAATCCCGGCTGTAAACAGAAAAGCGGCAAAGACTATTTTGCTGCAATACCTGGGTAAAATTAAATCCATGGAATGACCTTAAACACATACGACTATTTTTATATCCCGTTGCCAGTATAAAGACAAAGGCCTCCTTGAAATAGCCGCTTATCCATATAGACGCCGCAGACTGCCGCCACTTTTATGACCACCACAGGGAAAGCTTCATTGCCACGCTGTCCCAGCGAAGCATTTTCCCCGTGCCCGCGCATAATACTGTAGCGCTTATAACCGAGAAGAACCTCCTAATAAGCATAAGATTTTTCAGTTTCCCCCATTGCCGCTTATAATGGTCTGGAAAAAACGACAGATTAATTACTTTATTAAGGCAAGAACAATGGACTTCAGGAAAACCTCTCTCGTATTACTTATGAGCGCCATGTTACCTGCCGGCGCTACGCTTGCCGCCGACAACAGCGTGTTGGTCTACTGCTCCGAAGCATCACCGGAATCCTTCAACCCGCAAATCGCCAGTTCCGGCCCCTCCTTTGTCGCCAGTTCCCAGGTGCTCTATAACCGGCTGGTCACATTCCGGGAAAGCGATAATTTGCCGATACCGTCCCTTGCCACCGGCTGGAAAATCAGTCCCGACGGCAAAACCTATATATTTACCCTGCGCCAGGGGGTCAAGTTCAACAGCAACAAATTTTTCACCCCCCGCCGTGATTTCAACGCCGACGACGTGATTTTCTCCGTATTACGGCAGAAAGACGCCGATCATCCTTATCACAAGGTATCCCAAGCCACCTATGAGTACTTCAACGACGTCGGCCTCGGTTCGCTTATTCAGGACGTCAAAAAAATCGATGATTATCACGTCCAGTTTTCCCTGACCAAACCTGATGCCTCCTTCCTGGCGGACTGGGGCATGGATTTCGCCTCCATTCTCTCCGCGGAATATGCCGACGCCATGTTGAAAGCCGGCACGCCGGAACGCGTAGACACCGACCCTATCGGTACCGGGCCCTATAATCTGCAGGAATATAAAGTGGACTCCATTATCCGCTATCAGGCCAACCCCCATTATTGGCAGGGCGACGTGCCCACCAAGCGGCTGATTTTCTCCATTACCCCCAACGTCAGCACCCGCCTGGCAAAGCTTGAGAAAAACGAATGCCAGATTATTCCCGCGCCCAGCCCGGTGAATTTTGACCAGATCAAAAACAATAAAGATTTAGCCCTCCACAGCGTGGACGGCATGAGCGTGGGCTACCTGGCGTTTAATACCGCGAAAAAGCCCTTTGATAATGTGCTGGTGCGTCAGGCGCTAAATTATGCGGTGGATAAAAAGGCCATTGTCGATGCGGTATTCCTCGGCTCGGGCACAGTGGCGAAATCTCCCATTCCCCCCAATATGCTCGGCTTCGATAAAGATTTGGCGGATTATCCCTATGACCCGGCCAAGGCCAGGGCACTACTGAAGCAGGCGGGATTTGAAAAAGGCTTTACCACCGACTTATGGTCAATGCCGGTTCAGCGTCCCTATAACCCGAACTCACGCCGTATTGCGGAAATGATCCAAAGCGATTGGGCGAAAGTCGGCGTCACGGCGAAAATCGTGACCTATGAATGGGGTGAATACCTGGCCGGCATTCGCAAGGGAGAACACTCTACCGCCCTGTTCGGCTGGATGTCGGATAACGGCGATCCGGATAATTTCGCCAATACCCTGCTGGGTTGCGATAGCGTCAAAAGCGGCTCCAACGCCGCGTTCTGGTGCGATAAACAGTATGACGCGCTCATCCAGCAGGCCAAAATCATCAGCGACCCGGCCCAGCGCGCCGCCCTGTATAAACAGGCCCAGCAGGTATTCCATCAGCAGGCCCCCTGGGTGCCGCTGGCCAACGGTAAAACCTTCTACGCCACCCGCAGTAATGTCACCGGCTATAGCGTCAGCCTCAACGGCAGCGACTTTTCCAAGGCCAAACTGAACTGATGATAAATGGCAGCCGGTGGTCAATACGATCCATCGGCTTCTTAATGGCTGAAAATACCTCAGCAGCGATGAAGCTGACGGTGAATCAATTTTGGCACGGTGCGGGACAGAATGATTATTAGCTCTATGCCATTATCATATAAGATCCATACCTGGTAAGTCTTCCCCCTCGGAAATATTGGTCAATGGTCCATTATAATCACTGGATTATAATAAAAAAATAACTTCTTTAGTTTTAAAGATCAATCAGTAACCGCTTTGTGAAGCGGCCGTGAAAGCCATTCTGGCTGCTGAATTACCGGCGGCGCCAGATAATGAAACCTATGAGTTTTTCAAGAATCCGATAATCGATTTTAAACCAGCATAATGTGGCGTCTTAACATCGAGCCATAAAAGTCCGGCAATCAACACTTTATACCCTCTCGATTTCAAGTGCTGCCCTTGGACCATAGCGGCGGGTGATTTGGTACCGCCGTTTTTGCGTTTTAGATTCAGGTCTTTTATGTTTCGTTTACTATTTTTTGAGCTTCTCTGTGATTAATTACTCACTGGCTTTTTATTTGCTTTTAACACAATCAGCTTTCTAATGAAATTATCAATTTATAAATAATTATCAGAAATATGAATGAAGCACTTATTAATTAATCTAGGGAAATATCGTCATGTTTAAAAAGAATGTTTTTGCCCTGGTTGCTGTTCTGGTTACCGTCCCCTCCGCGCTGGCTGACAAGTTCCGCTATGATGCGCAAAGCATAAAAGCCAGCGCGGCCATGGGCTGGCTGAACGGAGAATCGAAAGAGTTTGCATATGATGCACGTGATGGTTATAAAATCAGTGAATTAAACTGGACGCTAAAAAACACCGCCATTTTTAAAGGCGATATTGCCTGGGATGCCACCGAATTTTTGACGCTCAATCTCCGGGGATGGACGACCCTGGCCTCCAGCGGCTCAAAAATGGACGACTACGACTGGTTAGATCGCGGTCAGTCTCACTGGACAGACCGGTCCACTCATCCTAATTCCCGTCTTAATCATGCAAATGAATTTGATGTCAATGTCAAAGGGTGGCTGCTTAATGCGCCGGAGTATCGTCTGGGGACAGTGTTTGGCTATCAGCAGACGCGCTTTAGCTGGACAGCGTTTGGCGGAAGTTTTAACTATAAAAACGGAACCGATAACGGCGAGTATGCTCCGGGAGCGCGAGCCATTGGTTACCGGCAAAAATATTTTATGCCCTACCTGGGGGTGGCCGGCATGTACCGTTACCAAAACGTTGAATTTAACACCTTGCTGAAATTCAGCCCTTGGGTAAAAGCAAGGGACAATGATGAACACTATATGCGAGATATTACATTCCGCCACCAGGGGAAAGGCTCCAGATATTATTCCGCCACGGTGGATGCCGGATATTATGTCACCCCTAACACAAAAATTTATGCAGAACTGAGTCTTAATAAATATGAAGAAAATAAAGGCAGCCATACAAAGACCTGCAACCATTGCGGAAACAAAGACTATTTTGGCGGTAATTCATCCGGCATGAGCAATACCTATTATACCGCATCCGCCGGCGTGCAATACCTGTTTTAAACTATATTGCCCAAACCCTCTCTGACACGGATTTGTCATTGACCGGATGTCCCTTATTGTGGCGGATAAGGGCTTAATCACCAATATTTCGCCATCGTCATGGTCGATAGGCACACTTCTGGCGGATCGTGAACAGCGCCCAGAATCACTATGCCCCGGTTCCGCCAATATCACCGGCCGTCTTCTCATCAAACCACAGAAGAAAAGTCCCTCTACGCTATTACTCCTCAAGCACAATCCTGACCTCAAAGGGTCCCAGCGACAGAGTGGGCAGTACCGCTTCGCCGCTAAACGCGTCATATCTTACTCTCTCCGGCAGGCTGACAGACTGTTGTTCCTTGGTCAGATTCAGTATAAACAGTAGACGTTTGGTTTTATCACAACGAACGGACAGCTCGACACCGGCGGGTAAGTCGTCGATAAATTCAATGCGGCATTCACGCAGGATATCGGCAAAAAGGCGCCGGTAGCCGCTGTCATCCAGCACCGACCCGATGTAATAGACGCTGCCCTTCCCGACGGCATTCACCGTAACGGCGCTGCGTCCGCTAAAAAAATCGCTGGCATAAACGCCGATGGTCTTTGCGGTGATGGGCATAATGATATCGCACCACTGGGAACAGCCGATTTCATCTTTAAACAGCAGGATTTTCTGTTTATCGAAGCCCACCGGATCGTATTCTTCCACCCGTATGCCGCCAATGCCGCCTAACAGGCCCGGCAGGTAATCAGACTGACAGACGTTGAAACTGTTTTTAACGCCGGTGCGGGTGGTGAGCACCAAAGTCCCGCCACCCTTCACATAATTTTCCAGCGTTAACGCCACCGCGGCATCTTCCAGAAACAGAAACGGCGCCACCACCAATGTATAATCGTCAACGTTCTCGGTCCAATTGATCACGTCAACCCCTACGCCCTGGCGCACCAGCGTCTGATGCAGCTGCTTGAGGTTTTTGAAATAATCAAAACCATCGGACTGCGGCTGAATGTTAAACGCATTGTTTTGTTCATGGGAGAACAACAGCGCCACTTCGTTATGGAGCCGGGTGCCGCTGATAAGATCGTTTAACTGAGCCACTTCACTGGCAAAGGTTTTAAACTCCGCTAAACGGCGTCCGGGATGGCCATGACTATCCAACAGACCGTGCCAAAACTGCTCGGCGCCCGCACGCGCGGTGCGCCAGCGGAAATGAATAATGCTATCGGCGCCCCGTGAGATGCTTTGCCAGCCATGGGCGCGAATCATGCCCGGCCACGGCGCGCGGGACATGGGATTCCAGCAGCCCGGCGTGCCGCTGAGCTGTTCCATGACCCAGAAATTCTTGCGTTTCACCCCCCGGGTTAAATCCAGGGTCAGCGCGCCGTGGTAGATAGCGGCTTTTGTATCGTCCTTGAGATCCGTGCTGGGATAATAATCCACCGAGACAAAATCCATCGGGTCAAACAGCCGGTAATAGTCGGTGACGACCGGATATCCCCAAAGATTGTGGGTGACAAAATGCCGGGGACAGTTTTTGCGGATAATCTCGGCCTGAAAACGATTGAAATCAGCCGCGGAATCTGAAGAGAAACGCTGAAAATCAAGCACGAACGACGGATTGTGATGGGGCGAACCGCCCAACGGCGTGGTGACCTGAGACCACGCGCTGTATTCCCCGCTCCACACCACCGTGCCCCATGCCTGATTCAGGTTTTCCAAGGTTAAATATTTGCGTTGCAGCCAGGATCTGAATTCGCGGGTGCAATTTTCGCAATGGCAATCATTGGCGGCTATTTCATTATCCGTCTGCCAGCCGATCACCGCGGAATGGCCGACATAATGTCGGGTGAGCGCTTCAATGATATTCAGCGCATGCCGGCGCAAGGAGGGGCTGTTATAACAGCGATGGCAACGGACGCCGGGATAAACCGGGTGTTTATGATGATCAACAGGTAATATATCCTGATATTTTTCCACCAGCCAGTTTGGCGGGGCCGCCGTGGGCGTGCCGATAATAATATTAATCCTCTGTGCCGCGAACAGTGCGATGGCGTTATCCAGCCACCGGAAATCAAATTGGTCCTCCTGCGGCTCAAGCCTTGACCAGGCAAATTCCGCCAGGCGCACCAGGGTAATCCCCGCGGCTTTCATTTCAACGGCATCCGCCGGCCACATGGCGGGATCCCAATGCTCCGGATAATAGTCGACGCCGACGTTCATCAAAACCTCCCAGCAGTATTCAGCAGTTTTCGCCAGAGCTTGGATATAAGTAGCCAACGCGGCGCACCATTAATAGTCGCGCTATTAAGCGCAAGTTCAGCCCTTGGTTGCGCCGAATGTCAGGCCGGCGATAAAATATTTCTGCATGGCGAAAAACATTATTACCGAAGGCAGCGCCGCCAGTAATGACCCGGCCGACACCAGGTTCCAGGCGGTGGTCCATTGCCCCTTCAGTCCCGCCACTCCGATGGTGATGGGAGCGGCGGCGTCGCCTTGGGTGAGGCACAAAGCCCAAAAATAGTCATTCCAGACAAAGGTGAACACCAGGATGGCCAAAGCGGCCAAGGCCGGACCAATCAGCGGCAGCACGATTTTGTAGAATAGTTGCCATTCCGATGCCCCCTCGACCCGCGCCGCTTCGAATAATTCGTAAGGCAATTCTTTGATGAAATTTCGCAAAAACAGCGTACAAAATCCGGTTTGGAAGGCGATATGAAAAAAAATCAGGCCCTCAACGGTATTGTATAATCCCATCCTCAACGTCAAATCCCGTACCGGAATCATCAGGATTTGGATCGGGACAAAATTACCGGCGATAAAGGTGGCCAGAATGGCGGTATTGCCCCGGAACGGATAGGTTGCCAAGGCAAAACCCGCCGTCGCCGAAAGGGCCATCGCCCCCAGCACCGACGGAAAAGTGATCAGACAGCTGTTCCAGAAGTAATGCAGCATCGGCGAATCAACCAGCACGGTTTTATAATTTTCCACCAATGAAAAGTGTTTCGGCCAGCCCCAGTAATCCCCTTGCATCAGCTCCTGATTTGAGCGTAGGGAAGTGAGCATGACCGCCAATAGCGGCAATAACCAGACTATCAAGGCCAGCGGCAGGGTGATTTTATATAACCACCGGTTGGCCGGTCGCCATTTTTCAACGGGCAGCGGATACATAATAGACCTCCCCTATCAAGCTTCAGAACGCAGCAGATGGCGTAGTTGATACGTGATGAACACCGCCATAATTAAAAACAGCACCACGGCAATGGCGGCGGAATAACCGAACCGGAAGTATTTAATCGACTGGTCATACATGAAATACGCCAATACCGTGGAGCTGTCATAAGGACCACCGCCGGTCATCACGGCAATCAGGTCGAAACTGCGCAGGGCGCCGATAACGGTTAAGGTGACGGACATGAAAGTGGCGGGACGTAGCTGAGGCAACACCACATGCCATAACAGCGACCATCCTTTGGCCCCTTCCAGTCGTCCGGCTTCGATGACTTCAGGGTTTATTCCCGTGAGGCTGGTGAGATATAAAATCATGCAAAAAGGGATTTGCGGCCACAGCGCGGCGAATATCACCCCGAAGGTGGCGTAGTGTTCATCCCCTAATACCGGGACGCCATGGCCGATAATCAGCTTTAACAGGCCGAAGCTCGGGTCAAAAAACCAGCTGAAGACTAATCCCACCACCACGCCGGACAGGACAAATGGCGCGAAGAACAGGGATTTGACCAAGCGTATTCCCCGCACCTTTTGGTTAAGGTAGAGAGCCAGCGCGAGGCCGATGGGCGGGGCCAGCATAAACAGCAGCAACCAGAGAAGGTTATTCTTGAGAGCGGTGTAAAATGTCTCTGTCTGGAATAGCTCCTGATAGTTGGCCAAGCCGACAAAGACCTTATCGGTGACGCCGTCCCAATTATAAAAACTGAGAAAGATGCTGCTGAAAATCGGATAGATGACATAGACGCTGAACACCAGCGCCGCCGGCAGGATAAACATAAACGCCGCCCGGCGGCGTCGCTGGGCCAGAACGGATAACACCGCTTTTTTCGCCATAAAGCATGCTCCTTATTTCAGCAAATCAACTTGGCGCCTACTGTACTTTGTATATCCGCTGCCGGGCCTTTTCCAACTGGGCCAATATTTCATCCATCTTGCCGGGGTCGGTATAAAAGCGCTGCATGCCCTTCATGCCTTCGTCCGCCATCTCCTTGGTCATATCCCGGTCGTAAAACTGGGCGATGCCGCCGGTGGTGGAAGACAGAATGTCGAATCCTTTTTGCGCAATGGAATCCAAGGGGACTTTCGCCATGTTATTCGCCGGCAGCGAACCAAAGGCTTTCGCCAATTGGGCATTGACCGTCGGGGTGCTGACAAAAGCCAGGAAACGGCGGGCATCCTTTTTATTTTTAGCTTTAGCCGGGATATTAAGGCACTCGGCGGAACCGTCTTCGGCAACGGGAATGGATTTATCCATAATGGGGAAGCGGAAATAGCCGGTATTTTGTTTTATTTCAGGCGGTATTCCGGCGGAGAAGAAGGTTCCCATCAACGTCATGGCCACCTGCCCTTGGTTAAATAGCGGCAGCGTCGAATCAAGGGAGTATGAGAGGGCATTGTCGATAAAATAGTGATTATCGATAAGCTTTTTCCATTCGGTATAAACGCGTTTAATACGAGGATCGGTATAGGGGATTTCTCCCTTCATGACCTTCATATGAAAATCGTAGCCGTTAAGGCGAAAATCCAGGTAATCAAACCATCCCGCCAGGGTCCATGAGTCTCGCCCGCCCACCAGAATCGGCGTAATCCCGGCCGCTTTGAGCTTTTGGCAGGCATCGAGAAACTCAACCCAGGTGGTGGGTTCCGCTTTAATGCCGGCTTTGGCGAACAGGTCTTTGCGGTAAAAGACTCCCCAGGAATAATAGTCGGTTGGAACGGCGTATTGTTTGCCGTTATAGGATGATGCGGTTTTTAACGACGTGAACTGTTTATCCCAGCCGTTGGCGGTCCAGTCGCCGGAAATATCTTCAAGCAAGCCGCGGCTGGCGTAATAGGCCATACGCTCGCCTTCGTGCCATTTGATAATGTCGGGGGCGACGGTGGTAAGCCAGGCGGGCAGTTGCACCTTATAGGTTTCTTCTTCTATAAACGCGGTTTTAACCGTCACATCGGGGTTGGCCCATTGAAAATCCTTGATAACGGATTCCCACACCGCCCGCTGATTAGCCCCTTTAAAGGCGATATTGACGTTGAGCGTACCGGCATTGGCCATCGCCGCCAGGGCCATTGATGCCCATAATAGGGAATAACGAAATACCTTCTTCATAGTGTCTCCTGAGGTGTTATTGCAGGTGCTGAACTGCACGACCATCAGCGGTAAAAAGATGGCAGTACTCCGCGGGAACTGACATCTGTATTGGGTCCGGGGGGCAGGCTGTGCTGTTTCCCTGCACCTTGGCCATGAGAGGAGCGCCTTTTTGATCTCCCTCGGGATCATTGAAATGCAAATAGGTTTGCTCCCCCAGGCGCTCCACCAGGGAAAGCGCGCGGGTTATTACCGAATCAGCGGGAGGTCCGGCGGTTGAATCCATGATGCAGAGATGCTCGGGCCTGATGCCCAGGGTGACCGGCTCCCCCGGCGTGAGATGGGTACCGGATTGCCGGGTCATGACAAATTCGCCCGATTGGCATAATTGGACCCTCACGCCCTGGTCCTTTATATCCGCTACCTGGGCGTCGAGAAAATTCATTTGCGGCGCACCGATAAAACCGGCGACAAACAGGCTATTGGGGCGGTGGTATAATTCCAGGGGTGCGCCAACCTGGGCAATACTTCCGGCTGTTTCCGCGGTTTTCCCGGTATTAAGCAATACGATTTTATCGGCGAGCGTCATGGCCTCTATTTGATCGTGCGTCACATAAACCGTGCTGGCATGATTAAAACGCGCGTGGATACGGGCAATTTCAAGGCGCGTTTTACCGCGCAGCGTGGCATCCAGGTTCGATAGGGGTTCGTCAAAAAGAAAAACGCCGGGTTCACGTACGATGGCGCGGCCAATGGCGACCCGCTGCCGCTGACCGCCGGACAAGGCTTTAGGCTTGCGATCCAGCAACGTGTCCAGTTGCAAAATCGCCGCGGCTTCTTTAACGCGCCGCTGAATCTCTTCCGGCGGCGTTTTCGCTATTTTAAGTCCAAAGCCGATATTTTCCGCCACGGTCATATGGGGGAACAGCGCATAGCTTTGAAAAACCATGGCCACGCCCCGCTGCGCCGGCGCTACGTCGTTAACGCGTTTGCCATCAATGGCTATCTCGCCGCTTGAGGGATCTTCCAGGCCGGCGATAATGCGCAACAGCGTAGATTTACCGCAGCCCGATGGGCCGAGGAACACGCAAAATTCGTGGTTTCCTATCGTCAGGTCCACATCGCGCAAGACCACGGGTCCGTTGTCCCCGAACGTTTTTGAGACGTTGCGTAACGTAATGGCGGCCATTGGCTCTCTCCTCAACCGTTAATGGTTTAACGTTAAATCAAGTGATATAATAAAAAATCGTTAGAGATCTCACTTTTGATTGATGGCCTGATCCCTGAGTGTGAACAATATGGCGACAATTAAACAGGTAGCGGCACGCGCCGGCGTCACGCCCACCACCGTGACCAACGTCCTGCGCGGCCGCGGCCGGGTGGGTGAAGCTACCCGAAAACGCGTGCTGGCGGCGGTTGCGGAGCAAGGTTATCGTCCGAATTTGAATGCGCGGGCCCTGGTGGAGCGCAAAGCTCCTACTCTCGCGCTCATGCTAGGCTGTATCACCAATCCCTTTTATCCGGAATTCGCCCTGCAGGCACAGCTTGCCGCCCGTCGTAACGGGCGCTTTTTGCTGGTATGCAATACGGATTATGAAAAAGACGGCGGACTGGCCTTTCTCGATGAGGTGGCGGGATCGCTGTCAGACGGCGTATTAGTGGCGAATACCGGTGAATTGGATATACGCCAGTTAAAAGACATGGAGGCACGGGGTGTGCCGGTGGTCATCAGCGGCTGGGAATTTCCTCACCGGCATCCGGGTATTCCCTGCGTGGCGTTTGATTCCGGACGCGCCGGCGAAATCGCGACACAGCACTTGATTTCACTGGGACATCAAAAAATCGGCGCCATTATCGCCAGTCCGTTGCACGGCATCCATGGAGGCCGATATAGGGGCTATCTGGCGGCGTTAAATAACGCCGGTCTGGAAAGTGATGAACGGTTCACCGCCGTGTGTATAGATTCCTTTGACGGAGGTTATGAAGCGGCGCACCAGCTGCTGGCCGCCAAACCCGATATTACGGCGTTGTTCGTGTCCAACGATTTACCCGCCCTGGGTGTATTGAGCGCGGCAGCGGATCTGCACATCAAAATACCGCAAACGTTGTCGGTGGTGAGCATTACCGACATTCAGCTTGCAGGCCAGTCACGCCCGACGTTAACCACTGTGGCGATACCCACGGCGGCGATGGCATCAAAGGGCATCGAACTGCTGCTGGAATTATTCAAACAACAGCCGGAACAGCCGCCGATGATCTGTATTCAAACATTGGAGTTAATCAAGCGGCAATCCACCGCCGAGCGGAAAAAACCTCCGGCGTCCATGCCCCGCCGGTTTCAGAAATAACGGGCGCGGAAACACTATCAACGTGGGGCGGAATTTATTCTCCTTTAACGTTATTAACTATTTCATAACATATAATCAACAATATATCCAGATATAAGCAGGCTTTCTTGTTTGAGTCAGAATATATTCAAAAAACTTATCAATTGGCAATACCGAATAGGGCATTACATTCAGGAACAATAAATGCTTATTATATTAATTACAAAATGTATCAAAATATTTCTTATGCGATTGGTTTTCGTAATAATATTTAATTTAGGGTTGTTATAAAAATAAAAATAACATTTAAACGTTTAACCGCATGGCGTATATCTTCTATGAATAGCATCTTATGTAAAGAATCGACTTTAAGTAAAATCTTATTGATAAAGAAAAATGAAAATGATGGTTGCTGAAAACCATTTATTATCAATAAGTTAAAATGAATCGTATCCTGGACTGCGCCAGGATTCGGAAAATTGCCAAAAATGATATAGATTGTATGGGAATAACTGGCGTCTTCGTTTCCGCTACACAATTATTTACGTGGAAATCCAAATGGATATTTCTTTAATATTAAAATGTATCTAATTATTTCAGAACCTTGCGCTAAAGCAGTTACTTACATTACTATCCTTCCAAGGATATTTTTTAGGAAGTTATAGCCGCGAATGGTTACTCAAAATAATTCCAGGCGTACTGAAATTTCAATTTCCCGACGATTTGTGTCAAAAGTTAATTTGGCTCTTTGCTATTTCCGTTTAATAGTGGAAGAGGATTAATGATGCCGAATCGCCCATTGACAAAAAAAATAGTCATTCTTGGTATTCCCCCCATCGATTTATTAAATATTGCCGGACCGATGGAGGCATTTCGCATCGCAAATACTCTTACGGAGAAGTTTTACCCCTATCAGGTGGAACTGGTTTCCGCCGGCCTGGATAAAGAAATCAAAAGCGAAACGGGTATCAGTGTGTTGGGTCACTCCGTGCTGTCGGACAAAAAATGGCGCGCGCCGAATATCGATACGCTGATCGTTACCACCAATATCGCCTCTTCCGGCCTGTATCCGGCAGAGACGATAGAATGGATGCGAACCCAGGCAAGCCGGGTACGGCGCATCTGCACCGTCTCGTCCGGCATTTTTGCGCTGGCGCAAACCGGCATCCTGGAAGGTAAACACGTTACCACCCATTGGCGCCTGATGGATGAATTCGCCAAACACCATCCCGGTGTGCATGTGGAGGAACAGCCGATATGGGTAAAGGACGGAAAAATCTATTCGTCCGCCGGGATGTCCGCCGGGATCGATCTGGCCCTGAATCTGATTGCCGACGATCATGGCGAGGCATTGGCGGGAGAGGTGACCAAGGAACTGGTGCTTTTTTTACGGCGGCCCGCCGATCAAGCCCAACTGAGTTTTTCCCTGCTGGCCCAATACTCAAACCATCGGAACATAAAAGCCCTGCAGCCCTGGATCCATGAACATCTCGCCCAGGAACTCACGGTTGATGTGCTGGCGGACCGGTTGGCCATGAGTCGCAGCACGCTCATAAGGATATTCAAACATGAGCTGAATACCACACCGGCAAAATATATTGAAAATATCCGCCTGGAAACAGCCCAGCGATTTTTGCAAATGACCTCGATGAATCTGGACAAGATTGCGATGAAATGCGGTTTTACCAGCGCGGACGTTTTCCGCCGCGTTTTTCAGCGCAATCTGGGCATCAGTCCCTTGGCCTACCGTGAGCAGCAAAGCAAACAGGGTTAGGATCCCCATGCCGCCAGCCTGGCGGGCTGACGCCACTTTGCCCTGCCCATCGGCGTCCCGAGTATAGGCATTACCGCCCTGAACCGTAGCGGGCGATCATATCAACAGGGTGATGGTCATTTCTTCCTGGTCGCTCGGCCAGCCCTGGCGGGTTTATGCCCTATCCGTTCATCAAAGGCCTGTGGTGTCGGCCTGCGCCAGCGGCAATGACGTCACCGTGCGCTTAACCAGGCGCAGGTTTTCCGCTTGCCTGATTTGCGCTAAATCCTCCCCCTGCAATTCCTGATTAATCCAGCCCGCGATATTCTGATAGGGGACAAAAATGCTTTGGTCCCTTTTCGGGTGGGTTGCGGTAAATACGCCGATAACGGCACCGTCCACACCGTAAACCGGTCCGCCGCTCATGCCCTGTATGCCGCCGGCGTCGGTAAGCCCCACCAGGCAACTGGTATTGGGTTTATCCCACCAGCCAAATTCCTTTAAGGTACCTGAGGACGATGTCGGCAAGGCGGTATAGGCATTATATCCGTAAAGATTTATATGTTCGCCCTTTACGGCGGATTCAACCCTGGGTAATGTCGCGCCTTTATTATCATGATAGATAATAGCGACGTCGCATAATGGATTATACGCTTTCACCTTCACCATCATTATTTTAGCAACATGCCCTGCGGTCAGACTGTAATGTTCCGTGAGCGGGAAGCTGGAGCCCACCGCGCCCGCCAATACGGGAATACCGATGAAATGGAAATCCGCCTTGGTGCTTGCCGTTTTATCCACATGATAATGGCCCACCCCGCTGCAACCGCAAAGTGCCAGCGCTGATATTAACATCAACCTTTTCATTTTTGCCTACTTGTAAAATAAATGCTTAAATAAATAGCGTGACAGCAGCTATTACATCTATGCCTTATTTCCGAATGACATATTCTGGAAATAGATATCGCAGAAATACTTATTTATTTACAAGTACGCCTGGATCCCCTTGGTGCTTCAATTTTCACAGCTGAATAAATAGGGGCTAATTAACCTATCAGTCGGTATTCACCGCATTCGCCTGTATTGGCCCTCATTAACACCATTAACCTGGATCCGCCAGTATCAATCGGCATTGGTCAACCAAAACCCTGTTACTATCTGATAAATAAGGCCGTTATCAGGCCGCCTTGCTGACGTCCCGAGACGTGTGGATTGATGAAAACCGGCTATCGGAAATATTCCCGACAGAATGAGGCTGCATAAACGACAGGCTATTTTTGCCATAACGGTGATGCCCTCTTCTGTGTAAATGGGCTGATTTCGTCAATCTCCGACTGCTCACAAACTTTATATGACGGTAAAAGCTATAAACCATTAGTATGTTAAGAAATAGATACGAAATAATTAAATTCATTTTATAAAGACCACTTTACCTGATTTTTTACACCACGCTTTATGGCCGGCCCGTTTTCACAAAGTGCCACCCTTATAGCGCAACTCAATTTCATGATTAACTAACATATTAATGTCATAAAAAGACTATGAAAGGCGACTTCATCATAAACCTCTTCGTTAATGTACTGTTTGTGAAAATAATGTTATTTAATTTTTAACTATGCTAGTTGAATAACGACCTTCAGCCGTAAGGCTGAGAAATAATATTTTTTGAGTGCGTGAGTATAATAATGATCTAGGAAAATTCCTATGTATCATTCTTACGACGATACAATCCTTTTTTTGATACTTTTTTAAACAGTCTTGTGGCGAGGGAAGTGCTGTGGGACAGGAAAAACGAGGGCGGATTTCCCGACGTGGCGCGGTTGAAACAGCGTTAATGCGACCGCTGCTTCCCCGAACGCCCATCGGGACATATCGATAAAAATCCCGGTAAAAATTGCGAAACCGATAACATCAGCGATATCGATAAAATCAGGGATACGGGGAATATCGGCAACGGCCGCTGATATTGATATTGCCGCAATCAGAGATTAACGGGGTTATTCCTGACTCATTCCCCACCGCTATCCGTTATCGCTTTCGGGCAGGGCCGACAGCAGCGCTTGGGTATAGGGATGCGCCGGGGCGGTGAAAATCTGTTGTCTATCGCCGGTTTCCACCCATCTTCCCCGGTACATTACGGCAATGCGCGGCGCCATATAACGCACAACGCGCAAATCATGGGAAATAAACAGATAAGCCAGCCCGTATTCCCGCTGTAGTCTGCGCAATAAATTGAGAATCTGCGCTTGTATCGACACGTCCAGGGCCGAAACCGGCTCGTCCAGGATCAGCAGGCGCGGGTTAAGGGCCAAGGCCCGGGCAATCCCGATGCGCTGGCGCTGGCCGCCGGATAACTCTGAGGGATAGCGGTGCGCAAGACCCGGGTTAAGTCCCACCTGGGCCATCAGCTCATAAATGCGCTCTTGCCGCCGGGCGCCGTGATGGGTGCGGTGCACGATGAGCGGCTCGGCGATGATATCAAATACCGTCATGCGTCGGTTAAGGGAGGCCAGGGGATCCTGGAACACAATCTGAAATTCGCTGCACAGCCTGGCATGATGGCGACGCTTTATGGCGGTAATCTCCTCGCCGTCGAACCATATCCGCCCGGAAGTCGGTGCCGTGAGCCCCACCAGCATCTTGCTGAGGGTGGATTTTCCGCAGCCCGACTCCCCCACCAGGCCGAGGGTTTCACCGGCGCGCAGCGTAAAGCTCACCCCGTCCACCGCGTTTACTCCGCCGCCGGAGCGGCCAAACCAGCCCGTGGCGGCGGGAAAATTTTTTTTAATGTCTTCCACCCGCAACAGCGGCGGTGAAGAGATTTTTTCCTTTATCGGACCTGCGATCACCGACATGTTGATTTCATTCCTTCGTCTGACGTGCGATCACTGACATGCTGAGGCTATTCCCGCGTTGGCCGGTTGGGACAGTTCATCGGCAAAATGACAGGCGCTCAAATGATCGGGTGTTTGCTGACCCGCCCGCAGGAGCGGCACTTCCGTGGCGCAGCGCGTGCGGTTAGCGCATAACCCGCAGCGTGGTCGGAAGGCGCACCCCGACGGCAAACGGGCAAAATCCGGCGGTTCGCCGGCGATGGCCTCAAGATCCCCCTCGACGTCGGTATCCAGGCCGGGAATACTGCCGAGCAAGGCGCGGGTATAAGGATGGCGCGGCGACCTGAACACGTTGTGTACCTGCCCCTGCTCCACAATGCGCCCGGCATACATGACCGCCACCCGGTGGGCATACTGCGCAACCAGCTGCATATCGTGGGTAATGAGCAGCAGCGCCGCGCCGGTCTGCTCGCAGGCGGCACGCATGCTTTTCATCACTTGGGCCTGCACGGTGACATCCAGGGCGGTGGTGGGCTCGTCGGCAATAATCAGCCGGGGATGATTCACCAGCGCGATGGCTATCAATACCCGCTGGCACATCCCCCCCGACAGCTGGTGTGGATGGCGATGCATAATGTCCGCGCCCCGGCTGATACCCGCCAGGGCCAGCGCCTGTTCCGCCCGGCTTTCGCGCTGGGCCCGGGTCAGGGAGGGCTGATGGCGGGAGAGGCTTTCGGTAAGCTGCCGGCCGACGGTCATCACCGGATTGAGGGATGACATGGGATCCTGGAAAATCATGGCGATTTCATCGCCGTTCAGCCGCTCGCGGCTGTGGGAATCCAGGGTCAGCAGGTCGCGGCCGTTAAACAGTATGCCGCCGCCGGTCACGGATACCCTGGGCGGCAGCAGCGACATCAGCGACAGTGCCGTCAACGTCTTGCCCGACCCCGATTCACCGACGATACACAGGGTTTCCCCGCGCGCCACGGTGAAGGACACATCGGTAACGATCCGCCGGTTGCCGCCTTTTCTTTCGATTTGTATGTTCAGCCCCTTGACGTCCAGCAGCGGCGCTTGCGGCGGGGTGAGATCATGACCAGGCATGGGTTGTCCCCGCAGGATCCAGTGCTTTATGCATGGCGTCGCCAAGCAGGTTAAGTCCCAGCACCAGTAACATTAACAGCAAACCCGGCACCACCGCGTAGAGCGGCGCGACGGTCAGGTAGTCCCGGCTGCTGCTGAGCATCGTTCCCCAGGAGGCGGCCGGCGGCCTGATGCCCAGGCCGATAAAAGAGAGGGACGCCTCGAGTAAAACCCCGTGGCCGGCCGCCGAGGCCAGTTGCGTAATCACCCCGCCGATACTGTTGGGCATGACGTGGCGCAGCATGATGCGCCACAGGCCGCTGCCCTGCACCACCGCCGCGTTAACATAGTCGAGTTCCCGTTCACGCAGTACCGAGGCGCGCATCAGACGGGCGAAAAGAGGAAGATTAACAAAGGCCACCGCAATACAAATTTGTATCAGCCCCGGCCCGAGGATAGCCACGGTAATCACCCCCAGCAAGATGCCGGGATAAGCCAGCAGAATATCGCAGGCGCGCATCAGCAGGGTATCCACTATCCGGCTCCCCATGCCGGAAATCAGCCCGACGATAATCCCGAGGCCGGCGCCGGCGGCGACGCTGGCGAACCCCACCAGCAGCGAAATGCGCGCGCCGAACAGCACGCGGCTAAGCAGATCCCGTGACAATTCGTCGGTGCCCAGGGGATGGCCCGCCGTGGCCGCCGCCAGCCGCAGCCCGGCGAACTGGGTATCGGGACCGCAGGGCGCCAGCCAGGGCGCCAGTACCGCCGCCAGGGTGATCAGCGCGACCACGGCAAAACCGAACAGGCCGGACGGTTTGGAGAGCACGGCTTTTATCAGCCTGAACCGGCGGCGTTGCTGCCGGGCGCCGGCGGGCTCCATGGCTGCCGCACTCATCAATGATGACTCCGTACCAGGCGGATACGCGGGTCGATAGCGCCGTATAACATATCCACCACCAGATTGAGCAGCAGGAAAAACAGCACCAGGATGATCAATATCCCCTGCACCATGCCGTAATCGCGGTTGATAATGGATTGCACCAGCAGGCGGCCGATGCCCGGCCAGGCGAATACCGACTCGATTACCACGGCGCCGCCCAGCATGCGGCCCAGCAGAATGCCGGTCATGGTCACGATAGGCAACAGGGAATTACGCAATACGTGCCCGTAGATAAGTGTCCGGTGGCGGAGCCCCTTGGCGCGGGCGGTACGAATGTATGCCTCGCCAAGAGTGTCTATCACCGCATTGCGCGTCGAGCGCATCAGCACCGCCGCCCCATGCAGCCCGAGAGTCAATGTCGGCAGCACCAGCGAGCACAAAAAGCCGGCCACTGATTCATCAGTGCGGATAAGCCCTCCCGGCGGCAGCCAGCCAAGCTTCACCGCGAACACCAGTATCCCCAGCATACCGAACCAGAAACTGGGGGTCGCCACCGCCAGGGATGAAAACAGCGATGCCGCCCAATCGATGGTTTTACCCTCGCCAAGGCCGGCGGCCAGCCCAAAAGGAACGCCAACGGCCAGGGCGGTCAGCAGCGACGTGACGGCGATCAGCAGCGAATACGGCAGGCGGCTGAAAATCAGCTCGCTATTATCCCGGTGATAGATGTAAGAAACGCCGAAGTCGCCCCGGGCCATATGCTTAAGCCAGGCGATGTATTGTACCGGCAGCGAACGGTCCAGGCCGTACTCTGCCCTGATGCGTTGCACATCCGCCGGGGCGGCGTCCGGTCCGGCAATGATATCCGCCGGGTCACCCGGCATGGCGCGCACCACCGCAAACACGATAACGCTTGAAATCAGCAGTACCGGAATCCACTGGAGGATTCGTCGTATCAAATAGGCTGCCATTAAAGACCCCTCAGGGTTAAAGGACGTTACTTCTCGAGTTTCACATCCGTCAGGATCGGCATGCCGTCGAGATTGAACCGCAGGCCGCTAAGACCTTTGGCGGAGGCCCATAATACCGGCAGCGTCGCCACCGGCAGCACCCAGTTTTCCTTGAGCATAAAACTGTCGATGCGCTGCCATGCCTGGTCGGTATCCGGTCCGGACGAACGGCTGGTGACCAGGGCGATGTCGTCGGCATACTGTGGCGAGGAGATTTGCGCCGGATTATCACGGGTGCGAAAGATTACCGCCGACAGCAGGATGGTGGACGGACCTCGACCGGCACGGCCATAGACATGGGCGGCCAGTTGGAAATCCCCTTTGCGGAAGCGGGAAATATAGGCGGCCTCGGACATTTCGACGATATTGGCTTTCAGGCCGATATCCTGCAGCGCGCTTTGCAGCACCTGCGCCATGGCGCCGATTTGCGGCTCCGACTGGCTGCGGGACATAATTGAAATCTCGGCGCCGGCCGCGCCGGCCTGGGCAATCAGCTCCTTGGCCCGGGCCGGATCGTAGGCGCAGTCCTTCTCGTGCCCGGCGGCTTCCCGATGGCTGTACCGCGGCCAGGGCAGACATTTCACCAGCGAGGACGGACCGGCGATATCATGGGCGATGCGCGCGCGATCCAGCGCCAGGCCGATGGCTTGCCGCACTTCGGGCTTATCCAGGGGCGGGGCCTCGGTATTAAAGGTGATATCCAGGACCCGGCCTTCGGCGGTGGCGGCACCGGTGGCAAAACCGGCCGCCGAGAGCTGTCCCGCGGCTTCCCGGTCTAGGGAAGGCAGAAAATCCACCGCGCCGGCGCTCATTTGCATCACGCCGGACTGCTGATCGGGAATGATTTTGATGATGATTTTCTTCAGCGTCGGTTTGCCGCCCCAATAGGCATCATTACGCACAAAAACCGCGTCCTGCCCCGGTTCGTAGCTGCCGAGCTTAAACGGGCCGGTGCCGTTGCCGTCGGTTTTGATGTTTTTAGGCTGACTGCCGTCGATGATAAAGGCCAAATCCAGTAAATCGAATACCGCGTCTGATGCGCCGTCAAAATGCAGAATAACGGTATCGTCATCAGGGGTGTCGATACTTTTGATCATTTTCGCCAGCGGCAGGATATTGGCGCCGTTGGCGGGATCTTTGGCGTAGTTCAGGCTGAACGCCACATCCTGTGCGGTCAAGGGCTTGCCGTTATGAAAGGTGACGCCCTTGTGCAGTTTGAAGGTCATGGTTTTGCCGTCGTCGGAACGGTTCCAGGATTGGGCAAGTTCGGCATGGGGCTTGCCGTCGGCATCCAGCGCGATGAGGGTGTTATACAGCAGGCGCGTCAGGACAAAGGTGCCCATGCGCAGTTCGGTGGGATCAAACGAGGTGATATCGGCGCTTTGTCCGATGACCAGTTGGTCGCGTTCGGCGGCAAAGAGCTTCAGACTTCCCGGCCCCAGGGTTATCAACAACGGCAGGATAAACACAACGGCATGGGCCCAGCGGCCGAACCTCTTCAATCTCATACATTCCCTCATGGCGCTTTGTGATGTGATCAACATCAAAGCCGATATTTGATCAAACTTTTACTTTGCTTAGTTCGAATACTATTGAATAGTAGCGACATATAAAAGAAAATAAGATCACAATTCATATACTTTGATCAAATATGGTTATGCGGAAATTAGATATAGAAAACAAAACCAGCGAAACCGAGATCACCGACCGGCTCCGTGACGCCATTATCAATCGTCAGGAATTCGACGCCGGCGCGCCGCTGCGTATCGATGCCCTGGCGACGCGTTTCGGCGTTTCCCATATGCCGATACGCGCGGCGCTGCACCGGCTGGAAAGCGAGGGACTCATCGTCACCCAGCCGAACAAGGGCGCGCGGGTGGTGGCGGTGGATGAGAACTTTGTCGCGCAGTTGCTGGATATCCGCATCGTCATAGAAAGCTATCTGGCCCGGCGCGCCGCCGAACGCATGACGCCGCAGAATCTCGCCCAGCTGGAAATCCTGCGGGCGCGGCATGAGGAGGCGGTGGCCCGAGGGGACGCCTCCCTGGCGCTGTTGGCAAACCGGGATTTTCACGCCGCTATCCATCACATTGCCGATAATCGCGACGCCAATCTTATTCTGGAGCGGCATTGGCGGCTGATTCGCGCGCTGTGGCGGCGCTACGGCTATGAATCCGGCCGTTTTGCCGGGGTGGTGGCGGACCATAGGCTACTGCTGGCGGCGTTTACCGCCGGCGACAGCGAATCGGCGGCGGCGGTCACCGCGGCCCATACCGCGCGCGCGAAGCTGGTATTGCTTAACAGAATGCGGGTTGGCGCCCTTTCATCCGACCCACAACCTTCCGGGGAGCAACATGACTATTCGCCGCAATAAGGATTATCGCGATAATGGCCGCATTGAGGCGCTGGAACTGCTTCATTGTCCGGTGACGGAGAAAACCACCTGGTCGTTTATCAAGCTGCGTTTGTCCGACGGCATGACGGGATGGGGAGAAGCCAGCTGGGTGCGTCATCCGGCGGCCCTCGACGTTTATCATGCCCTCGCCCGGGAGCGGCTGCTGGGACAGGATTGGACCGGGTTAACCGAATACCTTTCAGGTGACACTGTCACGTTACAGCAGGCGGCAATCTGGAGCGCACTTGACCAGGCAATGTGGGACATTCGCGGCCAAAGGCGCGGATGTCCTTCATCGGCGCTCACCGGTAGTCTCCATCACGAGTGCGTTCCCCTTTACGCCAACATTAACCGCAGCATTACCGACCGTTCCGAACCGGGCTTTATGCTGGCGGGGCAAAAAGCCGTCGCCGCCGGGTTTAACCGCATTAAAATCGCGCCGTTTGACGGGCTGACGCCGGAAAACCTCCGTTCCCCCCAGGGGGTGAAACTGATGGAGCTGGGGCTGTCCAGGGTGGCGGCCACCCGGGCAGGCATCGGCGCCGCCGATCTGTATGTTGACTGCCACTGGCGATTCGATGCGCAATCCGCCTCGGCGGTAATGAAAGAGCTATCGGCGCTGGGGGTGAGCTGGTTTGAATGCCCGCTGCCGGAAACGTCGGAAAACATCCCCGCCCTGAAAAGGCTGCGCGGTCAAGCCAACGGGCTGGGCATGCGGCTGGCCGGACTGGAAGAACTCATCAGTCCGGCATTATTCACCCCCTGGCTTGCCGCCGGGGCCTATGACGTGGTGATGCCGGATGTCAAATATGCTCGGGGTATCAGCGGCGTGCTTGCGGTGGCGTCCCTGGCCGCCGCATACGGCATCGGCTGCGCGCCGCACAATCCCAGCGGACCGATTTGCCATGCCGCCAGCTTGGTGGCCTGCGCCGTCAGTGAGACCATTGATCTGCTTGAGCATCAATTTGATGAAACGCCGGCCTTCTGGCAGATGATCGATGATGATTTCCCCCGTCCCCGCAACGGCGAAAGCCTGTTGCCCTCCGCCTGGGGATTGGGAACACCGCTGCGGCTGCCGCCGGTTTAGCCCGAGGCCATGTCCTGGAAAATCAGGCTTCAGCAAATCCTCGCGCTGAAAGACAAGATTTACGGTGCGTGGGACAGGGGGCAAGACGATCGGGAGGATTTATCCGGCGGTGTTAAGCCCGGCGTTTGTCGCGGTTGGCTTAGCGATCCGCGCCGCCGGCCGGAAAAGGATAGCCGGATTGAACAATATCCATCAGTTCTTTCATATAGGATGCCACCGACATTTTTACCACCGCCGGGAAAAAAATTTGCGGCGGGGAGAGAATATCAATGACATGGCAATGAGAGAGCTTTGCCGGATCCACTTCCGAGGCCGGGAGCAACGCGGCGGCTTCAAGTCCGGAGTCCAGCCAGTCGAGAATAACGCCGGGCTGGGAAATATTCATAATGATTTTAGGATTAACGCCCCCTTTACGAAAATGATCGGTAATTAATTCGTAAGTTCCGGTATCTCTGGACCGACGCAATAATACCAGTGGAAATTCTCCGATGGATAAAAAGGGGATGGGACCGGCAGGTATTTCCGGCAATAATTTTTTATTAATAACCGCCACAAGTCCGATGGGAGCAAAAGAAACGCAATCATAACCTTCGCTATGAGAGGGTTTTTGAATCAGGGCGATATCAATCAGGCCATTTTGCAGCAACGATTCAAGATTACTGGAATCAGAAACGGAAACGCTCATTTCCACGTTTGGATTAAGCCGATGCAGCTTCAGGATCAAGGGCTTGAAATAAGACTGGAACAGGTGGGTAAGCCCAATGCGCAGCAGGCGGCTATCCCTGTTCTTGATAAGGATTAATTCGCGTTTGGTATCTTCAACCTCGCGTAAAATGGCACAGGCATTTTTATAAAGATGATATCCGGACTCGGTAGGTTCCAGTCTTCTGCCATTACGCAAAAATAAGGGAACGTTAAGTTCTTCTTCCAATTCCTGTATACGTTTACTCAACGGGGGTTGCGCCATATTTAATATACGTGCGGCCTGGCTGATAGTCCCTTGTTCAAAGATAACGCAAAAATACTTCAACCTTTTAAGATCCGTAAATACCTCCTTGATTAGGTTAAAATTAAACGCACCTCAAGATAGTGACGCATATCATCCTTTAGTCAAAGAAAATAACCGTTTTGGTATGAGATATATTATCAAAATGGTATTCGCTGAATTTTTAAAATAGGCGTATTTTTCCTATCAAATTCCATTTACCCTAAATAATTCGAGTTGCAGGAAGGCGGCAACGCAGCGAATCTCCAGGAGCTTACTCAAGTAAGTGACTGGGGTGAGCGAGGAAAGCCAACGCACCTGCAACTTGAAGTATGACGGGTATAATACTTGCCCTGTAGGGAAAAGATATGTCTACTAAAAAATCTCATGCCGATATAAACCCGGTACACGACCTGCGTTCCGCGCTTGCGCTGCTGAAAACCCTGCCCAATGAGCTGGTCACCACCGAGGTGGAAGTCGATCCCAACGCCGAACTGTCAGGGGTCTACCGCTATGTCGGCGCCGGCGGTACGTGTATGCGACCTACCCGCAAAAACGGGCCGGCCATGGTGTTCAATAAGATCAAGGGCTTTGATGATATCAGCGTCGCCATCGGCCTGGTGGGCTCCCGTAAGCGTGTGGGACAATTTTTAGGCTGCGCCCCGGAAAAACTCGGCTTTTTATTGAGAGATTCGGTCCATACGCCTATTGCGCCCATCACTATCGACGCCAAGGGCGCCCCCTGTCAGGAAGTAGTCCATTTAGCCACCGATGCCGGCTTCGATTTGCGCGCGCTGCTGCCGGCGCCCACCAATACCGAAGAAGATGCCGGCCCCTATGTGACCATGGGCCTGTGCTACGCGTCCGACCCTGACACCGGTGAATCGGATATCACCATCCACCGTCTTTGCGTGCAAAGCCGCGACGAACTCTCCATGTGGCTGACGCCCGGGCGTCATATCGATGCCTTCCGACAAAAGGCCGAAGCCGCGGGTAAACCCTTGGCTATCTCCATCAGCATCGGCGTGGATCCCGCTATTGAAATCGCCGCCTGTTTTGAGCCGCCGACAACGCCGCTGGGTTTTAACGAGCTGAGCATCGCGGGGTCCCTTCGCGGACGCGCGGTGGAAATGGTCCAGTGTAAAACCATCAATGAGCGTTGTATTGCCCATGCCGAGATTGTGATTGAAGGCGAATTACTGCCGAACGTGCGGTTGCGTGAAGATCAAAACACCCATACCGGCAAAGCGATGCCTGAATTCCCCGGCTATACCGGCGGCGCGAAAGCGGCCCTGCCGGTTATCAAGGTGAAAGCGGTCACCCATCGCCTGCATCCCATCTGGCGCACCACCATCGGCCCGGGTGAAGAGCATGTGAATATGGCGGGTATCCCCACGGAAGCCAGTATCCTCGATTTGGTTAACCGCGCCATGCCGGGTAAATTACTCAACGTCTTCGCGCACTCCGCGGGCGGCGGCAAACTGCTGGCCGTGATGCAATTTAAAAAATCAGCCGCGGTTGACGAAGGGCGTCAGCGCCAGGCCGGCCTGCTGGCCTTTGCCGCCTTCCCGGAATTGAAACATGTGATTTTAGTGGATGAAGACGTGGACATTTTTGACAGCGATGACGTGATGTGGGCCATGCAAACCCGCTATCAAGGGGATGTGGATACGGTCTTTATTCCAGGCGTACGCTGCCATCCCCTCGACCCGTCGCAGGTCCCGGCATACAGCCCCAGCATTTTGCAAGAAGGCATGTCCTGCAAGACCATTTTTGATTGCACGGTCCCCTTTAGCATGAAATCGCAGTTTGAACGTTCCCGCTTTAAAGATGTGGATGTCAAACGGTTCCTGCCGGACTTTGAGTAAGGGATAGCATGATTTCACGGCGCATTATCATCGGCATAAGCGGGGCATCAGGTTTCAAGTATGGAGTCAAAGCCCTTGAACTGTTGAAGGGGCTGGTTCTGGAAGTGCATCTGGTTGTCTCCCGGGGGGCGGAGAAAACCTGCTGACTGGAAACCGATTATCGGATGGAAGACGTCATTTCCCTGGCGGATAAGGTCCACCCCATTGATAATCTCGGCGCTTCTATCGCCAGCGGATCTTTCCATACGCTCGGTATGCCGGGGATCGAAGTGAAAAATCAGCCCCGTTGGGGTGATGGCGATAGGACAACAATACCCCAAGGCGAACCGGCGGATGATTAATTTTAAGGATTTGGAATGTTAATTGGACCTTATGTAAACGGGGCGGCGGTAGTGATTGGCGGCCTGGTGGGCGCCTTTCTCGGCACCCGATTGCCTGAACGCATTCGTTCGGCCTTGCCGATGACCTTCGGCCTGTGTTCCATGGGCCTGGGTATTATGCTTATCGTCAAGGTGAAATATATGCCCGCGGTGGTGCTGGCCATGGTCATCGGCGCCATGCTGGGGGAACTTTTCTTCGTCGAAAGAGGCATCGGCAAAGCGGCGGGTTATACCCGGGGCATCGTGGATAAATTCCTGCCGCCGGCCCAGGGTTTGACCCATCAGGAATTTATGGATAAATTCGTGGCCATCGTGGTGCTGTTTTGCGCCAGCGGCACCGGTGTCTTCGGCGCCATGCATGAAGGCATGACCGGGGATCCCTCCATCTTGTATATCAAGACCGTGCTGGACCTATTCACCTCGGCCATTTTCGCGACAATACTGGGTTACGCGGTGGTGGTCATCGCCATCCCGCAGTTGGCTATCCAGCTCGCGTTGGCTACGCTTGCCGCATTTATCCTGCCGATGACCACCCCTGATATGATGTCGGACTTTTCCGCCGCGGGCGGCCTTATCATGCTGGCGACCGGCCTGCGGATTTGCGGTATCAAGCTGTTCCCGGTGGCCAATATGCTGCCCGGGCTGTTCTTAATCATGCCGTTCTCCTATCTCTGGGCGACGTATATCGCCTGAAAATACCCTTCCGACAATACCTCTTCTTGTGATGAGAACCACAGAATCCTCCTTGAACCCCACTATAATTGTTCTATCAGACGATATTAAGTTCTACCAGATAGAACAATTGGAGTTTCATGATGGCAAAAAAAGAGGAAAACGCGCCGCAGCTTTTGGGCGTCACCCCCAGCGGCGTGGATGTCATCGACAGGGCCGTAGCCCTGCTTTTTGCCTTTAAAAAGCAGGATCGCTCATTAACCTTGACCGAACTCTCCAAACGTACCGGCTTGTACAAAAGCACGGTCCTTCGGCTTGCCGCCGCGCTCTGCCATCACCGGCTGATGATCCGTCTGGAAGACGGTCGGTTCAGCCTGGGTTCCGCCACCTTCTCCCTGGGCACCCACTACCTCGCCAACCTGAATCTAAGCGACGTGCTGCTGCCGTTGATGCGCGAATTAAATGAACAGATTGGTGAAACCGTCTCTTTCCACATCCGCGAAGGAGACCATCGCCTGTGCCTGTTTCGCATCAATTCGCAGTTTTCCGTGCGGGTCAACGTCCAGCAAGGTGACGTACAGGCATTGGATCGCGGTGCCGGCGGCCGGATCCTGCTGGCATTTTCCGGCGAACCCGGCGAACTCTATGACCGCGTGCGCAACGTCTATACCTACGCCTCGGTGGGCGAACGTGATGAACAAACCTCGGGGATATCGGCGCCGGTGTTCGGTTCAGATCAAAAACTCATCGGCGCGGTGGGTATTGTCGCGCCGGTGAGCCGTTTGGATATGGCGCTGATGGCGCAGTATCGCCCGGCGCTGCTTGATATCGCGGCCCGGGCCACAGAGCGATTAGGAGGAGACGGGGCGCCCATGCTGGCCGCGATATAGACCCTTATTACTACGTGCTTAGGCGGTTGGAGTTCGGTACAGAGCGAAGTGGTATCCACGCCGTTGTTAAGTGAAACGACATAACCTTGGAAAATTGCCATCGATAGTTGTGAAGCAATGCCTGACTCTGGCACAGCTATGGATGCAATAAGGCGGGAATAATGATGTTTCAATGGTTCACATCCCTTAATAAAGTGGAAAAACGCACCTTTTGGGCATGCTTCAGCGGCTGGGGGCTTGATGCCATGGACACGCAAATGTACGCGCTGTCCAT
This sequence comes from Sodalis sp. dw_96, assembly GCF_018449575.1. Taxonomy (GTDB): domain Bacteria; phylum Pseudomonadota; class Gammaproteobacteria; order Enterobacterales; family Enterobacteriaceae; genus Acerihabitans. The sequence continues at coordinate 409,317 of NZ_JAAVUT010000001.1, read as the reverse complement.
CCCGACGCTGATAGCTTTATGGGGCATGACCAAAGGCCAGGCCGGCATACTGGGCACAACCGTGTTGATCATGGCGGCGCTGGGGGGCTGGATCGCCGGGATTCTTTCCGACCGCTACGGCCGGGTGAGAATACTGCAGGTGACCATTGCCTGGTTTTCCCTGTTCACCTTCCTCTCGGCCTTCACCGACTCCTTCTGGCAACTGTTGCTGACCCGCAGCCTGCAAGGGCTGGGTTTCGGCGGCGAATGGGCGGTGGGCGCGGTGCTGATAAGCGAAACCATCAACCCGCAGGTGCGGGGCCGGGTGGTGGGCGCGCTACAGGCGGGATGGGCTCTCGGCTACGGCATTACCGTGATTATCGCCACCCTGCTGTTCGACTATTTTCCCGCGGATATCGTCTGGCGCATCCTGTTTGCATTGGGGCTTCTTCCCGCGCTGCTGGTGCTGTGGATTAGGCGTAATATTGAAGAAGCGCCGCTTTACAAAAAGGAGCAGGCCGCCGATAAAGGACAATCCCGAAATATCTGGGAGGTCTTCGCACCTTCATTTCGCGCAACGACCCTCAAAGCCATTCTCTTGACCTTCGGGATCTATGGCGGTAATTACGTAATGATTACCTGGTTGCCGGCCTATTTGAAACTTGTTTTGCATTTGTCCATCAACAATGTCGGCGGTTATCTTGCCATTAATATTCTAGGGTCCTTCGCCGGCGCCTTCCTGAACGGCTGGATGGCCGATGCCCTGGGACGGCGCAAAACCTTTATTATTATCGCCTGCTGCCAGGCCATCGCGGTGGGTGTGTATACCATGGCGCCCATCAATCTGACCATCACCCTGTTGCTGGGTTTTGTCTTGGGAACGCTGCAATCCGGCACCGCCGCCGGTACCGGCGCCTTTATCGCCGAGCTCTTCCCCACCCGAGTCCGCGGTTCGGCCCAGGGATTATGCGGCAACGCCGGCCGCGCCCTGGGGGCGGTCATGCCGACCATGGTGGGACTGCTCAGCATCAAGCTGGACCTCGGGCCGGCCATGGGAATCTGCGCCTGCGCATCGTATGTGATAGTAGTGATTGCCGCCATGCTGTTGCCGGAAACCAGAGGGCGGGATTTGAGCAATATCGTTATGGAAAGTGACCAACCTACAGCTATGGAACGAATTCAATGATTATCGATATACACGGGCATTACACCACCGCGCCGGAGGGATTGGAGACGTGGCGCAAACGGCAAATCGCCGGACTCACCGATCGGGCTATCACCGTTAATACCGCGGACGTGCGGATTTCCGACCAAGAAATCATCGATACCCTCGAGAGCAATCAACTGCTCAAAATGCGCGAACGGGGTATCGATATGACGATTTTTTCACCGCGCGCCAGCTTTATGGCCCATCATATCGGCAATGCCGATACCAGCTCCGCCTGGGCTTTGGTATGCAATGAATTATGTTACCGCGTCACGCAGCTTTTCCCGGCCTATTTCGCAGGCGCCGCGATGCTGCCGCAGTCCCCGGGCGCCGATACCCGCACCTGCCTGGGGGAAATGGAGCGCTGCATCAGGGATTACGGCTTTGTGGCGGTGAATCTCAGCCCGGATCCTTCCGGCGGCCACTGGACGGCACCGCCCTTATCCGATCGTTATTGGTATCCGATTTACGAAAAACTGGTGGAATATGACGTGCCGGCCATGATCCACGTCAGCACCAGCTGCAACCCGGCATTTCACACCACCGGCGCCCATTACCTTAACGCCGATACCACGGCGTTTATGCAGTGCCTGACCTCGGATCTGTTCACGGATTTCCCCACGCTGCGCTTTATCATTCCCCACGGCGGCGGCGCGGTACCCTACCACTGGGGCCGCTTTCGCGGACTGGCGCAGGCCATGCACATCGATGATATGCAGAGCAAGCTGCTGAAGAATATTTTCTTCGATACCTGTGTCTATCATCAGCCCGGCATCGATCTGTTAACCCGGGTGATCCCGGTGGAAAATGTGCTGTTCGCCTCGGAAATGATCGGCGCGGTACGGGGCATCGATCCCCTAACCGGTTTCGCCTTTGACGATACCCGGCGCTATATCGAGTCGGCGGCGCTTACCGACGCCCAAAAGCGTCTGATCTTTGAGAATAATGCGCGCCGGGTTTATCCCCGACTGGACACATTACTGTCGGCCCAGAGCCGATAAGGAAAGAGTATGCAAACTCGTGTTAATGCCTTGGGCATCGTTAAACGCACTATCGAACGCACCGATTCGGCGGTGGTGGAACGGTTGAGTCATTTTGGCGTGGCCACCCTGCATGAGGCCATGGGGCGGACCGGGCTGATGCGATCCCATATTCGCCCCGCCTATACCGGCGCCCGTTTATGCGGCAATGCGTTGACGGTGCTGGCTCAGCCCGGCGATAACCTGATGCTGCACGTGGCGGCGGAGCAAATTCACCAAGGGGATATCGTAGTGGTGGCCTGTACCGTGGAAAACGGCGACGGCATGTTCGGCGAACTGCTTGCCACTTCCTACCGCGCCCATGGCGCCGGCGGGCTGGTGAGCGAGGCCGGCGTCCGGGATGTGGGCGCATTGCAGGCGATGGGTTTTCCGGTATTTTCCCGCGTCATCAGCGCCAAAGGCACCGCCAGGGCTACCTTGGGATCGGTTAACGTGCCGGTTATCTGCGCCGGCGCGCTGGTGAACCCCGGCGACGTGGTGGTCGCCGATGAGGACGGCGTGGTGGTGGTGCCCAGGGAAATCGCCGCCCAAACCGCCGATGCGGCGCAAAAACGCGAAGATAATGAACAGGACAAACGGGCACGCTTCGCCAATGGGGAATTAGGGCTGGATATGTATCATATGAGGGACATGCTGCGGCAGGCCGGCCTGAAATACATCGATTGAGAGGGATTGCCGGAGCGCATCATGTCCGGTTGGGCCCGCCGCATGCGGGCCAAAAGGCTATTGCGCTATTCTGCCATCAGCCATAACAATAATCCGGTCAGCCACGGAGAAATACCGATCGTCGTGTGAGATGACAATCAACGTTTTACCCATTCTCTTCAGATCCGGCAGCAGCTCGGTATAAAACACCTGGCGAAACACCGGGTCCTGGTCCGCCGCCCATTCATCGAACACGATAACCGGGCGATCCTCGAGATAGGCCTGTACCAGCGCCAGCCGCTTGCGCTGGCCGGTGGACAAATCAGTGGTGGAAAAACGCCCGTTTTGGATCCGGACTTTATGGGCGAGATCCAATCGTTCCAGATAGCGCTGGCTGTCGCCTGCCCGGGCCGTATCCACCAGGATCTCATCAAAAAGATAATAATCGGCGAACACCGTGGTAAACAGCCGACGATAGGCGTCACGCCCGGCTGCGGTGACCGGCCGGCCGTCATACAGGATTCGCCCCCGGTCCGGGGCGTACAGTCCCAGCAATATTTTGATAAGGGTGGTCTTGCCGGAGCCGTTCTCGCCGACGATAAACACAAACTCGCCGGCGCGGATATCCAGGCTCACCGGTCCGAGGGAGAAACCCGTTCCGCCGTTCGGTTTAAAAGTATAACCCACCTGCTCGAGTGAAAGACTATTTAGTGACATTGTCACTTCATCTTCTCCCGGCGGCGCCAGGGAGATATCCGGCTCGGGATTACTGAACGCCGATGACAGCGCCGCCAGCTTTTTCATCGAGACATAGGCCTGCCCCAAGACCGGTAGCGCGTTGGCCAGCTGTTCCATCGGGCCTTTGATAAACAACAAGACGATAACCGCGGCGCTGATATCGGCGGAATCTATCCCCAAGAACCGCCGTGCGGTAAGCATGATGCCGATAAAAATAAACAGCAGGGCGGTGCTGGCGCCGTTCATCATCCACATTTGGCCCATGGCATGGCTTTTCAGCCGGGCAATGGTATCCACCGCGCCGCCGAGCTGAATACCGAAGATCCGCGCCCGGCGGGTCTGGTTGATGCGCAGCTCCTTTGCGCCTTCAATAATGGCGCGGTATTGTTTTTGCAAATCGTCCTGGGCATCCCGGACCCCTTCATAATCCTTCATCCAGCCGTGACGCGAAAACGCGGTCAACAACATGCCCGCGGCGAGAAAAACCAGCGAGAAGGCAAACAGCGTCCAGGACAGCCATGACAGATAGATTAGCCCCCCCAGTGTCATCGCCAGGGCAATGGCATAAGCCGAGAAATTGAAGGTGAAAGCACTGACGGTATCGATATCATTATTCAGAGTGGCCAAAAGCCGATGGGAACGGTAACGCTCAATGGCATCCAGGGGCGCGCGCAGGATGCGCGATGAAATATCCTTGCGCAGCGAGGCAATGATTTTTTGTCCGATCAGACTGTTCAGGACACCGGCCACGGCGGTACCCACCACGCTGACGGACAGCAGTGCGGTAAAGTTCAGCCAAAAACCCGGTGACAATTCGCCCCGTTGCAGCGTCTGGTTAATGCGTGCCAGCAGTCCGGTGGTGGTCAAGCCGCCCACGATGCCGAGCAGGGTCGCCGTCGCCACCACCGGCCAAAAGGGTTTAAGCAATCGCAATACTTCCGCCATCATGTGTGATGCCGGAGTGCCGGTATCGGCATCCATCATTTTCAGCTCCTGACAAATTCCCGGTAATGGGGCGCTCTGTGCTCAAGGGCACGGTGACATATCAACATCTTCGCCACGGCCTATTATTTATCATGCCCTGCATATGAGGAAACGCCCGGCCCCACCGCTATCCCGTCAGCGCCGCCGGATCGCTCGGGACGCCAGTTGGGTGTTCCGTCAGCGCCGCCGCATCAATAGCCACATCAGGTAGGGCGAGCCGAGCAGCGTCGCCACCAGGCCCGCCGGAAGCTCCCTGGGCATCAGCAGGGTGCGTCCAAGCCAGTCGGCCGCCACCAGCATCAGCGCACCCAGCGGCGCCGCCAGCAATACCTGGTGCGCCGGCCTGCGGGCGCCCAAAAACCGGGCAAAATGCGGGGCGGTCAGGCCGATGAATGAAACAGGACCGACAATCAACGTGGCCGCCGCCGACAGCAGCGCAATCAACCCCAGCAACGCCAGCCTGACCCTGGGGGTTGCCAACCCCAGGGCGTTTGATGTCTCCTCGCCTAAGGGCAATAGGCTCAGCCAGCGTCGACAGCACGGCGTCACCAGGCACAGCAGCAGGCAAAGCAACAGTGCGTTTCGTGCCTCCGCCGGGCCGATGGAATAGGTGGAACCGGCCAGCCAGGAGATAAGCGCGGCGGCCCGATCTCCGCCCCCCGCCACCACCACCGCGACAATGGCCTGAAACAGCGCGCTGACGGCGATCCCCGCCAGCAGGATACGCTGGGGTGAAAACCGCGTTCGGCGCGCGAAAGAGAGGATGGCCAGCAGGGCCGACAGCGCGCCGAGGGTCGAGACTGAAAGGCGCGCCATAGGGGATGCGTCGCCCTGATACAGCAGCAAGGCCACCAGCCCGAGGGCGGCACCCGCGCTGACCCCCAGCAGCTCAGGACTGGCCAGCCCGTTGCCGGTTAACCGTTGAATCATCACCCCCGCCACGGCAAGCATCGTGCCGGCGGACATAGCGGCCACGGCGCGCGGGCCGCGCCAAATGGCCACCCGCGACAACGCGTCGAAGGCGGTAAACTGCCATCCGGACGGCGTGCGGCCAAAGTCAAGAGATAACGCCAGCACCAGCGCCAGCAATACCACTATTGCCGCAAATCGGCGATAAATAGCCGTATATTCGGGCCGATGTAGAGAAGTCACGGCATAGGGGCGCTCACCGGGGGACGCCGTCGGCTGAAAACGCGCCAGCAACAGCAGCATCAAGGGCGCGCCGAACAGGGCGGTGGCGGCGCCGGTGGGCAGGTCTCCCAACAGGCCGGAAAGGCGTTGCACCGTTTGGTCGGTAAGCCACAGCACCAGCGCACCGCACAGCGGCGCGATAATCAACCGCTGTGTGAACCGGCGCGCACCCGCCAGTCGGGCAAGCGCCGGCGCGGACAACCCGACGAAACCAATGACGCCCACCGCGCTCACCACGCCGGCGCTGAGCACCACCGCCAGGGTAAAGCCGGTGAATCTGATGGTTGACGAACCCAGACCCAGACTACCGGCGTGGGTATCTCCCACGGCCAGCACCGTCAGCGGCCGCCGCAGCAGCAAGGCGAAACAAAGCCCGGCCACAAGTTGTAGCCCCAGCGCGGCGACATTATGCCAATCCTGCTGGAGCAGGGATCCGCCGCCCCAGATAAACAGGCTGTGTAAATATGGCGTATACAGCAGTTGCAGGGCCATGATGATGGAACCGCAAAACAGGGTGACCACCAGGCCCGCCACCGATACCGCCGAGGGCTCATACTGCCGGGACCGGGACAGACCCAGGACGATAAGGGCCGCGGCCAGGGCGCCGCCAAGGGCCGCCCATTGGGGATGATAAAGCATAACCCCCGGCGCCAATAGGGTGATAACGGTGAGCGCCAACTGAGCGCCGGCGCTCACCCCAAGGGTCATGGGCTCCGCCAGCGGATTTTTCAGCACCTGTTGGAACAGCGTGCCCGCCAGGCCCAGCACGGCACCGCATAACCCGCTTATCGCCAGTCTCGGCAGCCAGCCGTCGTAAAGCATAATGTGACTGATGTCCTGCCGATGTTCCCGCAGCCCGATTTGCCACCAGAGCGAAGGGGGCAAAATTGCCGACAGATTGTCCATGCTCAGAAGCAGCCCGACGGCGACGGCCGACACAATCAGCAGCAGCGGCCACTGCCTGGAGGCCCGGAACGGGCCGGGACGGAAAACAGAGCTCATTTTTCAGCCCCTCCCTCAGGGCGCGCGCCGGTTTCACCGCCCTGCTCTCCCAGCGCCGATAACAGCTCGCGGGCGAAACGGCCGGCGGAGGGCAGCATGCCGAATCCCCAAAACGGGGCCAGCCCAAAAACCTGATGCCGTTTTACCGCCGGCAACGCCTGCCACAGCCGGTTGGATTGCAGGCTCAACGCCACCGGCGCAGGCAGCGGCGTGAAGTATAAAATGGCTGAATCATGCCGTGCCGCCAGAGCCTCCAGCCCGGCGACGCCAATGCCCCAATAGTCCGTCGGACCGTCCCAGGCGTTGCGGACCCCCAGAGCATCCATCACATCCTGAAATAGGCTGCGCCGGCCGTAAATGCCGATATGCAGGGCATCGAAAAATCGAATCAGATAGAGGGGCGCCGACACCGCGGGTATCCGCCGGCGATACGCGTCAAGCTCGCCGCGGGCGTGGGCCAGCGTCCGGTGGGTTTCGGCAATCAGCGCGCCGGCCGCCGCCTCCCGCCGGCATAACCGCCCCAGTTCATCGGTAATCGCCAGCGCATGGGCTAGGGGCGCGCCTTCATCGGTATAAACGGCAAAGGCGCGCACCGGGCAGATTCGCTCCAGCATGGCCCGCTGCGACTCCTGGCTTGAATTAATCAGGATAATATCCGGCGCGAGCTGTTGCAGCCACTCCAGCGAGGGGGCGAGGCGCAGCCCCACCTCCGCCACCCCGGCGGGAATAGCCGGGATTACCACATTATCGCGATAACCGTCGATCTCAGCCACGCCCACCGGCGTTATGCCCAGCGCCAGCACCGTTTCCACCAGCCCCCAGTCCAATACCGCCAGCCGGGGGACCGGGGCGGTGGGTGGAACCTCAGCCACCGCCTGCGTCCCGCTCCAGGCCCGCCGGGGAATGACCGGCAGCGTCAGCAGCCACAGGGCCAGCGTCTTGACGAATCTGCGCCGTTGCATCGTCTCAGCCCGCCGCCGTCGGCCGAAGGCAGAGCGCCCGGATCCGTCCGGCTACCGCGTTTACCACCGGTAGCGGGCCGTGGCCAGCACTTGCGCGCCGTCACCGTAGGTACAGGTATTGGCGCTATAGCATGAGGCGACATAATGGCGGTCGAGCAGGTTCATGGCGTTCAATGATAACAGCCAGTGTTGTCCGGTGTCATAGTGCACGCCGGCATCGAACAAAGTCACCGAAGGTACGCGGATGGTGTTTGACGTGTCGTAGCTCGCGCTGAGATAACGCACCCCCGCGCTGGTGCCGAAGCCCTGTAAAATCCCGTTATGGAAGCTGTAATCCAGCCAGGTGGACACCGTATTGCGCGGCATGCCCCATATCCGTTTCCCGGCCATCGGCGTGCTGTCTCCATCGATCGTGGTGGCGGAATCGTTGGAGTCCACGGTAACCGCGTGAAGGTAGGTATAAGACGCTATCAGTTGCAGATTATCCGTAATATGGGCATGCTCCTCCAGCTCCAACCCTTTGGACCTCACCTTGCCGGCCTGGGTGGAATAACCCGGATTTTCAGGGTCGGCGGTCAGGACATTCTCCTCGGTGAGATCAAAAAGCGAGGCGGTGGCAAAGCTTTGGGAGCCCGTCGGCTGGTATTTGACCCCCACTTCATACTGATTGGCGGTGGTGGGTTTTGCCATGCCGCCGCCAAAGAGTTCCCCCACCTGTGGGGTAAAGGATTTTGCAAAGCTGGCATAAGGCGCGATGCCGTTGTCAAACAGGTAAACCAATCCGGTGCGCCAGGTAAATGCACGGGATGACTGCGCGGTGGAAGATGCCGTGACGGGATTGACATCGTCGGCATCCGCCCAATCTTCCCTCATGCCCAGCAAATAGCGCCAGTTGCCGAAACTCATCTGATCCTGGGAATAGGCCCCCAGCTGTTTTTGCCGGATAAAATCGTCCGATGACGTGGCGGGTGTGGCGATATCACCATAATCCGGCGAAAAAACGTTTAGCGTCGACGCGGCCCCCAGCCCCACCGTTTCCCGGTATAAAATGCGCTGGAAATCCACGCCGGTGAGCAGCGAATGGGATACGGGTCCGGTGGCGAAATCCGCCAGCACCTGGTTATCGATGGTAAAAACCTTGGCATGTTCATTATTGAAAAACGCGTATCGATTTACCGTATCATCAGACCCGGATACGAAGCCGTTGCTGAACACGTTATCCAAATCATCTTTGACATAGCTGTAGTGGGTATTCTGGCGCAGGGTGAAGACATCGTTCAGGCGGTGCTCGAATTCATAGCCTACCGAGAATTGCGTTCTGGAGTGGCTATCAAAACCTCGCGCGCCCATATTGGTATGAGATGAGATCTTGCCGTCGGCGGTATTAAACAGGCTGCCCGCCGCCGGGACGAAATTGTAATAGCCGACATCGGGATCGTGCTGGTATTTGGCCAGGACCGTCAGGGACGTATCGTCGTTGGGTCGCCAGGTGACGGCGGGGGCGATATACAGCCGTTTCTGTTTGGTATCTTTCACCTGGGTGTCGCTGTCCAGGCCGGTGCCGGTCAACCGATAAAGCAGTTTGCCATCGTCCGTGAGTTTCCCTCCCAGATCAAAACCGGCCTGATAGCGATTATGGCTGCCGACGGTGGTGAAGACTTCATGTACCGGCGTTTCAGTGGGGCGCTTGCTCACCAGGTTCGCCACGCCGCCGGGATTGACCTGTCCGTAAAGTACCGACGCCGGTCCGTGCAGAATTTCAATGCGCTCAAGCCCGTAGGGATCGAAATTGGCGATGGCATAGCCGAAGCTGGTGTCGCTGGGCATTCTCGAACCGTCGAGCAACTGTTCCAGATAGAAGCCTCGGCTAAACAGATAGGGCGCGCCGGCGGTGGAATCCCCCCTAAGCTCGGAACGCACGCCCGCGGTGTAACGCAACGCCTGGGCGACGGTCTGGGCGTTTTGCGCCTTTATCTGCTCCTTGTTCACCACCGAAACGGACTGTGGGATTTCAATGATCGGGGTATCGGTTTTGGTGGCGCTGGACACCGATTTCGCCACCGGTATTGTCGTACCGTCCTGTTTGCCGGTCACGGTCATCACATTGGATGTACCCGCGTTGTCGCGGGCCTGATCGGCGGCGAATGCCTGCGCGCCGGTCAATGCCAGGGCCATGGCGCTTAATGTGAATTCAACGGCAAAAAGCCGCCTTTGCCGGATTACCCCGCCTTGCCTGAATCTGATCTTACTCATGAATTCAACCCTGCCTGATTCCTGCCTGATAATGAAAAGAATGCTCACTGACGTTCAGGCTCTGCGGCCCGTCATACCCATTTCAACCTGAAGACGAATGATAATGATTTTTCTTCTTATTGAAAGGCGGGAGTCGTCCGGTATAATGTATGTTGCGGCGGTACCCTTAATTTGGGACGAAAGTTGTCTCAAAACCTGCGCCGCCGATACAAAAAATTTCGGGCGCTATATTAAGCAGGCACTAGCGATAAGCAGTACGGGCAGTCATTTTCAGGCGGTAATGCAAAAAGTATTTCAGGGGGCTTTCAGGCACAATGTCGCGGGACGCCGTGAACCGGCCCCGCGGGCGGCGATAATGAAACAGCAGCAAATAATCCTTAAGGATAGAAATTATTACCATGAATAACAATGCGAGGCTTGGTGAAGGGGCTTCTTCCGTTGTACGCCTGTGCGCTCCCGTGAAATCCACCGGTGAGTCTGTATCGTTTATCTCCTATCGTTATGCGCATTTGCAATCCGAAGTGTGGCATTCCCATAAAACGGCGCAGCTTACCTACGCCAGCCAGGGGTCGATTAAAATCCATACCGCCACCGGCATATGGACCCTGCCGCCCTATCGCGGGCTGTGGATTCCGGCGGAACTACCGCACCAGATCCATGCGCTGGGGGCCGCCGTAACCCATAACCTCTATTTGCCGGAAGACACGGTCACTAAACAGGTGGGGGATTTTTGCGTCATTCTGGTCTCGAAGATGGTGCACTCTCTGATAGAAGTTTTGACTCCCCCCGGCGAAGAGAAGGAACGGCATCAGCAGCGCTACCCATTGATGCTGCCGTTATTGCTGCATGAACTCAATGCCGCCGCGTCGGCGTCGGCGGGCTTTCTGCCCTTTCCCCGCGAACGCCGTCTGCGCGCCGTGACCCGGATATTGACGGAAGACATAAGCAATGACGATACGCTGGACCAGCTAAGCGCAGGCATCGGGGCCACGCCGCGCACGCTGTCCCGGTTATTCCGCCACGATACCGGCCTGACCTTTGCCCAATGGCGGCAACAGCTCAAGGTCATGGAGTCCATCAGCCTGATGGCACAGGGCTACACTATTGAGGAAATAGCGCATCGGCTTGGCTATTTCAACGGCAGCGCATTTATCGTCATGTTCAGGAAAACCCTGGGGGAAACGCCGCAGAGGTATTTTAACCGCTTTAAGGATTGAAGGTTCTTGAATTGGTCGCGGTCCGGAACCCGCAGGCGGATCACCGCAAAAGGTCGTCATTAAGACATTAAGTCAACAACGAAACGGCATCGGCATCGGCATGTTATCCGCTTTTCTCCTTCAGCCAGCTTTTTTTCATTTTGGCGGAATCGATGGTGGGCGCATCGCCAAACAGCCGTTTGAATTCCCGGCTGAACTGTGAATTGCTGCTGTAACCAACGATGCTGGCGGCCCGGGAGGCGGTCATATTATCATACAGCATCATCAGGCGCGCTTTATGCAGGCGGATCTCCTTGAGATATTGCAGCGGTGTGGAATGGGTAATGGCTTTGAAATGGGAATGAAAAGCCGACACGCTCATGCCACTCTCCTTGGCCAGCTCCGCCATATCGAAATTATCAGCGTATTTGGCGTGCATCTGGATTAATACCTTGGCTATCTGGCTGTGTCTGCCTTTATTCATGGCCAGAAATTTGAGATTATCGCCGCTTTTTTCGATTAAGATATTATAAAGAAACTCCCGAAGAATATTTTGCGATAGGATCCTGGCCGGTTCGTTATGTTCAAGGCTTTCCACCAACCTCACCAGTATGCCTGATTGATGCATGGTTAAAGATTGCGTCGAAATAAATTCAATATCCTCGCCACTTAAGGAAGGGTTATCCATTTGCAATAATATTTCCGTAATGAGCGTGGGGCTGACTTTAATAATAATGCCAATCAAGGGCTCATTTATTGAGCCGATGGTCTCGCACTCAAACGGCAATGGAATGGTTAAAGTGAGATATTCATTTTTGTCATAAATAAAAAGTCTTTCCCCCATTGTGCCGATTTTCTTTCCCTGCAAAATAATAACGATGGAGGGTTCATACATTACCGCGCTGCGCGGGATATGTTTTGTTGAACGGATAAAATTAATCTCGGCCATCCTGGTGGCAAACACGCCTTCGCCGGAAATCAGGCGGTTGATGATATCTATCATTTTTTTATTTCGTTTATCGATGACGCTCTTTAATTCCGACATGTTTTACACTCACCGTTATGTTAAATGAAAATCGTGCTAACATATCATCATCATTTATATTTCCTTTATCATCGTCTTCCTTTTGATGATTAATTATAGTTGATACAAAGAGTAATATACACCTCCCCCGATGGGCCTGCGTCCGACCCGGCATGCAGCGGTTTACCGCGCCATGGAGCAAATATAAAAAATCAGGCAAAACAATTGCAAAAACAGGCAACCCGGCCGGTGAGAACTGCATATACACTTAGGTCAACGGCACTGCTATTCAGTTGTTTCCCTTCGTTTTAACATCGCGGCACACATTCAATCTCATCCTGACGGGAAGACCATCATGGCTAAAAGCATCACGTTGCATCTCAATGTAAATGATAAAGATTATGACGTTACGCTGGACCCCCGCGTGACGCTGCTTGACCTGTTGAGAGAGCATCTGGCGCTGACGGGCACGAAAAAAGGCTGCGATCAGGGGCAATGCGGAGCCTGCACGGTGCATCTTGACGGTGAGCGGGTATTAAGCTGTCTTACCCTGGCGGCGCAGGCGGAAAACCGACGCGTCACCACCATTGAAGGCGTGGCCGGGAGCGACGGCGCCCTGCACCCGGTGCAGGCCAGCTTTTTAAAACACGATGCCTTCCAGTGCGGATACTGTACCCCCGGCCAAATCATGTCGGCCATTGCCTGCATCAAAGAGGGCCACGCCGGTTCCGAAGGGGAAATTCGTGAATATATGAGCGGCAATATCTGCCGCTGCGGGGCGTATCCCCATATTGTCGATGCCGTAAAAGAAGCGGCGGCGGAAACCAGCCGGGAGTCGGTATGAATGAATTTAATTATCATCGGGCACTGAATGTTAATGATGCCATCGCGCGGGCGGGCGGGGTCAACAGCCGATTTATCGCCGGCGGCACCACCCAGCTCGACCTGATGAAATGCGGCGTGGAAACCCCGGATAATCTCATTGATATTAAACACCTTTCCGCCCTGAATGACATAAGCGTCACCGCCGGCACCCTGCGCATCGGCGCTCTGGCGCATATGAGCGAGGTGGCCGCGGATGCCCGCTGCCGCGGCCTGGCGCCGGTGATTTATGAAAGTCTGTGGCAGGCGGCCTCGCCGCAGATACGTAATATGGCCACCATCGGCGGCAACCTGTGCCAACGGACACGCTGCGTCTATTTTCGCGATCCGGCCACCTTCAGCGCCTGTAACAAACGCCGCCCCGGCTCGGGCTGCTCGGCGCTGCACGGCATCAATCGCAATTATGCGGTTTTGGGCGCGAGCGAGAGCTGTGTCGCCCTTTACCCCGGCGACCTGGCGGTGGCGCTGACGGCCTTTGACGCGCGGGTGATTTTGCGCAATGCCGCCGGGCGGGAGCGGCGGGTACCCATCGAGGATTTTTATCTGCTGCCGGGCAATACGCCGGATAAAGAGCATGATATGGCCGCCGATGAGATGATTATTGCCGTTGAGGTGCCGATCGTGCCGGCGCTGCGCCGTTCCCATTATCTGAAAGTGCGCGATCGTACTTCTTATGAATTCGCCGCCGCCAGCACGGCGGTAGGTCTGGATCTGGAAGGGTCGGTGATTCGCGATATCCGTATCGCCATGGGCGGGATCGCCACCAAACCCTGGCGGGCGCATGCCGTGGAGGCGGCGCTTAGGGGCAAACCCTTTACTGAAGGGGAAATAAGCCAGGCGGCGTCGCTTATCACCGCCGATGCCCGCCCGCTGGAACATAACCGGTTCAAAATCGTTCTGGCCCCGCGCGTCATTACCCGCGCCCTGTTAACCGCCGGCCAGCTTACTCCGGGAGAAACATCATGAGTCAACAGCCCGCAGATCCCACGCGCCGCAATCTGCTGAAAGCCACTGCGGTGATAACCGCCGCCGGAGGCATAGGCATGCGGTTAGGCCATGGGCAAGGGGAGGAACCGGCATCGGCAACCGACAGTGCCGCCGGGCAAAAGTATCAGGGCGTGGGCGCCGCCCGCTCCCGGGGTGACGGACGGCTTAAAATAGGCGGTCAGGCCACCTATGCCATTGAGCACCAGCTTGACGGCGTGGTGTACGGCGTGGTGATCCAGTCCACTATCGCCAGCGGGCGCATTACCCGCATGGATGCGGACAAGGCGCGACAGGCCCAGGGGGTGCTGGCGGTGTACACCCATCAAAGCGGGCTGAAAATCAATAAGCCGACGCCCATTGCCAAAGGCGGCGCGGCCCAGTCAACCTATACGCCCATTCAGGATGATATCATTATCCATAACGGACAAAATATCGGCATCGTGGTGGCGCAAACCTTTGAACAGGCCACTTATGCGGCGTCGCTGGTGGAAATCGACTATGAGGAGACTCCGGCCATTGTGTTTCCCGATGATGCCCGCGCCATGCCCAAGACCCTCGACCCGTTGAATATTGATTTGGGCAACGCCCGTCAGGCCATGGACAGCGCGGCGGTTCGTATTCGCGGCACCTACACCACCCCACGGGAATATAATATGCCCATGGAGCCTCATGCCTGCATGGCGCAATGGCAAGGAGAGCATCTCACCGTATGGGAACCCAGTCAGTGGGTGGCCGGGGCGAAAACCGAAATCGCCCAGTGGATGGGTATGGACAAGGCCAATGTGCATATCGTTTCGCCCTATGTGGGCGGCGGTTTCGGGTCCAAGCCGGTGCCCTATACCCACGTCGCTCTTGCCTGCGCGGCGGCCCGTGAGCTTAACCGTCCCATCAAGGTCTCCCTCACCCGGCCGCAGATTTTCACCGGCCTGGGGGGGCGCCCGGCCACCTCGCAAACCATTGAAATGGGCGCCGGCAGGGATGGTAAAATTGTGTCTATTCTCCATGACAGTTTCAATGAAACCTCCCTGCATGATGTGCATATCGAGTCCTGCAACAAGGTCACCGCGCTGATGTACGGCATACCCAATGTCCGATCCCGTCATCGGATTGTCCCCATCAATACCGTGACGCCCGGCTGGATGCGGGCGCCGGGGGAGAACCCCAGCGCTTTCGGGCTGGAGACGGCGATGGATGAAATGGCCTATGCCTTGGATATCGATCCGCTGGAACTGCGGTTGCGCAACTGGCCCGATCATGATTACAAATCCAATCTTCCCTGGAGCACTCATCATCTGCGCGAAGCCTGGCTGGCGGGGGCCAAAGCCTTCGGCTGGGATAAGCGCACCCCTGCCCCGCGCTCCATGCGTGACGGACATGAGCTTATCGGCTGGGGACTGGCGTCGGGCACCTATCCGGTGAACCGTATCCCGGCGGAGGCGAAGCTTATCCTGCGCCAGGACGGGCAGCTCATTGTGCAAAGCGCCGGCGCGGATATCGGTACCGGCACCTATACCATACTGGCCCAGGCGGCGGCGGAGGTGCTGCAAATGCCGTCCGAGGCCATTATCGTGCAGTTGGGGGACACTCGGTTACCCCTGGCGGGGGTGGCGGGCGGCTCACAGCTGGCGGGCAATTTGATGGGGGCGGTAAGTAAAGCCGCCAATCTGATGCGTGAAAAGTTGATTACCCTGGCGGTGGAGCAACTGGCATCGCCGCTGCATCAAATGGAGAAAAACCACCTGACGGTGGCGGACGGCGAAGTGCGTATGGCCATGCGTCCCGGACGGGGTATTGCCCTGGGTAAATTACTGCAATTGGCCCGGATGGACAGCATGGAAGTGATGGCGGATACCTTTAAAGAGGGCGCCACGGCGCAGGAGCGCGAGGCAATAGTCAGCACGTTGGGACAATCGACTCATTCCGTCGTTCCCGGCGTCTCCGCTCATAGCTGGAGCGCGCAGTTTGTGGAAGTGCGGGTGGACGAGGATTTCGGCACCGTCCGGGTCAAACGCATGGTGGCGGCGATGGACAGTGGCCGGCTCTACAACCCGAAACTGGCCCGCAGCCAGTGGATTGGCGGCATGGTGATGGGGCTGGGACAAGCCCTGCTGGAAGAAGGCGTGATCGACCCGCGCCATGGCCGGGTCATTAACAACAATCTGGCGGATTACCTGGTGGCGATTAACGCCGACGTGCCCGAGATTATCACCCTTGATGTGGGTCAGCCCGATTACCAGGCCACGGCCCTGGGGGGCAAGGCGGTGGGTGAATTGGGCATCGTGGGCGTGGCGGCGGCCATCGGCAATGCCGTCTATCATGCCACCGGCAAACGGGTCAGGGATTTGCCCATCACCCTGGATAAATTGATTTGACGAGCGGGGCTGTAAACGGCGGGCAGCCTTAACGCCCGTCTTATTGCCGGTTCTTGTGGCGCACGATATCCGCCATCACCGCCAGGGCGATTTCCGCCGGCGTTTTACCGCCGAGATCCAAACCCACCGGCGCATGGATACGCGCCAACTCACCGGCGGTGAGGCCGCCAATATTTTCCAGGCGTCGCAACCGCTGCCGGCTGTTGCGCACGGAGCCCATCACACCTAAATAGAAAGAGTCGGTATGCACGGCTTCCATCATGGTCAAATCGTCAATGCGGGGATCGTGGGTCAGCGCCACCACAGCGGTATTGCCGTGACAGCCTTCTTTTTCAAGATAGTGGGCCGGGAACGTCTCCTTGACGATAACTTCCCTATTCAGCTGCGAGACGAAATTTTGCAGTGCGTCGGGCCGGTGTTCACAGACGATGGTCTCGAAACCCAGCGCAACGGAAAACTCGGCGCAAAAGAGGGCTACCTGGGATAAACCGGCGATGATCAGCCGTGGCGCGGCGGCAATGGTCAAACCGATCCGCTTCCCCTCCTCGCTGACGATAGTGCTGTCGATAGTGTCGATAATAGTGTTGATAATCGTGCCGCTGCTATAAGCGCACTCCTCCAGATAACGGCAGGCATGGGGCAAAATGACTTCTTTGCGCAGCGAGAGATAGCCTGCCAGTGCCTGCCCCAGGCGGGAAAGATACGCAACGCTCCCCGGACCGGCCGGCAGCATTTCAATAAGGATATCGAGCTTGCCGCCGCAGGGAAGCGCGCGATCGGGGGATAACCCGCCGTCCCCGTAGCGGACGATTTGGCTGCCGTCCCTGAATGCGCCGGCCCGGATACGGCCGATAAAATCCTCTTCCACACAGCCCCCCGACAGCGAACCGCGGTATAACCCGGCGGCGCTGATAACCATCATGGCCCCCGGCGCCCGTGGCGACGAACCGTAGGTAGACAGTACGGTGCACAGCCAGACCGGCTCCTGAGCGACCCAGTTCAGGGACTGGGCGATAACCTGTCTGTCCAGATTCTGCATCAGCCTTTCATCCGAATAGGTTGTAATGGCAAATCCATATCCCTGACCACACCCTCGTCCCTCACCTGGATTTTAAATGGCGGATAACGCCTGAGAACCGCCGCGGCGCCTTCGGCATCCTGAAGTTGCAGCAACGCCTCTTTCGCCGGGCGGGAAAACCCCACCGGATGTCCCGGCAGCCGGTGATAAAAAGGCCGGGCGGAAACATGCCGCGCCAGGGCATGGGTTACCAGCCGATAGACGTCCACCGGCACAAAAGGCATATCGGCCAGCTGAATCAACCAGCCGTCCCAGCCGGCGCTATACCGGACCCCCTCCGCGATGGTCTCGCCGAGACCGCGGGTATCGCGGCAGGTATAGGGAACACCCATAGCGCGGCAATGGGCCTGGATCGATAGATAAGAGGAGCGGGTTACCACGTGCACCGGCAATCCGGAATCACAGGCATGTTTCAGCGTCAGTTGGAAGACGGACCGGCCGTCGGCAACCTGCTGATCGAGCTTAAAGCCCCGCCCGCCGGCGGCTTGATAGCGACTTCCCAAGCCCGCCGCGGTGATAAGGATGCCCGGCGTCATTGTGATTCAGTCTCCCCCATACGCCCATCCCGCTGATAACCTGCGAACCTTTATAATTCGGTATTTACAGGGCAAGTAATTAAGTTATAGGAGGGGGCGGGAAATTTTGGAATGCACCTTATTACAGGATGTTTGCCTATTTTTATCAACCTACCCGTGCCTAGATTCCCCTCAGCACCACGATGCCCGGCGTTCTTCTGACGTAAGCCAGGAAAGGCGAATCCACCACTTTTCTGTTGGCCGCCCGGGATGAGGCGTTGCGCAGCATGGGGCCGCCCTCGGTCATGACAAATATGCCGGTATGGGTGACGTCCATGCCGGCTTTGGGGGTATAGATGCCGATGAAGTCGCCGTCTTTCAGACGATGGATAACGGCGCTATTTACCGCCTTGGCCGGGATATAGGTAATTTCCCGCGTCGTCACGTCCAGGGACGGGAAATATTTACCTCCGTCAGCGGTTTGATTGAGGTTTTTGGTGACGGTGACCGCATTGGGGCTGACGGCACGGGTCACGTCCGTGGCGTTCAACGGCGGCAGATGGGACCAGTCGGTAAAAAATTGCTTCCGGTGCCGGTAGCTGACGTCGCCGTTAACATAACGTGTCTGCCGGAGATGCTCGCTAAACTGCGCCGCATCGGCGGATTTGCTGAGGGCATAGACATAATCCAGATAGGTAAAACAGTCCACGCCGTGAAAATTGATCACCAATTGCTCTGTCTGGGTATCCGAACCGATGAGGGTGTCGGCCACATAGGGCGTACCCAGGAAATCCGCGGAAATGGCCGCGATGGCCTCGCCTTCATGCGCTGCGGCAGCCTTCACCCCTTGCCCGGCCATAAGCCGCTCAATCCGATGCCGGGTAGCGCTATCGGTATTTACCGCATTGTCCCCGGCGTCCTGTTGATGACCCGCACACCCCGTTAGCGTCAGCGCCACCGCCAGCGATAAAAAGATTTTCTTGCCCATGTTGCTGCTATCCTCCGATGGAGGCATAGCATACGCTTTTCGGGCAGCGGCGCGGCAGAGAAGTGTGTTGCCGTTTATGAGAAAGAATCAACGCGGGCCATTTGTCTAAAGTGTGATCTATATTGTACTACAATGTTAAATTATGGTGCTACGATATATCATCTTTTGTTCATCTGCGCTAACCGGGATCGGGACGCTCAAACGGAAGGCGCGGAAGAAAACAGCGCTGGCGTATCCATGGTGGCCCATACCCAATGAGACAGAGGTTATCATGTCATTTAACATAAGAGACCGATCCAGTATAAAACACGAGATAGAACAGACTCATGTGCCTGAAAAAACCCTTGCACTGTGGAGCCTGGGCCAGGCCGGAATGGTCATTAAAAATCATCATGACGATGTGATAGCAATTGACCCCTATCTGAGCCACGCCATTGAAAAAAACCATCCCGGCACGGAATTCACCCGGCGTTTTCCGCCGGTGCTTGAGCCGGAAGATATCCTGGATATCGACGCCATATTGGTCACGCATTTCCATGACGATCATATGGACCTGGAGACTTTGCTACGGGTTGCGGAAAAACGGCCTGATTTGCCTTTTTATATACCTTCTGTAGATGCCCGGGATATTGCCGCGAAATACGCCTCTTTGCGGCGAAATGTTGCTCCCGCCATTACCCATGAAACGTTGCATATCGGTGATTTCGCCATCACGCCCATTGCCTCCGCCCACAGCGAATATGAGAAAAACGCCCAGGGCCACGATCGTTATATCGGCTATTTTATCGAAACCAACGGCCTCTCGTTTTACCACAGCGGTGATACCTTGGTGACCGCCGAACTGGAAGAAGAATTGATACGGCGTAAACCGGATGTCATGGCATTGCCGATAAACGGCGGCGACTATTCAAGACTTAAACGTGGCATCGTGCCCAATATGACTTTCCGGGATGCGGCGGATTTATATCACAGCGTCGGTAGCGATTATTTACTGCCGATTCATTATGATATGTTCCCTAACAATACCGATAATCCCGCTCATTTTGTCGATTATATGTTGCAACATTATCCCGGCGGTAAATTTCATCTCACCATGCCTGGGGAACGGGTTATTTATATGAAGTAGGAGATATATTGTGAAAACTGATGAGTCGCTGCTAGGCAACAAAAGCGAACGGAATATGCTTATTCGTCGAGAGTTTTATGTAATGCTTGCCGCCGGCATATTGATAAGCGTGATGATAGCTTTCAGTACAGCCGGGATATTAACTTATCCATTTTATATCAGACTGGCATTTTCGGTCATCGGAATTTCGGCTATAAATCTGATTGCTTTTTCAATCAAGATAATAAAATAAACCAACCGATAATAACCTGTATGGAGGTCGAAATGACCCGTTTAACGCTGCCCAAAGGTGCCCGCGCCAGCTGGATTATACTTATTATTACCTGGTTCTTATGGGTGATGAATGCAAATGACCGGGAAATCATGTTCCGTGTCCAGCCATCTATCATCAATGAATTCCATTTAAGCGGTGTTCAGTGGGGTTATATAGTCAGCGCCTTTTTCCTGGCTTATGCCCTTATTGCCCTTCCGGCGGGAATTTTTGCCGATAAACTCGGCCGCGGCTGGAAAAGAAAGAAAAGCCAAGTCTGGTATATGATTATTTTTACCACGCTATCAATTCTTATCGGCATTAAGGCCACCAGCCTTTATTTTTGGCAGTTTATACTTTGGCGGGTGCTTGGCATGGGAGCGGCAGGCGGCGCGGAAGTGACCAATATCGCCCAATGTTCGGAATACTGGCCCAAAGAACATCGCGGTTTTGCCCTTGGACTGCATCATACCGGCTATCCGGTGGGAGCATTGCTGGGCGGTCTGGCGGCAAGTTGGATACTGGGGACCTTTGGCAGCGAAAATTGGCGTATGGTCTTTTTATTTACGCCGATAATCGGTTATTTTCTGGCCCTGGCGCTATGGGTGTTCGCGACGCCGAAAAGCTACCGGGAAGTGGACGAATTCGCCCGCGAGCATGGATTGACGCCTCCTTCCGCCGATGCGGAAGAAACGTTGACGTTCAACGAGCAAATGATCGAGTCCAAAACCGTACTGGCGGACAAAAATATACTTTTAACGGTCATCGGCGCGTGCCTGATCAATTTTTCACAAACGGTGGGATTATGGTTCCTGGCGCCCTATGTGGTATTTACCATGCACCAACATGATACCGTGGGGGCGATTATCGGCGTGGTTCCTTATATCACCGGTTGGTTCGGGCAGCTATTTTTCGGCTACGTTTCCGATCATATCGGACGCCGCAAGACCCTGATATTTTTATCCGCCTGGTATGCCCTTTGCGTATTTGCCCTCATCTTTATTACCGGAATGAGTATGTTATGGA
Organism: Sodalis sp. dw_96; assembly: GCF_018449575.1. GTDB lineage: Bacteria > Pseudomonadota > Gammaproteobacteria > Enterobacterales > Enterobacteriaceae > Acerihabitans. The sequence goes on along the minus strand of NZ_JAAVUT010000001.1, from coordinate 387,872 downwards.
TCATATTACTGCTGTGGGGGCTGGGGCTTAACGCCGTCTATCCGGTGTATTACGCCATGATGGCCGACCACGCGCCCAAGGCCTCGGGTTCAGCCATGGGCTTATTGCTGATGCTGACGTTCCTGGGCACCCTGCCCGCTTCTCCCATGGCCGGATGGCTGATTGATCATTTCGGCGGCTGGAACAATCCCCGCGGTTATATCGCTGGGTTTGCAGTAGGCGCAGGCGCCGCCCTGATAGCGATGATCCTGCAATATTTTACCAAAGACAAGGCGTTGCCCACGGCTATGGAACGGGCGTCAGGGCCGGCAACCTTAAACAATGCTCCCCTGGTGAAATAGCCCTGCCGCCCTTCGGCATGGGCCGGCCAATCCTGACCGACTGAGCCTATTGACAAAGTGCCCAGTCGGGACAGGCCCTGCATATCGATAACACCACGCCGGAGGTAAGCGGGCTTATTGGCGGTTTTTACCCGCTACGATTCTGCTGTAGGCATATACCGCTATCCCGCCCAATATCGCCATGGCGCCGATAACGCTGAATCCCGGCAAATACGAGCCGGTGCTTTTAAACAAATAGGCCACCACAAAACCCGCCACCGTGCCGCCGCCCCCCGCGCCGATACCGTTGACGACGCCCGCTGCCGGCCCCACCGCCGACGGTTTGACGCTGGAGGTGATGATAGACCAGATATTGGTGGTATAGCTGCTGGTAAAATAGCCGATCGCCAAGGTTATCAGCGCCATTTTCACCACCGGTGAGGCGATAACCGGCAGCAGCACCAGCAACACCCCGGCCACCACCAGCCCCGACGCCGCAATCAAGCCCCGTTTCTGGGTGCGATCGCTTAAATAGGACACCGGAATCGCTAAAATAATTGCCAGCATATAAGGCAACGAGCTGGCGAATCCCTGCCATAATCCGGTGAACCCTAACGACGTCACCAGCATGGGAATAAACAGCGTAATACCCCAGAACAGCATGCCGTTGGCAAAATAGCTGAACACCAGCAACAGGAAAGGATATCCTCCCAATGAATCAAAGGTGAGTTTTTCCGTTGGCCGGACTTCTTCTTGAAGGACGTTGGCTTCTTGACGGGCGCTGGCGGCGCCTTCCGGCGACGTTTTAAGAAAAATTAAATATAACGGCACGACAATAACAATCCCCAGGCCGCCGGTGATATAAAACAACCACTGCCAGCCCACGTGATCATAAATAGGCGTAAGCACCAGAAATCCTATGGCAAGGGCAAGGAATTGGCCATAAAACTGGATTAAGTTGGTACCTCGGGTGATTTCTTCTTTATTAAACCAGGCCCGGGCAAAACGAAACTGCTGCGGCCAATAAATTCCTTCAGCAATACCCAGGATGATTCGATAAGTAATCAATAGGGCCGGTGTCGTCACCCAGGCGGTGAATATCTGCGCCAGTGACCAGATAAATACCATAGCGATAATAGTGGTTTTAGGATTGAGCCTATAGGTAAGAAATCCGCCGAAAAAATTGGATAAGGCATAACCGATAAGGAAGCCGGTCAGCGCCAGGCTTTTGGTTCCCGCGCCGGAGAAGCCAAGATCCCGTTCCATGCCGGGCAAACCGATGGAGAGATTGGATCGATCCAGATAGGCGACAAATAACCCTATCATTAACGTCACGCCAATACGGTACCATTTTGAATTATTCATTTCATCATTCCACTCTTTGTAGGATTTGTCCCGCAGTAGGATCAGCGGCATCAGCCTTATTTCAATTCTAAATGTCGTATGAGATCTCTATCTATTTCAATCCCCAGTCCGGGCTTATCCGGCACCGGGAAAAAGGGGCCGATGACTAAATCAGATAACTGCTCACGAATGATATTCGGCGCCCGGTCAAGCTCCAGCAACGGACGCTCTCTCACCAGGGAGGGCACCGCCACCGGAATGGCGGAAATCAAGTGCAGCGTCGCCGCCAGGGAAATAGCGGATCCCCAGAGATGGGGATAACAATCGACGCCGAAGGCCGTCGCCATCATGGCAATATTCAGCGCTTCGCCCAAACCGCCGCACGCGGCCACATCCGGCTGAACGATATCCACGCAGCCCTGCTGCAAAAAGGGCCGGAAACCAAAGCGGGTAAATTCCGACTCGCCGCCGGCGATGCGCATATCAAGGGCGGACCGAACTTCCCGATAGCCCTGGAAATCATCCGGCAGTACCGGCTCTTCGAACCAGGAGATGTCGTACTCTTCAATCATCTTGCCGAATCGAATGGCTTCCCGGACGGTATAGGCGCGATTGGCGTCCACCGCCAGGCCGGCGTCGGGGCCGATAAGCCGCCGCACTTTGGCTACTCTCGCCGCATCTTGTTGAAGGGTCATGCCCCCCACCTTCATTTTGAACGACTGAAAGCCTTGGACCAGCGAGGCTTCGGCGTCTTTTTCCAGGGAATCGCCGTTGTCGGGGGCATAATAAAAAGAGGAGGCGTAGGCCTTGATGGGAACCGCGGTATTTCCCCCCAGTAATCTCGCGATGGGTTGCCCCATCACCTTGCCGAAAATATCCCATAAGGCGATATCGATTCCGGATAGGGCGGAAATGGCAATGCCCTTGCGACCGAATTCCCGGGTGTGATTGTATAAATCTTCCCAAATAGAGGCCCGTAGCAACGGGTCCAGCCCTATGACCAGCGGCGCGTACAGTTCATGAATCAATGCGGCATTGGCCTTCGCCGGACCGAAACACTCTCCCCAGCCGATAAGACCGTCGTCGGTGATGATTTCCACCAGACAGCTGCCGCGCGTATCCCATAACCATTGAGACATGCCGAACTGTGTTTCCAATTTCTGCACGATAATGTGCGTTTTAATCTCTTTGATACGCATATAGATCTCTCCTGCATAACGGGTAATCGATTACCAAAATAGATAAAAAAAAGGGATTAAATCAACGTCGAATTCCGCATTATCAATTTAACCGGAAGCTCTAGGGATTCTGCCTGAGATTGCTTCGCATCTTTCCCTAAGCCGGCCAGCAGCCGCTTCGCCGCGGTGGCGCCGATTTCATAGGTCGGCTGCGCGATGACCGTCAGGCTGGGATTAGCCACCGACGCCCATTCAGTATCGTCGAAACCCATAAAGAGAAAATCTCGCGGAATTTCATAATCCAAGGATTTCGCGGCCTTTAGTACCGCCAGCGATAACATCCCGTTGGCGGCGATAATGCCCATTCTGTCCAAGGGCCGGCGTTGGCGAATAAGCGCCTTTAAGATTTCGGCGACCGGTTCAACGGCGACTTTTTCAATGATATGAACAGCGCTGGTTATCCCCTGCATTTTTCCCCGCCGGGCCAGGGCACGGTAGGCCTCCACGCGATCAATTCGCGGACTGACGTGGTCAATTCGCGGGCTCAGCAGGGCCAGGGAAGTACAGCCCCGCGCCAGCAAATGTTCCACCGCCAGGAAAACACCCTGGACATTATTCACCGCAACGGAATTGACCGCTCCCAGGCTTATCTTGCGTCCCACCAGAACCACCGCCACTTCGTCCGCGAGGGCGGCAATCAATTCATCATTGCCGCCGGTGGTATTGATAACAAAACCATCGACCCGCTTAGCCAGCATCATTTCGATGAATTCTTTTTCTTTCGCCATCGACTCGTTGGAATTGCAGACAAAAATGGTATAGCCGACATCGGCGCAGGCCTCTTCAATGCCCTGCAGAATTGCAATGGAATAAGGATTAAGGATATCCGACAGGATCACCGCGATAGTGTTGCTCTTGGTGCTCCTTAAGCTGCGCGCCACGTCATTGGGTAAATATCCCATTGTTTTAATAGTCTTTTCAATTCTCAGCCGGGTGTCGGCACCCATCTTGTGGAATTTACCGTTCATATAGCGTGATATGGTGGCGGTTGAAACTCCCGCCGCCAGGGCCACATCACGGATTGCCGTAGGTTTTTTCATGTCGTCTTGCTGTGGTAATCGATTACCCTAATGCTATCTTGCACACCTTCCGGATTTCTGTGATCCCTCGCACAAAATTGATCCAAGCTCCTGCGGGACAAGGGATGTCCGACGCAATTTCCCTACCCGAAATGATATTGTCAGAATGATTTTTCAGCTAATCATTGGTATTCTGCTTTAATTCCGTGACGCAGGTCACCCTCTTCCGCTTTTATGTACAAGGCACAGTTATGTCAGCGCAAAAAGACCACCCGCCGTTCCTGATGGCAGACAGCACCCCCATGGCCCGGGAAAGCGTGCGGGATTTGCGCTTCTCCTCCATTCGCGAGGTGGCTAACGCCGGTATCGGCAGAAACGATATTCTGCCGTTCTGGTTCGGCGAACCGGACCGTCCGACGCCGGACTTTATCTGCGCCGCCGCACAGGCGTCCATGGCGGCGGGAGAAACCTTCTATACGCCGAACCTGGGTGAGCCGGCGCTGCGAGCCGCGCTGTCGCGCTACCTATCGTCCTGGCACCGTCCGGTGGCCGAAAGCCGGATTGCCGTCACTTCCTCCGGCGTTTCGGCGCTGATGCTGACGGCACAGGCGCTGTATACTCCCGGCGATCGGGTGGTGGTGGTGACGCCGGTATGGCCGAACCTGGTGGAAATCCCGAAAATTCTCGGCGCGCGGGTGGAAGAAGTGCCGCTGACGCTGCGCCATGAGAAGGCCGGCATCTCCCGCTGGCATCTTGACACCGATACCCTGCTGGCGGCCCTGACGCCGGACTGCCGGGCGCTGGTGATCAACTCGCCGAATAATCCCAGCGGCTGGGTGATGCCCGCCCCCCAGCAGGCAATCGTACTCGCGCACTGCAGAAAACACGGCATCTGGATTGTCTCCGATGAGGTCTACGGCCGCATTTTATTTGACGGGTTGCCGAACCGGTGCGCGCCCTCTTTTCTGGATATCGCCGATGAGCAGGACCGGCTGGTGGTCATCAATAGCTTCTCTAAAAGCTGGATGATGACCGGCTGGCGGCTGGGATGGATTGTGGCCCCGGACGCACTGATGCACGACCTGGGGAAATTAATCGAATATAACAGCAGCTGCGCGCCGGGGTTTATCCAGAAGGCGGGAGTGGCGGCGGTCAATCAGGGGGAAAATGTGCTGCGGGATACCGTGACGCGCTTCCAGGCGTCGCGGGACTTTCTGTACGGCAAGCTGCGGGAACTGCCGGGCATCGAAACGCCCCTGCCGGAAGGCGCCATGTACCTGTTTTTCCGGATGGACGGGCTCAAAGACAGTCTCGCGCTGTGCAAAGCGCTGGTGGCCGAGGCCGGGCTGGGACTGGCGCCGGGCAGCGCTTTCGGGCCTGCCGGCGAAGGCTGCATCCGCTGGTGCTTTGCCAGCTCATTGGACAAACTTGAACTGGGGGTGAACCGTTTCCGGACCTTTTTAGCCGCCGGCGACCGGAATCATAACCGGGCGTTCTCCGGCTGATATTGCTCCCCCAGACCCGCGGCGCAACCGGCATAATGCCGCTGGTTTATAGACGCGACGCTTACCCGGTTTAAGATTATTGCATGACAAACCCGCGGTGATGCACCGCCGGCAGGCTACAACAAGGCATCTTTGCCCGCGCCGCACACCAGGGCGCAGGCTTTGGAGCCGGCTGCGAGACGAACCTTGCCTGAACGCAGCGCCGCCGCCGCCGCCGCGCCGCTCAGATCCGCCGCCAGTCCGAACTCAAACCATAACCAACGCGCAGCCGCCATCATCTCCTGGTCGGAAACCAGCACGATTTCATCCACCGATTGGCGTACCTGTTCAAAAACCCGCTCATCGGTACGGCCGCAAGCCATGGTGGCCACCCGGGTGGTCACCGCCGGTAAGCTGACGACATTACCCGCCTGTAGGCTGGCATAAAGGGTTGGCGAACCCTCCGGTTCAATACCGATAATACGCACCGAGGGTTTAAGGCTTTTCAGCGCCGCCGAAATACCGGATATCAATCCGCCGCCGCCTATCGCCACCAAAATCACATCCAGATCCGGCAGCTGTTTCAGAATCTCCAGGCCCAGGGTTCCCTGACCGGCGATGACCGCCGGGTCGGCGAAAGGATGGAAATAAGCGCACTGATGCTCCTTAGCATAGGCAAGGGCTTTGACATTGGCTTCGTCCCAGACGTTGCCCACAACATGCACATTCGCGCCCCAGGCCGCCAGTTTGTCCAATTTTTCCTTGCCGGTGGTGGCGGGAACAAAGATATTTGCCGGCACCTTCGCCATTGCCGCCGCCCGTGCCACCGCCAATCCATGATTGCCCCCCGACGCGGTAACAATCCCATGGGTTAACTGCGATTCCGACGTTAATAACAGCCGGTTGGTGGCGCCGCGCACTTTAAATGATCCCGTTGGCTGCAGACATTCAAGTTTAAGCCAAAGCTCTGCTTCGGTGATGTTTTCAAACAGGGCGTCGGCTTTAATCAGCGGCGTCCGGCGGATGAAAGGCGCAATGCGTTCCGCCGCGGCTTGGATATCAGAAAGTACAAACATTTAACCACCGATGAGATATTGAGTAATCGATTACGTTAAATTATTAACACGGATGCTGAACGTATTTCAAGGGGTTTTAACATATTATTTCAACCTAGGCTGAGCTTGACGGGTGAGGATATTGTTTTTATAACTGGGACGCCCTTAAAACCTTGATTCCAGGAAAACCAAAAATGGACGCCATTAATTTTTACGATCCGAGGCAGGGAGAATTTTGCTTTCTCAGCAACCTTCACCCTCGCCCGCTGGTGTTTGCCGGCACGAAATATGACACGCCGGAGCACGCTTTCCAGGTTGAAAAAGCGCGGTCCCCAAGGATGAAAAACTGGCTGAAACAGGCGCCGACCCCTGAACTGGCGGCGGTGGCCGGCGATGCCCTGACCGAAGAAGAAACGGTGCCGGACTGGGCTAACATCTGTGTTGAGGCGATGTCCGCCATCGTTCGGGCCAAATTTGACGACGCGGAGGATTTAAAGCAGCGTTTATTAGCCACCGGGGAGCGCAAATTAGCGGAGGACTCCCCCGTTGACGGCGAGGTGGCGCGTTTTTGGGGTGAATATCAGGGCCGGGGAGAAAACCAGCTTGGCAAAATATTAATGGAACTGCGTACGGCTTATCGTAACGAAAAATAAGCCGCACCTGTGAAGAGGTCGTTTTTAAAAATTCAGCGCTGCGAATGCCTATTTTTGAATTAACGCGGGGTTGATTAAATTAAGCCTTTTTTTAACTCAATCTATAGGCGGATGCGGCATTTTCGCGATAAAACCGCCGCCGTTCCTGGTCTGAACAACCGGTCAAAATCTCATCCATCACCGCCACCCAGCGGGGATAATCGGCGCCGAGATTAATGACCGGCCAATCGCTGGCGAACAGTATCCGCGAAAAACCGAATTGTTCGATAACATGCTCGATATAGGGACGGATTTGCGCCAGGGTCCAGTTCCCGCGATCGGCCTCGGTGGTGACGCCGGTTATTTTGCACACCACATTGGGTAATCCGGCAATGGCCGCTATGTGTTTATCCCAGGGCGCATACAGCCCGGCGGCGATATCCGGCTTGGCGATATGATCGAGCACAAATCTGACGTTCGGGCAGCGGCGCACCAGCTCGGTGGCGCTCGCCAACTGATGGTGCCGAATACAAATATCAAAGCTGAAATCGAATTTCGCCAGCCGCTGTACCCCTTCTATAAAATTGGGCCGCAGGCAGTAGTCCGGGTCAGCGTGATACTGAAGCAGCCGGCGGATGCCATGCACCGCGCCGAATTCAGCCAGCTGTTCAAGCTCGTCTTCCACCGCGGCCCCTTTTTCCAGCGCGGCACAAGCGACAATGGCGGCGATGCGGGGATCCTCCGCCCTTAGCCGCTCCACGAACCGGACTTCATCGAGTTTCTGGTGTGGGGCGACATCCACCTCGATAAAAATCATTTTTTCGACCTCGACGCCGCCACAGGCCAGGGAAAAAATATCCGGCAGATAACGTCCCTGAATCTGCGGCACGTCGTTTAGCCAGGGATAGTCCAATTGCTGCTGGTCGTAAAAATGCACATGGGCGTCTATCAGGGGGAAACCAGGCATTACTTTTTCTCCTGAGGTGAGATATCGAGTTGAAAAGACCGGGGTGCGACGCTATTTCGCAATAATAATTCCGTATTGAGCACAATCCGCTCGGGGGACGGGGGAATATCGGCGGACAAGGTTTTCAATAAACGCTCCGCCGCTATCCGGCCTAACTGGTAAATGGGCTGTCTGATGGCGGTAATCGCCGGTTTGAAGATCGAATACCATTCCATATCATCAAAACCCACCAGGGAAAAATCATCGGGAATCACAAATCCCTGTTCAACCAGTTCGGTAATGGTGCCCATGGTCATCAGATTATTAGTGATAAAAAATGCGCTGATATCCCGGTTATTTTGCAATAGGGATTTCACCGCCCGACGCCCGCCTTCATAGGTGGAATCACTGGAAAAAATCAGGTGTTCCGGTACGGTAAGACCCCGGGCGCTATATGCATCGTAATAGCCCGCCAGCCGTTCCTGATCAAAAGAGGCCTGTAGGGAACCCGTGACAATGGCGATATTTTCATGCCCCTGCCGGATAAGATAATCAATGGCGTTTTGCGCCCCTTGCTGGTTATCCACCACGATGGTATCCACCGCCGTGTCTTTAATCTCGCTGTCCACCAGGATAATTTGCAGCCCGTGGGCCATGGCGCTTAAAATATGATCGTTGGTACTGGCTGAGCTGGACATGATAACGGCGTCCACCTGTTTTTCCATCATCAGCCTGAGCAGCCGCGTTTCTTCCTCAACGTTGTTGTCGGTATTGGCCAGCAAAATGCTGAACCCCTCCGGCCGCAGCGTATCTTCCACCCCCCGTGCCAGTCCGGCAAAAAACGGGTTGGCGATATCCGCCAAAATCAGGCCGACGGAATAGGTTTTCTCTTTGCGCAGACTGGCGGCCACTGAATTGACGACATAACCCAGTTGCCTGGCGGTCTGAAGCACATGTAGCGCGGTGGCCTCCGATGTCCCGGCTTTCAGCCCGGCCAGAACCCGCGAGACCGTCGCCGATGAAACGCCCGCTTCGAAAGCGACATCCTGCATTGTTGGTTTCTTCCGCCCTTTCACATCATCCCCCCTTTTCCCGATCCCTAGTGCATCGCACAAGCGATGCGAAAAGTAAATAGCCAGGCATTTTCAAATATTTCTTGACAGTTTTATTACCCGCCACTAATTATAACGTAATCGATTAACGTAATCGATTACTTCAATCTCTTTACAGGGAATTTTTTCTCACTGCTTACTTTCTGCGTAGGAACTTGAATATGCCATTTTCACACTCAGGGTCGTCACCGACGCAGTCCGGTACTGCAGGAAGTTCACCTCCGCCAACGCTTTTGCATCATGAGGCGGCACTGCAGGCCATCGATATTGTGAAAAATTTTGGTTCTCTCAGCGTCTTGCGGGGGGTATCGGTTTCGCTGTTCCGCGGTGAGATTACCGCCATCGTCGGGGATAACGGCGCGGGGAAATCCACTTTTATGAAGGTGCTGTGCGGCGAGCATATTCCGGACGGCGGCCAGCTCTGCGTTAACGGCAAGGAGGTGCGGCTGCGTTCGACCCAGGATGCCCAACGCTACGGTATCGAAACGGTCTATCAAGATTTGGCCCTCGCCCCTGATTTATCGGTGGCGGAGAACGTCTATCTGGGCCGCGAACTGCCGGCGGCCGGCTGGCGCGGCACGTTCGGCATGCTGGACCGGGCCGCCATGCAGGCCAGTACCGCGGAAACCCTGCGTGAGCTGGGGGTGACGCTGAAAACCTATCGAACCACCACCAAAAGCCTTTCCGGCGGTCAACGGCAAGGGGTGGCCATAGCCCGGGCCATCAAGTGGGCGCGCCACGCCATCATGCTTGATGAACCCACGGCGGCGCTGGGCACATTGCAGCGGGAAATGGTGTATCGGGCCATTCGCGCGGCGGCCAAGCGAAATCTGGCGGTACTGTTGATTTCCCATGATTTACCGCAGGTGCTGGAAATCGCCGATCGCATCATCGTAATGCGCCAAGGCAGGGCCATTGCGAATCTACTCCCCGCCGAAGTCACCGTGCGCGATGTGGTGGATGTCATGCTTGGCGCAAAAGAGGTAACACAATGAGCGCACCGTCCCATGAAGAAAATCTGTCCCCTTTGGCCCATGCCGATCGCTCCACCTGGTTCTCCAGGTTATGTGAACATACCGCTTTTTGGATGCTGTTGATATTGCTGGGTCTGGTATTTGTCTTTTCGCTGATTTCCCCCAATCACGCTTTTTTCAGCGTCAGCAATTTTTTCACCATTGCCCTCAACGCCTCTCAACTGGTGCTGCTTGCCGCCGGGATGACTTTTTTGCTGGGTTCCCGTGAATTTGACCTGTCGGTGGGGGCCAATGTGGTGCTCTCTTCGATCCTGTCGGCAAAAACCATTACCGGTCTTGCCGGTACCCCGGATCAGGTCGCCATGGGGGATTATCCCAATTTAACGGTGGCCATTATCGCCGGCGTGGCCGTTGCGCTGCTGACCGGAACCCTGTTCGGACTGATTAACGGCTTGGTGGTGACGCGACTCAAAATCAGCTCGTTTCTGGTGACCCTCGCCACCACCACAGTGGGACTGGGTATCGCCCTGGTTATCACGCACGGGGCCAATGTTCCCGACATCCCGCGCGTATTGCAGATTTCATTTGCCACCAACAAGATTTTTGGCGTGATCCCCCTGCCGGTGGCGGTATCGCTGATTATCGTCTGCGTGCTCTGGTATGTATTATCCAAAACCCGGTTCGGCACCCATACGCTGGCGCTAGGATCTTCCCCTAACGCGGCCAGGCGCGCGGGAATAGATATCAACACCCATTCGCTGTACCTCTTCAGCCTGATGGGTTTGTTATGCGGCGTTGCCGCCGTACTGGACATTTCCCGCTTCGCCACCACCAATATCGGCGGCCATCAAACCGATAACCTGCAGGCGGTGGCGGCGGCGGTCATCGGCGGCACCAGCCTGTTCGGCGGTATCGCCTCAATGTCGGGCACCGTTATCGGTACCCTGATACCTGTAGTGCTCAGTACCGGACTGGTCATTATGGGACTGGATTCCTTTTACCAACTCATCGTCGTTGGCCTGATTGTGATTGTGGCCGTGTATATCGATCAACGTAACCGTCAGCGCAGCGTTTAAACCCCTCTCAACATGTAAAGGAAAGTGCCATGAATTTACGCCTGGGAATTTGTATTGCCGCCTTATTGGCTTCAGGGTCCGCGCTGGCGGAAAAACCGGTGAATATTGCCTTCCTGCCCGGTCAGGTGGGGATACCTTTCTATTCAACCATGCAGTGCGGCGCGCAAAAGGCCGCCAAGGAATTTAACGTGGCGCTGAGCTGGAACGGGCCGCCGGATTGGGATATTGCGCTGCAACAGCCCTTTATCGATGCGGCGTTACAGCTGCACCCGGCGGCGGTTGTCCTGGCCCCCACCGACGGCAACGCCCTGATTACCCAGGTCGCTGAGTTGGAAAAGCAAGGCACGCCGGTCATTACGGTGGATGCGCCGCTGAACAAGCCGGTGGAGACGCAAAGCATCCAATCCAACCACTATCTGGGCGGGGTCGCCGCGGCCAAAGCCATGGCGGAAGTGGCGGGCACCAGCGGAACATTTTTGGCGGTGGGGATGCGTCCCGGATTGCCGGATATCGATGCGCGGGTGAAAGGCTTTATGGATACCTTCAAGAAAGAGTATCCGCAGGCAAAACTCCTGCCGGTTATCTATCCCGAAACCAGTTCCACCAAAGCGGCACAGCAAGTGGCGGCGGCCCTGCAGGCCAATCCCGATCTCAAAGGGGTCTATGTGACCCATTCCGCCGCCGCTACCGGCGCCTCTTCGGCCATTATGGAAGCGGGTAAACGCGGTACGGTTAAACTCATTTCCTTTGATGGGGATCCGCAGGAAATCCGTGATTTAAAAGACGGTATTTACGATGCGCTCATTATTCAACAACCTTATCAAATGGGATATCAGTCAGTGAAATTAGCCGCGGAGCTTGCCCGTAAGCAAATCAATAAGGCCCAGGTGCCCCATGATAACCTGCTGCCTTTTGTGATTGCCACGCAGAAAAACATCAATGATCCGGCGGTGCGTAAATATTTTTATCAAACCAGCTGCAAGTCTTGATGCGTCAAGTCAGTTAAAGAGAGTTTGTTAAACTGGCTGCACATTTTGATGTATGAATTTATCAATATTGAGCGATCTAAATGGGCAGCGTAAATTTGTTATTAAGGTGGATTCTTAATGGAAAGTGATTTACCCGATCGCGTAGCCATTATTGTGGGAGCGGCCAAGGGAATTGGCCTGGCGATGGCCCGCAGTTTTTCCCGCGAGGGCTGTTGTGTTGTTCTGGGGGATATCGACAGTGAGTGCGGCCGGCAATTAGTGCTGGAACTGGGAGAAGACAAAGCGGTATTCCAATATGCCGATGTCGCCAGCAAAAACGATATGGACCAGTTGGTGGCCCTGGCGGTTCGCCGCTTCGGCAAGGTGGATATTCTGCTGCAAAACGCCGGCATTTATCCCTCCTGTCTGCTGGAAGACTTATCCTTGGAACAGTGGCAGCATGTCTTGACGGTAAACCTGACGGGAACCTTCCTGGCCATGCAGGCATGTCTGCCGGTGATGCGGGCGCAGGGAGGCGGCCGCATGATTTTCACCTCGTCCATCACCGGGCCGCGGGTGGCTAATCCGGGCGTGGGGGCCTATGGGGCGAGCAAGGCGGGGATAAACGGCCTGATTCGCTCCGCCGCGCTGGAATTTGCGCCCTACGGCATCACGGTGAACGGTATCGAACCGGGCAATATCATCACTGAAGGGTTAACCGCGGGCCGCAGCCAAAGTTTTATCAGCAATATGGAAGAATCCATCCCCCTGGGCCGTTTAGGCCGTCCGGAGGACGTGGCCGCCGCCGCGATTTTCCTGGCTTCCGCCGGGGCGTCTTATATCACCGGCACCACGATTGTGGTTGACGGGGGACAAATCCTGCCGGAGAGCAAGGATTTTAATGACCGGACGCAATTTTTCTCGGAAAAACCCTAGCCGCAAATGCCTCTGCAAAAACCTGGACTCGCGTTATCCTATTCATATCGGTTTGGCTGTTTGGCAGGCTATTGCTAAGGATCGGCAGGAGACGCTGGTCAGGGAAGATAATGGCCGGTCAGACATCCCCATGCCGAAGAGGCGGGATGTAGCCCAGTGGGTTAAGGCAGTGGATTTTGATTCCACGAACGGGGGTTCGAATCCTTCCATCCCGTCCAATTTTTCCGAAAAAACACCCCCTGTTTTCTCAAACAGGGGGTGTTTTCCTTTTCACTGACAGTGGCTCGGCTTTGTGGTATTAACGGTTATTTAGCGTCGGGCAAAGCGTAGGCGATAATATAATCTCCCAGCTTGGTACCGAAAGAACCGTGTCCGCCGGCGGAAATCACCACAAACTGTTTGCCGTTCACCGCATAAGTCATCGGCGTCGCCTGACCGCCCGCCGGCAAGCGCGCTTGCCATAACAGGTTGCCGTTCGAAACATCAAAGGCGCGCAGATAGTTATCCGCCGTGGCGCCGATAAAAGCCAGGTTGCCGGCGGTGGAAATAGGCCCGCCCAGCATCGGCATACCCATCTTGAACGGTAGCGGCAACGGCGAACTGTCACGTACCGTACCGATGCGTTTCTTCCAGACCACCTCGTTGGTTTTCAGATCAAGGGCGGCCATATAGCCCCAGGCCGGCTGCTTGCAAGGTAAACCCAGCGGCGACAGGAACGGGTTCAACGTGACGCCGTAAGGAATACCGTACTGCGGCTGAATACCGGTTTCGGTACCGCTTCCCTTGGCATTGGCGTCGGGCTCTATGGGGTTGCCGGGTCCGCGCGGGATAAGCTTCGAGACAAAGGGCAGCGCCATGGGATTCATCACCGCCACCTGCCGGTCGGTATCAACCGAAATACCGCCCCATTCAAACATGCCGAGATTGCCCGGGAACACCAGGGTGCCCTGCTCGGAAGGCGGTGTGAACGGACCGTCGTAACGCAGGCGGTGGAAGATCACGCGGCACACCAACTGATCGTACATGGTGGCGCCCCACATATCCTTGTCGGTCATGTTCTGCTTGGGCCGGAAGGTCAAATCGGAGTACGGCTGGGTCGGCGCGACGTGATCGCCTTTGGACGCCCCTTGCGGTACCGGCGTTTCCGGTGCGGGAACCACCAGTTTGCCGTTACGGCGATCAAGGACGAAGATATTGCCGGTTTTCGCCGGCACGTAAATCACCGGGACCTTGTTGCCATTCTCGTCGCTGATGTCCGCCAGGGTCGGCTGCGCCGGTACGTCCATGTCCCACAAATCGTGATGGACCGTCTGATAAAACCAGGCCAGTTTACCGGTGGTGGCATTCAGCGCCAGCATGCCGCTGGCATAGCGTTCCATATCCGGGGTGCGGTTGCCGCCCCAGATATCGGGCGTTTCCACGCCAATGGGCAAATAGACCAAATCCAACTGGTCGTCATAGGCCGCCGGGGCCCAGGAGTTGGGGGAATTTGCCGTATACAGCTGCGGCCCTTCCGGTATGATATTGGGATCCTTGCTGCCGGTATCGAATGCCCACAGCAGTTTGCCGCTGTTGACATCAAAACCCCGGATCACGCCGGAAGGCTCGCGGGTGGAATAGTTATCCGTGACCGCGCCGGCCACGACGATGACTTTATCGGTCACCACGGGCGGCGAGGTGGGCTCGTAGGCGCCGGCCTTGGCATTCGGCATATTGTTTTGCAGGTTCAGCTTGCCGTTATCGCCAAAATCGGGGCAAAGCGCGCCGGTTTGCGCATCCAGGGCATACAGATTGCCGTCGTTCACCGGCAGCAGGATACGTCGGGAACAGACGGCGGGAGCCGCGCCCTGGGCGTTAGCCTGAGCCGCTTGGGGCGTTTCATGATAAGACACGCCGCGACAGGTCACGTGCTGGAAGGAAGGATCGCTTTTAAGTTTGGGATCGAACGTCCATTTCTCTTTGCCGGTGGCCGCGTCCAGTGCGAACAGCTTTTGATGCGACGTGCACAGATAAAGCATATCGCCAATCTTGATGGGCGTAACCTCACTGGTGAACTCCAGCGGATCGCTGCTGGTTTTCAAATCACCGGTGCGGAATGTCCAGGCTTCCTTCAACTGGCCGACGTTTTTTTCATTGATTTGATTCAGCGGGGAGTAACGGGTCCCTTGCTGGGTACGGCCGTAGGCCGGCCAGTCGTCGTCGGGAATCGTCGACGCCGCTTTGGCGACGGTGGTTTGGTCGGCGCTCAGGGTGCCGTTGACCTCCTGGGGATCGTTAAACACCGAATACACCAACACCACCACGGTAACCAGCAGCGAGGCCAGCAAGGCCATCCGCGCTCCCCCGCCTTTTACCACCAGCGCGCGATAGATAAACGGCAGCGTGATCCACAGGCCGAAGAAGAACACCACGTCCAGACGCGGCGTCAGCGCCCAGAAATCGGTCCCCACTTCCCACAGGCCCCAAATCGTGGTGCCGAGCAGGAAAGCCGCATACAGCAACAGCGCCGAGGTCCGGCGCCGGTACAACAGCCAGGCGGTGAGCAGCATCACCACGCCTGCGATAATATAGTATGGCGAGCCGTGAAGTTTCAGCAGCCATATACCGCCAATCAACAGATACAGGCCGCTCAGCGCGGCGAAGAGTACCGTAATGATGATCAGCAATCGTGAACCCCATCCCTTATCTTGCATAATAGTAACCTTACTAAGATTTAACTTCATCGATGTTAAGCGTAAGACAAATTGGAAAAAAAACGCGTTTGATGACGGATTATTGCCGGCGGGATTGCCCCTGGCCCTGTCCGCAACGGGTAAAATAGTTTATTTCAGAATATTTCCCGGCCCGCCAGGCTCGATAATCCGCTCACAACGGCCAGATGGAGGGCTCAACGCCCCTGCGTTTAACGGGGCGGGGCCGGCTCAGCTATAAAGTCCGTACAGTGGACAAAAGACCAAAAAAGTTATTTGCGTATCAAGGGAAGGTTTGTCCGCGTTTCACTGTCGAAAGAGTATGTTAATTGTTATGTCATCGCTTCGCCTGATAACCGGCATGCCTTGTCCTTACACTTCAAGGAAGGGCGCTTTCGCCAGCTAACAGTTCCACCTCATGGTCTGTATAAATATGGTCAGCAAAACGTGTTTTTAAAACAACGCAGCAGAATAAAAAATCTATTGGATGAGGCCGAACATGAAATAAAATACAAACGGGTATTGGAAGCCGCACACCGTATAAATAAAGCCTTTCAAGAACACAAAAAATACGAAGCCGGCTCTATCCACCAATTGACCCGAGTTTCTTTGGATTTTATAAAAAAAAGTGTTTTCCGGGATGGAAAAGTCGACCTGGCAGCGACAGATGTTACCGCCATTCAAGAGGCATGGGTAAAAAATGTCAGGCTGCCGTTGATAACCAATATGAAAGCTGACGAGGATGATATAAAAGAATTATTCACAGAAGTTCCCATTTATTGTAAATATATTGTGAAATATCTTCATAAACCGGGGCCAAAGAAGATTTTGGAAAAATTTGCGTTAGCACTGAATGAATTATCGACCACGCCCATGGCGCTTTATAGCGTTAACCCTAAAACCGGACAGTATAATTTGGTGCTGGATAAAACAAGGATCGCGACAAAAATCGTCATCCTTGGCAATGATTTGTTTATTGCATCGGTCACAAGAGTATTAAACGACATCAAGCAGGTCCCGATGGGGCAAAAAATTCTGCTAGCCTTGCATGAGAAAGCCTTCACCATACAGCCCCCGACCATGAGCGCCATAGACCGTTACGCGGACGGTCGGTTTTACGCCAAAAACAGTGCCGGCGGGGCCATCGCGTTTGATCCCGGGAATTTTATTGTTGGCGACGGGTCCACAATAAAGATGGAGCTTTGGCGTCATCGGGATCCCGCCATTGCCCTTTATCATGAATTATTGCATATTTATTACAATTCAAATCCTGTCAAATTTAAGCCAGTAGATAAGAAATCAGCGGCAAAAGAAATAAAAAAAACAAAGGAGACACAGGAGACAGAGGGAACAACCATTGCCGGTGGCTGGTCCGAGCTCGAAGAGGCCATGATTACCGGCGTCAGTTTTAAAGATCCTATAACGAATGAATTATATGATTTTATCGAAGATAATTACATAAAAGAAAATGGACAGGAGCTTATTTCCGAAAATCATTTCAGAAAAGAATATGCCCGCATGAGGGGTTCCGATCATTATTATAGAAGACCTTATTACGTTAAGTCGGATGAACTGACACCAAAGCAAATAAAGTTCCGTTTAACCTACAGTTATAAATACAGGTAAATTTTACGTATAATGATAATTCTCTATGATTTGTGAGTGGGGGAACGTGCTGTCATTGTTGTCAATCATTACAATATTTATAAAAAGCATGATTATGAAATTAACATACAGTGAACATTTAGGCTTGTTGAATTTTAACATTCGATATGATTGTCTATCGAAGAGCTGATAGGCTGTCTCATTAACACCCTTTAACCCCCTAGGAGAGTATCAATTATGCGTCTTGCGGAATACTTCACCTGTTGTCCACGGCAAGATTTTTCAGATGGCAATGCTTGGTTGAGGAACTGGGACTGGGCTCCCAATTATCATGGAAATTGGGAAAGTTGGGCCGAAGAAGCTTGGTTTGAAGAAAAAAGAAATCGGCAGGTGGCTAAAAAAAAATATTTCATTGTTATAACCATCGGCAGGAAGAACTGGACTTATCCCATCTCGGCCTGCGCTGCTTGCCAATATTACCCCGCCAGGTGAAAATTCTTAATGCCAGCCACAATAAGTTAACCGGCTTACCTTATCCCTACCCCACTAAACTTATTCAGGTAGACCTGAGTAATAATAATATTACAAAAATTCCACGGGATTTACTGTACAATGTGGAAGAATTAATTTTAACCGGGAACCCTCTGAACAAACAATTCAGGAAGACATTGCGTGACCCGATGCTGAACTATGTGAAATTTGAGCAGCTCCCCCTAATGCCCCCTCACCGCACGCATCCCTTTGCTGTTCCGAACAGAAGCTGGCCAAGCGAAACAATCGTGAAACTCTCGTTAAAAAAATGACGGCAATGGACTAAGGAGGGGTTAACCCCATTTCCGCCACTCCTCCAGCGTCAGTAACGGCACACGTGCAAACTCTCTCGTATTGTTCGTCACCAGGTATGCATAGGTCAGGCATAGGTTTGTTTTCTCCTTCAACCAAGATCCGAATTCTGTCAGACTCGGATCTCAATCCCTCAAGGAGCCGGCGGCCGACGTACTTTCACACTATCTTGCGCTTTTATTAACCATTAAGGCCGCTACATATAGCGTCATGGCAGTCGGCGGCCCCTCGGCATTACGGCCCAAATAAACGGCCCGTTCGGTCCATCGGCGGCATGCTTTGATTCGGGAAAGTCCCAATAATGGAGAAAGTCGAGAGTGGTTAATGTGGGAACTGGTAATTGCACTTTGATATTATATGATACTATATAATAACTTTATCAATTAATGTTACCTTCGTTCACGCTGAGAACGCTATTAGTCTCAATTATTAAGGGCATTGACGCCGTTTTTATTGCCAGAGTCCTGTATAATTATTTAAAAATACGGTTGACTTCATTTATTTTCAGGGATCCTCCAAAATAACCATTTTCTAAAAAAATAGTATTATCATTAAAAAATCCACAGGTTTTATAACATTACCCTCTGGGTGAAAAACCCGTCAATTTAATGACAATCCGCCGATTTACTCTTTTATGAAAATAGTTTCATTTACCCTTGTTATAGCGCTTGAAATTATTTTACAAAGGCACATGATATGCCCAGAGGAAAGTTCCAATGTCGGAACGACCTTACTATGCAAGGTATATATGATGTCCAAGAATGACAAAAACGCCAAATCAGGTTCTGCTAAAGGTAACGATCAGCAGAAGAACCAAAAACCGGCCGCTAACGAAAAAGCAGCTGCAGAAGCGGCTCAAGCCTCTGATAAAAGAAAGAAATAATTGAATAGTAGGGCTAAGGCCGCAAGGCCTTAGCCCCTGTTCGGTTGGGCAAACAGCTCATGCTTGATAAAAGCATGGTTTTTTTTGTCGAAAATTTAATAATGAAGGATTATTGAATTTAAGATATATCCTAAATAACTGCGGTGTTAAATATACACGTTATAATTAGCGGACTTCCTGTAGCTATTAATTTTTCGGCTCGCCCACGACGTCAGTTATACTAATTTATCTGAATATCTTCATAAATGTCCCCTCAGGATATGCCTATTCCGCGTCGCCGTAAAAACCGACACTCTCCCCAAGGGTTAATCTCGACGGTTTTATCGGCTATGAAAACCATTTCACCCTGTCTATTTCTGCGTTGCAGGTTATATTGGCCCGAGCATTCCCCTGCGAACAATAAATATTTTTTCACTCTATCCGCCGCCTTGGCCCTTTCAAGACCAACAGGTAAAGAGCCGGGGCATAGCCACCCCCGGCTTTTGGCGCGGAGAATCAATTCGACGCCAGCATATTGCCCTGGCGCGCCTGGTTTACCGCCTCGCCCAGTTGCCACACCGCCATGGCATAATGGGTACTGTGGTTATACCGGGTAATGGCGTAGAAATTCGGCAGGCCATACCAATATTGATAGCGGTTGCCGAGATCCAGGCGCAGCAGGCTGGCTTCCTGATAATTCTGCAGCGAACCCTGCGGACTGAGTCCGGCCGCCGCCAGGGTGGCAACGGGGTAGCGGGTATCGTAGCCCTGATCGAACCCCGGGGCCTGACCGACGGCCGGTATGGCGACCTCGCCGCCGCGCGCCCAGCCGTGCGCCTGGAAGTAATTGGCGACGCTGCCGATGGCATCCACCGGGTCCCACAGGTTGATATGGCCGTCGCCGTCGAAATCCACCGCAAAACTTTTGAAGGATGAGGGCATAAACTGACCGTAACCCATGGCGCCGGCATAGGAGCCGCGCAAAGAGAGCGGGTCGTCCCCCTCGCTGCGCGCCATCAGCAGAAAGGTTTCAAGTTCACCGGCGAAGTAGTCGGCGCGGCGCGGATAGGCAAAGGCCAGCGTTGCCAGTGCATCGATGGTGCGGGTCTTGCCCATCACCCTACCCCAGCGGGTTTCCACGCCGATGATGCCGACGATGATCTCCGGCGGCACGCCGTAAACCTGATAGGCCCGTTGCAGGGCATCCTGATACTGATTCCAGAAAGCCACCCCGTTCTGCACATTGTCGGGGGTGATGAACTTGCTGCGATAGCGGAGCCAGGCCCCATTGGGGATGGTTGACGGCGGCCCCGACGGCCCCTGCTGATCCATCAGCCGAAGTACATAATCCAATCGTTTGGTCTGAGCTAAAACGTTATGGAGCTGTTCCCTTTCGAAGCCGTGCTCAGCCACCATTTTGTCGACAAATCGGTCCACCGCCGGGTCGGCGGCGAAATCGCCGTTTTCAAGCAGACCGCTATGGTCCGGCTGGAGCAAGAAACCACTCGGCGAAGCGCTGCCAAGAGGGGCTTCGGCGGGAGGCACCGGTTTGCTGCTACAGGCGGAGAGTAAAGCGAATAGAGGAACTAATACAGCCAGGTAACGCATTGGATATCCATAAACCAGGCAAATTAATGTGGCTGATATGGTAAGCCTTTGTCAGGGACGAACAAACCAAAATCTGCCGTGGGACGCCTCACAGGAACATGCTGTAACATTTTGGCAAAAACGGTCATAAAAGACCCTGCACCTGCTGGCAGAGACCTATTGCCGTTTCAGCGTCAAATTATCACTGAAAAAAATTATCTCGTTGGATATAGATAAAATAGCTCTACATTAAAGTCCGATAACCGTTGGACCTGTGGAATTAAAGAGCCACCTCAATTTTTCATCGGACGGTGAAGAAGAACGAAATAGTGCTATACCCGTTTTTTTGTTCAACCAAGGGCCACATGCAAAAATGCATTAATGGCAGCATCCGTGGATTGCATCCAGGGACGAGAAGGGACCTTTTTCACGCGTCACAGACTGTTATTGACGCCACGGGGTTATTTTCCCCGCGCTGGGCGCAGGGGTGATAAAAGTTTACGTCTCGAATCATCCTGCTGTTTTTTATGAAATAAATCATTTAAGACAGATTCTTCCGCGTCACCATGACATCAAGCGGCCTTTTATAAAAAAACATCATAAAAAATTAGCTGGCACGATTTAGCACTCGGAAAATATTTTATTAGCGCGTTTAGCACTTAACAAAAAAGTATTTTTTCATCAACTGTTGTCTTTAATGGAATTAATATAGGAAAACCTCATTTTATTTGATGCAGATTAACTTGAGCGGCATTAATGGGTATTAAGTTATCAGTTCGATCATAAAGCCTTCGCTAAAGGCGTGGAAAAATTCGAACAATAAGGATAATAAACATGGCCGGGGAAAATCAGCTGCTTTCCCAGAAGGGTATCAACCGCCGTGATTTTATGAAACTTTGCACAGCCCTGGCCGCCACCATGGGACTGAGCACCGGGGCCGCCGCCGAAATGGCGCTCTCGGTAAGTTCTCCCCTCCGACCGCCGGTTATCTGGATCGGCGCACAAGAGTGTACCGGCTGTACGGAAGCGCTGCTGGCCGCCACCCACCCGACCCTGGAAAATCTCCTGTTAAACATGATCTCGATGGATTATCACGAGGTGCTGTCCTCCGCTTTCGGCGAACAGGCCGAGCAGAATAAAAACCAGGTGATGGCGCAATACCGGGGAAAATATATCCTGGTGGTGGATGGATCCATCCCCCTTAAGGACGGTGGAATTTACTGCATGGTTGCCGGTAAACCGGTGGTGGAACATATCCGCGCCGCGGCACAAAACGCGGCGGCGATTATCGCCATCGGCTCCTGTTCCGCCTGGGGCGGCGTGCCCTCCTCCGGCGACAATCCCACCGGCGCCGTCAGTCTGCAGGAAACGCTGCCCGGCAAAACGGTGATCAATATTCCGGGTTGTCCGCCCAATCCTCATAACTTCCTGGCCACGGTGGCCCATATCATTACCTGGCGGCGTCCGCCGGCCCTGGATGGCCTGAATCGTCCCGCCTTCGCCTACAGCCGGCTGATCCATGAAAACTGCGAACGTCGCCCGCATTTCGACGCTGGCCGCTTTGCCCGGCAATTCGGCGACGAAGGCCATCGGCAGGGGTGGTGCCTCTACCATCTCGGCTGCAAAGGTCCGGAAACCTACGGCAACTGCTCCACCCTGCAATTTTGCGATGTGGGGGGAGGGATTTGGCCGGTGGGCATTGGTCATCCCTGTTACGGTTGCAACGAGAAAGGAATTGGCTTCACCAAGGGCATTTCCCAATTGGCCAACGTCGCCAATCCCACTCCCCGGGTGGATAAACCCGCGGTTCACAAAACCGAAGGCGGCCAGGTCTCGCTTACCGCCATGGGACTGATTGGCGGCGTGGTGGGCGTGGTGGCGGGGGTCAGCCTGATGACGGTGCGTGAACTGGGGCGACAGCAAAAGCAGCATCGCGACAATGACGGCCAACCGCCACGGGGAGAATAGCCGTGAACAGACGTCATTTTTTCAAACTGGCCTCCGGCGGCGTCCTGATGGCCGCCATCCCAGCCACCGGCCAAGGCGCGGCGCAAAACAAAGCGCCGCTCCCCGGCGCCTTGGGCATGCTTTACGATTCAACCCTGTGTATCGGTTGCCAGGCCTGCGTCAGCAAGTGCCAGCAGGTGAACCACAGCGAACAGGGTCCCCACGGCGGCCCCTATGCCGGCGGCGAGGTTAACTGGTCGAATAACGATAAGCTCAGTCCCTACACCAACAATATTATTCAGGTCTGGAGCAGTGGCAACGGCCAACACAAAGACCAGCCGGAAAACGGCTACGCCTATATCAAAAAACAGTGTATGCACTGCGTTGATCCGAACTGCGTTTCCGTCTGCCCGGTGACCGCGCTGCAAAAACATCCGGTCACCGGCGTGGTGCACTATGACCCGTCAGTGTGTATCGGCTGTCGTTATTGTATGGTGGCCTGCCCGTTCGACGTGCCCAAATATGATTACGACAGTCCGGTGGGCAAGATCCATAAATGTGAATTATGCAATCAGCAGGGGCTGGAGCGTCTGGATCGCGGCGAATTGCCCGGCTGCGTGGAGGTGTGCCCCACCGGTGCGGTTATTTTCGGCGCCCGGAGGGATTTGCTGGCGGAAGCGAAACGGCGTCTAGGGCTGAAAGCCGGCGAGGTGTATCGCTATCCCCGGCAGCGACTGACGGATAATGACACCAATGAACGACAGGCGGCCCGCTATACCCCGCATGTTTACGGCGAGCTGGAGGGCGGTGGAACCCAGGTGCTGGTGTTGGCGGGCGTCCCCTTCGCCGGACTGGATCTGCCTCCCCTGGCCCCCCTGTCCACCGGCGAACGCTCCGAACATCTGCAGCATACCCTGTACCAGGGCATGGTGATCCCGTTGGCGCTGCTGGCGGGGATCACCACCCTGGTACACCGCAACATGAAAAAAAATCCGCCGGACGAGGAGAATGACCATCATGACGACGCATGAAGCAAAACCACTGGGAGGCCGGCTGCTGACCTGGCCGGTGCTGCTGCTGGCGCCCTTCGTCGCGCTGTGCGGCCTGATGATTGTCAAACGCCTGATCATGGGAATCGGCGCGGTAAGCGATCTGAACGGCGGTTATTCCTGGGGCCTGTGGATTGCCTTCGATCTGCTGGTGGGCACCGGCCTGGCCTGCGGCGGCTGGGCCCTGGCCTGGACGGTCTATGTGTTCAATCGCGGCGAGTATCATCCCCTGGTACGGCCGGCGCTGTTGGCCAGCCTGTTCGGCTACGCCTTGGGCGGACTGTCCATCACCATCGATCTCGGCCGTTACTGGAACCTGCCCTATATCCTGTTGCCGGGGCAATACAACACCTCCTCGGTGCTGTTTGAAACCGCGGTCTGCATGACCATCTATATCTGCGTCATGGCGCTGGAATTCGCGCCGGCGACGCTGGAACGCCTGGGCTGGCATCTGCCCCTCAAGCGGCTGAACAGCATTATGTTCTTTGTCATCGGCCTGGGGGCGCTGCTGCCCATGATGCATCAATCCTCCATGGGGTCGCTGATGATTGTCGCCGGTTACAAGGTGCATCCGCTGTGGCAAAGCTATGAAATGCTGCCGCTGTTCTCCCTGTTGACCGCCTTTATCATGGGGTTTTCCATGGTGGTGTTCGAAGGTTCTCTGGTGCAGGCCGGCCTGCGCGGCGCCGGCGGCAGCGAGACCTCGCTGTTTTACCGGCTGACGCGGATTATCAATATTTTCCTGATCCTGTTCATCGTGCTGCGGTTCGGCGAACTGCTGTTCCGGCATAAAACCGCCTATCTCTGGCATCTGGATCGCTACGCCCTCTCCTTTTGGTGTGAAATCCTGCTGATGCTGTTGCCGCTTATCATTTTCAACCTGAAAGCCTGCCGCTATGACGCGCGGCTGCTGTTCACCGGCGCGCTGTGCATGATCCTCGGCGCGGTGTTATGGCGTATGGACTATTCGCTGCTGGCATTCGATCCCGGCAACGGTTACCACTATTTCCCCACTGCGAGCGAAATCCTGATAAGCGTGGGATTCCTGGCCATCGAGGTGTGCGCCTACATTTTATTGATTCGGCTCTTGCCGGTACTTCCGGCCCATATTGTAGTACACAATCATCATCAGACAGAGGTTGATCATGAGTCAGCGCATCACCATTGATCCCGTCACCCGCATCGAAGGACATTTGCGCATCGACTGCGAAATCGAACAAGGCAAGGTGGTGAAGGCCTGGTCTTCCGGCACCATGTGGCGCGGCATGGAGCAAATTCTACAGGGCAAGGATCCCCGCGATGCCTGGATTATCGTGCAGCGCATTTGCGGCGTCTGCACCACCATACATGCCATCGCCTCGGTACGGGCAGTGGAAAATGCCCTCGGCATGGCGGTGCCGGTGAATGCGCAATACATCCGCAATATCATTCTGGCGGCTCATACCCTGCACGACCATATTGTGCATTTCTACCAGCTGTCGGCACTGGACTGGGTGGATATCGTTTCAGCCCTGAAGGCCGACCCGCAAAAGGCGGAAGACCTGCTGCGGGGGCTGTCGGACTGGCCGCTGAACAGCGCGGCGGAGTTCAGCCGCGTACAGCGTAAAATTCACGATCTGGCGGCCAGCGGCCAACTGGGTATTTTCGCCAACGGCTACGGGGGACACCCGGCCATGGCGCTGCCGCCGGAGGTGAATCTGATTGCGGTGGCGCACTATTTGCAGGCATTGGAGTGCCAGCGCGACGCCACCCGCATCGTCGCAATGCTGGGGGGCAAAACGCCGCATATTCAGAACCTGGCGGTGGGCGGCGTGGCCAATCCCATCAACCTGGATGCGCCGAACGTGCTGAACATGGAGCGCCTGATGTACCTCAAGACCTTTATCGACCGGCTGGGGGACTTTATCGAGCAGGTGTACCGAGTGGATACCGCGCTGATTCTGGCCCACTATCCGGAGTGGCTGAGCCTGGGCCAGGGCGCCGACAACTACCTGTGCGCCCCGGAACTGCCCGTTGACGGCCCTGGGGAGACATTCCTGCTGCCGGGGGGCTACCTGGAAAACGGCACGTTCCGCCCGATAACCAGCCACCGGGATCCTTATTTAATGAAAGGCATTGAGGAAAGCGCCCGACACGCCTGGTATCAGGACGATCAACCCCTGGCACCCTGGGAAGGGTTAACCCGGCCTCACTATACCGGCTGGCAGGACGACGGCAAATACTCCTGGGTCAAGGCCCCGAGTTTCTATGGCAAAACCGTGGAAATGGGGCCACTGGCCTGGCTAATGTGCAGTCTGGCGGTCGGACATGAACCCACCGGGAAACATCTGGCCCATATCGGCGCCGACTTCCGCCGGCTCAGCGGCCTGGAGCTGGGTCCTGATCAATTGCCGTCCACCGCCGGCCGCATCGTCGGCCGCGCCGTGCACTGCTGCGTGCTGCGGGAAACGCTGGCGCAGCAATGGCAGGCGCTGGTAACCAATATCGGCAACGGCGACCACGAGACCTTTATCAAGCATGATATCCCCCAAAGCGGCGAGATTCGCGGCGTGGGATTCGTGGAAGCGCCGCGCGGCATGCTCTCCCACTGGATAGTGATCAAGGACGGCAAAATCGCCAACTATCAGGCGGTGGTCCCCTCCACCTGGAACGCCAGCCCGCGCGGCAACCAGGATGAACCCGGCCCTTACGAGCGCTCGCTGGTGGGAACCCCGGTGGCGGATCCGGCCAAACCGCTGGAAGTGGTGCGCACCATTCACTCCTTCGATCCCTGCATGGCCTGCGCGGTGCACATCGTGGATACGACGGGCGCGGAAGTGACCGCCGTGCGGGTGGTGTAATGAACATGCTGATTCTGGGCATCGGCAATCTGCTGTTGGGGGACGAAGGCGTCGGCGTGCGGGTGGTGGAAGCGCTGGAGCGGCGTTTTATCCTGTCGCCGCCGGTGGAAATCCTGGACGGCGGCACCTCCGGCATGGCGCTGATGGAGGTCATGGCCGGCCGCGACAGCCTGATTGTCGCCGATGCGGTGCTCACCGGCGCCGAACCGGGTAGCGTAACGGTGCTGCGGGACGCGGAAGTGCCGGCGCTGTTCAGCCGCAAAATATCTCCCCATCAACTGGGCCTGTCCGACGTATTGACCGCGTTGCATCTGACGGATGAGTTCCCACGCCGGCTGACGCTGGTGGGCATAGAGCCGGCATCGCTGGCGCCGGGCATCGGCCTGACGCCGACGGCGACCGCCGCCATTGAACCGGCGCTGGCCCATATCCTGGCACTGCTGGCCCAGGCGGGGGTGAACGCGGCCCCTCGCGACGCCGCTCAGCAAACCGCCAAGGGGCCGGCCGGCGATCTTACGCCGTCGGGGCTGTGAAACAGCCGGCAGACCGACCCTCCTTACGTCGTCGCGGCCGTAATGAAGCGGAATCGGGATAGCGGGATTTGTAATGATAACGTGAGGAAACCGGCGTGCCAGGCCCCATGATAATTGAAGGAGAACCGGTATGCCCGAACATAATGTGATATCGAGGAACAACCGGCATGCCTGAATACATTCCTGGCCTTGAGCAAAATCCGCAGCCTCTGCTGGAGCGCCTGTTCAGCGGTATTGCAGCGCGTGAAATGCGCACCTTGCCGTTTTATCGGCCGCAAATCCCCATCCGCGCCTGCGACTTTCAACTGTTTGAACAGCAATGGATCGGTGCCCTGCTGACCCCCTGGATGCTCAGTCTGCTGGTGTTGCCGGGGCCCGGGCAGCTGTGGCCCCGCCGTTCGGCGGGCACGCGGCTGGCATTGGCCCTGCCCTGCGGTAATGTCGGTTTTACCCTGGGAGAAATCGCCGGGTTCCCCCCGTGCGGGAGCGACACTAATCCGCTGGGCGGGAGCGACGCTTGCGGTCAGTATCTCAGCAGTTCGCTGATGTCGCCGCTGCCTGCGGAACTCGCCGCCGAACCGGCACTGATACTGGCGCAGCAGTGCGTCCGCATGGCGCTGGCGCTGCCGGTAAGAGATGCCGACGCCCCTGAAAATATGCATCGCCGGTGGTTATTAACCCGCGTCAAGGGCCGGACCGATGCATGAGATCTCCCTTTGCCTGAGCGCGCTGGAGCTGATTGAAGATCAGGCGCGGCGGCATGGAGGCAGCCGGATAACCGGCGTATGGCTGGAAATCGGCGCCCTTTCATGCATCGAAGAGGAGGCATTGCGTTTTTGCTTTGACTCTGCCTGCCGCCACACCTTGGCTGAAGGCTGCCGGCTGCATGTGAGTTATGCGCCGGCGAGAGCGTGGTGCTGGCAGTGCGACAGGCTGGTATCCGTCCAGGGTTACGACACGGGTTGTCCCCTGTGCGGCAGCCATGCCCTGCGGGTGGAAAGCGGCGACCAATTACAGGTAAAACAAATCGAGGTGGAATAACCCAGGCAAGTTTTTTTTGCCGACAACCATTCGTGCCGTCAATATTGCCCTGCGTTGAGAGTACAGCCGGCGCTTTCAATGGGGTAACATACTGAGCGACGGCCGTGATTTTATCGGCTTACCTTATCTTTCGCGATTCCCCGGCCTGACCTTGGTGCCTCTGATGCCCGATTTCATCCTCTTTGGCGACGAGCCGCGGGACTTACAGGAATGACCTTTATGAGCGCCTCTGTTGCCACACCCGGAGATTCAGCGGTTTTTTGCGCCGATATCGGCGGTTCATTTATCAAATTCGGCGTCTCCCGCCGCGCCGGGGAAGTTGAGGAATGTGTAAAAGTGCAGACCCCCACCGCATCTTGGGCCGATGTGGTCACGACCATGCGCTCCCTGATAACGCAATATGGCGCGGATTTACCGCCGCACACCCCGCTGGCGCTATCCACCGCCGGACTGATTTCGCCGCAAACCGGCGAACTGCTGTCGGTGAATATCCCGGCGTTTACCGGCCGGCCGCTGGCGACGGCACTCTGCTCGGTCTTAAACCGCCCGGTAAGCGCCGCCAACGATGCGGACTGTTTTGTCCTGGCGGAAGCCCATGCCGGTGAGGCGCAAGGTTGCTCGGTAGTGGCGGGGATTATTCTCGGCACCGGCGTCGGCGGCGGGCTGGTGATTAACGGCCAATTGGTGCGCGGCTACGGCGGCGTCACCGGCGAATGGGGTCATGGCGCAATCACCCGCACCGAGCTGACGCTTAACGGCAAAACCTATCCCATTCCCCGTTTGCCTTGCCCCTGCGGGCAAACCGGCTGCATCGATACCCTCGGCGGCGCCCGCGGCATGGAACGGCTGCACCGCCATTTGCACCAACGGGATCGTTCCAGCATGGAGATCGTCGACGGCTGGTTGGATCAACAGCCGGACAGCACGCTTACGGTGAACGCCTGGCTGCAACTGGTGGCCGAACCGCTGGCGCTGCTGGTGAATATTCTCGGTCCGTCGAAGATTGTCGCCGGCGGCGGCCTGGCCTCCTCCGCCCCGCTGATTGCCGCGCTGGATTTAGAAGTGCGCGCCGGAGTACTGCATCGTTACGACTACCCCCTGGTGGTGCCGGGAAGATTTATCGCCCAGGGCGGCTTAGTGGGAGCCTCGGTGCTGGGCCGGCTGGGGCAAGTCTTTTAGTCGGCAGGCCACGCCCGCTATCACCGAGCGTGCAGCGAACCTGTTAAAGGGAGAGCGCGCCAATGAGGTCGAATCGGGCGTGGTTTTTCCGCCCGACCGAGCGCCTCATGGCACGCTAGGCCCGCGATCATCGATCGTGCAGCGAATCTGTTAAAGGGGGAGCGCACCAATGAGGTCGAAGCGGGCGTGGTTTTTCCGCTCGACCGAGCGCCACATGGCACGCTAGGCCCGCCATCACCGAGCATGCAACCGAACGTGTTAAAGGGAGAGCGCGCCAATGAGGTCGAAGCGGGAGTGGTTTTTCCGCCCGCCGGAGTGCCTCATGGCACGGTAGGCCCGCGATCATCGATCGTGCAACGAGCGTGTTGAAGGATAACTGTGCCAGAATCGACATCCGTAGCGACGAATTTTAACAAGCATGACGGAGTCAATCATGGGAAAGTCGTGCAACAACACCGAAAAACGAGGCATTGAATGGCACAACTTTCATTAGAAGACACCCACGCCCTGGCGCACAATATCCTGCGCCACCATGGTTTCAGTGAAGAACAGGCGGATGCCATCGCCGACACCATGGCCGCCGGCCAGCGTGACGAGTGCGCCTCCCACGGTTTATACCGCTTGCTGGGCTGCATCGCCACCCTCAAGGCCGGCAAAGCAGTGGCGGACGCACAGCCGGAAACGCACGACATCGCCCCGGCGCTGCTGAAAGTGGATGCCAAAGGCGGTTTCTCCCCGCTGGCATTTCGCCGCGGTCTGCCGCAGGCGCTGGAAAAAGCCCGGCAAAATGGCTTAGCGGCCTTTGCTATCAACCACTGCGTGCATTTTTCCGCCCTCTGGGTGGAGATTGAAGAAATCACCGCCGCCGGCATGGTGGCGCTAGCCTGCACCCCCAGCCATGCCTGGGTGGCGCCGGCGGGAGGCAGCAAACCCCTGTTCGGCACCAACCCGTTCGCTTTTGGCTGGCCGCGCGCCGGACAGTTGCCGTTCGTGTTCGATTTCGCCACCAGCGCCATCGCCCGGGGTGAAATCGAACTGCACCGGCGGGAAGGCAAACCGGTCCCTCCCGGCTGGGGCATTGATGACGCCGGACAGCCCACCACCGATGCCGCCGCCATCCTGGCCGGCGCCATGCTCACCTTCGGCGGCCATAAAGGATCGGCCCTCTCCGCCATGATTGAATTGATTGCCGGACCCTTGATCGGCGATTTCACCAGCGCCGAATCCCGGGCCTGGGACAATGGCGCCGGCGCGCTGCCCTATCACGGCGAGCTGATTATCATCATCGACCCCCGGCGTTTTCTCGGCCCCCAGGCAGCGGAACACCTGGCCCGCGCCGAACCGCTGTTCGCCGCCATGGCGCAAAACGGACGCCTGCCGTCACAGCGGCGCTATGAAGCCCGGCAGCGCAGTCTGGAACAGGGTATCACCCTGCCGGATTCGCTCTACCGGGATTTGTTGGCGCTGCTGAATTAAAAGAGGGGCCCGGCTGTATCCCCTCGTTGCGCACGGGCGCCACCGGCGGTTAACTTAAAGGCCGACATCCGGCAACTGCGGACGATGAGCCAGGGCGTGCTGCATGATTTTATCGATATAACGATGCTCCTCTTCCTGCAGCGCCAAACGCGGCGGCCGGGTCAGCGCCGATCCGCGCTGCATGATGGCTTCGCACAGCTTGATGCACTGCACCAAATCCGGACGGGCATCCAGATGCAACAACGGCATAAACCACTCATATAAAGGTATCGCTTCGGCAAAGCGTCCGGCTTTGGCCAGCCGGAACAAGGTCTCTCCCTCTTTCGGGAAGGCGTTGGACATCCCGGATACCCAACCTACCGCCCCGACGGCAATACTCTCCAGCACCACGTCGTCCAGCCCGGCGAACAGCACAAAACGATCCCCCACCTCATTGCGCACATCGATGAAACGGCGGGTATCGCCGGAAGAATCCTTGAAACAGACGATGTTTTCGCAATCCGCCAGGGAAATGAGAATATCCGGCGTCACGTCGTTTTTATACACCGGCGGATTGTTATACACCATCACCGGCAAATCGATGCCGCTGGCCACGGTGCGATAATGCGCCGCGGTTTCAAAGGGCTTGGAAGAGTAAACCAGCGCCGGCATCAACATAATGCCGTCCGCGCCGATACGCTGCACCTCTTTGGCCATCGTCAAGGCGTTGGCGCTGGTGAATTCGGCGATACCTGAAATCACCGGCACCCGGCCCTTGGCCGCATCTTTGGCCATTTCCACAATGCTGACCTTTTCTCCCATGCTCAAGGAGGTGTTCTCACCCACCGTGCCGCAAATCACCAGACCGGACACCCCGTCGCGGATCAGCGCATTGATCACCTGATGGGTGGCCTCCAGATTCACGGAAAAATCGTCGTTGAATTGGGTGGTAACGGCAGGGAATACCCCACTCCAGCTAACCTGTTGCGCCATGCTATTTCACCTCTCGATTAAATGGTATTTCGTATACTAAACCCTTCATCTTTCAAGTCGCAGCCGTGTTGACTTCACTCGTGACAAATCTGTTCCGGACAGATTCGTCACGAGCTTGCCGCCTTGCTGCGACTCGAAATCTATCGGGTATCTATTGATTAAACGCTCTGCAAATAGCGTTTGCTGTGTACGTTAACGTGGTTGAATCCCCATCGGCCAGGTGTCGGACAGGCGATAGCCCTGCGGCCAGGGATCCGCCGGGTCCAACAGCAGCTGGTGGGTACCGGTAATCCACGCCCGCCCGGCAATGCGCGGCAGGATAGCCGGTTTGCCGGCCACATCGGTGAGGCCATCGATGCGGCAGTGAAACGTGGAACCGATAATGGAATGGCTGATAAAAGGGTCGTTTACCCCCAGCAGGCCCTTGGCGTGTAAGACCGCCATCCGCGCCGAACAGCCGGTGCCACAGGGGGAACGATCGATTTTTCCCGGGCGGATCACCACCGCATTGGTGGCGCTTAAGCCCTGCTCATCACGGTTGACCGTTGAGGCAATCTGGCAAAAGGAGATATGATCCCAGTCCGGGTTCAGCGGATGGACAAAACCCAGCTGTTCGTTGGCGGCGCGGGTGATTTTCAACCCGGTCGCCACCAGGTCGGCGGCTTCGTCGGCGGTAAGGGCAAAACCCAGCGTTTGGGCGTCGACAATAACAAAGCTGTCGCCGCCGTAAGCGGTATCCACCCGCAGGCTGCCGATGCCGGGGACCTCCAGCACCGCATCCAGCTTGTCCGCAAACGAGGGAACGTTACGTACTTCCACCCGTTCGGTCTTGCCGTTGCGGCAGTGGGCCAGCACCTCGATTAAACCGCCGGGGGCCTCCAGCACCAGCCGGGTTTCCGGTTCATGCATCTCCAGGATGCCGCTATCAAGCAAAACGGTGGCGACACACAGGGAATTGGATCCGGACATCGGCGGCGTATCCGCCGGTTCCATAATAATCCACGCCATGTCCGCCCGAGGATCCTTTGGCGGCACCAGCAGATTGACATGGCGGAAAACCCCGCCGCGCGGTTCGTTCAGGACAAAGTTGCGCAGGGTTTCGTCACTGGCTATCCAGCGGGACTGCTGCCAAAGTGTCTCTCCCGGCGGCGGCGCCACGCCGCCGACAATGACATCCCCCACTTCCCCTTCCGCATGGCAACTGACGACATGAATGATTTTGGCTGAACGCATACCGCTCCCCTATCTTACCGATTTCAGAAATTCCGCCGTTTCAGGACGCTGAGGCTGGCCTATCACCTGATCCGGCGTACCGATTTCATGGACCCGTCCATAATGCAAAAACGCCACCCGGTCGGAAACATCCCGGGCGAACCGGATTTCATGGGTTACCAGGATCATGGTCATGCCCTCCTCCGCCAAGAGCCGCATGGTATCCAAGACTTCCCCCACCAGTTGAGGATCGAGGGCCGAGGTGGCCTCGTCGAACAGCATATAGTCCGGCGACATCGCCAGTGCACGGGCAATGGCCATGCGCTGCTGCTGTCCGCCGGAAAGACGGCTGGGATAGACGGACAGTTTGTTCGCCAGGCCGACGTGGGTCAGTTGGCGCACCGCCATCTCCTCCGCTTCCTGTTTGCTTTTCCCCAGCACCTTTCGTGGCGCCAGCATGACGTTTTCCAGTACCGTCAAATGGGGAAAGGCGTTCCACTGCTGGAACACGATGCCTATCTTGCAGCGCAGTTTATTCACATCGGTGCGTCGGTCATGAACCTCGACGCCGTCCACCAATATCCGGCCCTTTTGTATGGGTTCGAGACCGTTGATGCACATCAACAGGGTGGATTTCCCCGAGCCGGAACCGCCGATGATCGACAGCACCTCTCCTTTATTCACCGTTAGGTCGACGCCCTTCACCACCTCAAGGTTGCCGTAGGATTTGTGTAAATCTGTTATTTCAATCATTTTCCTGCCACCTTTTTTCCAGCCGGACGCCGATACGCGCGATCACGAGGCTCATCAGGTAGTAAATGGCCCCGGCGATGCACAGCACCAGCAGCGGTTCCTGAATGCGGGTAATAATGTTTTGCGAGGCCCGCAGCAATTCGATGATGCCTATCCACATCACCAGCGCGGTGTCCTTCATCACGGATAACGACAGGCTGAGCCAGCTGGGAAACGCCACCCGCAGCGCCAGCGGCAGTACGATATGGCGCAGGGACTGGCTGCGGTTCATGCCCAGGGAGCGTCCGGCCCGCTGCAGGTTGTCCGGCACCGATAGCACGCTGCCGCGCACGATTTCCCCGCAAAAGGAGGCGGTATAAATGCCCAGCACCACGCAGGCGACGGCAAAGGCGCTCAGGTTAAGACCGATAATGCTTTTGAAGGCGTTGAACAGCACGAACTGAATAAGCAACGGCACGCTGCGGAAAATATCCATAAACCAGGCCAGAGGGATGGAGAGCCGGGGCAGCAGGGTATAGAGAATGCCGATAACCACACCGGCCACGGTGCCCGCCAGCATGGCGCAAAACGTCAGTTCCAGAGTTACCCCCGCCCCTTGCAGCAAGTAGAGAAAATCGGTACCGGTAAGGCTGGTGCTAAACATAGTGTTGCCCTCAGTAGCGGAACAGTTTCCAGGCCATCAATCGCCCCACCAGCATTACCGCTTTGGCTATCAGGTAATAGAGCGCGGCGGCAATGGCGAAAAACTCAAAGGTCCGGTAGGTCTTGACGTTCCAGGCCTGGGTTACGCCGGTGAGATCGTTATCCAGTCCCACCACTACCCCCAGGGAGGTCATGAGCACCGCCCACACCATCTGGTTGGTCATCGGGTAGAACACTACCCGTAATAACTGCGGCATCACAATCAGCCGCCAGGCCTGGAATGAGGTCATGCCCAGGGAGCGCGCGGCGCGCATCTGGGTTTCCGGCACCGCCCGCAGGCCGCCGCGAAAATTCTCAGCCAGATACCCGGCGTTGTTAAAGGTGATGCCCAGCAGCAGGGCAATCCAGGAACTCACATAAAAGCCGAAGGCGCCGAGACCGAAGTACAGGATGTAAACCTGAAACAGCGCGGGCGTGTTGCGGGCCAGCGACACCCAGGTCTCGGCAAACATCCGCAGGATACGCCAGGGACCGACGCGCATCATGGTCAGCAACAGGGCGATGGACACCCCCAGCACCATGGACAGGACGGCGGTATAAAAGGTTATCCAACTGCCCGCCAGCATCTCCGGCAAGGCGCGGAACGCGGCATTCCAGTGAAAACTGTAATTAAACATCGGTCAGCGAGCCTCCCGTTGCGCCATGGCGCGCATCGATAATCGTACCGCCGGTTTCATCATGGATTGTGCCGTTGGTTGAGCCGCTGGTAGAAATGTCGGCGGTAAAGTTGGCAGAGCCGTCGGCAGCGCCGTTAGCTACAGCGTTGATTGCGCCCTTGACCACGCCGTCGGTCGAGCCATCGGCAGTGCCGCCCGAGGTGTCAACGAACGGCATCAGCCAGCGGGGCGGCCGTAAATCGGCGTAGCCAAGTCGGGCTGCCGCGATACAGTCCGCCAGCGAGGCAAAGTGAACGCGGCAATCCACCAGTCCCGGGGCGTAATGGGCATACTTGCCGGAGTTGGTCATTAACGTGGCGGCAAACACAGGCACCACCGGACGGCGCAACATGCACCAGCAGGTGTCGTTGATACATTGGGCGCCGAAGGACTCCAGGGTCGCCACATAACCCGCCTCTTCGGCCTGGCGGTAGACCTCCCGGCCGCTGGTGAGCACCAGCGCCACATCCGGGTGCCGGTGCCCGCCCCGGCACAACTGCGCCAGCCGGGCATATTCCGTCAGCGAAAGATGGGGATTGCCCAAGGCCACCAGCTGAACGCCGCTATCAACGGCGGTATTGAGCGCCTGCCAGGCCGAGAGCAGGTCTGTTGAGGTCAGGCGGTAATGCCGCACGGGCGGCCGGTTGCCCAGCGCGTCCGCCAGGGCGGTTGCTTCCGGCGTGACGCCGACGATATGAAACATCGGCGCCGCCGAGGTGGTGGCGAATGCCGCGCTGAACGCTTTTAAATCATCCCGGCTCATCCCGCTGGGTTCCAGGCCGCAGACCACCGGAATATGGTTCGGCGACAGTTCACCCACCAGATGTCCCAACAGTGGATAGAGGGAGTCGTCCGCCTCCGCGGGCAGCGGAACATCAATTTGCACTTCGGCATGGCGCGACGCGTCAAGATGCGGACCGCTGAGAGGCGCGCGTCCGGTGAGAGCGATGCACAGATCGAGAAAATCGGGGTATTTCTGGGTCCGCGCCGCCAACACGCTGTTGGCAAAGGACACGGCATTGGATTCCGACCAGGCGATATGTTCGCCGGCCCGAGGCGCCGTGGCCAGCAGATAGGGGGCGCAGGTAAAGCTGCCGGTCGCGCCCAGTTGCAGATAGGCGTCCGCCAGTTGGCCGGCGGGCTCCCCTTCCTTGGGATCAATTCCCTGCTCCCGCCAGCGGCGACAATCCACCGATACCGCGTTAAGGGTGGTGGGAACCCGCACCCTGCCCCCCCAGGCCAGCCATTGCCGGGCAAAGGACAGGCTGGCGCCGCCGGTATAAATACAGCCGTCGATATGCACCTGGCTCACGGAAATCAGTCCCACCGCCTGTTGCAGTTGGGCCATATACACCACGATTTCCATGGCCCGCCGCACCGCCTC
This sequence comes from Sodalis sp. dw_96, assembly GCF_018449575.1. Taxonomy (GTDB): domain Bacteria; phylum Pseudomonadota; class Gammaproteobacteria; order Enterobacterales; family Enterobacteriaceae; genus Acerihabitans. The sequence goes on along the minus strand of NZ_JAAVUT010000001.1, from coordinate 351,437 downwards.
GCCCATGTCCCCCGCCAGCATGGCGCGATCTTCGTCGCTGAGGACAAACAGCCCGGTCTCGGGCCGGGCTAGGGGGATATCCAGGAAGCACAGTCCGTCATGGCCGAAGGCCCGCAGGCGGTAGTCATTGATTTCCACCCGCCGGCACGTCGCCAATTGTCCGAAGGTTTCCTTATCAAGGGTGATGACCGGCAGGTCGCGCGCAAAGAGCTGGCGCGCCACCAATACGCCGAGCGCCAGAATTTCATCCGCTTCCGCCAGCAGCAGCGCCGCCGGCCCGTGGCCGTTCAGAATGAGCTCCAGCAGCACGCTGCTGCCGGTGCAGGATCCGCGTCCGCTGGGTATCGCCAGCGCTTTGCCCGCCAGGGAGCGGCCCTGTAGAGGATGATGATAATCGATGATTTCGCCGCTGGCGCCATCAACGCCGCCCCAGAAGCTCAGGCCGGTATGACTGAACAGCACTTCTCCCCGGCCGCTGCCGGTAATCAGAAAACGCCCCTGGGCCGTCATCGTTGCCATCATGCCCGCCTCGTCGCTTAGTAATAGACACCGGGGATGGTCAGATTAGGCGCCGTACCGCCCACCCATTTGGCATAGAGCTCCTGATAGCGGCCGGAACGCACCTGATGGTTGACGAACAGGTTGAGGTAATGCACCAGGCCGAGTTCATTCCGGGCAACGCCCAGGGAAACGTAATCGATGACATAGGGCGCGTTGCCCACCACTTTCAACCCTTTATATTTGCCGGTTTTGATTGACGCGGCGGCGACCGTGGAGGTGACTACCGTACCGTCGATATGCCCCTGGCTCAACGCCAGTATGGTGTCGTTTTCGGTCTGGTAGGCCCGAAAGCTGCCGCCGCCCCATTTTTTCACGTCCGCTTCCAGCGCCAGTCCTTCAAAGGTGCCGGCGGTATTGCCCACCGGGTGTCCTTTCATATCGTTATAGGTATTGATGCCGGTACCGTCGCGGGTCAGCACCACCTGCTGGAAAGCGAAATAGGGAATGCTCATGGCGATGGTCTTGGCGCGTTCCAGCGTATCGGAGGTGGAAGCGACAATGACGTCGGCCCGATTGGACATCAGCGCCGGTATACGATCCGGGAACGGCGTTTCAACCACTTCGGCGGTCACACCCAAGGTTTTCGCCAAATCGTTACAGTAATCCACATCAAAGCCGACCGGATTATTGCTCGCATCTCTGGAACCCATGGGCGGGAAATCCAGGGTAACCGCGCAGCGCAGCTTACCGGAGTTGATAATATCATCGAGTTTATCGGCGTGGGCCTGGGCAAGGGTAAAAACACACACGAGGCTGGTAATGATTGCGGCGAGAGACTGACGTTTCATGGCGACCTCATAACGGTTGTGAAGGAGTGGGTGAAAACGCGACTGCCATAATTTCGTATACGATATCTATTATGCAATCACCATGCCGCGATACCGGTCACAGTTAAAAAAAACGGCGACAAATATTAATTTATTGTTAATTATGGAGTTATAAGCTGAATGGGAAAATAGGCGGCGATAAGTGCGCCGTGGGATGAGCAGCGCCATGCGCCATCATGGCGCGCTTTAATGGTGCAGAGGTCTTACGCGCTTTATGGCCGACCGTCGTGGGGTTTCGGCAAATAGGTGAGCAGGGTCTGGCACACGCCGATGATATGCTGCTCGATCAGCTCCGCTACCTGATCCTCGTTCCCGCGCGCGCAGGCGGCGAGAATCGCCCGGTGTTCACGATCGGCACGCATCTTGCCGTCCGGGGACAGGCTCATCTGCATACGTAAAAACCGCTCAATCTTGTCATGGATGGAACGGATAAGATTTACCAGGAACGGGCGCTGCGCCGCTTCATACAGGCAGCAGTGAAAAGCCCAGTTCAGCTCCGCCCAGCGGCCCACGTCGTCATCGGCGATAAACTGATCGCAGATGGCCTGCGCCCGGGACAAATGATCGGCGGTGAGATTGGGCAGCGCCAGCCGTATGGCTTGGACTTCCAGCAGGATGCGCACTTCGAATATTTGCGCCAGTTCCTGTTCGGAGATGCGCACCACCATCGCGCCCCGGTGGCGGAAAAACTGCACCAGCCCTTCGGCCTCCAACCGTTTCAACGCTTCGCGAACCGGGATCTTGCTGACATTAAACAGCCGCGCGATATCATCCTGCCGGATCGGCTCATCGTCGGCAAAATGGCCGGCAATAATCGCCTCACGCAAATGCTTGGTGATCACTTCCGACGCCGAGGGTGCGGCACCAAGATTCGGTGGATTCAGCAGGGAAAGGGACATCATGACCTCAGTAAACAGAATAAGCGATATGGTATACGAAATGGTATCCTGACATGCTTCCGGGCCCGGAACAAGCGAAGGAAATAAAACCGCGCGTGACAGATGATTCATAGCCGCTGCGTGTCGATGTCCCGTGGCGGGAAAAATCCGCCGATTGTCTCCTAGGCGTTTTTATCCACCCTCTCCCCCATTTTGACCAAGGTAGACAGCCTGGCGGGCGCCAGCGGCAGGCGGGGGGTCGCCAGCGGCCAGTCCAGCAAAAAACGCGTCGCGGCGCCGCAGACTTTTCCCTGGCAGGCGCCCATGCCGCAGCGGCTGTGAATTTTAGCCTGCCGCCAGCCCGCCGCGCCGGAAATCTGCTGCAAGGCGACATCTTCACAGCGACACACCAGGGTGTCCGGCCGCGGCAGCTGTTTTAACCGATCGTTGAGGCGAAAGGCGCGCTCCATCATTTTGGCGAATCGCCGCCAGCGACGGCGTTCCCGCCATAGCCTGGCGGCTTCCTCCCGGTTGCCGCTGGCGGCGTAGCCGGCGATTTTACCCGTCACCAGCGCCAGTTCGCTGCCGCCGACGCCTGCGCACTCCCCGGCGGCGTAGATATCTTCCCGGCTGGTTTGCTGCCACTCATCCACCCATATCGCCTGCCGTTCAATGCGGCAACCCAACGCCAGCGCCGGTTCTATATTAGCCAGCAGACCAAAACCGCAGGCCAGCCGGTCGCACGCCACGCTGATGCGCCGCCGTCCCTGACGAACGATCACCCGTTCGATCCGGCCTTCGCCTTCCGCCGCCAGCACGGTGCTGTTTAACCGATAATGAGGATCGGACAGCGAAAAGGACTGCCGCAGCTTGTCCGGCCAGCGCCATAGGCCCAGAAAAAGCCGCGCCAGGCGCGACGCGGGCGTCTGCTCCGCCAGTAAAACCACCTTGCCGCCGGCTTTTTTTACCGCCTGCGCCGCCGCCAGCAGCAAAGGTCCGCTGCCCGCCAGAGCGATCCTTTGGTCTTTTACCGGCAACCCGCTCTTGATAAAGGCCTGCAGCGCCCCCGCCCCGCTGACCCCCGCCAGGGTCCAGCCCAGGAACGGCAACAGCAGTTCCCGCGCCCCGCTGCAAAGAATCAGTCGCTCATAGCGGATAATGCCGCTGGCGGTTTCCTGCTCATACAGCCACTGCTTTTCTCCCACCGGGGCGATAAGCTTGGCGCCGCAGAGCAAGGAGACGTTAGGCAGTTGATCAAGCTGCCGCCGGTAATGCCGGGCCTTTTCCGGCAGGCTTACCGCCGGGCCATCGCGCCAGATCTGGCCGCCGGGAAAGGGATTGTCATCCAGAATAATGATGCTTATACCGCTTTTCGCCGCGGCGCAGGCCGCCGCCAATCCGGCCGGACCGGCCCCCACGATAAGCAGCTCACAGTTGAAATCCAGGTCAAGCATGGCTATTGGATCCTCTCGATACGCATATTTTCCCGGCACAGGGTTTGGCAGGCCGGACGGCGCAGGCCGTTTATGGTGACCCGGCACTCCTGGCAGATACCCATGCCGCAAAACGGCGTTCGCCATTGCCCCGCCACCGAGCGGCGGGTGGCCTGTTTATCGGTATAGGCCAGCGCGGCCGCCACGGTTATCCCGGCAGGCACGGTAAAAACCTGTCCGTCCACCACAATGGAAATCAATAACGTCATTGCGTCTCCTCCACTGGATGGGAGGTGGAATCCGTGGTGAACAGACGGGCGGGCAGAAAGGGCGTATCGTCGATGTCCGGCCGCCGTTGCCGGATTTGCGCGGCGATGATCGCCCCGCTGCCAAGCGCGGTGGTCACCCCCAGCCCTTCATGCCCCAGCGCCAGCCACAGGCCGGGATAAGAGGGATGGGGGCCCAGCAGCGGCAAGCCGTCGGCGGTGGCGGCGCGAAACCCGGTCCAGCAGCGGATGATGTTCATCTCCGCCAGCGCCGGCATCCAGGCCCTGGCCCGCGTCAGCATGGCGGCCAGCACCTCGCCGTCCACGGCGGGATCGAGGGAGTCGAACTGGCGCGACGAACCGATAAACAGCTGCCCGGTGGGCCGAGGCTGTAAATTAAACGCCACCGACGTGCCGCTGGCGGCGTGGGCGCTGGCACCGTAACCCAGTTCCACCAATTGGTGATGCACCCTGGGCGAATACCGATCGGTAATGGCCAGATGGCCTTTTTTTGCCCGCAGAAAACCGCTGCCCAGCAGCGCATCGGCGGATAAGCCGTTGGCCACCACAATGGCCGGCGCCCCAAGGCGCTCTCCGTCGGTCAACAGCACGCGATCCCGCTCAATGGCCGCCGCCTCCCCCACCACCCTGGTGATGCCCGGATGTGACGCCAGCCAACGGGCGGCGGACGGGGCATACAAAATGCCGTCCCCCGCCACCCGCAAGCCCCCCGCCAAACCGGGACGCAGGGCCGGTTCCAACTGCGCTACCTGGGATGAAGTGAGTATTTCGCTGCCGACATCATATTGCGACAGCCGCCGCTGTTTTTCCGCCGCCGCGTCCATTTCGTCGTCGGTTTCCGCCAGCCATAAGGTGCCACATCCCCGCCAGGCACAGTCTTCCGGCAAGTCGGCGGCCAGTTCACGCCACAGCCGCAGGCTGTAGCTACTGAGCAGCAGTTCCGCCGCGTTATCGTCAATGCACACCAGATGCCCCATGCCCGCCTGGGTGGCGCCGCCCGCCAGATTATCCACCAGCAGTACGCGCATCCCTTCCGCCGCCAGGCTCCGGGCGCAGGCGGCGCCGATAATTCCCGCGCCGATAACGATAACGTCGGCCCCGCTGGTTTGTCTCATAAATCAATTCCCCTCAGCCTATACCCCAGATAAAAGGGTCCTGATTGTCCAGCAACAGGGTGTTGTCACCGCAGACATACGCCGAGCCGCGGATGGAGGGGATAATCTGGTGTTCATCATACCGCCGGTACGAGGCGGTGAATTCACTACCGATGACGCTGGCCTGACGCCACGGCTCTCCGGGCTGCAATTTACCGTCCGCCGCCAGACAGGCCAGTTTGGCGCTGGTGCCGGTGCCGCAGGGGGAGCGGTCGTACGCCTTGCCCGGACAGAGCACGAAGCTGCGGCTGTCCGCATGGTCATCGTTGGCGAAAAGCTCGATATGATCGATAATTCCGCCGTCATCGCCGGTGATTTTCTGCTGCTCCAGCGCCTGGCGCACCGCCCAGCCGTAAGCCGTCAGCGCTTCGATATTATCGGCATTCACCGCCAGCCCGTGTCCGCTTATCAGGAAAAACCAGTTGCCGCCCCAGGCGATATCGCCGCAGACCCGGCCATAACCCGGCACCTCCAGCGCCACCTGCCGGCCGGCGCGGCGGGCGGGCACGTTCTCCACCGTCACGCTGCCGTCTTCGTGCAGGGTGGCGCGCACATCCCCCACCGGGGTTTCAATCACATGTTCGCCCATGGAAATCCGCCCCAGATACGCCAGGGAAGCCACCAGGCCGATGGTGCCGTGACCGCACATCCCCAGATAGCCGCTGTTATTAAAAAAAATCACCCCGGCGGCGGCCTGGGGTGAACAGGGAGTACAGAGCAGCGCCCCCACCAGCACATCGTTGCCGCGAGGCTCGAGAATGGCGGCTTTGCGCCACCGATCGAATTGTTCCCCCAGGCGTATTTTGCGTTCCGCCATGCTACCCTGGCCCAAATCAGGAAATCCTTCGACGATAAGGCGGGTCGGTTCGCCGGCGGTATGGGAATCGATGGCGCGTATCGCGGTATAACGGGAAGATAATGTCACAACTGCCCCCGGTGGTTTTAGTGAGCCTTAATGCAGATTGGACCCATAACCCCCGCCGGCGCTTGATACCTTTCCACACCCCTGGTAGAGAAAACGGCATAGCCCCGCCGCCGCGTTATACCCGCCATACTTCACGTTACCGCCTTTCCGCAACTCGAATTATTCAGTGTATATAATCAAATCCTATCACCCGGGCGCTTTACTCACCCCGGCGACACTGGCATGCTGACATCATCCCTGTTGCTCTACATCCCTATCGCACTCGCGGTAAGAGAGGGTCCTTATGTGGTCAGCGCCCGTTGATAGAAAATCTTCCCCATTACCCGTTGACCGGGATAACATTTCGGCCGACAGGTTGTCCCCACATCGGGCCTTTTCCTCGCTGTATGCCGGTCTGGGGCAGCGGCGGCCGGAAGACATGGGCAGCCTGCTGGATGCCGTCGCGCTGTTGCTGCCTTTACTGGACGCCATCTCCGGCGTGGTATTTTTTGTCAAAGACGGTGAAGCGCGCTATCTGATAGCCAACCATACCCTGGCGACCCGCTGCGGGTTAAAGAACGTCGATGCACTGCTGGGGAAAACCTCGGCACAGGTGTTTCCCTCAAAGCTGGGCATCGGTTATATCGAGCAGGATTACCGGGTGATGCGCACCGGCTTGCCTATCCAGGATCAATTGGAACTGCATTTCTACAACGGCCGCAAAACCGGCTGGTGCCTAACGCAGAAACTGCCGCTGTATGACAGGCAGGGACGGATTATCGGCATGGCGGGTATCTCTCACGATCTTCAGGAAACCCGGGCCAATCATCCGTCATACCACAGTCTGCTCGCCATGGAGAACCATATCCGGCTCAATTTCCATCGCCCGGTGGCCATGGAAGAGCTGACCCGCCTCACCGGTCTGTCAGTGGCGCAAATCGAGCGCTATTGCAAACGTATTTTCCAGCTCACCCCGCGCCAGATCATACATAAGGTCCGGCTCGAGAAAGCCACCGAGCTGTTGAGCGGCGCCCTGCCTATTACCGATATCGCCCTGCAGTGCGGTTATACCGATCACAGCGCCTTCAGCCGCCAATTCAAGGCCATGACCGGCACCACTCCCAGCGATTTCCGCGCCAGCCTGCGGGTATAAGGCGTTTATTTAGCCTATAGCCCCTAGTGAGAGCCGGAGCTTGTTGACAAAGTGCCCGGTCGGGACAGGCTGCCATGGCTTGACGGATAAGACGATAACTGTAGGCTCGATCCGCGCCATTCCTGGCGCGGACGGTTTACTCTTGTGGCAGCCTGTCCAGCCTTATTGACCCCGAGTGGGTTTGTCAGCAGTCTGATGGACGCTAATGGGGGCCGCTATCTTTGTCCGCTGTGCCGATTTCACCGGCCTTCACGGCGAAAATCCTCAAGCCGCCATCGGTAATAACCGTCAAGGTAACCCCATACGTCAACAAGGCAGGCACCCGTTTGAGCCACTGCCGTATCCGGAGGACCACCATGTCTGTTTCCCACACCGCCGTCATCGGCGGGCAATTTATCGCCGGAGACCGGGTCGCCGCGGGTCGCGATATCATTCGCAGCCTGTGCGCCGCCACCGGTGAACCCACCGGATACGCCTACTACCAGGCCACCGCCGAGGAAGCCCGGCAAGCGGCGCAAGCCGCGGCGGACGCTTTCCCGGCCTACAGCCAGACCGACAGCGCAGAGCGCGCGCGGTTTTTAACCGCCATAGCCGATGAAATCGACGCCCTGGACGAGAACTTCCTGCAGCTGGCGCATCTGGAAACCGCCTTGCCCCTGCCCCGTCTACAGGGGGAAAAGGCCCGCACCAGCGGTCAGCTGCGGCTGTTCGCCCAACTGCTGGCCCGCGGTGATACGGAAAATGTCCGTATTGATACGGCTCTCCCGGAGAGGCGACCCCTGCCCCGGCCGGATTTGCGCCAGTATCAGCTGGCCCTCGGCCCGGTGGCGGTATTCGGCGCCAGCAATTTCCCGCTGGCGTTTTCCACCGCCGGCGGCGATACCGCCTCGGCCCTGGCGGCCGGTTGCACGGTAGTGTTCAAGGCGCACAGCGGCCATCCGGCCACCGCCGAGGGCATCGCTATGGCCATTGAGCGCGCCCGGGTGGCGCAAAACCTGCCGGCGGGCGTGTTTAATATGATTTTCGGCGATCTTATCGGCGCCGAGCTGGTGCAGGCGCCGGCCATACAGGCAGTGGGTTTTACCGGCTCCCTGAAAGGCGGACGGGCGCTGTGCGATTTGGCGGCCCGGCGGCCGCAGCCCATCCCGGTGTTTGCCGAAATGTCCAGCGTCAATCCGCTGCTGGTGTTGCCCAACGCCCTGAATGTGCGGGGCGAGCAGATTGCCCGAGACCTGGTGGCCTCCTTTACCCTAGGGGCGGGCCAGTTCTGCACCAAACCGGGACTGATTATTGCCGTGGCAGGGGAAGCTTTTGACCGGTTTATAAACCAATTGGCGCAGTGGGTGAATGACGCCCCGCCTCAATTCATGCTGCATGCCGGTATCCTGGAAAATTACCGGCAGGGGGTGGCCCGATGGGACCGGCATCCTGCGCTGCGGCAGCTGGCGGAAGGCAAAACGGCGGCTAACCAGGCGGCATCCCGGCTCTATCAGGGGGATAAAGCTCTGCTGCTGTCCGCGGTGGACCCGGTGTTGCAGGAGGAAGTTTTCGGACCGCTGGCGGCGGTGGTGGCGGTGGATAATCTTGAGGAATTGCTGGCGGTCCTTGACCATTTGCAGGGGCAGCTCACCGCCACTCTCTTGGCGGAGCCGGCGGATTTGCCGCTGACAAGTCCGCTGTGCCGGCGCCTGCTGCACAAGGCCGGCCGAGTGCTGTTCAACGGCTACCCCACCGGGGTGGAAGTCAGTGATGCCATGGTGCACGGCGGCCCCTGGCCCGCCACCTCCGATGCCCACGGCACCTCTGTCGGCACCCTGGCCATCAGCCGTTTTCAGCGGCCGGTATGCCTGCAAAACTGGCCGGCGGAACTATTGCCCCCGCCGCTTCTGGATGCCAACCCGCTGAACCTGCTGCGGCTGGTGAACGGCGAATATACCAGGGATTCCATTACAGGCACTACGCCTGATTAAAGACGTGTCCGGTCGGATCAGGATGATAGATCGTAAACACGCCGTGAATACGTCCGTGTAGGCTCGATCCGCGCCGTCCTGGCGCGGACGGTTTACTCTTCTATCATCCTGCCCCTCCTTACCAGCCTCGAGTGAATTTTCAGCCGTCGAATACGCGTGCAAAAAACCAAATAGCGGGAGACCGCGGCAATGGGGCCGGAGCGGCCATAGTCGGCCGCGAAGCGCCCCATGCCAGGGTAGGCCCGCTATCACCGATCGTGCAACGACCCTGTTAAAGGGAGACCGCGCCTGGTTGGGCTTATATCGGCGGCAGCCGATAAGACGACTCCTGCACCTTTACCAGCACCGGATCATCGCGATATAAAGCCGGGAAAATCTGCTTGAGCTCAGTCAGCTTCGGCAGGTCATTAATCATGATATACGGCGCCTCGGGATTATTGGTCAGGTAATTCTGGTGATAAGCCTCTGCCGGGTAAAAATCCCCCTTTTCGAGGCGGGTTACCAGCGGCGCGCCAAAGACACGGGCGGCATTCAGCTGGGTGATATAGGCCTCGGCCACCTGCCGCTGCGCGGCGGAGCGCGGGAAAATCGCCGAACGATACTGCGTGCCGCTGTCCGGCCCCTGCCGGTTAAGTTCCGTCGGGTTATGGGCCACGGAAAAATAAATCTGCAGCAGGGTGCCGTAGGATACCTGGGTCGGATCGAAAACCACCTCCACCGATTCCGCATGGCCGGTGTCGCCGCCGCTGACGGCGTCATAGTTGGCATTCTGCGCCGATCCGCCGGTATAACCCGCCACCACGCCGGTCACGCCCTTGACATGCTGAAAGACCCCCTGCATGCCCCAGAAGCAGCCTCCCGCCAGCACGGCGGTCTCGGCATGCACGGTGGCGGCGGCCTCATCACGCACGGGAGGCGGAATCTTTACCGCATCCTCGGGACCGCCGGACGACCAGGCCATGCACTGCCACAGCAGCGCGGTAATCGTTATGGCCGCCGCCAATAAACCGTGGCGGCCCTGAAAAAATGGAAAGTTCGAGGTGAATAAGCGTCTAGTCATGATAGTCCCCACCGCCGTTAACCAAAGGTAAAGGCGTAAGCTGAAACACCGGCATCGGGAAACTCGATGCTGAAGGTATGCTCACCCGCGCTGTCCTGCTGGCGAATCAATTGATACAAACGCTGCTCCGTCACCGTGCCATCTCCCACCGGCGAGACATCGGTACCGTGTGCGTCACCCGGCGTTTTGCCATCCAGCGTGACGCGAAAGCGCACCGGTTTGCCGTCTTTGGACGGACCCAGCACCAAATGCAGATCCCGGCCATGAAAGCGGTAGACGATACGTCCGTCGTTGCCGTTCAGCGTCACGCTTTCCGGGCCCACCGTCCAGCGTCCCCCCAGTCCCCAATCATTCAAAGAGAGCGATGCGGGCACCTTATACTCCGCCGCTTTATCGTTGACGGCTTGCCCCGAGCCGAAATTCTCCGCCCGCATATACCCCAGGTAGGTTTCCGGTGAAATATCCTGCTGCCCGCCGGCGGCCTGTTCCACCCCCTGCCCCTGAACCTGGCTGATGGCGGTATTGACGTTACGTGCTCCCGCCTCCCGCAGCAGTTGCTGAATCACCTGTTCCGACTGGGCGTATTCACCCTCGCCGAAATGCTCATAGCGAATTTCCCCCTTGGCGTCGATAAAATAGTGGGCGGGCCAGTACTGATTATTGAACGCGCGCCAGATGCTGTAATTATTGTCGATGGCGATGGGATAATCGATTCCCAGCTTATTGGCTTGCCGCGTCACGTTGTTGATATCCCGTTCGAAGGCAAATTCCGGCGCATGGACACCGATAACCACCAGCCCCTGATCGTGATATTTGGCGGCCCAGGCTTTTACATAAGGCAAGGCGCGCAGGCAGTTGATGCATGAGTAGGTCCAGAAATCCACCACCACCACCTTACCCCGCAGCGCCGCGGCGGTGAGCGGGGGCGAATTCAGCCACTGCACCGCGCCGTCCAGGGGCGGCATCGGGCCGTCATCGGTAAGCATTGGCGAAATATCCGCCACGGTCAACGGCGCGGCGCTTTCCGCCGGCGCCGGGGCGACGCCATGGCTGTCCGCCGGGGTAAAGCGGTTCAGCAGCTTTTGTTCGATACCGCCGGTGGAGGCGGTTGAAATCTGCGCCAATACGCCGGTATCTAGGCCAAACGCAATGGCTACCACCCCCACCAGCATGGCGGCGCCGATGCCGCGCCGTATCCACTCGCCGGCCCCCAGCGAACGTTTCATCATTTTGAACACCCTGCCGCCGATCAGCAGCGCCAGGGTCAATGAGGTGGCCGCGCCGGCGGCATAGGCCAGCAATAACAGCGTGGTGCCGACGCTGGCCCCTTGTAGGGCAGCGCCGGTAAGCAGCAGACCGAGAATCGGGCCGGCGCAGGGCGCCCACAGCAAGCCGGTGGCCACGCCCAGCAACAGCGAGACGCCAATGGGCGCCTGTTTATTGCCGGAAGAAAGGCGGTCGTTCATGCGGTTGCCCGCCGACACCAGGGGTTGCATCACCCGATCCGCCAGGTGCGGCATCAGCAGCGTCACGCTAAACAGCGCCATCAGGGCCAGCGCCAGCCAGCGGCCATACTGATTGGCCGACGCCACCCAGCCGCCGCCCACCGCCGCCAGGGTGGCCACCAGGCTGAACGTAAGCGCCATACCCGCCAGCAACGGCAGTCCGGAACGCACAAAGGATTGGTCCGACCGGGCAAATACAAACGGCAGCACCGGTAATATACAGGGGCTGGCGATGGTCAACACGCCGCCGAGATAGGCCAGGATAATGATTAACATATGATCTCCTTTTCATGTTTAATGGCGCTAGCTTGCCAAACCAACCCGCTCCGCCCCATGACCGCCGGATGACAAATTTGTCATTCGGTGGCGGTGTTGAAACTTTCCCTGCGCTACGCGGCACATCATTGTCACCCAATCAGATATTTACCGGTGTAATCTATTAAATCATAGTACTTTTTCCGTCAAGAGAGCCTTTTGCTCTACCGAAGAACTTGACTGTTATATGTTGGCTGAAAATATGCTTAAGGTAAGGGCATTATGTATATTCAAAAAAATAAATTACATACTTCAATCAATGTTTATTTAACGTATGATATATTTATGCAATAAATACTTTTTAAACAAAACCAATTATCCATTTGGAAAGCTTCTTTCTTTACTCGAAATTCAATATAATTCTTTTGCTGTCGATTAATCGTCAGCCGGGATTTGCAGCCCGAGAATCTTTAAGGAGACCCTCACGCGCCCAGCGTGATGTAACAGTAAGATTTTTACTTTAAGGAGATTCTTCTGTGAATACCGCCATTCTTACCACTGAACTTCGCATCGCCCTCTACCGTCGCGTTGCCGCGCTGGCTTATCAAAATTTCTGCTTATTCAAAGGCGTTAATCAGCCATTGGAGTTGGACGCGCTTGAAATCAAGATCGCTTGGCAAGTTGAAGCGGATCATATCATTGAATATGGATTAGAACAGGGTCCTGAATATGCCTGCGAATTTTTACGTGACATGGTTGATCCCGATTTTCTTACCGAACCGCCACAGTTAACGGAGTGGGGAATCGAAGCCATGGAATTGATTGTGCATAGCAAAATTGATGATATTCCTGAAAGTAAGGTATTGCATTGAACCTTGGCCTTGCCGGTAGGGCATTATTCCTGCCGGTTTGACTAAACCGAATCATTATCACTCTGTTATCGAATGTAATCGTGGTCGATTGAGTGCGCTGAATATTGGCATGACCGTGCGAGGGAAATCACTTTCCCTATAATAGCCAGCCTGCCAGGGGACATTGTTCTTCTGTTGTTACATACCGTGAATTTTCTTTTGATGGTAAGCATCTCTAAGGATGACCAGGGCCTGTATGATATCGGTTATGGGTGTTGTCCCTCCCGATAAGCGTTTAATTGCCGCCAAAGATTGGGCAAAAGGCGCGATTTCCAACTGCCGGCCCTGCTCTAAATCTTGAAGCATCGAAAATTTATGCGTGCCGGTACCCAAGGTAAACGCCATCCGTTGCGGGATGGTTTGCGGAATAGTGATACCAAAAACCTCCGCCATGGCGTCGATCTCGGCCAGTGAGCGTTCAAAGATCGACAATACCTGCGGTGAGGAAGCGAAGCCGTTCATATCAGCCAATGTCAATATGGCAAGGGGATTCCCACAAAGACTATTGGCAAATTTTATCCAGATTTCGCCACGAATGTTATCTGTAATGGGTGCGTTAAGCCCTCCAGCCTGCAATAACTCAGATAATAAACGGGCCCGGGGCGTAACGCTGCCATCCAGTTCCCCCAGCGGATAACGTCCACTTTCGCCATCCTGTTGCATCGAACCCGGACCGAGGCCATGCGCGCCATACCAAAAAACCATGGGTAAAACCTGGGCGGGAGGGAGGGTTCGCCATTGACTTTCGTCGGGATCGACTTCAGGTAATCGAGCTTGGGCGTAGCGGCCCGGAAATTGATGGAAAAAATAATAAGGTATACCGGTTGAAGGCGGGACAATAGTGGTATCAGGACCGATCAAATGAGCCATACTTTCCAACGCTTTTACAGACTGCTGAATTTTAAGCGCCACGATGACATAATCCTGTATTCCCAACGTTTGCGGGTTGGTGCTGGCTATAACAGGGACGGTAAAATCTTCTGAGTGCGTTTTGACCCGAACGCCCTGCTTTTGTATGGCAGACACAACGTCATCACGGTCAACCACTGAGACCTCACATTGACCGGAACGGGCAAGATGGCCCGCAATATGACAGCCAATCGCGCCGGCGCCGTACACGCAAATTTTAGTTTTCATTACAATCCCCTTGTTAAAATCGACTTAATGGTTTTGAAAACGTCCTCTTCATTGAGATGAATGATATCGAGGTAATTTCTTGTTTAGACGACGTTTTCCCGTTCTGAAATCGCCACTCACGACGCGTTCGCCTTGTGAAGACGGACTATCCCTCGACGTTCCGTATGGAAATATTCTGTTCATCCAAATTAGCCTGCTTAATATCGCTAATCATAAAAGCGACACCAACCCTTTGAGGCTTCCTGATAGACTCGCCAATTTATCTTATCTGCATGCATGGAGAGAAAGTGGACAAATGTGCTAAACGCGTTAACCAACGCAAAATTAAGGCAACGTCTGTGACATTATGGCATCAGGCAAAATAGATAGGTAAACATTCAGAAGATTGCAAGGTTCTATTTAATATCCCCCCTAAAATGTATATTGGATATTTGTCTTAAAGGTGGCCTGACGCTATGACTACGGCTAAAGCGCAAATTGGATTGCTTCTTTTCCCGGGCGTAACCCAGCTTGATCTCACCGGTCCGGCCGAAGTTTTTTCGGCAAGCCAACATTGCGACGTCCATTTGATATGGAAAAATCTCTCGCCGGTGGTAACGGGTTCTCAGTGGTCCATCAATCCGACGCGAACATTTGAGAGCGCCCCTCAGCTCGACGTAATATGCATTCCTGGCGGTACCGGGCAGATTGATTTGATGGACGATAGCGAAACGATCGAGTTCATCAGAACTCAGGCGGAACATGCATCGCTCATTACTTCAGTGTGTACCGGTTCTTTGGTTTTAGGCGCAGCGGGACTTTTGAAGGGCTATCGGGCGACATGCCATTGGATGTCAATACCGCAGCTCGGCATGCTGGGGGCAATCCCGGTCAAAGAAAGGGTCGTGCGTGACAGGAATCGCATCACCGGCGCGGGCGTCTCAGCCGGCATCGACTTTGCGTTAACCGTGGTCGGTGAGCTCTTTGGCGAAGAGATCGCAAAAGATGTCCAGCTTGCTATCGAATACGATCCGGCTCCGCCCTACAACCCGAAGGATCCTGAATTTGCCGGTGCATCGAGGATTGAGAGGCTGGAAAAACGTGCCCGTGAGAGACAGACTCGTCGTCTTGAGGCGACTCTGTCTGCCGCATCCCGCTTGGGGCTGCCGTAAAACCGCTTACCAAAGAGATTTGGGCAAGATATTCGCGAGCCTACTTATTTGAAAGCCTTAAAGCGAAGTAGGCCCCACCACATGTCAGCGCGCGCGCAGGCACGGCAGTCAGGCTCAGGAATGGGAGTGGTTAATGCGGTGCAAAGGTCCGCCACATTGCATGGTTATGGTGCCGGTTCGCGACGACGACTGAATAATCCGCTGCGCGCGCCCTGAGGCCATAGTCTGCATAACCTTCGCGAATCGCCGTTGAGCCGTTTCCATCGCCGCAGCGATCGCCGGTTTGAATGGAATAAATCTTGCATCACTTTCCCTTGCCCGTTTATTCACCGGAATGTGCCATGCGCCATCTTGATAATGATACCCTCGCCGCCTTTGTCGCCGTTTACGATCACGGCAGTTTCACCGCCGCCGCCGAACAGCTGGGGAAAACCCAGGCGGCGGTCAGTATCATGTTAAGCCGGCTGGAGAAACATCTCGGCCAGCGGCTGCTGGAGCGTTCCCGCCAGGGCATTACCCTCTCCCCCGCCGGTGAAAAGCTCATCGGCTATGCCCGCCAGATGCAAATGCTGGAAGAGGAGGCGCTGTCCGCCCTGGGCTGTTATGACGCCAGAACGCGCATCCGTATCGGCATGCCCGATGATTATCTGGGCACCGTCGGCGCGGCGCTGATTGAGAATTTCTCCCAGCGCAATCCCCAGCTTCAGGTGGAAATTGTCAGCGATTTCTCGTTCAAGCTGCAAAAATCCCTGGAGGAAGGACATCTTGATTTGGCGATAGTGACACGCCGTCCAGGCCAGGAACAGGGAGAATTTCTGCGCCATGAAGCCCAACTGTGGTGTACATCGCCAAACTGTTATCCCGAGCGGCAATCCGTCCTGCCGCTGGTATTATTCCCCGACGGCTGCCGGTCGCGGCCGCAGGTGCTGGCGGCGTTGGACGGCGCCGGCCTGCGCTGGCGCATCGTCTGCACCTCGTCCCACCTGACCGGCGTGGAAACCGCGGTGCGCGTGGGCGCCGCGCTGACGGTGCTGCCCGCGTCGGTGATTTCACCGGAGTGGCGCATCCTGGGTCAAAATGACCACCTGCCGGCGTTGAAACCGCTGGATCTGGCGCTGCTGGTCCCCGCCGATGCCCACGTCGGCACCCGGCGGCTGGCGCAGTTTATCCGCGAGCTGATTACCGTTCCCCCTGCGGATATGCCGAGGCCTATTCAGGCCGCTCGGTAATCGACTCGATACAGCCGGCGGCCAAGGTATCCAGCACCGCGACATCGTGACTGAAGGAAAGGTAAAAACGGCCGAAGGCAAAGGGCATGGCGAGAATGCCCCGACGACGCAGGGCGAAATGCAGCCCCAGGCTCCACGCTTTATCCGCCGTTGTCGCCGCTTGCCGGTAGTCCAGCGGCGGAGCATCCCCCCGCCAGAACGTGAAGACGGAACCATAGCCGGTGGAGCATAACGCCTCGCCTCGGGCCCGGCAGCCGTTTATGATTTTTTGCCGCAGCGCATCCCCCTGACTCAGCAGTTGCCGGTAATCCCGGGTTTTCAGCGCTGTCAGGGTGGCTATCACCGCCGCGCACACCGGCGGATTGCCGCTATAGGTTCCGGCCCGCGTCGCCAGCCCGCGTTCAAATACCGCCATATACGCCGATTTCCCCACCAGCGCCGCTACCACCGTGCCGCTGCCGATGGCCTTGCCCACGGTGGCAAAATCGGCATCAATGCCCTGTAAATGCCCCGTCAGCCCCAGGTGCACACGAAAGCCCATCAGCACTTCATCCAGAATCACCAGGGTGCCGTGGCGATGGGCGCTGTCGGCCAGATAACGTAAATAGCCGGGGGCCGGTTCAATGCAGCCGGCATTGGCCATCACCGGTTCCACAATCAGCGCGGCGATATCGCCGTGCTCGGCGAACAAACGATCCACATCGGTGAAATCATTGTAGCGCAGCAGCAGCATACCCTCTTTCTCGGGACGCACCGGCTGCGACATCTCCGCGTCCGGCGTACCGGCGTTGCCGAACGCCACGCTGTCGAACCAGCCGTCGTAGCCGGCGGCGAATTTCGCCACCTTTTTGCGACCGGTGAAGGCGCGGGCGGCACGGCAGGCCAAATGAACCGCTTCGCTGCCGGAATTGACAAAAATGACCTTGTCCAGTTCCCCGGTAAACGCGCTTAAGAGCGTCGCCGCCTCTTCCTCCAGCGCATGGGAATAGGCGGGCATCATCATTTTTTCCTGGGTTTGCCGCAGGGCATCCAGGACCTCCGGCGGGTTATGCCCCAGGAGCGTGGCGCCGAAGCCCAGGGCGGTATCGATATAACGGCGGCCGTCCCGATCCCACAGCCAGGGACCGGCGGCTTTTTCAATCAATAACGATTGGCCGTCCATTTCAGGCAAAGCGCGGCCGGCGCTGGATATTCCACCCACTAAATGTTTCATGTCGGTTCTCGTGTTTAAAGCGCGTCAATAGCCCAGCAATGCGGGCAACCACTCGGTTAAAGCAGGGAATAGCACCAGCAGCGCGATAGCGAAAGCGGTGGCTATCCAGAAAGGAATCAATCGGCGCGATACCGGCCCGATATCTATTTTCGCCACGTTGCACACCACAAAAATGTTGCTGCCCACCGGCGGGGTGAACAGTCCCCAGCCCAGGGTCATGGTGAAGATAAGCCCGATTTGGTACGGCGCCAGACCGGCCTGTTTGGCAATGGGCACCAGAATCGGCGCCAGGATGATCATGGCAGGCCCCAGATCAAGCCAGAAGCCCACCACTTTCAGCAGTAAAATCACCAGCAGCACGGTCATCAGCGGGCCGCAATGCAATGAGGTGATCCAGGCGGCCGCCATATGGGGAACCTGGGTAACCGTCAGCAGCCAGCCGAAGGGCACCGCCACCGCCATGATAATCATAACCGACCCTGTGATAGCCACGGATTCCACAATGGCCGGGATGATGTCCCGCCAGGAGAGTTCCCGGTAAAACAACCCGCCCGCCAGCAGGGCGTAAACCACCGATAATCCGGCCGCCTCGGTGGCGGTGACAAAACCCGTCACGATGGCGCCGAGGACAAAGACCGGCATGCACATGGCCGGCAAGGCCCGCCACAGGTCGCGCCAAAACTGCGGAAAATCAATGCTGCCTTCCAGCCGGGGGAAATTTTCACGCACGCCGATGACCCAGGCGGTAAACATAAACACCAGCGCCAGCAGGCAGCCGGGCACGATACCCGCCACGAACAGGCCGCCGATGGAAGTATTGGTGAGTACCCCATATAGCAGCAGAATGACGCTGGGGGGCACCACGATGCCCAGCGTACCGGAGGCGGCGGTGACCGCCGCGGCAAAGTCCCGCGGATATCCCATCTTCTCCATGATGGGGATCATCACCTTGGCCACCGTGCTGGTATCAGCGGTGGCGGAACCGGTCAGGCCGCCGTAGATAAAGGCGGTGGCCACGTTCACCAGCCCCAGCCCGCCGCGGAAATGGCCGAACAGATGTTCCGCCACCCGCATGATGCGATGGGTCAGCCCGCCGCGGTTCATCAGTTCGCCGGCGAACAAAAATAGCGGAATGGCAATCAGCGACGCGGTGTCGGCGCCGCGGATGGTCTGCTGCGCCAGCCAGGTAGGCGGCATGGGAAAATCCCCCAGAGCCAGGGCGGCCAGGCTGCCGCCGGCGATGGACCAGGCGATGGGGACGCCGGCGCACAACAAAATCAGGAATGCCACGATAAGGATGATAACGGTCATTCAGCCGGTTCCTTGCGAACATGAAAAAAGTGCCAAATGCGCCACAGGGAAACGAACATCAGCATGGCTGAAAAGCTCACCAGCGCCAGGGTGATAACGCCGCTGGGCAGGCGCATGACCGGCGTCGGCACCCGGCCCGAGCCGTTCAAGACGCGGATGCCGCTTTGCAGCAGCCAGCCGCTCAAACCCAGCAGCACCAGCGTGGCGAACAGGTCCAGTGCGCGCTGCGCCGCATGGGGAAGCAGCGTCACCAGGCTGGTGAAACGCACGTTTTCCCCGCGCAGCTCCGCCAGCACCGCGCCGATAAAGGTCACCCAGATAAAGCTGATTTCGGCGGTTTCAAAGGTCCATTCAACGCCGGTCCAGCCGAAATAGCGGGCGACGATACCCAGCAGCGTCGAGCCGAGGGTGACCAAAAACAGCAGGCAGCCCGCCCACATCAGCAGAAGCCGGAGCCATGCCGGTCCGCTGGATCGGGCGTAATGGATCTGGGTCATGATCCGTTACTCTGCCGCGGCGTCGGCGCGCAGCTGTTTGATAAAGTCCGCACCCCAGGTCTTGGAGAACTGGTCATACACCGGCCCGGACTTGGCCAGAAACGCCGCCCGGTCGACATCATTGAACACCACCTGTTTCGCCTTGAGCTGCTCGGTGAGCTTGGCGTAAACCTGGGACAGCTGGTCCCTGTACCAGGCGGTGGTATCGGCCACGGACTGTTGCAGCGCCTGGCGATCGGCCGGCGCTAGGCCGTCATAGGCGGTTTTATTCATATACCAGAAATTCGCCGACCAGATGTAGTTGGCCATGGAGACGTGCTTGACCACTTCGTACCAGCGTTGGTCGCTGAAGTCCCGCAGCTCGGGCTCCACACCGTCAACCACCCCGGATTGCAAAGAGGTGTATACCTCGCCAAAGGGAATGGATTGGGGTAACCCCCCCAGCTGCTTGATGGTGGAAAGAATCACCGGGTTGGGAGGCGTGCGGATTTTCAAACCGGCCAGGTCGGCGGGTTCCACGATGGCTTTCTTGCTGTTGGCGAATTGGCGAAAGCCGGAGTCCAGGGCGGACAGCATCACATAACCGCGATCTTCGCCCATTGTGAGGAATTTTTTCCCCGCCGCGCTGTCCAGAAAATGGTGCACCGCGCCGGCATCCTTGAACAGAAAGGGCAACGACACCGCGTTCAGACGAGGATCAATGGCATCCACCACGCCCCCCAGCCCGATGGCGATGGCGCCGGAGCCGGCTGAATCGGCAATGGCGCCTTCATCCCCCAACTGGCCGTCAGGGAAGATCTGGATTTCCAGACGGTCATTGGTTTTCTCTTTGACCTCGGCGGCAAAGCGCACCATCGCCTGGTTAATCAGGCTATCGCTGCTGGAAGCGTGGGCAAGGCGCAGGGTTTCGGCGGCCAGCGCCGCCGACGGATGCCACAATCCGCCGGCGGCGGCTGTCAACAAAAGTGCCGGGAGCGCATGGCGAACACAGGTACGCTTGGGTGCTGACATCATCAATCCTCTATCACTGGGTTGCGGTGCGTATGAATCCAGCATAGGGAATACCCCGGATAAGGGAAATAAAGAGTTTTAATGGTCCGCTACAAATATTTATGCATCCTCAGGACTTACCCGGCAGTATCCCGCCTAAAATCTGATGGGCGGTATCGGCAATCACCCGCCCGGCGCCGCGATCGCCTTTGGCCATGGAAGACATAAAGGCTTTTGCCTGCTCCAGGGTAATGTGCGGCGGCAAGGGCGCCACCTCGGGGTCGGTTTTCACTTCCAGCACTACCGGCCGATTGGCGGCCAGGGCCTCAACCCAGGCGGCATGCAGCATGGCGGGATCGTCAATGAATATGCCTCTCAGACCCAGGGACTCGGCAAAGCGGGCATAGCCCACGTCCGGCACCGACTGGGTGGCCGGGTAGCGGGGGTTGCCCTCCATCACCCGCTGTTCCCAGGTGACCTGGTTCAAATCCTCATTGTTGAAAACACAGATCACAAAACGCGGGTCCTGCCAGCGCTGCCAATATTTCTTGATGGTGATAAGCTCGGCCATGTTGTTCATTTGCATGGCGCCGTCACCCACCAGCGCCACCACCGGCGACGAGGGATGGGCGAATTTGGCGGCGATGGCGTAAGGCACCGCCGCCCCCATGCAGGCCAGTCCCCCCGACAGCGAGGCCCGTTGGCCCTGTTTTACCCGATAATCCCGGGCGAACCAGTTGGCGCAGGAACCGGAGTCGGAGGTGACGATGGCGTTTTCGGGCAATAGGGGGGACATCTCCCACACCACGCGTTGCGGGTTGACGGGGTGGGCTTCCGCCATGGCGCGTTCTTCCAGCTTCAGCCACCAGGCTTTGACGCCCAAAGCGATATTTTCCTGCCAGCTACGGTCATCTTTATGCTGCAACAGCGGTAAGAGCGCCCGCAACGTTTCGGCCGCATCCCCGTGCAAATTCACCTCTACCGGATAACGCAGCCCCAGCATCGACGGGTCGATATCAATCTGCACCGCCCGCGCCTGTCCGTCCGCCGGCAAGAACTCCGCCCAGGGGAAGCCGGTGCCTATCATCAGCAGCGTGTCGCACGCCTTCATCATATCCGACGAGGGTTCGGTGCCCAGCAGGCCGATGGAGCCGGTGACAAAAGGCGCATCGTCCGGCAGCACATCCTTGCCCAGCAGCGCCTTCGCGACGCCGGCCCCCAAGAGGTTGGCGGCCTGGACCACTTCCACCGCAGCGCCGCGCGCGCCGGCGCCAATCAGAATCGCCACTTTTTTGCCGGCGTTCAGCACCTGCGCCGCCCGCTGCAAATCCTGCTCGTAAGGCACCACTTTTGGCCTCTGATAACCCGGTCCGGAGCGGGTAAAACCGTGAGCCTGCTTCGGCTCCTGCCAGGGCTCGTCCTGCACGTCCTTGGGCAGGATAAGCACAGTAATGCCGTTTTGCGCCACGGCGATACGTACGCCGCGATCCACCAGATGGCGCAGCTGGGCGGGGGTAGCGGCTTCCTGCACAAAACTGCCGACGTCGGCAAAGACCCGATCGAGGTTCAGCTCCTGCTGATAATTGGATCCGCGGGCGGTGGTCTCCGCCTGACCGGCGATGGCCAGCACCGGCACATGATCCATTTTGGCGTCGTACAGGCCGGTGAGCAGATGCGTGGCGCCGGGGCCACCGGTGGACAGGCATACCCCGAGCCGACCGGTAAATTTGGCATGGGCGCTGGCCATAAAGGCCGCCATCTCTTCATGGCGCACCTGGATAAATTCTATGCCCTGCCCTTGCTCTTCAGCCCGCTGCAGCGCACCGAGCACGCCGTTGATGCCGTCGCCGGGGTAGCCGAATATCCGGGTCACGCCCCACGCCCGCAGGCGCTCAACAAAAAAATCACTGGTCAGCTTTGCCATGACATCCTCGCGTCGTTGAATGTATCCTGAATGTTAAGGATAGCTGACACAGATAAACCTGGGGCACCTCGGGATGAACGTCCCTTTACAACTTATTAGAGCTTAACCCAATGATCAGAACGTAACGACCGCGCCATTTCAACATTAAATCTCTTCATTCTATAATCTAATGCATAGAAAAACTTAAAGGGTTTATTGGAAGAAAATACGAAATTTTTATTACGTAGGATTGATCGAATTTCTGAATAAGTAATCCATTCATGTACGGGTCGATTTAATTGTATGTCGTCACGTCTCTGTCCTCTTTTCCAGGGTCTACACTTTGCCTCGTCGAGGTTAATTTCAGCGTTTTCCTCCGCATTCCATGCGTACGCAATATCAAAGCGCTCCTCGACAAAAAACCTCAAGCCCAGCTTGCTGGTATTTCTAAAAAAATGAAAGTTATAAAGATGATATAAATCCTTGTAGTTTTCCGATGACAGTAGTGATACCCCTTTTTCCGTTTTGTAAGACCCTAAGGCCTGCTCCATCTCAGCGCTATTTTTGCAACCAAGCTCAAGAATTAAGTATTTAAGATGTTTGCACAGCTCCTCAGTGTCGCAATCCGCCTCACTGTTTTTAAGAATAAATTGTTCCAGATTATCTTTATTACCATTAGCCACAGTTTGATTAAGAAGAGTTCTGATTCGGATGATGGGATCAAGCTTTTCCTTGTTAGCATATAAGTGATTGCTCCAACGAAACATTAACCCTCTGTGGGATTTTTCTGAAGTTTGCAAGGGCGCGCGGTCACTGATTTTTGAAATATTTTTAATAGCACGATCAAAAAGTTTTTTTGTGGGATAACTAAGTTTTTCCCAGTGCCGGGGCGGTTCATTTAGTCCTATACGCATATTCAGTATATTAATTGTTGTTACTCTTTTTAATCCTAAACCTTCTTCCAAAAGAGACTTAAGATTATCTTGTTTTTTCCTTAAGCCAAATACAGCCACAGGATGATATTTATGTTCTAAAGTGAAATCTTTTTCCCCCGAGTTTGCGGCCAGAAAATAAGATAGGGTGTACTTTGGCTTAACATTATCTGTGCCGCTTCGAGGATGAGTCGACTGCGGCATCGCTGAAGAGGTATTGCTTACCTTGATGGTTTTAGCAACCTCCGCCAACCCGTTATCATCAAGGTTTTCTTCATTAGATACCGGACAAAACGTTGAACCCATTACGGAATGAGGGCTGGAATTCATCATTCTCTATTCTTCCTTAATTTAGTTTGATAAAAAGTTCAGTAAATTCAATTATTAAAGGACACAATGACAATCATTAAAGTAGATCAGGGAATGAGCCGTTGATATCATGCATCCATTAATTTTACTTTAAAGGAGATTAAGCATGGGAACTTGCAAATTTGGTTTTTTATAACGAAAGCAACTGCCTTAGATACAATTCAATCTTTGAATTTCTGAATATTCAAGCAAAGTGCTGTAATAGACATTCCCTGTTAGGGCGGGCTTATAGATTTTTTTTGCAGCATGCTTTTCTCTGCGCTGAGGCCTTCGATGATATTGGCTATCACCGACGGCCAGCGCAGATAAAAAATCGTTAAAACCAGGTCGTCACCTGTCCGACGCAGACATAATCATCGTCCACCAGCGGCAGGTAGCGCCATTTGTCAAAGGCGGTACAGGGATGGGATATCCCGCATCCCACCCAGTCACCCACCTGCAGCGGGTCGTCCGCCGCCACGCGCAGATAGGCATGCTGATCGTTTACCGCGGTGACCTCCGCCGCCCTGGCGTCACGCGACTGTCCGCCGTCTTGATTGCGAAAGCTGTGGGGCATCGGCAAATCCTGGTCAAAAGGCACGTCGCGGCGGCCAAAATCGAGAATAGCCAACTCCGGTTCCGGGCGCGACAGCACCCGGCCCCAGATTTCCAGCGCCGGTTGCAAATGGAACGCCGAGCCGGGCTGGGCAAATGGGGCGATGCGGGCATAAAGACCGTCGTCGTGGGCCATATAGGCCCCGGAACGAATCATCACCAGGGTGGGACGGGACAGGGACACCGCTTTGAACATTTCTACCACAATATCAAAAAAGGTCCCGCCCCCGGCGCTCAGCAATATTTCATCCACCCCGAACAGCCCCTCGCCGTCCACGGCGCTCGCCACGGTCATCATCCAGCGGCAATAGTCCCGCACTTTGGCGAGGGATTCAGCGCTGCGATCTCCCGCGATGGCGCCTTCGTAGCCGGCCAGTCCGATGAGTTGCAGCTTATTGCTGTCTCGCACCGCCCGGGCGATGTCCAGCGCCTCCGCCAAAGAACGGCAGCCGGTGCGACCACCGGCCACCGACACTTCCAGCAATACCGTCAGGCGGACGTCAATATCCGCCAGGGCCTGTTCCAGTATCCGTACTCCGGCCAGGGAATCCACGTAGCAGATAAACCGCTGCTCCGGATGGTCGTGCTGATAGCGCCCTATCCAGCGGATGCCCGCCGGGTCCACCAGTTCATTGGCTAAAAAGACGTTTTTGATGCCGAAGGACCGAAAGGCGCGCACCTGGGCGGGCGTAGCGGCGCTCAGTCCCCACGCCCCCTGGCGTATTGCTCCACGCAGCAGTTCCGGCGCCAGGGAGGTTTTGCCGTGCGGCGCGTGCAGCACTCCCTGCTGGCGGCAATAAACAGCCATGGCGGTGATATTCTGCTCATAAGCCGCCTGTTTGAGGATCATGACCGGCGAAAAAACCGCGTCGCCGCCGAACAAGGGGGTGCCGGCTGCCAGCACTGAGCGGCCGTCTCCCCCGGCGGATTTATATAATGGTCCCGGTGTCACCGGGTTCAGGCTGCCGTCGGCGGCATAAAAATCTGTGGTATCGGACATAATGGAATTCCCCTAATATCGAACCGCCTGGCGGTCTTGATGGCTATCGGTTATCTCAGTGCTCAAGCACCCGGCTTAAAAACTGCTGTGTGCGGGCATTTTGCGGATGGACAAAAATCTGCTCCGGCGCCCCCTGTTCCGCAATCACCCCTTGGTCCATAAATACCACCCGGTCGGCGGTTTTGCGGGCGAAACCCATTTCATGGGTCACCACCACCATGGTCATCCCCTCACGGGCCAGTTCGCGCATGACTTCCGTCACCTCCCCCACCAGTTCGGGATCCAGCGCCGAGGTGGCTTCGTCGAAAAACATAATCTTCGGCTCCACCGCCAGGGCGCGGGCGATAGCCACCCGCTGCTGTTGTCCCCCCGACAGCTGCGACGGATAATGACCGGCCCGGTCCGCCAGCCCCACCCGATTCAAGGCCGCCATGGCGGTGCGCTCGGCGTCCGCTTTCGACATTTTGCGCGCCTTGATCAGGGCCAGCGTCACATTGCCCAGGGCGGTTTTATGGGGAAACAGATTAAACTGCTGGAAAACCATGCCCACATGCCCGCGAATCTCCTTGGCCCGCCGGCTGTCATGCAAAGGCACGTCGTTGACCCATATTTCACCGGCGTCGGCGGTCTCCAAACCGCTCATGATGCGCAGCACGGTACTTTTCCCGGACCCGGACGCGCCGATTAACACCAACACCTCGCCGGGACTGACGGCCAGATCGATGCCTTTGAGCACCTGGGTGCTGCCGAAGGATTTCGACACGCCGCTCAGGGCGATGGCGGGTTTGGGGCTGACAATAGCCGTCATGATAAAAGACTCCTGTTGCTTTCCTGCCGCCGCACCCAGCGGGAGATGGGAAAGCAGATAATGAAATAAAGGGCGGCCACCAGGCTGTACACCGCCACCGGCTGACCGATGCGATCGACGATGGATTGTCCCTGGCGCAGCAGTTCTGACATGCCGATCATGCTGATAATGGAGGTATCTTTTATCAGCGACAGGTACTGGCCGATAAGGGGCGGCAAGACAATGCGCCGGGTTTGCGGCAGGACAACCGATAAAAAAGTGTGGCGCTTGTTCATGCCGAGGATTTGCGCCACTTCCCATTGCCCTTTCGGCACCGCCTCGATACCGGCGCGAAATACCTCGCCGATATAGGCGCCCTGATAAACGCTCAGGCCGATAACGCCGGCAGCGAAGATATTGATGTCATAGCCGAAATAGGCCACGCCGAAATAGATAAACATCAACGTAATCAGCACCGGCGAACCGCGAAACAGCTCGGTATACAGGCGGGCGACGATGATGGCCGGTCCGTTGCGGCTGCTGCGCAGTATGGCCGCCAGCAGCCCCAGCACAGTGCCGCCGATAATGGAGGCCGCCGACAGCAGCAGCGTAACCCCCAGCCCCTTTAACAGCAGCGGCATGCTGGTGATTAATAATTCGTTCATGCCAGGCCCCCGTTTTTAGCTTTATTTCGGCTGAACCAGGGTCCGGTCTTTTTTATGGCGATGACCGGCGGCGTGAAAAGATGCCGTCCTAAAAAGCCGCCAATCCACACCAGGGCGTTGCTCATAATCAGATAGGCCACCAGGGTCACGGTGAAGGTCTGAATATAAAGCAGCGTCCGGGCGTTAATTACCGTCGCCGTGCCGGTGAGCTCCGGCAGGGCGATGGCCGACAGCAGCGAGGTGCCCAGCAACAGCTGGATCAGATTGTTGATAATGGCCGGATAGACCGCCCTTGCCGCCTGGGGCAACACCACCTGCAAAAAAATATCCCGCCGGCCGATACCGAGAATCATTGCCGCCTCCTGCTGGCCGCGGGGCACCGATTGGATTCCGGCGCGGAAGACTTCCGCCAGGTACGCTCCCACGTTCACGCCCAGGGCGATAATACCGGCGGTCCAGGCACTCATGGTCATCCCCAGGGACGGCAGGCCGAAAAACACGATGAATATTTGCAGCAGCACCGGCGTGTTGCGAATGATTTCAACGTAGGCGGCGGCAATAAACCGCAGGACGGAGAAACGGCAGGATCGGGCCAGAGCGGTTAGCAAACCCAACGCCATTGCCAGGACAAATGCCAGCACCGTCACCTGCAATGTCACCCAGGCGGCGGTGAGAAACACATCAAAATAGCTGATGAGGGTTAACCATTGATAGCTCATAGCGGCCTCCGTCGGCGGATAAACCCCACGCTGGTCATCAATACTGAGGATTCAGCGGATAACGGGGCGCCGTGCCGAACCATTTTTGATAGAGCGCGGCGTTTTCTTTAGACGCGTTGATTTCAAACAGGAATTCATTGAGGTAATTGATCCACTGCTGATCGCCGGCCTTCACGCCGAAGGCGTTATATTCCAGCGGCACCAGCGCCTCGTTGGTGACCACCAGGGTAGGATCCAGCTTGGCCTGGTAAGCCAGGAAGTTGTTATCCTCTATCATGGCGTCGGCCTGTCCCTGCTTGACGGCGAGTATCGCGGCCTGGGAGCTGTCATACTCCTGGATTTTCACCGGGATGCCCATGGAGCGGACTTCATCGCCATTGGTGGAGCCTTTTACCGTGGCGATGGTTTTGCCGCTCATATCCTTGGCGGACTGGATGCCGCTGTTTTTACGCACCAGCATCGCTTCGCTGGCCACCACATAAGGCGAGGTAAAACCGATTTCCTTGGCCCGCTCCAGATTGCGGGTGAAATTACAGAATACCACGTCCACTTTATTGGTTTGCAAATTGGGAATACGGTTGGCGCTGGTGGTGTCCACCACTTCGAGCTTCACTCCCATATCCTTGGCCAGCTCCTTGGCCAAGTCCACATCGTAGCCGTCGGGTTGGCCGTCTTTATTGTTGAAACCAAAGGGCGCAAAGGACAAGCAGTCCCCCACCCGCAGGGTGCCCCGCTGTAAGACGGTTTGCAGGGTGGAGGCCAGGGCGGCGTCTTTAGCCTTACCGTTATCGGTGGGCGTACAGCCGATAATGGATAATACGCCGGCGGCGGTAAGCAGACAGGCGGCATGCCTCTTGTAATTAAAACAATTCATTATTGTATTCCCCCGAATAAATGATTGTGATACCCGTCGTCTTCCACGTTGCAGCTGCGTCGGCAGCAACTCGAAACCTATTAGGTATATCTGTTTTCAATTTTGCTGGATTAAAATAAACTCGCCGGCGGTTAATGTTTATTTTTTATCGGCGCGGAAACATTTCATATCGACTTCCACCTTACAATCCACCACAAGGTCCTGAACGCTGCAAATTCGCGCCGGAGGAAATTGAGAGAAATATTCAGCGAAGACTTTATTAAAGGATCCGAAATAACGCGCGTCGGTGAGCACGGCGGTGACGTGCACCACGTCTTTAGCCTCGTAGCCCGCCTCTTGTGCAATACGCAGGCAGTTATCAAATGCCAGCCGGGTTTGTTCAATAATACTGCCTTCCACTATTTCGCCATCGGTCATCGGCGTCTGACCCGAGATGTAGAGCCAGCCGTCCGCCTCAACCGCCCGGGCAAAGGGTAATCGTTGTCCGCCGGTACCCACGCCGCCTTCGGTACCGTACCGTTTTATTGCCATAAGGATGTCTCCCGCGCCACAAAACCTGGTTTTGTCCGCCCTGTTTGTTCAAAATAATTTAAGTAGCCATTACCCCACTTTGTCCGGCACATCTGTCCGGTATATCGGATTAATTTCCGACATACCGGACAATTTCAGACTGTCATAAAAGAATTTAATTTGCAATAAGCAATCAGAATTTATATGTCTGGATTCAGAACTGTCACGATTAAGCCGTTATTTTCCGCTGTGCCTTTGCTTAAATCCGTTTACTCTTTTCAATACCGTTTCACCATGGAAAATAAGATTTCCACTCCACGCAAAATAATAGGGCCCCATAAAAGTGCATCGAATATCATTAAGCAAAAATGAACGGACGCTGTGGATATTGTTGATTCCGTGTATGATACCCACTGGCAAAACCCGGCGGCCGCCGCCCGTTTAGACAGAACAATGGCGGCTCCGGCATACTCACTATTACGCCGGCCGGCGATATCACGGAGAACAGCTATGCCCTCAGTTAACCCGCCTCGGGCCAGGGGAGTAGACCGGATCATTGAATTATTCCGGCAGTTGCATATCACCAGAAGACCCATGACCATGCGTGAACTGATCGCATCCACCGATGCGCCGCGATCGAGTATTTACGAACTGGTGAACCTATTGACGGAGGCGGACTGGCTGGAAACGTTGCCGGACGGCAGCGTGTTTTTCGGTCGGGAAATGCACTATTACGGTGCGGATTATGCCATGCAAAACGATTTGCTGCGTCGCGCCCATCAGTTGATGCTTGAGCTGATAAACCGTTTGGGAGAAACCGTTCAGCTCTGCGTTTTGGAAGGCAATAAATATACGGTGGTGTTATCGGAAAGCAGCTCGCGTCCGTTTAAAATCACCTCGGATATCGGCGTCAAGGTGCCCATTCCCTGGACCGCCTCCGGACGATTGCTGCTGGGCCATCTCTCACCGAAGGACATTCTTGAGCTGATCCCGGCGGAAGATTTTATCCTGGCGGACGGACGCACCATCGATAGCGGACAGTTTCTCGAGGATGTTAGGCGCGCCGCACAGCAGGGGTTCTCCCTGACCGAAGGATTGTCCGACAGCTTTACCTGCTGCATGGCGGCGCCGGTACACTCCCGCGGTGGTCACGCCATTGCGGCGTTCTGCTTTATGGTCAGCCGCGACACGGATGAGACGCGGCGACAGATGCTGCTGTCGGAACTTATCGCCTCGGCGCAAAAGCTATCCGACCTGTCCTGAACACCGTTCTATAAGACGATTGCCGCGGGCCTCGCTTCATTCGCGGCGGCGCTGGTGACATCTATTATGCGGGTGGCACCTGCTGCCGTGCAGATAAATCATGTAAGAAGCGGCCCGGCGGTTATCAGCTCTCAGCACTCCGTAACCTACCCGTGCATAGGCATCCGCAGAGGTAGGAAAATCAGTATAAACATGATCAGTCCAGGGGGAAAATAATGTGACCGCCACCGATAAATCATCTGTTAATGTGCCAATTACAGACTCTTACAGTTCTCATCCTCTGAAACCAGCCCCTTTGATATAGATCAACAGCCTCAACGCCTGCACGAATACAATTGATTAGCCTTCTCATTTCACCGGTGTTTCCCATAGTCGAGCGCCGATACGATGCCTATTGTTTATAAAACCGGAAAATTATGATGACGGACAGGATAACGCGGTTACAGTCGCTAGCGCAGATTCCCCTGGGGGCAAAGGTGGTGGTGGCGTTGATCCGCTTTGAAAACGATCGTCGGGAGCAACTCGCCGCCTTGGGTTTACGCGCCGGCAGCGAAATCAGCGTTATCCAACGCTCGGAGAAAGGACCGGTATTGGTTGCGGTGGAAGATAATCGCATCGCCGTGGATTATGACATGGCAAAAAAAATCATGGTTTCCCCCATCGAACGTCTACCAGGGAGTACCGGGTATGTTTTTACAGGAATTATCCCCTAACGATCAGGGTAGGGTCACCGGGTACAGCAAAGGCACCAGCGATTATCGCCGGCGTTTACTGGCCTTGGGCGTCACGCCGGGCGTTCTGTTCCAGGTAACCCGCGTCGCCCCGCTCGGCGATCCCATTGAAATTCGCGTCAGAGGCTCCTCTATCAGTGTACGCAAAGAAGAAGCCAGGATCCTGATGGTGGAAAAAATGGACGCAAACAGTCCGAATGTAGAGTAGGGATTAATGCCATGCCGGGACAAAATGTAATTTGTGTCGTAGGAAATCCCAATTGCGGTAAAACCACGCTGTTCAATGCTCTCACCGGCAGTAAACAGACAGTGGGCAATTGGCCGGGGGTGACCGTTGAAAAAAAGAGCGGTACTTACCAATACCGCGACACGCTGATCACGCTGGTGGATTTGCCTGGCATTTATTCACTGAATCCGTCATCCCGCAGTTCGGAAGATGAACGTATCGCCCGTGACTATATTCTTGCCAACGAAGCGCAACTGGTGATAAATATCGTCGATGCGGCCAACATGGAACGCAACCTGTATTTGACAACCCAAATCATCGAAATGGCTGTGCCGATGATCGTTGTCGTCAATATGATGGATATCGCCAAGGCGCATCAGTTGGAAATCGATCTGGCGGCACTCGAACGCGGACTGGGTTGTCCTGTCATCGGTATGGTGGCCAGTCGTCGCAAGGGTTTGGACGATCTGCGCCAATTATGCCTGCAAGGTTTGCAACAGCCCCCGCTGCCAAAAAGCCGCATTCCTTATGCCGACGACATCGCCGGCGCCATTGAGGATATCGCCGGACGCATTCCGGCTCAAAGCACCGGCAAGCCCCGCTGGCTGGCAATCCAACTGCTAGAGGGCGACCGGACCATCCGTCCCCTGGTGCCGGATCCCGTCTTGGCCTACGCCGACCACGCCATCGCCGAATTGGTCGAACATTATGAAGATGATCTGGATATTTTCCTGGCGGATGCACGGTATGGTTTTGTCTCCGCCATCGCTCGCCAGGCGGTGATGCGCCACGGTCAGGTATCCTCCAGCCTCACCGATAAAATCGACAAGGTGGTATTGCACCGCTTTTTAGGCATCCCGATATTTTTTGCAGTGATGTACCTGATGTTCGTCTTCACCATTAATATCGGCAGCAGCTTTATTGATTTTTTCGAACAGCTTACCGGCACGGTATTCGTTGACGGTTTCGGCCATCTGTTGCAAGCGATAGGCACGCCGGAATGGCTAAAAGCCATTTTGGCGGACGGCATCGGCAATGGTATCAAGACCGTGGCGTCGTTTATTCCGGTGATCGGTTGCCTCTATCTTTTTTTATCTTGGCTGGAGGATTCCGGTTATATGGCACGCGCGGCCTTTGTCATGGACCGCCTGATGCGGGCGCTGGGATTATCCGGCAAAGCCTTTGTGCCGCTTATCGTAGGCTTCGGCTGTAATGTGCCGGCCATCATGGCCTCCCGCACCATCGAAAATCCGCGAG
Organism: Sodalis sp. dw_96; assembly: GCF_018449575.1. Lineage (GTDB taxonomy): Bacteria > Pseudomonadota > Gammaproteobacteria > Enterobacterales > Enterobacteriaceae > Acerihabitans. The sequence continues at coordinate 319,181 of NZ_JAAVUT010000001.1, read as the reverse complement.
ATCGTATTATTACCGTAATGATGGCGCCCTTTATGTCCTGCGGCGCCCGGTTGCCGGTTTACGTGCTGTTCGCCACCGCATTCTTTCCGGTGGGGGGACAGAACCTGGTCTTCCTGCTGTATATCCTGGGCATCGTGGCGGCGGTGGGTACCGGATACCTGTTAAAACACACCGCGCTGCGCGGCGAGGCGTCCTCATTCGTCATGGAGATGCCGCCCTATCATTTACCCACCCTGCGCGGCATTTTGCAGCGCACCTGGGACAGGCTGAAAAGTTTTATCCTGCGGGCGGGCAAGCTGATTGTCGCGATCGTGGCAATTCTGAGCTTCCTGAATTCGCTGGGTACCGACGGGTCTTTCGGCAACCAGGACACCAATAAATCGGTGCTCTCCTCCATCGGCCAAACCATCGTACCGGTATTTGCCCCTATGGGGATGCAACCGGATAACTGGCCCGCCGCAGTGGGGATTTTTACCGGCATTTTCGCCAAGGAAGCGGTGGTGGGCACCCTGAATTCCCTTTATAGCACTATCGGCGCTGCATCAACAACGGGTGCCCAGGACGTTACAGCGGCCAATAATGGCAAAGCATTCAGCCTGCGTGACGGTATCACCGCCGCTTTCGCCACTATCCCGGAAAATTTGCATAAATTAAGCTCCGCCTTTACCGATCCGCTGGGTATTAGCGTCGGTGACCTTAGCGACCGCAATGCCGCCGCTGCGCAACAGTCAGTATCGGTATCGTCCATTACCGCCATTACCACGTTATTTTCCGGATCGTTGGGCGCCTTCGCCTACCTGATGATGATACTGCTGTATATCCCCTGTTGCGCCGCCGTTTCCGCCATTTGGCGCGAGGTGGGAACCCGCTGGACCCTCTTCGCCGCAGGGTGGACCACCGGCCTGGGATACGGTTCGGCGGTACTGGTGTATCAGGCGGGCACCTTTATGCAGCATCAGCTTTATTCCAGCATCGCGATTGCCGTGGTGATAATCGCCTTTTTAGTTACCCTGGTGCTGTTGCACAACGCCGGCAAGTCTATGACGACGCTGGTGGCCAAAACCGAATAAATCCGGGCCCGGCGGCGACTGAGCCGGGTCTTGCATTGGAGGTATAGATATGAATTTAGTAGAATTGAGAAATTATATCCGTGACAAAAAACGGGTGAGCCTGCTGGATGTCAGTACCCATTTTCACAGCGAGCCGCAGGTGGTCAGCGGCATGCTGGACATCTGGCTGCAAAAAGACAAAATCATCAGCTATACGACAAAAAGCGCAAAATGCGGCGGCTGTTGTTGCTGCGATCCCGCCTCAAATCAAATTTACGAATGGAACGATCCGGCCCGGAGCAGCGCTGATACATCGCGGGAATACCTAAGCGCTGATCGTTTATGATTTACGCCGAAAGTTGTCAGCACCCCGCTATTTTCCCCAGAAACCGCTGGCACTGTTCCAACTGCTCGATATCCACATACTCATCCGCCTTATGGGCCTGGGTGATGGAGCCCGGGCCGCACACCACGGTGGGAATGCCCGCCTGCTGGAACAGTCCGGCCTCGGTGCCGAAGCTCAGCGAATCAAAGCCCTTCTGTCCCAGCGCACCGGCGCAACGGTGCTTAAGGGCATCAAGGGAGCCGTCGTCCAGTAATCCGGGATACTCCGCCCGCCGCTCCAGCAGGATATCCGCCGCCGTCGACACCGAGCGCATTTCCGGCAGCAGACGTTTGGCGTAATCCCCCAGTTCTCCAGCCAGCAGGTGATGCCGGGTACCGGGCAGCGGGCGGATTTCAAACTCGAATTCGCAGTTATCCGGCACGATATTCACCGCGCTGCCGCCGCTTATGGTGCCCACCTGCACCGTCGACCAGGGCGGATCGTAGCGGCTGTCCTGGGTTTCCTGCCGCCAGCCGCGACCTTGGCTGCGTAAAAACAGCACCAACTCCGCCGCGTATTCAACGGCATTCACGCCAAGATGATTTTGCGAGGAGTGGGCCGCCTGCCCTTGCACAAGACAATGCCAGGCGCTTTTGCCTTTATGGGCGGTGGCCACCCGCATCAGGGTCGGTTCACCGATAATACAACCGGTGGGACGGGCCCCGTCAAGGGCCAGCTCATCCAGTAATCCCCGCACCCCGACACAGCCGATTTCTTCATCATAGCTGATGGCGATATGCACCGGCCGGGCGTCAGCGGCACGGGTCGCCTCGATGAAACGGGGCACCATGGCCAATACGCACGCCAGATAGCCTTTCATATCGGCGCTGCCTCGGCCGTACAGCCGGTCGCCGCGTCGCAGCAGGGTGAATGGATCGCTGCTCCAGGGTTGCCCGTCCGCCGGCACCACGTCAGAGTGGCCGGACAGGCAGATGCCCCCCCGGTCCGCGGCGCCGATGGTGGCATAAAGGTTGGCCCGGCTTCCGTCCTCGCTGTAGATTCTGCGGGCGCCGATACCGAAATCCGCCAGATAGGACTCAACGAAATCTATCAACCCAAGGTTCGACCGGCGACTCAGGGTCGGATAGCCCACCAGCGCCGACAACAGCTCGATTGCGGTAACCATCGGCATGCTCCTTAAGGCTTAACGGCGATCACATCGATTTCCACCCACCACTCCGGCCGGGCCAGGTGGCTGATCATCAGGCCGGTGGAGACCGGGAAAACGCCTTTCAGCCAGCGCCCCATGATGTTGTACACCGTTTCACGGTAGCGCACATCAATGAGATAGACGGTGATTTTACAGATATCCTCCAGCTTGCTGCCCGCTTCTTCCAGCAGCATATTGATGTTGTACATCGCCTGTTCGGTTTGCGCCGCCACGTCGCCAATGCCCACGGATTCGCGGGTATCGAGGTTCTGGCCTATCTGGCCGCGCAGGAAAATCATATTCCCCGCCACCACCGCCTGGCATAAATCGTTATCCAGCTTCTGTTCCGGATAGGTTTCCTTGGTATTGAACGGACGAATACGGGTATGGACCATGCTTGTTTCTCCAAATATCATGATAGTGCGGTTTATGGCCGGGGCGCGTGCCGAGGCGAAGATTAATACCGGCCTTAGGCCGGTGAGTTTGTTGACAAAGTGCCTGGCGGGACAGGCTGCCGGCAATGGGGCCATCAGGCCAGGAATTGCTTCAGTTCAGGGGTTTGCGGGTTGTCGAAAATCTCCGTCGGCGTACCCGTTTCGTGGACTTTGCCCTGATGCATAAATATGATGCGGTCGCTGACCTTGCGGGCGAAATTCATCTCATGGGTCACCATGATGATGGTCATCCCCTCCGTAGCCAGAGCCTCGATAACCTGCAGCACTTCACCCACCAGCTCAGGATCCAGGGCGGAGGTGATCTCATCGCACAGCAACACTTCCGGCGTCATGGCCAGGGCACGGGCGATGGCCACGCGCTGCTGCTGGCCCCCCGAGAGATTGTCCGGCCAGGTATGGAATTTTTCTTCCAGGCCGACGCGCTTCAGTAGCAGCCGGGCGGCGCGTTCCGCCGTATCCTTCGGCATTTTTTTCACCAGCGACGGGGCCAGCATGATGTTTCTGCCCACCGTGAGATGAGGAAAAAGATTAAAGCTTTGAAAAATCATGCCGACGTTCTGACGCAAATCGCGCATGGCGACCGGGTCGTGCTGTTTGATGGCCTGCCCGTCCACGCGGAGCGTTCCCTCTTCAAAGCTTTCCAGGCCGTTGATGCAGCGCAGCAGCGTACTTTTGCCCGAACCGCTTTTGCCCAGGATGCACACCACCTCCTGGCGTTTAATCTGCAAATCGATGCCCTTGAGCACCTCGTTATCGCCGAAGCGCTTATGCAGGCCCTGAATATCCACCACCGCGAAGGGCTTGTCCGTTGAAAGTTCACTCATGCCGGTTTGCTCCACGGGTTAACTGTTTTTCCAAATGCCGGCTCCACCAGGAGAGGGGGAAGCACAGCACAAAATAGAGCAACGCCACGCTGCCGTAGACCAGAAAGGGCGAAAACGTCGCGTTGGAAATGATCTGCCCCGAGCGCGTCAGTTCCACAAAACCGATTACCGACGCCAGGGCGGTGGCTTTCACCGCCTGCACCAGGAAACCCACCGTCGGCGCCAGGGCGAGCCGGAACGACTGGGGCAAAATGACGTAGCGCAGCTGTTCGCCAAAGGAGAGCGCCAGGCTGGCGGACGCTTCCCACTGCTGGCGGGGGATGCTTTCCACGCTGCCGCGCCAGATGTCCGTCAGGTAGGCGCTGGCGTAGAGCGTCAGGCAAATGCTGGCGGCGAACAGCGGCGTGGTATTGATGCCGAACAGCGCCAGGCCGAAATAGGTCAGGAACAGCTGCATCAGCAGCGGCGTGCCCTGGAACAGGTTCACATAGAGGATAACCGTCCATTGCAGCCATCTCCGGTGCGACAGGCGCATAATCAGCAGGATGGCCCCGACGATGCCGCCGCCGACAAAAGCGATGGCGGACAATCCTACGGTCCAGCGCAGCGCCAACAGCAGATTGCGGAAAATATCCCATAGGGTGAAATCGCTCATGACCGTTTCCTCGCCGCTTGTCCGAAGATAAACCGCGGCCCAACCCAGCCGAGGAACTGGCGCACAAAAATCGCCAACGCCAGGTAAATCGCCGCCGCGATGATAAAAGCTTCAAAATTGCGGAATGAGCGGCTGGCGATGAGACTGGCGCTGAACGACAGCTCCTCGGTGGAAATCTGGCTGCATACCGCCGACCCGAGCATGATGATGATCACCTGGCTTATCAGGGCCGGCCAGACCCGGGACAACGACGGCGGCAGCACCACCCGGGAAAATATCTGCCAGCGATTCATCGCCAGGCTTTGCGCCGCCTCCACCTGGCTGCGGGGCGTGGCGTCGATGCCGGCGCGGGTGATCTCGCCGGCATAGGCCGCCAGGTTCAGGATCAGGGACAGGACGCTGGCGGTAATGGCGGACAAATTCAGTCCCAAGGCCGGCAGGCCGAAATAGATAAAAAACAGCTGCACGATATAGGGCGTATTGCGCACCAGTTCGATGTAGCAGCCCGTCAGATGGCGCAGCCACCTTTTGCCGTAAGCCCTCGCCCAGCCGCAGGCGATGCCCAGAATCAGGCCGAGCACCGTGGACACCAGCGTCATCGCCAGTGTGATCAGGGTACCTTTCAGCAAGAGCGGCCATTGCTGCAAAACCGAGGAAAAATCAAACGTCATCACCTGCCCTCCCTTCGTACCGGTGAAAAATTTCCGGCGAAAAGTTACCGGTGAAAATTCGGCTATCATTGCCGAACCGCATTGCGTTCCGATGAGATTGAGCCCCTGAGAACGTGAATCCCGATGACAATTCATTCATATCCCGTCCACCCTCGGCAACGTCATCATTTCGGCAAGTTCGTTGACATCGGCCAACCGGGGCAATTGCCATAGCGCCGCTACCAGCCGCTTCGACGTCGCCGGTTCCATTACCCTGCCTGCGCAGCGCAGGAATTTATTTTCCAGCGCCCCGTCGCTCAAAGGGTAATCAGCGCTGCCGATAGCCTTGGGCATAAAACAACTGAAGGTCTTGCCGTCATGCAGGCTTAGGGTGACCTCGGCCCCTTCCGGCGCGACGGTGAGCAGGGAGGCGTCTTGCCAGCGCGGGCCGCTTACCATGCTCACCCGTTCCATCAAGGCCGTCAGCGTTTTATCCGCCATCAGCGCATCGTCCAGATGCTCCAGGGTCAGTTCGCCGAACAGAAGAGACGCCGCCACGGCAAACGGCAAACTGAACTGCCCCTGCTGTCCGCTGCGGGGATGGGGATAAATAAGATTGGCGACCACCACCGGCGGCACGTCGCAGCGGATGCCGGCGATCCGCGACCGTTCGATGCCGTGCTCCGCCACCAGCTTCAATACCCCGTCCACCGCCGCGTGGGACGAGAGGCATACCGGTATGCGCTTGACGTCCACCCCCGGCGCTAGCAAACACCAATCGTCTTCCGGCGGATTAAGCCACTTAGCCTCAAAATGTCCGTCGTTAAACAGCGCCGCCAGGCCGTAAGCATGCTCCAGGGCGTCGAGGGGCCCCCTTGCTCCCTGCTCCGCCAGCAGCGCCGCCGTCACGCCGGCTTCGGCGGCCCGCCCCGCCAGCAGCGGTTTGGCGTCGCTGCCGAACACGCTTTTCATCCCGCCGGTGCCGGCTATGGCCAGCCCCAGGGCATGAGCAGTGGTTTCAGCGTCCAGACCCATTAATCGGGCGGACGCGGCGCAGGCGCCAATCGCCCCGAGCACGCCGGTGGTCCACCAGCCGCGATCGTAAAGGGGGCGGCCCAGGGCCATACCGACCCGGTACTGACATTCCGCTCCGGCCACCAAAGCGGTGAGCAATGTCTGTCCGTCGGCGCGGCGTGTTTGCGCGACGGCTAACGCCGCCGGCACGATCACCGCCGAACCATGGACAAAACCGGCATAGCAGTTATCGTCAAAATCCAGGGCGTGGGCGGCCACGCCGTTGGCAAATGCCGCCGCCGGGGCGCTAACCCGCAGAGCGTCCCCCGCCACCGCGGCGGCGCCGGTAGCGGCATTCACCGCGATGACCCGGCGAGCCATACCGGCGACGGAAGTGGCCGAACCCGCCAGCATGACCCCCAGCGTGTCCACTAGGCAGCGGGTGGCCACCCAACTCACCGCGCCGGGCACGTCACCCGGCGCCAGCGCCGTCAGCCAGCGTGCCAGGGTTTGGGTAGCGCTTGTCATCGTCATCTCATCAGGTCCCGTCATTTATTCCGGCTTATTCCGGCAAATCGCCGGCCGGCGCGCCCAGCCATTTCTGGGAAATCTTGCTCAGGGTGCCGTCTGCCTTGGCGGCGCGCAGGATCTCATTGACCTTACTCACCAGTTCCGGTTGGCCTTTGGGCATACCCACATAACAGGGAGAATTGGACAAAATCACTTTCAGCTGCAAATCCAGCCCGGGATGCTTTTGCTGCATGGCGGCGGCCACCGTGGTGCCGATAGCCGTCAACTGGGTCTGACCGGAAAGAAAGGCGGAGATGGTGCTGTTGTTATCTTCGAATCGCTTCACCTCGGCGTTCGGCGCCAGACGTGTCAACTCTTCGTCTTGCATCGATCCCCGCGTCACGGAAACGGTTTTACCCGCCAGTTCGGCATAATTCGTCGCCTGAGTTTTGGCGCCGCCGAAGACCGCGTCAAAAAACGGCGCATAGGCGATGCTGTAATCGATGACCTTAGCGCGTTCGGCGGTTTTGCCCAACGAGGAAATGGTCATGTCCGCTTTGCCGGTTTGCAGATAAGGCACCCGGTTCGGCGCGGTCACCGGCACCAGGGTGACTTTTGCCCCCAGCTTCTCGCCGATCAGGTTGGCCACATCGATATCCAGACCCTGCGGCACCATGTCGCCGCCCACGTAGCCGTAGGGCGGATAATCCACCGGCACCGCCACCCGCAGGGTTTTCTGGCTGACGATGGTATCGAGGAGCGTGGCGGCATTGGCCGTCACCATGGAAAAAGCGGCCAGCGTGCCCACCAGTATTGATATTGCAAAGCGTCTTTTCATTATGCAAATCCTGAACAGTCAAAGGTTGAAATACAGCGCGGCCGGCAGGAAAGGCCCGAAAGACCTCCCCTCGCCGGAACCGGCGCAAGATATGACACTATTTTTTGAAATACCCGGCCCGAACCGCCGTGCCGATAAGATTGACAAAGAACCGGCAGGCGGTGATAGCGGTAATGCCGTTAAGATCTTTTTTCGGGGTGATTTCAACGATATCCATGCCCACCACCCGGCCTTTTTTCACCAGGCCCTGAATGATTTTACGGGCCTCGGAATAGGTGACGCCCCCCAGCGCCGGGCCGGCGACGGCGGGCATAATGGTGGGGTCGATGCCGTCGGCATCCAGGGTCAGGTAGTAGTTTCCGCCGTCGGGTATACGGCTCAGAATCGCCTCCGCCCCCTCATCATGCAGTTCATGGGCGGTAATCAGATGCGCGCCGTAAGCCAGCGCGGCATCCACTTCCTCCTGGCGGGCGGAACCGTTGGCCCGCAGGCCAATCTGAAAAATCTCCCCGATGTGTTTCATTTCCGACGCCCGGCGGATGGGGCTGGAGTAGCCGTCGGTCACGCCGTTGACTTCCTGCCGCCAGTCCAGATGGGAATCGATTTGAATCAGGGTAATCGGCCCCAGGGTATCCATGGCCCGCAGCACCGGAATAGGCACCCCGTGGTCGCCGCCAATCACCAGCGGTAAACCGCCGAGGGAGAGGATTTTGCGTATCACCGCTTCGGCGGCGTCGTAGTGGCCGCCCAATGTGCGGGCATCGCCGGCGATATCGCCGCAATCCACCATGTGGATCGGCTGATTGTCCATCAGCGGACCGCCGATATCGAAATCGTAGCGCTCAATGCTGCGCACCGCGCGATCGGTGGCCTGCCGTACCGCGGTGGGGGCATTGGTCTGATCGTTGGTGACCTCATCAATGGAGTAAGGGGAACCGTAGGGAATGCCCAGAACCGCGATATCCACCGAATCAAGGGTATTTAAATCACTTACCACCTCGGAATAGAGCAGGCTTTTATGGCCGTGCTTCGGTGCGGTGGTCAATTCTGGCTTGTAATCACTCATGTTGTTTTCCTATAAAATTTTCATAACGCTGCGGGGTTTGGACCGGTCAAGGGGGAATTATTCGTTGCTCCACCACTCGCCCATGGCCCATAATTTCTCCTCGGTGGCACTGACCGAGGCGCGCACATCCACTTTAGCGGTGGCGGCCATCAGGGCCACCAGCAGTTCGCTCACCAGGAAAGCCGGCGTCAGGGTGTCGAAAAAGGAGGTGGTCTGTTTTTTTACCAGGATGGATTCGCCGGCCAGCCGCGCCACCGGCGAACTGGCGTTATCGCTGATGGCGATAATTTTGACTTTCTGCTGGGACAGGTAGCGGGTCAGGGCCACTGAACGGCGCGAATAGGGCGACAGACTGCACACCAGCAGGGCATCTTTAGGCCCGATGTTACTCATCAGGGACATGATGCCGCTCTCACCCGCTCCTTCCACCAAATGGACGTTGTGCTGAAAGTAGGCGGCCACATGGCAGAAGTGAAACGCCACCGGGAACGAGGACCGCAGTCCCAGGCAATAGATGTCCCGGGCCGCCGATAGCGTCTTGGCGGCGCGCACGATTCCCGCCAGGCTATCGGGCTGGCACAGTTGTTGAATATGGGCAGTGGTGGTGTTGGCCAGGTCCAGCAGCAACGAACTCTCCCCCACCTTCTGTTTCATCTCCACCAGCGCGGGGACCCTGGAGCCGTATTCATGTCCCTTGGCGCGCACGGCGTTGATAAAGATATCGCGGATATCGTCGTAGCCCGATAAACCGATGCGTTTTGCCAGCCGGGTCATGGTGGACGGCGGGATACCCGCCAGCCGGGCCTGTTCGCGCATAGACATCACCGCCACTTCCTGCGGGTGATCAAGAACAAAACTGGCCGCCTGCCGTACCTGTTTCGGCAAGGATTCGTATTGCGCTTTAATGGCCTGGCACAGAGCAAGCTGATCCATAGGGTTATCCGTTGTTTTGATTCATCCCAATCATAATTGCAACGGATATGCCAAGAATGATTCAATATGATTCAATTGATTCATTCTTGGCACGGCAGAGCAGCGTTTTAAAAGGATAAAGAATCAGCAGGGGGTCAGGTTGGATGATTCATTTGATTCAAAATTGAGTGAATTTAATTTTTTCGCCGGCAGGATGGCAGTGAAAAGTCCATATAAACAGGAGAGTACCCTGCACAATAAGCGGGCCTTTACTGCACCAATATGGTGCATGTGATGGGAATAATGATTGGGCCATGTTATGTTGCTCGGTGCTGGGTTCAGTATGCTAGAGGATTCGAGAAACGATAATCGAAAATCGGCTAAAGAACGGCTTGATGTTGCACATAATAACCCGGCTACAACCACTGCCGTAGTTTGGGTAAATGTGTAAATGGGTAAATGGGTAAATGGGTAAATAAAGACGCTTTAATGTGTTAATCGGGATTTTCTTAAGTGATATTATTTTCATTAAAAACCTAATTATATTTATAACATTAACTACCATCTAGCAATAAAAATTAAAAAAATACTTACGCCATTCGATGAACTTTTCCTTGAGCCTATATTCTAAATGTAAACACAGAAAAGCAATATCCTTACTTACAGCAGATCTACATTACTTAGCGATATACTTTAAATAATGAGATCTCTGCTTGTAATCAACTCTCATGGATAAAAAATAACTTAATTTACCTCAACAAGGAGACGATATGAAACAATTAGCTTGCATATTAATTACATCTCTTACAGTAGCTACCTTTGCAAACGCGAATGCGGCACATGAAAGAACGGAGATAATGAGACAGAACGCTAATACACGCATTGAAAAATGTGCGGAATTACTTCCCGACGGCCATACATACACAATAGGTATCAAGGTCATCATGGATAAAAAATTACACGATACAAAAAATAAAGTAACGAAAGAACTCAGCATTACCGATGAGACACTTCAGGAAGCAAACAATATACGGAAAGAAGAAGTAAAGCCTTTCATTCAGTGCATGATGGATAATGTTTTATAATGGTATGAGTCATTAAACAAAGGCCTGAATAATTCAGGCCAGAACAAACTTAACATCTATATTTGTGAACGTTGCTATTCCATGATGGTACCGTTGATGCTTGGACTAATTTTTCAATAATTTCATGGTCCATTTTTGCTCCCTCTTTTAAGACATTATCCTCAGTCAATTTAACGCAATCTATAAGTGCCTTATTCCAGGTATGTAACGTTGAAATGTTTCTATCGCTCATAGTCTCTCCTTTAAATAGCAGTAATATCGATTTTATTAGCTTCATCTCGTTGAATATTTAAAAAAGCCGCTGTATCTCCCAGACCGTCGTTCATATGATCAATGAAAGGAGCCCTTGCTTTTATACCCTTGGTCAGAAGTTTCTGTTCAATGTGCTCGTAAGTTTTGTATAAACTTGGGCAATAATAATCCCTCACGTTGTAATTACCCGAAAAGAAATTGTAAGACCTTGACTGACATCCTCCATGACATACATGCTGCCATTTGCATACGCTACAATTCTTGTCTACTTTACGAGTTCGCCACGCTTTGGCACTATTGAAATTCATGATATCAAAAAGCGAATGATCATTTATATTACCGAATTTAAGATCTGAATGTCCTGATAGGCTAGCGCAAGGATAAATATCCCCGAGTGGATCCGTTGAGCAATTAGCATTACCACACTGAGACATACCAATACAGTCTGCAGCTCTACCGGCCATGATAGCTTGAGTTTTTCTGACAAAATCTGATATATAGATATAATTCTCGCCTGCAGCTTCAAACCAACGATCATATAACTTTATCCAAGGGTCTGCATATTCTTCCGCATCCAATCCTAAATTATCAAATGATGTAGCAGCACTACCCGATTTAGTTAATGGTATTATGTTGAAAGCAATCTTTTCACTCAGAAGGAAATCGTATATTTCGTCGATATATTTTTTATTTTTCTTGTTTACGACCAGCACGCTGCCAAAACTAATATTTGCCTCGCGCAACTTTTTTATTCCAGCCATAACGCGTTCGAAACTGCCTCGGCCTTTATGATCTATCCTATTCTCATCATGGATGTCCTTTGGGCCATCAATAGACACACTGACAGCAAAATTATTTTTTATTATGAAATCTAACCATCTATTATTGAATAAAGTTGCATTGGTCTGTATAGTATTAATATAATGTAGACCTTGTGCATATTCATTTTGGAATTGCACAGCAGCCTCGTAAAAGTCTATGCCTGCGATGAAAGGTTCACCGCCATGCCAAATGAACTCGATACCTGTGAATGCACCCATTTTACGTACATAACTGAAGTTCTCATAAATTAGCTTTTGCAAAGTTTGTTTTGACATAATTGGCTTACGAACATCTTCATTATAACAATATGTGCATGCCAAATTACATATATGAGTTGGTTTGATTACGTTTATAAAATTCATAAAATATCCTTATATGAAATAAGAGCGTATTTAAAAATCCATGACGGATTTTGCACAAAGCGTCTTAATGTCCCTATCATTTCGGAAGATAATTTTTTAAAAACAAAAAAATATATTCTTTACCAATAATGAGCCATTTATTCAAATTATTGATATTATACATTTAAGAATTTTTATTTTTAAAAAAATCCTTATTTGACATCATGCTAAAAAAATTAAACCTTAATTATTTTTTATAATAAACATACCTATGCTGAATATTATTGACAGATAAAAAAACACCTTGTAAAATTAAACGATTGTTCTAGCGAAGATACTACCAACTCATTTCGATATCAGCAAGGAGAAAAACAACCCTAACAAATATCGATTGTATGAAGAACGTTTTTCATAATTATAAATTAAAAATAAATTTTCATACAACTCATTAAAGTAGGTATCCCCTAAATGCGTCGTATTCAATATACTAAGCATCATGATGTAGCTTCTATAATTTTTTTTGTTAGAGCATTACACTATAATGGTGTAGTGACGGAAAAGGGAGAGCGTTTGCAAATTTAGAGGCCTAAGTTTAAAGAGTTTATGGTACTGCCAAATGACTTTGAAAAAACGCGGACACAGCTCGTCGGCGATAAATCGCTGGTATTTTGTTATAAATCTGTCTGAAACGCGCGCTAATGGGACGTGCCATTTTACTGAGTGGCCTCAAGCTCAAAACAATGGCAGAACAATTCTTTGAACAAGCCAGTTCTAGACCACTCCATTTAATGCCGGTTCCGCACCAGTTGATAACGCCGGGTCAAATACTCCACCGGCGCGCTCCAGATATGCACCAGCCGGCAGAAGGGGAACAGCAGGAACAGCGTCATGCCCAGAACCAGATGCAGGCGGTAGATAAACGCCACGCCCTCCAGGTGCGCCGAGGCGCCGGTATGAAACGTTACCACCGCTTGCGCCCAGCCCACCAGTTTCATCATCTCGCTGCCGTCCGGGTGACGGGCGGAAAACGGAATGGTCAGCAGGCCAAGGCAGACCTGCGCCACCAGCAAGGTAAGAATCATGATATCCCCGAAGCTGGAGTTTGCCCGCACCCGCGGGTTCAATAACCGGCGTTTTAACAGCAGTCCGCCCCCCGCCAGTGTCAATAAGCCGCAGATTCCCCCGGCCCCCATGGCCAGCTTTTGTTTTAGCGCCACGGACAAAAACGGCTCGTAGACCCAATGGGGCGTCAGCAAGCCGAACAAATGGCCGAAAAAGATACCGAGAATGCCGATATGGAACAGATTGGACGCCAGGCGCATCCCTTTTTTGTCCAGTATCTGGCTTGAACCGGCTCGCCAGCTGTATTGCCCGTAGTCATAGCGCAGCCAACTGCCGATGAGGAACACCGCGCCGGCGATGTAGGGATAGATATCGAAAAAAAACGCGTTGAGAAATAACATCGTTATTGTCCTCTGTGCCGGGCGGGAGACGGCCGCGCATCAGCGATTTTACTTGCCGCAGATTGCTGTAACGCCTCAGCGGGATCGTTTAATGAGGATTGCCGGGCCGCATCGGCGGCGACATCATCGGCGGACGGCCGCGCCGGGACCTGTCCGATATCAAGATATTGCGGCACCACCGCGCCGGCGAACCTCCGTTGATGCCGGGTCTGCTCCGCCGTGCCACAGCCTTCCCCGCCCAGGAACGTGACCTGCTCCTCTGCCCACACCGCGTCCAGCGCCGCCGGGGTGTCGTCCCGCGCCTCGCCGGTGACCTGCTCCCGCAGGGTGGTGCTGCGCAATTCGCTACCGCTCAGGTAAAGCAAAAGATCAAACAGCTCGGCATACCGGGTCTCGCGCTGCCGCAGCCGCGCCCCCAGCAGAGCCAGGATCGGCGCGATATCCCGCAGACCTTCCCGGGCGTCTTCCGCCGGGCTTAGCGAAAGGTATTCCAGATACAGCGGCAAGAAATCCGGCAGCTCGCGGCTGCGTAGCTGCAAACCGGCGTCTTGATATTGCCGCAGCAAATCCACCATGGCCTGGCCGCGATCGCGGGATTCCCCGTGCACATGCTCGAATAACAGCAGCGACATGGCGCGGCCCTTGTCGAACAATCCGCAATAGATTTCCTGCGCGTCCAACAGCGGCCCGGCGCAATGTCCCTGAATAAAATCCACCAGCAGTGCGTTTTGATCAGGGGCAAGCTCATCGGCACCCTGAACCGCCGAGATCAGTTCATCCAGGTTATCCCGGACATCCTGCCGGGGATAATCCAATAATATGCCAATGATTTTCAGGCTAATCATGGGGGCCTCCCCGGGCCGTTTTGCCGCTGATATCGATGGCGTCGATACGCCGGGCATCAAACAAATTGAACCGGCTGTCGCTGCCGCGGCAGCCGTCGCCGAAGCTGAAACCGCAGCCACGGGTTTCTGGGAAGGCTTCCCGCGCCAGCTCCCGATGGCTGGAGGGCACCACAAAACGATCCTCGTAGTTGGCGATGGCCAGGTAGCGGTACATTTCCCGTGCTTGGGCCTCGGTTAAGCCCACTTCCTCCAGGGCGCGGGTGTCCGTCACGCCCTCCACCGTTTCAGCGCGTTTGTAATGGCGCATGGCAAGCAGACGCTTTAAGGCCAGCAATACCGGCGCGGTATCGCCGGCGGTGAGCATATTGGCCAGGTATTGCAGGGGAATACGCAGGCTTTCCACGTCCGGCAGCACGCCGTTTTGCGACACATAGCCGCCGTCGGCGGCGGATTGGATGGGAGACAGCGGCGGGACATACCACACCATCGGCAGCGTTCGGTATTCCGGATGCAACGGCAGCGCCAACTTCCAGTCCACCGCCAGTTTATAGACCGGGGACTGACGGGCCGCGTCGATCACCCCCTGGGGTATGCCGTCCCGCAGCGCCTGGGCGATGACCTGTGGATCGTTGGGGTCGAGGAAAATATCCAGCTGGCTCTGGTAGAGATGCTGCTCGTCTCGCGCCAACGCCGCCTGTTCGATACGATCGGCGTCATAGAGCAATACGCCCAGATAGCGGATGCGCCCGACGCAGGTCTCAGAGCAGACGGTAGGCTGTCCCGCTTCGATACGCGGATAGCAGAAAATGCATTTTTCCGACTTGCCGCTTTTCCAGTTGAAATAAATCTTTTTGTAAGGACAGCCGGTAAGGCACATGCGCCACCCGCGGCATTTGTCCTGGTCTATAAGCACAATGCCGTCTTCGCCGCGCTTGTATATAGCACCGCTCGGGCAGGTGGCCACGCAGGCGGGGTTAAGGCAGTGCTCGCACAGGCGCGGCAGATACATCATGAACGTGTTTTCATACTCGCCGTACATGGCTTTTTGAATATGATCAAAATTGCGGTCCCGGGCGCGCTGCTCGAATTCGCCGCCGAGAATATCTTCCCAGTTGGCGCTGCCGACGATTTTTTTCATCCGCCGGCCGGTCAGCAGCGATCGGGGCCGAGCCACCGGCTGATGTTTGCCCTGGGGCGCGTTATGCAGGTTTTGGTAGTCGTAATCAAACGGCTCGTAATAATCATCGATTTCCGGCATATGGGGATTGGCGAAAATGTTCGACAACAAACCGACCCGGCTGCCCATGCGCGGCTGTAGCCGGCCTTTGATGGTGCGGATCCAGCCCCCCTGCCATTTTTCCTGATCTTCCCAGGCATGGGGATAACCGATACCCGGCTTGCTCTCGACGTTATTGAACCAGGCGTACTCCATGCCTTCACGGCTGGTCCAGACGTTTTTGCAGGTCACCGAGCAGGTGTGGCAGCCGATGCATTTATCGAGATTGAGCACCATGCCCACTTGAGAGCGAATGTTCATTTTACCCTCGCCGTATAATGTGAAGTTCCCGCCGCCGCATTGCCCTGGGCGTCATCATTGCCTTCGCCGTCCAGCCAGTCGATACGGTCCATTCTGCGGATCACCACGAATTCATCGCGGTTGGAGCCGACGGTGCCGTAGTAGTTGAAGCCGTAGGCGAGCTGGGCGTATCCGCCGATCATATGGGTGGGTTTAGGACAGACCCGGGTCACCGAGTTGTGAATGCCGCCGCGCTGGCCGGTGATTTCCGAACCGGGGAGATTCATGATCCGCTCCTGGGCGTGATACATCATGATCATGCCGGCGGGAATGCGCTGGCTCACCACCGCCCGGGCGCTGAGGGCGCCGTTGGCGTTGAACGCCTCCACCCAGTCGTTATCGGCGATGCCCAGCTCCCGCGCGTCGTCTTCGCTTATCCAAAGGATCGGGCCGCCCCGGGACAGGGTCAGCATCAGCAGATTGTCGCTGTAGGTGGAGTGGATACCCCATTTCTGGTGCGGCGTGAGAAAGTTCAGCGCTTTCTCCGGATTACCGTTGGGTTTCATGTTCAGCAACGGCAGTGCGGCACGGGTGTCGATGGGCGGGCGATAGACCAGCAGACTTTCGCCGAAGGCGCGCATCCACGCATGATCCTGATACAGCTGCTGCCGGCCCGACAGGGTGCGCCAGGGAATCAGTTCGTGCACATTGGTATAACCGGCGGTGTAGGACACATGCTCATCTTCCAGGCCGGACCAGATAGGGCTGGAGATTATTTTGCGCGGCTGCGCCTGCAAATCACGGAAACGGATTTTTTCGTCTTCCTTGTTGAGGGCCAGATGACGGTGATCACGGCCGGTGGTCACCCCCAGAGAGGTCCAAGCCTTAACCGCCACCTGGCCGTTGGTTTCCGGCGCCAGGGATAAAATCACTTCGGCGGCGTCTATGGCGGTATCAATATTGGGACGCCCGACGGCGGCGCCGTCGAGTTTGGCGCGATTCAGTTTTCTGAGGAAATCCACCTCGGCCTGGGTATCCCAGTTGATGCCTTTACCGCCGTTGCCGAGCTTATCCAGCAGCGGACCGAGGGAAGTGAAGCGTTCGTAGGTGTTTGGATAGTCCCGTTCCACCACCATGAAATGCGGCGCGGTCTTGCCCGGGATTAACGGACATTCGCCCTTTTTCCAGTCCTCCACGCCGAAAGGTTGCGCCAGTTCAGCCGGAGAATCATGCTGGATGGGGAGGGTCACCACATCGGTTTCCACCCCCAGATGCCCCCGGCAAACCTGTGAAAACGCCTTGGCGATGCCTTTATAGATTTCCCAGTCGCTTTTCGATTCCCAGGCCGGATCCACCGCCGCCGAAAACGGGTGGATAAAGGGGTGCATATCGGACGTATTCAGATCGTCCTTTTCATACCAGGTGGCGGTGGGCAGCACGATGTCGGAATAAAGACAGGTGCTGGACATGCGGAAATCCAGTGTTACCACCAGATCAAGCTTGCCCTCGCCCCCCTGCTCGCGCCACTCCACCTCTTCCGGCATCACGCCGCCCTGGCGGCCCAGATCCTGACCCTGGATACCGTGTTCGGTGCCCAGCAGGTATTTCAACATATACTCATGGCCTTTGCCGGACGAGCCGAGCAAATTGGAGCGCCAGACAAACAGATTGCGGGGAAAATTCCGCGGTTCGTCCGGCTGCTCGGCGGCAAAGCGCAAGGAGCCGTCCTGCAGCGCCTTTACCATGTACTCCTGCGGCGTCAGCCCGGCTGCGTGGGCACAATCGGCAATGGACAGCGGGTTGGTATTGAGCTGCGGCGCGGAAGGCAGCCAGCCCATGCGTTCGGCGCGAACGTTAAAATCGATCAGGCTGCCGGTGAAGCGGGATTTATCCGCCAGGGGCGACAATAGTTCCTGGGGCGACAAGGTTTCATAACGCCATTGGCTGGAGTGGTTATAAAAAAACGATGTGCTGTTCATTTGCCGGGGCGGCCGCTGCCAGTCCAGGCCGAAGGCCAGCGGAAGCCAGCCGGTTTGCGGCCGCAGCTTTTCCTGGCCGACGTAGTGCGCCCAGCCGCCACCGCTTTGTCCGATACAGCCGCAGAAGACCAGCATGTTGATCAGGCCGCGGTAGCTCATATCCATGTGGTACCAGTGGTTGATGCCGGCGCCGAGGATAATCATGGAGCGCCCATGGGTTTTGTCGGCGTTATCGGCGAATTCCCGCGCCACGCGGATGATATTCTGCCGGGAAACGCCGCTGACCTTTTCTCCCCAGGCCGGGCTGTAAGCCTTGATTTGATCGTAATCGCCGGCGCAGTTTTCATCCCCCAGGCCGCGCTCAATGCCGTAGTTGGCCAGGGTCAGGTCGTAGACGCTGGTCACCAGCGCCTGACTGCCGTCCGCCAGCATCAGGGATTTCACCGGCAGCTTATGCCGCAGGATATTGTCCAATGGCACGGCGTTAAGATGTTCCCCCTCTATGCCGCCGAAATAGGGAAAACCTACCTCTACTACCCGATCACGACCCTCCATCAGGCTCAGCTGCAGCGTGATGGCCCGCCCATTGCCGCCGTCGCGCTGTTCAAGGTTCCACTTGCCCTTTTCGCCCCAGCGAAAACCGATGGAACCCAGCGGCACCGTCAGCTCGCCGCTTTCGGCATCAATAGCCACGGTTTTCCACTGCGGGTTATTGCTTTGCCCCAATCCCTCCACCAGATCGGCGGCCCGCAGCAGGCGGCCGGCGGCATAATAGCCGTCCCGCGGCTCCAGCAGCACCAGCATCGGCATATCCGTATAGCGGCGAACATAATCCAGGAAATATGCGCTCTGGCGATTGATATAAAACTCTTGCAGGATCACATGGCCCATGGCCAGCGCCAGCGCGCTGTCCGTGCCCTGCTTGGGATGCAGCCACAGATCGCACAGCTTGGCGACCTCGGAGTAATCGGGGGTCACGGCGACGGTTTTGGTGCCCTTGTAGCGAACCTCGGTGAAAAAATGGGCGTCCGGCGTCCGGGTCTGCGGCACGTTGGAGCCCCAGGCGATGATATAGGAGGAGTTGTACCAATCCGCCGCCTCCGGTACGTCGGTCTGTTCGCCCCAGGTCATGGGCGAGGCGGGGGGCAAATCGCAATACCAGTCATAAAAGCTCAGGCAAACGCCGCCGATTAACGACAGATAGCGGGTGCCCGCGGCGTAGGACACCATCGACATCGCCGGGATGGGGGAAAAGCCGATGATGCGATCCGGACCGTAAGTTTTCGCGGTATAGACATTGGCGGCGGCAATCAGCTCGTTGGCTTCCGTCCAGGAGGTGCGGACAAAACCGCCTCGCCCGCGCGCCTGTTTGTAGCGCCGGACGGCGGCGGTGTTGGACATAATGGCCGCCCAGGCATCAACCGGATCTTCATGTTCCGCCCGGGCCTCGCGCCATAAAAACAGCAACAGCTTGCGTATCTGGGGGTACTTGAGCCGGTTGGCGCTGTAAAGATACCAGGAGTAGCTGGCGCCGCGCGGGCATCCGCGCGGCTCATGGTTCGGCATATCCGGCCGGGTGCGGGGGTAATCCGTTTGCTGGGTTTCCCAGGTCACCAGGCCGTTTTTGACATAAATTTTCCAGCTGCATGAGCCGGTACAGTTCACGCCATGGGTGGACCGCACGATTTTGTCGTGCTGCCAGCGGCTGCGGTAGCCGTCTTCCCAATCGCGGTTGGTATTCAGCGTCTGGCCGTGTCCGTCGGCGAATGGCTTGTCCAGCTGGCTGAAATAGCGGAACCTGTCGAGAAATTTGCTCATCCGGATGTCTCCAGGTTGAAGTTAGAGTGCCGCCGCGGTTTAAGAGCGTTTACAAAGTGCCCGGGCGGAACAGGATGCTAGATCGCAGCAATGCGGTAAATCCGGCCGTGAACACATCCCTGTGGGCTCGATCCGCGCCGTCCTGGCGCGGACGGTTTACTCTTCTATCATCCTGTCCCTCCTTTATTGACCCCGAGTATGTTAGCCATCATTCCGAAACCGCATCCGGTTACTATGGGCGCGGTTTTTTGGTGGCTAGGCCGTGATTGATATTGCGGCCGTAGACAAACCAGGTGATCAGGACGCATACCACGTAAAACACCAGGAACAGCTTCATCGCCCCGGCCGGGGAACCGGTGAGCGCCAGCGACATGCCGAAGGCCTGGGGAATAAAAAAGCCCCCCGCCGCGCCGATGGCGGAAATAAACCCCAGCGCGGCGGCGGATTCGGTGGCCGCCTCCCGCTGTGCTTCCTCGCCGCTGCCGCCCTGGGCCAGCACTCGTGACACCGCCAGCCGCCGCAAAATCACCGTAATCATTTGGAAAGTGGAACCGCTGCCCAGCCCGGCGGTTAGGAACAGCAGCAGGAATACGCCGAGAAACCCCACGAAGGAGCCGCCTTGCCCCTGGCTGGGGAGCGTGAGGAACAGCAGGGCGACAAAGACCGCCATCAGGATGAAATTCCCCAGCGTCACCCGGATGCCGCCGAGCCGGTCCGACAGCGCACCGCCGGCGGAACGCGCCAGCGCGCCGACAAACGGGCCGAAAAAGGCGTAATGCAGGATTTGCATGGCCGGGAACTGCGTTTTCGCCAGCATGGCGAACCCCGCCGAGAAGCCGATAAAGGAACCGAAGGTGGCCAGGTAGAGCAGGCTGAGTATCCACATATGTCCGCGTTTAAGCACCAGGAGCTGACGGCCCAGAGACGCCCTGGCGGTGGCGAGATCGTTCATGCCGAACCAGGCCGCCAGCGTGGCGATAAGCAGCAGCGGCACCCAGACCCAGGCGGCGTTTTCCAGCCATAACCGGCTGCCGTCCGCCTGTAGCTGGCCGCTGCCGCCGAAGAAGGAGAACATCGACCAGGAGATGGCCAGCGGAGCCACCAATTGCATGACGCTGACCCCCAGATTACCCATGCCGCCGTTCAGCCCCAGCGCGCTGCCCTGCATGGCTTTCGGAAAGAAAAAACTGATATTGGCCATGCTGGAGGCGAAATTGGCGCCGGCGAAACCGCACAGCAGGGAGATGGTGACGAAGACGCCGAACGGCGTGTGCGGATCCTGTACCGCCACCCCCAGCCACAGGCAGGGGATCACCATGAACAGGGTGCTGATGGCCGTCCAGCGGCGCCCGCCCATCAGCGGCACCATAAAAGAGTACGGCACCCGCAGGATAGCTCCCGACGCCGCTGGCAGGGCGGTAAGCAAGAACAGCTGGTCGGTGGTAAAATGGAAACCGACTTTGTTCAGGTTTACCGCCACCGCGCTGAACAGCATCCAGACGCAAAACGCCAATAGCAGGCAATAAATTGAAATCCACAGGTTGCGCCGGGCAATAGGCTGTCCATCGGCGCGCCAGAATTCCGGCTGCTCCGGCTGCCATTCTTCGATGACGGATCCGCGGGGAGCGCTGATGGTTCGTGTGAGAGGGTTCATGACGGGCCTCGCTCAGGCTAAGAAGAGTAGAGTTATTGCTCGCTACCCTAGGCAACCTTTCCCCGACCGGAATTGATGTAAATCAAGCTAACGGTTGTCATTAAAACGACACATGAGGCGCCCATATCCTTTATAAGTATGCGGCGTTTTGAAAAAGATATTTAGATTCAAAGCACTATAAACATATATAATTTGTATGGTTATCAATCCCCTCGCTTTGGCTATTTAGGAGTACTCCATAAGGGGTATAGGGTAATCCCCTGCGATGGGAAAGAATGTACGTTGGATGATAGATATGCCCTGTGATATAGGGTTGATAGCGTCTGCCCTGTGTAACCAAACAGAAGCCCTGCTGATAAGGTATGCCCCTTCATGAGTAAACAGGTTTCCGCCCCGCTCTCCATCGTTCGCCAGGTGACGCTGCTCATGCTGACGCTGAGCGTGCTCGGTATCGGCGGCATGAGCCTCTCGTTGTGGATGGCGCACAGCATGCAGGGTAACGCCCATGCCATCAACAAGGCCGGCTCGCTGCGCATGCAAAGCTACCGGCTGCTGTCGCGGGTGCCTCTTGGCGAAGACAGCGCCCCGTTGCTGTCGGAACTGGAGCGGGATCAATCAAGCGATGACTTGCAGCAGTTGGTTCAGCGTGAGCATTTGGCGGGCCGGTATCTTGCGATGCATGATTACTGGCTGACCCGGCTGAAACCGCGGTTATTGCAGGCCCAACGTCCACAGGATGCCGCCGGCGAGGTGGGGGAGTTTGTACGTCAGCTGGATGCGCTGGTTTCAGCCATCGATCAAAAAACCGAGCACCGGCTGATGCTGGTGGCGCAGGTGCAGAAGGTGGAGATCGTTTTATCCCTGCTAGTACTGCTGGGGACGATTGTTTACCTGCGCCTGCGCCTGCTGCGACCCTGGCGACGGCTGCTGCGGCAGGCCAACGCCGTGGCCGCCGGGGATTTCAGCCAGCGCTATCCGCTGCCATCCGGCTCAGGGAGCCGTGGTCATCATGAAATGGACCTGCTCGGCCTGACATTGAACAGCATGTCACAATCCCTGTCGCAAATGTATGCTGAACTTGAGCAGCGGGTTTCACAAAAAACCGCCGATTTACAGCAAAAAAACCGGGTGCTGGACTATCTCTATCGCACCAGCCGGCAATTGCATAATAACCAGCCGTTAAGCCGGCGCCTGCTGCCGGTGCTGGAGGAATTGCAGGCCTTCACGCCGCTGCGGGAAATCCAAATCAGGCTTTACGAAAGCGACGGCGTGGATCGATTGGGCGATCCCGCGCTGTCCGCCGAACCGTCCGCAAACGGCCAGGCAGCGGCGATTAAGTCCTTTAAAGACCGACCGGCGGAGCCGACTGCGGACGACCACGCGCCGATGGCTGAGATCGCGCATTCCCCCGCCGGTCCGGCGGGGGATGAGGATTTGCAGCCCCTGAGCTGGAGCCTGCGGGATAAACTGGGCAATTACGGCCTGGTGCTGGCGCGGCATCCGGTACGGCAGCCCCTGGACACTGCCCAGCAGCGTTTGATGGCTACGCTGATTGAACAAGTCACCAGTACGCTGGCGCTGGAGCGACAGGCCGAGCATCGTCAGCAGATGCTGCTGATGGCGGAACGGACCGCCATCGCCGCGGAATTGCATGACAGCATCGCCCAGTCTTTGTCCTGTTTGAAATTGCAAATCGGCTGTCTGCAAATGCAAAGCCAGGATACCGCGCCGGAAAATAAACTGTTGATGCAGCAGATGCGCGAGGAGATGAATACCGCGTACCGGCAACTGCGGGAACTGCTGACCACGTTCCGGCTGACTATGACCGAGCCGGGTCTGCGGGCGGCGCTGAAGGAGGCGGTGGATGAATTT
Organism: Sodalis sp. dw_96; assembly: GCF_018449575.1. Classification (GTDB taxonomy): domain Bacteria; phylum Pseudomonadota; class Gammaproteobacteria; order Enterobacterales; family Enterobacteriaceae; genus Acerihabitans. Next base: position 296,026 of record NZ_JAAVUT010000001.1, on the reverse strand, counting down.
TCGGCCAAGCTGGGGTTTCGGATAGATTTCGATTATCAATTACCCGCAGGCACCTTTACGCCGCACCAGGTGATTCATCTTATCCATATCAGCCGCGAAGCGCTGAATAATGTCCTCAAACACGCGCATGCCACCCGGGTCAGCGTTACGGCGGGCAGGGAGGGTGATGAGACCGTGCTGAGCATTTGCGATAACGGACGCGGCCTGCCGGATGAGCAGCAGCGACCGCATCATTACGGATTAATGATCATGCGGGATCGCGCCGCCGGGCTGCCGGGTCATTGCAGGGCCATGCGCCGTCCCGCCGGCGGCACGGAAGTCCGGGTGGTGGTTTATCCGGAACCGATGACGACAGAGGCGCCGGAAGAGCAGGTCAACAGGAGCCACCCATGAGCGATGTAGAGCCCGCCACCATTTTATTGATTGACGATCATCCGATGCTTCGCAGCGGGGTCCGGCAATTAATCAGCCTGGACGGCGGTCTGAAAGTGGTGGCGGAAGCCACCAATGGCGAAGAAGGCGTGCGGCTGGCCGAGGAGTGGGATCCTGATTTGATTCTGCTGGATCTGAATATGCCGGGACTGAACGGACTGGATACGCTGGATAAAATGCGCCGTATTCCCCTTTCCGGACGGATCGTGGTATTTAGCGTGTCCGACCACGAAGATGACGTGATTACCGCCATAAAACGCGGCGCCGACGGGTATTTGCTTAAGGATATGGAGCCGGAGGATTTGCTGGAGTCTCTGCGACAGGCGGCGGCGGGCAAGATGGTGCTGAGCGCGGCGCTGATGCCGGTGCTGGCGGCGGGGCTGCGTGAAAACCGCCCCGGCGCGGAGCGGGATCTCCAGTCATTGACCCCGCGGGAAAGGGATATACTTAAACTGCTGGCCCACGGACTGTCGAACAAGCTGATTGCCCGCAAGCTGGATATTACCGAAAGCACGGTGAAAGTACATGTGAAGCATCTGCTAAAGAAAATGAGCCTTAAGTCCCGGGTCGAGGCGGCGGTCTGGGCATTGCAGAACCGGATGCTTTAGCGGGTTCGCGGCACGTTCCGGAGTAAATTCGTCATATCATCATGCAAGGCAATGCAAATGTCTGGTCCACGCAATTAATGTCCTTTGTCGGCCGGAAGAATTAGCACGCTCGCGGAAGTTTACCTCATTCAACGGTCTGGCTTTCCCGAATGGGATTAATATAAGAATAATTTTCCCTTCCGGGAGGGAAAATGTTCTGTTATTGTTTTGCCTAATCCTTCAGATTTTTATTAGTCCGTTATAAAACCCTATATTAATCACACAAATTATAAGCAATATAAATACGTGTTTCTAAAACGAAAAATTCCATTCGATTTTTAATATCTATGAAATTAAATTTCACCGGGGTCGGTCACTATGGCAAAAATCACTTTATATTTTCAAGAATTAATGACAGACATATTTATTCACCGGTATTTTCCCTGTTTATGTTGCCAATCACCTGGGCACGCAATCTCCCGACGGCGGAGGACCGGGCCGCGGAAGAAGCATACCGAACCGAGGGCCGGGCGCTTTACCACCTGGCGCAAGAAATAAATGACCCAAACACCCTTGCTTATGAAAATTCGTCTGCGCCGAAACTGCGTATCCAAAGCGTGACCCAGGCAGCAATGGCCGGGCTTTATGCGACGCAAACGCTGGCCCCGCCGGCGGTGAATAATTCGCGGATCGGCCATGCCGGCGGCCGTGGGGCAGATAATCTTGCTTTAGCCTCTCCTCCGCCCGATATCACCGCCGGCACGTCTTCCAACCCTCGGCACAGAAATAGCGATCCCCGCCCGCATTTGCCGAAGATAAATAATACTGAGGTTTCGTTCAATTTAATGTATTTGCCGGATAACGAATATCCCGCTTATAAAGGCACTCGTTTTTTTGCGGTGCCAATCTATAAAAATCGTCCGCCGGCGCCGGCCCTTTTGCCGCCGGAAGTGGAACCTCAACAGCCCACAGTGAAAAAAAACCACAATGAGATTTCATTCCAATTTTTTACCGTGCCGCACGACGAATACCCTCATTACCCTGGCCCGCGCTTATTCGCCCGCCCCGTCTATAAGAAACCTGTTTCGGTGCCGGCCCTGCCGCCGCCGTACATACCCACGATTGAACAGCGGCCAGGACGGCAAGACCTGAGTCCGGGGCTTGATTCATCTGGCCGGGCTGCGAAGGAGGATACCGTCCGACTGTCCGCTGTTGATGAGCGCCCCGCGCCTGCATCCTTGGAAACGCCGGTTAACGACCAAAGGCAGGACCCCGACGGTAAGGTGTCTGAGAGGCCCGTACTGGAAGAGATCATAGCACCTGGACCAAGTCTTGCCGTGATCGGCGGGAGCGCGGTGCTTTCAGGAGCAGGCGCCGCGATCGGCGGAAGCGCAGTGCTTGCAAAAACAGGCGCCGCGGTCGCTGGCAGCGCAGCGCTCGCAGAAACGGGCGCCGCGGTCGCTGGCAGCGCAGCGCTCGCAGAAACGGGCGCCGCGGCCGCTGGCAGCGCAGCGCTCGCAGAAACGGGCGCTGGGGGTGCAGTACTGTTACGCGCTGGAGCCAAGGCCGCGGGTGGCGGTGTCGTGTTGGCGGGCGGTAGTGCCGCCGCTATTGTAAAAACTGTCGGCGTTAAAAGCGTCTCACACTACGATGATTTTGCCGCTTTGTCTCCGTTTAAAGAGCGCGATATTCATCGTACGGCATCAGCTAATAAACCTGCCCTCTCCGTTAATAATGATATCGCCGACCTCTTAACAAGCATGCGTCGTAATCACATTGACGCACCCGTTATGTCGCCCGGGAATGTCCCGCCTAAGACGCTGCAACAGTCTCTCGTCAGTGATAAGCGGTCTTATTTGGTAAAAAAAACGGCTCCTCCCGGAAGTATGTTAAAAAACCGGGAAACGTCAGACATGACCGCTCCGCTCTCTGCGGATCTCCCCTCGCCCGACGTCAGCGTCAAGATCGGCAAGGCTGAAATAGACATGATGAAATCCGAGCACGTTTTCGAGGCGGCGGAAATCGCCCGTCCCGCCGAGCGGGTGGCGCACCGCCCGCCGGGGGAGATATTGCCTGAGAGCCAAGCATCGTTAGCCAAACCTGGGGTGAAGGTGCCTGAGAGCCACGTGCCGTTAGCCGGCCGCAAGGAAACTGTTGACGGCGGGAGGGAAAAATCGCCGCTTGACGGTCCTGAGCGTGGTGAGTTGGTGATCGTTCCCCTGCCCGTCGCACGAGCGGCGGCGGGCCATGCCCAAGAGGCCGTCCGATTCACGGAGGCCGGCGCCGGTTTGAGCGCGAGAGCATGGCCTGACGCGCCGGCGCGCTCGAGCGCAAGCATTATTGACCAATGCAAAATCAAGCTCGCCGCCAACGAAGAAGGGGTGCTAAAGCCGTTCGTTGATTCCGACTATTATGGCCATGTGCCTATTTATGAATTGGTGGCCAAAGACGCGGCCTTTTCGCAACCGGTATACCGGCATTATATCGAAATAAAAGGCGAAAAGGCCGCCGTTAAACTGTCGAGCACCAAGGGGCATGGAATAAAGTATGCCATGATCGACGAAAGCAAACCGGATATTCAACATGCCCTGTCGTTCAATGACGATCGCTGGCAATTGCAAACGCCTACCGCGGAAGAAATCGATCCGTCCTTGTTAGATGCTATCAGAACCGACATGATTGACCCTCATTTCACGGAACACATGTTATCCGCTCCGGATGACCGGGGCTTACAGTGGACAAAAGACCAAAAAAGCTATTTGCGCATCAAGGGAAGGTTTATAGGCGTTTCACCGTCGGAAGGTTATGTCAATTGTTATGAAATCAGGTCGCAGGATGACCAACATGCATTGTCCTTACACTACAAGGATGGGCTGTTTAGACAGCTAACAGTTCAACCTCAAGAACTGGTAAAATATGGCCAGCAAAACACCTTTCTTAAACAGCGGAGTAATATAAAAAAATTACTTGATAAGGCCAAACAGGATATAGAGAACAACCGGGTATTGAAAGGCGCTCACCATATAAATAAGGCCTTCCAAGAACACCGGCAATACGAAGCGGGTTCGATACACCAGTTGAAGCGGCTCGCGATGGATTTTATAAAAAAATGTGTGTTCAGGGATGAAAAGGTCAATCTTGCAACGGCAGAGATAACAGCTATTCAAGAAGCATGGCTGAAAAATATCAAACTGCCGTTGAAAACCAATGCGAAAGTTGACGTGGATGATATTGAAGAATTGTTTATGGAAACGCCTGTATTTTGTAAAAAAATCATCAATTATCTCCAACCGTCGGAGTCAAAAAATATTTTTAAAAAATTCGCGTCAGCCTTGGATGAGTTATCCACCACACCCATGCCGCTTTATGGTGTGAATCCAAAAACTCTACACTATAATCTAGTCCTGAAGGGGACAAGAACCGCGACAAAAATCGCCATCTCGGGCAATGACTTTTTTATTGCATTGGTCACACATGTATTAAACGGCATCAAACAGACAGCGCTGGGACAAAAAATTTTACTGGCTTTGCGAGAAAAAGCCTTCACCATACACCCCCCGACCATGAGCGCCATAGAGCGTGTCAAGGACGGTATATTTTATGCCAAAAACAGTGCCGGCGGCGCCATCGCGTTTGATCCGGGAAATTTCATCATCGGCGACGGTAAATCACTAAAGGCGGAGCCCTGGCGTAATCGTGATCCCGCCATTGCCCTTTACCATGAATTATTGCATATTTATTATAATTCATATCCTGCCAAGTTTACGCCAGTGAATGAAGCTAAAGTAACTAAAGGAGCTTTAGTAACAAAGACGGCAGATAAGACAGCAGGGATAATCATTGCCGGCGGAGGGTCAGAGCTCGAAGAAGCCATGATCACTGGGACCAGCTTTCGCGATCCAATAACAAAAGAATTATATGATTTTAAAAATAATGAATACATAATTGGAAATGGACAAGACCTTATTTCCGAAAATTATTTCAGAAAAGAATATGCTATAATGAGAGGGAGTGATCATTATTTTATTAGGTCATATTACATTAAACCGAATGATATGACAGACAAGATTATTAAATTTTCTTTAACCTATCATGAAAAAAATAAATAGATTTTAATTTTTTATGATAATGTAAAGAGATCTGTGAGTGGGTAAGCATGCGCTCGTTCTCTGTGTGTCTCACCCATGAGATATTTTTAAAAAGATGAGTACAGGTTTATCGTAAAAAGATAATCTGACAATATATTTTTTCTTAAATATAAAAACAGATACGATTTTCTATCATAGCGCTGATATGCTGCTTATTAAATCCTTTAACCAGTTAGGAGAGCATTAATTATGCGACTAGCGGAATATTTAACCTGTTGTCCCAAGCAAGATTTTTCAGATGGCAATGCCAGGATGAGAAACTTGGACTGGGTTCCTAATTATCACGGTGAATGGGCAGGTTGGGCCAGAGAAGCCTGGGGTGAGGAAAAAAGAAACCGACAAGTCGCTTATGACAGAATAATGAATTGTTATAACCATCGGCAGGAAGAACTTGATTTATCCCATCTCAGCCTGCGCTGCCTGCCGATATTACCCTCTTTTGTGAAAATCCTCAATGCCAGCCACAATAAGCTCACCGCTTTGCCTTTACCCTACCCTGATCAGATGGTAAAAATCGATCTGAGTTATAATAAAATTGAAAAATTACCCCGGAAGTTACTCCTTCAGGTGCAGGAATTAATTTTAATCGGGAATCCCCTTAGCAAAAAGTTCATAAAGTCATTGCATTTCGATTTTATGGACAATGTGAAGTTTGAGGATAACACCTCAGTACCCCATTACCCTTCCCAGCCTATTTTTAAGGCCAATATAAGTTGGTTAAGCTTACAGGTAAGTCAATTATGTTCAAAAAAACGGCTGAAAATTGACGAACCAGGCGACTAATCATGCATTCAGCCACTCTTTCAGCGCCGATCCCGCCACGCCGTCATAGTATCCAGTGAGACAAGGCGGTGGCGGAGTTCGCTAAGAAAGTTGTATGGGCACGATCCGGCAATAGATCTTTCCCCGAATTATTCAGGATTTAAAAAGCGGGCCGGATGAACAGCCCGCCGCCGTCAGCAGGCAATTTCCTCATCCGGGATATCCGCCGCGGCCAGGGGCTGGCTTCCAACCCAGATCTGACCCTGTTCCACTTTCACCGGCCAGGCGTTTACCCGCAGGGCGCTATCGTCGGGGCTGATGCCATCGCGCAGGCGAAACCGTTTTTTATACAGCGGAGAGATGGCCACCGGTTCTCCGGCGATATCGCCGATAATGCCCCGGGACAACACGTTAGCGCCGCTGCCCGGCTCGAGGTTGTCGAGGGCGTAGACCTGCTGCCGGGATTGCGGCAGATAAAACAGGGCAATCTGCCGCTGCGCCACCCGTACGGCAATGCCGGCGTTGGCGGGGATATCCGCCAGTTTGCCTACCGGATGCCATTGATCGTCGCCGGCCACAGACGTTGCCGGTACGACCGGCGCGGTATCCGCAGCGGGTTTCTCTTCAATGCGGGCCGGGCGGATTTGTCCCCGTTCGGGCACCATGACCACCGCTTCGTCGGGGCTGTCGCTGTTGAGGAACGCGCGAAACAGCGGCAACCGGTCGGGGCTTTCGAGCGTGGTATGCCATTCGCATTGGTAACTGTCAACCACCCGCTGCATTTCCCGGTCCAGTTCATCCACCAGCTGCAAGCTGTCCCGCAGGATAACCTCTTTAAGGTAATCTACCCCACCTTCCAGATTGTCCAGCCAGGTGCTGGTGCGTTGCAGCCGGCCGGCGGTGCGGATATAAAACATCAGCACCCGATCGACGGTGCGTATCAGCTGGTCGGCGTCCAGGTCGCTGGCGAACAGGTCGCCATGGCGGGGTTTCATGCCGCCGTTGCCGCAGATATAGAGATTCCAGCCTTTGTCGGTGGCGATGACGCCGATATCCTTGCCCTGCGCTTCGGCGCACTCACGGGTACAGCCGGAGACGCCCAGTTTAAACTTGTGCGGCGAGCGCAGCCCCTTGTAGCGGTTCTCCAGCCGAAGCGCCAGTGCGGTGGAATCCTGGACGCCGAACCGGCACCAGGTGGATCCGACGCAGGATTTTACCGTACGCAGGGATTTGCCATAGGCATGGCCGGTTTCAAAGCCGGCATCCACCAATTCCCGCCAAATGTCGGGCAGTTGCTCCAGGCGGGCGCCGAACATGGCGATGCGTTCCCCGCCGGTCATTTTGGTATAGAGGTCGTAACGCTGCGCCACCTGGCCGATGGCGATAAGCCCCCGGGGAGTAATCTCCCCCGCCGGTATGCGGGGTATCACCGAATAGGTACCGTCTTTTTGAATATTGGCGAAGAAGCGATCGTTGGTATCCTGCAGCGGCAGATGCTCGGGTTGCAGCAAATAGTCGTTCCAACAGGATGCCAGAATCGACCCCGCCAGCGGCTTGCAGATTTCACAGCCGATGCCCCGGCCATGGCGGCTGATAAGCTCGTCGAAGGTTCGGATGTTATTGACCCGCACCAGGTGGTAGAGCTCTTGCCGCGAATAGGGGAAGTGTTCGCAGACGTCCTTTTTCACCTCCACCCCCAACTGTGTGAGCTGGTATTCCATGATCTGTTTCACCAGGGGGACGCAGCCGCCGCAGCCGGTTCCGGCTTTGGCGCGGGCTTTGACGGCATTGAGATCGACGCAGCCGTCTTTTACCGCTGCGCAGATATCGCCTTTGCTGACGTTATGACAGGAACAAATCTGCGCCTGGTCGGGCAAGGCCGCCACGCCGAGGGCCTTGTTGGCCTGGCCGTCCCCCGCAGGCAGGATCAGACTTTCCGGATGGGGCGGCAGCGTCATCTGATTGAGCGCCATTTGCAGCAGAGTATTGTAATCGCCGCTGTCCCCCACCAGCACCGCACCCAGCAAATGCTTGCCGTCGGCGGAAACAACGATCTTTTTGTAAATTTCCCTGGGGCCGTCGGTCCACTGATAGGATTGACTGCCGGGCGTACCGGCCAGAGAGTCCCCCACCGAGGCCACTTCCACCCCCAGCAGTTTAAGCTTGGTGCTCATGTCTGAACCGTGAAAAACCGCGTCCCGTTGCGCCAGCATAGCGGCGGCTGTGCGTGCCATTTGGTATCCCGGCGCCACCAGGCCAAAACTGCGCCCCTGCCAGACCGCGCATTCGCCGATGGCGAAAATATCCCCATCGGAGGTCAGTGTCTGGTCGTTGATCACGATGCCGCCGCGCGCACCGATTTGCAGGCCGCACTCCCGGGCCAATTGATCCCGCGGCCGGATGCCGGCGGAAAACAGCACCAGGTCGGTATCCAATGTGTCGCCGCCGGCAAAACAGAGCCGCAGGCGACCGTGATTTCCCACCGTGATTTCCCGGGTATCCTTACCGGTATGTACCTGGACGCCCAGCGCTTCAATCTTATGCTTCAACATACCCGCGCCGCCCTCGTCCAGCTGTACCGCCATCAATCGCGGCGCAAATTCCACCACATGGGTTTCCAGTCCCAGTTGCCTGAGGGCATTGGCGGCCTCCAGTCCCAGCAGGCCGCCGCCGATCACCACGCCGATTTCCGAACGGCGCGCCCGGGCGGCGATGGCGTCCAAATCATCCAGGGTACGGTAAACCAGGCAGCCCTCGCGCTCGCTGCCGGCAATGGGGGGCACAAATGCATATGAACCGGTGGCGATAACCAGCTTATCATAGGCGGTTTCCTTGCTCTGGGCATCGGCGACGCAGCGGCGCGCCCGATGGATATGGGTGATTTCCCGGGCGCTGCGCAATTCGATGCCGTTGTCGACAAAAAATCCCGGTTCCACCAGCGACAGGGACTCCGCGCTGCGTCCGGAAAAATATTCCGACAAATGAACCCGGTCGTAGGCCGGATAACGCTCCTCGCCGAATACCACAACCCGGTAGCGTCGGTGCAGGTCCTGCTCCACCAGTTGTTCCAGGAAATGATGACCCACCATGCCGTGGCCAATAACAATTAATACCGGTTTACTCATGACATCAGTCCTTGCAACCCACGGCCGCCTTTTACCCAGGGGAAAATCACCGGACGGCAGCCCCTGAAAAACAAAAAAGGCGCCCACAGCCATACGAATAATCGTATGCCTATGGACGCCTTTGCCCTTTTGCGTCCCGCGAACCCTCATTGGCCCGCGGAACTGAATGTGTGATTTGACGGCTCGCCGCTTGTCGGCCGCCCGGTGGAAATATCCCCGGGCTGCTGAAACTGCCGCGTTATCTCAAGGGGTTAACCTCTTCGTCCCTCCGGATGATTGGGCAACACCTCGGCGATAGTCAGCACCGCGGCGGCAATGTCGATGAGTTTCCTGTTCTGGCTCATCGCCAGCCGACGCAGGGTAGTATAGGCTTCTTCCTCGCTCAATCCCCTGTGCTGCATCAATAAACCCTTTGCCCGTTCAATCTGCTTGCGTTCATCCAGGGTGACGCGCAGGGCGGAAAGTTCCTGGTCCAGAGACTGCAGACGCCGATCCTGTTGCCGGATCAGGGTCAGCAGCGACCGGCCCAGCCGCGGGCGCAGCCCCTCCCCATGCAGCCAGACTTCGTCATTGCCGGCGACAAATACCGCATAGTCCGGCGGCTGCTCCCCCTGGCGGCGCATCAGGGTTTCGATATCCGCCTGCTGGTCATGGCAAGCCCGCTCCGCGGCGTCAATACACCCTTGGCACTGCTCCATCAGCACCCGTTCCAATCCGTCCTCTATCTGTTTCATCCCGTCCAGGCGCCGGCTCGCCAGAGTAAACCAGCTCAGGCTTTCCTCTTCCGGCGAGGATCCCGCCACTGTGCGGGTACAGGCTATCCTCCGCAGACGCTCGAAGCCGCTGTCCGTCGTCTGGCTTGAGAAGCGTTGCGCATTCGCCTCATCGGCGAAATCGCGAAACCGTTCAAAGCACCGTTCCTGGCTGTCAATCAGCTCCGCCATGCGCCGGCGGCTGTCATCGTCAAAAAGTCCGGCGGCGAAGGCGGCGGCCCCCACCGCCCTCTCTTGCCCGGCAAACTCCTTGCCCTGCATAAAACTGAGCATGGCAATCAGAGCCCGCGCCACGGCCGGTTCGGCGGCGGTATCCGTTACCTCGGAAACCAGCGCCAGCAAATGGCGGATAATATCGTTGAAAAACGCCGTCATTTTCGGCTGCGGCAGGGCGCGCTCGAGGATTTGCCGCCGCAGGGGCGACAGCACGCTCAGGGCGTAAATAACGCTGGCCACGCCGCTGAACAGGCGTGACGACTGCGGCAGGGCCGCCGTGGATTTTTCAAGCTGCGCCAAGGAGTCCATAACCGGACCCTGGGCGACATCCGTCTCGCTGACCCGGCGGGCAAGCTCATCGGCAAAACGAGGCCCCGTGGAGCAGAGATAAAGGTTGGATGCTCCGCGCTCGCATTGCAGCGTGTGGATAAGCTGGCTCACTTTCCCCACCAGTTCACCGTTTTTCAGCAAATAACGCAGATTGTTGAGTTCGCACTGGCGCGAAGCCAGGAGAAAATGAATTGCTGTGGAAGAGTCTGCACGCATGGAGGATGTCCGTCCGGATAAAACACATATTTATAAGGGCATGTTATCAAGTGCACGCTTTAGACCAGCTCATTAAGCCGGATATATTAATAATATGATTTTAATCATTTTTTCGTAGATCGCGCGACGTATTCCGTCAATATTACTCCATCTGCCTGCCCTCGTGCCACCGGTACGGCTCTCCCCCCGACTTCCCTCGCTATTACCGGCACGCCGATAAATGGTCTACGCTACTCTTTAGCGGCATAATAAATATTTCGCCCGGATTTGGCGTTGAAAAACAGGCCGCGGCAGTGAATAGCGAACGTAACTAATCATCAAGAACGTAACTAGTCATCAAGAACGTAACTGGTCATCAAGAACATAACTATGCATAACGAAAGCAGCTAGACCTGACGAGCGCAATAACCCTGACATTGGCGCACACGACCTCTCTGCCGCCGATGATGTTGATAAGGTGGCATGGTAACCCGGTTTTCACGCGCATTATCCATCGAATTCACTCACGGAGCAGGTGTGATGGCACAAGAACGAGAGATTTATCCTCGCAGACATCCCCAACTGGCGGAGAGCGACCCGCAGGTTTGGAATTGGGCACAGAATTATCCCGTAGGCGCGCGGGCGGCGGTACAGCGTCCTGAAAATGAAGCGCGGCTGCAAAAAATCATCGCCGCCTGCCAGGGCAAAATAAAGGTGATGGGCAGCCGCCTGTCCCCCGGCGAACTGCTGCATATCCGGGGACCGCGGGATACCCTTATCGATCCTTCGGCCCTGTCCGGGTTGCTGGCTTCAACGGCGGATACGGTAACGTTTGCCGCAGCCACTCCCCTGCAGGAGATCTACCGGACGCTGACGGAGATGGACCGGATGTTGCCCTGTTCGCCGGGGGTCATTGCGCTGCAAACCCTGGCCGGCGCCATCGCCACCGGCACCCACGGTCAAGGATTGGAGCAAAGCTCCCTGGCGGACGAGGTCCTGCGTATCCGCATGATTCGCGGCGACGGGGAAATGATCGAATTCACCTCCGAGGATCCCCGTTTCGGTGCGGTGCAACTGGCCCTCGGCGCCCTGGGCGTCATGACTGAAATCACCCTGCGCACCTGGCCGGCGCGTCTCTATACTTGCCAGAAAAGCGCCTCCGGCGCGGAGCATCTGCACAGCAAGCTTTATGAATGGAATGAAGCGTTCCCCTTCAATAAAGCCTGGTGGTTTCCCGCCGAAGATCAGGTGCATGTCTGGTGCGCCCGTAACGCAACCGCTGACGAAGAGCAGCGCTACCAGCTCAACAAAAGACAGCCGGTAATCCGCCCCACCCGCGACAGCAGCCTGAATGACACGGTGGAACGAACCCTGCGCCATATGCAGGACGACACCAAAATAAAAGAAAAAGAGGGCAAACCCTACCAGACCGTCACTCGCTTCAAGGACTTTTCCGACGTTACCGGCGATATCAATCAGCTCTTTTGCCGGGGTATCGCCACCCCGCAAATCAATATTGAAATCGGTATTCCCCTGCACCGCGCCGGCCAGGTTATCAATAAGATAAAGCAGTGGCACAACGACACCAGCCCCCATATGCATTATCCCATTATTCTCAGGTGTACCGGCCCCTCCGCCGCCTGGCTGAGTCCGGCCTATGGCGAAGCCACCTGTTTTTTCGGCTTTGTGGTCTATTACGCCGAGGACGGTTCATTGTCGCCGGACGGCGTGCGTTTTATTAACGCCGCTGAAAAATTGCTGGCACAAGAAGGGGGACGCCCCCATTGGGGGAAATATTACGATAAAGATCGCTATCACTGGCGGGAATTATATCCCCAATGGGAGCATTTCCGTCGGGTAAAAGCCGCCTTGGATCCCGAGGGGAAATTCGCCAACGATTTTATCACCGATCTTTTTCAATAGCGTTTTTCCAATGACGATTTTGCCAATACGTTTTTTCGTCAAAACGCTCTTTACTCTAGACTTCTTTTCCAATAAAAAGTCACCCTCTGACCGGAGGAAAAAATCATGCCCGCATGGATAACGTTATTAACTCAGCCGTCCTATTTACAGGGTGTCAGAACCCTGCGTAAATCTCTAGAAAATAACCGTACCCGTTATCCCCTGGTAGTGATGGTGACGGAAAATATTGATGAATCCACCCGCCGGTTATTAACTGATGAAGGCTGCCTGGTGCGTCAGGTAAAGCCCGTCGCCCCCAATCCAGAGGTGCCGGGCAGTTACGCTAACCCCCGGTTTTCGGAAGTCTGGACCAAACTGGCGGCCTGGCGGATGACGGAGTTCGGACGGCTAGCCTTTGTGGATGCCGATATGCTGGTGGTGAAAAACATGGATGAAGTCTTTGATTTCCCTTTGCCGGACGGACATATTGCCGCCTGCCACGCCTGCCGCTGCAACCCGCATCGCATCGCCACCTATCCCAGTGACTGGGTGCCGGAGAATTGTTTTTACAGCTACTTGCCAAAGCAAAACGGCGCGCCGCTGCCCCGGGAATTCCGCCCCTATTTCAATTCGGGCTTTATGCTGATAACGCCGGACGACCGTACCGCGGCCGAGCTGGAGAACAAGGTTGCCGCCATTCGCTCACTCGCCGCGTACCCTTTTCCCGAACAGGATTTATTGAATGAGTATTTCACCGGACGCTGGCTGCCGTTGCCTTATATTTATAATGCATTAAAAACCCTTGCCGTGCAGCATGCCCCTCTGTGGAATATTTTTGAGGTTAAAAATCTCCATTATATTCTCTCCAAACCGTGGCAAGACAATACCCCGCCTGACCAGGCTGATCCCTATTACCCACTGCATCAGCTGTGGTGGAAAACCTATCAGCAAATCTGCGAAGATTAGCGTCGTCAGCGCTATTGCCATTTCCTTTGATTTGGCAATATCCTTTCCTATTTTCGATAAAAGACCTCATTTTTGAAAGAACGCTCTTATGAGAATGATTAATTCCGTGACCGGTTCACAACTGCCGGATATTAACCTTTCTTGCTGCAAGGTTAATAGTCTGAGCAGCTCAGTAAAGTCTTTTTACAGCTAAGCAAATACATATTTGTTATTGGCGCGCTGGCTTATTTCCCTTTTAGACTGCCACTATGTTAAGCACCCCAGAGAGATCCTGTGAGCTGCTCACAAGATTAAGTAGAGACGGTCAGATGCCAGTAGATTTCAAGACGCCCGCTGTTCCGGCGGAAAAAGAGCTGTCATTGGGCGATAGCGCTTACCTGCATATTCGCCACGATATCTTGCGCTGCCGGTTATTACCGGGTTCGCTGATTACCGAGGCGGGATTAATGGAAATGTACCTGATTGGCAAAAGCAGCTGTCGGGTGGCGCTGGCGCGTCTGTGTCATGAGCATCTGGTGGAATCCCGCCCGCGCAAGGGCTATCGCATCGCCCCCATCACCGTACAGGACGTGGAAGAAATCTTCGCCCTGCGAGCCCAGCTTGAACCCCTGGCCGCCCGTCTGGCGGTGGGCAAGGTGGATATCAGTCTGCTGCGCCAATTGGAAGCCGCCTGCCGCGTTGAGCTGAAAGCGCCGTTGCCGGAACAGATCAATGTCTTTATGAACGCCAATAAGCGTTTTCATCTGGCCATCGTTGAAGCGTCGGGCAACAACCACCTGATCCGTACCCTCTCCAGCCTGATGGACGAAATGTCTCGGCTGGTGGCGTTGGGTTTCAATGTGCAAAAGGTCAAGCCGGAAATCAAACACGATCATAACGCCATGATTGCGGCATTCGAAGAAGGAGATGCCCGGCGGGTGGAGCTGATTGCCCGGCGCCATATCGAAACCTTTCAGGCCATGACGCTGGAAAAGGTCTACGCCACCCTGAGCAAAGAGGGGGCGCTGCTGCCCATTCTCGACAGGAGCCTGTTCCAATGAGCGTTTTGTTACAGGAATCGCGGGAGGCCGCGACGGAGATCATTCGCGTCGAGGGTATCGGTAAAAGCTTCGGACCCCTGCGGGTATTGGAGAATATCTCCTTCCAGGTGCGGCCGGGTGAAATCATCGCCCTGCTGGGGGCCTCCGGCTGCGGAAAAAGCACGCTGCTGAATATTCTCTCGGGCCTGCTGCCGCCGGATGAAGGGCAGATCCTTATTCAGGGCCAGCCCGCCTCACAATTCAACCGCTGGCAGACAGTCGGTTATCTGTTCCAGGAGGATCGTTTATTACCCTGGCGCACGGTGGGCAAAAACATCAATTTCGGTCTGGAAAACGGCGACTACGACCGCAAGGAACGGCAAAAACGGGTTAAGGACGTGCTGCGTCTGGTAAACCTGCAGGACTTCGAGCACGCCTGGCCGCACCAGCTATCCGGCGGTATGCGCAGCCGGGTGGCGCTGGCGCGCAGCCTGGTGGCGGAACCGGAAATTTTATTGATGGACGAGCCTTTCTCCAAGCTCGACCCGCAAACCCGCAGCGTAATGCATAACGAACTGCTGCGGATCCAGCGGTTAACCGCCATGACCGTGGTCATGGTGACCCACGATGTGGAAGAGGCGGTGGTGCTGGCGGACCGGGTGGTGATTTTGCGTCCCAACCCCGGCCATATTCACCATATCCACCCTATCTCCCTGCCCCATCCCCGAGTGCCCACCAGTCCCGAGGTAGCCGAACAGGCGCGGCTGTTAAGGCTGGAGGTTTAATGAAAGCGTACTCCCCGTTATTAACCCTGGTGGTCCAGCGGCTGGTGCTGATCGCCATTTTCGCCGTCGCCTGGTGGCTCGCCTCGCAGCGCATGCCGGCGTTCGTATTGCCCGGGCCGGACAAAACCTGGCAGGCGCTGATGGCGTTATGGCAAGGGCACCGGCTGTTCCATGATATCGGCATCACCTTTTCCCGGGTCTTGTCCGGCTTTTTGCTGGCCACGCTGGTGGGCACCCTGCTGGGACTGGCCCTGGGAGCCAATCGCCTCCTGGCGCAGTTTTTCGAACCCCTGCTGGCGGTATTCAATACCGTCTCGTCGGCGATTTGGGCCATCTTCGCCATTATCTGGTTCGGCATCTCCGACGCCACCACGATATTTGTGGTGTTTATGACCGCCATGCCGCTCATCCTCACCAATGTCTGGCAAGGGGCTCAAACCGTGGATGCCCACTATGTTGAGCTGGCCCACAGTTTTCGCATGGGTCGTCTGCAAACCCTGTGGAAAATTTATCTGCCCACCATTATGCCCTACTTCTTTTCCGGCGCCCGGCTGGCCTTCGGCTTCGGTTGGCGGGTATCGCTGGTGGCGGAAACCCTGGGCTCCTCCGACGGCATCGGCTACCGGCTGCGCCAGGCCGGCGATCTGGTGCAAACCGATCAGGTCTTTGCCTGGACCCTGCTGCTGGTGGCGCTGATGCTGCTGTTGGAAGGGGGCCTGCTAAAGCCCCTTGAACGTTACCTATTCCGCTGGAAACAGCGCACACGGGATTGAAAAACATGAAGAGATTTTTATTTACCGCCACCCTCGCCGCCGTCCTTGCCGTCGGCCTTCTGCCTGCCTTCGGTTCCCAGGGCGCGGATAAAATACGCATCGGTTACTGGACTAGCGGCGTCAGCCTGGGCTACGGCGCGGTGCTGGAAAGCCAGAATTTCCTTGCCAAACGGGGCATAGACGCCGAATTCGTGCATTTTCCCGATGTCAACGCGCCGATTAAAGCCCTGGCGTCCGGTTCCATCGACCTGGCCTTCGGCGCGCCCCTGGCCGGGGTATTCAGCACCGCCGCCGAAGGGGTGCCCATCAAGATTTTCGCCGCCACCCAGCCGGCGGATGTGCAGTTCGTCGTGCCGGCCGGCTCCCCCATTACCAGCCTGAAACAGCTGGCGGGTAAAAAGGTCGGCATGTCGCCAGCGGGTTCGTCGGTGGCGGTGATAGCCGCCACGATTCTGCAGGAAAACTACGGCATAAAACCGGATGGATTTTCCCTGATTGGCGGCAATGAATCCCGGCTGGCCCAGTTCCTGGCGCAAAAGCAGATTGATGCCGCCGCCCTGCGCTCGTTAACCATCGATCAGCTTGACGAGCTGAAGGTCACCCCCATCGGCAGCTTCGCCGACGAATGGAAGAAACTTACCCACACCGACGCGGTGCCCTATATCGGCGTCGGCGCGGTACGCAGCGACTATCTCGCCATGCATCCCGACGCCGTGGCCCGGGTCATTGCCGCGCTGAAAGATACGTTGGCCTGGGGCCGTGCCAATCCCGACGCGGTAGTGGGCATTTTGCAAAAACAGGCCAACCTGCCCGAAAAAGACGCGCGGATTTATGTGGGGCGCTGGGACAGCATGAACCGGCTCACTTTTGAACCGGCGGATATCGACACGCTGAAGCGCCAGCACAGCGTATTTTTGCAAAGCGGCGCCATCAAGGGGGAGTTGAAAGACGACCTGTTCGATAACCGTCCTTATCTGGCCGCCAAATCCATTAAATAATAGGAGTCTGTTGTGACCGATACCATGAAAGCCTTAGTCCTGACCCAGCACGGCGACCTCGATGCGCTGCGGGTGGTTACTGATAAACCGCGCCCGACCGCCGCCGCAGGTCACGTGGTGATCCGGGTGGGCGCCTCCTCGTTCAACTACCACGACGTTTTTACCGTGCGCGGCATGCCGGGCATCAAAGTGCCCCTGCCGGTGGTTATCGGCCTTGACCTGGCGGGTACCGTCACCGAGGTGGCGTCGGATGTAAGCGACTGGAAAGTCGGCGACCGTGTGCTGGTCAATCCGCTGAAACCGGGCGTGGGCCTGATGGGTGAAATGACCGACGGCGGCATGGCGGAATATGCGGCGGTGGATGCCAAGCAGCTCATCTCCTTGCCGGCGGGTGTGGATTTTTCGCAGGCCGCGGCCCTGCCGGTGGCGTACGGCACCGCCCATCGCATGCTGATTACCCATAAGACCGTGAAAAAGGGCGATCGGGTGCTGATACTCGGCGCCAGCGGCGGCGTGGGCACCGCTTGCGTCATCCTGGCCAAGCATTTGGGAGCTGAAGTGATCGCCTGCGCCGGCAGCGAGGAAAAGGCCCGGGCGCTGAAGGCGCTGGGAGCGGATCATGTGGTGAATTACCGCGAAACGGATTTTGCCAAATGGGCCATCGAACATTACGGCAAACCGCAGCGCCGCGACTATGAAGGCGGGGTGGACGTGGTGATCAATTTCACCGGCGGCGAGACCTGGCGCCCTTCCCTCAAATGCCTGAAGCGGGGCGGCCTGCTGCTGGTGTGCGGCGCCACCGCCGGCTACGACCCGCAAGAAGACCTGCGTTATATCTGGAGTTTCGAACTTACCGTCAAGGGCTCCAACAGTTTTTACCAAGAGGACCTTTCCGCCCTGCTGGACATGATTGCCGACGGCTCAATCGACCCGCTAATCGACCGGGTATTGCCGCTGGAACAGGCGGCGGAAGGCCTGCGGCTCATTCGCGACCGCGAAGTGCTTGGCAAGGTAATTGTGACGCCGTAACAAATTAACGAAACCACGGAGCTCCCTGGCACGGTAGGACCGCTATCACGGCGGCCTGAACCGAACGTGTTAAAGGGAGACCGAGTTTGCCAAGGCCGGGTCGAAGCGGGCGTGGCTTTACCGCCCGCCGGAGCGCCCCACAGCACGGTAGGCCCGCTATCTCGGCGGTCTGGACCGAGCGTGTTAAAGGGAGACCGTGCTGATGGGGTCGAAGCGGGCATGGTTTTTCTGCCCGCCGGAGCGCCCCACAGCACGGTAGGCCCGCTATCTCGGCGGCCTGAACCGAGCGTGTTAAAGGGAGACCGTGCTGATGGGGTCGAAGCGGGCATGGTTTTTCTGCCCGCCGGAGCGCCCCACAGCACGATAGGCCCGCTATCTCGGCGGCCTGAACCGAGCGTGTTAAAGGGAGACCGTGTTTGCCAAGGCCGGGTCGAAGCGGGCGTGGTTTTACCGCCCGCCGGAGCGCCCCACAGCATGGTAGGCCCGCTATCATCGAACGTGACAGCGATCTCATGCGCCGTATTTATATTTTCAGATTGAGGAGTGTTATATGGCAGATATTCAGATTCCCGAACCCGCCGACGTGCAGGCCCGGCTGTTAAAAGGTCCTTATCACCAATGGCTGGGGCTGGAAGTCCTGTCCGTAGGTAAAGGGGAAATCAAGCTCCAGGCCCGCTTTCGCGACGAATGGGTGGTGAACGTGGCGGGCGGCTACATCCACGGTGGTATTCTCGCCGCGCTGGTGGACTTGACCGCCGATTGGTCGCTGGTGGCCTATACCGGCAAGGGCGTGCCCACCTTGGACTTGCGGGTGGACTATCACCGCCCGGCGCGGGGCGATTTAACCGCCATCGGCCAGGTTATCAAAGTCGGTAAACAATTCTCCAGCGCCGAAGCGCGGATTTACGACAGCGAGGGCGTACTGGTGGCCAGCGGACGAGGGCTTTACTCCACCGCCGCCGCCTGAGGAAATAACATGAACCTGTCCCTGGATCACCTGGTGATAAACAGCCACTTCGCCGTTGAAACGACGGCGGACATCTTCTGCGGGCTGGGGTTTACCCTGACCCCCCGCGGCGTCCACTCCCTGGGTTCGCTGAACTACCTGATGATGTTCCCCGGACATTATCTGGAACTGGTGGGCCTGCCGACCCAGGGTGATAAAATTCGCCGGGAGCTGCTGGATAGCCCGCCGGGTATCGACGGATTGGTCTTCACCAGCGACGGCGCCGAACAGACCGCCCGGCAGCTGAGCCAGGCGGGATTCCCGCTGCAGCCGGTGCAATCGTTCTCCCGCGAGGTAGTGAGCGGCGACGCGCGCGGAGTGGCCCGCTTTACCACCGTTCGCCTCGCCGCCGGTGAATTCCCCGCCGGTCGCGTCTATTTCTGCCAGCACCATACGCCTGAATGGGTCTGGCGCCCCGAATGGCTATCGCACCCGAACGGGGTCAGCGCCATCGACCGCCTGACCCTGGTGGCCGGCGACCCGCAACAACAGGAGCGGCACTACCGCCGGCTGGGCCACACTGATGAACGATTTCGGCTGCAAATCATTCACCCAACCGAATTCGCCCGCCGGTGCGGCGGATTAATCCAACCGCCCGCCGAGCGCGGCAGCCTGTTCGCCGCCATCCGATTGCGCGGCGGCGACGGCGAGCACATCGCCCGGGATGCGGCGGCCATGGGCCTGCCCATGCGCCGGGAGGGGGAACTGCTACAGGTTGCCCTGCCCGATTTATTGACCTTACTCGAGTTCTTGCCATGACAGCCATCACTTTGCCCAAGACAACCAATCTGGGAGCATTAATCTCTCCCGGCCAGGACGGCGGGCAACTGGCTTTTATCGCCCCGCTGGACGGCGGCGGCGACGAAAAGCTGACCTTCGGCGAACTGGACGCCAGGGCGGACGGCATTGGCCGCGCCCTGCTGGCACGGGGTTTTTCCCCCGGCGAACGTATCGCCATTCTCGGCCGCAATTCCATTGATTATGTCGCCAGCCTGCTGGGCATCCTGCGCGCCGGTCTGGTGGCGGTGCCCATCAACTTCAAATTTCCGGTGGAAACCCAGGAGAACATTTTACGCGACAGCGGCGCGCGACTGCTGCTGGGGGACAAGGAAAACCTGGCGGCCACGGGGTACGCTATCCCACGCGTGGTGTTCCGCTCCACGGAGGCGGACGGCCTGGGGGCGTTTGAAAACCCCGGCGCGCTGCCCCTGTTTAATCCCGCGCCGGGAGATCTGGCGCTATTGCTTTACACTTCCGGCTCCACCGGCATGCCCAAAGGGGTAAGACTGACCCATGCCAGCCATCTGTGGGTAGTGCGCAGCCGGCTGGCCAACCGGGAATTAACCGGCGAGCGGGTGCTGATTGCCGCGCCGTTGTACCATATGAACGCCCTGGCGCTGGTATTGCTGACCCTGGCCAGCCACGTCACCACCGTCCTGCTGCCCCAGTTCAGCGCCCCGGCCTATATCGATGCCATAAGCCGCTATCGCTGTACCTGGCTGACCGCCGTCCCGCCGATGATTGCCATGATGCTGCGGGAAAAAGCCCTGTTGCAGCACAGCGACCTGTCCAGCGTACGGGTGGTGCGCATGGGCTCGGCGCCGGTGAACGCCACCCTTTACGCGCAAATCGGGCAACTGCTGCCGTCGGCCCGCATCATCAATGCCTTCGGCACCACTGAAGGAGGCCCGGTGGTGTTCGGTCCCCACCCGGAGGATCTCCCCACCCCCTTGCAATCGTCAGGGTATCCCCATCCCGAAGTCCAGGTTCGCCTGCGGGACAGCGAGGGCAACCTGACGGGGCATACCGGCGTGCTGGAAATGAAAAGCCCCGGATTGATGCAGGGATACCATCAGCGTCCCGATATTAAACCACCGTTTACCGACGACGGTTTTTATATTACCGGCGATGTTTTCAGCCGTGACGAAAACGGCTTTTATACTTTTGTCGGCCGCGTGGACGATATGTTCGTCAGCGGCGGGGAAAATATCTACCCCGGCGAGGTGGAGCAAATCATCGAACGGCACCCTTCGGTGCAGCAGGCCTGCGTGGTGCCGGTGACGGACGAGATCAAGGGAACTAAACCCACGGCCTGGGTGATTCTGCGGCCGGGGTACACCGCCACCGGGGAGGAACTGAAGCAGTTCACTTTGCGCCATGGCGCCGCCTATCTCCACCCGCGGCATATCTGGCTGGTGGACAGCTTTCCCCTTGCCGGTTCCAATAAAGTGGACAGGCGGGCATTACGACTGGAAGCCGAACGGCTGGTCCGGCGGAATGCCGGTGGTTAAACGGGCCCACCCTATACGACGAAAACGGCTTTTTAAATAACGCATCGCCCGTGCGCTAGGCGCACCTCTTACGATAACGGAGCACCCTATGAGCTTTGATTGGCATAACCCCTATCTCACCACCCGTGCGCCGTTATTCGCCCGCAACGTGGTGGCGACGTCGCATCCCATCGCCGCCCAGGCCGGCAATCGCGCTCTGCTGGATGGCGGTAACGCCGTGGACGCCGCCATTGCCGCCGCCGCCACCTTAACCGTGGTTGAACCCATCTCCAACGGACTGGGCAGCGATGCCTTCGCGCTGGTATGGGACGGTGCGCAGCTGCACGGTCTGAACGCCTCCGGACCCGCCCCCGCCGCCTGGAACCTGGATTTTTTTCGCCGGCGCTATGGCGAAGACGACCACGGACTGGCGCGGCGGCCGGAACGAGGCTGGGATGCGGTGACGGTGCCCGGCGCCGTGGCGGGCTGGGAGGCGCTGCACCGGCGGTTCGGTCGCCTCTCCTTTGCACAGCTGATGCATACCGCCATTGAAGTGGCGGAACGCGGCGTCACCATCGCGCCGATTGTCGCCCGCAAATGGCAGGCGGCGATCCCGATTCTTTCTGCTCAGCCCGGGTATGCCCAAACATTTATGCCCGCCGGACGCGCGCCGTCCATCGGGGAGAAATTTGTCTTCCCCGGCGCCGCCCGCACCCTGCGACTGTTGGCGGACCAGGGCGGACGCGCTTTTTATGAAGGGGAAGTCGCCGAAGGCATCGTGGCCTGGGCCGCACGTACCGGCGGCAGCATGACCCTGGACGACCTGGCCGCTTACCGTCCAGAGTGGGTAACGCCCATCAGCCGCGCCTATCGCGGCTATCAAGTGCATGAAATCCCCCCCAACGGCCAGGGCATCGCCGCGCTGATCGCCCTGGGGATTTTGGAACGCTTCGATTTGGCGGCGTTGCCGCTGGACAGCGCCCAAGCCCAGCATCTGCAAATCGAGGCCATGAAGCTGGCCTTTGCCGATGTCTACCGCTACGTGGCGGATCCGGCCTCAATGGAAATCACTCCCGCCGACATGCTGGCGGATGCGTATCTGGACCGCCGCGCGGCTATGATAGACCCGCGCCGGGCCGCCATACCCCAGGCCGGCAGGCCCGCCGCCGGCGGGACGGTCTATCTGAGCACCGCCGATGAGAGCGGGATGATGGTGTCGTTTATTCAATCCAATTATATGGGGTTCGGCTCCGGGGTGGTGGTGCCGGAATATGGCGTCAGCCTGCAAAACCGCGGCGCGGGATTCTCCAGCGACCCGCGTTCGGCCAACGTCGTGGCGCCGGGCAAACGGCCTTTTCATACCATTATTCCGGCGTTTCTCACCAAGGACGGCCAGGCGCAGATGAGTTTCGGCGTGATGGGGGGCGATATGCAGCCGCAAGGCCATGTCCAGACCCTGGTGCGGATGCTGGATTTCCATCAGCAGCCTCAGGCCGCTTGCGACGCTCCCCGTTGGAAAGTCAACCGTGATTTCACCCTGGATCTTGAATCCACCTTTGACCCGGCGGTGTCGGCGCAATTGCAGCGGCTGGGGCATCAGCTCCACACCATTAACGATCCTTATATGGATTTCGGCTCCGGCCAATTTATCTGGCGACTGTCAACCGACAGCGACCACGGTTATGTGGCCGCCAGCGATAGCCGCCGGGACGGACAGGCGGTGGGATTCTAATTTTTCAAATATCGCGGGGACTGGATTCTGGGCCGAAGATATGTAACTATTAAAAATTGATTTTAAGAATGCTGATTCTCCGGACAACGTGAGAATGAATACATGATTGATTTACGCTTTCCCACCGCCCTGCAAATGGTGCTGAGTGTCGCCAACGCGGAACAGAACGGTACGCGTGCCACCAGCGCCGTCCTTGCCACCGGTCTTCAGGCAAACCCGAGTTTTGTCCGCAAACTGATGGTGCCGCTGACACGGGGCGGAATTATTATTTCCACCCACGGCCGTCAGGGCTCCATCCACCTCGGCCGCCCGGCGGACCGGATTACCCTGCAGGATATTTATCTGTCGGTCACGGAAGACAAGCCGCTATGGGGCAAACGACCGGAAGCATCGCAGTGCTGCCTGGTGACGGCCAATACCGGCTGGTTTTTCGACTCGCTGGCCGGAGAAGCCGAACAGGCCTGCCTTGAGGTGCTGGCGCGGCGCACCGTGGCCGATGCCCTGCGGGAACTGCAGGAGAAGGACCGCCGCCCGTCATCACCGGACGCCGGCGCCGCGTCAATCCCCGTGAATCTTCCTCCGGCGGATTAGGCCGCCTCGCTGTCCCGCTTATTTCGCCATTACCGCCCTTTCGGGTAAAACAGTTTCTCAACTTTACTATAACGTAATGGACATAATAAACCCGAAGCAGCCCGCCTTGCCGGAGCGGCGCGTAATGTCCCCCTGTAAGAAAATTAAAAAGCAACAATAACACTTGCATTTTACCAACTGCCTTCCTACAATCTGCGCTTTAAATGTATTTATAATAGTTGCAATTAAATCATTGAGGATGCCGTCGAATTCCGCGCCATCTTCTTAACATCAGGGCCTCCTCCATGACAGACATTAACGCTTTTCGCTACCCCTTGGGACATGCCGGGTTTAGCCTGTTTTTACCGACGATGCTGCCGGCGATTCTGCTGGCGATGCAGCTAACGGGCTGCGATGCCGGCAGCGCGGTGCAAACCGCCCCGCCGCCGCCTTCCGTCAGCGTCGCTCCGGTTGTGCTTAAACAAATAGAACCTTTGGATACGTTTAACGGCCGCATCGAAGCGGTGCAAAGCGTCCAGCTCCGGCCCAGGGTGTCAGGTTATATCGACCGGGTGAATTTCAAGGAAGGCCAGGAAGTCCATAAGGGCGACGTGCTTTTTACTATCGACGATCGCACCTACCGCGCCTCGCTGGAACAGGCCAAGGCGGAGCTCGCCAGCGCCGTCACCCAGGCGAAGCTGACCCGCAGCGAATCGGGACGCACGGAAAAGCTGCTCAGCACCAGCGCCGTCTCGGCGGAAGAAGGTGAACAGCGGCGGTCCGCCGCGGAACAGGCCCAGGCCAATGTGCTCTCGGCACAGGCCGCCGTCGATACGGCGCAGCTCAATATGGATTTCACCCGCGTTACCGCCCCCATCGATGGCCGCGCCGGCAGCGCGCAGATTACCGCAGGCAACCTGGTCACCGCCGGCGACAGCGCCAGCGTGCTGACCACACTGGTCTCCCTGGACACCGTGTATGTCTATTTTGATGTGGACGAGAGTACCTATCTGCGTTATCAGGGCCTGGCCAGGGCCAACGGCGACAATCGTCCGCAGGAAGTGCATATCGCCCTGGTGGGGGAAGAGGGTTATCCCCACGGCGGCAAAATCGATTTCCTCGATAATCAGCTGGCCCCCAGCACCGGCACCATACGCATGCGCGCCCTGCTGGACAATCGCGATCGGCGCTTTACTCCCGGACTGTTCGCCCGCGTGCAGCTGCCCGCCAGCAACCGTTTCAACGCGGTGCTGATTGATGATAAAGCGGTGATAACCGACCAGGACCGCAAGTTTGTTTATGTGCTGGATAGCGCGGGCAAAGCGCAACGCCGCGATATCACGCCAGGCCGCGAATTTGAGGGATTACTGGTGGTACAGCAGGGCCTTGTCCCCGGCGATCGGGTGGTCATCGACGGCGTGCAAAAAATATTCATGCCCGGCATGCAGGTTAACGCCAAAAACGTGCCGATGACCTCGGCTTCAGCCGCCACCGTGCTTAACTAGGCCAGTCAAGGAACCCACTGCGATGGACTTTTCCCGGTTTTTCATCGATCGGCCGATTTTTGCCGCCGTCTTATCAATCATCATTTTTGTCACCGGCTTGATTGCCATCCCGCTATTGCCCATCAGCGAATACCCTGATGTGGTTCCCCCCAGCGTGCAGGTGCGGGCACAATATCCGGGCGCCAATCCGAAGGAAATCGCCGAAACGGTGGCAACACCGCTGGAAGAAGCGATTAACGGCGTGGAAAACATGATGTATATGAAATCCGTCGCCGGTTCGGACGGCGTCCTGGTGACCACCGTGACGTTCCGTCCCGGTACGGACCCGGACCAGGCGCAGGTGCAGGTGCAAAACCGGGTGGCCCAGGCCCAGGCCCGGCTGCCCGACGATGTGGTGCGCCAGGGCGTCACCACCCAGAAACAATCCCCCACCATGACCCTGGTGGTGCACCTGACCTCCCCATCGGGCAAATATGATTCTTTGTATTTGCGTAATTACGCCACCCTTAATGTCAAGGACGAACTGGCCCGCCTGCCCGGCGTCGGCCAAATCCAGGTGTTCGGCGCCGGTGAGTACGCCATGCGCGTATGGCTCGATCCGCAAAAGGTGGCCTCGCGCGGAATGACCGCCTCTGACGTGGTGGCCGCCATCCGCGAGCAGAATGTCCAGGTTTCCGCCGGTCAGCTGGGGGCCGAACCAATGCCCACCACCAGCGACTTCCTGTTATCCATTAACGCCCGGGGCCGGCTGGAAAACGAAGAAGAGTTCGGCAACATCATTCTGAAAAGCGGCGACGACGGCGAAGTGGTGCGGCTGCGGGACGTCGCCCGCATTGAAATGGGCGCCGGCAGTTACGCCCTGCGCTCCCAGTTAAACAACCAGGAAGCGGTGGGCATCGGTATATTCCAGTCTCCCGGCGCCAACGCCATAGACCTCTCCAACGCGGTACGGGCGAAAATGGCCGAACTGGCCACCCGCTTTCCCGACGGCATGACCTGGAAAGCCCCTTACGACCCCACGATTTTCGTGCGCGACTCCATTCGCGCCGTGATTCAGACCCTGTTTGAAGCGGTGATCCTGGTGGTATTGGTGGTTATCCTGTTCTTACAGACCTGGCGCGCGTCGATTATCCCGCTGCTGGCGGTACCGATATCGGTGATCGGCACCTTTTCGATCCTGTATTTATTGGGATTTTCCCTCAATACCCTCAGTCTGTTCGGATTGGTGCTGGCCATCGGCATCGTGGTGGATGACGCCATCGTGGTGGTGGAGAACGTCGAGCGCAACATCGCCGAGGGACGCAGCCCGGTGCAAGCCGCGCACCAGGCCATGCGCGAAGTATCCGGCCCTATCGTCGCCATCGCGCTGGTGCTGTGCGCGGTGTTTGTCCCCATGGCGTTCCTGTCCGGCGTCACCGGTCAGTTTTATAAGCAGTTCGCGGTGACCATCGCCATTTCCACGGTGATCTCGGCCATCAACTCCCTGACGCTGTCGCCGGCCCTGGCGGCCCTGTTGCTGAAGTCCCACGACGCGCCGAAAGACGTGCCGACGCGCCTCATAGACCATTTGCTCGGCTGGCTGTTCCGGCCGTTCAACCGCTTTTTCGCTTCCGGCTCCCACCGCTATCAGCGCGCCGTCGCCCGCACCCTCAACCGGCGCGGGGCGGTGTTCGCGGTCTATATCCTGCTGCTGGTGGGCGCGGGGGTGATGTTTAAAGCGGTGCCGGGCGGATTTATCCCTACCCAGGATAAACTCTACCTCATCGCCGGCGTGAAAATGCCTGAAGGGTCGTCCTTGGCCCGTACCGACGCGATCATCCGCAAAATCAGCGCCATAGGCATGAATACCGAAGGCGTCAGCGATGCGGTGTCGTTTCCGGGCCTTAATGCTCTGCAGTTTACCAATACGCCCAATACCGGCACGGTGTTTTTCGCCCTGAAACCCCTGAGCGAAAGGCATCGCACCGCGCTGGAGATCAATGCCGAAATTAACGCCAAAATCAGCCAGATTCAGGAAGGTTTCGCGTTTTCCATCATGCCGCCGCCGATCCTCGGGCTGGGCCAGGGATCCGGATATTCGCTTTATATCCAGGATCGCGCCGGACTGGGCTACGGCGCGTTGCAAAACGCGGTAAACGCCATGTCCGGCACCATTGCCCAGACGCCGGGGATGCAATTCCCCATCAGCGCCTATCAGGCCAATGTCCCGCAGCTGGACGCCCGCGTCGACCGGGACAAGGCCAAGGCGCAGGGCGTGCCGCTCACCGAACTGTTCGGTACGCTGCAAACCTATCTGGGCTCAACCTATATTAATGACTTTAACCGATTCGGGCGCACCTGGCAGGTCTTCGCCCAGGCGGACGCCCCGTTCCGCCAGAGTATCGAGGATATCGCCAATCTGCGCACCCGCAACAATAAAGGGGAAATGGTGCCCATCGGCAGCATGGTGACCCTGGGCACCACCTACGGGCCGGATCCGGTCATCCGTTATAACGGTTACCCGGCGGCGGACCTTATCGGCGATGCCAACCCGCGGATTCTCTCTTCCGCCCAGGCGATGGAAAAAGTCAGTGCAATTGCTTCCCATGTATTGCCCTTCGGCATGAACATCGAGTGGACCGATTTAAGCTATCAACAGTCCATTCAGGGCCATACGGCGCTGATTGTCTTCCCGGTGGCGGTACTGCTGGCGTTCCTGGTGCTGGCGGCGCTGTATGAAAGCTGGACGCTGCCGCTGGCGGTGATCCTGATTGTGCCGATGACCATGCTTTCGGCGCTGTTCGGCGTCTGGCTGACCGGCGGCGACAATAACGTCTTTGTCCAGGTGGGGCTGGTGGTATTGATGGGTCTGGCCTGTAAGAACGCCATTTTGATTGTGGAGTTCGCCCGCGAGCTGGAAATTCAGGGCAGGAGCATTGTCGACGCGGCGCTGGAAGCATGCCGTCTGCGGCTGCGGCCGATTGTCATGACCTCCATCGCTTTTATCGCCGGTACCGTTCCGTTGATTTTGGGCCATGGCGCCGGCGCGGAGGTGCGTGGCGTAACGGGCATCACGGTCTTTGCCGGCATGCTCGGTGTCACCTTGTTCGGTTTGTTCCTGACGCCGGTATTTTATGTCGCGCTGCGCGCCCTGGTCAGCCGTAAAACCGCCGCGAGGGAAAGCCTGACCGCCTGAGTTAAGGTCTGGGTTGAATAACTGCCTTAAAGAGTAGTGGAGCGCGGGAAATTTTTGTCGATATAATGTCTGAATGCCATGAGGCTATACAAAATAATTCGTGTTGCAGGAAAGCCGACGCACCCGCAGCGGGAAGTATGACGGTATAAGCCACTGACTTCAGGAGATTTGGTTGACAACGATAATCCCACCCGCGCCGGTACTCATCACCGGCGGTGCGCGCCGTATCGGTTTGGCGTTGGCGGAATCCCTGCTGCAACAGGGGATACCGGTCATCGTCAGTTACCGACGGCACTATCCGGCCCTTGATGGGCTCACCGCTCTCGGCGCCCACTGTATCCAGGCGGATTTTTCGGATAACCGCGGCATTTACGCCTTTGCCGACCAGGTCAAAGCCCACAGCGCCAAGCTGCGGGCCATCATCCACAATGCCAGCGCCTGGGTGGCGGAGAGCGAGGAGACACCGCCGGAAGACACCATGGCCGCCATGCTGCAAATCCACGTTTATACCCCCTATCTGCTTAACCTGGCCCTGGAATCCTGCCTGCGGGATCAGGGACACGCGGCGGCGGACATCATTCATATCACCGACTTCGCGGTGGAAAAAGGCAGCAAAAAACACATTGCCTACGCGGCCAGCAAGGCCGCGCTGGACAATATGACCCGCTCATTTGCCCGCAAGCTGGCCCCGGATGTCAAAGTCAACGCCATCGCTCCGGCCCTGATCCTGTTTAATGAACAGGACAACGAGGATTATCGCCGGCATGTGCTGAATAAAACCCTGATGAAGATTGAACCGGGGGAATTAGAGATTGTGAATTTGGTGAACTATCTGTTCAAAAGCCGTTATGTCACCGGCCAGACCCTGGGCTTGGACGGCGGCAGATGTTTGCGCTGAAAGATTTCAGCGAACGGTTAGTCCCGAGGTCGCCGCTATGGGCATCATAAGCGGCGATGACGCGCTGTTCCATCCCGGCAGCCTGTTGACAGGGGACGGCCATGTGGTGGCCCCCTACGATATCGAGCAGCAGCGGGATATCGGCGTATATCGCAGCCTTTATGCGCAGGCCGGTTTTTACAATGCCGCGGCGTCGGCATTCACCCTTGATTATCCGCGGCTGTCCGCGGTGCACATCGTCAACGGTATGGGAGTAGCCCTCGGCGATTCCATTATCGGCCTCACCGCCGTCGAGGCCCTGCGCTTTCTCAATCCCGCCCTGCGAACGGTGCTTTACCGGCCGGCCCGAGCGCCGGCCTATGTGGAATCGCTATATCACATGGCGGCCGGCATCATCGGGGAAATGCGCTGGCTGCCCCGGGGACTGGCGGAGCTGGCGGGGCCGGAGCCTCGTATCGATCTCGGCAATCATCTATTTTGGCCGGGCTTCGCCGCCATGCCGATGATTGACTTTTTTCTTCGCTCCCTGGGGGCCGATCCCGCCGCGGTGCCGCCGGGCCACAAAGCCAACCGCTGGCTGCAGCGGCTCTGCCTGCCGCAGCTCCCCGACTCCTGGCAGAATAATGATTACGTCTTGTTCTGCCCCGCAGCCAGTACCCCGCTGCGTTCCATTCCGGCGGTAATGCATAAAACCTTTGTGGCGTGGTTATGGCGGCGCTTCGCCTGCCCGGTGCTGGGCTTCGGTCCGCTCGACAGCCCCCATTACGTGGATATCGGCGAATTATCAACCGACACCCCGCAGTTCCTGTCCTGGATAAAACATGCCCGCTTCGTTCTCTCGTCGGATTCAGCGGCGGTCCATGCTGCGGCGGGTTTTGACGTGCCGTCGACGGCGATATTTACCTCTATCGCACCGGCGCTGCGGGTCAGGGATTACCGGTTATGCCAACCGATCGCCCTTGATGTGCCGGCGGTGCGCAACATGCACGCCAGCGCGCGCCCACAGGATATCGCCCTGCTGGAGCAGGCGTATAAAAACCTGGATGTAGAGTCCATCGCGCCTGTCGGCATAAACCTGCCTGCGTGAACCCACCGGCCAACACAACGTAGCCTGGGCCGGTCGACGTGGACTGATTATCAGGTATCCACCTCAGCCGCAGACCGATGCCGGCGCCGCATACCCTTCCGGGCCTTCCTGTGAATCACCGCCGACCTGCTGAACGGGCCGCGACATAAATGACTTGACCAGGAAACGATCGTTTCCTATTATTACCCTATGCCAACATCCTCTTTATTACCAAGGCACCCGCACAGTCCGGGCCGACCGCGGGAATTCGACATTGACGCGGCCATTGCCGCGGTAGTGCCGCTGTTCCGCGAACGTGGTTACAGCTCAGCCTCCATTACCGATATCAGTGCGGCGATGCAACTGTCCGCCGGCAGCATTTATAAGGCTTTCGGCGACAAGCGCGGGATTTTTCTCCGCGCTTTCGAGCGCTATGTCAGTACGCGGCACGCGGAGCTGCAAATGCGCATGGAAGTCGAGGCGACGGGATTCGACAAGCTGAGAGCCATGCTTATCTTCTACGCCGAGACCTCACACGGCGCTGAAGGCCGGCGTGGTTGTCTTGTGGCGGCCAGCGCCATCGAGCTCGCCACCTTCGATTCTGAGATGGCGGACCTCGTGAAAAACGCCCTGCATCGCGTGGAGTCAACACTGCGCGGCCTGATCCAGCTCGGCCAGTCCGATGGCTCTATCCCCAAGGAAATCGATACGGATGCCAGCGCTTGCCTCTTGCTGAGCATACTTCAAGGTTTTCGAGTTATCGCCAAGGCGGGACGCACCCGGTCTGAGATGCTCGCCGCTGCCGAACAGGCAATGCGCGTGATACGTTAACTTTTTAATCAATTTGGAAATGATTATATCCAAATTATATAATCATAAAGGCCTTGGCATTGCAGCGAGTCAATTGCCGTTTGCCGGCTTTAGCGACAGGCTGCGCCAAATCACTTTCGACAGGAGAATCATTTATGACACAACCGCAACCCAAAAAAGCCGCTCCAGCAACGGTTCGAATGATTGACGCCGAACCGGCTTCCCGCCCGGACGCCGGACTGGACGGCTTCAAGCATCGATTCGCCACCGTCGACGGCGTGAGACTGCATTACGTATCGGGAGGGCGCGCCGATGGCGACACCATCGTCCTGCTCGCCGGCTTTCCAGAGAGCTGGTACGCATGGCGCAAGGTCATGCCGCTGCTCGCGGAGCGCTATCGGATAATAGCGCCGGATCTGCCCGGACAAGGTGATTCCGATCGTCCGCTGGGCGGCTACGACACGAAAAGCCTGGCTCTCCTGGTTCATGGCTTATTGCGTCAACTCGACGTCCGCCGATATTTCATGGCGGGCCACGACGTAGGCGCATGGGTGGCCTATCCGTACTCGGTTCTTTTTGGCGACGAGGTCAGACGTCTGGTACTGCTCGATGCGGGCATTCCGGGGATAACCTTGCCAGACGCTTTACCGACCGCGCCGCAACGTGCGTGGCGCACCTGGCACTTCGCGTTTCATGCGGTGCCTGATCTTCCGGAGACGCTGATTACGGGCAAAGAGCGCGAGTATCTCGACTGGTTTCTGCGCAGAAAAACCGCCAACCCGGAAACTTTTTCCGAGAGTGACATGGAAGAATATTTGCGCGTTTTCATGAAGGATGGCGGATTACGCGCCGGTCTCGCCTATTACCGCGCCGCAGACCTCTCCGCGCAACAAAATCGGGAGCTCAGCGCCCAGGGAAAACTGAAGATGCCGGTGCTGGGCCTCGGTGCGGACCAAGGTTCTATTACGGACATGGCTGCTGCGCTTAAGGACTTTGCCGATGACGTACGCGGCGGGACGATTGCCTCTTGCGGGCACTTTCTTCCGGAAGAGCAACCGGCTTCGGTCGCCCGTGAGCTGGTTGCTTTTTTCGGCGAGGAGTGACGCGCAGAGATGACAATGGGCGGAGCTTTATACATCATTACACGTCGTCATGTATCGCCGTTTATCAGCATTGATGATTGCACGCCAGGATCTAATGGAGTGTCATTTGGCGTGACTCTTTAATAGACCACGCTTTGCCCGGCCTCGGCCCGGGCCGCTGCGCGTTTGCCCCCTCCCCAATCTTGGCGCGGCCAGATAACACCCTGCGCCAGAATATTTTCAAAAGCGGCGTTATGGGCGATTCTATCGACATCCAGCAGCAAGTTCTTTCCGACATATAAATCTTCCGGCAAGGCGGTGATATTGGTACCCTGTATATTAAGATAATCACCAACAAAAAGATTTCGCGGTAATGTTTTGATAGGCGTATTTTCCAGATCCAAACCTCCTTCAATGCCAAAATTATCCGGTAATTCGCTTATTTGTGAGTTCTCCAGAAACACATTGCCGCCAACCTGTAAATCTTGGGGCAATGTTTTGACCGGGGTGTTTTTTAAGTCCAAATCTTCCAGCACCTGCAGCCCATTGGGTAAACTTTCCATCTGAGAATATCTCATGATAAGTGAATTAATGACGATCAGCTTAGGGGGTATATGCGTGATACCGCTGGAGGTTAAATTCAGGGAGCCGTAAATCACCGTACTGCCGTCACACTTACGGCTGAACTCGAGGTTGCTTTTGAAAAGGAATTGATAAAAGCAGGAACCAGAATTACACATGCTATTCCTCCCGCACAAATAACGCGCGTCATGTAAGGTTAAAGTCCCTCTATGTTAAGAAGCGAAGCCATCCGGGTCCAGAGTAGCATATACCCCCCATAGGCTTCGGCGTTTTAGAACTTCAGCGTGCCCACAGCTTTAGCGCGTATTCGAACGGCATTGCCGGGCATATAGGCCAGGGGCAAGGTATCAAGATCGATAATGGTGACGGTGCCCGGGATCGCCCCCGCCGTGATGGCCGCTGCACGCGCCTTGAGGGCGGCATCCGCCAGGCAGCTCTCACGATCCCGGTGCTCCAGGGAAACAATGGTATCGACGCTGCCGCTGACCTGGGCGATAGCGACCCCGGCGGCATTGGCCACATCGGCATTCACCGGACGGATAACCTTCGATGCGCCCCGCAAACGGGTGGGTAGCAAAGCGGCCCCGCCTCCCACCAGAATCACCGGCATCGGGTCGTCATGGGTTTTCAACCGGTCTATCACGTCCTCCACCATGCCCACGTAACGCCTATAGGCCCGTTCCACCAGTTCGGCGGGCAAATGCCGGATCCGCCGGCTATCACCCAGGTGAATCAGTCCTTTCGCCACCGCTATATCGGTGACGGTCAAGGAGTCGCCGCCGAAAACCATGGCGCATCGTGTTAACCGATATCCCACGCTTTCCGGGCCGATGCGGATGCTGTTATCGGCGTCTACCTGGACAATGGAGCCGCCCCCCATGCCGATGGAGATAATGTCCGGCATGCGAAAGTTGGTGCGCACCCCACCTATCTCAACGGCATGGCTGGATTCCCGGGGGAAACCCTTCGACAATATGCCGATATCGGTGGTGGTGCCGCCGACATCCACCACCACGGCATCACGCACGTCGGCCAGGTATGAAGCGCCGCGGATGCTGTTGGTGGGGCCGGAGGCAATGGTATGTATGGGGAAGGCTCGCGCCTGTTTAAGCGGCATCAGGGTGCCGTCGTTCTGGCCGAAATAAATATCCGCCTTGATGTCGTGCCGGCGCAGCGCCTGGTCGAACCCTTCGGTAATATCCCGGACGGTGGCATGGAGGGCGGCATTTAATATGCAGGCGTTTTCACGCTCCAGCAAACCGATGGATCCGATTTCACCGGACAGCGAAACGGCAATATGCGGTCCCAGCTCTTCCCGCGCCAGACAGGCCACCCGCCGCTCCTGAGCGTCGGATACCGGAGCGAACACGCCGCAAACTGAAATCGACTCCACCTGCCCTTTCACTTCCCGCAGGTGCCGGCGAATCAGCGCCTCGTCAAGTGGCGCCAGCAGATCGCCGTTATATTCATAACCGCCGCCTACGGTAAACAGCCGGTCTGACAACAGGTTGCGCAAACCGTCGGGAATATCGCTCAGCGGCGGGATGGCGAGCGTGGCCGGCGCCCCCAGCCGGAAATGGGCCAGCGGATTCAGGCCTTTGCGTTCCACAATGGCATTGGTGCAATGGGTGGTACCGAGCATGGCCTGCCTGATCGCGGACTTATCGATATTGACCTCGTCGAGCAGAGCGGCGATGGCATTGTCGATTCCCGACATAATATCCGGCGTGGTGGGCTGTTTGGTACGGGCGATAACCATCCTATCCTGGTCCAACAAGGCGGCATCGGTGTTGGTTCCGCCGACGTCGATACCGATTCGATATGTCATATTAATGTTTCCCGTTCACTGCGGCCAAGGCTTCAACCGCGATAAAATCAGTGTCATATTTGAAATAACGGGGCCCGGCCACTTCGATGCCGCGCGGCGAGCGCCATCTTTGGTTGGCCGGGACGCCCAATGCCACCACCCGCACACCGTACCGTAATCGTTCGCTAAGAATCGGCAGACCGGTATCCTCATCCAGCAGGATAATCAGATCGGGCGTCATGCACAGTGGACCGGTACCGCATTGCGCCAGCAAATATTCGTTCTGGAAATAGACCTCGAACTGCCGGCCCTTGTGGTCATCCACGCCGGCAAATCCGGCCACGCCCAGGGTAAAGCCCCCTTCACTGCGCTGATCCACGTTGACCGCCTTGCCGCGGAATAAAACGTATCCTCCCAGAGCTTTCGTCAGCATGGACACCATGCCGGATTTATCGCGGCGGGCCTGCTCAACCTGCCGACCGATGTCCTGCATAAAGCTTAGGGATCCCGTGATGCCCGATCCGCCCGCCTGCGCCGGTGAAACGGGATAAGCGGCAAAGATGGCCGCGCCGCCCATCGTCACCGAAACCGCCCGGGCAAACTTCTCCGCCATATGATTGTCGTCGGCTTCCACCATGCTGGAATGGCCTTTTTCGTTCACCACGATAAAAGGCGACGCCCCCACGCCCTCGAGATGAAAGGTCGTCATCTGGAACTCGGGAAAGGCCCGCCCCATGGCATCCAGGTCAGCTACCGGCAGTCCCAGGCGAGAAGCGGTTGCCAGCGGTAGCAGAGAGTTTATTCCACCGGCCTCGATGGGATAGATGGCGGCGATTTTCCTGCCCAGCCGCCGTTCCATAAGCCGACAGGCGGTGATGCATTCATCCCCGTTCGGCACTTTTTCCATCATGACCGTGGGCGACCCTATCATGCCGGTGGATAACAGCAAATCGTCCGGCTGTAGTTCCCCGACGGAAATCAACGCCAGAGGGCCATGCTCCTCAATGGCTTTCAGCGCCATGATTTTGCCGATGTAAGGGTCGCCGCCGCCGCCACTTGCCATAAGCGAGGCGCCGATACTGATATGTTCAATCGCTTGTTTATCCAATAGCCTCATAACAGGTCCCGACTGGTGGTAAGGTAATTATCAGGATGGCCGCCGGTGGATATTTCCGTGCGGCGCCCTGGATAAAATCAAACGGGGACCGACCGAAAAGAGGAATAATAAAAAAAGATATTATTCTTATTAACGATTTTCATCCTGACAAAGGAAGACAAATTAAAGCATAAAAATTTGTGGTGTCGCTAGTTTTTTGTTAAAAAAAAGGGGGCGCAATCCATAAAATACAATGGGAATAACATCATTAAATAAAATCAACATCATTCATTTAACTTTTAATTATTTTTACAATCTGCGATAGGTTGTTTACGCCGGTGTTTCCGCCGATTGACTAAGAGTAAAGTCAATTGATATTTCAGATAATAATGTATTGGATGATAGATAAATGGATCAAAATATCAGTCACGCTTTCGAGGCGTTCCAAAAGTACTCCATCGATATATCGCGGCAGCTTCTTCTTTTATGGGAGACGTCAAGGGAGCCTTGGGGCGTAAAAAATATCGACTCGCGGTATGTTTATGCAAATAAAGCTTATTATGAACTTCTTAATATTAACCCCTCCTCTATGAAAATTGAGGGGTATTACGACGATGAACTGCCCTGCTCCATTGCAAAGTTCGCCTGGTTTTTCAAGGAACATGACCGTAATACCGTAGCGACCAAAGATCGATTGTGTTCGCTGGAAATTCATTGTTATGGGCCAGAGCAAATATTGAAACCCTACTATTTTGATAAATTCCCTTTGTTTGACAATACCACCGCCCAATGTGTCGGGACCATATTCCATGCCAGGAAATTTGAAAATTTCTCCCTGCTGAAGCATATCAACGGTGAACAGCCGGGCTTTTTCCGCTTTTATCCGCCGGAGAATCTGTTTTCAGAAGGGGAGCTGGACGTGATTTTTTTTGCCCTGCAATCCATGTCCAGTAAAAACATCGCCAAAAGACTCAACCGTTCGCACCGGACCATAGAGAATAAATTACAGCAGATTTATCAAAAAGCCGATGTGCATAACCTGAGTCAACTCCAGGCATTTTGCAAAGAGAAAGGGTTTGACCGCTTTATTCCGCAAAAATTTTTCAGCCCCGGCAGTCGAATGCTTAACACCGACGGTGGTTAACCTCCTGACCGATGATTAGAGCGATATTATTCGCCGTGAAAGAATTCGACTTAACCATCGCGACCCGAAATGTCACCGACCAAGATAGCGGAAAGGGAGCAGGCGGGACAGGATGCCGGCAGGCTAATCGGCCAGGCATCCCATGGTTGCCGGTTTATTGGATGACCGCACAGGCGATACGTTCACCGGCGCCGCCGATGGGCTGGCTTTCATAGTCATCGGGCTTGCCGTGAATAATCAAAGAAGAGCCATCCTGATCGAGCAAAGCGGGGCGTCCGTTGCCGGGATTCACCGCCACCAGCGTGGAATAGAGCTCTACCGTCAGCTTGCCGTCTCCACCGACAAAAACATTGGGCAAATCGCCCGCGTCGTTGGCTTTACTGTTCAGGATGCCGTGCACCACGGGAGTAACGGCATGCACATGGGACCCGGCATCCATAAATTTATCCTTGGCGCCGCAAGATCCCTTCTCGTGGAAATGCACACCGTGCCAGCCGGGAGAAATACCCGCCGCCTCGATACGCAATATGACCCCTTTCGGCGCCTCGGTAACGGTGATTTTACCCAAGGTTTGCCCCTCTATTCCCAATAGGGTGCCAGTATGCACCACCGGGTTAGGCTGCGCCCATAACGGTCCGGCGAACAAAATCGTTACTAGAAATATGATTATACGCCGCATAGATTTCCTCCTGTAGCGTCGAACAACTGATGATATTTTACGCAAGCGCCGACGGCGCATGAATCAATCATAGCCGACGGAAGAGGTTTACACCTGGTTGATAAGGCGCTGGGTAGACTGGGTAATAACATCAGTGATCTATGTCTTATTTCAGCGAGGAAAGCGCGCTTATGACGGAATTTTCTATATTCTCCGGCGGACAATATGTCTTGTCCCTCTGTGTCGGCCTGGCGCTGCTGCCCGCCCCCGCCGTTGCCGCCATTGTGCCGCCGGGGATCGACCTGGCCGCCAAACAGGAAATCGTGCGGCAAAACACCGCCGAACCGGCTTCCCTCGACCCGCATAAAGTGGAGAGCGAGGTGGAGTTCGCGATTATCAATGATTTTTTCGAACGACTGGTGGCGGTCAGCGACGGCGGCACCGTTGAGCCCCGCCTGGCGGCCCGTTGGGAACAAAAACAGCCTACCCTGTGGATTTTCCATTTGCGCCCCAATCTCATCTGGTCCAATGGCGATCCTCTCACCGCCCGGGATGTGGTATTGACCTGGCGGCGATTGGTTTCCCCCGATACCGCCTCCCCCTCCGCAAGCTATCTCGCCAATATGCAGGTGCTGAACGCGGCGGCCATCGTCCAAGGGAAAAAACCGCCCGAGTCGCTGGGGGTCAAGGCACTGGATGACCATACGCTGGAGATCCAACTGGCGCAGCCGCTGTCGTATTTTCTGGACATGCTGGCCCATCAGGTCTTGGTGCCGTTGAATAGCGGACTTATCAATCAGTGGGGCGATAAATGGACCCAGCCGGGGAAATTTGTCGGCAGCGGTCCATTTACCCTGCAGGAATGGGTGGTGAATGAAAAAGTTGTCGGGGTTCGCAACGACCGCTATTGGGATAACCAACATACGGTAATCGACAAAGTCACCTTCTTGCCGATTGTGTCGGAAACCGCCGCGCTGAATCGCTATAAAAGCGGCGAAATCGATATTGTTAAAAATATACCTGAAACTCAATTTGCCGCGTTAAAAAAACAGCTTGGCAATGAAGTGCGTGTCACCCCGTTATTCGGTACCTATTTTTACGATATCAATACCCGTAAACCGCCTTTTGACGATGCGCGGGTTCGACTGGCCCTGAATCTCGGACTGGACAGGGAAATTATTGCCGACAATATCATGGCGCAAGGACAAACCCCGGCCTATTCCCTCTGCGCGACGGGTATCGGCGGATTTGAATTGGCAGCACCGGCCTATGCCCATTGGCCACGCCCGCGGCGCATCGCCGAAGGCAAAAAATTATTGGCACAGGCCGGTTTCGACGCGGCGCGACCGCTTAAATTCACCTTGTTGTACAATACGTCCGAGACCCATCGCCGTCTCGCCATCGCGGCAAGCTCCATGTGGAAGAAAAATCTTGGCGTCGAGGCGACGCTTAAGCATCAGGAGTGGAAAACCTTGTTGAACACCGCGCGCAGCGATAATTTTGAGGTGACGCGTTCAGGGTGGTATGCCGATTATAGCAATCCCGCCACATTTCTTAATAATTACCGATCCCAGGACAGCGGCAATTTCGCCAAATACAGCAGCGCGGATTACGATCGGGCATTAGCGAAGGCGGCCGTCGCTCAGAATACTTCAGAAGCAATGGCATTCTATCAGCAGGCGGAGGATATTCTGGCAAAAGACGCACCCGGCATCCCCATTTTTTATCATGTGGCTGCCAGGTTGGTTAAACCCTATATCGGGGGTTATAATGAAACCCGACTGGGTCATATTTCCACTAAAGATCTTTATGTACTAAACCATTAAGATTGTATGAGGTCAGATTCTTCCCATCAAAACCAGAACAATCAGGATAATCACAATAATGCCGAGAGTACCGCTGGGATAATAACCCCAGCTGCGGCTATGCGGCCAACTGGGTAACGCCCCGATGAGGAGCAAAATTAAAACGATAAGTACAATTGTTCCGATGCCCATAGGTGAAGCTCCTGTAAATTTATTAAACTGTTCCCGAGATATCTTTCTAAATAACGTTCAAGTCGATATACCGGAATGAGCACTTATTCAGGCTGACCCTAAGAGTATAGTCAGGAAATAATATTGCACAGGATATTTTTATCCCCGGACCATTTCATTAAATGGAGGCAATGGCATAGTAATGCATTGATTATTATTGTTCTTTATTTGACCTGAAGATGCCGGGAGTTCAGGTCCCGGCATAATGACAAAAAAAGCAATTACTTTTCCGTCGCCAACGACTCAACGGCCTGAATAGCGGTCAGAGCAATAGTGTAAATGATGTCGTCCACCAGGGCGCCGCGGGACAGGTCATTCACCGGTTTGCGCAGTCCTTGCAGCATCGGCCCGATGGAAACCAGATCGGCTGAACGCTGTACCGCCTTATACGTGGTATTGCCGGTATTCAGATCCGGGAAAATAAAGACCGTGGCCCGACCCGCCACCGGTGAGTCAGGTGCTTTGGTCCGCGCCACGTCGGCCATAATGGCGGCATCATATTGCAACGGGCCGTCAATCACCAGATCCGGGCGTTTACGCCGCACCCGCTCGGTGGCTTCACGCACTTTATCCACATCGCTGCCGGTGCCTGACGTGCCGGTGGAGTATGACATCATCGCCACCCGCGGCTCGATGCCGAAGGCGGCGGCCGAGTCGGCGGACTGAATGGCGATTTCGGACAGCTGTTCGGCGTCGGGGTCGGGATTGATGGCGCAGTCGCCGTAAACCAGCACCTGCTCCGGCAACAACATGAAAAATATCGACGAAACCAGCGAACTGCCCGGGGCCGGTTTAATCAGCTGCAACGCCGGGCGCAGGGTATTGGCGGTGGTATGTACCGCGCCGGACACCAATCCGTCCACCTCGCCCCCCTCCAGCATCATTGTGCCGAGCATGACGTTGTCTTCCAATTGCTCTCGC
The DNA here is from genome assembly GCF_018449575.1 of Sodalis sp. dw_96. Lineage (GTDB taxonomy): Bacteria > Pseudomonadota > Gammaproteobacteria > Enterobacterales > Enterobacteriaceae > Acerihabitans. The sequence continues at coordinate 255,628 of NZ_JAAVUT010000001.1, read as the reverse complement.
GCCACCACTTCGGTCATGCCTTTATTTTTACGCAGTTCCACCAGCCGCGCCAGGTAGCGTTCACGCAGCACAACCGGATCCTGTAATTCCAGATTATCCCCCAGAACAACGCCTTGGGCGGCGGCCACCCGACGGATATCGTCGGGATTGCCCAGCAGAACGCAATGGGCAATGCCCCGTTCGGCGCAGATGGCGGCGGCCTTGATGGTACGCGGCTCATCCCCCTCCGGTAGCACGATACGCTTGCCGGCCCGCCGCGCCCGCTCGGTCAGGGCATAACGGAACGCCGGCGGCGAAAGGCGCCGGGAACGCTCCGAGGCGGCGCTGAGGGAATCAATCCACCCGCTGTCGATATATCCGGCCAGATAATCCTCCACTTTTTCCACCCGCAGACGATCGTCCGCCGGCACTTCGAGATTGAAGCTTTGCAGATTGAGGGACGTCTGCCAGGTATTGGTGTTCACCATCATAACCGGCAAACCGGTTTGGAACGCGCGTTCGCACAGCGTGGCGATGGCCGGAGGGATGGGAAAACCGCCGGTGAGCAGGACGGCGCCAATGGCGACCCCGTTCATGGCGGCCAGACAGGCCGCCACCAGCACTTCGGGGCGATCCGCACAGGTGACCAACAGCGCGCCGGCGCGAAAATGCTGGGCCATATTGGCCAAACCGCGGGCGCAGAAGGTCACGGACTGCACCCGGCGCGTCTGTAAGTCTCCGGCATTCACGATTTCGGCATGGAGATGCCCGGCCATATCCACGGCGCGGGTGGCTATCAGCTCAAAATTCCACGGGATACAGCCCAACACCTTCAATGGGCTATGGGCAAACAACGGGCGGGTATCGGCGGCGACGTCATCCCGCTGGTTGGCGGCATCGTACAATTCCGACAGGTCGGGACGGGTACGGCCCTGATCATCCACCGGGGCATGCCATTTATTGATGATCACCCCGGCGATATTTTTATTTTGACAGCCGCCGAAACCGGCGCAGGCCAATTCCAGCCGCGCCTTCAGCTGCGCCGGGGAATCGGCGCCGAGGGTGGTGACAAACACCATCTCCGCATTCAGCGCCCGGGCAATGTCGTAATTCAGCCCATTGGCGAATTGATGGCGACGGGTCAGCATCAATCCTTCAATCAGCACCACCTCCGCATCCCGCCGGTTTTCGTGATAGCGGGCGACAATTTCCTCCATCAAGACATCGCGGCGATTGCTGCTTAACAAGGTTTCCACATAGTCCATCGACAGCGGTTGCGCGGCGGGAATACCGGAATTGGCCCGAATGATGGCCGTGGTTTGATCCGGCATACTGGCGCCGTCGCGCCGCTGGGCGATAGGTTTATATACGCTCAGGCGCACGCCCTTTCGCTCTATGGCCCGGATCACGCCGAGGCTGACGCTGGTCAGTCCCACATGAGTGCCGGTGGGGATTAACATAATGGTTCGAGACACGGTTGACCTCTCGGCAAAGATTCAGATGTATGTATGACTTGACCATATCTTGAACGCCTTATGCCCTGAATTCTTCAACCCAGCTTACAGACTTGATTTCTCTGGATCAGAAATCCGCCAAAAACCTGACTTAGAACAGGAATTGACCGTCATCACAAAACTGCAACCGGTTTCTGAAACCGGTTGCAGAAATTCCTGCCCTCGGGTCATACTGCTGCCAGACCACCCATCACAAGGTTCGTGTTATGAAAAGAATTCTCTTATGTTGCGCCGCCGGCATGTCCACCAGCATGGTGGTGAGAAAAATGCAAAAAGCCGCTGAATCAAAAGGAATCGAGGTGGAAATCAACGCGGTGGGACTGGAAGAGTTCGCCGCGGAGTTTCCCCATTACGATTGTTATCTGTTGGGACCGCAAATTAAATATAAACTCAAAGATTTTAAAATAATCGCCGATGAACAGCATAAGCCCATAGCCGTCATTAACAGCATGGACTATGGCATGATGAACGGCGAAAAAATATTAAACGATACTCTGGCGCTGCTTAATGCCTAGGAGATAACCATGTCTGGAATAAGCGAAAAGGTATTCGGCGTTATTGAAAATACCATTAGTCCAATAGCGGGGAGATTATCCAGTCAACGGCATGTCATGGCTATTCGGGATGGGTTTATTTCCGCAATGCCATTTTTGATTGTCGGTTCCTTTATGCTGGTGTTTGCTCACCCCCCCTTCTCTACCACCAGCAGTTGGTCTTTTGCCCAATGGTGGCTGCGGATGGCGCAGCAATATGAAAACGTTATCCTGATGCCTTATAACATGACCATGGGTATTATGTCGGTGTTTATCGCCGCCGCGATTTCTTATAATTTAGCCACCAGCTATAAGATGAACGGTTTCATGGCCGCCCTGCTGTCGTTAATGTCCTTCCTGGTGGTGGCGGCGCCGCAGACCAATGATAAGATGTTGCCGGTGTCCTCCCTGGGGGGCACAGGTATATTTACTGCCATATTAGTGGGGATTTATACCACCGAGCTGATTCATTTTCTGGAAGTGCGGCACATCGGCATCCATTTGCCCGAACAGGTGCCCCCGAAAATAAAACAGTCATTTGATTTATTGATTCCGGTGCTGGCAATATTTTTTACCCTCTACCCGTTAAGCCTGTTTATCCAATGGCAATTTAATTTGCTGCTGCCCCAAGCGATTATGGCGCTGTTCCAGCCGATTGTCTCCGCAGCCGATACGCTGCCGGCCATTTTACTCTCAGTGTTAATCTGCCATCTGCTGTGGTTTGCCGGCATTCATGGCGCGGTGATCGTCGGCGGCGTTTTGCAGGCTTTCTGGCTGACCAATCTGGGTGTCAATCAGCAGGAACTCACCGCCGGCCTGCCGCTGACCCATATTTTTATCGAACCGTTCTGGCTGTTTTTCATCGTGATTGGCGGCTCGGGGTCCACCATGGGACTGGTGGGGCTCTATTTACGCAGCCGTTCCGCCCATTTGCGCTCCATCGGCAAGCTCAGCATGGTGCCCTGCATTTTCAACATTAACGAGCCGGTGATTTTCGGCTCGCCGGTGGTGATGAATCCCACCCTGTTCATCCCGTTTATTACCGCGCCGCTGGTTAACGGCACCCTGGCCTATATCGCCACCCGTACCGACATGGTGGGCCGGGTGATTTCGGTGGTGCCCTGGACAACCCCGGCCCCCATCGGCGCCGCCTGGTCCACCGGCTGGGATATCCGCGCCGCCTTTCTGGTGGTGGTGCTGGTGGCCGTCTCCACGCTGATTTATTACCCCTTCTTTAAAATCTACGAGCGGCAGTTGCTGGCGCAGGAAGAGCCGCTGCCACAGACCCAGGCCCAGGAGGCATAGCCATGAGCGAGGTAACGGCAATGGATATGGAAAGCACGGTGATGGAGTTGATTATCCATGCCGGCGAAGCGCGTTCCGAATCGATGGAGGCCCTGCGCGCCGCCCGCAACCGGGAGTGGTTAAAGGCTGATGCGTTATTGGCCGCCGCTTCCGAGGCCGCCCGCCGGGCCCACCGTATCCAGACCCTGTTGATTGGCGCCGACCAGGGCATGGGCAAAATCCCGGTGAACCTGATCATGGTCCACGCCCAGGATCACCTGATGAACGCCATGCTTTGCCGGGAATTGATTGAAGAAATTATCGCCCTGTATCGCGAAATTGACGCCATTAGGCACCCGTGCGGGGCCAATGGGCAAAATCCGTGATCTGAAGGCGCCGACGCGGGACAAATCCGCCTGGAGCGGATTTGAACGCTGCTTGCAGCGGCCAGAGGGACGAAGCCCGGTGAGTGGCTGAGTATTGCCAACGCACCTGCAATGTGAAGTATGACGGGCATACCGGAAACACAGAGGGGTAGTATTATGCATTACCAAACATTGGCGCCGTTTCCACAGGGATTCCTGTGGGGCGCATCCACCTCGGCGTACCAGGTGGAAGGCGCCTGGGATCAAGATGGCAAAGGCCCGTCGGTCATCGACCGGGCCACGTTTCCACCGGAACTCAGCGACTTTACCGTTACCAGCGATCATTATCATCATTTTGCCGGCGATATCGCCCTGTTTGCTGAACTGGGACTTAAAACCTACCGGTTTTCCATTGCCTGGAGCCGCTTGTTCCCCACCGGCGACGGCGAATTGAATTTCAAAGGCGTGGCATTTTACCGGCGCTTGATTGACGAAATCCGCCGTCACGGCATTGAGCCGCTGGTGACGCTGTACCATTTCGATTTACCCTGGGCATTGCAACAGCAAGGGGGCTGGTCGAACCCCCATACTGTCGACGCCTTCGAGCGTTTCGCCCGTACCGCCTTTGAACTCTACGGCAACCAGGTTAACTATTGGCTGACCATAAACGAACAGAATATGATGATCCTGAAGGGGGATGTCATCGGCACGCTGCCGCCGGGCACCGCCAATCCGCAAAAAACCCTTTATCAGCAAAACCACCATATGATGCTGGCTCAGGCCAGGGCAATGATTGCCTGCCACGAGATGCTGCCCCAGGCCAAAATCGGCCCTGCGCCGAATATTTCCTGTGTCTACCCCGCCAGCTCCAGGCCGGACGATGTGATTGCCGCCAATAATTTCTCCTCAATTCGCAACTGGCTTTATTTGGATTTGGCCTGTTTCGGCCGTTATAACGCGGTGGCCTGGAGCTTTATGCGGGAAAAGAATTATCTGCCCGAGATAACCGACGCGGAGATGACGCTATTGCAACGTGGCCGTCCCGATTTCATCGCGTTCAACTATTATGCCTCCACCACGGTGGCCGCCGATCGTGCCGGTGGCGCCCGGGGCGGGAACCCTCGCGACGTAGAGGACCAGCAGCTTCCCGGTATCGATAAATCGGTGTATATAGGCGCTGATAATGCCTTTCTGGAGCACAATGAATTCGGCTGGTATATCGACCCGGTCGGATTCCGGGTCACCTGTCGGGAAATTTACGAGCGTTACCGGTTGCCGCTAATCATCACTGAAAACGGCCTCGGCGCATATGACCGGCTGACGACGGATAACAAAGTCCATGACGATTACCGTATCGATTATCTCAGCGCCCATATCCGGCAACTGCGGCTGGCTATCACCGACGGCGTCCAACTTTTCGGCTACTGTCCCTGGTCGGCCATTGATCTGGTGAGCACGCATCAGGGCATCAGCAAACGCTACGGCTTTATTTATGTCAATCGTGATGAGCACGACCTGAAGGACCTGGCCCGCTATCCGAAAAAGAGTTTTTACTGGTACCGGCGAGTCATCAATACCAATGGGGAGCGTCTGGATACGGACATTGACTATTAATCATGTGCAAGGGCTCATGAATGAGCCGGGTAACAAGCCAACGCACCCGCAACGGGAAGTATGGCGGATATCACCATCGCCGCGCCGGCGGGATACTAAAGATGTCCCACCGGCGTTTTTTTTGGGTTCAAGACGGCGTACGGTCCGGGCAAAACCGAATCGCGGATCATCAGCTCGCCGCTAAAGGGTTTGAGAGGCGACACCGGCTTGCCGTCCAGCACATCCACCACCTGATTCAGCGCGCTTTTGATCATTTCCGCCACCGGCACATGAACGGTGGTGAGGGGCGGATTGAAGTAGGACGCCATGGGAATATCGTCAAAACTCACCATGGAGATATCCCCTGGAATGGCCTTGCCTTGCTCCCGCAGCGCCTTGGCGGCGCCGATGGCCATATCGTCGTTGCTGCACACCAGCGCGCTAAAACCCGCCGGGCGCCGCAACAGTTCAACGCAGGCGTCATAACCGCTGCTCAATGACCAGCGCCCCGACACCCTCAGCGCCTCATTCAACGGGATGCCTTTCGCCGCCAACGCCTGCCGGTAACCCTGGTGGCGGGCGGCGGCGGTGGGAGAACCCTCCGCGCCGCTGATAAAGGCAATATCACGGTGCCCCTGCTCAATGAGATAATTTACCGCCTGGCGGGCATTGGCCCGATGGGTGGCGAACACGCAGTGCTGCCGTGCCAGCGGCAGATCGCGGTTAATGACGAGAAAGGGGATATCGTGTTGGCGGATAACCGCCATCAGCTCATTTTCACCCAGGAAACGCGGGTAGATAATCACCGCATCGCAGCGGCGATCCAGCAAAAATTGTATGGATTCCAGCTCGCTTTCCGCACTGTGCTTCCCGTCCACCAGGATCAGCTGCCGGCCGTAGCTCTCGGTCATTTTAGCGGTTTGATATAACAGCTCGCTGAAATAAGGTCCGTTGAAAATGGAGTTGGTGACAATCAGGCCGATGCTTTGTGAATTTTGCGTGGCCAGGCTGCGGGCCACCAGATTGGGACGATAACCGGACTCTTCGATGGCATTGGACACCCGCAGGCGAGTGCTCTCTTTGACATAGTTATTACCCGCCAGGACACGGGATACCGTGGACTTGGAAACGCCCGCTTTTTTGGCAACATCCTGCATGGTAATCATCTATGAAGCCTTATTCATCCGACGCCCGGGGAAAATCGCATCTTGCCGATTTTAGCATACCGGCCTGGGTGCCATAAAGCTTCCGCTGCCGGCGCCCCCCCCTTCCACCGCGCGTTCTTCCGCCAAATAACCGTCCGCCGGACGCCGGTGGATGAATGGGTTACGCCGGCATTTTATCAATGGCCGGCGGTAAAGGTTTTATGCCAGCGCTTTATCAATGGCCGCCAGCAAACGCGGATCGTCGGCGGTGACGTCCGGCGCGAAGCGCGCCACTATCTCCCCCTGCCGGTTGATGAGGAATTTTTCAAAATTCCATAACACATCCTGGCGGTTGACGGGATCGACACCGTAACCTTTCAATCGTTCGCGAAACGGCCCTTCCCCGATGGCGTCCGGCTGCGCCGCGGTTAATTTGCCGTACAGCGGATGCTGATCTTCTCCCAGCACCGAAATTTTCGAAAACAGCGGAAAATGCACATCGTAGGTCAGCGAGCAAAACTGACTGATCTCGGTGTCGCTGCCCGGTTCCTGGCCCTTGAAGTTATTAGCCGGGAAACCCAGCACTTCCAGTCCCTGAGGATGCCGGTCCTGATAAAGTTTTTCCAGCGCTTCATATTGCGGCGTCAGGCCGCATTTGGAGGCGACGTTAACCACCAGCAGCGCTTTGCCGCGATAGTCCGCCAGGCTGGCGGGTGTGCCGTCGATTTTTTTAACCGGAATGTCGTAAACGGAATCTGTCATGAATTATCCTCTTGAATAGGCTATGGGATCACGCTCCGCCAGACACGGCCGGGGCGATGGATACCTTATGACAATAACACGCCGGACGGCGCCTTGCATGCCGCCCGAGGAGAAAATCGGCCGCTAGATTTCCACCTGCGTACCCAATTCGATAACCCGGTTGGGAGGGATTTCATACTCATCCGCCACCCGCAGGGCATTGCGGCTTAAGGTGATAAACAGCTTGCCCCGCAGGAAGAGATACCAGGGCCGCTTGGTGAGGATTAACGATTCGTGGGACATGAAAAACGAGGTTTCCATGATTTGGCAGGGCAAGCCTTCCAGACCGCAGCGGTGGAATATTTCCAGCATATTCGGCGCTTCCAGCCAGCCGTAGCGGGCCACCACCCGCCAGAAGGTGGGAGAGAGCTGCTCGATGGTCACGCGGCGAACGTTATGCACATAGGGGGCGTGCTCGGTGCGCACCGTCAGCAGGATGACCCGCTCATGCAGCATCTTGTTATGTTTCAGGTTATGCAGCAGGGCAAAGGGAATGATATTGATGCTGTGGGACATAAACACCGCGGTGCCCTGAACGCGCACCGGCGGGTTTTTCTCAAGCGAGGCTATCATCGCCTCCAGGGAGTTGCCGTGAGAGTGCAATTTGCGCGCCAGCCGGAAACGCTCGGTATTCCAGGTGGTCATGACGATAAACATCACCAACCCCAGCGTCAGCGGCAACCAGCCGCCGGAAAAGAGCTTCAGGGCATTGGCGGAGAACATCGGCACATCGATAATCAGCAGCACCACCAATATCAATCCCACCATGATCCGGTTCCAGTGCCAGGTATTCACCGCCACCCAGGTCACCAGCAGGCTGGTTAACAGCATGGTGCCGGTGACGGCGATACCGTAAGCCGCCGCCAGATTGCTGGAGTGTTTGGCAAAGGCAATGACCAGCACCACGGCGACGTACAGTATCCAGTTAATGGTGGGGACATAAATCTGCCCTGATTCCTCGGCCGAGGTGTGGATAATGCGCATCGGCGGCAGGTACCCCAGGCGCACCGCCTGGCGGGTGAGGGAAAACACGCCGGAAATTACCGCTTGGGAAGCGATAATCGTCGCCAGGGCCGACAAGATCAGCAGCGGGATCAATGCCCAGCCGGGGGCCAATAAAAAGAACGGATTGATGATGGTTGACGGGTCCTTCAACAGCAGCGCGCCCTGGCCGAAATAGTTAAGCACCAGCGACGGCAGCACCACCACGAACCAGGCCAGCTGGATGGGGTGTTTGCCGAAGTGGCCCATATCGGCATACAGCGCTTCCACGCCGGTAATGGACAGCACCACCGCCCCAAGGGCGAAGAAAGACATTTTTTTATATTCGATGAAAAAATGCACTGCCCATTCCGGATTCATCGCCTGCAAAACGGCCGGATAGGACAGGATGCTCCGGGCGCCCATCAGCGCCAGCGTCAGGAACCACACCAGCATCACCGGCGCAAAAAGCTTGCCGACGCTGCCGGTGCCGTGTTTTTGAATCATGAACAACAAAGTTATGACGGCAATGGAGACGGGAACGATATAACCCGAGTATGAGGGCGCGACAATCACCAATCCCTCAATGGCGGATATCACCGAAATGGCCGGGGTAATCACCACGTCGCCATAAAAAAAACCGCTGCCTATCAGCCCGAGCACCATAATCACTACCGCCGTGCGCGCCGGCGTATTGCGGCCGGCCAGGGACATCAGCGTCATGATACCGCCTTCGCCGGCGTGATCGGCCCGCATTACGTACACCAGATATTTCAGCGAAACAATGAGAATCAGCATCCAGAAAATCAGCGAAAGAAAACCAAATACCGTGTCCGGGCGGACGGTAAAACCATAATTGCCGGAAAAACACTCCCGTAAGGTATAAAGAGGGCTGGTGCCGATATCACCGTAAACCACGCCGATGGCCGCCAGTGTTGCCACAGATAACGACTGTTTATGTTCTGTGCTCATAGGTTTTGCTGCACGATCCGAATAATAAGAGGCGGTAAACGTCACAATCCCGAGACGCCCGCAGAAAAGCGCTTAGTATGCATCAATCCTGCGGGTTTCCTAAAAGATATATCACTATTTAAAACGAGGGCTACGGCGCCAGGCGGCCGTTTTCTATGCAGACGGTATCAAAGGCGAAGACCACTTCAGGATCCGGCAGGGCCAGTTTTTTGTCCTTGCCTTTATAGTTAAGCCGTCCCAGCACATCGCGCAGAATGTTAATCCTGGCTTCGTGTTTGTCATCGGTATGCACGATAACCCAGGGCGTGTTGGGGGTATGGGAACGGATCAGCATTTCATTACGGGCATTACTGTATTGCTTCCACTGTTTGGTGGCCTGCTCGTCGATGGGGCTGATTTTCCATTGCTTAAGGGGATCGGTAAGCCGGGCCTCCAGGCGCTCTTTTTGCTCGTGCTTGCTGATATCAAGATAGTATTTGATGATTTTAATCCCGGAATCCACCAGCAACTGTTCAAAATCCGTTACCGTATTCATAAACAGCTCATACTCTTTATCGCTGCAAAAACCCATCACCCGCTCGACGCCGGCGCGGTTATACCAGCTGCGGTTGAACAGCACCATCTCCTGCGCCGCCGGCAACTCCGCCACATATCGCTGGAAGTACCATTCGGCGCGATCCCGCTCGGAAGGCTTGCCCAGGGCGACGATACGAAATTCACGGGGGCTGAGGTGCTGGGAAATGGTTTTGATGATGCCGTCTTTGCCCGCCGCGTCACGCCCTTCAAAAATCACCAGGATTTGATCGTTGGAGGCGATAATCTCCCGTTGCAGTTTGACCAGCTCAATTTGCAGTAAATGCAGGGTCTGATCGTAGTCTTTACCCGAGTAGGGATGTTCCGGATCATGATCCGGCTGATGATCGTTGCTTTTACTCATTATTTTTCTCCGTTGCTTTAGCGACGCATAACCCAAACTGCATTGATTATGGCATACCTGTGGTGAACCCTAAGATTAATTGATAGAGGCAGGGCTGATTTGCGGAAGGCGGATTGTAAGCAAATTTATAATGAGCCGCTGGCAGGGTGGGGACTCAGTTTGCGGCTGAACAGGTCGATAAGTTGCAAACCATGGGGCCAGGCGCCGAAACCCGATTGGGCGTTGATGTGCCCCGCGTCGCCGACGTCCACCAGTTCACTGCCCCAGCAATCAGCCCAATAACGGGCGCGGCTGAACGCCAGTAAGGGGTCGTTATGGCTGGCGAACAGCAGGCTCGGCACCGGTAAAGGGGTTGCCAGGATACGATCTTCAATCTCGAAACGCACGGGTTCGGCCGGTGCCACCAGCACCACGCCGGCCACCTCGGTGGGGAACCGGCTGGCGAAATACAACGATGAGAGCGCACCGAAGCTGTGACCGATCAACAGTAAAGGAAAGTGCTGTTTCCCAAGCTCGCGCCGAATCGCCGCCACCCAGCCGTCCAAATCCGGTTCGAGCCAATTGCGCTGTGTGATGCGCAACCAGTGCGGATGCCGTTGCTGCCAGCAGGTTTGCCAATGTTCCGGTCCGCTATCCTGAATGCCCGGCACCAGCAGAACGGTCAACGCAGCGGGCCGCCCGTCGGAACATGCCGATGATGCCCCGTCGGGTGAAAGCCCGCAGCGACGCGTCGGGCCATATGCATTCATAGGGGCAGATGCGCCAGCACATAGGACACCGCCAGCAAATCCGCGCTGCCGCCGGGGCTGAGATGAAAAGCTATCAGCGCCTCATCCATCTGCCGCAGCCCGCTAAGATCCCAGCCGCAAGTCAATAAGCGCCGGGCGTAGCGCTGAACGTAATTCAGGCCGGGCAGACCGCCGCGAGAGACCAGATTGGTATCGGGATTATAGGCCATGAGCAGTAACAGGCAGTGCAGCATAATGATACGATCGTCGGCACCGTCTGCCTTGAGCCGATCCCAAGCCGGTAAAGCGTACCGGCGCACGGTGGCGAACCCGCTCACCGCCTCCCCGCGCGCGCCGGTCATTCCATAACGCTGGAACAGATGCTCACCCACCGTGGCCGCCCGCCTGCAACCCGCCAGCTCTGTCGTCACCAGGCGGGCGCACATCGCGGCCACTTCGTCACACAATCCCTCGCGGGTTAACGGCTGTAATCGCCCCGACAGTCGTCCGGCTGCGGTACATAATAACCCGAGGGAGAAAACCCCGCCTTTGTGGGTATTGACGCCGCCGGTAGCGGCAAACATCGCCTGCTCGCAGGCCAGGCCCACCGGGCGTATGCGGGTCATTATCTCCCCGGCCGGAAGCGCGGCATAATGATAGCCAAGGGCGGTAAAGCGGCTGAACCAGGGGACTATCGCCGCTATGCTGCGTTTGAACAGCGGTAAATCCATATCCAGATGCGCACCGGTATTCGATTGATCCACCAGCCCCGGTTTGGGGGTCAACAGCACTTCCTCTCGCAATGCGGCGGCGGCCAACCGTTCCATCACCCCAAGATCGGTATCGGCGTCGCCACGCAGCGCTTCAGCTTTCATCGCGAACAAAATAGGCCTCCAGCAGATCGTTTATTTTAGTCATCAACTGAGGCAACGGATGCCTGCGGGATCGCCCGCAGGCATGAGCGGGCTGGTCGCAGACAAGACAGCGGCGTCCGGCTTGTCGGAGGAAACTTCGTCCGATAATGCCGTCATGGACCGAAATGACATCCATATCCCAGAGACGGCCGAGAGGATGCCCCTGTTCCAGCGCCACCGTGGCGGCTTTTATTTCCTCCGCCCCTTGCTCCACCGCCCAAAACGCTTCCGGTCCCGTGGGCAGCCAAAAGGCCTGCCGCGCCGCTACCGGCCAGCCACGACCGGTCAACATCCGCTGGCAAACGTTAATGGCTTCCCCCATTACCTGCCGGTAAGCAGCAGAATCCTTCACCGGCCCCGGCGTCACCAGGGTCAGTGAAATCAGCGGCCGGCCGTAACGGTCAAGCCACGCCCTTTGCCGCTCGGCGCGGCGCTCCTTCGCCGCCAGCAGTTGATCCAGCGTAACGTCAATGCTGATATCTTCGGTCTGGGTCACCTAGTCATCCTCTTTTACCTGGCGCACCACATCAATAACGCTGCCGTCCCGGTAACGCACCACACCGACAATCCTCGAGGCAAACTCGATGGGTTTTGGTTCCCCGGTCAGCGCCACCGCCCGCTGATAGAGCTGTTCTATATCCAGCACCTCGAGACCGGCCGCTTCCAACCGCTGGCGCACCTCCGGCCGCGCCGGATTGACGGCGATCCCCTGATCGGTCACCAGAACGTCAATGCTTTCACCCGGCGTCACCAGTGTCGTCACCTGACGCACCACGGTAGGAATACGGCTGCGCGTCAGGGGGGCCACCACAATGGTCAGATTGGCCGCGGCGGCCACATCGCAATGCCCGCCCGAGGCGCCGCGCATTACGCCGTCAGAACCGGTAATGACGTTAACATTAAAATGCACATCGATTTCCAGCGCGCTGAGGATAACGATATCCAACTGATCACAGCAGGCCGCCTTGGCCGCGGGATTGGCATAGACATTGGTGGAAATTTCGATATGGCGCGGGTTATGTTGCAGCGACTGCGCGGCCTGGCTGTCAAAGGATTGGGTATCGAGCAGGGTATCGATCAGGCCTTTCTCGTGCAGATCGACAATGCTGCCGGTGATGCCCCCCAGCGCAAAACGGGCCTTGATATGGCGCCGTTCCATCTTTTCCGCCATGAAACGGGTACAGGCGGTGGCCGACGCCCCCGTACCGGTTTGCAGGGAGAATCCATCGACGAAATAGCCGGAGTGCTCAATGACCTCGGCGGCGGTACGGGCAATCATCAGCTCACGGGGATTACTGGTGACACGCGCCGCGCCCACGCTGATTTTGGCCGGATCCCCCACCTGATCCACCTTGACGATATAATCAACCTGATCCTGCACCAGACTGGCGGGCATATTGGGAAATGGCACCAGGGCTTCGGTCAGCAATACCACCTTACGGGCAAAACGAGCGTCCACCATGGCATAGCCCAGGGAACCGCAGCAGGATTGGCCATGGCTGCCATTGGCATTACCGAACTCATCGCTGCACGGCACGCCGAGAAACGCCACGTCGATCTTGAGTTCGCCGTCCTGCAGCAGTTTCACCCGTCCGCCGTGGGAATGAATCTGAACCGGCTCTTGCATCAGGCCATGGGAAATGGCGTCCGCCAGTTTGCCGCGCATGCCCGACGTATAGATGCGGGTAATGACGCCCGCCCGGATCGGCTCGATTAAGGCGTCATTGCACGTCATCAGCGAGCTGGACGCCAGCGTCAGGTTTTTAAATCCCAAACGGGCCAGCGTCTCCACCACCCGGTTAATGACAATATCCCCTTCCCGAAAGGCATGGTGGAACGAGATGGTCATACCGTCACGCAGGCCGCTGCGTTCAATGGCCTGTTCCAGACCGTCGCAGAGCTTGCGCTGATGTTTGGCCAGCGTGTCCGCCAGCCAGGGAGTGGTACTGCATGCATGGCTGAACGGCACCAGGTGCCCGAGATGCCGATGTTGTGCCTGTAAATTATCTAAAAAATCACTCATTAGGTCATCCTGTCTTTTATTAACCTAAACCGTTACCGGCGCACGCCGGAAGCCCGGGCACGTTCCAATACCACCTGGGCATGATTAATAATCGGGCCGTCAATCATTTTGCCGTTTAACGATATGACCCCCAGGCCTTTACGCTCTCCGTCCTCGGCGGCGGCGATCACCCGCCGGGCGTAGTCCACCGCTTCCTGGGTCGGCGCATAGGCGTTATGCAGCAGTTCAATCTGGCGCGGGTTAATCAATGATTTACCGTTGAAACCCATTTTACGCACCAGTTCCACTTCCCGCAGGAAGCCGGCCTCGTCGTTGATATCGGCATAGACCACGTCGAAAGCGTCGATGCCGGCGGCACGTGCCGCGTGCAGCACCGCGCAGCGGGCGTAGAAAAGTTCGGTGCCGTCGCCCCGTTCAGTTTGCATATCCATGACATAATCAAATGCCGCCAGGGCAATACCGATAAGCCTGGGGGAACAGCGGGCAATCGCCACCGCGTTGATTACGCCGATGGCCGATTCAATGGCGGCCATGGTGCGGGTGGAACCCACCTCCCGGCCGCATGCCCGTTCGATACGTTCAATATGGGTTTCCAGCTCATGTATATCCTCCGGGCTGTCGGTTTTCGGCAACCGCACCACATCCGCCCCGGCCCTCACCACCGCCTCCAAATCCTTCAGGCCGAACGGCGTATTGAGCGGGTTGATGCGCACCACGGTTTCAATGTCCCGGTACATGGGGTGTTGCAGCGCATGAAATACCAAAATCCGGGCACTGTCCTTTTCCCGCAGCGAAACGGCATCTTCCAGATCGAACATGATCGAATCGGGACGGTAGATAAATGCGGTGGACAACATGGCGGCATTGGAGCCGGGAATGAACAACATACTGCGACGAAGTTTTTTCATAACATGCTGTCCCATACAATTTCTTCCGCCCCGGCGGCCCGTAATACCGCGGTTTGTAACCGGGCGCGTATCACGCAATCCAACGCCCCTTTATCGTCGATAATGATCAACCCTTCCGTGATGCCCATGGCCGCCAGCGTCTGATCAATGACCTGGCGGATTTGTATGCCGAACTGTTTTATTACCTCGCTATTCACCACAACGTTCAGCTCACCGTCGGCCGGGGCGATTTTTACCAGCAGATCGCTGGATTCGAAGGTGCCGGCCAAGGATTCTTTAACTATCTTCATAATGACTGTCCTGACAAAAAAATTCGGTTACGCACATTCCGACCGGTGATGTGACGTTAAAAAGGCAAAAGTACAAGGCGGCACGATTTCCCGGATAGACGACATCTGCCTTTCCTTTAACAAGGCCCGCACTTCCGAGGCGGAAATCGCCCAGCCTGAGGATTGACATTTGCGGGGAATCTCCACCACCGACACCGGCGGCAAAGCAGAGCGCCCGGGCTCTTCCAACCATACCCGCATATCGCGATTGTATTGTTCCGTCACCGGACAATAGGGCTCGGTACCGACAAAGCGATGGGTAATACCGAGGGCCGGGGCGATATATTGACGAAAAATCAACAGATCGATGGCGCTGTAGGTTTGGCTCACGAGCTGTGTATCCCGTAAAAAATAGCCGGGGAACGTCGCCCGCGAAATGAGATAATCCGACCCGTGATGCACCGTAACATTAGTGAGATGCGCCACGCCCTGGCGCACCATTTCCAGACGTTCGGTATAGGAAAAAAGCGAGACATCCTCCCGCACCACGAAGATATGCACCCAGTCGCAGAGCGCGGAGGCCTGCTCCGCCAGATAGGCGTGCCCCAGGGTGAAAGGATTGGCATTCATGACCATCCCGCCGATGCGGGCGCCGGAATGACGCTGTTGTGCCAGCGTGCGGCAATAAAGCGTAATGCCCACCGGCGTGTTTTCCATAAGAACCGCCACCTGGTCCCATTGCGCCAGTGGATAAAAGCCGCAGCCCTTGAACAGGGCGATATTGGACGGGCGGGTATACAAGAATAAGTGGGAATGCCCTAGCCGTAACGCCAGGTTTTCCACCTCCCCCACCAGGCGGGCGCTCAGATTATCCCCCCGGTAATCCTCCGCCACCGCGACGCATTTGATGGTGTTGCCGGCTATGCCGGCGCAGCCCGCCAACTGCCGCCCATGGTGGGCCACCACGAAACAATCGATATCCGCGTCCATGCCCAGACCGCTGATATCCAGCAATGCGCGCACCTCATCCAGGCTGTCTCCTCCCAGCAAGGTGCGCACGTCATCCGGGCCGCTTTCCATTGGGATGCGCCCTTCGTTTAGGCCGCAAGCGACGCTTTTCACCGGCAGCACGGCAAATTCAAACGCGTCCAAATCATACATAACGCTTACCCTTTGGCTCGAATCCCGGGTATCGGCGATGATCCCGGACACGTTTAAACTACGCGGCGGCATGGGACGACCCGGGCAGTGAATAATCAACCGCATCCACAATCATATTGCTCAAATGACCGATTTTTTCGATTTCCACTTCAATGCAATCGCCGCTATTCATGAACAGCGGCGGGGTGCGCTTCTTGCCGACGCCGCCCGGTGAACCGGTAATAATCACATCGCCGGCGTGTAGCTGGGTGAAGGTGCTTATGTATTCAATCAGTGCGGCAATACTGTGGACCATGCTGCCGGTATTGTCGTTTTGCACCATGCGGCCGTTTAACCAGGTACGGATATTCAGATCATGGGGATTGGGGACTTCATCGGCAGTGGTGAGATAAGGCCCGAACGCGCCGGTTTGTCGCCAATTTTTTCCGGCTGTGAACCAGTTATGCTGCCAGTCCCGCGCCGAACCATCCATATAGCAGCTATACCCTGCGACATGAGACAATGCCTGCGAAGCGGGAATATCATGTCCCGCCCGGCCGATAATCACCGCCAGTTCGCCTTCGTAATCAAATTCGGCAGAAAGGCGGGGTTTGACAATAGGCATTCCGTGACCGGTTTGGGAATCGGCGAAGCGAACGAAAAGCGTCGGCGCCGGATTCATCTCGTCAAATTCTTTACGCTTTTCGGCATAGTTCATACCAACACATAAGATTTTCTCCGGATTTTCAATCACCGGCAGGAATGTCACCTCATCCATCGCCACATCTGCCGGCTGATTGCACAGTTCACTGGCCTCGGATAAGGCATCGCCGGCCAAGAGGGTTTTAAGATCCGGATAGCGCGGGGCGAGACGGCGGCCTAAATCAATCAGGCCGCCCGCCACCACGATGCCGTAGCTCTTGCCGCCCTGATAAACATAACTTGCGAGTTTCATACATTTTCCTGAATAAACATTCTTATCAACCCGGCGACCTAACCTGGATTCGCCGGCGAATCATTCTTGGCCAGCGTGCGCAGCCGGGTTTCAAAAAAACCGGATTTCAAAAAAACCGGATTTCAAAGTAAAAAGTTGCCCAAGACCAACAGGGAAACCGATACGTTTATCGCACCGCCGATACGGGTGGCAATCTGGGCAAACGGCATAAGCTCCATCCGGTTGCCGGCGGTCAGAATAGCCACATCGCCAGTGCCGCCCTGGCCGCTTTGGCAACAGGACACGATGGCCACGTCGATGGGATGCATACCGATTTTTTTACCCACCAGATAGCCGGTACCCACCAGGGTGCAGACGGTGCTGACGATCACCAGCAAATTGGCGAGGGTGAACGCATTCACCAGTTCCTGCCAGGGGGTAATGGCAACGCCGACGGCAAACAGAATCGGGTAGGTTACCGAGGTCTGGAAAAATTTATACACCACCTGGGAACCAGCCAGCATGCGGGGAGAAACGCCGTGGGCCAATTTGATCAGGACCGCGATAAACAGCATGCCCACGGGAGCAGGCAGGCCGATTAATTTATAACCCAGCATACCCAGCATATAGAGCAGCACCGCCAGCAGCGCCCCGGCGGCGATAGCGGTTACATCGGTCTTACCGCTAAGCACGCTGGTGAGCGCGGCGGCCGGCTCGTTCTGGCCCGGGTATTTAGCCGGCATCAGCTTGCCTTCGCCGGTCAAATGGGGATAGCGCTTACCCAGCCGATTCAGGCAGCCGGCAATGATTATGGCGGTCAATCCGCCGAGCATTACCACCGGCAATATCCGCCCCAGCACTACGCCCTGCTCCATATGCAGCAACGCGGCATAACCAATGGAGAGCGGTATGGCGCCCTCTCCCACCCCGCCGGCCATAATCGGCAGAATAAGAAAGAAGAAGATTTGAAACGGCGGCAGGCCGAGGGACAGTCCAACGCCCATGCCCACCAGCATGCCGACTACCTCGCCGCAAAACATTGGAAAAAAGATCCGCAAAAAACCTTGAATCAACGTGCGCCGGTCCATGCTCATGATGCTGCCGACGATAATGCAGCAGATATAGAGATAAAGAATGTTCGTCGATTTATAAAAACTGGTGGTGGCCGTCACCACCACATCGGGCAACCAACCGTAATACACCATAGCTGAGGGAATAAACGTGGCGCAGATAGCCGCCGCGCCCATTTTGCCCACCACCGGCAGGCGCTTGCCGATTTCACCGCAGGCAAAACCAAAAAATGCCAGTGTCGCGACCATCACCACGATATCGTTGGGTAATTTACCGCTGAGACAATCAATACCGATCAGAATGGCGGCCAGGAAAAATAACGGTAATGGAATGATACCGATTTTCCAGTTATCAAGGATGTGCCACCATTTTTCCTTGAGGGAAATTTTTTTCACCGCTGCCGGCTCAGCTGCAGAAATATAGCTATCGTCTGTCGTGCTCATAATCAGCCCCTTTATACCCGTCATACTTCAAGCTGCAGGTGCGTTGGCTTTCCTCGCTCACCCCAGTCACTTACTTGAGTAAGCTCCTGGGGATTCGCTGTGTCGCCGCCTTCCTGCAACTCGAATTATTTAGGGTATATAAAATAAGTGCTGGAATACTAAAAAACGGCTGACGTTATTTATGTGACTGAATTCAAATTTAAACCGTTATTTTAAAGGTCTTAAAGATTTTAATGGATTTTATTATTTCATGGTCATGGCAATGGTGCAATTTATCTTGATAGAATCTTTATGGGTTATATGGTTTCAATGGATTTTATGGTTTTAATGGTTTTTATTCCACAAAATATGGCGTGTTAATGAAAAGTGGGAAATATGTAGGTTGGGTCTTTAACAACAGGCTAGCGTTTGCCGGTGATATCCCCCGTCGGTTGTGGTTGAGATCACACTTTAGGTTTAGCGCCCTTACAGCTGATTTTAATCATGATAAGATTGCTAATAAGCAATACGTTTGCCTGATGGCTATATTTATTATGCGCACAAAAGTTTCTTTCCATTTAAAATTATTTATCAGCCTGATTCTTTTCTTTTCATTATTGCTATTGCTGATAGGCATTTATTATTACCACGACTTGGACAAGCAGCTTTACGCAGAACTGGGTGCCCGCGCCCAGGTTCAGTCGCGGGAAATTGCCATGATCCCTTCGCTGATCGAGGCGGTCAAAATCCAGGATACCGCCGCCATTGCCGCCCTGGTGAGTGAATTGGCGGAACGCAGCGATGCCAGTTATATTGTTATCGGCGATGAACACGGTATGCATTTATATCATTCGGGCTATCCCGGCAGCATTGGTAAATCGATGATTGGCGGAGATAACACTGAGGTATTGCAAGGCAAAGACAGCATTACCGTTCGACGCGGCGGATTAGGTATATCCTTACGCAGTAAAGCACCCATATTCGATCAGCAACATCACATTATCGGCATTGTTTCCATCGGTTATTTAAAAACACGTATAGATATGCTCAGTGCCGGGAAATTGATTAATATTCTGTTGATGGCGTTAATGTTGCTGGTGGCATTATTCATCTTTTCCTGGTGGTTTGCCAATACGATGAAGAAACAGATGTTTTCACTGGAGCCGCGAGAAATAGGCCTATTAGTGCGCCAGCAAAAAGCGCTGCTGGAATCCATCTTTGAAGGCGTGATTGCTATCGACAAAGAATACCGCGTTGCCGAGATCAATCAAGCGGCCAAATCAATATTATCCCTGGAAGCCTCCTCAAGGGAACTGCGCGGCAAGCTTCTTTCTTCGGTAATTAAGCCCATCGCTTTTCTGCAAGAAAAAACTATGCTGGCCGGCGATACCCATGATGAAATTTGTCTTTTTAACCAGGTCACGGTTATCGCCAGTCGCGTGCGGATTTTATTGGAGGATAAATTACAGGGCTGGGTGATCAGTTTCCGCGATCGGCATGAGATTAATAGTCTTAGCATCCAACTAAGCCAGGTCAAGCGTTATGCGGACAATTTACGCATTTTACGCCACGAGCAGTTGAATTGGACCGCCACCCTCGCCGGGCTATTGCATATGAAGCGCTATGATGAAGCGATACATTATATTGAAGCCCAATCGGAAAGCGCCCAGGAAATCCTTGATTTTGTCTCGGCGCGGTTTTGCTCCCCGACTTTGTGTGGCTTATTACTGGGCAAGTTTGCCAGCGCGAGGGAAAAAGGCGTGGAATTATTGTTCGATCCGGCCTGTAGCCTGACACATATACCAGCCGGTCTGTGCGAAACCGGACTGATGTCAATTGTCGGTAATCTACTGGATAACGCCGTTGAGGCAACGCTGTTGCGCGATGGAGAGCATTATCCCGTTGAAGTCTACATTGTCGGCACCCCCCGTGATATGGTGATCGAAATAGCCGATCAGGGCATCGGCATCCCTCCGACGATGCGGGAACGTATTTTTGATATGGGCATAACGTCTAAACGCAGCGGCGATCACGGGCTCGGGCTGCATCTGGTGGACAATTATGTCAATCGTTCCGGCGGAACCATTGAAGTTTCAACCAATCAACCCTATGGTACGGTTTTTACTGTTTTTATCCCTATGAAGGATCGTGCAAGGTTACCCGCGCCAATTAACCCGGATGAATTCGATGATGCAACCCGAAATTTTTGATGTGCTGGTGGTTGAAGATGAAAACCAACTGGCACAGATGCATGCTGATTTTATCGATAACCATGAACTGCTTCGTCTGGTGGGCATAGCACATACCTTGAAAGACGCGCGAGAACAACTCCGGCAGAAGCGGCCCCGGCTGATTCTGCTGGATAATTATCTGCCGGACGGCGAGGGAATCTCATTAATCGACAGCGAACTTATGCGTGGCTTGGAATGTTCAGTGATTTTCATCACCGCCGCCAGTGATATGAATACCTGTAGCCAGGCCATCCGCTGCGGTGCGTTCGATTATATTCTCAAACCCATATCCTGGAAGCGGTTGAGCCATTCTCTGGAACGGTTTATTCAGTTTGCCCGAACACAACGCGCCTTTAAGGTGGTGGATCAGCAAAACGTCGATATTCTTTATCAATTGCAATCCAAAACCTACAGCCAGGAGGCGGGGAGCAAAGGTATTGAAGAAAATACCCTCAATCTGATCCGGCAGATTTTTATCACCGGCCAAGACACCCTGCATTCCGTTGACGATATCGTCAGCCAGACCGGACTAAGCAAAACCACCGCCCGTCGTTATCTGGAATATTGCGTGGAAATTGAATTCCTCAGCGTTGAGATGCGCTATGGCAAAATCGGCCATCCGCGGCGGTTATACCGGCGCCAGAATCCCTTGTAAGCACCGATATCCGGCCATCGTCACCGCGCATGGGCACTACCATCCGTGCCTAACCCACAGCATTACCCAGCCCACGGCGGAAGCTGTTTACCCTGAAGGCAACGGCTTACCGTACCTTGGGTGCGCTGTATAAAAATCTCTTTCCTTATTTCGGCAAAGTATCTTTATAGATATGGCCGTCCTTCATGATGACGACAAAGTTTTTGCCCGGATCCTCGATGAGTTTGATGTTATCCAGGGGATTGCCATCCACCAGCAGCAGGTCCGCCAGCGAGCCTTGCTCTACCGTGCCGAGCCGGCCGGGATAGGGATTGATATTTCCGGACAATGCCATGAGTTCGCCATTGTCGCCGGTGGCCATCTTCAATAAACCCGCCGGGGTATACCAGCGCGCCAGCTTAGCCAGAATCGCCCCCTGACGGCCTGCTACCCGTGGGTCGAACAGCGAATCGGTGCCGAAGGCCGTCTTGATATGGTATTTTATGGCAAGCATATAGGCGTTATCGGTACCGGCATAGACTAACTGGGCCTTTTGCCGGGACAGCGCGGTCGGCAGCGGAGAAGCGTCCTCGTCGTCGAGTAACGGCTGGATACTCAGCCATATACCTTTATCCGCCAGCAATTTGGCGGTGGCGTCGTCCATCAGCTGGCCATGCTCAATGCATTTGGCGCCGGCTTCCACCGCCTGGCGAATGGCCGCCGGCGTATAGGCGTGTACCGTCACATAGGTGCCCCAGTTGCCGGCGGCCTCCACCGCCGCACGGATTTCCGGCACGGTGAATTGTACCGATTCGAGGGGATTATACTGCGAGGCCACGCCCCCGCCCCCCATCAGCTTGATTTGGCTGGCGCCCTGACGCAGTTGCTCCCTGGCCCGCAGGCGCACTTCATCCGCGCTATCGGCAATGGCGGCGATGCCTATACGCTCCGAATAGCTTAATGGGCCGCCCGGCTGACGAGGCAATTCAAACGGGAAACGAAAGTCGCCATGGCCGGAAGTTTGTGAAATAAAGGCCCCGGACGGGTAGATGCGCGGACCTTCGATCATCCCCTCGTCAATGGCGCGCTTGAGGCCGAATACCGGCCCGCCGAGATCCCGCACCGTGGTAAACCCGCGCATCAGGGTATCGCTCGCCTCCCGCGCCGCCCGCAGTTGCAGGTAATCCGGGCTGGCGGTCATCAGCATCATCTGCGGCGTCGACGCCATGAACGAATGCCAGTGCGCATCGATAAGGCCCGGCATCAACACGCGCCCGTCGCCGGCGATGACCCGGGCATTGTCGGCCTGTTCCACGTCAATGGGGTCGGTGGAGATGTGCGCTATGACGCCGTCCTTCACCAACACGTTTGAGGGGGCGGAAAGATCGGTATTTTTACCGTCGAAGATGCGGACATTCTGAAATAAGGTTAGCTCGTGATTGACTGGCGGCGGCGTGGCTTCGCCGGGTAAGACAAAATCGCCTTCATCCGCCAGGGCGATATATGAAAAGAAACAGAGTATCCCCAACAGGATTAACCAAGGGCCTTTTATTCTACTGCCGCGACATGCCGAAATGGCAGACGGCCAGCTGGACTGGCTATTTCTATATAAGCTCATAGATATCAATCCTTAAGAATATTTTCAATCTGAAAGAATGACCGGCGGGTTAATAAATACGCTATTACTCAATAAATTATGTCACGTTGCTTTTACTGTGGCTTTAATAAAAAGAGATATTTGCGATCTAGTACGCATTATATAGAAAGGTACTCTTTCAACACGCTTCGCTGTTTAAAATAGTCTGTCGAAAGCAAAGCTGAAGAATATATTATTATATTAGTAACGTTGTACTTTGATTTTAATATCACCATTATAATAGTTTAATTATTTTTATTACATTATTTTCAAAATATATTGGCTGAACTTGTTGAGTCGAAATGAATGCGGTAATGAAAAGGGTAGGCAAATTGCGTTGTAGCGGTCGCTAATCACTACAACGTTTGAGAGATAACGGACTCATCGCGGCGCCTTTATGGGCGAGCCTGATGTCCCGGGCACCGGCGGTCCGGGCATCAAACCTGCCCGGACCGCCTTATAGCGTCGTCCGTTTACAGCAGTTCGGTCTGGGCTTCCACTACCGCCAGCGCCACCATATTGACGATGCGCCGCACCGAGGCCACCGGGGTCAGGATATGCACCGGTTTCGCCACGCCCATGAGAACCGGCCCCACCGTCACGCCTTCCGAGGAGGAGACGCGCAGCAGATTGTAGCTGATGCGCGCGGCTTCCATGTTCGGCATGATCAGCAGATTCGCCGAGCCCTTCAACGGACTGTCGGGCATCAGCTCATGGCGTATGCTTTCCACCAGCGCCGCGTCGCCGTGCATTTCCCCGTCTATTTCCAAATCGGGCGCACGTTCCCGTACCAGTTCAAGGGTCTTGCGCATCTTGCAAGCCGCGGGGGCGTTGGAACTGCCGAAGCTGGAATGGGATAACAGCGCTACCTTGGGTTCAATACCGAAACGCCGCACCGTTTCCGCCGCCATCAGGGTGATTTCCGCCAGCTGCTCCGGTGTCGGATCGTCATTCACATAGGTATCGGTGAGGAAGGTATTGCCGCTGGGCAGCAGCAAGGCGTTCATCGCCGCGGCGACATGTACGCCCTCGCGGTAGCCGAACACCGATTCAACCACGTTATAATGCTCATGATAACTGCCGACGGTACCGCATATCATGGCATCCGCTTCGCCGCGTTTCACCATGATGGCGGCGATCAGCGACGGGTTGCCTATTAACGCGCGCTGCGCCTGTTCCGGTGAAACGCCCCGCCGTTTCATGATTTGATAATACTCGCCCCAATACTCTTTAAAGCGCGGATCGGATTCGTTATTCACCACGGTGAAATCGGTACCGGCGACGATATGCAACCCCAGTTTTTTCAGGCGCATTTCAATAACGCTCGGGCGACCGATCAAGATCGGCTTTGCCAGACCCAGTGTCACCAGCTCCTGCGTGGCATGCAGAACGCGTTCATCTTCGCCCTCCGCCATCACCACCCGTTTCGGCTGTTTGCGCGCCTGGGAAAAGATCGGCCGCATAAACAGGTTGGTTTTATAGACAAATTCCGTCAGTTTCTCCACATAAGCATCGAAATCTTCGATAGGCCGGGTGGCCACGCCGGAATCCATCGCCGCCCGCGCTACCGCCGGGGCGATTTTTACAATCAACCGGGGGTCGAAGGGGGTGGGGATCAGATATTCCGGGCCAAACGACAGATCCTGATCCGCATAAGCCGACGCCACCACGTCGCTTTGTTCAGCCATCGCCAAATCGGCGATAGCATGAACGCAGGCGAGCTTCATCTCCTCGTTAATGGTGGTGGCGCCCACATCCAGCGCGCCGCGGAAGATAAACGGGAAGCACAGGACATTATTGACCTGGTTGGGATAGTCGGATCGGCCGGTGCAGATAATGGCATCCGGACGCACTGCCTTGGCCAGCGGCGGCAATATTTCCGGTTCCGGATTGGCCAGCGCCAGGATCAGGGGTTTGGTGCCCATGGTTATTACCATGTCCTGGGTCAGCACGCCGGGACCGGAACACCCGAGGAAAATGTCGGCGCCGTGAATAGCGTCCGCCAGGGTGCGCATGCCGTTATCTTCTATGGCATAAGCGGCTTTGGTTTCCGCCATGTCCGTTTCCCGGCCCTTATAGATCACGCCGCGGGAATCGCAGACAATAATATTGTGCAGCTTCAGGCCCAGCGCCACCAGCAGGTTGAGACAGGCAATGGAGGCGGCGCCGGCGCCGGAAACCACCAGACGCACATCGCTGATGGATTTTTCCACCACCCGCAAACCGTTCAGCACCGCGGCGGTACAGATAATGGCCGTACCGTGCTGATCGTCGTGGAATACCGGAATCTTCATGCGTTCCCGAAGTTTTTTCTCGATGTAAAAACATTCGGGCGCTTTGATATCTTCTAGGTTGATGCCGCCAAAGGTGGGCTCCAGCGCGGCAATGACATCGATGAGCTTATCGGGGTCCATCTCATCCACCTCGATATCGAAAACATCTATGCCGGAAAATTTTTTAAACAGGACGCCTTTACCTTCCATCACCGGTTTGCCGGCCAGCGCGCCGATATTGCCCAGCCCCAGCACCGCGGTGCCGTTGGAAATCACCGCCACCAGATTGCCGCGGGCGGTATATTTATAGGCGTTCAGGGGATCGGCGGCGATTTCAAGACAGGGGGCGGCGACGCCAGGCGAATAGGCCAGCGCCAAATCACGCTGGGTCGCCAGCGGTTTGGTGGGGGTAATCCGTATTTTCCCTGGTTGTGGGAATTGATGAAAATCTAAAGCACTTTGTTTGAGTTGTTCATCCATTGTAGGATTCCTTGTGGCTTATCAGAACTTGTACAGGAATGTAACGATGTTGTGCCGGAACAGTATAAACTGTGCGTAAAGTCAAACTTTGAAGCAAGGCATAGTCTTAATAAGAATGTGTCCATATATAAGAAAAGACAAATTTTCGACGGCGAATCTCCCCAAGATGTCCCAGTGTATGTGCAGATTTAATGATATTTTGCTGACTATGGACCAATATTCCGGGAGCGCGTCTTGACCTGTTTAACCGTATTGGCCGCCGGCAGTCTGCGGACGGCGCTAACGCCGTTATTGGCTGAATATACCCATCTCACCGGGCAAAGGCTGCGGGCGGAGTACGGCCCCGCCGGTTTGCTGCGACAGCGTATTGAGGCTGGGGAGCCGTGCGATCTCTTCGCGTCGGCCAATACCGCCCATCCGCAACGGCTGCTGGCGGCGAGCCGGGTATTACGGGTGCAGCCTTTTATCGCCAACCGACTGTGCCTGACGGTGCGCAGCACGCCTGCAACCCTTGGGGCGGACTGGCTGTCGCTGCTGAGCAATCCGGATCTGATTATCGGCATGTCCACCCCCGTTAGCGATCCGTCTGGGGACTATACCTGGCAATTGTTCGATAATATCGCCCCGCTGCTGCCGCCATCGGCGGTCACGCTTAAACTGCGGGCCAGGCAATTGGTGGGCGGCGCCGACTCTCCGCCGCTGCCCGTCGGCGTCACCGCCGCCGGTTGGCTGATTCAGCAGGGCAAAGCGGATATTTTTATCGGTTACGCCCACTACGCCCGGCTGCTGCAAAACGATCCCGCGCTGCGGGTGGTGGAAATTCCGGCGCAATTCAATGTGCTGGCGCTCTACGCCCTGGGCATAGGCACGCCTGCCGCCGAGCCGCTGGCGGCATTTATTCTTTCCCCGGCGGGACAGCGGTTTCTGCTGGAGGCGGGTTTTATGCCCCTTGTCCAAGAGTAATATCCCGAGTTAAACGCCAAACCGCCAGTGGCGTTTCAGACTGCTGACAAACAGACTCGGAGTCCATAGGTCGAGACAGGCTGCTAGAAGGGTAAACCGTCCGCGCCAGGGATGGGTTCACGGCGTGTTTACGATCTAGTAGCCTGTGTCGACCGGGCATTTTGTTAACAAGCTCAAACACCGCTACCGCTTGGGTATATCAAACAGCGGCGCCATAACGGGGTAATCCCGCCCCTGGTGAGCGACGTTAATCTGTTTTACCGTCACGCCATAGGCTTGTTGAAGGTTTTGCTCGCTGAGCACCTCGCCGGTGGCGCCGAATACCCATTGCCTTTGCGGCAGGAGCAGCAGGGTATTGTCCGCCGCCAGGGCGGCATGGGAGGGGTCATGGGTGGTGAACAGAATGCTTATCCCCTGCTCCCGGGCCAGGCGGCGAATCAGTTGCAGCACCGCCTGCTGATTGAACAAATCAAGAGCCGAGGTGGGTTCATCCAGTACCAGCAGGCAGCCCCGGGTCGCCAGCGCCCGGGCAATCAGCACCAGTTGCCGCTGGCCGCCGGACAGTGAGTGAAACGGCCGATGGGCCAACGGGGCGATATTAAGCGTTTCCAACGCCTCCCGGGCGATACTTTCATCCCGCCGGTCCGGCATCCGTAACAACCCCACATGGGCCGCCCGTCCCATCAGTACGATATCGAATACCCGATAGGCGAAGGCCGAGGCGAAATCCTGCGGCACGAAGCCGATGCCGCCGGCGCAATGCACTGTGCCGCCCAGGGCCGGCAGCGTGCCGATAAGGGTTTGTAACAAAGAGGTTTTACCTCGTCCGTTTGCCCCCAGCACCGCGCAAATCTCGCCGGCGACGCAGGTAAAATCCAGAGGGGCGAACAACGCCTCGCCGTGGCCGTACAGCAGTTGACGGGCGGATAAGGTGACGGCGCTCATTGTCGCCTCCGGACCGTCTTCCGCACCAGCAGGCGGGCGTAAGGGGTGATATCGGTCATTGGTGCCTCCGGCGATTGTCCCGCACAAGCAGGCAGGCGAACAGCGGCGCGCCGATAAGGGCGGTGAGAATACCCAGCGGAATTTCAGCCTGGCTAAAGGTACGCGCCGCATCGTCCACCAGGATCATAAAACCGCCTCCCAGCCAGAAAGCGGCGGGCAGCAGACGGCGGTGATCCGCCCCCGTCAGCAGGCGGGCCACATGGGGAATCACCAGGCCTATCCAGCCGATGCTGCCGCTTACCGACACTTGAGCCGCCACCAGCACCGCGCACAGCAATAGCACCACGCGGCGAAGATGCACTACCGACATGCCCAAAGACGCGGCATCCCTGTCCCCCAGCGACAGGATATTGACCCGCCAGCGCAGGCGGTGCAGCAAAAACCCGGCAGGCAGCACCGGCACCGCCAGCATCAGGACTTTATGCCAATCGGCGGTGGCAAAACTCCCCAGCAGCCAGAACACAATGCTGGGCAATTTTTCTTCCGTGTCGGCCAGATATTGCAACAGGCTGACCAGCGCCGAAAAAAAACCGCTCAGGATAATCCCGGCCAGAATCAGCATCAGCAGATTGTCCCGGCCCAGGGTGGCGGCAATGACATACACCGACCCCAGCGCCAGCAGACCGAACGCAAACGCCGATCCCAGCAGCGCCAGCGGCGTAAGACCGAACAATATGGCCAGCGTCCCGCCGAACGCGGCGCCGGCGCTGACGCCGATGATATGGGGATCCACCAGCGGATTATGAAAAATACCCTGCAAAGCGGCGCCGCAGAGCGCCAGCGCGCCCCCCGCCAGGCAGGCGGTCAGGATGCGCGGCATGCGCACCATCCAGATCACCTGGCCCGCCAGCTGATCCTGATTGAAAGGCGAGGCCAGTTCCCGCAGCACCTGAAGCGGGGAAAGAGCAAATTGCCCGATGCCCAGGGAAAGAAAGGCGATGACCAGGGTAAGCGCCGCCAGCGCCGGCTGCAGCCTCCCCCCATAACCCTTAGCGGGCGGCATCGGTCTCGTGGCGCGGCGTCCAATGGATGCGGTAAAAACGCTGATAATAGTCGTCGGCGCGCCGGTTCATATCCACATCGGCGAACCGCTGCGGATAGAGCTGCTTGGCCATCCATAATTCACCGATGGCCAAGGCTTCCGGCATGGGGTAGCCCCAGGCCTTGGCATATTCCGGCATCAGGAATACCCGGTGCCGCTTCACGGCGGCAACAGACTGCCAGGCCGGATCCTGATTGATTTGCCGCACCACTTCAGGATATCGATCCTGCACAAAAATCACCTCGGGGTTCCAGGCCAGCACCTGTTCCATGGAAACCTGTTTAAAGCCCTTCACCGTGGCCGCCGCCACGTTCAACGCGCCGGCATGCTGCATCATCAGGCCGGTATATTTACCCGAGCCATAGGTAGTGAGATCCGGATTGGCCATATAAACCCGCACCCTTTTCTCGGCGGGCACGTCCTTCAACCGGGCGGCCACATCCTCGCGGGCGCGAAAGACATCGTTAATCATCGCCTCCCCCTGCGGCTGCCGGTTGACCACCGCGGCCACCAGCCGGATACCCTCTTTCAAACCGTCGTTATAAGCCTGCTCCTCATCCGCCATGGCGGGATTGAGCTTATCCTGCTCGCCGGGCCGATCCTTGCGCAGCGAGACGGCAACCACGGGGATACCGGCGGATTCGATCTGCTTGATCATATCCGGCGGCGCATAGTTGGCGACAAAGACTACCTGCGGGTGTTCCGCCAGCAGACTTTCGATGTTCACCTGGGTCAAATCCCCCGGCATGGGCAAGGTGGACAATCGGGGAGAAAAGCGCGCGAATTCCGGCCCCAGCTGCTTTTTCCAACTGGACAATAGCCCCACCACATCATCGGCGGCCTGCAACTGCACCAATAAATTCAAGGTTTGATGCTGTAACACCACCACCCGCGTCACCCGATCCGGCAGGGTGACCTGTCGTCCGAGCTGATCGGTGAGGACGCGATCCGCCACGGCGCTGAAACTGGCGGCAAGAAACGAAAAACACAACAATATGCGCAGACTGAATTCTCGGGCGAAACGGGGCGTGATCATAAGATGGGGGTGACTGTTTGAACGATATATGACTGAATATATAACGATAAGGCGGGGGGGGACAACAGCCAGATCCCCCGCCCCTGATTTACATCAATGCGGATTAAACTTTGTTGGGCATCATTATCGCCGGCAACCTAGGGGCATCCTGGAACAAAAACGGATATCACGACCATTTTTTCAGCAGGACGCTGGCGTTGACGCCGCCAAAACCAAAGCCGTTGGATAAGGCATAGGTCATTTCATACGGCTCCGCTTCGCCGCGCACCAGATGCAGGCCTTCGGTGGCCGGATCCGGATTTTCCAGGTTAAGGGTGGCGGGAATGATTTGGTCCCGCAGGGCCAGCACGGTAAAGA
This sequence comes from Sodalis sp. dw_96, assembly GCF_018449575.1. Lineage (GTDB taxonomy): Bacteria > Pseudomonadota > Gammaproteobacteria > Enterobacterales > Enterobacteriaceae > Acerihabitans. The sequence continues at coordinate 225,458 of NZ_JAAVUT010000001.1, read as the reverse complement.
TGGCTTCAAGACCACCGGCGGCGCCCAGCAGATGGCCGGTTGCCGACTTGGTGGCGGTGATGGCCAGTTCGGACCCGAGACCGAACAGATGTTTTATGGCGTTGATTTCACCCAAATCCCCCACCGGGGTCGAGGTGGCATGGGCATTCAAATGCCTCACCTGCCGCGGCGAAATGCCGGCCTGTTTCAGGGCGATTTTCATGGCCCGGTAAGCGCCGTCGCCGTCTTCCGCGCCGGAGGTCATATGATAGGCATCCGCGCTGGTGCCGTAACCGACGATTTCCGCCAGGGGCGTGGCGCCGCGGGCCAGGGCATGGTCAAGGGCTTCCACCACCAGCAGCCCCGCCCCTTCGCCCATGACAAAGCCGTCCCGGTCACGATCGAAAGGACGGGAAGCGGTGGCCGGAGCATCGTTAAAGTGGGTGGAAACCGCTCTGGCGGCGGCAAAGCCTCCCAGACTTACCGTGTCGATGGCCGCCTCTGCCCCGCCGCACAGGGCAATATCCGCCTCATCGTTGGCAATCAGGCGAGCCGCGTCGCCGATGGCCTGGACACCGGCCGCGCAAGCGGTGACCGGCGCGCCGATGGGTCCGCGGAAGTGGTATTTGATGGAGACATGGCCGGCGGCCAGATTGGCCAGAAACGACGGAACGGTGAACGGAGAGAGCCGTCCCGGGCCACGATTATCCGAAGTCCGCACCGCATTGGCAATCGCGGGAAACCCGCCGATCCCGGTGGCGATAATGGTGGCGGTGCGCTCCTGGCGTTCGTCGGTATCCGCCGTCCAGCCGGCCTGACGGAGGGCTTCGTCCGCCGCCGCCATGGCAAACAGAATAAAGCGGTCCATTTTTTTCTGATCTTTTGGCGGGACATACCTGTCCGGATACAGACCCGCTTCGGGATCTTGTTCCGGTCCGGGCACCCGACCGCCTATTTTCACCGGCAGCAGCGCGACCATTTCGTCCGGCAAAGGCCCGATCCCCGATTGACCGGCCAGCAACCTCGACCAAATGGTTTCTACGCCACAGCCTAACGGCGATACTGCGCCCATGCCGGTGATCACTACTCGACGCTTATTCATTGCCTGTCCTGTTATAGGTTTGTTGATATTGGTAAGATGCGGAAATTTCCCGAAGCGCGTCACGCTGCGGATTGTTGCCCGTTCCGGCGCAACGCCCGGTGGTGATAATATTGACGTTATGATAAGTGAGCGGCTCGCCGGTCTGCCTGTCAACCACCAGAGGCGAAACCGCTTTGCCGCTGTGGCGGTGTACCGGCACCACGTTGGCCTGTTCGCCATCGAGGAACCGGTTGCCCCAGTTCAACAGCGAAATCAGCACCGGAAACAGCGCCAATCCGCGTTCGGTCAATAAATACTCATGACGGACCGGCCGCGCCTGATAAGGACGTTTAAACATAATATCGTTACGCACCAGCGTATTGAGCCGCCGAGTCAGCATGGTGGGGGATACCCCCAGGCTATGCTGGAATTCATCGAATTTGGTCAAACCGCGAAAGGCGTCCCGTACGATCAAGATGCTCCACCACTCACCCACCCGTTCGAGGGATTGCGCTATGGGACAAGCCATATGGTCAAAATGGGTTCTTTGCATACTTTCCTGATAGTTATCAGTGGGTTTAACATGCATTTCTTGGTGACTATAATCATTGTAGCCACTTGTGGGGTGTTATCCTAGCGTACATGTGTAAGCTGAACAAGTCCGATCAGTAGCCCTTTTTGTGATGTGGGATTGTTTTTGCTGATTTTCGGCGCGACCGCGTTCTATACCCTAAATAATTCGAGTTGCAGGAAGGCGGCAACGCAGCGAATCCCCAGGAGCTTACTCAAGTAAGTGACTGGGGTGAGCGAGGAAAGACAACGAACCTGCAACTTAAATTATGACGGGTATAACTCTTTCTTTATGCGGCTACAGCTATAATCGCTGATGAATTAATATACCCTGTGACATTGATCACTGGCCCTTCAGGGATCGCTTATCTTATTGATACATTCTGGTGCCGGCAATTATTCACATTGCCTACAACAATATAGTCCTAAAATCAGGTGCAAGTATTGGTCGGTTCATCGGTCCAATATGGAGCGTTTTATGAAGTATTTAATTAATCATTCAGTTTTGTTTGACACAGCAGAATATCAATTAAGTTTATTAAATGATAATACATCCTTGATTAAATTATCCACTACCTCCGGCCGGGTTTTAGAGGAGCTTCTGGCCGCCCACGGCAAAGGAAATACGGTGACCCGGGAATGGCTATTTGATAACGTCTGGGTAAAACACGGTCTGCAACCCTCCAACGGCAATTTGAATCAGCAAATCAGCCTAATAAGAAAAGCGCTTTTATCCCTGAATTTGGACGCGTCGGCCATTGTTACCTTGCCCAAACGCGGCCTGAAGCTTAACGATTATTTGATAATAACCGCTGAGGGTAATTCATTACCGCCGTCTCTGGCCTCCCACTTCTCCCCTCAGGATATACTGGATGAGCCGCCGGATAACCCTGCCGCTGCCGCGACGCCTTCGGCAAATAACGAAATATTCATCAACGGCATCCTCTCAATCGCCGCTATCACCACCCTGCTGATGGCCTATGTCTATTTCAGCCAACAGGATAAACAGCCGTTTTTTTTCATGGCCCAGGTGGATTCTTGTGATGTTTATACCTTCAGACCGATAAATCCTCGTGAAAAAGAACCGATGACTGTGCAACTGCGGCAGGTGATGAAGGGTAATATTGAAAAATGCTCAGCCCATCATTTTATATTATTTTCCCATAACATTGTAACCAATACCATGGTAAGAAATGGTATTAACCAGCGTAATTACATGGCTAAATGTGCGCGTGATGCCAAGGGAAATATATCAAACTGCCTGAACTTTTACTTTTATAACTGGGACGAACAATGAAAAGAATCCTGGCAGCGGTTTGTCTGGGTATTATTTTTTTCTGGCTGTTTTATCAGCATAATTACCATAACCCCTTTGATGGGTTTCATTGTTCAGGCCTGATGGTATTCAGGGCCAATACCGCACAAGGCCGCTTTAGCTATACCGCCGAAGCTAAAATGTTTTTTACCAATGATCGCGAAGGTTTTTATGTGTTGAACGGCACCTTCAGTCATAACGGACAAACCTACACTCTGCACCGCACTAAATTTTTCACCTATCGGCGAAAAAATAATCAAGATTTGTATGAAATCGTCATCACCAGGGAAATAATATCCAATTTGGACAACACGCCGCAGTCGGTAACGGATTCCGTATTGATGCCGGTGGGAGAATCAATTTTGCCCCGCTTTCGGCGTATAGATAGCCGTTCAATAATTGTCAGTTTACTCTATTCACCCTTCTTTATCTGTGCCAAAGAGTGACCTGCGCTATTAAATCCCGCCGAAACTTTGACTAAGCGTGACAAAGCATAAATACTCTTACATGAACGTTATGGCGAATGTCATTACCGGTAACCCACCTGCCTGACCCGAGATGCTGTGGATAACCCATGAGAAAAATAAGACCCTTCGGTTCCCCCCGGCAAAGAGCCCGCGAATATTCGGTCTACGGCCGCCAGCGATTTACCTTGATGTTTCAGCTCGGCGCCTCAGCCACGTTGCTTATACTGGCGCTGATTTTATTGAACGGTCTGCATTTATGGCGTACCTATCATCAGGCGCTGGCGCGCTCCGAGGCCAATACCGCCAATCTCACCCAGGCGTTGACCCAGCATGCCAGCGACACGTTTGTCCAGGCAGAGGCCACCTTAGAGGAACTGACGGAGATCATCAATCAACAGGGTTTGACATCGGAAAAATTACCCGGTTTACACCGGCTTTTTCAGGAAAAAACCCACGGGCTGCAACAAATCGATGCCATATCCTTTTATAACGCCCTGGGCCGGATGGTGGTGACGGCGGCGGATACTCTACCGTCGGTGAATGATTTTTCCGACCGGGACTATTTTATTTATCACCGCGACCATGCGGATTTGACCATACGTATCGGCCAGGTGATCCGCAGCCGCATGACCCACGAATTGATATTACCGCTCTCCCGCCGTCTCAATAATCCCGACGGCAGCTTCGCCGGCGTGCTGCTGGAAAGCGTGATGATCAGCCATTTTCGTCATTTCTATACCAAATTTATTATCAGCGACGATTCCACGTTAATGATGCTGCTTAATAACGGCACCGTGCTTTACCGCCATCCTTATAATGAAAAAGTGATCGGTACCACCATCGCCGACTCGCCGCTGTTTAAGGACAATATCCGCCAAAATCAATCCGGCACCGTTAACAGCGCCCTGTCGAACGATCCCCAGTCCATGGTTTACAGCTATGCGCATCTCAAGCAGTTCCCGGTCATCATCACCAGCGGCGTAACCATGGATCAGGCATTGGCCGACTGGCGACGCGACGCCTTCAGCCATGCCGCCATGACCCTGATTTTTGTCCTGATGATATCCCTGACCTGTCTGCTGTTGATGCGGCAGGTGCGCGCCAGGATGCGTATCGAACTGGAATTGATTCACGCCCAGCAAGAGCTGCGTAAATTGAACACCTCGCTGGAAAAGCTGGCGCGCTCCGACGGGCTTACCGGCCTGTATAACCGGCGTCACTTCGATTTGGTGTTCAAAAATGAATTTAAACGCGCCATTGAGTATCACCGGCCACTGGGGTTGATTTTATTGGATATCGATTTTTTCAAACAATATAACGATATATACGGCCATGTGGCCGGGGACGAATGCCTGCAGCTCATCGGCAATGCCCTGCTTGAGCTGCCCTTGCGCCAGCGCGATCTGGTGGCCCGCTACGGCGGCGAGGAGTTTATCGTTTTGCTGCCGGAAACCGACAAAAACGGCGCACTGGCGGTGGCAAGTCGTATTCATGACCGGATCGGTCAACTTGAAATCCAGCATCGCGGCAGCCCGGTGGGCAGTATCAGCGCCAGCATCGGCATCTATGTCGGACTGCCCATCATTAATGTGGATACGCCGTCCAAGCTGGTTGTCAGGGTGGATGGGGCACTGTACGAGGCCAAGCGGCGGGGCAGAAACCGGATCTGCGAAGCCTGACGGGACGAAAGTCAATTACCGTGCCGTGCGCCGAGGGATATTTTGCCCATTATCGTTGTGTAACGCACCCCGGCGCCGCGGGCTACTGCCGATAACAGGCCGGCCATGCGCCGAACCCTAACCCAGGCATCAGATGCCGCTGAACCAGTTATAGCCCTGGTCTTCCCAATAGCCGCCGGGATTGGTATTGCTGACGGAAATCGCCACGATATGTTTGGCGTTTTTAAAACCCAGTTTGGTGGGCACCCGCAGACGCAGCGGATAACCAAATTCGTCCGGCAGCTCTTTGCCGATAAAATCCAGCGCCAGCGTGGTTTGGGGATGCAGCGCAGTGGCCATGTCGATGCTGGAGTAATAACGATCGGCACAGCGGAAACCAACAAAAGCGGCGCGCATATCGGCCCCCACATGCTGTAAAAAAGTCCGCAGCGGTACGCCGCTCCACTGGCCTATCGCGCTCCAGCCTTCAATACAAATAAGCCGGGTAATCTGGCCTTGCTGCGGCAATGCCCGTAATTTTTGCAGGGTCCAGGGGCGTTTATCCGCCACCAGGCCGGAGACGTCCAGTTGCCAGGTGGCGATATCCACTTCCGGCGCGTTATCTTCGGGATAAAAAGCATTAAAGCGAAAAGGCGTGGTGATTTGGTCGGGTCTATAGGTCTGCGCCGGCCGCTGGCCGCTGAATAGCCAGGCCTGCACCCGATCATTCCAGCGCGACATGGCCCATAAAACCTTGTCCACATCATCGCCGTCCTGCATATTGCAGCCGGTGAGCATCGTCAGCGCCCCCAGAGTCAGGCCGGAGCGCAGCAGCAGACGGCGCTGCAATCGATAAAGCTCTTTTTTCTGGGCCGGTTCCAACATCAATCCGGTCTGTTTGCGGTTATTCATCGCGTGTTTCCTGTGGTTTACGGCGCAGGTAACCGGTAATCATCGGCAGAAAGGTGCTGGGCACCATCAATACCATCACCAGGTGGATCAGCACAAAAGCCCCGATAGCGCTCATGGCGAAAAAATGGACATAACGCGCCCGGTCAAAGCCGCCGAACAGCGCCACCAGCCAACTCAGCTGCACCGGTTTCCAAATGGATAACCCGGACAGCACCAGCACCAGGCCGCACAGCAGGACAAACAGATAAAATGCTTTCTGCACGGCATTATATTCGCCGGGATTGTGGCGTAGCCGGAAGGCGAGAGCCGCCCGCAAATCCCGCCATAGCGAGCCGGGGTTCACCGGCAGGAAATCCCGGCGGAAATGGCCGCTGGCCAGGCCCCATGACAAATAGATCAGCCCGTTGGCCGCCAGGGCCCACATCACCGCCAGATGCCAGGCAATGGAACCCCCCAGCCAGCCCCCAAGGGTCAGCGCGGCGGGAAAGGTAAAAGGAAATATCGGCGAGGCATTATAGATACCCCATCCGCTCATAAACATACCGCACATAATCAGTACGTTCAGCCAATGGGTCACGCGCACCGGCAACCGGTGCATGGGGATTTTTTCCGCTGTGTGATCGCTCTTCACAGGCACTCTCCTTAAGCCCGGCATAGACGGCCGAAGACCGGCGAAACGCCCCGGTCCCGGTCGTCTTAGTCTTACATCGGCGGTATTGTGCCGTTAACGCCGGCGACAATTCGACCCGCCACCAGCGGCGTGGTGCTGCCCGGGGCCGGCCATAATATGACATGCGCGCCCTGTACCAACTGCGAACGATTACCAGGTGACAACGTCACAACCGGTACATCATCCGGCACAATGACTTTTTTCTCACCGTTCTGGTATTTCACCGTCATGGTATGGCCGTTGGCGTTCACCAGCGTGCCGACGGTACCGTTGGTCATGGTGCCGGTTTTACCGTCGGCCCCCTGCCAGGGGCGGAAGCCTTCACCGCTTCCCCGCAGCGACGGGTCGAACACATGGACTTCCAGCGCCTTCAACGTGCCGTCCGGCTGCGGCGCCGCGGCTGTGCCGATAAAGCTGTTGGGTTTGATATCGCTAATTTTGCCCTGCGATACCGCCAAGACGGTGGTTTTGTCATTCAGGGTCACGGGGTGCTGTTGACCGCGACGGTCGGTAATCTGCAACTGATCGCCGCTGATTTGCGTGATGGTGCCGCGAATCGCCATCATGGGTTTAGCCGGCGCATCCGCCGCCTGTACCGCTACGCTGCCCAGGGCCAGCGAGCCCGCTACGACTCCCATCAACAACCGTCCCGTCAAAAATCGTTCCGTCAAAAATGTAAGTTTGGCCATGTGATTCTCCTGAAAAAGTTCGGTCCGGCCGTTGCCGCGCCGGTTATCTGTGCATCCGGTACCTCTCGCCCCGGGGGCTTGCTTCCCTGCCAGCTTGGCAAATCAACCCGGTCCGCCCGATGACCGTTCCATGACAATATTGTCATCAACCGGCGTCTAACAACCTGATAGACTGAGGAAGTGGCCCGGAGGACATATCTGGATGCGTATACTGATAGTAGAAGATGATCTCAGTACTGGTGAATATTTGCGAAAAGGCCTGGGTGAAGCCGGTTATCGGGTCGATCTGGCCCGTACCGGTCCGGACGGCCTGTTTCTGGCCCTGGAAAACATCTATGATGTCATCATACTCGATGTGATGCTGCCGGGATTGGACGGCTGGCAATTAATGGATATCATCCGCAAAAAAAGCGATGTGCCTGTGCTGTTTCTCACCGCCCGGGATCAGGTACAGGATCGGATTCACGGCCTGGAACTGGGGGCCGACGACTATCTGATCAAGCCCTTCTCGTTTACCGAACTGGTGCTGCGCATCCGCACCCTGCTGCGCCGTGGGGTCATTCGCGAAGAAAACGATTTTCACCTGGCGGACTTGCATATCGATATGCTGCGGCGCAAAGTGACCCGGCTCGACACCGCGATTATTTTGACCAACAAAGAGTTTGCCCTGTTGTCGCTGCTGGCGCGGCGCCAGGGGGAAGTGCTGTCTCGGACCCTTATCGCCTCACAGGTGTGGGACATGAATTTTGACAGCGATACCAACGTGGTCGATGTGGCGGTCAAGCGCCTGCGCGCCAAAATGGACCGCCCCTTCGACGTTAAACTTATCCATACCGTGCGCGGTATCGGTTACGTCTGCGAAGTGCGTTAATAATGAAGATTCCGCGTTTGCCCTCCCTCTCCCTCACCGCCCGTTCGGCCCTGCTGTTCGCCGTGCTGGCCGCCCTGGTGATTAGCGGCGTGGGTTTTTATCTCTACGGCGATATAGCTCGTTCCATGCGCCATCAGGCCGGCGTGCAAACCTCCGGTCGGGTGGCCTATTTCCGCAGCCTGCTCGGCAACGCCTTCCCCATTTCACTGCTAAGCGATAACCCGCACTTATTTGAGAATATGCTCGGCAACGAACGCGATATTCTGATATTTCAGCGCCCGGGCCAGACGCCGCTCATCAATGTTAATCCGGGCCGTTTCCGGTTACCGACAGTGACGCCGGTGGCGGTCGGCGTTCCGGTGTCCCTTGGGGCGGTTCATACCGCCAGCACGCCGGAGGGCGTTCCCATTCGTTTTGTGACCGCCTGGGTCAGCCTGGCGGGCCATGATCCCATCCAGATCACCGCCGGTCACGTTATGCTGAACGAAACCCGCATGCTGGCCCAATACCGCGATCGCATCATCGCGGCGGTGATCGGGGCGTTTTTACTGATAGCCTTGCTGGGCTACGGTGTGATGCGCCACGGATTGACGCCGCTGCGGCGGATGGCGGCGCAGGCGGAAGGCATCCATCCCGCCACCCTCACCACCCGGCTGTCCGAACAGGGCGCGCCGACGGAACTGCATCAGGTGATCCGGTCGTTCAACGCCATGCTGGACCGACTGGCGGACGGTTACCAGCGGCTGAGCCGCTTCTCCGCCGATCTGGCCCATGAGATCCGTACGCCGGTAAACGCCCTGATGGGCCACTGTCAGGTGGCGCTTTATCAGCGCCGTTCGGCGCAGGAATACGAAAGCGTGCTGGTCAGAAACAGCGAAGAGCTGGAGCGCATTTCACGCATGGTGGAAAACATTCTGTTCCTGGCGCGGGCCGGCGAAGCGCAATCCGCCATTTCACCGGTGCCGCTGCCCGTGGAAGTGGAGCTGCAGCGCATTGCCGATTATTTCGAAGGGCTGGCGGAAGAGCGGGGTCTGGCGCTGCGTTGCCGGGGCGAAGGCATGCTTCAGGCGGATGCCATGCTGTTGCGCAGGGCATTAAGCAATCTGGTGGACAACGCCATACGCTATGCCGACGCCGACAGCGATATTGTCCTCAGCGGCCGGCGCTTTCGCGACGGCTGGCTTGTGGAAGTCATTAACCACGGCCCGCCCATCCCGCCGGACCATATGGATAAGCTGTTCGACCGGTTCTATCGCGCCGACGACGCTCGGACCAGCAGCGGTAACGCCAGCGGCCTGGGTCTGTCCATTGTGCAGGCCATCATGAAACTGCACCGGGGCAGCGCCGGCGTCAGCTGCACGCCGGCGGGGGAAATCTGCTTTAACCTCTATTTCCCGGATAATATCACCGACGCCCAGGCGGCGGCCTAACGCCGGTGAAGACAGGTTTACCGCCGTCGGTTCGCTCATCGGCGGCCTGAACACGGCTTATAACTGAGTTCAGCCAGTCGGCACCAGCCGTTACGTTGTCACATTTAGCTCAGATAAACAGCTTGCCCTTAGGGTTTAAGGATTACCTTGGTCCAGCCGGGATCCCGGTTATCAAAATGCTTGTAGGCTTCCGGCGCTTGGGCCAGATGCAAGCGGTGCGAGATGATTTGCGACGGTTTGGCCCGGCCCTGATGGATGAGTTTCGCCAACTGACGGTTATAGGCCTTGACGTTAGCCTGCCCGGTGCGAATCTGCTGCCCCTTGAACCAGAAGCTGCCGAAGTCGAACGGCATCTTGCCTGCTTTGGCAAGCGCCGTCTCGGCCCCCGGGTCCTGCGGCACGAAGACCCCCACCACGCCGATACCGCCGGTGGCCCGAGTGGATGCCACCAGGCTGTTCACGGTGGCGGAATTATCTTCATGGCCGTGCTTGTCGCAGCATTGATAACCGACACATTCACAGCCGCAATCGGTGCCGCGTCCGTCAGTCAGGTTAAGAATCTGCTCCACCGCCGCTTCGCCCACCCCCTTGACGGGAGTGGCGCCCATTTTTTCCGCCAGCGCCAGCCGGCTGTCATGGGTATCCACCACAAATACCTGGGAAGCGCCTTTGATTATCGCCGAGTGGGCCGCCATCAGCCCCACCGGGCCGGCGCCGTAAATCGCCACGCTGTCCCCGGGCCGCAGGCCGGCCAGTTCGGTGGCATGCCAGCCGGTGGGGAAAATATCGGACAGCATGACATAGTCATCCTCCTTTTCCACCGCGTCCGGCGGCAGGATCAGGCAGTTGAAATCGGCGAATGGCACGCGCAATAATTCCGCCTGGCCCCCTTCATAAGGCCCCATTTCGGCAAAGCCATAAGCGGCACCCGCCGATCCGGGATTGGCCGTCAGGCAAAACCCGGTCAACCCGCGCTCGCAGTTTTCACAAAAACCGCAGCCGACGTTAAACGGCAGACAAACATAATCTCCCACCTTTACCCGTTCCACACCCGCGCCCACCTCAATGACCTGCCCGAGATTTTCATGGCCAAAAATACGACCGGTTTCAAAACTGGTTCGCCCTTCATACATATGCAGATCCGAACCGCAGATATTGGTGGTGGTAATGCGAATCAGCGCATCGGTAGGCTTGGTGATTTTAGCGTCCGGCATGTCCTTTATCGCGACATCGCGAGGACCGTTATAAACGACTGCTTTCATTATTTCCTCCGGTGAGTAATCTTATTTCGGTGGCAAAGCGAAAATTCCTCTTCTTATAACGGATAGTTCAAATCCTCCGGACCCGCTAATAAAGATAAATTTTTTTACACAATAATAAAACGAACCGGCAGGCATATTATAAGAGATACAGACGTAGCGGCAATGAGCCTCGAGGAAATACAGCCCATTGAAAAAAATAGTTTAATAATAATAATGAGTGATAGCGGCAGCTTTGCATAAAGGCATTGGCCTGGACAGCCGTGGGTAAAAAATAAGGCCGGCCTCGAGGGCCAATGCCTGTTCCGATATTTGCCGGGACGAAGGTCTGCGCTCACCTAGCAGGCGGCCAAATGACCGTTGCCGTAATCCTGGAAGCGCTGCGGCGGAATGTGATAACCGAAAGGCTTGATGGGGTCCGGCCGTTCCATTTCCTCCAGCAGCGGACGGAAATCCCGTTTATGGTCCACGTCCAGAGAGGGCACCGCGCTCAGCAACCGCCGGGTATAGGGGTGACGTGGATGGTGCAAGACCAAATCCCGCGGACCGATTTCCACGATCTGGCCGCAATACATCACCGCCACACGATGACAAATACGCTCCACCACCGCCATATCATGGGATATAAAGACATAGCTCAGTTGAAACTCTCCCCGCAGCCGCTCCAGCAGCTCAAGCACCTGGGCCTGCACGGACACATCCAGCGCCGATACCGATTCATCGGCGATGATTATCTTGGGATTAAGGGCCAACGCGCGGGCAATGCAGATGCGCTGGCGCTGGCCGCCGGAAAACTGATGGGGATAGCGGGTCAGTGCATCGGCGGATAACCCTACCTGCATCAGCAGCGTCGCCACCCGTTCAAGGCGGGGAGCGTGGGCCAGGCCGTCATGGATCAGCAGCGGCTCCCCCACCAGATCGAAAATGCTCTTGCGAGGATTCAGCGCCGCGTAGGGGTCCTGAAACACCATCTGTATATCCCGGCGCACCGCCCGCAGACCCTCCCCCTGCAGGCCATTCAGTTCACGGCCCAGCAGGGTGGCGCTGCCGCTGAAGGGTATCATGTTCAACAATGCCTTGCCGGTGGTGGATTTACCGCAGCCGCTTTCGCCGACAATACCCAGGGTTTCGCCCGGATAAAGATCAAAATTGATGTTTTCCACTGCATAGACCTGCCGCTTTTGCCCGAATCCCTGCCCGCGCACCGGAAACCGCACGGTCAGGTCCCGCACGGACAGCAGCGGGCTGTCCCGGGGCACCGGCGCCGGCGGCGGCGCACTGCCCAGTACCGGCACCGCCGCCAGCAGTTTGCGGGTATAAGCGGCCTGTGGCGCGCTGAACAGCGCCCGGGCGGAAAGCTGCTCTTCCACCCGGCCCTGATTCATGACCACCACCTGGTCCGCCATTTCCGCCACCACCCCCATATCGTGGGTAATGAGCAGCAGGCTGGTGGAAAAATCCCGCTGCAACTCGCGCATCAGTTGCAGGATCTGCGCCTGAATGGTGACATCCAGCGCCGTGGTGGGTTCGTCGGCAATCAGGATTTCCGGCTGGCACAACATGGCCATGGCAATCATCACCCGCTGGCGCATGCCGCCGGACAGCTCATGGGGATATTGCCCCAACCGCTTTTCCACCTGGGGCAACTTCACCGCCTCCAGCATGGCCAATATCCGACGGCGCACCTCCCCCCGGCCCACATGCTCATGGCGGCGCAGGGTTTCTTCCAACTGCTGCGCCACGGTCATCAGCGGGTTAAGCGAGGTCATGGGCTCCTGGAAAATCATGCCGATACGCTTGCCCCGCAGCTGCTGCATCCGGCGTTCGCCAAGGCTCAGCAGATCATCATTGTCAAACAGGATGGCGCCACCGGGTATAACCGCCTCATCGGGCAGAAGTCCCATAATCGCCAGTGACGTGAGGGATTTGCCACTGCCGGACTCGCCGGCGATACACAACGTCTTACCGGGCAAAAGGGAGAAACTCACATCATCCACCACCCGCCGGCTGCCGAATTCGATGGACAATCGTTCGACGGACAGCACCGGCCGGTCATTGGCTGTTAACATCTTCCGTCCTCACTGCAACACGGTCTTGGGAAAATAGAAGGACACCACCCAGTTCGGCGCATCCACAATCTCGCTAATGCGCAAATCGCCGCACACTGAACACAGCATATAGGCGTCTTCGGCCCGCATCCCGTGCTCCCGGCATAACCAGTCGATGGTGTAGCGCAGCGCATCACGGGCCGCCGCCATCAAATCACCGCCGACACCGGTAAACACCTCGTAGCCCGCCCCGTCAAGATGACGGGTGACCGGACCGGGGGTACTGAACCTCGGTGCAGGCAGCGGCGTATTTTTAATGAGATCCAGGGTCAGCACCACGTCCATGGCGCTCTCGATGGCGGTGCCGCACACCTCCCCGTCACCCTGGGCGGCATGGGTATCACCAATGGAAAACAGCGCCCCGGCCACCTCCACCGGCAGGTAGAGGGTACAGCCGGCGGTGAGATCGCGGATGTCAAGATTTCCGCCGACCCGGCGCGGCGGCACCACCGAGTGCAGGCCCGCGGCTTCGGGCGCCACGCCGAGGGTACCGGCGAAGGGTTTTAACGGCACCTTGCCGTAACGGCCGAAGGCGCAGGGGGCCATGGAGTGCCGGTCATACTGCCACAGGGCCAGCGCCGGGGCGGTAAACTCCTCCGCCAGCAGGCCAAAACCGGGTATCACGGCGGTCCAGCCGAAGCCGCCGGGCCTGAACTCATTGAGGGTAACTTTCAAAACGTCTCCCGGCTGCGCCCCTTCCACATAGACCGGACCGTTAACCGGATTGATTTTATCGAACGGCAGGCTGCCCACCGCCGCCGCCGTGGAATCCGCGGCAAAGTGGCCATTGCCGGAATCCAGGCAGTGGAATTCCAGCGTGGTGCCCGGCGCCACCCGGGCCGCCGGAGCCAGACTATTATCCCAGCCGAAATGGTGCTGGGCATGATGGATTGTTTTTACCAGGCAATTCTGACACATACGCGTCTCCTTCCGTTCCGCCGGCGTTTATCGCGATAAGGCCGGCGGCGGCATTTATTTGATCCAGATGGCGTCGTAATTTACCGGCACATGCACCGGATCCACATACAGCGCGTCCCCGCCGCCCATGCGCGCCGAATGCACCGTATAGCGTTTTTCATTGAAGATCGGCGCCCAGGGTGCGTCGGCCATGGCTTCGATAAAGATCTTGCGCCACAGGGCGATACGCTGCGCCTGCTGATCGGGTTTGGTTATGCTGTCGGCCTTGGCGGCTTCGGCATCCAGGGTTTTATTACAATAGCGCGACCAGTTCCAACCGCCGTCCACCGCCCCCATACAGCCGAGAATCGGCCCGTAGAAATCGGACGGATCGGGGAAATCGGCAATCCAGGCCATACCGCCGGACCAGACCATCGGCGCCTGATCCGCCGAACCGCCGGCGGCAATCACATTGGCCTGGGCCAAGGATTTAATCGCCACGCGAATGCCCACCTTGGCCAGATCCTGCTGGATGGATTGGGCGATACGCGGCTGCGGATCGGTGTTCATCACATACAGCTCCGTATCGAATCCCTTGGCAAAACCGGCCTGATCCAGCAGCTGTTTCGCTTTGGCGATGTCGAAGGCATAGCCTTTATAGTCTTTGTCATACCCCGGCATGGCGGGAGGCAGCGGCTGATTGGCCGGCGCCGCGCGACCGTTGATGATCCTGACGATGCGATCTTTATTTATGGCCATATTCACCGCTTGGCGCACTTTCACATTGTTAAACGGCGGCAGGGTGGTTTTCATGGTGACATAGCCGGTTTGCAGCTGATCGCCGGTCACCAGCATGCCTTTGTATTTCGGGTCTTGTTTGAATTGCAGGAACTGGGCCGGCGGCACACCGTCACCGGCGATATCCACCTCGCCTTTCTCCAGTCTCAGCAACGCCACCGACGGATCCTGGCCCACTTCAAAGCGTATGCCGTCCAGATGGGGAATCCCGGCCCGGTAGTAATGGGGGTTCTTTTTGAACACCAGCTCCTGGCCCAGCTTCCATTCGCTTAACTCAAAGGCGCCGGAGCCCACCGGATGCTTGCCGAAATCCGCCCCCCACTGGTCCACCGCTTCTTTCGGTACGATGGAAGCGAAATTCAGCGCCATCACCTGCAAAAACGTGGCATTGGGCTCTTTAAGGGTGATCTTCACCGTATTGGGGTTTACCACCTCAATGCCGCTTAGATGATCGGCTTTGCCGGCGGCCATCTCGTCATAACCGACAATAGCGCTGAAAAAACCGGCGCCGGGGCTTTGGGTTTTCGGGTTCACCGTCCGTTCCAGGGAATACTTCACATCGTCGGCGTTGAGGGCGCGGCCGTTATGAAAAGTAACGTCCTTGCGCAGGGTAAAGGTATAGACCTTGCCGTCGTCGGAAATGCTGTAATCCTGCGCCAAATCCTTCACCAGATCCGTGGTGCCGGGCTTGTAGTCCATCAGACGGCTGAACAGGCTCTTGATCATCGACCAGTTCTGCCAATCATACCCGATGGCCGGATCCAGGGTGGCGATATCATTTTGATAGGTCACCACCGCTTCGCCGCCGTCTTTAGGCTCATCCGCCTGGCCGGCACCCGCATACAGCACCCCTGCCAGGGCCAGCATAAGTAAACTTTTTCTCATTTCCTTGCTCCTGTTACTGTTGTTTTTTCACATCGATGCGAGGATCGACCCATGGCAAAATCAGATCCGCCAGCAAATTGCCCAACACAATCGCCACCGCCGATACGGTGGTGACGCCCACAATGACCGGAATATCCACCTGCTGAATAGCCTGCCAGGCCAGTTGGCCGATACCGGGCCAGCCGAACACCGACTCCACCACCACCAGCCCGCCGAGAAAAATGCCGATATCGATACCGATCATCGGGATCAACGGCAATATGGCGTTCGGCAGCACATGGCGGCAGACCACCCGCGCGCGGCTCAGCCCCTTGGCGCGGGCGGTACGTATAAAATCCTGATGCAGCACGTCTATCATCGACGAACGCAGCATGCGTGAGTACCAGCCGCTGCCCAGAATGCCCAGGGTCAGGGCCGGTAAGGCGATATGGCTGAAACCACCGTACCCCCCCATGGGGAACCAGTTGAGCACGGCGGCAAACAGATAGAGGAACAACATGGCGGCGATAAACTGCGGCGCGGACACCCCGATAAAAGACAGCGCCATTAAAATCTTGTCCGCCAGGCCGTCCCGTCGCAGCGCCGCCAGGGTGCCGAGGGTGATGCCTATCACCAGCTCACAGCCGATGCCCGCCGCCATCAGCTGTAGCGATGGGCCGATGCGGGAGGAAATCAGCTCGCTTACCTGGCTGCGCTGGATAAACGAGCGGCCCAGATTGCCATGCAATAAATTGAACAGGTAATGCAGGTACTGGCGGTAAAAGGGCAGATCCAGTCCCAACTGATGGCGGATGCTGGCCACCACTTCCGGCGTGGCGCTGCGCCCGGCGATTTGCCGGGCCGGATCGGCGGGCAGCATAAACAACAGCAGATAGCTGATAAGCGTTACCCCCAGTAAAATCAGCAGGGCATGACCCAGCCGGCGGCTCAGGAACAGCAGCATCATGAACGTCCTTTCAAGGTAGGATCGAGGGCATCGCGCATGGCGTCGCCGAGCAGATTGAACGCCAGCGACAGCAAGACAATGGCCGCCCCCGGGAAAAACACCAGCCAGGGGGCGGAGGTAAAATAGGTCTGGCTCTCGAAAATAATATTGCCCCAACTGGCGGTGGGAGGCTGTACGCCGACGCCGAGAAACGACAGGGTGGCCTCCAGCAATACGGTGGTGGAAATGCCCAGGGTCGACCATACCAGAATGGTGGGCACCAGGTGCG
Organism: Sodalis sp. dw_96; assembly: GCF_018449575.1. Taxonomy (GTDB): domain Bacteria; phylum Pseudomonadota; class Gammaproteobacteria; order Enterobacterales; family Enterobacteriaceae; genus Acerihabitans. Next base: position 208,655 of record NZ_JAAVUT010000001.1, on the reverse strand, counting down.
GCAGCAGATGCACGCCGAGAATACGCAGCGAGCCGGCCCCCAGTGTCTTCTCCACCGCCACGAAATCCCGCGCGCCCAGGGTGCAGGTTTCGGCATAAATCACCCGGGCTATTTGCACCCAGTTCACCATGGCGATGACCATGGCCACGATCCAGACGCTGGGCTGGAATATCGCCGCCAGGGTGATGGCGAGCAATAACGCCGGAAACGCCATCATCAGGTCGGTAAAGCGCATCAGCAGGCCGCCGAGCCTGCCCTGGAGAAAACCGGCGCACAGCCCCACCAGCGTGCCTATGATCACCGCCAGTCCGTTGGCCACCACCCCCACCAGTAACGATGTGCGGGCACCATAAATCAGCCGCGACAGCAGGTCCCGACCGAGCAAATCCGTGCCGAGCCAGAAGTGACTGCCCGGGGCAAGGGGCGCGCCTTCTACGCTCAGTCCTTCGGTAAACTGCTCATTGGGATCGAAAGGGGCGCACCAGGGCGCCAGCAGGGCTGACAGCACCACCACGGCGATATAGCCCACCGACAGCCAGACCGCCGGCCGGCGCCAGAAACCGCGGGGGGAACTCATCCCCTTTCCCCACGCCGCTTCAGGGCCGATTCCCCCAGCCGCTGACGACAGATTTCTTCGATGCGCCGGTTGGTGCGCATGGATTCCCCCCGCAGCCAGGCATAGGCCTGCCGCTCGTCCATATCCTTTTCCACCATCAGTGCGGCCAGGGTTAACGCCAGCTCGGCATTAAAATCCAACCGGCGGCGGGCCAGAGACAAATTCCGGTTATCTTCGTTCAACTGCTGGCGCAGGCCCACCGCCATCATCAGCGTGGTGTAAATCGCCCGCTGATTAATAGGCTTGGGCAGCAGCGCGGTGGCCCCCAGATCAATGGCCCGCTGGATTTGCGACAGCGCCTCGTGGGAGGTCAGGGCCACGATGGGCAATCCTCCCTGATTAAGCCGGGCCAGCAGCAGAGGGCTGGCGAAATGCTCCAGTTCCACCAGCGCCGCGCACAGCGGCTCTTCCGGCAACCGGCCGTCCAGCGCCACCGTCAGCCAGCGCACCCCCATGCGCGGCAGGCTCTTTTCCAACGCCGCCAGGGTTCGGGCTTCGCAATCCACCAACAGGAGCGGGCGGGCTTCAAATTCCGGTGATGTCAGGTTCATTTCACAATCCTCATGGCTCTGCCCTGGCCTGTCACGCGTTCGGAAATGGGCTGTCGCAGATCGGTTAAGGTCAGATAAGGGTCCGGCGCCAGACAGCGGTCCTCGCTGTGAACCAGCTCCAGCACGCCGCGGCGCAATTCAGTGATATGACAGGGAAGAAAGGTATGATTATTACGCCGCGAGATTTTCAACGGCCCCATAAACGTTACGTTGTCACTATCATATAACGCGTCGCAAATGCGCTGCGGATCCGAATTGCCGCTATGCTGCAGCGCCCGGGCAAACAGCAGTACCGCCAAATAAGCGCCGGTGTAATAATGAGAATAATGGCCTTGGCCGTGACGCCGCCGCTGGCGCGCGCAGAATAACGGATCCACCGTCTCGAAGAACGGCCCGCAGGAGAACAGACGCAGCGCCCGGATGTCGCCAAGTTGGCTTAATTCCGCCTCGGTCAGGTTGCAGCTTAATACCGGCAAACGAATGTGACGTTGGGCGCAAATATCGTCCAGCCGTCGCAAAAACGCGTAAGAGGATTCCCCCACCAGGTTATTCAGCACAAACGACGGCGCGCCCGCCAGCAGAGAATGCACCACATCGTTCACACCGGTCTGCCCCAGATGAAGAAACTTTTCGCCGGTAATCTCACCGTTAACCGCCGCCACCACTTCCCGTGCGATGCGATTGCTCTCCCAGCCCCAGACATAATTGGAACCGATCAAAAACGCCCGGGTGCCGAAATTTTCCAAGGCCAGCCGCAGTAGCGGCACCAGGGTTTGATTGGGGCAGCCGCCGAGATAAATCACCTGCTCGCTGCTTTCAAAACCCTCGTAAGGAGAGCCGTACCATAACAGCGCGTTGTGCTGTTCCAAATCCGGGATGATTTCTTTGCGGCTGGCGGAAGTGATGGTGCCGAAAATATGCCGCACCCCTTCATCAATCAGTTGCGCCACCCCGGCGCTATACTCCGCCAGCCGGGCATGGGGATTGATATGCCGGGCCCGCAGCCGGAAATCGTAACCGGCGTCCTGGTTGATTTCCGCCAGGGCATCCTGTGTTCCCGCCAGAGCGCTGGCCGCCATATGGCGATAGGTACCGTCGGTGGACAACAATATCCCGATATCAATACTCTGGCGCATTTCCCTTTCTCCAAAAAAAAACCCGATCGCCCCTTGCGGGGGGATCAGGCTTCGTTACCTGTAATATGAGTCAAGGCTTATCGGCAATGGCCGGGCTTGGATAAACTATTGCCATGAAAGAATCATGCCAATCTTGCAAAACGGCATTTGCAGCGGCGCACCGGCTTATGCCCGCCAGTGCGGTGCACCACTGCGATACAGCCTATCGTTCATCGGCACGTAAATGGTGCATTGACGGCGGGTAATCGTGACGCAGATTTACGAACATATCATCCCGCGCCCCCCAGAGGACGGCATGGGCGAAAGCCCCGTCCGCGCGGATCCGGGCACCCGAAAGACGTGACGCGGGTCGCCTTAGCGGTTAACGTCAACCACCACCCGGCCGCGCACCTTTCCCGCCATCAGGTCATTGGCGGTATCGATAACCTGCCCCAGCGGGATCTCCCGGCTGATGCTCTTTAATAACGCCTCATCCAGCAAAGGCGCCAGACGCTGCCAGGCGGCGACGCGGTCCGCCTTGGAGCGCATCACGCTGTCCACGCCCGCCAGTGTCACGCCGCGCAGGATAAACGGCGCCACCGAGGCCGGCAAGTCCATGCCCTGCGCCAGGCCGCAGGCGGCCACGGTGCCCTGATAATGCAAACCGGCGCAAATATTGGCCAGGGTATGGCTGCCGACGCTGTCGATGGCCGCCGCCCATTGCTCTTTCCCCAACGGACGCCCCGGGGCGGAAAGCACCGCCCGATCGATGACTTCCGCCGCCCCCAATTGCTGCAAATGTGCCGTTTCTTCCGGCCGGCCGGTGGACGCCACCACCCGGTAACCCAGCCGGGACAGGAACGCGATGGCGAAATGCCCCACGCCGCCATTGGCGCCGGTGACGAGCACTTTACCGCTATCCGGGGTCGCGCCGTTCTTTTCCAGCGCCATGACGGCCAGCATCGCGGTATAGCCGGCCGTGCCCACCGCCATGGTCTGCCAGGGCGTCAAGCCTGCCGGCAGAGGAATCAACCAATCTCCGTTAAGCCGCGCTTTCTGCGCCAAACCGCCCCAATGTTTCTCCCCCACCCCCCAGCCGTTAAGCAACACCGCATCGCCGGGTTTAAAGGCGGGATGGCTGCTCTGGGCCACCCTGCCCGCCAAATCCACCCCCGGCACCATAGGGAATGAACGCACCACCGGCCCTTTGCCGGTAATGGCCAGGCCGTCTTTATAGTTGAGCGTGGAATAATCCACGCTCACCTCGACATCCCCCTCCGGCAGCTGTGTCTCCGCCAGCGACGCCAGACGGGCGCGATAACCCTGCTGGTCTTTCTCTATCAAAATTCCGTTAAACATACTTAATCCTCATAAATTAAACCGACTAAACCTGTTAGATTCGGACAGTGCCCTCGACTGCGTCGGGACGACCCGGCATCAATGAGCGTGGGCGACGCCGGCACGGTTGCAACGTGATACATGCAGAGCAGGAGAGGTGAAACATTATTTAGGCAGACCGGCAAAGAAGCCCTGGGCAAACCGTTCCAGCGGTTGCGGACTTTTCGCCAGCCGGGCGCGCATCACCGCCCCTTCCCAGCCGATCCAGAAAAATTCCGCCAGCCCCTCGCAATCCGCCGACGGCGCCAGTTGGCCGTTATCCTGGGCCAGGCGCAGGCAATGGGCGACCCGCTGTTGCCACGCCAGGAAAATATCGCTTAACTGCCGGCGATAACCCTCCGGCAGGACGTTGATTTCCTGGCCGAGATTACCCACCAGGCAACCCCGCTTGAAATCATATTTAGCCATTCCCGTCGCCGCGTCCCGCACAAACGCCCGAATGCGGTCCAGTGGCGGCAAGGCGTCATCCAGCAAACAGCGATCCAGCTTGCGGGCAAAATAGCGACCGTAGTAGTCGATCATCTCCCGGCCGAAAGTCTCTTTACTGTCGAAATAGTAATAAAACGACCCTTTCGGCACGCCCACCTGTTTGAGAATGCCGTCAATGCCGGATGCGATGAAACCCTGCTCGGTAAGAATGGCGGTTCCGCTGCGGATCAACGCGGCCCGGGTGTCAGGATTGTCTTGCGGCTTTTTCGGCGGCCGCCCGCGCCGTTTCAACGGGGCTGTCTGGTTCATGGCAATAATATAGACCGACCGTCTATAAAATTCAACACCCCGACTGATTCAGCCGTTCAACGGCTTAAAGCTGAAAACCCCTGCGGCAACAGCCCGGCAGGCCTGGCGCCGTTGCGTCCGGACACTGAACCGCCAAGGGTTTGGTAATGCGGTTAAAACATAGCGGGTCCGATCAGGACTTGGGGGCTTCGGCGACGGCGACCGGTTTGGCGGCGGTGGCGCTGCGGGGCTTACCGCGCATAAACCAGGCCGGAATGATGGCCAGAAAGAAAAAGACAGCCACCACGTAAAACCCGTCTTGATAGGCGAACAGCTGCGCTTTCGGCACCAGCATGCTCTCAAGATAGGCCATTGAACTGGGGTCCACCCCCTCCGGCAGGCGGCTGCCGAACGGGTTGCCCCAATGCCCCACAATGACCGCCAGCCGGTTGATGGACTCGGCGGCGGCGGCATTGGAGGCGGTCATGGCCTGCGCCAGGGCATCGCCGTGAAAGCTGGAACGTCTATCGATAATCACCGACAAAAGATTCACCCCGAACGCCCCGCCCAATTGCCGGACAAAGTTCAGGCTGCCGGAACCTTGCGCCAGCTTATCCGCCGGAAGGGCCCTCAGCCCGCCGGCATTCAGGGCCGGCATGATAACCCCCAGCCCGACGCGCCCCAGCACTACCCAGCCGGCCATGGTCCAGAACGGAGTATCCACATCCGCGCCGCCGGATAACCAGCACGACACGGCGAAAATAGCCAAACCGGCTATGACGGGAATATGGGGCGGCAGCCGGTCGCTCAACAAGCCGGCAATGGGAAACAACACCCCCAGCATCAGACCGGACGGCATCAATAATAGTCCGGAACGGGTGGGGGTATAGCCCTGAATGCTTTGCACGAACAGCGGCACGATATAGGTTGAACCGTAGATACCGGCCCCCAGCGCAAACGCCACCACGCAGCCGGCGGAAAACCGCATATTGGTGAACACCCTGAGGCTGAGCAGCGGCTGGGGCGCCACCAGTTCCCAAATGATAAAGCCGGCGGCGCTGAACACCGCGGTAACAAACATGCCGATAATAAAGAATGAGTTCCACCCCTCCCGCTGTCCATTGGACAAGCCGGTCAACAAGGTGGTCAAGGCGCACACCAGCAGCAGAAAACCAATCCCGTCAAACCGGCGCCGTGGGGCGGAGGCGTTACGGTCTATATCCGGCAGGATAAACATCGAGGCCGCCATGCCGGCGACACAGAACGGCACCACCACCAGGAACACAAAGCGCCAGTCGTACTGATCCACCATGATGCCGCCCACCGTCGGCCCCAGCGCCGGCGCCAGCACCACGCCGACGCCATAGATGCCCATGGCCTTGCCCCGCTGGGCGGGAGGAAAGACCTGCGACAGCACCACCATGGCCATCGGCTGGATAATCCCCGAGGCGCTGCCCTGCAGTATGCGGGCCAAAATCACCTCCGCGCCGCTGTTGCTGACGAATCCCAGCAGACTGCCGGCAATAAACAGCGCCAATGCGCCGACAAAAGCGCGGCGATAGCCGAACCGGTCCAGCGCCCAGGCGGTAATCAGCATGGTGGCGGTCATGGAGGCCAGAAACGCTGTGGACAACCATTGCACCTGATCCTGTCCAAGGCCAAAGGCGCCGGCGATGTCGCGCATGGCGATATTAACGATGGTGGCGGTGGCGGTGGTGGCAATGGTCCCCAGCATCACCGTGCCCGTCGCCAGCCAGCGGTAAGAGGGACCGAATCGTTCTATCTGCGCTTCAATGGGTGACATCTATAGCCACCTCAACCATCAAGCCGGGTTTTATCCTGCCGTCAACGTTATCCAGGGCGATACGCACCGGCACCCGCTGGGTGATTTTGGTAAAGTTGCCGGACGGATTCGGGCTGGGCAGCAGGGCGAACTGATTGGTGGCGGTATTGCCGACGCGAATCACATGGCCGTGGCTTACCAGGCCGGGATAAGCATCCACCGTCACATCCACCCCTTGCCCCACCGCGATATGTTCCAGATCCGTTTCCTTGACGTTGGCTTCCACCCAGACATTTTTCGGGTCATGCACCATCATCACCCATTGCCCGGTCTGCACATAATCCCCCACGTCCGCCAGGGTACGGTCCACTACCCCGTCCACCGGCGCGCGCAGCGTACGATCGCTGATTTCCTGTTTTAACTGATCCGCCTGGGCCTGCAAGGACAGCAGCTGCTTGCGCTGCATATCGATTTGCCGGTCCAGCACCTGAACCTGCCCGCGCTGCGCCAGGGCATTAGACACCGCCGCCCGTTGAGCAAGCAGCTGCGCCTGATCCTGTCGCTGCTGATCCTGCCTCTGCAGCAGCGTCGTATGGCTTTCATCCCAGGTCTCCTTCGCCACCGAGCCGCCTTTCACCAGGCTGTCGTTACGGGTGAAATTGGCCTGTGCCAGGGCCAACTGATGACCCGCATCGGACAGCGTCGACTCCGCCACCGTCAACTGGGCCTTGGCCTGATCCAATTCCGCCTGGGTAGTCAAATCGGTGGTTTGCCGCTGGGCCTGGGTATAAAGGATTTGCGCGTTGGCGGAGGCCAGATTACCCTCCACCTCCGCCAATCGCAGGCGGGCATCGCGATCGTCGATTTGCGCCAAAATCTGGCCTTTTTTGATCCGATCGCCATCAATGACCGGACGGACCATCAGCCAGCCATCCACCCGGCTGGCCATGGTAACCACCTCGCCCCTGACCTGGGCGTCATTTTCGGTGACATGGCCGAAGCGCCAGCTTAACCAGTCGATAAACCACACCAGCAAAACGATAAACACGACAAGCCCCGCCAACAGCATGATTTTCTTGCGACGGCTGAACCGATTGAAGTTATCCAGGGACAGACCGCGAGTTGACCTGATTTCAGCGCTCATGACGGCTCCTTATCAACCAGCGCCAGACTGGCCAGAACCTGCTCCAACATACCGTTCATCACTTCCAGTTCCTCATCCTTTACTGTCGACAAAACCTGATTGCGCACGGCAAGAGCGGTCCCCTCCACCTGTATGACCCGTTCAAGCCCAAGCGATGTCAAATGAATCTCCTTGGCACGGCGATCGACGCCCTCACGGCGTTCAATAAACCCCTGGCGTTGCAAATTATCCAGCAACCGGACCACCGACGAGGCATCCAGGTAAATCGCTTCCGCCAAATCTTTTTGCAGCACCGGTTTTTCCATACGGGCAAGATATAACAGCGGCGCCCAGGTCGCCTCGGTCAGCCCGTAAGGCTGGAGCTTACGATCGATTACCCGGCGCCATTGGCGTGCGGTTTTAGAGACTAGACTGGCAAAACGGCGCTGCGGCGACTGAGGAGACAACGAATACGACGATAAGGACATATGCGGAAAGGTTCCAACAAAATAGTTGATATACCATTAATAAACTACCTAACATTAAACTTGTCAATACCTAACGCCCGCTCATCTGTTCAAATACTCTTTAACCCGCCGTTCTTTGCCTACGGCATCAAGCTGAAGACGGGTTCAAAGCCGGACGGCGCCGGCAAAAAAAATCGACAACCCGTTGCAGGGTCTTGGATTAGGTCACTTTTTAACTCCCGATAAAGTTTATCTCTAAACTTTGCTTATAAATCCGGGCAATAATATTTATTCACTAAGTTAATAGGATTAAATGACTGATAGTGCGATGATTTTTTCTTTGTTAAGATAGAAAATTGACTCTTTATAAGGCCTATGCCATGGATATGCGGAAAAATTATTCAATAGATTTTTCTATAGAAAAATTTAATAACGAAATTATTAAAGTACCCCTGGATTTGAATTTACATAAAGAAATAACGGCATTGTCCCGGGAACTGGAAAATATCGACAAAATAAAATCTCAGCTATCGTCATCTTCATCGTTCGTTAATAAACCGTCTGATCTCGATCCGGAACAAAACTATCGTGCCCTTGGCCTGCATAACACCACGGAACGGATGCTCAAAAAAATTGATCCATTGATAAAACAGCAAGGTTATATTCACTTTATTGAAGGATATCATAAAACCCTACAGGAATTAAAAATAAAATTTCTGCTTAAAAGCATCATTGAAAACCCAATGGACTGGGAAGATTACGACCTGTGCTGTGAAATATATGACGGTACTATAGGCTATTATCAATCGGCTCGCTGCACCCTGAATCAATGCGATTTAATCTACCAGAACATTACCCTGAAAAATATCCAGCGATTCCTGGCGGTTTTCAAATATAATTTCGCCTACAACCTGACCTACAAAACCATCCGTGCCCCGGCGGATGTAAACAATTTTCATTATTATTCAGTCCTGAGGGGATTTAGCGCCCAAGGGCTGGATGAAGATCTTTGCCATACATTGACAAACTTAAGCAACGCCTTGCGAATTGCTCAAGAGTCCTATCGGGAAAGCGAAACAAGGGGGGAGAAAAAAGATCCGTTACTGATTTATCTTATAGAAAAACGTCGGGTTTATGGCGAACGGGTCCCCAACACATCGGCGAATATCGGCGCCGGGTAATGAACCATGGATATAACGCGTGGTTTACAGGGTTACCCATTCTTAAAATCCATAATTTTCATTTGCATTCCCGCCATTTTTCTGATTGCGCCTCCAAAATTTCCCTCACGAATGTGACGCAACTCCCGCTATGATGAAATTCTGCTGAAATGAGAGGTTTCTTAGATTTCACGCAATATTTGGCCTTTTTGCCGGGACGATATTAGCGCTTTAAACGATGACAATTTATTACTGAGGAACCTATGGATTTTTTCATTCAACTGGCGGTAATTTTGGTCTGCCTTTTATATGGGGCGAGAAAGGGCGGGATTGCGCTGGGGTTGCTGGGTGGCATAGGTCTGGTCATTCTGGTGTTTGTGTTTCATCTAGAACCCGGGAAACCCCCGGTTGACGTGATGCTGGTTATTATTGCCGTGGTGGCGGCTTCCGCCACTTTGCAAGCGTCGGGCGGATTGGATGTGATGCTGCAAATTGCCGAACGGATGCTCAGGCGCAACCCGAAATATGTCTCTATCGTGGCGCCGTTCGTGACCTGCATATTGACCATCCTTTGCGGTACCGGCCATGTGGTCTATACCATTTTGCCGATTATCTATGATGTGGCCATAAAAAATAACATCCGGCCGGAACGTCCTATGGCCGCCAGCTCCATCGGCGCGCAAATGGGCATTATCGCCAGTCCGGTATCCGTGGCGGTGGTATCGCTGGTGGCCATGCTGGGCAATGTGACCTTTAACGGCAAGCACCTGGATTTTCTCGACCTGCTGGCCATCACCATTCCTTCCACCCTGTGCGGTATCCTCGCCATCGGTATTTTCAGCTGGTTTCGCGGCAAGGATTTGGACGACGATGAAGACTTTCAAAAATTCATCTCGGTACCCGAAAATCACAAGTATGTCTATGGCGATACCGCCACGCTGCTGGATCGCAAGCTGCCCCGTCGTAATTGGATAGCGATGTGGATTTTCCTGGCAACCATCGCCGTAGTGGCGATACTGGGCGCGGTGACGGTATTACGACCGGTGTTCCATGGCGAGCCGCTGTCCATGGTACTGGTTATTCAGATGTGCATGTTGTTCTCCGGCGCGCTGATCGTGATTATCACCAAAACCAATCCGGCGGAAATTTCCAAGAACGAGGTATTCCGTTCCGGCATGATTGCCATTGTGGCGGTATACGGTATCGCCTGGATGGCGGAAACCATCTTCGGCGCGCATCTTAAGGAAATAGAAGCCAGCCTCGGCGCCATCATTAAGGTCCATCCCTGGGCCTATGCGCTGGCGCTGCTGGTGGTGTCGAAGTTCGTCAATTCCCAGGCGGCGGCACTGGCGGCCATCGTACCGGTGGCGCTGGCCATCGGCGTCGACCCGGCTTATATCGTGGCTTCTGCGCCGGCCTGCTACGGTTATTACATCCTGCCCACCTACCCCAGCGATCTGGCCGCCATCCAGTTCGACCGCTCCGGTACCACCCACATCGGGCGTTTTGTGATTAACCACAGCTTTATATTGGTCGGCCTGATCGGCGTCGGGGTTTCCAGCGTGCTGGGCTGGGTGCTGGCGTGGGCCTACGGGTTCTTGTAAGCAGGGCTTTTAGCACCGGCATTTTGCCAGCCGGGCCTGTTATACCTCTTAAACTGTCGGCGGGTTGAATTTGACCTGCCGACGGCGTAATGCGCAATCTATGAACAAACAGTCATTTTTCGCCCCACCGCCCTTTGACATGAAGCCGGTCCCCCGCTATTATGCCAGCCACTTTGCAATTCCTCTGTAGTTCAGTCGGTAGAACGGCGGACTGTTAATCCGTATGTCACTGGTTCGAGTCCAGTCAGAGGAGCCAATTTCTTGTTTTCATGCCTCTTTACGAATCCCTCTATGATTCAGATTCAATAAGTTAGCGTGAGAAATCTTCCCGATGCGTTTTCAGTTTTCCCTCTGCATCGGGAAAAATTGGTGGTCAGATTTGGGGTCAGGTTGGTTCGATTATGGAGTGACCCCCATATGTCTCTTAACGACACGAAAATCCGCAGCAGTAAACCCCTAGCAAAACCTTTCAAACTGTCCGATGCACACGGGTTGTATTTGTTGATCAATCCCGGTGGTTCCCGTCTCTGGTATCTCAAGTATCGTATTAATGGTAAAGAATCCCGTCTCGGTTTAGGCGCTTATCCGCTGGTATCTCTTGCCGACGCCCGGCTAAAGCGTGATGGCATCCGAAAATTGCTGAACCAGAATATCAACCCGGCACAGCAGCGTGTTGCTGAAAAAGCCTCCTGTTCACCTGAAAAATGTTTCAAGACCGTGGCGCTGGGTTGGCATAGAAGCAATAAAGCTTGGTCGGAGAACCACGCCAGCCGACTGCTTGCCAGCATGAACAATCATATTTTCCCGGTGATTGGGCATCTGCCGGTAACGGAACTGAAAACACGACATTTCACCGCTCTGCTGAAAGGGATTGAGGAAAAGGGACTGCTGGAAGTCGCCTCCCGCACCCGACAGCACCTATGCAGCATCATGCGTTATGCTGTGCAGCAAGGACTGGTGGAAAACAACCCGGCGCTGAATCTGGAAGGCGTGACGGCTCCGCCCGTTAAACACCACTATCCTACCCTACCCCTGGAACACCTGCCGGAACTGCTGGCGCGCATTGACGGCTACATGGCGGGACGGACACTTACCCGACTCGCTGTGACGCTCACCCTGCACCTTTTTATCCGTTCCAGCGAACTGCGCTTCGCCCGCTGGTGCGAGATTGATTTCAAAAACGGAATCTGGACGCTTCCTTCCACCCGCGACACCATTGCCGGTGTCCGTTATTCCGGACGTGGCGCGAAAATGCGGACACCACATATCGTGCCGCTGTCCCGGCAGGCTGTTGCTATTCTGAGGCAGATACAGGACATATCCGGCCATCTAGAACTGGTATTCCCCGGCGACCATAATTCATATTAGTCAATGTGTGAAAACACGGTCAACAAGGCATTACGGTTGATGGGCTATAACACTAAAACTGACGTCTGCGGCCACGGATTCAGGGCAATGGCCTGTAGCGCATTAATGGAATCAGAGCTATGGTCGCGGGATGCCGTTGAACGCCAGATGAGCCATCAGGAACGCAACGGCGTTCGGGCAGCCTATATCCACAAAGCCGAACATCTTGATGCCCGCAAAGCCATGATGCAGTGGTGGTCGGATTATCTGGATGTAAATCGCGAAGATTATGTCGCGCCGTATATTTATGCACGACAGTACAAAACGCAAGAATGACGATTAGCTTGCAAAAAGCAGACTCCTTTCATCAGGATCTGCTTTTTTTGCTTTATGGAAGGTTTTACTTTTGTTTTGTAACCGGCTGGTGATCTCACCTTGCAGCTAAACAGTAACCAGACAATACCTTCTGCGTTCTCGCATAACGGGTTTGACAACTTTGGGAACCATTAAGGAACTATTTGGGTCTGCAATGTCACTCTTCACCCTCATTCTCTCTGTGAATGAAAGATGTGCAGGTAGTACCGGTCGGACTTTCGGGTCCGCCCCCCCCCACGAAAGAGGGATGAGATAGCGAGGGATTGGCTAGCCGCTAAAGCTGTTTTCGGCGTAAGGTAACAGTTCGCGTATTCGGCTATTGGGCCAGGAAGGCAACCGCGTCAGCACATCGCATAGCCAGATATAGGGGTCATGACCGTTGAGTTTGGCAAGAAACGTGTTGAACGGAAACAATTGCTACAGACTGTAGCAAATATACCGATTTGTCAGATCGGTATTGAAGCTTCCACTGGAGCATTTTACTGGCAGCGCGAGTTTGAAAAACTAGGGCACAAAGTAAAAATCATCAGCCCCTAATATGTAAAGCCATTTATAGGTGGACCGAAAAATGACGGTAATGATGCACAGGATATCGCTGTGGCGCTCATGCAACCAACAATAAGGAGGTAGTCCATAGATATAAAGGCTCTTGACCGCAATGTGATATTGCTGGCAATACTGTGGTTTGGATAATGCGCTGCGTTGCCAGGCTTCAATATGCCGCAGTTGCTCGGTGCGGGGATGCCTCTTTTCCATGATAGATTTCACGTCAATTGAAATGGGTGAAATAAGAATGCGTTAACAAAAATTATCAACAAGGCGAGATGCCGGGTCGCTTACGTTATCTCCGTCCATGTATTTAATTGAAGGTTAAATACCCTGTCTGCAGACTTAATCATCTCTGGCCGGTGAGCAACAAAAATCCGTGTTATTGATAAGCGACTAATCGAGCGAATTATTTTTTTTTCATTTTCAATGTCGAGGTCACTAGTTGCTTCATCAAGCAGCAAGATATCCGGTTGTCGATATAGGGCTCTAGCAATGGAAACTCGCTGAAGTTGCCCTCCTGATAGAGTGCCGCTGATATCACCAATCATTGAATCATAGCCCATTGGCATTGAGCAGATCTCTTCGTCAATCGCCGCATGGCTTGCACATTCTGCCATCCGCTTTACATCTGGGGAATCTGAGAAACTAGTGATATTATTTTGTAAAGTTCCGGCTAGCAACTTGTCATCTTGCATGACAAAAGCGATATGCTCCCTAATAGCTCGTTTTCCGAGATTGAACATATTCATCCCATTAATAAAAATACTACCATCGGTGGGTTCATATAAACCAGCCAATACATGGAGAAATGTTGACTTTCCGCAACCCGATGGCCCAATAATGGCTATACTTTCTCCAGGTTGAACGTCGATATTTATCCCTTCAAATAGATAAGGTTCGGATGGGGAATGACGATACGACAGATTGCGGACTGTGATATACCCATTTACTTGCAACTGTGGCTTATCTTCATTATTTGGTTCTACAGGAGATACGGCAATATCTGTCAGGCGTTGACTGTGCATAGATACCAGACAAAAGTCAGAAACTGCATTTACTAATTTTATTGTACGAGTTATCACCATATCTGAGTAAAGCATCACAGCTAATAAGGTACCAGTAGTCATTCCATTATCATATCCTATAGCACCTACGATAAGCACACAGATACCTGCAAAACCGATTAAAAGCACAGCTATAGTGTTAGTCAAAAGATCAAGTTTAAACAGTTGATTTCCAGCCTTTGTACTGTTAATAACGTGATTTAACCACTCTCGTCGACGAATAGGGGTTAAGTTCAACATTTTAATGGTTTTAATAGCCCTAACGGTCTCAAGAAAATGTGATGACTGAACCGCTTCGAAAGAGATATGTTCAATCTTTCGAGTCCGGTACAAAGAAAATAAGCTCGCCTTAAGCACAACATATGCGGTTGCGGCTGTGAGTGGGCCAATAGCCAAGAGAGGGGAATAAACCAAAATTATGATTATTGAAATGACAATAACTATTGCGTCGAGTATTGAGGCTACCATTTCAGCGGTAAATGCTTCTTGTATAGCAGTCAGAGACTGGAAGCGTGATGTTATGTCGCCTATATGACGCTTTTCGAAAAAGGGTAGGGTCAATCGGATGAGTCGATTGAAAAACATCTCAGCCCACTTTACACCAAGCGTACAACGAAGATTCATTAGTACCAAAGCTCGAACCACCGAAAATGCGGACTTCATCAGTAGCGCAGAGATGACTATTATCCCTACAAAAATTATTCCTTCAAGATCAGATGAACGAATTAGCGTGTCGATGGTGAATTTTGTTGCAGCTGGCACTGCAATAGAAAGCAGTTCCACTAAAACAGAGAGCGCCAGAACTCCGGAAACGATGCGCAGTAACCCCCTAATTCCGGAGAAAAGATCTGACACATTGACATTCATTTCAAGTGGTTTTTTGTCAAATGCCTCAGAGGGCCATGCTTCAATCATGATACCGGTGAATTTATCTGACAATTCGCGCAAAGAAATTTTTCGTCGACCCATACTGGGATCATGGATAATGACACCTCGATGTGTCATTTTAGCTAATACTACAAAATGATTAAATGACCAATGAAGAATAACTGGACGGCTTAGCGAACGCAGCTCGTTAAGTTCTATTCTCGAAGCGCGGGCCGTCATTCCTACTTGTTCAAATGCCCTTATGAGTTCACTTAATGTCATGCCGTGACTGGCTACATCATGTATAAAGCGTGCAGATGCAAGGTCAAGGCGTTTGCCGAAATAGCCAGCCATCATAGCCAAACATGCTAACCCACATTCATTCGTTTCTGATTGTAAAATAAGGGGTGTTTTCTGCCAGGAAAATAACATTTGTTAATTCTCAGTCATAATGCGTTTGATACTTTGATTTATAGGAAAAAATATCCATGCCCAAATGCGTCGATGCGCAGTTAATATGTCAGCATTAACTTCTACACCAGCGGGTAGTACTTGCGTATTGGTATCTGGCACAATGAGTAAGCGAAAACGCCGGTTGTTTCCTGTCAGCGCCTCTGGACTAGCGCTGATATCTGCAACGCTGCCGGATACTTTACCAAACCTTTCCCACGGTAATGATTCAACTCGCATCATTACCTGCTGGCCAGTTTTTACTTCTGGTAACGCGGATGGGGGAAGCCACATTTCAACGTACGGTTTAGCATTTTCCGGAACTAGAACCGCTGCAATTGTGCCAGTATTAATTCTCTGACCTTCCAATATATTTAATGAGGCAACGATGCCATCAATAGGTGCCACAATGTAGGACTCAATACCAACCGAGGCATTGATAACTTGTTGCTGTAGTGTCACTAGCTGTTGATGCATATCGGTAATGGCTTGTTTCTCCCGTGCTACTGAATGGGCCAATTCATCAAGTAATTGAAGACGCTCTCCTTGCACACGAGTTATGCTAATGCGATACCTGTGCAGTTGAGCAATTGAATTATGGTATTCGTTTTCACGCTCATTTTTGTCTTGTACGGTAGTGATACCCTTTTGGAGAAACTTCAGATAACTTGACATACGCTCTTTTAATCGGGTACTACGCGCTGACTCAAAGTCAATTGCTGTTTTAATAGCTGTTATCTCCTCTTCTTTAATACTGATTTTTTCATATAAGCGTTGACGCTCTCCTTTTATCTCCCTATGCCGGTCAACCTCTCTTTTTTGAAGTTCATCTATTTGGCGTTGCGCAGCATCCAGTAATGACTGATTAATCCCGCCTCCAACGTAGGCAATATCCCGCGAAAGCGTAGCGATTATATCTCCTTTTTTTACCATCTCGCCCCGGAGTACCTCGATACGGCTTATAACTCCATCTTGATTGAAAATAACCTCCGCAGCAGAAGGGGTATAAATTATTCGACCACTTACAGGTACTCTTTGTGTATAGGTAGTAAATAATAGAAGTATACATATCAATAATACACCAAGGGCAAACCACAGGGCGGTCCTTAGCACTGACGGCGAAGAAACACTAAAATCACCTAGCCACGCGTTATTTTTGTAGTGTAAAGCCTCAGGGCGGAAAATGGAATTATCATTATTCATAATACTAACGACTGATGTACAGCATACGCCCTGACATATCAACAATCACCTGATGACCACGCAAGAACCCCATGCCTAATAAGCCATCAAAATCAAGTACTTTAGACGTTACACTATTGGTTACAATTGCTAAATTATTACGTTCTCTTCCCTTTTTATCCTTAAGGGTGATTTTTGCAACTCTACAGTCTGCATTGGCTGCTTTGGGCTCAATAGTATGACAACCAAAAAAACGGGTTTCACTAGGTAAATTATCGGAAAACAGAAATGAATGGCTGGCACCGGTATCAACAATCAAATATAAAGGTTTGCCCCCCACGTATGCTCTAATACGTAACCCCGACTCCGCTCTATCTATCGGGTAGGATGACCATTTTTTAAGATCAGAAGGTAATTTTTCCAACATTTTTAATCGATCGTTTTTAAAGTCCATGAGAAAGGAACGTTCTTGGAAAATACCGAGCCCCATTACTTCATTAACAGGAATCTTGTCTCCCATGGAAAATCCCCATGGTTTGAAACTGACGGCCAACACGTTATTGAAAGTAATATTGGAGATACGCAATTTTTTTATTTTCCAAGCGTTGACCTGGTTTTCTGAACCCGTTATGTCTTTGATTCTTAGAGGAGCTTGATGAATGGCTTCCAAGCTTGGATTAGCGATTAGTTGTTCCAAATCATATTGATTTATATGTATACCCTCTCCGCTTCCAGTATCCAGAGTTAGAGTGTGATACCTATCGACTATCTGAACGTCAACCATTGGCAGGCCACGTTTATCGTACCGTAGCCGCATGAAATCATTATGAATGTCAGCCACACAAATGTTGGAAAAAAACACCATCAATAAGGGATAAATCCTCATCATAATTAACTATCCAGGTTTTTCATAATTGTATTTTCGGATACTCCGCAATCGAGTAAATGCGATGCTGCCCGACTCATTATTTTCCTGATAGATGGGCAAAAAACAGTTTCACGGTTAAAATCATCAGCTTTTGAATAACGTTGAATATGTCGACCCCCTCCACATATTTTTTGCCAGATGCAGTCAGTACAAACGAGGGGTAAATTATTATTGACGGCCATATATTTCTGCATCTGCCATGAAGCAATAGTTTCCGACAAAGACAGATTGCGAACATTACCAATTGATGTAAATATAGGATCGTTGGTAGCTCTGAGTGTATCGTCAACATAAAGTTCGCCCTCTGATCCGACAGTAAAGGCAAGGGTATCACTTTCTGATTTACTCAATCCTAATACGGGGCTTAAATCTGAATTTAGCATGGATTGTATATGCGTATAAAAAAAACGTATATATACATTACTGTCTGCATCAGAAAAGAATTCATCGATTGCTGAGCAATAAAAATCCGACAAACCCTCTGGATCCTTACAGGTATCATGCGTTTCATCTGGAATAAGGAAATCTATTTTTTTACAATGCAACACATCGACAAAATGGCGATAAATTTCTGCTCCATTTACCAATGAATTAGCAACACACAAAATACCGGGTTCATCTATCAGTCTTCCGGCTTGCCACGCATCCTGCAACATCACCAAGCCTTTCACCGTACCTTCGTAGGTGCTGCGGCCCTTCCTGTCCAGGCGGTGTTTATCATTGATGTGTTTAGGCCCATCGATAGAGACACCAACGCTGATATTATTATTAGAGAAAATATCGATCCACTCTTCGTCAATAAGCATGGCATTTGTTTGGCAAGCAAGTTGTAACCTGGATTTTTTGTAGTTTCCTGATAGAAAATCGCGGCAAGCACTATCAAACTTCTCCTTTCCCATCATCAGTGGTTCGCCTCCGTGAAAGTCAATTTGAATTGTTTCTATGTCGTACTCATGAGAGGCTCGCTCAAGGAATCCCGTTAAGTCTTTAATGATGTCGTGAGAAATAATAGGCTTTGAGTTTATTGATATGTCGTTTCCCAAATTAAAAACGTAGCAATAGGTACAATTAATGTTACATCTTTCACTTACCTTTAGGATTATTTCAAGATGTTTTATTTTAATCATTGAGATCGCCCCCTGATGGAAAATAGATGCAGAATGGTTTTCCACACTGCATAAACATCAATTAAAATTTCTTGTCCCAGCGAGCGAAGGCATTAACCCAACCACCCGAAATGCTATCTAACATAGCTTGAGTTAGTGCTTTCTTAGCATTTTTGTTATCTGCAACAATAGTTACAGCTGCTTTGTTAAAATTAATTTCTTTAATTAATTTAGACATAATTTAACTCCATTATTTTATTCGCATTAAGTTCGACACGCGACACTACTATTTATCAAAGACTGTTGTAGATAAAGTCTTTTTGTGAAATTTTGGTGTTCATTGATTGATTGTTTATATTCAATTATACGTACAAAGTCGGCACATGATCAGGCCCGAATTGCACTTTGATAAAAAAATCAACTCCTATATGTAATACTATGATATAAATTTGAAATAATATTTGTGGTCTAAAGATATCACTTTTCTTATAGATAAATTCCCCTGCCGGTTCTGTACGCTCCCGGCATGGAAGCTGATTCCCAGAAAATCAAATCGGGTAAGCTCCGCATTGCCGTCTCGCCAGCCATCCCTACAAGACACTAGCCGCGTCTTTCTCGGAACAAGTTGCAACCGACAAGCGGTCAATCTTATTTGCAGGGTTTCAACCTTTAGATTCAGTACGGCAATGCCAGACAATATCGTCGGCATATCGCTCGAACGTAAGCGCCCAGCATGAACCGTATTGACAACTATGATCCTACCTAACAATAACGTACTCAGCCCTAAGTGATATGGACTGCCACCGATAGGTAGGCATTTCGTGTCCTCACCACGAGGTCTGTTCGACGACCTCAGGACTGATGCCGTCGAGGTGGCTGTGTAAGTGGGTCCGGTTGTAGAACACTAAATATAACCGAAGAAAAAGGTGGTCATTTTGGTGGTCTTGACAGGATAGTCATTTCCCTTTAGCTTAATTATTAGCCATTTACTGGCAAAGGCGATCCCAGTCAGAGGAGCCAAATCCTATTCTGTGGATGTCTACTGATGTCCACAGGTCATTGAAATATGGATCAAACCAATCCTGCTAGGCTCCAGCGACGTACATTGAAATCCACCTGTAGCCGATACTTTTAAGTCCATTTTTAAGTCCATCGGAAATGCGGGTAGATGGTGTTCGCATTGTTGCTGTTATCCTTTGCGACCGGAAACCAGAATCCAGCTCTGACCAGTAATCAAGGGCTACGATCATGGAACTTTCCGATACCGCAGTCCGCCGGGCCAAAGCGACCGGCAATGCCTATACCCTCCCCGATGATGCCGGCCATTCACTTGCTGTTTCACCCAAGGGTGAAAAAACCTGGCACTTCCGCTATTACTGGGGAGGAAAATAAAAGCGAATCTTCCTAGAGTTGCTCTCCCAGCGTGACACTTCGTGACGCACGGCAGTTAAGAGATCAAACTTCGGCCCAATTGGCAAAAGGTATTAATCCGAGAGCTGCTCGCGAGCAAGCAACGTTATGCCACCTTGCTGGCTTCTGAAAACAGCTCTGAAGCCGTATTGAAGTAAGTCAAAGTTATTGAGCCGCTCAGAGTACCCCGGTCCGCCATCGCCGGTGCCCTGGAAGCATCAATACCTGAAATATTTCCTGTTGTTCTGCTTTCCGCACTTTTCAAGGATGGACCGCACTTTCTGACATGGATCTACTAATGAAGGGGTTAGATAATTTCATATTATGAAATATATCTTTATCTTCGAGGGGGCACTAATGAACGCAAGTATTCCCTTTAATCAGGTCCGATTCCACAGATGAGTTCAGCAATGCTGTCACGAAGTTCATAGTGTGATAAATGCATTAATTAATAACAAAAGACAATATAAAGCCATTTACAGCAATCATTACAACCCACTGATAAGTGACATTATATTTATCGTCTTGCAAAAAAATTTTCTGTATGATTATGATTTATTATCATATATTTATTATTTTTCAATAAGTTACTTCTAATTCTTCTTCAAAATAGTACTTAGCGAGCTAGCTCACATATTTTGAATAAGCACTCCCCCAACTCGTTTACAAATTGTGTTTAATTACAATATAATTCAATATTACTTGTGACCACTACACATCTTGAACATTTTCATCAATGCCGTCAGGGAATGAGAATGGTCGGTGCTTCTAGGAGAACAAATGTCCAATCTACCCGATAATCCAGAGAATTCGACGTTTTCAGAAACTGAGCAATGCGACAACAGCCGTCGCCATCTTTTGAAGAGCGCTTTCGTCATGGCGATTGGGATGGCTGGGGTCTTTCCCGAGATCGTTCACGGAGATGAGCATCTAAATAAACCCATGGGGGAATCCAACGTGCCTAATGCCAAATCCAGATGTTTCGCGTATGTCGGCTGCCGCACGACCAAAGAACGAAATGCCCGCGGAGAAGGAATCAGTGTTTACCACGTGGATTCGGCGACCTCGACATGGACGCTGGTCCAGTTAGTGAAGAATCTGGTCAATCCTTCCTTCCTGATCCTTGATAAATCACAGCGTTTTTTGTACACCGTACATGGCGACATGAGCGAGGTGAGCGCTTTCAGCGTCAATCCCCACAGCGGCGAACTGACCTTCCTGAACCACCAATCCACACAGGGAAAGAACCCAGCCTACCTGACCGTGGATGACAGCAATCGATTCGTTCTGGTGGCCAATTACGCGACCGGAACGCTGGCCGTGCTTCCTCGCAACGACGACGGGTCGCTTGGTACCGTGGTGCATCTCGAACACCTGCCGGGAATACCGGGTCCGAATAAGGTGGACCAGACTTTTTCGCACCCACATATGGTAGCCTATGACCCTGAACGCCGATTTATCCTCGTCCCCGACAAGGGGCTGGACCGGATCTTCACCTTTCGCTTCGATGCCGCCAGCGGCAAACTGATCCCGGCGGATCCCCCATTTCGCCAAGTTCGCCCGGGCGCCGGCCCCCGCCACATCGTCTTCCATCCCACAGCGCCTTACGCCTTCGTGACCGACGAACTCGATGCCTCCGTCGATGCCTACCACTACGATGCGACGCCCGGTACGCTGACCCCTCTCCAGGTGATTCCCTCGGCGCCGGACACGTTTACCGGCGCCAATACCGCGGCGGAAATCAACATCTTGCCGTCGGGGCGCTTTATCTATGTCTCGAACCGCGGTCATGACAGCGTCGGTGTGTTCGGCGTAGACGCGGCGAGCGGCCGGCTGACGCCAATACAATGGGTTCCGAGCGAGGGGAAAGGGCCGCGCTTTTGCACCCTCGATCCGACCAACACCTTCCTCTACGCCGCCAACGAAAACAGCGACACCATCGTCCCCTTCAGCGTCGATGCCCAAACCGGACGGCTGCATAGGAACGGTCCCATCATTCACACTGCAAGCCCGGTATGCATTATTTTCTCGACAATCTGATTGCGACTCGAGTTTTTACTGGTGTCATTCCCGTGGGATCAACACCTCGGATTGGGTAATCTGAACAGGCGTGGCCGGTCATAAAGCAGCACTTTCCGGCAATTACGCCTGCCGTTATTTTAGTCTATGGAGATGACGAAAATTGTACTTTTTTATTATATAAATCAATTATGCAATGTAGTATTTTACGCCTGAAGTCAGTGATGCGCCGTGAAGAACATCGCGTGACCGGCCCCACTCAATCGCCCCTTAACAAAAGGGCAAATCTCCATAAAGACTCAACGCACTTTGAGTTGCGAAGGTGCGACGGATTGGAAGGATAGAAGATATGAAATTAAGCGCCCACCTGGGGTTCCAGTTCAACGAAGTCCCCTTCCTAGAACGCTTTGAACTGGCCGCGCAGGCAGGTTATCAAGGTGTAGAGTTTCCTGCGCCGTATGGCCATGACCCGGCAATCCTGAAAAAGCTTCTAGACCAAAATGGCCTGCAACTGGTGCAGATTAGCGCCCCCATGGGCACTGCAGCAGCCGGTGAAAAGGGCATCGCCGCGTTCCCTGAGCGTCGCCAGGAATTTCTGGATGGTTTGAAATTGGCGCGCGACACTTCTTTGACTCTGGGCTGCCCGCGTATCCATGTCATGGCCGGCATAGTTACAACGGTCAGGGGTGCCAGCCTGCATACCTACCTGGAAAACATACAGGCGGCAGTTGCATTGTTCGCTGCCGACGGCATCAGAACGCTGGTTGAGGTCTTTAGCCCGCAGGAAGTTCCCGGTTACTACCTGTCATCTTTTGAGCTGGCCGAAATGGTGTTTGCCGCGATTGCGGATGACCATCTTGAATTCCTCTTTGATACCTACCATGCGGCGGCTCTCGCGCCCGATCCCGTTGCCCTGCTGAAGCACTGGCTGCCTCGGACAGGTCATGTCCAAATTTCAGATTTTCCAGGCAGACATGAACCCGGGACTGGAACGCTGCCCTTCCCGGAAATTTTTGCGGAATTGGCTGCCCGGGGATATGACCATTGGATTGGCTGCGAATACCGTCCCATCGGCGATACCTTGAGCGGGCTTAAGTATCTTGCTCCCTACTTACACCCGGCGTGTACATCATGATTTCACACCGCCGCGCTTACCGAAAGGTACCCTTTATTTGCGGGGGCATGCTTTTAACACATGTGAGGCAGCTCCTATTTTTGGTCTTTAAATTTGTATTTTATACAAACAAAGAGCAATTTATTTATTGTTAAACTCATGTGTGCCTGATACGGTATACGATAAGAAATACGGACGATGATCCTGTCGTGCGTAAAATGATGAGAACTGAAATAAGGAAGAGAAGTAATGAAACTTGCAGTGCTACCCGGCGACGACATCGGCCCGGAAATCATGGACGCAACCCTCGCAGTCGTTCGTGAAGCAGACAAAAAATTCGGGCTGAATCTTACCCTAGAAGTCCATGAGGTCGGTATGTCCCTCCACCGCAAACGCGGCACCACCCTGCCGTCGGAAGTCGTTGAGGCTACACGTGCTGCCGATGGAGTCCTTCTCGGTCCGGGAGGTATGACCCAGTATCCGCCGGTTAGCGAAGGCGGAATCAATATCCCGGGAACGATCCGTAAGCAACTTGATCTGTATGCAAATATCCGACCGGCGCGTTCCCGACCGGGGGTGCCCAAAGCCCACCCGGGACTTGACTGCGTTATCGTCCGTGAAAATACGGAAGGCTTCTATGCGGACCGAAATCTGTTTCAGGGTTATGGCGAATTCATGCCGACGCCCGACTCTGCCATCTCTCTTCGCCTGATCACGGCAAAAGCATCGCGACGTATCGCGGAAGTGGCGTTTAAAATCGCCAGAACCCGGCGCAAGCACGTCACGGTCGTTGGCAAACGCCACGTGATGCAGGTTACCGATGGACTTTTCATGGGCGAAGTCGACAAGGTAGCCGCCCATTATCCGGATGTTACCCTACGCGAAATCGATATTGACGCAATAGCGGCCGAGCTCTACACCAGACCTTCAGCTTTCGACGTTATCCTTACGACTAACATGTTCGGCGATATTCTTTCAAACCTGGTCAACGCGCTGGCAGGCGGCCTCGGTATGGCGTCGGCACTCAACGTGGGTGATAAATATGCAGCGGCGAATGCCGGGCATGGCTCGGCGCCGGATATCGCAGGCAAGAATCTTGCGAATCCTACCGGTCTGATTCTGTCCGCTTCCGCGCTGTTCCGTCATCTGGGACTCCGCTCTGGTGCTGAAGCCTTCATGTCCGCTGGAGAGGCCATTGAGCACGCAGTTGACTCGGCTCTTGCGCATGCCGAATCACGGACCGGTGATCTCGGCGGCACTGCGGGTACAGTAGCGGCTGCCGAGGCTATATGCCGCTATATCCAGGAACAGCCGAAGTGAAGCCGGTCGCACCGGGACCCGGCGCTGAAGAGGCGATTCCGTCATGCACCATCAAACAACGTCATGGCGCGTACCCGCAGTTCAAGCGTTGTATTATGGCCGGTCCTGTTGCACTCGCGTAGCCTCTTCAAAAACAGACTGGTTTCGGATAGCCCTGAATATGGCAAGCGTGATCTTTATTTAATAATCCAATTACAGAGAATAGATATTATCACTGACTATTTTTATCTGATGGCGTTCAGAACCAGTTTATACAAGCCAAAGTGGGTATAAAGATAGTTAACATCTAAAGATTATCCGCTTCTCTACATTGCATTACTTGCGATATCCGGCTTGCGGCACTCGATAATAATGAGGTAATCAAAGATACGCCATTAAGATTGCCGCCGGCTGAAATGAATCAATATCGATTAAGAGGGGGGTAAAATATGCTTTATGAAAAAAACATTCGTGAAGAAATATGCCACACCGGACATAGCCTTCATCGCAGGGGATTTACTGTAGGCAGTTCCGGAAATATCAGCGCCCGTCTGGATGACGGTTGGTTAATTACCCCCACGGACAGTTGCCTTGGTTCTTTAACTCCGGAATCCATTGCAAAGGTAACGTTGGATGGTAAATGGGTCAATGGCGGGAAGCCTTCTAAAACGCTGGCATTACACAAATCAATTTATGAAAATAATGACGACATTAACGGCGTGGTCCACACCCACTCCAGCCATCTGGTTGCAATGACGCTGGATAAGGTATGGCGCGCCGACGCAATTCTGCCGCCCATCACGCCCTATCAGGTGATGAAAGTCGGAAGGATCCCGTTAATCAATTACTGTCGTCCGGGGGCCCCTGCTGTGGCGGTTCAGGCCGCGAAGCTGGCAGTCCACGTGAAGGGTATCATGCTCGAAAGGCTTGGTCCCGTTATCTGGGGCGCCAGCGTAACAAAAGCAGCGGAAATACTCGAAGAACTGGAAGAGACGGCAAAGCTATGGCTGATGACATCCCCAAAGCCGGAGCCCCTCGCTGAAAGTGCGTTACAGGAACTGTTCGAAACGTTTAATTGCCGTTGGTGAGCATTTGCCTATTACCGCGACACGGTCAGTATTACGATCTTTTGTGAGAAACAGTCTCAGTGCCGCTGATTTTTCTTCAGTACTCATAAGCCTTTTCGTAAACATTGCTGGTGATTGTTATGTCAGAACGAATTGTATTGCTGCATGCTACCCATCTTGCCATGCAGCCCATTCATCAAAGTTTCAAGGCAATCTGGCCTGAAGCTGAACTGGTCAATCTGCTGGATGACGGTTTGACTATCGACAGGGCGCGGGAACCAGAGCTGACCAGGTCAATGATTCAGCGGTTCGTTCGCTTTGGTCGATACGGATACGATATGGACGCTGACGGTATCCTGGTTACCTGCTCCGCGTTCGGCCCGGCAATTGAGCAAATGGCCGCGGCGTTTCCGATCCCGGTGCTGAAGCCCAATGAGGCGATGTTCCGCGCCGCGCTGCAAAAAGGGACACGAATTGGGATGATCGCCACCTTCGCTCCCGCCGTGAAAACTATGACGAATGAATTCAATGAATATGTTGTTTCTTCAGGTCAGGATGCATCGCTGACAACTGTCGTCGCGGAAAATGCAATGGATTATCTCAAACAAGGCAACATAGAAGCGCATAACCAGCGGGTCGCCGCCAGTGCGCATACGCTCGAAAACTGCGACGTCATTATGTTGGCCCAGTTTTCTACATCCATAGCCGCCAGCGCCGTTGGTTCAGCGGTATCCGTTCCGGTGCTGAGCGCGCCGGATTCAGCCGTCGCATTGATGAAGGCACTGGTTAAAAACGGCAAGGGGGGCTCATTATGTTAATTGGCATAATTGCAGACGATTTCACGGGTGCAAGCGATATCGCGGTCACTCTTTCGAAAGGTATTGCGGATGAGGGCGGATTGCGAACGACTCTCTTTTTAGGCACGCCCGCACGGGACGCTCCCGCTGGGGTCGAAGCGGGTGTGATTGCGCTAAAAAGCCGCTCCATCCCCGCCGAGCAGGCGGTTACCCAGTCGCTCAAAGCCTGTGGCTGGTTGCTCTCCCAGGGATGCAGCCAGATCGTTTTCAAA
This sequence comes from Sodalis sp. dw_96, assembly GCF_018449575.1. GTDB lineage: Bacteria > Pseudomonadota > Gammaproteobacteria > Enterobacterales > Enterobacteriaceae > Acerihabitans. Next base: position 182,275 of record NZ_JAAVUT010000001.1, on the reverse strand, counting down.
TATTGTTCAACCTTCGATTCTACTTCAGAGGGAAATATCGGCCCGGTAGCCGATGCCCTGGCAAAATTTCTTGATGCCCGGGCAGTCCCGGTCTGCCCGTCGTTTCCCGCCATGGGGCGTACGGTTTATCAGGGACACCTGTTTGTTCACGACAAACTGCTCAACGAGTCGGGTATGGAGCATCATCCTCTGACGCCCATGAGAGATGCAAATCTCTGCCGGGTACTGAAACAGCAATCATCCAGCAAAATCGGCCATATCTCATGGCAAAAAGTCAGCGAGGGGGCCGCGGCGATACGCAAATCGCTGGACAGTGCGGCTGCATCGGGTGAAATATTAACCGTCATTGACGCGATCAGTGAAAATGATTTGATTTCAATCGGTGAGGCCTGCGCTGAGTCACGCCTCATTACCGGTGGTTCCGCCGTTGCCATCGGGCTGCCCCACAATTTTATCAGTAAGGGGCTTGCTGCCGGGGCGCATAGTCGTGTGCCCTGCATTGATGGTCCTGAGGCTATTCTGGTTGGAAGTTGTTCGCGCACCACGTTACGCCAGATTTCAGAACATGCTAAATCTTATCCCGTGATGATGATCGCCGTGGATGACGTCATGTCCGGCAAGGTCAGCTCAGATAAGCTGGTAGAATTCATCCTATCCAACCAGGGCAAATCGCCGCTCATCTTTACGTCAGATGATAAAGCGGAAGTCGCAATGTCTCAGTCAATCTACGGCCGTGAAAAAGTGTCCGCAGCGCTTGAGGGATTATTTGGTGAGACGGCGCGTAAGCTGATTGAAGGCGGTGTACGTCGTCTTGTCGTAGGCGGTGGAGAAACCTCTGGCGCGGTAGTCAGCGCGCTCAATCTGGACGCTCTGATGATTGGTGACGAGATTGATACCGGTATACCGGCACTGGTTTCACTAGGCGAACATCCCCTATCCCTTGCCCTCAAATCGGGCAATTTTGGCGCCACGGATTTCTTCGCTAAAGCCGTCAGGACTCTACGGGGAAAGGAATAGCGACCTCTTCATTCAGGCACCATCCTTAGCGGGGGATGGGGCCGCGACCGTCATCACCCGGGTCCGGTTGGCGATCCGATATCCGATGATTGACCAGATCGCACAATCCGGTCTGAGTCACCGTTAGAGTCTGCAACTTCGCCCCCCTTAGACAATCCCAATGTTTGGATTAGGGAATTGCCCCGATATTTGTAGGGCCTTCTTACGGCTGCGTTTTTTTTTTGAAAAAATTGCATAAAATGTTTTAAATACTTATAAATGACAATATTAATCTTTTTTACAACAAGCCACTAAATTGCTGATAAATGGCGTTTTATTGAACTATATACTTTTAGCCCTTCTCCCATCAAATCTTCTAAAAAAATAATTACTTTAAAAACATATATATAAAAAAATTTTTTATTCAAACGCAACTTAGAGATCTTGCTCACATATCCTTCCACTACACCTGCAATCATCTTACATATTGCACTTTATTAGAATATAATTCATTTAACCTTATGACGGACGTTGGCCATGTGTGGGTTGCCGGATAATCAAAAATGGGATAACCGCGGAAAGGGTATTACAGCCTATGAAATCAACACGACGGCGGGCGAGTGGTGTTACCCGAGTCAAGTCAGCATTGTGTTTTATCAGTTAAGAACCTTATCCAATAATAAAGATCAGAACATTTATCGGAGGATGTATGCATTACAAACGGGGTTGGATTGCTGTATTTCTCTTCAGCTTAACCATGATCAACTTTATGGACCGCATTGCATTATCCATAGCGGCAACACCCATCGCAAAAGATCTCAAATTATCTGCCGTTGATATGGGCTATTTATTCTCGGCATTTATCTGGGGATATGCCATTTTCCTTATCCCGGTGGGATATATGGTCGATCGCTACGGTACCAAAAAAATGATCGGCATAGGCATTCTGGTCTGGTCAGCCGCGACGGCCCTCACCGGGGTGGTAACGGGTTTTACACAACTCATTATGATGCGCCTGATAATGGGTATAGGTGAATCCGTCAGCAACCCTGCTGGGGCAAAAGTGATCCGCCAATGGATCCCCGCCTCTGAACGCGGAATGACCACGGCGATCTTCAACAGTGGTTCTTATGCCGGACCTGCTGTCAGTTCGATTATTCTGGGAACGTTGGTGGCGCTCTATGGATGGCATATTTCATTCGTTGTGGCGGGGGCTCTGGGTTTCATCTGGCTGCTGGCATGGCTAATATTTTTTAACAGCCCACAGAAAGCGAAATGGCTGGGCGAAGAAGAAAGGACGTATATCCTTAGCAACCTCAGCAACAATAACAACCCATCGCAAAGCACTGATGAACGCAGTCAGGGTTTAATAGCGTTGATGAAGACGCCAACGCTATGGGGCATTGCAATTACCCAGGGTTGTAATGTCTACACTCAGTATTTATTCCTTACCTGGCTGCCGAGTTATCTGCAGGCCACAATGAACCTGGATATTAGACACACCGGGGTGTACTCGGCAGTTCCCTATGCTACCTCCGTTATCCTGTGCATTTTTATAGGCCATCTGAGCGACAAATATCTAAGGAAGGGAGGTGTAGGCACCGGTAAACGACGTAGTGCCGTTGCGCTGTCATTACTTACGGGCGCCACCATTCTATTCGTCCCCTTCACCACCAACCCAACAATAATTTTGATCATTCTTTCCGTTGCGCTTACCGGGGTGGCCTCGGCGACACCACTCAATCACTCATTGCTCAATGATCTGCTTCCTACGCCGAAAGATGTAGCCAAAGGCATTGCCTTTATAGTTGTAGTAGGCAATATTTTCGGCATGGGTGCACCGATCATAACAGGCTATGTTGTCCAGATGAGTAACAGTTATAACTGGGCGTTTGGTATTGCAGGCCTACTTCTTCTGGTAGGTATTTCTGTCGTCATGACAATGACCAGAAAACCAATGGAAACCGATGAAAAAATTCTTTTCTCCGAGGAAAAAATATGATGCCGTTTCAATAAAGCGGCGGTAAATTAATCTATAATTTTCCTAGCAATAAATAAGGTTCATGCCCCCGACATACAGGTAAATACCCTACATCGGGGCATCGATAAAGCATCCATCCTGAACGACGTTGAACCGGAAGCTTACCTGCGCCATAGAAAACCCTCGGAAAGTTTATTTTCCAGGGTTGAGAAATCAAGTGAGTTCTGTCTCAGTAAGCGGAGCGCCTTCATCACTAAAATAGTCTGACTGGACTTTGTTGGATTTTGCTCTTTCAAGATGCAATCGTAGCTTGTTAGCCGCACCCAAACGATCGCCCTCTAATAGCAAATCAAGAATCTCGATATGTTCTTCAGAAGGATGCTTACGTTGCAGACGTTTCTTTTGCATCTGCCGGTATTCAACCAGCCGGCGTAGCTGATTAAGACGCTTGATGGTCTGAAGCAAAAACCGATTTCCCGAACAGAGCGCCAGCGTTTCATGAAAATCTGCGTTAGCCTCGAATAATTCCAGCGTGGTCATGGTGAGGAATCCCGTCTCGACAATGTGGAGTTGCTGCTTACGAAACTCTTCAAGACGTTTCCTGTCGATATTGAATGCATCCGAAAGAATTCCCGCCGGCTCGATCATAATGCGCAGGGCAAAACTTTCCCGATAAGCCTCCACAGAATCTATTACGGGTAACGTCTTCCAGCCTTGCCCCGTACGAAATTCAAGCCAACCCTCCTGCTGAATACGTGTTAGGGCGCTTCGCAAGACAGTGCGGGATACATCCAGTTTCCGCATCAGTTCAATTTCAGTGAACAGCTCTGGCAGTTTATTAGTCAGCCTGAGTTCAGCAATTTTTTGATAAATGGGATCTTCACTTTTTTCGGCCAATTGTTCAGCCAGATGACCAAGATTGCTAGCGTCCTGAGCGAGAAAAAAACCCCGGTTTTTGTCATATGTGAACATTCCCTGCCGGACGAGAAAGACGAGAGCGAATTTCACCGGTGATCGTGACGAATTAAGCTCTTTTGCCAGTTGCGATTCGACAACGTGGGTGCCAAGGGATAGCTGCTCTCGTCGTACATAGGATACGATTTCGCGCATGATTCGGGATTGTAAAGGTGTCAGGTTCATCTTCACCACACTCACAGATATCGATAAGGGTACGGGGCATTACGGCGTAACATTACGGCGTAATGTGATATTACATCAGTGCAGCGTGTGAATTCATCTACGAAAGCCCTAAATCCGATCTAAGCGTATCTGGCTGATTGAGGGACTGAATGCCAAAAACCGCTGATATCGCAATCCGGGGTTGCGATATCAACTGCAATATCCGCAAAACTATCGGTAAATTCGATCTTCATCCGGAGTTTGCAGTAATCCCGTAACACGTCTGCTTTGACCTGACCGTTTTTCATCTCGGTACGTAGGACATGGATCAACTGGGTGGTACCATTACGTGTCCATTCCACCTCGATACCCGGCGCCGACGCCTTAAAGCATCGGTTCACGGTGAGCCAGAATACGCACCCCCGTTATTATCATTGTAGAATGGCACTATAGGATGGCAATCAGCCACCGCATATAGTGTCCATTTTTCAATGTAAACATCCGTTGAACCCCGCGGCTCAGGAGGACCCTATGTATATCATTACCGGTGTTGACGGCAATTTCGGGGGTAAAGTCGCCCAGGAGATCCTGAAAGAAGTTTCTGGCGACCAGCTCATTTCACCTGTCCGGCCCTTGAATGTATCGATCACACCACCCTTGAGAGTTGTAAACTTCAGGGGTTCATCATTCGCGCCGCCGACGACTATGACGATGCCATGACCGAGGCCTTCCGCGGCGGGAAAGGACTTTTCCTGCTTTCTGCGATGACCGTGGGGGAAGTTCGCCAACAACAGCACAGAAACGCCGTTGATGCCGCCAAAGCCGCCGGTATAGAACATATAAACTATACCTCTTTCCTGGGTGCCGATCGACCCGATACCTTCCAGGTAGTGACAATTGATCACCGGGCGACCGAATACTATCTGCAGCAATCCGGTCTACAATGGAACACGCTGCGCGATAACCTCTCTCTGGAAAACTACCTGATTGCATTTGCCGCCATCGCATTCAAAGATATGAAGTGGCATACCAGCGCCGGAGAAGGACTGCTTGAGGGCCATAAATATAGGAAATATCACAATCTCTCTCCCTCGCATCAACGACCAAATCCATGCTGGCAGACTTCTCATTTCGGTGCCGCTTTATGGTTGCGTTAGCTACCACTTGTATAAGCGATGAATATTGACCTGCGCCAACGCCAATGACAATACGCATTGCCGGCAATCGCGGAAAGGTGGTATTTAAGGATGGTCGTCGACCTTAAAACCATTAACTGGCGCAGCCTGCAACCGAACATGCTGAAACGGATGCCCATTTCAAAACCCTCACGACGATTATCACCGCCACATTCTGGGCTGATAATCTGGCATAGGCGTGGTTACTGGCGTTCTCTCGGCGCTGATAGCGTTCATCCACACGATTTCCCGTCATGTCCACGTCGTTCTCAAACTGAGGGCCGACCGCAAAACCGTCTCTTACCTTATTCATGGCACACTTTTCTTCGCCATCAGCCATGGCTTGCGGGAACATTTTATTATTGCTCAGGACTCAGCTACCGTCGAGATTAACCTGACGCATGCGTCAGTCTGGGTTGCCGGCAGCATCGCCGCGCTGACTATCCTGCGAGATAAATATAAAAATATGATGTCAGCGAAATTATTATTCATAAAGTAGCCGGGGTATGGCGTAATGAAAGGGGCCAATCGCCTTCCCAAACCATGTTGTCTTTAAGGATTTTAGCACTATACTCCAGGCAGATCCTGACCGGTAAATTAGGATAGATCCGGTCCATCTCCCGTATCAATTCACCGGCGTCTTTTGTCAAGGCGTAGGTCCTCAGAAAGGTTTGAATATACTGACGGGTAAAGCCAATGGCTGAAGGATGCAATTTATCATTCTGCGGTCCATGGCCGGGAACAACCACCTCCGCACCCAGTGTGTCTAGATAGTTCAGCGTTTCAAACCAATCATTAAACATATTCATATCCCGGGCATCAGCCACCCAGACGTGCGCATTGGAAAAGACCAAATCCGATGCAATCAGGGTTTTTATCGAAGGGATCCATATCGGCGCGATATTGCGGCAATCGCCGCGCAACAATCCCAAAATTTCCAGTCGTTGCCCCTCCAGTGTCAGGAAAGCGTCATCAATGGTTTCCACGTCGAATTTTTCTTTGGCGCCATTTTCCTTTAATACCTCGTTGCCCCAATAAGCGATTTTGAAGTCATAGGCTTGCCTGACATCCTCGGCGGCTTGTTGATAGGCTATCACCCGTGCGTTAGGGAAGGCTTGCTTGATGACGGCCAGGCCGAGAAAATGATCGGGATGAAGATGAGTGATGAAAACGGTCGTCAAGGTCCGGCCGGTTTCAATAATGTCGGCCACCAGGCGGTGGGCATTCGATAACGTAAATTGTGAATCCACCAATAGCGCCTCTTTTGCGCCATAAATAATCGTTGAGCTGACACCGAAGCCCGCTTGCTGATCGCTGCTGATAAAAACTTTTATATTTAAGGGTGTAGTATTCATATATAGTTATACCTTATTGTAGATGATAAAAAATATTGAATATAAAGGTGTTCCGCCATTTCACCGGCAAATGGCTTTTTTTGTCGGCATGGTCTATATCACTTTCATATTGATGTTAATAGTGCGGCCTGGTATTTCACTGGCCTGGCTTATACACCTTCACATTCAATGCCGGGAAAGTGTTGCTGGCATGATAGTTTTTTTTGCCTGCCCGCAGTCGATGGATGAATATGTATCCAGCGTCATTTCCTGGACCCGCTGACATAGCGTATTAGCTCACCGCTAAAGCCATGGCACGTCTACCCTTCCCGATAGGTGACTCCCATACCGCTGCGGGGGTAATGCCAGGTGAGTACCCCGGCCGGGGCCATTGCCCGGCAAGTGCCGCATTCCAGACAAGCCGCGTACATAATGCCAACCGTATTATCGGCCTGCATCGAGTAGACATGGGCGGGACAGATCCGCACCAACAACGGACCCGCGCCGGTAGACTTGGCCATGGCCTGGTCGATTTGAATATGCGATTGCTCTGCGTCGGTCTCGTAACGGTTTTTGTCGAGCCGTTCGCTGACGGAGCCAAATTGCGTCTTGCTCATAACGACCTCATTGCGGTGAAAATATCTTTGACCAAATGAGTCACCTTGAGCGGGGATTTCCGAAACGCAGCCATCCCGGTCGGCAGCAAACGCTTGCGGGGACGGGTGTCGAGGTTGTATGCCCCATATAATACGTCGCTCAGCAGTAGGCCATAGTCTCCGTAGATGCGCGGATTCTCCATAAACGTCGGCGCCCCGGCATAAGTGCGCATATCCTGGCCGACGAAGGTCCGGTTGAGTTCGGCGCTGTAGGCGTCCAAAGAAGCCTGAGAGAAATCGCTCTTCTGCAACGCGGTGTCAATGGCCTTCGCTGCCGCTATCCCGGATCCGGCAGCCAGATCCATGCCCCGCACCGTCAGGCCGGTGTTCAGCGTCAATCCGGCCGCGTCTCCCACCACCACCAGTCCCGGTCGGGTGAGGTCATGAACCATCGCCGCCCCCCCCTCGGCCACCATATGGCAGCCGTATTCGAGTAATTCGCCACCTCTGAGAAATGGCGCGATCGCCGGATGGTTAAGAAACCGATCGTGCAAATCAGATGATGTCTCGCCACTTTTTTCCAGGGAGTCGAGTCGGAGGACCACTCCGATGGATACGGAGTCTAGGTTGGTATACATGAACCCGCCGCCGCCCACGCCGTGGGTACAATCACCCACTACGGCATACGCGGCGCCCTCGTCTCCCGTCAGGTTGAATCGATTCTCAATCACTTCGCGCGGCAACTTGATGACTGACTTTACCCCCACGGCAAGATGCTTGGTCAGTGCTTTATTCCTGATGCCCGCATCCTGACAGATAAATGAATTCACGCCATCGGCGGCAACCACCACGTGGGCGCGCAATTCGTCGTCACCCGCCTTGATGCCGACGATCTGTTCTCCGTTCCTGACCAGCGAATCGACTTTCACGCTCGGCATCAGCGTGACACCCGCCTCTTCACACTTTCCGGCCAGCCAGTCGTCGAGTTTAGCCCGCAACACGGTTACCGCCGTCACGGACTGCGCCAGACGCGCGTCATGGTAGTCCACGTTCACAAACGATGACGGTGTAAGGAAACTCAGACAGTTGCGGGTGATGCGACGCTCGATGGGTGCCTCGGTCACGAAGCCGGGAAAGACCTCTTCCATCACCCGGCAGTAGAAGACACCGCCCGACAAGTTCTTGCTGCCGGGTTTCACACCCCGCTCTGCCAACAACACGGAATGCCCTTTGACGGCCAGTTGGTAGGCAGTCACGCAGCCGGCCACACCGGCTCCGATAACAATGACGTCAAAATCAACATCCGGAGATTCAACGTTTTGCGCCATATACTGCGTTCTCCTTCAATCCTATCATCGAATAAACCTTTATCCCTCCCTGCGCCGCAATCGGCTACATGCAGGGAGGGAGCAGAGCGGTCAGACGGTTAATTCTTGCTGGAGGAATGTGATCACATGCCGTGCCGCCATGCGGCCCGACGTGTGGGCAAAGCCGTTCGCCGACCCGGGCACATCCAGGTTGTAGGTGTCGCCATAGAGTCCGCTGGCGTCATTGCCGACGGCATACAGGCCTGGGATAGGCCGGTAGTCCTTGTCGGTGACCTGAAGGTTGCCGTTGACCCGAATGCCACCGGAGGACACGAGCACGCTTCCCGTGAGATTGATGGCATAGAACGGCCCCTTGCGTATCGGGCGCAGGAACTTGGCGGGTTTGTAGAACAGCGGGTCATACCCCTTGTCACAGGCCGAATTGTACTCATCCACCGTCTGATCAAGCACCGCCGGATCGAGACCCACGGCCTTGCCCAGAGCGTTGATGGTATCACCCCTCCACGCCAGGCCGTCGGCGACGTCCTGATCGAGCTCGGCTTGTAACCGGCTAAGCTTCATTTTGTATTCGATGAAGTCGCCCAGTCCGATATCCGAACCGTTCTCCATAAGATGTCGCACGGTATCGCTGTCGATGATTGAGTACACGGTTGATTCCGGCTGCCTGGCCAGCACGTTGCCCGCATCAGCGAAGCTCATCGCGACCTCTTCATTTGCAAAGCGGCGGCCGGTCTTGTTGACCCATAGCACGGGCTGGGAACCGGCACCGCTGATATGCGAGGTCAGGGTTTTGCCCCGGGCGCAGGGGATTATCATCAGCGCGCCGATGTTATCCGTATCGGCGCCGGCCTCGAGCGCCATGGTGAGACCGTCACCGGTGTTCTGGGTGGGTACGCATTGGTAGGTGTCGTCGAGGTAGCGGGCGAGCCATGAATACTTCTTCCTTATCTCTGGGTTGTTGCCGAAGCCGCCGCTCGCGATGACCACCGCCTTGCAGGCGAGATTCATTTGACTGCCGTCCGCATCCTCGGCAAGGACGCCGGCAACGGCGCCTTCTTTCATGACAATCTTTCTGGCCGGTGTGGAGGTAAAAATATCCACACCCGCATTAATGCAGGCCCGCAATAATATATCCTGCACGTGAGCGCCCAGGCCGTCTGGCCGATGGAAGGTATACAGCTCCAGAGGCTGATCGTAGGCATAGATCGTCACGTCAGTGTACTCGATACCCATCGACTTTAAGATATCGATGGTTTCAGCGCTGTTGTTCACCAGCATCCGTACGACATCGGGGTTAGCGCGGTGATGGCTGTATTCGATATAGCGGCGAAAGCCCTCCCCCCGCGTAGGGAAATGTGCCCCTTCGTGCTCCGGCACGCCACGCGCTTTCTGCTCGCTCGACTCGAAAGCCGCGGTACCCTCGGCGTAGATGGAGGATCCGCCCGTTTCCGGCTTTTTCTCCAGCAGCGCAACACGCAGCCCGCTTTGCGCCGCCGTGAGCGCGGCGGACTTTCCTGAGCCGCCGCCGCCAATGACGATAAGGTCGTACTCAGCGTCGACGGTGACATTCTGTTCAGACATTTTATTCTCTCCTATGGGTTAAGGTTTCCCGAAGCCCCGTCAATTGACAGCCTTGAACGCCGCCGTTAGCGCGGGGACGACCTGGTAAAGGTCACCGAGGATACCGATGTCGCAATTCTTGAAGATCCGGGCCTCGGGATCGTTGTTGATGGCGACAACCACCTTCGCGTCACGCACACCGGCCATGTGTTGGGGCTGACCGGAGATACCTACGGCAATATAGAGATCCGGCGCGATCTGATTGTGCGATGTTCCGACGACCCGGCTTGATTCAAACCAGCGCATGTCATCGCATACGGGCAGCGAGCAGGCAACTTCTGCGTGGACAGCCGCGGCCAGTTCCTCGATTTGCTTGAGGTCCTCTTTGGCCCTGAGACCCAAACCGACACTCACGACACGTGTTGCGGTCAGCAGTCCGGCACTGTCGGCGCCGGCCAGCTCTGTTTCCACCACCCGCAGCGAGCTGCCAGGGTCCACGATCGGCGCATCTTCAACCGCGGTGGGCTGAGGGATAATTTGTAAGACGTCATCCCCGTCGAAGATACACGCAAGGGTGCCGCTGGCTTCGAGCGTCTCAACGACCTTACCCTCGGCAGCGGAACGGCTCACCAGAATGCCGTTGCCGACCACATTAACCCCCCGAGCCGAGGCAACGACGGCGGCGTCCAGTTTCCTCGCCACAACACCCAACAGGACTCGCCCTGCCGGCGCGTCGGATGACAGCACGACGCGCGGAGCTGCCGCGTTTGCGGCTTCGGCGACCTGCGCGGCGTAAGCTTCGGCGGGTGTACCGTCTTCGGGGCTATACCAGAGTACTCGGTCAAATCCGTTTGCGGCGACGGCGTCCGCTAAACTGCGGGGGCCAACCACGGCCGCGGTAACGCGGCCACCGAGCTGGCGTGCAGCGGCAAGCATCCCGCCGATGCGCCTTTCGTCGGTTACGATAATCCAGCTGTCTACGTTCACTGGCATCCCCCTGTTATTGGTGCCGGTTCAGCGGCAATGACTGAAAATATGCTCACAATATTCCCTCCGTACGCAGTGCCGTCAGCAATTCCGTCACCGCCGCCGCGGGATCAGCGCCATCAATGATCCGTGCCGGTGCCGTATCGGGGAGCTTCGTTCCCCGGGATATCACCATGGCGGCGGATGTGACGTCCAAGTCCGCCAGCGTAAGCTTGACGACAGGCTTTTTACGCGCGGCAAGAACATCCTTCATGCTGGGTACGTGCTGTTCGGCCCGGCTCGCGGCAACGGCGAGGAAGACTGGCCCGGTCACGTCGACCACCTGGGTTACGCGCCCCGTTTTGCGTGTCACTTTCAGCCGACCCGCTTCCACCGTGGCCGAGACGACGTTGGCAAGGGTGGGCCATCCCAACTGGCCCGCAAGGGCAGCCACTACGCCGTAGTCCCATACGGAGTCGCCGATCAGGACCACATCCGCATCGCCAATGTGCCGTACGGCGGCGGCCAAGATGGCGCCAGTGGAAGCACTATCCAGACCCGCCTGCACATCGGTCACGGCAACTGAACTCGAGGCGCCGCGAGCCGCTGCCCACGCCGCGTCGCCGTCACCGATGGTCAGGCCGATAATCTCGCCCTCGGCGGCGGCCATGTCCCTGGCAACGGCGATGGCCGCAGGATCGTCGTCGCTTGCCGACATCTTGACGCCCCGCCAGTCGGTGGCCCCATCCGACCCCACCCGTGCGTCTTGTGGGTTCATTGCCCACTTGAACACAACAATAATTTTCATCAGTTAACCTCTGTTAAAACCAGCTCACCGGCGCTCATTAACATCGAGTCCGATGCGAATGCCGGTGTGCGATCAATGGGCGGTCTGAGCGCCGTCCACCGGGATGACCGCGCCGGTAATGAAGGATGCCATCGGAGAGGCAAGAAACAGGACGATACCCGCAATCTCGTCCGGCGCGGCAATCCGATTAGCCGCGTTGAAGGATTTGATCAACTCGCGCATGTGCGGGTTTTCCATCCACCCTTTGGTCATCTCGGTTTCCGTGAAGCCCGGGCAGATCGCGTTGATGCGAACGTTGCTTTGGGCATATTCAAGTGCAGCAGCCTTTGTTAGCCCTGCGGCACCATGCTTGGCCGCCACGTAGGGGCTCATTCCCGGATCGGCTACCAGGCTTACGACTGAGCCGCAGTTGATAATTGACCCTCCCCCGCCTTTGAGCATTTCAGGAATCTGGTATTTCATACACAAGAAGAGACCTTTGAGATCGACGGCCATGATCTTGTCGAAATCCGCCTCGGTCTGTTCCACCAGGTTGGCGGTGACCGGCAGCAGGCCGGAATTGTTGAAAGCAACGTCAAGTCGGCCATAGGTGTCCAGGGTTACCTTGATAAGCTTTTGGACGTCGGCAGCGATGCTGACATCGGTGGGTACAAAGACAGCTTCCCCACCCTCATCCTTGATAGCGCGCAGCGTCCCGTCTGCGTGACTCCGGCCGGCGATGACGACCTTGGCACCCTGACGCGCGAAAGCGATGGCGGTAGCCCGGCCGATACCCGATCTCCCGCCGGTGATAACAACAACCTGACCGGTAAAATCCAATAGCTGTTTAGGCACGATCACATCCTCTTTGATTTTCAGCCATGATGGCAGCTATCCGTCTTTCATCACCCGCCCGCCGATAACCTGCCCATTGCAATACCGCCATACCGCGATACTTTGTGCACAAAATTAAGTCTCTGCCCATAACCTGTCAATATGTAGATTTTCTATATATTAGGGCTGTTAATTAAGTATATATATGTTCATAATATAGATTTTTTATATATCGATGATACTTAACTTGAAATATTCCGTACATGATTTTGAAAGGACATACTGTGATGTATCTCCGCCTGAGCACAGCAAACAATAACGGCCAGAGTACGATTTGAGCGTGAAACAGTTTTTGAAAAATGCCTATCCGGCCGGTCTTTGGAGAAACAGGGATGAATATGTCCATGCCAACGGCTGGGTACTATGAACGGAGAGAGGTGTTTGAATCGGTTCAACCAGCGGCTAGAACTCAAGTGCGATGCCGATTGAGTGCCTGAGGGAGTGTTTATCGATCTGGTCGGGATTTTTTCCATTCTTGTAATATGAATATATTGTATAGTTCACGTGCCTAAAAAATGGGTGAAACTTGGAAAATGTATACATTTTGTATAGGTTAAACGGTGATCCAGTCAGAATGAAGCGTTTTAATCCATCACTATCCATAAAATAGTTCTGATCTGACCGAGAAGAAAGGTACTTGTTTGGATATCGTGCCGGCCGTCGGCAATCAATTTGTGAGGAAAGTCTCAAAAGCCTCCTCAGAACCGGTGGTAAGCAAAAACTGCTTTTTGTACCCGGCTACTCATCATTCCCTTAAACTCCTAGTCCGGTTTAAGGGGACAACAAAAGAGCGTAAGGAGAGTTCACTATGAACAACGTCAGGGCGTATTCATTAGGGCAAGGCATTGGGGAGCTATTGGACGACCCCGCGTTCCAGGCCCTGCTCAAGCGCTTCTCGCAGAAGTGTATGTCCTGGGATGAGTTCTTGTCGCTGAACCTGCCACCCAATATCAGTCCCCTGGGCATGTGGGAAATCATGAATCGGATGAGCCGCTATATGGGCATTGAGCTGCCCATCCCGGATTTGAATGATGGCGAGTACTGGTATCGCCGCACCCACGAAATTACCGATGTGGTCAGTATTGTCACCCGCGCCTGCGGTCCTGATTCCCCTTTGCACCGCACCATGACCTCCGCAGGAAGTCAGCACTTTCTCATGAATGTGCGTATCCCCGAGGTAATCGCCGCCGCACGTCTTGACGGCCTTTCGCTCTCGATGCGAGACGCGGACATTCAGCTTAGGCTTGATCGGGCACCTCGGAATGCGACTGAGCGTCTGGTGGCCAATACGTTCAGTGCCATCGACCATTTGCCGGATTTGCTCGGCGAGCCGTTCTCCCGTGATCTCTTTATGCACCTTCGCGAGCGATTACTGGAAGACGTGGACATCAGCGCCCTGGCAACCACCAAAGCGTCCCTCGGCACGGGTCTGTTCGAATGGCCGGACGAAATGACCGAGCGTTATGCCGATAGGCAGATGGACTACATTGCCGCCTATGCGAACCACGAAACCGGCGAATACGACCACGACGTCCTGCGGGCCTTGATGCTCACTGACTCGTTTCGCTTCTATCGCCCGCTCAAAGAAGTGAGTTACCAGGTCGGAAGTCTCGTTGCGCATCTTTACGCCCTCAAGCACCATTTGCCGGTTCTTGGGCTTCTGCCTGCCTCACGCGTCAAGCTGGATTGGGACGAGGGCCGAATACTTCCTCCTTCGGTTTCTTTCGATCGTTCCACCTATGAAAACCTGCGCAAAAGAAGCCCGGGCGATCTCACCTCGCTGCAAACGCTGGCCGCCCAATTGATGCTGGTGGCGCTGAGGATCGTTGAGCACTATGTAGAGACATGGGAGAATTGGGATCGAGAATTGCGCCAGATGCTCAAGAAGGACATCCACCTCAATGACCGGCAGCGGTCCATCTTGGGCAGGGCCCTTCGGAAATCCGAGGCCGAGTTCACGATCCGCTATCACAAGAACAACCATGGTATCGCCTACCCCACGGCGCGGCGTGACTTCCTCGAACTCGTGGACAAAGGCTACCTCACTCAGGAACAGCGGGGAAAAGCGTTCTTCTTCACACCAAGCTATGGGCTGCAGGCGATGTTCACTAACCCGGAAACGTTAGCCCGCCTTCAGGGATACGCGGTAGATAAGTCGTTTTTTACTGGGGGTTCGTATAATAAATAATTTATCTTAAAGGCAACATGCGTAGAGTTTTTTTGATGAATTTTACTTCAGGTCATATTTGTTTTTTTATGGTCTGAGCATCGCGTGCCTAACGAAAGTCAGGCGCACCCACCGAAAGTGTTACCCGCCCCCTCAACAGGTTACCTTATTCTAGTTATCTGTAAATCCAGACGATCGCAACTACCCACTGGTTAACGTTAATGAGCGAACATTTTATTCATGGAACCGCGCAGTAAGAATACTGCACAAAAGACCAGGATAAATGACACCATTAATGAAACAATTTTCATATATTTTTAGCCAATACCCCGACTCTTTAAATAAAATAACCGAGCAGCATAACAAGTTAATTGTTATATGTTCTTTATCTTTTAGCCAAGAAACTTATATTTATGGCTAAAGCGGAAACATTTTTTTATAATTTATTAAACGAGGTATTTTATTGTTTAAAAATCATAAAGTTAAGTTGATGTAAAAAATAATCTGTAATTAATTTTTCAAAAAAATAATTATATTTTTTGAAAATTAGCATCTTGAAAATTTTGATCCATCTCACAGATTCACATTTCTTAAAAGTTAAAAATACACTAAAGAAACAATGTTTTATTTTTAATGGCATATAGTTTTAAAATAACAAATACTTTCTATTATTTAGTGATTTAATAAAGAGTGATTAAGCACATGACTACATTGGATAATGAGTTGCTCAAAAATAAAAGGCAAATGCTCTGGACAAGTGCCTTATTAGTGATACTTGGCGGAGTTTTGTTTTTCTTTTCCCTTGATCGTCAAATCGTTTCGATCCTTAAAACAACATTGATGATTGAAATGCATGTTACCAATACCGGCTATTCCAGCCTGATAACGGCGTTTATGATACCCTACACCTTGATGTATTTCATCAGTGGACTGGTTGTTGACCGCTTCGGCAGCCGATATGTCCTGACCGGTGTGGTGCTGCTCATGTCCGTCGCGACCCTCGTTACCGGTATGGCGACATCTTTAACGGGACTGATGATTGGCCGGGTTATCCTGGGTATCGCTGAATCAGGTACCGTCCCCGCGCTGACCCTGGCGATCTTTACCTGGTTCAAGGCGGAGCAGCGCGCATTTGCATTCCAGATCACTAATCTCATTCAATCTGTAGGGCTTATTATTGCACCGCCCTTCGTTGCCTGGATGACCTTATCTTCGGGATGGCGTTTTGCATTTTTCATCCCCGCGGCAACCGGCCTCGCCGTGGCGTTACTCTGGTTTTTTACCAGCCGCAAAACTCCGCCGAAAGAAGACACCGACAGTAGATCCCCGGCGGCGACTGTCACCGTACCGGTGGCACAACGCTACAAAATGGTTTTAACCTCCAAACCGATCTGGATGCTGATTATCGCCAGATTGCTGACCGATCCGTTTTGGTTTTTCTATCAATACTGGCAAGTCGGATTTATGCAGGAAAAACTGGGGCTGACGCTTGCCGAAGTAGGGAAATTGTTATGGTTCCCACCCTTAGCATCGGTTATCGGCGTGCTGGGCGTCTGTTATTGGTCGGATCGGCTGGTGGCAAAAGGTTATGACCCTACCCGTGCAAGACTAATCATTATCTGGAGTTGCACCTGTCTGGCGCCGCTGACATTTTTCCTGCCCAGTGTCAATAACCCCCTGGTGGCGGTGGGGATCATGACGGCGATTAATTTCATGTGCGCATCCTGGCTTAGCATGGCAACAATCATGATGGGCGGACTGGCTCCCCGGGTGGCTATTGCCACCGCCATCGGCGTCATGAGCGCGTTAGGCGGCATCACATCCATTATTTTTAACGGCTTTGTCGGTTCAATAATTGATGCTTTGGGCTATTCAGTGCCTATTTATTTCGGTGCCGCACTACATCCTCTTGGTGCTATTCTTCTTGCAGTTTTTTTCCTGCGTAATAAATCATTTCAGAAAAAACAGATCATATAATGGTGGATAGAATGAATATTAAAGAAAATTCTGATAATAACATTGCGAATGCATCTGACGAGACAGCGTCCTCACATCAGGGCATTAACATTATCACGGTAAAACCTACTTGTTCGGTCTTCACCGTTCAATATTGTTTATTGACTCATAGGGATCGTCAGTTCGTGGCGTTTTATGATGATGAGCGGCGGATTACAGTGGGCTCGCGTTTACTCGGACATTCGCATTGGGCTTTTTTTCAACCCGGGGGATTCTGGATTGATGAGAAACAACGCTATTCTCATGTTACGGAATATGATTCCCACAATTATCTGACGATGGCCGTTGATAAAGATGAGTATCTGCACATATCGGGAAATATGCATGTCGACCCCTTGATTTATTTTCGTTCGGAATTGCCGCTAGATATCTTTTCACTACGCTGTGTTAAGAACATGGTCGGCGACCGGGAGAACCGTACAACCTATCCATTGTTTTTCAAAGATCATCAGGGGAATCTGCTATTTCGGTACCGGGACGGGATGAGCGGTAATGGCGATGACCTGTATAATATCTATGATACTCAAACGCGCGTTTGGAAACGACTTCTCGACACGCCATTACTCAATGGCGAAAATGCGCGTAACGGTTATGCAAGACTTCCCACTGCCGGCCCTGATGGGTTCTGGCATATGATCTGGATGTGGCGCGATACGCCTCATTGCGAAACAAATAATAATTTGTCTTATGCGCGAAGCAGGGATTTGGTGCATTGGGAACGATTCAATGGCCAGCCGATAGAGCTGCCTATTACGCTTTCCCGCGGAGAGATTGTCGATGGCGCACAGAGCAATGAGGGGCTGATTAATATGTCCCAGGAGCTTGGCTTTGATAATCAAGGACGTCCGGTCATCACCTACCATCGCTATGATGAGAAGGGATTTTCGCAAGCATATGCGGCACGCGTGGAGCAGGATGGGCAGTGGCATTCCCATCAATTAAGCCAATGGACATTTCGTTGGGATTTCAGCGGCGGCGGGTCAATTCCCCCTGATATCACTATTTCAGCAGTTAAAACCATCGGTGCAAATCAACTTGCCGTTGAATATCACAGTAAATGGTGTCCTCCGGGGGTGTGGGTCCTCAATGAATCGACATTGGAAGTTATCGAAACTCAGGATTGCCAGCCAATATTGCCGAGTGAATATCTCCAACCCCGGCAAAATATTCACCCGGATGCGGAGGTACAACTTATCCCGGCAATAAATAACGACCACCGCCATGGCCATGATTATTATTTACGCTGGGAATCCCTGCCTATTTTTCGCGACGTATTTTATGGCGTTAGCGTACCACCGTCCCAACTGGAAGTTATTAGCATTGGAAATAAAGAATAATAAGAATCCGCTGATTCTGGGAGCAGAACAATCTGCTCCTCTTATTCTGATAGTAAAGCCCTAAAATCGACACTTGTCTTATTGGATAATGTCTTGGCGTTGTATTTCTAATAAACTAATTTGCATAATTAAAAATGCGAATATTATTTTCTTTGAAAACTCTTTTGATAGGTGATATCTAAAATGTTCAACACAACTGGAAAAAAACTATTGGCAGTCTTGTCTTTTGCCGTTATGCAATCGACACACGCCACCATAATATACAATAATGATGGGAATAAACTTGACCTTAACGGGGCTATTCATGCCAGGCATTACTTCAGTGATGATACTTCCTGGAATGGAGACAACACTTTTATCCGTTTCGGTTTTAAAGGCCAAACAAAAATCACGGATCAATTAACCGGATTTGGCCAATGGGAAATAAATGTCATGGCTAACCATACTGAGTCGGGTACTGATACTCAATCAGGGAACGCTACACGTCTGGGCTATGCCGGACTAAAGTATGGCCAATATGGCTCACTGGATTATGGCCGTAACTGGGGGATTGTCTATGATGTTGCCTCTCTCACTGACTACGCTCCCATATTTAATAATCTCACGTACAGTGGTGCCGACAACTTTATGACCGGCCGTTCAACCGGTTTGCTTACCTATCGTAATAATGGTTTTTTTGGTTTAGTAAACGGTCTGCAATTAGGGCTGCAATATCAGGGCGCAAACGATGCAACGACGAATACTTCCGGACGTTCGGCAATCAAAAGTAATGGTGAAGGATTTGGCTTATCCAGTGGCTATAATTTTGATTGGGGCGGCTCGATTATTGCTGCTTATGCCTCATCGAAACGTACCGCTGCACAGCAGGGACTCGCACTGGGGGCTGGCGACAAAGCGGATATTTGGAGCGTTGGTGTCAAATATGATGCCAATCAGATTTATTTGGCCGCGGTGTATGCCGAAACACATAATTTGACCCCGATAAAGAGTCTGGGATTTGCAAATAAAACTATTGACTGGGAAGCTGTCGCCGGTTACTTATTTTTATCAGGATTTAAACCTCAAATTGGTTACTTTCAATCGAAAGCACAAGATGTAGAAGGATATGGAAGCTTTTATTTAGTTAAATATTATGATGCGGCACTCATGTATTATTTTAATAAAAACATAGTGACTTATGCTGATTACAAAATCAACGTATTGGATAAAAATAATCCGGTCGGTATCTCCGCAGACGGTGTCTTTGGTTTAGGTCTCACCTACCATTTTTAATAGCTATCGGATACCACCCCACTTATAATTTTTTTCGTGTATCGGTTGAATAGGAACTCTCCTTGTCAGTTGTACCGATCACGTTCACTTTTCACACCGCTTCATTTTAATCTAAAAAAAATACTCAACTTAATAATTTTTCAATCATTGTCTAAGACAAAATTTATAGCAGTATATCTTTTTATAACTCCCGCATAATGATAAGGCATGTAAAATGGAATTCCTCTCTAGCAATGATTTTTTTATTTCAGAAAAGTCGACAATCTTTATTGAGCAAAGGCGTCCACCGACTGACTGCGTTGAATTTTTTTCCGATTTTTGGGAAATTATGTTTGTGCAAAATGGCACTGGCATTCATATTCTTAACGATCAGGCTTATTTAATGAACAGTGGCACCGTTTGTTTTATCCGCCCAGGGGATCACCAATTTTTTGAAAAAGTCGATCAACTTACGCTCATCAATGTCCTCTACCGTTCGCCGGATAGCTTTCTTTTCTTAACCGATATTGCCCGTTTTCTTCCTAACATGAACAGCCAGGAACATCAGACTCATTGGCAACTTAGCCATGAAGATATACAACGAGCTAAAATTGCCATCCAAGGCATAGCCGTTCTGTCTACCGATACATCAACTGAAAATATTGCCGCCGAAGAGGGCCTGTTTTTACAATTATTGGTTATGCTTCACGGACTCTGTTGTCAAAAGCCAAGCGACCGCGATCGCGAGCATCAACTGCAAAGCTTAATGAGTTGGTTACAGCATAATTTTAATAAAAATGTCGATTGGAGCCAATTGGCAAAAGAATTCTCCATCCCGCTTCGAACGCTGCACCGACAGTTAAAACAAAGTACCGGCATGACCCCACACCGATATCTCATGCTGCTGCGTTTGCTGGAAGCGCGCAAGCAACTGAAACAGAGTACCAAAACTATTGAAGAGATTGCCCATACATGCGGCTTCACTAACAGAAGCCATTTCGCCACTCTATTCAGGAAACATTTTTCTCAATCTCCTAAAAGGTTCCGCTAGACCGAATCACTCTTGTCTGACTAAGATGCTACTTGGTTGAATATAATTTCTTACGCTAAAAGCAATATATTGAATTGATATAGGAAATAAAGTTTATTTTAAGATCTAACCAAGTTCCGTCGAGACTAATGGGTCAGGATTGAATATATCAGTGAACCATCGTTATTTTTTTCAATTATATAAGGGCCATGATAGACTGCAACTCCTCCTGCGTCATGGCGGGATGAGCGATCGCGGTTGCTTAACCGAACATCAGGTGCCGGTTATCAATCTGGACGATGGTTCATTTATAGAACTGGCCTGCAATGTGAGATATGACAAGATTTGCCAATTCCGTTATCGGAATGTTCATAAAGCATGACAGTTGGTCACACCTCAATTTGCCGCTGGGGCAGTGAAGCAGCCCCTTAGGCGCTACAACGCGATGGTTAGTCGGTGATAAATATGTTCAGCCTGGCGGCGTATCCGCGCTTCATCGCCAGTTAAGCGCATTGCAAGGCAAAAGGCGAAATCGAAGGCCGCTCCAAGCCCTTGCCCGCTGAGCAGATTTCCGTCCTCTACCACCGGGGCATCGACATACGCTCCATCAGTAACAGCCTCTGAAAGCGTGCCGGAACACACATAACGACGCCCCCTTAACAACTGATGCGGGGCCAGTACGCGAGCCGCGGCGGAGCATATCGGGCAAATCCATTTGCCCGCGTCATCATGGCGGCGAATGAAATCCAGAACGGTCTGATTATCCGCCAGATTTTGGCTGCCCTGCGGACCGCCCGGGATCACAACCGCATCATACAATACCGCCGTAACCCCGGTCAGTAACGCATCGGTATTCACACTAAGTCCGTGATAACTGTCCAAAGTTTGGCTGGAATAACAGGCCAGCGTTGTTACCTCTATATCAAGCCGGGTCAGCACATCAAGAATAATAATTGCCTCCGCCTCTTCAAAGCCCGGAGCAAGCAATAACGCAACCTGTTTTTTCTTCATGGCGTTTCTGGGCGGGCGAAACGCCCGCCTATCCTTATCAAAAGAGGTAGTAGCGGATGCCTAAACGGATTCGCACCTGATCATCATTATGTATAGACTTATTCTTATCCAGCCACGCCACCTCAGCATAAGGCATCCAGTGCTGACTTACGCGATAGCGCGCGACGATGCTGGGTTCCCAATGAGTTTTCTTGCCGTTGGCAGCATAATAATCACCGGTGTTAATGAAAAATTCCGGATTGAGCTGCAGCCATAGCTTATCGGTGGCCTGGTAATTCAAAAATAAATCAATCTGATGAGCATCATTATGATCCATTCTATTATTATAATCCATCGATTGATGAGTTATATGGTTATAACGGTAACGCGTTGAAACGTTGAAAACTTTATTAAATTTGTAATCCAGGCTGATGTAGGGCGACAACGTAGTGCCATTACTATCAATATCCGTCAGCCCGCCGGGCGTAATGCTCCATTTATCATTTAACGGCAGCGGATACCAACCTTCATATTCCTGGAAGGTACTTCTAAACTGATTGAAATCATGCCCAGGGTCATACATTGACGAGACAAGAATCCCGGCTCCATTATCAAAAATATGCCCGGCGCCGATTTTATATTGGTTTCTATCCGTGGTTGTTGTATGAGCATAACGGTTATCAACCCACGTAGCGGAAGCCATCGCATTAATGGTATAACAGACCAAAGGTAGACCAATGGCCAGAAAAGTTATTTTTTTCATATTCTATCCTGCTATTATTTTTGCTTGATTATTGCGATAACCACGGCCCCACAGAATCATGCTATCCCGTGTATCGCCTTGTTGAATAATGACAATAGTTTTTAACTCGTCACCGAATCATTTTCTTATCTCTACCTGGACACCGCAGTAATGCAAAAAAATCCCGATGACACCCTTCATATTGCAATTGTTGTGCCATATTATAAATATCTATATTTAACAATGTATTGCGAATATATTTTTTGTTAGTTTAGACACTCAGCAATTAATATTTATCTTATTTTTTTTCTGTTTAAGTTTTATTGAGAATTTCGTCAACACTAAATTTGAACTTAATCACAGGCATGTTGATATTTTTTTAAAATAAAATACTCGAGGACTTTTGCCGCGCCCTCATTTTGGTTGTTGTCAGTCACCCAGTCGGCAAGTAATTTTATGTCCTGCGCCGCATTTCCCATCGCCACACCCACACCGGCAAATAACAACATTTCTTTATCGTTTTGTTCATCGCCCACCGCGATAATAGCCGCTTCCGGAATATTCAGGTAGGCGGCCAGCGTCCGGCAGGCAGAACCTTTATGCACCCCTTTTTTCATCACTTCATAGTAATTCGGTTCACTACGAACAAAATGATATTGCCCGGCGATATCCGGAGGGATCAGCGACGGCAGCGCGTCTATTATTTCTTTCTGCTCGATAAACATCATTTTCGGCGGCCGGCGGGGCATGCCCTGCCAGCCGTCGGGCAGTTTTACCACCGGCAGCCGGCTGAAAAGATGTCCACCGGCGTCGGGCGTGATGGGGAAATCGGTCAGAAGGAGATTATTTTCAAGCAGATAACAGGCAAAACCCAAGCGCCGACCCAGTTCGGTCAATAGCAGCACATCGTGGTGCTCGAGGCATTCACTGGCGATAAGCTGCCCCGGTTGTCGGCTCCAGATAATGGCGCCGTTACAGGCGATGGCGTATCCTGGCGCATCCCCCAGCGGTAATTGCCGCAGCACATCCAGCACACTGCCCAGCGAACGTCCGGAAGCCAGGGCAATCATGACGCCTAGCCGTACGGCACGCTTTACGGCATTCTTAAACCGCGGAGTGAGTTTTTTTTCCGGCGTCAATACCGTACCGTCCAGATCGAAAATAACCAGTCGATAGCCGCCGCCCCCCGCCGCCGAGGCTATTTTACGACCTGATGACACAACGGTTCTCCTTGCAGCCAGCGGGTAAATTCATCCAGCACGCAGTCGGCCAGGCGCTGGGTTTCATGGTTGATAGCCCCGGCGATATGGCTGCTTAACCGGATATTCGGCAGCCGATAAAGCGCTGAGCCGTCGACCGGCGGCTCCGGTTTGGTGACATCCAGCAACGCGGTAAGGTCCCGACGCTGGCTAAAGACCTCAATCAGTTCCGGCTCATTAACCTGCAATCCTCGTCCGGTATTGATAAACACCGCCCCCGGACGCAAGCGGCGAAATAACGAACCATTCAGGATGCCGATGTTATCCGTTCGATTCGGCAGATGGTTGCTGACCACAAACGCCGTCTCAAACGCCTCTTCAAGAGATACCGTTCTGTGCTCGACACGAGAAGGAACACTGACCACCTCAAGCTCGAACGGCTCAAGAAATCCGGTTAACGTTTGTGCAATCGCCCCGGCGCCGAGCAATGCCACCCGTTCCCCGTAGACACCGGGCGCCGGATGCCGTTGGCTCAGGTCGTCGAAGGTGCTGGGTGCAAAATAGTCACGATGATTCCGGAAATAACCTTTACAGGACAAAAGGATCTGCGCAAGACAAAATTCCGCCACCGAAACGGCGTTGGCCCGCCAGGCGCTGACCACGGCTATCCCGCGTGACAAAAATGGTGCGGAAAAATACTCGGTCGCGCCGGCGGCGTAGAAAACGGCTTTCAGTTTCGGCAATCGATCGAGCTCTTGCCCGCTCAGGGGAAACATTCCCCAACTGGAGAAGATGACTTCCACCTGCGATAACAAAGGCAACTCTTGCGCCAGCATTTCCTGCGTCACAATACGCGGGTGAAGCTGGCACAGCGCGGAAAGCTGCTGCCAGCGGCCACGGGAGAAGACGCGATGAAATTTTTCAGGCTGGTTGGAAAAACAGGCTGCGTAGACCATATGCAGAATCCGTGAGTAGATCCCCTTTTCACATGAAAAGGGGATGATAGGTCAGATAATGCCGATTCCGGCGGAGGCGAAGCCAATGACAATCAGTAAAATAAGGACTTTGTTGGGACTGACTTTTTTATTCAGTAAACGCAGGCATCCCAGTACTAGCAGTAATGGAATCAGGCCGACGCATATTTTATCGAGGATCGCCTGCAATACGAACGGCTGCCCTGCAATGGTGGTTTTATACGTCGTGGTGAATTTTACCATCGAGGCGCACATCGCCCCCACCATCATCAGCCCCATGATAGAGGAGGCTTTGGTGATACAGCCCAGCAACCCAGATTGGGTGGCTTCGGCGATATACTTCGATCCGAGCCGATAGCCCATCATTCCGCCGTAATAGCGAATCAAAAAGCTCGGAATGTTATACACCAGCAAGAATAATAACGGCCCGAGGGGGTTACCCTGCGATGCCAGGCCAATCGCGATGCCGGTGGCGATAATACGCAGCACGCCATAAAAAAAGGAGTCCCCCACTCCGGCAAACGGTCCCATCAGCGCCACTTTGATGCCGTTGATGCTCGCGATATCAAAAGCCGGGTTACCGGCGTTTTCTTTTTCCATCGACAACGTCAGCCCCATAATAAACGGCGCCAAATGCTGATTGGTATTAAAGAACTGGCTATTACGCTTCAACGCATCTAGGTAACGATGGGGATCCCGGTAGATTTTTCGCAGCATCGGCGCCAGCGCCCAGCCATAACTCAACCCCTCCATACGGGTAAAATTCATTGACCCCAGCAACTGGAATTGGCGGAAAAATAATTGTCGAAACATCTTTTTTTCGTCTTTATCGCGACCGTTGACGGCAGTATTTCTTAAATGAATATCAGTCATTGAAGAACCCATCCTTATTATCAACAGACGCGGCATCCGAGGTGCCGATCGCCTGTTTATTTAATTTAAGCTGATTGAATTCGTTAAAACACAAGTAGACCGCAACGGAAGCCGCGATAATGGCGATACCCATGATCGGCAATTGCAGATACGCCGCCAGGGCAAAACCGATAAAAAAGAACGCGGCGATATTACGATGCCATAGCGCCCGCAGCAGGATGGCGAAACCCAGCGCCGGCAGCATCCCCCCCACAGCGGTCATGCCATGCATCACGGTACTCGGTATACTCTCCACCAGGCTACGGATAACCCCGGTGCCAAACAGCACGCCGAAAAATGCGATTATCGCAAACGGCACCCCATAGAACATCGTCATACCGAAAGTCAAGCTTAGCGCCGCGCGGTCGCGCCCTTGTTCCAACAGTGCGTCATATTTTTCCACCAGCGCGGTATAGACCAGTTTCAGCACCTGATAGACGAACACCGCCAGCAAGCTTATAGGTAATGCCAGCGCCACGGCCACCGCCGTTTCGGCATGAGTTAGAAGGGTAAATGCGGTTGCCAGCACCGAACCCACCGCCAGGTCGGCCGGCACCGACCCTCCGATGGTGATAGTGCCGAGGAAAATAAGCTCCAGACTGGCACCGATAATGATGCCCTGCTGAAAATCCCCCAGCACAAATCCCACCATGGCACCACACACCAACGGGCGCTCGATTAAAGGCTGGCCGAGCGTATGGTCAGAAAATTTGGCAATATACATCACCAATGCTACCAATAATGCCTGAGTTAACATGATGTCCTCGCTTATCGGGCGTTATCTAACATCTCAATGAGATTTTTCACCGGGTGGGAGGGCAATACCTGATAGTCCACATTCACGCCGCGTTCGGCGATGGCGCGAAAATCCGCCACATCGTCAGGCGTAACATACACGGTGTCGCTGATTTTTGTTTTTGCCGCCAGGTTATCGGTGATGCGCCCGAAATTAGCCACATTCAGCCGGTTAATGGCCGGAACCTGTTCGATCAGGCGGCGTGCGTCGGCCACATTGTTCACGATGACCAAAATTTTCATGCTCTCGGAGCGGGGATCATTAAGAGTATCGGCGGCGTCTTTTACCGTCATGATGGCGCATTTCGCCGTATCCGGCGCCGCCATGCGCAGCGACATTTTCTGCACTTCGTTGCTCACAATCTGGTCGTTGGCCACCAGAATGCGATTCACCCCGAGATGTTTGGTCCATACCACGGCCACCTGGCCGTGGATTAATCGATCGTCAATACGAATTAATGAAATCATGTTTTTTCTCCTGTTATGCGTTTTTACCAGTAGGGTGTCCAGATTCGCGATAAGCGCACCAGCGCTTCGAAGTAAAAGTAATCGCCCCAGAGATTAGGCACGTTAATGCCCATATGACGGCCATAGTTGTAAACCCCCTCACGCAGCAGGCCATCTTCGCCGTGCGCAAAGTAGTACTGGTGCAGATTGCGCATAATCAAACTGATAGCGTTGCCATAGGCCGGGCGCAGCGTATCGCTGAGGGGGAGTTGTTTGAGTAACTCCACCAGTCCGCAAACGGCAATGGCGGCGGCGGAAGTATCACGAAACGCGTGGTCCTGCGGGGAGAAAATCAAGTCCCAGTAGCAGACATAGTCTTCCGGCAGACGGTTAAGAAAGTAGTGGCTCAATTTACGCGACAGCTCCGGCAGGCGGGCATCTCCGGTGTAATTGAAGCCCAGCGCGAAGCCAAGCATTCCCCATGCCTGGCCGCGTGCCCAGCAGGAGTCATCGCTAAACCCCTGGTGGGTATCACCGCGCAACGGTTGTCCGCTGTGGATATCCAGATAGAAGGTATGAAACGTCGACGCATCGTTACGCACCAGATAACGAGACGCCTGCGCCAAATGGCGGCGTGCCGCGTCCCGCCAAGCCCGATTGCCGGTTTCATCCGCCGCCCAGAACAGCAGCGGCACATTGAGATTGCAATCGATAATCATACGCCCCTGACGCGCTGGGTCGCTTAAATCCCCCCACGCCTGGATAACGCCCGCGGTTGTATCAAACCGGCGGAAAAGTAATTCCGCGGCGCGTAACGCCAGTTCCCGCGCGCGTTCATTTCCGGTCAATTTCCAGGCATTCACGCAAGAAAGCAGATACAGAAAGCCCAGATCGTGGGTATCGACTTTGATCTGCCCATCAAGCCGGTGCGCGAAGCTGTCCAGCAGCCCTAGAGCGCTTTGGCGATATTTGTTGTCGCCGGTAACTTCCCAAGCCAGCCATAACAGGCCGGTCCAAAACCCTTCAGTCCAGTCCACTTTTTCCACCGCCGGATAACGCCCGTCCTTTGCACTGGCCGCCGGGAAAGTGGTGGTAAACCTTGGCAGCATGGCATCGATGCTATCAAGGACATCGGTAATGGCTGCCTGCAACCACGCCGGCGTAAGCGGTGTCTGCACCGCGGCATACCGTGGATTAAGGGATTCAAGCACTACGCTCATTTACTGTCCTCCATGGCGAAGAAATCATCGTCATCCTGGGAGGCGCCGCCCTGATTTTGGCGCGCACAGATAATTTCCGGCAGCGTATTCATATATTGCATGGCCTGCGTCGCCATTTGGATCGCATCTGCGATACGCGCCGCCGTATCCGGACGTTCGGACATGCAGAACTCCATCAACATGATCAGGTTCGCGCCGCTAATCACATGCATATGGGGATAATTCACCATCACTTGAATCGCCGTGTTATTGACGCTTCCGCCCTGCATATCGGTAAACAACACCAGTTCGTTGCCGCGCCGCGCCGCTTCTATGGCGATAGCTTCGAAACGCTGTGCCAAATCGGCGGTGGAACCAATGTCACCCGAATAGGCGCATATGGGGGTTACGCCGTGATCACTGCCGATAAGCAAATCAAGTCCCGAAATAACGCCTTCCGCATATTTGCCATGGGTGGCGATAAAGACCTCTCGCATTACGCATTCCTTAAAAAATTACTGAAAGCTTGCGTAGGATTTTATGCAATCGTCATGCCATTAAAATTATTAAATTAAAATCATCAAGTTAACTATTATTTTCCACACAGGAGACACTGTTGAAAACGCTAAAATCAGCAGTGTCTAAAGACGAGACCCGCGATAAAAAAGCGCAGGGTCATAAGGCGGGTTCACGCAGGCTGCGAGACGATCCATGGTTCCATAATTTCATAAATCATGAGAACCTCGGTGAGCGGCAGGGCGATATGATATTTTCGATTGAGCGCCAGGAAGAAAGTGTCATGCACCTCGACAAAGGCTTTTTGGTCGCCGGTCAGTTCCGTTTCGTCACGATTACGCATGCCGGCGTTGACCATGACGCGTTCAATCATCAGGGCAATATGCATAAACAAATTAATACGCAGATAGCTTTCAAAGTGAATCTTGTAGAATGACTCGTACTGTTTGATGACCGACTCCACTTCATCAATGATGACCACCGGGTTGAGAAAGTTGAGCCGGCTGGCGACACCTTCCACCGTAAACAGTTTAACCACTTCATCGATCATCGGCTCCAGTCTGTCTTCCGTTATCAGATCGGTGAAATAATCACGGCGCAACACGGCGGTTTTTTCTTTAATCAGCTGTTCCACGCTTAACAGCGGAATATATCCCGCCTCCAGGTCGGTAGTCGTGATGATAAGCCGCGTGCCATTCAACGCCGGGTCCGAGCGGGCGATTTTCCATTTCACATCGTCATACTCCATGGTGACGATATCAACCTCCTCCCGTGCAAGATAGCGCCGTACAATGTCCTTAAGTTTGCGCGAGATGCCTTCGCCCGAGATGCAGGAAATAATGATTTTATTCCCCGGCAGGACGCCGGCGTAATATCGGGTTTCCACTTCGTAAGCACCTTTCACGCTGTCAATGATCTCGTCCATGGACAGGCGTTGTTGTATCTTTGACGCAATATCCAATGCCATGGCGGTGCTGACGTTGTTGATAACCAGCAGCTCACCGTGCAAATGGAGCTTGATCTCTTCGTAAATCTCCTTCAGCGATCCCATGTCCACCAGTATTATTAACCCGGCGCTCTGTTTAATGGCATCCAGGTGGTTGATAAGCAGGTCGATTATCTCGCGTGTGGAGGTGGCGTTCGGCATATCGAAAGCTTTAAAGATATAGCTGCCGGTCAATTGATTGGCAATACCCGCCAGGCTGTAGGCCGTGGAGCGTCCGTGGGAAACGATCACTCCCTGGATCAGGTCATCGTCTCCGGCCAAGGTGTTAAACGCACTACCTAGCAACGGCGGCAGCAGCACAAAGGGCGCGTTCACCACGTGTTGACGCAACAGATTCACGCACTCTTCGGCCAACAGCCGCGCTTTGCTGGAAACATAATCGGTTATCGTCCGCAGTTCCCCGGCCCGGGCTTCGTCGTTTACATGATGCAGCGCATAGTTCAGACACAGCCAGACGGCTTTGCGGAGATCCTGGTTGAACGCCAGGCCGGTTAAGTTCTCCAGCTCGTTGATGGCATGCATCGTGTGCTGCCAGACATAACCACTGTACGGAGACTCCTGACTTAGCACGCCACTGATGGTTGTCAGCAATTGTTCAAGCTTGCGGTTAAGCAAAAACGTATTGCCGCTGTGGCAGAATTCGTTAAAGATGACGTCATCACGCATCGCTTTTGGCAGCAACGACGCCACATCCACGGCGGACGTGTCATCACGATGAGAGATCAGCAGCGTTTCCCCGTTGCCGGTTTGCGGGCGCGGCGAGCTCAGGGCGATAAATTTGGGGTTATTGCTGTCGCTCCATGCGCTGGCGCACATCACTTTTATCTGATTTTTTAACTCGCCGATATTCCCCCTCACCGGCGACATGACCAATTGGTGCATCAGCGAAGCATCCAGAAGAATATCCCTCGCCAGGCTGCGCGCCTCGCAGCGAAGGAAATGTTCCACCTGCGCTACCCGTTCGGTGAGCGGGCGTGAGATGAAATTCGGTAGCGTAACGCGCACCGGTATCCGACGGCGGAAAGTGTTTAGCAAAACGGTATCGATATTCTCGGTAGTGGCGAAAATAAACCGAATGCTGGCGGGATGGCGGGTACGATTATCGCCGAGCCGATAGAAATACCCTTTATCCATAAACAGGAAGAGCTTTTCCTGATTTTCGGCGGATAACCGATGGACTTCATCAAGAAACAGAAAGCTGCCGTCCGCCTCATCAAACGCGCCGTGCTTCTCCCGGTCGGCACCGGTGAATGCCCCCCGGACGTAACCAAACAGCGTACCGGACAACAGCTCCGGGTTATTGGCATAGTCGGCGCAGTTCAGTTCGATAAACGGTTTGTCCGTCGCGATAACGCCGCGTTCAAGCGCGTAGTCATATATCAGGCTGGCGAGATGGCTTTTGCCCACACCACTTTCCCCCGCCAACAGAACCGGTAGTCCACTGGTGGGGTAGTCCACCGCCGAACGGCACAACGACACGACCTGCGCCAGGCTACCGTCTGAGCCAATCAATCGGCTGAAGGTATCCTGCGCTTTTTTATCCACCCGCTCCGGCGCGGCAGGTTTTTGCGCAGTGTTGACAAAAAAGCGTACCGGCCTGGTTCTTTCTTTGATTAATTTCTCGTCATCACACAGACGATTGAGATAGTGACTTATCACGCTGCGACCAACAGGAACGAAATCTGCGCAATCCAACGCGGTAAAGCCGCTGTGGTTACCGGAATAATGGGTTAATATAGCCTGAAACAGTTTATCTTTTGCTGACATGGTCATGATGACAATCCGTAAGAGTATCAATGCTCGACAGGAATAATTCGACACTAGACACTACTGTTCCTGTTAGACACTGAATACTCTCCGCTCAATATCATAAAAATGAAACCATGTTTTAACTAATTTTTGATCCCCTTCACATTACAATTTCATTAATGCTCAACGTGAAGAGCGAGTCTGGGCGTACCGCCATTCCTCTATTCCGGCATTAGTCGAATTTGCCAGTATGCGCATAACGCAGCGCGAAACCCTAGAGCGGCCAGTTGATACTCGGTTTAAATCTGGATTTAGATAAAATCGCAAATATACCCGATACGCAGTTTTATGTTGGTTTAGGTGAACGAGAAGGAAGAGATATCACAAACGATCGTATCCACGATCCCAAGGCAACGGGTTTAACTTCGGCCATGGAAATCTATGGCGGCGGTACCGCATGGCGTTTATCTCAACTCTATTACGAACAAAAGTTAATGGATAAGAAACTATCAGTGAAATTTCAATTAATGTTCCTTACTTTTTTTCTGTACAAACTTCAGAATATAGTTATTGAAATAAATTATGAATATCAGGCAACTAAATGGCTTATGATCCGTCCAAATCTTCAATATACTAAAAAACCTGGGGCGTTAAAGAAACTGATGATGCTTTGGCCGGCGGGATGCAGTTTATTGTGATTTTCTAAGAACTGACCCTATCTGATACTGTGATCTTGATCACTGGGGATACGACAAAAATGCCATGGGCTTAATTTATGTGGCATTGAGCAGCATGTTTGACTTCGCCATCTACGATAGGATACGGATAACGCGTTCATATCATCACGGTAAACTTTTAACAAATTGTTTTGGTGGATTATGTATGTCTAGATATTCCTTAATTCAATATTGGCAGGCGATATAAAATGAATATCAAATTAGGTGTTTTCGGCATTGGGTTAGATACCTATTGGCCTCAATTTTCAGGTTTGCAGCAAGCATTGGAAGGTTATTTACATCAAGTCGCTTCACGCCTCACCACGGCAGGAATTGAAGTGATCAATGGCGGCTTAGTGGATAATAATGACAAATCTGACGCAGCGGCAAATTTGTTTAAGTCATCGCAAGTCGATGTATTAGTACTTTATATTACTACTTATGCACTGAGCTCAACTGTACTGCCGTTAGTACAGAAACTCAATGTGCCGGTATTGGTACTCGCGTTGCAGCCTGATAGCAAAATACCTTTGGCGGATATCAATAATGCGGGAGACCGTGGCACCAGAACCGGCCAATGGCTGGCGCACTGCCAAGCCTGTACGGCTCCTGAACTGGCTAATGTATTCCAGCGTGCGGATATTTCATTCGAACTGGTGGTCGGCTATCTTAATGACAGCGTTGCATGGGAAAAAATTGAAAGCTATCTTAGTGCTTTTCGGTTATCCCACACACTGAAAAATACCAATGTTGGTGTTTTGGGACATTATTATAACGGCATGTATGATGTCTATTCTGATATGACAAATTTATCGGCCAAATTGGGGGTAAGATTCAAAATATTGGAGCTTTGCGAACTGGTAGATGATCTTGCTAAAATAACCCCAACAGAAATTCATCAAAAATATGATGAAGTCCATTCCGTTCTTGACGTTGATGAAAGTTGTGAACAATATGAAATTGATAGAGCGGTAAAAACGTCCATCGTGCTGGATAAATTAGTAGCCAAGCATAAACTTGATGCCTTGGCCTATTATTATGAAGGGGCATCAGGATCTCAACATGAAAGTATTATCACGTCGGTCATTATGGGAAACACTTTATTAACCCATAAAGGCATCCCGGTCGCCGGTGAATGTGAAATCAAAAATGTCATTGCCATGAAAATTATGAGTCTGTTAGGGGCCGGCGGCTCTTTTTCCGAACCTTATGGCATCAATTTTGAAAATGACACTGTGCAGTGGGGACATGATGGTCCTGCTCATCCGCAAATGTCCGAGTCCAAGGTGAAACTGGTGCCTCTGTCGGTTTACCACGGTAAACCCGGTAAAGGCGTTTCTATTCAGATGTCGGTGGCCGCCGGTCCGATCACCTTTCTTTCCGTGGTCGAAAAGCGTGGCGGCTGTATCGTGCTGCAATATGCCGAAGGAGAATCAGTTGCCGGGCCGGTGCTGGATATAGGAAATACCAACAGCAACTATAAATTTGCCTTATCAGCGAGAGAGTTCACGGAAAAATGGTGCCTCGGCGGCCCGGCTCATCACTGCGCCATCGGCAGCGGTCATCAGGGCAAAATCATTGAACAGTTGGCGAAACTACTCGGCGTTTCTGCCCAGAAAATCTCTTGAGGCGAGAATATGGAATACTCTATTGGCTATGGTATTTTTTATCACCTGCTTGGTGCGTTGGCTGCGGCCTCGTTCTATATTCCGATTCAGTTGGTCAAAAATTGGGAATGGGAAGCCTCATGGCTGGTTAATGGCATCGCTTCCTGGATTATTATGCCCATTCTGGTGGCGTCATTACTACTGCCCAATGTTGGCGCATTTTACCTCGCGATTCCCTTTGGCGTGGTTTTGCGGACCTATATGTTCGGGGTGTTATGGGGGCTCGGGGGTTTGACCTTCGGTATGACGCTGCGTTATCTAGGGCTCTCGGTGGGTTACGGCGTTGCTATCGGTATCACATTGGTGGTGGGCACCCTGACGCCGCCGCTATTCGGAGGAAAATTTCTCCAGTTATTCAACAGCCATGCCGGCGTTATGGCACTAATCGGCGTAGTCATTGCTGTTGCCGGTATTGCTGTCACGTCACTGGCCGGCCGGATGAAAGAGAATGAATCCGGCATAACAAACCGGGAATTAAATGTCCGCAAAGGCGTTATCATTGCGATATTTTGCGGCATCATGAGTGCCTTCATGGCTTTTGCCATTGAGGCGGCAGGACCTATTCAGCAAATGGCGTTGGCCCAAGGCGTTGACCCTCTTTATCAAATTATGCCCGGTTATGTCATTATCATGCTGGGGGGATTTACCACCAATCTGATTTATTGTCTGATTAAAGGGAAAAGAAATCATACATTGCTGAAAATCAGGCAAGACCCTTCCCATTTTTGGCGCAATATTACCTTGTCGGCAGCGGGCGGGGTTATCTGGTATCTGCAGTTTTTCTTCTACGGCTGGGGACATGTACAAATGACCGGCGTCAAACTTGGCTTTGTCAGTTGGACGTTCCATATGTCGATGCTGGTGCTGTGTGGCGGGATATGGGGTTTTGTTCTCAAAGAATGGAAAAGCGCTTCAATTAAGCCAATACGTTTCCAGTTACTCGGTATGGCGATGATCATTGCCTCAACGCTGGTTATCGGCATCGGAGGGAGCTAACCCACATAATCCGGCCTAGCAACATGGCTGCCATGATTTACCGCTTGATCAAACTATTTATTTCGCCGCTACTATGCCAGTTGCTTTTTTCATCACTGGAAAATATACATTCGCTCAATGAACAAATTCGTTCGACAGAGCACAACATGGCAGCGTTGTGCCAGCAGCAGCCAAAATACAAAACACTGTTGATGATAACTGGTGCTGGCCCCTTCGTCGCAGCCGCATTTTTGAGTGAAGTTAATGCAAAGCAGTTTACTAATGGCAGACAACTTTCCGCCTGGTGTGGTCTGGTTCCCAGGCAACATGGTTCTGGTGGGAAAAACAGTCATTCTGCAAGTAAGCTGGGAAGTCGACATCGATTCTTTTAAATCTAATGCTATTGCCGGCAATGAGGGCAGATAGAAATCCGTGCCAAGGGGACCAATCGCCGTCAAGGCTCCCCCGAATAAGCGCATAATGTCTTTTGTAATTGACCATGTTAATCCGAACCTGTTTGCATCCTGGCGGGAAACACTTGCGTGAAAATCCGTCGATACAACTTTTGCAATCCCTCATGCTCACTTTGCCGTTGACGGGTCAATATACGTGTAAGTATCCCGCATAATGGTGCCATTCACTTTTAGAGATCTTCCGGCACTGACATGGCCGCAAAGGGGATCGTTATTCGTAAAGCCCGTTTTACCGAACAGCAGATTATTGCCGTTTTGAAGTCCGTCGAGGCTGGCAGAACCGTGAAGGATGTCTGCCGTGGGGCCGGAATTTAAGAGGCCGGTCACTATAACCGGTAGCTGTCAACGAAGTTGCCACCCTTAATGAGTTTTCAGGCTGCTTTTTCAGACATCAACGCCGCAAGGGGTTATCACTAACGGCGCTGTTCTGTACTCGTGTACTCTTCGGAGGGGATCAGGCTGCTTTCACCGCTCTGATTTTTTTTGTGCCGGCATCGTCATCGGCTTCCATGCTTTCCGGTTCATCTGAAGGAGACTGAGCGTCGACGGCGTCCATGCTTTCCGGTTCATCTGAAGGAGCCTGAGCGTCGACGGCTTCCGGCAATTTGCTGGTACGCAGGATATGCTGAACGCCATCTTTATGCTTGGCCAGATAAAAACCCAGATTTTCTGCCTGCGTTTCATCCAACTGCATCCCGCTGTTCAACAACCAGTCGCTGAACGCTTCAGCCATATCGAGCATCTTGTCGTAGGCCTCTGCTTCTTTCTTACTGGCAAATATCATTTTCTCTTCACCCTTTCTGACGACCACATATTTTATTTCAATAGCCATAACCGCCTCCAATACTGTAATTATAAACAGCATACCAGCAAGTGCCGCTCACCGTCCACAACACATTCAACGGCTGTGTGTATTGCACGTCATTGGCGGGGCTAACTAACCCATGCATTCTGCTTGAAGTGTGCATGCCTTAAGGCCTTCGCGCGCTGCTACCATCGTTTACGACGGCCAGG
The DNA here is from genome assembly GCF_018449575.1 of Sodalis sp. dw_96. Classification (GTDB taxonomy): domain Bacteria; phylum Pseudomonadota; class Gammaproteobacteria; order Enterobacterales; family Enterobacteriaceae; genus Acerihabitans. The sequence goes on along the minus strand of NZ_JAAVUT010000001.1, from coordinate 146,364 downwards.
CCAAGAGTGCTTTTGGCGGATCTTGATAGAATTGTTGAGAAGTACTTTGACACAATCATACCTATTCCTTCTCCTGAAATCGATGAACAATCAGAAATAGAGCAATTGAAAAATACACTTAAAAAATTCAGTGTATTTCATACCAGGTTGGATCAACGATATGATAGTAGATCAGGCTTTATTGCTTATTTCGCTGATTGCGATCGCTGATGTCACTCAGTTCGAGCCGACGGCCGTTATCTACTAGCCGATCCCTTAGGGCATCCGCCACTGTCGGATTACTCACCATTTTATACCATTCAGTTGCCGGTAATTGCCCATCGGGAATGTTAATGATGAGCTATTTAGTTTATTTTCCGGTAAGTTTAAAACTGAGCAAACGGTAATAAACAAAAATGAAAATCTGCTCCGCAACGGGCATCGCCTTGCCAGGCGTTAGAATATTTCAATCTCGCCGGCAATCACTCTCACGCCGGTTTTCCCTTCAAGGCAAAAATTTGTGCCCCTCTGCATGCTTGGCGTATTGAATAGATCTCTTTTCTGTGGCATGTCATAATAGCCGATAGAGTAACCCGTATAGCCCTTGCCGCACTCTTGCCCGCAATAAACAACAATACTTTTCCCTAAAATAAATTTTTGCGACGAAATTACATTCAGCCGATAAGGTGTAGTCGCCAGCAAACAGGCAGCATGTAAACAGGCGTACCTGTGCCGTAAGAATTGCATAGACAAATCCTGGCGAGCAGCCGTGGCCGCTCGCCAGGGCAAGGCTTAGGCCAGATCGAATCGATCCAGATTCATTACCTTCGTCCAGGCCGCGATAAAGTCTTTAACAAACTTTTCTTTGGCGTCATTGCTGGCGTAAACCTCTGCTGAAGCACGTAATACGGCATTCGAACCAAACACCAGGTCTGCACGCGTTGCGATAAATTTGACCTCTCCGCTGAGGCGATCGCGTCCTTCGAATCGTTCTCCGGAGGAGTCGGTTGCTATCCATTGAGTGCGCATATCAAGCAGATTTACAAAGAAGTCAGTGTTGAGTTCACCCACTTTGTTTGTGAAAACACCTTGCTGGCTGCCATCGTAGTTTGTTCCAAGCGCCCGTAATCCACCGATGAGTACCGTTAATTCCGGCACGGTTAGCGTAAGCTGCTGAGCCTTGTCGATGAGGAGATTTTCAGTGGACGTGCCGGCGGAAACACCGCGATAGTTACGGAAACCATCCGCTTTTGGTTTAAGCAAATCGAACGATTCAATATCAGTCTGATCCTGGCGGGCATCCACACGACCCGCGGTGAACGGCACTTCAATCTCTACGTTGACCGCTTTCGCCGCCTGTTCAACACCGACCACGCCGGCCAGAACAATCACATCCGCCAGAGAAGCTTTCGGGAATGACTGTTGAATAGATTCCAGAGTGGGCAGTACGCGGGCAGCAACGACGTTAACGTCCCATTCTCTTTGCGGTAGCAGCGCCAGCCTTGCACCGTTTGCGCCTCCCCGTTTGTCACCGCCACGGAAGGTGGAAGCCGAAGCCCACGCCACCGAGGTCAGTTCGCCGACGGTAAGGCCGGAAGCAGCAATCTTGGCTTTCAGCAACTCGATATCATCGGGAGTAGGCTGATACACCGGCAGCGGCAGCGGGTCCTGCCAGAGTAAGTCTTCTTTTGGCACCTCCGGCCCGATATAGCGCGCTTTTGGTCCCATATCCCGGTGGGTCAGTTTGTACCACGCCCGCGCGAACGCTTCATTGAAGGACTGTGGATCGCCATGGAAACGGCGGGATATCTTCTCAAACTCCGGATCGAAACGAAGCGTCAAATCGGTGACCAGCATGGTGGGTTTACGCTTCTTCGCCGCATCGAACGGGTCGGGAATACTCTCCGGCGCATCCTTGGCCTCGAACTGGATGGCGCCGGCGGGACTGCGCGTTTGTACCCACTCAAATTTAAAGAGATTTTCGAAGAAGTTATGGCTCCACTGCGTTGGCGTCTGAGACCAGGCTACTTCCAGACCGGACGTTATGGCATCAGCCCCGGCACCCGTTCCAAAACTGCTTGCCCAGCCCAGGCCTTGCGCTTCAATAGGTGCGGTTTCAGGGTCGACACCGACCTCAGTGGCGGGACCTGCGCCATGGGTTTTGCCGAGCGTATGGCCACCGGCGATTAACGCGACAATCTCTTCATCGTTCATCCCCATATTGCCGAAGGTGGCACGGATAGCCGGGGCCGCCGAGGCGGGATCACCACTGTGATTTGGGCCTTCAGGATTGACGTAAATAAGCCCCATTTCCGTTGCGCCCAATGGCGATTGAGCCAGCAATTCAGGATGGCGGTGTTCAAGCCAGGTTGTCTCGACGCCCCAGTTGATGTCCAGATCGGGTTCCCATACGTCTTCACGCCCGGCGCCAAAGCCAAAGGTACGAAAACCGGAGTTTTCCAGAGCGACGTTGCCCGCAAGGATATAGAGGTCGGCCCAGGAAATTTTTTGACCATATTTTTGCTTCACCGGCCACAGCAAACGGCGCGCCTTGTCGAGGCTCACATTATCCGGCCAGGAGTTCAAAGGTGCGAAGCGCTGCTGGCCGCGTCCCGAACCACCACGGCCGTCGACGGAGCGATACGTGCCCGCGCTGTGCCACGCCAGGCGGATGAAAAGGCCGATATAGCTGCCCCAGTCGGCGGGCCACCAGGGTTGCGACTCAGTGAGCAACGCTTTGAGATCGGCTTTGAGTTCAGAATAGTCTAATTTGGCGAATTCCTGACGGTAATCAAATGATTCGCCCAACGGGTTAGAGCGGTTTGAGTGCTGATTCAGGAGGTCGACTCTGAGCTGGTTAGGCCACCAGTCCCGATTAGTTGTCCCACCGCCGGACGTTTTATTCGCGTTTCCCTCATGAAAAGGACATTTACCGGCAGAGGCATCCGCTTCTCTATCTGCTTCAACAATAGGCTTTGCATCGTTTGCTTCTTCATCAATCGAATTGCTCATGGCCATACTCCTTTTAAGAATTCTCATTGCTACTCTATACCCGGACTTAACTCAGTCACACCTGTATCACCCTATGTATTTGATAGACCTTCCCTTGGGATTTCTGTGTTCACTCTACGAGTTTTGACAACATTCGGAACGGCTTTGGAACCATTTAACCCCATCGTGGCACTTCCAACCTCATTTACCGATCACTTACGTTTGTGCTGCCCTTTGCCGAACGTTATTTCGACTTATATCTCTTTTTCCCGCATTTTCCGCCAGAGGGTAGTACGACTCATTCCGAGGCTGGCGGCGGCTTTGCCTTTTTTGCCTCCGGTCTCGGCGAGCGCCTGTCGAATAACGTCTTCCCGCCCCTGCGAAATATCCGGGTCTATTCCCAAAAGCATGGTCCCTTCAAGCAAATCTCGTATGATATCCTTTTCCACCAAGTGCTCCCTGACCGTGGTAGCGACACGGAACATAACGTTCTGCATCTCTCGAATATTGCCACGCCACGGCCATTCGCAGAGCTGGCGCAGGGCTCCCGGCGTAAAACTTGGCGCGAATGCCGAGTCAGGGGTATGTAATTTGAGAAAATAACGGCACAGGAGAGGAATATCCTCTTGTCTTTCGCGCAACGGCGGTAAATGCAGCATCAGGACGTTGAGCCGGTAATAGAGGTCCGAGCGAAACTTGCCGGATTCAAGCAACCGGGGTATATCCTCATTGCTCGCCGCAATGATGCGCACGTCAAAAGGGGTGATGGCATCACTACCAAGGCGCATAACCTGCTTTTCTTGAAGCACGCGCAACAACTTTGCCTGGATATGCGGTTCTATTTCCGTGACCTCATCCAGGAAAATAGTGCCGCCATCCGCCTGTTCAAACAGTCCGGGCTTACCCTTGCTGCTGGCGCCGGTGAATGCACCGGAAACATAGCCGAAAAGCTCGCTCTCCAGCAGTGAACCGGGGAGCGCCGAACAATTCACCGCCACAAAGGGCCTGTTGGCCCTGGCGCTGGAGTTATGGATACTCTGGGCAAACAATTCCTTTCCGGTGCCGGTTTCCCCGACGATAAATACGGTGCCATCTGTCTCCGCATACCGAGTAGCCAGGGCTAGGGTCCTCTTTATGGCCTGACTAGAACCCTGGATATCCTTAAATTGCGCACGCGCGATATGCCCGGTTCCAGTACGTTTTTTGATGGAAGAAGCCAGAATACGCTGCTGGTCCATTTCCTGGAGACTCACCACAACGCCTACTGTTTCTTCATGGTTCTTCACAGGTCTTGCCGATCCTGTCACCTCAGACGTCCCGTCGGGCGAAAGGGTTAACGGGGTCGAATCATTTCTTATCGCCGTTTCAAAATCAAATTTCGGCCACAGTGTTGAGTAAGGTTTATTGAGCGCGTCGCTGATGCTAATACCCATAATTCGTTCAGCCATCACATTGAATGCGACCACCCTTCCCATTCTGTCTATGGCAACGATAGCATTATCGGCGGCATTTACCGCGGCATGGAGCAGCGAGCTTTCCGCCCTGTTCATACGCATCGTCTCATAAATGCGCTGAGCTTGAGTCATGGCGGCGATGATAGTTTCCTCGCCGCTTTGAACGACAACATGAGGCACTTTCAGTCGCGCCGCTGCGATTCCGGTTGATGAACTGCCGATAACAACGGATGCCCCTTCGTTGATTGCTCGCAATATAATTGGCTCAACCTCCTCTTCTTTCACGATGGGGTATAAGCGCAGATGAAGGTTCAGAACCCGTGCGGTCGCTGTCAATCCCTCTACCAGATGAGGGAGGGCAATGGCGGCAATGGGGCTGCCGACGCTTTGAGCGAGGTTGAGCGCGGAAATGTAGTCGAAGGCTGAGCGCTGGATGGTCACATGAATGAGCGCGGGGAATGCTTCTCTGATTGCCTGAGCCGTGGCCCCTCTGCTGATAAGGATCTCTGTTCCCTGCCGTATCTGGTTCGCTGCCGCAGCCACACCTTCTCCCAATACGCCCCGGACAACGAGAATTTCAGGAAATAATTGCATACTTAATTTGTGTCCAAGGGAGAATACGGTCCTGTCTGCTGCTATTAAAGTAATATTGCTCATGAAGGGTACTCCTTATCATTATCATTATCATGCGCACCGCTGCTCTCGGTATAAATTCATGCCATGAAACAGTCTTATACGGTTGAAACAGTTATACCCCTTATTGGGTATTTATTATGTTGCATGGAACAAGGTTTGATTTAATTGCCCTGAACTTTTCGAATGGCTGAAATTAAATATTTTATTGTAATTCGTTGATTTATAAAGTCGATGCTTATTGGTTTATTCGTCGAAATAATTTCTCTTTTATTGTTTGGCACAAGATATGCGTAATGCTTATTTGAACATCGGTCAACCTACCCTAACATGACAACGGATATGGTAAAATATCATGAGCTTTATTGATCAATCTTCCTGTACGGGTTGTAAAACCTGTCTGCTTTTTTGTCCTGATGATGCGATCGACTATTTCGACGGTAAATGCAACGTGGATCCTACACTGTGCACACTCTGTGGCTGTTGTGAAAATAGCTGCCTTTTCGGGGCTATTCATCCCACTATCGATTTGACTGATTTGCAGATTTTCCAGCAGACGTTTGGCGACCCCAGAGGATCCAGCGTCACTGGCGGCAACGCGGGTCGAGGGGGGAGAGAAATAAAAACCCTCGACGTGAAACCCACTCTCAAGCCCGATCACTTCAGCATCTGCCTTGATATGGGCAGGCCTGGCGTCGGCCTGTATCTTCGTGACGCAGAAAAAATCATTACGGCGTTGATGGCTGCGGGCATGGAGTTTGCGGAGGGCGATTTTCCGCTTTCTACGATCATTCCCGACCGCACTACCGGTAAATTCCGCCCGGACTGTCTTGATGTGCACATGCACAGTCTTCTCACAGAAGGTGAATTCCATAAGAGCAAGCTCCCCGGCATCCTCAAGGCGCTGAAGAAGGTATCAACAGAAATTGATACTGTGCTCTGTCCCGGCCTCATTCTCCCTGTGGATGAAAATATCGAAAATGAAGAAGTGTTGAGTTGCTTTGATGACCTGGGAATTCCCCGCCCCGTGCGTTCCAAAATTAACGTCGGGTTAGGTAAACCCTATTCGCCCGATTTATCAAAGCTTCCCCCATTGTGATGCAGTAATTGTACTCAACGGCACTATTAAATATTTTAGGAATGATGATATGACTCACACTTTATTCAGAGCCGGAACGCCCGAATCACAAAGTGAAGAAATATGCTGGCTGGCTTACACCACCAAGGGCCTTAATGACGACAACTTTCCCGAAACCGCCAGGCACCTCCTTCGGGCGGTGGAAGAAAGCGGTGACGTTGCTAATTGGGGCGACACCAAGATCGGCACAATTCTCACCATGCAAAGCAAGGAGATTAAAGCAAAGTTGATGAAGAATTCGCGCCTGCGCGGCGTGTTTTCCAACCCAAGGGCAGCGGTGAAATTTCTTCGGATTTTAAAGAAGAAAGAGCTGAACCAATCTATCCTTGTTTCCGGCGTGATCACCGAGCTTGTCCGCATTTGTAAAGAGGCCGGGGTGACCCCTTGCTATGCCAACATGTCACTCGGCGTGTTTGGCAATATATCCAGGCTGACCGACCCCCAAACCCTTTCCATCACAACCATGTGCGGCCATCAACGTATACCGGCCAAGTATGTGCAGGCACTTCAGCATGATGTGGACCAGGGAAGGATGACGGCGGAAGAAGCCGCGAAGAAGATTGGCGGCATCTGCATGTGCGGCGTGTTCAACCCTGACAGAGCGGCGGGTATTCTCGCCGGCAATAAACAGGGTTGTAAATGCAAGGACAAAAACGACACGTTCTGAAAAATAACTATTATTTGCGCCATTCGTCGGAAGCTGTGAAGACTTCCGACGGCGTCAATAAGGAGATAACATGCAAGCGATTATTCCCATCGTCGGAAAAACGGAAAAAAACTTTTTCGCTGCCAACTGGCAACGCATCATTTGGGTAGCCATTTTCCTCGCCATTTATTACTCCCCCGCGCCGGAAGGCCTGGACCCTAAAGCCTGGCAGCTATTTGCTATCTTTCTGTCAACCATCCTCGGATTCATCATCAAGCCGTATCCCATGGTCGTCGTTGCGTTTACAGGCATTGTCATGTGCGGTCTGACAGGTACCCTCAAAGCTGAACAGGCCTTGATCTCCTTTGGCGATCCCACCATCTGGCTTATTGTTACGGCGTTCTTTATTTCACGAGCCTTCAGTAAAACCGGTCTGGGGCAACGTATTGCCTACCTGTTCATGAGCAAAGTGGGAAAAACCACTCTTGGACTCGCCTATGCAACATCATTGACCAACCTCGTTATCGCTCCGGTAGTGCCCTCCAATACCGCCCGCCTTGGGGGGATTCTTTTTCCATTGCAGCAATCTATCTCCCTGGCGTATGACAGCGATCCCGCCAAAGGCACGGAAAGGCGCCTCGGGTCGTTCATCATGGCGAACGCTTTCCAGGGGAACCTGGTTATATCCGCCATGTTCCTGACGGCGGCCGCGTTCAATCCCATCGTCGCCAATGTTGCCGTGAACCACGGCATCCACCTGGACTGGGGCACCTGGTTCATGGGAGCAATCGTGCCCGGCATCATCTGTCTGGCGGTTTTACCCCTGGTGCTGATGCTTGTCTGGCCTCCCGAAATTAAAAAAAGCCCTGAAGCCGTCATCATAGCAAAACAAAAACTCGCCGAGCTGGGCGCGGTCAAAAGGGACGAATACATCATGCTTGGCGTATTCATTGGCCTGATTTTTCTGTGGACCATCGGTGCCAAGCTGTTCAATCTTGATGCTACCATCGCCGCCATGACCGGCCTCGTCGTCATGCTCCTCACCCGCGTGTTGACCTGGGCGGACCTTGCCGCCGAGAAAGGAGCATGGAACACGCTGGTGTGGTTTTCCGCCCTGGTGATGATGGCCAAATATCTGAATACATTGGGTTTCATTCCCTGGCTGACGCAGCACCTTGCCACGTCCCTCGGTGGCCTGGGGTGGCAGGCTGCGTTCGTTTTAGTGATATTGAGCTACATGTATGCGCACTATTTTTTTGCCAGTTCCACCGCGCATACGGCCGCTATGGTTCCCGCGTTTCTGCCCCTTCTGCTCGCACTCGGTACGCCGCCTATGCTGGCCGCCATCAGCCTGGGGTATGCGGGCAATTTCATGAGCGGTCTCACGCATTATGGCAACGGCTCAGCCCCCATCTTCTTCGATTCCGGCTATATTCCCCTGAAACCATTCTGGCTGCTTGGGCTGTTGTTCAGTGTGATATTCACGGTGATTTTCGCCCTGGTCGGCCCTGTGTGGTGGAGCGCTATCGGATTAATACAGTTCTAGATAACGGATAAAAGAAGGGCACGTAAATTATTTCACCTGCTTATGCTGCCTTTTCTTCTCATGGAACCCGGTTGGCTTAAGTAAGCTGATGTAAAAAATCCATTAATATCGGCACGTGGCTATTTTGCTCATCGCGAGCGGCATACAGCAGCGTGACGTTCCCTCGCCGGGAGCGGGCCAAAAGCGACTGTGATAAGGCGGCCTGGGCATTCAATTCCACCCGGTATTGTACGGAGAAAGCGGCAAAGTCAAGCCGACCACTATGAAACTGCTTGCGTAAAGCGGAGCTTGGCGCCAGTTCTTTCAGCCAGTCGTCCATGACCAGGGCCTCTTTTGTCATGCCTCTCGGCCAAAGGCGATCCACCAATACGCGATAGCCATCACCAACCTCCGCCGCCTTATATACGCGTTTACAAAAAAACATGCATCACACCCATGGATCGCACGCTTATTCTCCGCGGAGCGCCCGGGGAAACAGCAGATTATTTTCCAGATGAACATGTTCCATTAAATCTGCGGTAAATTCATTTAGGCCTGCGTAAAGCGCGCGCCAGGTAGTACAGGCCATGGCCGGCGGAGTGATGTTGTCGGTCAATTTACTGATGATGTCCAGTTGCCGCCCGGCATCGTCATGCTCAAGCTCCATGACGGAAATCGGCCCGGCCGCCTGGGGCCCCATTCCCTGTTTAATCATGGGGAACAGCACCTGCTCCTCCTTCATCATATGATCCCCCAGATCTTGGTGGAGTATGGTCAATTGCCGGGCCAGTCCGGTCGGGCACGTCGGTTTATCCTGATGTACCCGCTCCACCTTTTCCGCCATCAAAATCAGTTCCGGCAATTGTTCCCGATGGCGTTGATGATAGCGCGCCAGGATGTTTTCTATCAGTTCAGCCAACGTGCTGTTCTGCCAGCTTTTGGTTTCATCGGGCTGTCGCACCAACGTTGCCAATTGCGCTTCAATCAGTTCAATATCCAGGTTTTGTTTATCGGCGGCCCGCAACAGGGTTTGTTTGCCCCCGCAGCAAAAATCCAGACCGTACTGTCGGAAGAGCCCGGTGGCGCGCGGAATGGCTATAGCCAGCGAACCAAGGGACTTATCGCGATAATGCATAATAACACCTCATAGAGTAGGTCATTTAAAGATGCATTATAAATGCATCTTTAAATGATTCTCTATAATCCCTAATAGGTAGATTTTTCTGCGCAATGCCCAGCAATTGATATGATTTGGCGACCGCCGACCGCGTATGGGCGGAGAGTATTGCGTTTAAACGAGTTCCAACCGATCCGGAACGCACTGAAAACCGGCCTTTATTGCCGCGCCGTTCTTATCAGCCAATTTTGCAAAATGAGGGTATTAAATAATCAAGAATATAAAAAAACAGCCTGATTAATCTAATAAAAAAGGATATGTCACCGCTCTCTTTGGCAGACGGCAGGCATATGCATTAATCAGGATTGGATAGTATAAATATGGGAAAGACATAATACCCTCACTAAATTCAGGCCATTGATAACCTAATGGTTCAACATAAAAATTAACCTCCACTTAATTATTAAGGCTATTTATTCAGTTGCCATGTTAACTTCATAACGAAAGGTGAATTTAGGGATAAAAATAAAGACATAACAAACATCTTATTGAAAAACAACATAAATAATACAGTACATTTCAAAAATTCGATAAAATAAAACGCCGTTGTAAATCTCTTAATTTTTAACATATGGCTTCTTTATATTAACTTTTACGAAAAGTAATGCATAAATTAATATAACACTTCATTTTTAATTGATGCTAAATTCAGCTGCTCTTTTAATTCCCTTATTTGGGTTTCGCTTATTTTTCCGGGGTAGGTTAATAAATGCCATTCAACAGAATTTTTCAAAAAAATAACTTTAACCGCGCTTTAATGATGATGTTGCCGATATTTGCCGTTGCCGGCAATCCGGCACTGGCGCAAAACACCACGACAGCGGGCCACTCCAACGTATTGACTATCGGGCTGGCCGAACAGTCGCAATGCATAGACCCGCAGCAAGATAACTATGGTTATGCCGCAATAGAAGGCCGCGGCCTGGTGGATTCACTGACCGATCAGAGTTATGAGGATCCGTCTAAAATTTCTCCCTGGCTGGCGGAATCCTGGGAAATTAATGCCGATGCCACCCGTTACACCTTTCATATACGCAAAGATGTGACCTTCAGCGACGGCAGTAAGCTGAACGCGCCGGTTATCAAGGACAATTTCGATACCATCACCAAAATTCCCGGTGCCGCGGGCGCGTCTTATTTCAAAGGGGTTAAATCCATTACGGCACCGGACGACCATACCCTGGTCATTGAATTTGATAGTCCGAATGTCCCCTTCCTGGCCGCGACCTCCACCGGCGAACTGGGTATTGTCGCCGCCGCTACCCTGGCCAAAACGCCGGAACAACGCTGCCATGAAGGCGTGATAGGTTCCGGCCCCTTTGTGCTGGACAGCGTCAAATTGAATGAAAAAACCGAGCTGGTGAAACGCCGGGGCTACGACTGGCCGTCGTCGCAGCGTAAGCATACCGGCGAGGCTTATCTTGACCGGGTCATTTACCGCATTATCCCGGAATCCACGGTACGTACCGGGGCGCTCAGGAGCCATCAGGTCAATGTCATTCAGGACACCGGCTATGATGATGCTCAGCCCCTTGCCAAAGAGGGCTTCCCGCTGGAGAAGATCGAATCCCTCGGTACCGCCGTCAATCTGTTGATCAATACCTCCCGCGGGATCCTGGCGGATGAAAAAGTCCGCCAGGCGTTCAGCAAGGCCATCAATCGCCAGGAAGTGGTGGACCTGGCTTTCTCCGGTTACAAAATCCCGGCCACCGGCGTTCTTACCCGCAAAACGCCGGGTTATCTCGATCAAAGCGCCCTGCTGGCGTTCGATCTGAACGGCGCCAATACCTTACTTGACCAGGCCGGCTGGAAAAAAGGTTCGGACGGCATTCGCGTCAAGAACGGCAAACCGCTGCAAATCACGGTGTCCTTTTACGCTGCCCCCGTGAATCAGGCATTTCTGGAAGTCGTGCAGCAGCAGGTGCGTGACGCCGGTTTCGATTTGCGGTTAAGGCCCCTGACCGGCGGCGCGTATGACGAGGCGCTGCTGGCGGGCGACTACGATCTGCACCGTTGGGAATGGTCATTGGGGGATCCGGACGTATTGCGCCAGTTGTATTCCACCAAGGCGCTCAACCGCTTCAGGCTGTCGACCCCCAACGATCTGGACGGTCCGCTGGAGGCACAGCGGGCCACCACCGATCCGGCCGAACGGAAAAAGCTGACGGATGAAGCGCAAAAAATCATCCTTCAGCGAGCCTATGCGGTACCGGTGTTCTTCACGCAGGAATTGTGGTCGAACGACGGCACCGTGCGCAATCTCGAATGGGGCGGGCCGGGCGCCGGATCCACCAGCCAGATTCTTTACGATGTCACCCTGTCGCCGGCCGCGAGCTGATGCCATCACCCCTGCCCTTTCGGCGTAAAACCCGCCCGGCGTCAGCCAGACGGGACCGGATACCGGCAGAGTACATCGTACGCCATTGAAACGTTGCGATAACCAGGAGTGAATCACCATGACGCGCTTTATCCTGAAACGGTTGGCGCACGCCATCGGCGTGCTCTGGGCGACCTTTACCGCCGCGTTCCTGCTGTTGTACGTTCTGCCGGGCGATGCCGCGCTCAGTAAAATGAATCTGGGCGGCGGCAGCGGTTTTTCCGTGGAGGCCCTGGCGAAAATGCGGGCCTACATGGGCCTGGATCGCCCGGTGTGGCAACAATATCTCAGCGCTTTGCGGGACGCCGTGCGGGGTAAATTCGGTGTGTCGGTACAAACCGGACAGGATGCGCTGCACATGTTCGCCGCGGGCATTCCCGAGACGCTCAAGCTGGCCGGACTCGCGCTGCTGATAGGGCTCGCGCTGGGCATCGGCGTCGCCTTGCTGGGCGCCTATACCCGCTCGTCCGCCCTGCGCGGGCTCTTGTCATGGCTGCCGGTGGTGGGCGTATCCATACCGTCGTTCTGGATCGGTCTCATTTTGCTGCAGGTTTTCTCCTTTCAGCTCAAGCTGCTGCCGGGTATGGGCAATGACGGATTAGCCAGTCTGGTGCTGCCGTCAACGGTACTGGCCATACCCACCGCCGCGCTGATCGCCCAAATTCTGTTTCAAAGCCTTAACGATATCCTGGCGTCTCCTTATATCGTCACGGCGAAAGGCCATGGCGCCGGCCGGCTGCGCCGGTTGCTGGGCCATGCGTTGCGTAATGCCATCATCCCGGTGATCACCGCCCTGGGCATGACCACCGGCAATCTGATTGCCGGCTCGGTGGTGGTGGAAACCGTATTTTCCCGTTCGGGTATCGGCCTGCTCACGGTGAAAGCGGTCCTGTTCCAGGACACGCCCATTGTGCTGGTGGCCGTACTGTTCGCCGCGACGGTGTTCGTGACCGTCAATTTGCTGGTGGACATTCTTTATCCGTTTATCGACCCGCGTATTGAAATCGGCGTACGCAGGCCGAAAGTCATGGGCCCTACGCTATGAGCAATGTTTCTTTGTCGGAGACCTCCGACCGGCTAACGGCGGCTACCCCGCCATTTATCGAAGAACGGCCCGCGCCTTCCCGATTCAGCGGTTCGGCGCTGGGGCGGATTCTCATCACCCAGCCCGGTTTGATTGTGGCGATCCTGGTCTTGGCGGCGGTGTGTTTCGCGGCGCTGTTTCCCGACCTGTTGACCGCCTTTAACCCCATCCGCGGCCAGGGCGGCGCGCGGCTCAGGCCTCCCGGCCTGACGCACCTTTTCGGGACCGATAATATGGGGCGCGATCTGTTCGCGCGGGTGGTTTACGGCACCCGCCAATCCCTACAGGCGGTGGTGCTGGCGGTCGGCGTCGGCATGGCCGTGGGATGCGCCATCGGTTTGCTGGCCGGATACGTCGGCCGTTGGGTGGACGATATTCTGATGCGCCTGATGGATGTTCTGCTGTCGGTCCCCATGCTCCTGATTTCGCTGGCTATCATCAACGCGCTGGGATTCGGCATGGTGAACATCGCTATCGCGGTCGGTATCGGCAGTATCGCCGGATTCGCCCGGCTCAGCCGATCCAAGGTGCTGGGCATCCGCTCGACCGCCTACGTGGAAGCGGCCTTATTCGCCGGTATCAGCCAGGGCCGGATACTGGCCAAACATATTATTCCCAATGCGCTGGGCCCGGTTATCGTGCTGGCCACCCTTGAGCTGGGCTGGGCCATTCTGAGCGTTTCCGCATTGAGTTTCCTGGGATTCGGCCCGCCGCCGCCCACTCCCGAGTGGGGGCAGCTTGTGGCAGGCGGCCGCGATTATATGACCACGGCCTGGTGGCTGACCGCGTTGCCCGGCCTGGTCATCCTGATAACGGTATTGGCCGCCAATCGTGTGGCCCAGGCATTGGCGGGACGCAAGGTGATAAACACATGACCCTGACATCACAGCAACCGGCCGACACATCGGCAGCGCCGGATGCATCGGTTGAGGCATTACCGACCGTGCCATTGCGCATACATGACCTGTATATCGACTATCGGACGCGCGGTGGTGTCTTTACGGCGGTGCGCGGCGTGTCTTTCGAGGTGAATCCGGGCGAGGTGGTTGCCCTGGTGGGGGAATCGGGATCGGGCAAAAGCACCATCGCGTTATCCGCACTGGGCATGCTGCCGGAGTCGGCGGCCATCACCCGCGGCTCCGTCGTTATCGCCGGTCATCAATTGGAGAAGTTGGGGGAAAAGGCATCCAATCGCTTTCGCGGCCGGGATGCCGGTTGGATACCCCAGGATCCCATGATGGCGTTGAACCCGCTGCACCGCATCGGCAGGCAGGTGGCGGAGCCGTTGATTATCCATCGGCTGTTCGACAAACGTACTATCGGCGCCAAAGTCGCCTCGTTGCTTGGCCGGGTACATATTTCCAACGCGCCGGTCCGGGCCCGCCAATTTCCCCATGAGCTGTCCGGCGGTATGCGGCAAAGGGTGTTGATTGCGGCGGCCATAGGGCCGGAACCCAAACTGATCGTGGCCGACGAACCGACCACGGCGCTGGATGTCACGGTGCAAAAAGCCATCCTGGACGATATCGATGCGCTGGTGACGTCCACCGGTATGGCCATGCTGCTTATCACCCACGATTTGGGGGTCGCGGCGGATCGGGCCGATCGCATCATTGTGTTAAAGGAAGGCAAAATTGTCGAACAAGGCCCCACCAGGCAGATCCTGACACGGCCGGAACACGACTATACCCGGCAACTGCTGGCCAATGCGCCCGGTCTGGCGACCCGCCGCCGCCCCGCCCCGCCCCGGCTGGAAGAAGCGCCGGCCGACGGCGGACCGCTGCTCTCCATCCGCCATGTTTCACATACCTTTCCGGCAACCAACGGCGCGGCGGAAGAGGAAAGCGTGCGGGCGGTGATAGACGTCAGCCTGGATGTGCCCCGCGGTAAAACGCTGGCGGTCGTGGGGGAGTCCGGTTCGGGGAAATCAACCAGCGCCCGCATTGCGCTCGGCCTGATCGCGCCGGATAGCGGCAGCGTGCTGTTCGAAGGCATCGAGATACACCGTTTGGATCAACCAGGCTTGCGCCGAATGCGCCGCCTGGTACAGCCCATTTATCAAAATCCGTTCTCATCGTTTGATCCCCGGTTTACGGTTGCCGACCTTATCGGCGAACCGCTTATCGGTTTCGGACTGGGTGATAAAACCCGCCGGCTCAGGCGGATCAGGGAATTGACGGAACAGGTCAGCCTGCCGCAAAACCTGCTCGGCCGTTACCCGGCGGAGCTTTCCGGCGGCCAGTTGCAGCGGGTGGCCATTGCCCGGGCGCTGGCGCCGGAACCGGCATTGCTGATTTGCGACGAACCCGTTTCGGCCCTGGATGTCACTATCCAGGCGCAGATCCTGGATTTGCTGGCCGGCCTGCAGGAAACCCATGGCCTGAGTTATTTGTTCATTACCCATGATTTGGCGGTGGTCAGGCAAATGGCCGACCAGGTTGCCGTCATGAAAGGAGGACGCATTGTGGAGACCGGTCATATCGACGCGATTTTCACCCATCCGCAACACGACTATACGCGGTTACTGCTGGCATCCATTCCCGGCCAGGCCGCGAGGAACGCATGATGAAACAACCCCAACTAGCCGGCGCGCCGCCGGCGCTTTCGCAGGCGGTCCATACCGCGCCGGGACTCGATATCCCCGGTGCGGCGCACGAGGTGGCGAAAACCGCCCAGACCCATCCGGCGGCGGCCTTAAGCCGAATCAATGACATTATCGCATCCCGGGTACTGGGATTGTCCTTGCCCGATAACCGGCAAATCGCGGGATGGTCGTGGCCCTCCCCGCCCGGTGACGCTCCGCTGCCCGTTGGCGCGGCATCGTTGCCTGATGGCAATGGGCCGTTATACGGGAATGCATTGACCGCCTCGCTCACCGGAGACTATCTTGAAATCCGGGGCCGGCAACGTTTCCGGACCGGCCCGCGGCCGGATGGGGCGACAATCCTGCTGATAGGAGATCGGGATGCCGGGAAAGGCGGTTATATCGCCTCTTTTGATAGCCGCGCTCCGATCCTGGTCGGAGAGCCCATTTTTGAGCGCGACGGCTTCAGGATTACCGAAACCGTCCTGTCGCCGGCAAGGTTATTGACCTCGTTCCAGCCGGTGGATGCCAAACGTTGGCATCCCGCGCTGGAACGCGCCGCCCTGGTGGAAGAACTGCTGCATGCCGCTCTGGATTTCGGCATTTTGCAGGGGTTTTCCGCCGCCGCGCATCTTTATCTCACCACCCGTACCCGGCCCTGGCAGGGCCAGGGTCTCGCCAAGGCCACGGACGACCCCCACCTGGTCAGGCGGTACGGCGAATATGTCGCCACCTTGCATGCCCTGGAAGGTTTGCTGACGGAAGCCGGCGATGGCTTGATCCATACCGGTCTGGACGGCGGCGACAGCCTGGCGCGCGATGGCCGGGAAACAGTATCGGAGGCTGGGGAGGGCTCTTTGCGCGACGCCCGGGACGCCATAGCGGCGGCGCGTTTGTATGCCACCCTGGCGGGCCGCTCAATAATCAACGGCACGCTGGAACTCCTCGGCGCCGGCGCCACCAGCCAGCGTTATGGATTTGATGTGTTCTGGCGCGACTTTACCGCCCATGGCATAGCCCATCCGCCACGCCGTCCGGCCGAAGTTATCGGCCGCGACCGGGTCGTCAACCGCCAACAGGGAAAGACTCATGAGTAACAAGCAGATGCATATCAACGTGAATATATTAAGCTCCGGCTCCCACGGGGCCAGTTGGCGCTCGCCTTTGGGCAACCCCCTGGGCTATATCCAGATTGAACACTATCAGCAGATAGCCAAAATCGCCGAACGGGGACTGCTTGATGCGGTGTTCCTGGCCGACGCGCTGGCCATTGCCTTCGATCCGAAGGCCAGTCCAAGCTGGGCGCTCGATCCGGCGGTGATTGTGGCGGGCATGGCGGCGGTGACGCGGCGTATCGGGTTTATCGCCACCGCCTCGACGACCTTCTCGCATCCTTACAATATCGCGCGGACCTTCTCGTCCCTTGACCATGTCTCCCATGGCCGCGTCGGCTGGAATGTCGTGACTACCTATGACGAACGCGCCGCCGGCAATTTTGGCGAGCGTAACCTGCCCAAACACGCGGATCGCTATGCCCGGGCGGCGGAGTTCGTGGATGTCGTGCAAGCGCTGTGGGACAGCTGGGAGGATGACGCGTTGATTCTGGATCGCGCCGCGGGACACTTCGCCGATCCCGCCAAAATCCACGCCATCGACCACAACCAGGCGTATTTCTCGGTGACCGGTCCATTGCAAATTCCCCGTTCACCGCAGGGCCGGCCTTTGCTGGTACAGGCGGGCAGCTCGGAACAGGGGCGGGATCTGGCGGCGCGTTATGCCGAGGCCGTCTTCAGCGTGCAGCAGGATCTGGGGGAGGCAAAAGCCTATTACGCCGATGTCAAGCGCCGGGCGGCGGCCTATGGCCGCGATCCGGACAGCATCAGCATCCTGCCGGGGCTGTTTGTGATCGTGGCGGCCAGCGAAGCGGAGGCCCGGCAACGGCGCAAGACGCTGGATAAGCTGGCCGGGGAAGACAACCTGCTGGCGCGTTTCGCCGGACAACTGGGCCTGAACGCAGCAGAACTGGATCTGGACCGGCCGGTTCCGGAACATCTTTTAACGACAATAAATAATTATATGGGCACCCGGGGTTTTGTGGAGGCCACCCTGTCCCTGGCCCGCAACCGGTCGCTAACGGTACGAGACATCATCGCCCGCGGCGGCGGTGCGCACCGGCTGGTGGTCGGCAGCCCGCAGCAAATTGCCGACACCATGGAGCATTGGGTCAACGAAAGGGCGGCAGATGGATTTAATATCATGTGCGACGTATTCCCTTCGGGCCTGGAAGCCTTTGTTGATCTGGTGGTACCCGAGCTGCAAAAACGCGGACTGTTTCGCCGCGAGTATACCGGTACTACGCTGCGCGATCATTACGGCTTACCGCGTCCGGCCAGCGTTTTCGCCGACGCGCCGCTGCCCGGCCAGCCCCGGGACGGCGACGGACGCTGGGAGGTGGCGCTATGACGGACTCCGTGCAGATCATCTCCTCGGCGGCGCAAGCCCTGGAAGCGGCCAGGGCGCTGGCGGATGTCTGGTCCCGCAGCGCGGCGGAGATCGATGCGCAACGCCGCGTACCGGTGGCGGAGCTTGATGCGCTGTCCCGCTCGGGACTGCTGGCCATCACCGTGCCGCGGGAATTCGGCGGGGCGGGGGTTGCCACCGAAACGTTGATCGAGGTATTCCTGATCCTGGCCGAAGTGGATACGGCCTTAGCCCAGATCCCGCAAAATCATTTTGATTTTGTCGATACGCTGCTGGTGGCCGAGCACGGCACCCGCGCCTTTTTTTATGACCAGCTCCTGAGCGGCGCCCGGTTCGGCAATGCGCTGGCGGAACCGGGCAGGCCTTCACGTAGGGATATCGCCACCACTATCATTGCCGAGGGCAAAGGCTTTCGCCTGAACGGCCGCAAGTATTTTTCCACCGGCGCCCTGACCGCACAATGGGTACCGGTATTCGGTAAAGCGACCGACGGACGCATCCTCACGGCCTATATCGAGCGCGGCAACCCCGGGCTGGATATCCTGGCCGACTGGGATGCGTTCGGCCAGCGCGGCACTTTCAGCGGAACCACGCTTATCAACGATGTCTGGGTGCCGGCATCCCAGGTGGTGGACCGTGGGCGCGGCGATCCCGCCATTCTCATCGCGCAGTTTGCCGGCAACCAGTTGATTCACGCGGCCATCGAAACCGGCTCGGCCAGCGGGGCCTTACGGGCCGCCGCCGGGATTCTGGGGGACCATGGCCGGCTGAATGATAATGACCTGGCCCGCCTCGGTGAATATGCGGTTCGGGTCAGCGCCGCCAAAACTCTGGTCAGGCGCGCGGCGCGCCGGGTGGATGCGGTCCTGGGACATGACGCGCCTTCGGCATACAGAACAGGGCATTTGGCCGGCTCTCCGGCGGATGAACCGCCGGCGATTGACGCCCCTTCGACGAGGGAAATAGCGCCAGCGTCCAACGCCCCGTCGGTAACAGAGGCATACGGAGCTTTTATCGCCACCGATGAGGCGAAAAGCGTGGCCTATGAATTGTCGCCGGCCCTTGCCAACGACATTGCGCATTTCCGGGTCTCGCGGGTGAATGATGAACACCGCGGACTGGACCGGCTGTGGCGCAATGTTCGCACTCATTCCCTTCACGATCCGGTACGCTGGCGGCAATTTTATGTGGGCGATTTTTATCTCAACGGGACACTGCCGGGGGATATCGCGGTCATGGCCGGCGGCGGCTCTTCGGTGAAAACCCATGAGCAATGAAATGATCAGACCGGTATCGGGCCCCATACCGAAAACCGGCGCCGGGATCCGGAACCTCTTCGGGCGGTTCGGCGTGCTGCCGGTCTTTGTCATCGTACTGGGCGTTATTGCCGCCATCACGCCCGCCTTGCTTGATTCGGACAATATCGCGCAGGTGTTGCGCCAATCGTCCATTGTCGGGGTTATGGCCCTGGGCGCCACCTTTGTCTTGATAGCCGGCCGCATTGACCTTTCCATCGGCTCGCTGTTATCGCTGGCGAGCTTTGTGACCGTTGATGTGCATGAGCATTTCGGCCCGGTCGCCGCCGTGGCGGCGGCGCTGGCTATCGGCGGCGGCGTCGGCCTGGTAAACGGCCTGATAGTGGGTTATCTCGGGCTGAACCCGCTGATTGCCACCCTGGCCATGATGTCGTTGTTGCAAGGGGTGACGTTGGTCTACAGCGGGGGCGCGGATGTCTATGTCGCCCATCCCGAAGCCACCTGGTTTGCCTTTTTCGGCCGCGGTTACCTGCTGGGCGTGCCGGTGCCGGTGTTGATATTTTTCCTGCTCACCGTCCTGACGGGCCTGTTGCTGCATATGACGGCGTTCGGCAGAAAGATTTTTGCCATCGGCGGCAATGAAACGGCGGCGGCGTTTTCCGGCATCAATACCCACCGAACGGTCGCCCTCGCCTACCTGCTGGGGGGATTAACCACCTCCGTCTCGGCCCTGATCATTTCCAGCCGGGTCATGGGCGCCCAAACCAATATCGGCACCGGCTATGAATTCGAGGTGATTTCCGCCGCCATTTTAGGCGGCACCAGCTTCCTGGGCGGCGCGGGTACCATTATCGGCACTCTGGCGGGGGTCGTCCTGCTGTCGTTCATGCAAAACGGCCTGCTGTTGCTCGGCCTGCCCTATTACATCCAATGGCTCATTACCTGGGGAGTGATTATCTCCGCCGTCTGGGTCGAGCTGGCCGCCAAGCGCAAGAGGATATTCCAGTGAATAGCACATCCTTTACCGGCGCAGCGTTGAACACACGAACCTGGCTTACCGCCATCCGCCGGCTGCCGGTGTTGTTAGCGCACCATCCCGTCTGGCTGTCGCTCCTGGCCGCCATCGTTTTTTTCGCCCTTCAAAGCCCGCATTTTCTGTCTTGGTTCAATATTACCAATGTCCTGCTCCAGGCATCCTTTTTCGGTTTCCTGGCGATCGGGATGACGCTTATCATCATCAGCGGCCATATCGATTTATCGGTCGGCTCGCTGGTGGGCCTGTGCGCGGGACTTTGCGTCGTGCTGCAACCAGTGCTCGGGCTGCCGCTGGCCGTACTGGCGGGGCTGGCCGCCGGCGTACTCTGCGGTTTCATCAATGGTCTTATCATTGAACGGCTCGGCATCAATTCCCTGATCGTGACGCTGGCGGCCATGATCGGCCTCAAGGGGCTGACGTTCGCGATAGTCGGCGAAGAGTCCGTTATCGCGGTCAATACCACCTTCACCGGCATCGGCAATCTGCGTATCGGCACGCTGCACCTGATTAGCATCGTGTTTTTCGTGCTGATCGCGGTCTCCCACTGGGTGATGTCAAATACCCGCCACGGACGGGACGCCTACGCCATCGGCGGTAATCGCCATGCGGCGGTGAACGCCGGCATCGGCGTCCGCCGCCATGTCATCGTCAATTTTATGGTATCAGGCTTTCTGGCGGCGTTATGCGGCCTGGCCATCTCCGCCAATATGGGCGCCGCGGTGCCCACATATGGGCAGGGATACGAGGGTTGGGCCATCGCCGCCGTGGCGCTGGGAGGCACCAGGCTTACCGGCGGCAGCGGCAACATATTGAACTCCCTGGCGGGCGTGCTATTGCTTGCCGTCTTGCGTAACGGGCTGAACCTTATCCATCTTTCCGCCCACTATGTGCTTATCGCCATCGGTCTCGCGTTGCTGATTGCCTTAGTGCTCGATAAACACTCGGGTAAACCTTTTATTGCGCTAAAACCCACCCCCTCTAAAAAATCAGGAGAGTTTGATGAAACCCTTTAACCTCCTTGCCCTGGCCGCGGCGCTCATGACGGCATCAGCGTCTATCGCCATGGCGGCGGACCAGCCCGACTGGCTGCGGCAACCGCTTAAGAAGCCGCTCGATCAGGTAGTTATCGGCCTGTCGTTTCCTTTGCTTGACCCCTGGAGCGCGGCCTATGAGCAGAGTTTCCGTGATTATGCCAAGGAACTGGGCGTCAAAACCATCGTGCTGGATTCTCAGGCGGATGTATTGAAACAAAGCAATGATATCCGCGATCTGGTGGCCCAGAGCGTCGATACGGTCATTGCCCTGCCCCTGAACAACCAGGCCATCGTTTCATCCCTTGGAGAGGCCCACGCCGCCGGGATTCCCGTGGTGCTGTCAAACGGGCGCGTCGCCCCCTCCGGCGCACAATATGTCACCGCCTGGACCGGTCCGGATCATTTCAAAACCGGTTATCTGTCGGGAAAAATGCTGATTGACCAACTGGGCGACAAAGCCAATATCGTTATCATCAGCGGCACCCCCGGCACCGAATCCGGCGATTTGCGTGAGAAAGGCTGCCGCAAAGCCCTGTCCGAAAATCCGGGAGTGACGCTGCTGGACGCGCAACCGGCCAACTTCAAACGTGAGAAGGCCCAATCCATCATGGAAGCGTTCATTACCCGGTTCGGCAATAAAATCGACGGGGTATGCGCCAATGACGATGATATGGCGCTGGGCGCCCTTACCGCCATCAAAGCCGCGGTCCAGGCCGGCCGCATTAAACCGGATCACATCAAAATCACCTCCGGCGCCTCGCAGCTCGAAGGATACGAAGAAATCAAGAAAGGCGGCTATTTCTATGGCTCAGTGCTGATGCAGCCCAATGATGCTTCACGCCTCGCCCTGAAAACCGCCATCGAAGTGGCTGAAGGGCAGCAGGTAGCCAAAGAGCAATATTACGACACCCCGGCCTACACCTTGAAAAACATCGACCAGACGCCGCGCCCGACCTATTGAACCGTAAATTATGCGGCGCGGTTCATGGGGAACCCGCCGCTGAAAACCATAAACAGGTAAACCGAACATGAGCGACGGGTCCTATATTCCGCCGAGGCCGCAGTCTCATCCGAACATCAGCGGCCCTGCCATCAGCCAGACCGGACGGCACTGTATCCTGCAGGCCCGTGGAATAACCAAACATTTCCCCGGAGTGCGCGCGCTGGACGCGGCGGATTTTGATCTGCGCTACGGCGAGATCCATGGGGTCTGCGGCGAGAACGGCGCCGGTAAATCCACGCTGATGAAAATCCTGGCCGGCATCTACCAGCCCGACCAGGGGAGTATCAGCCTGCGTGGCGAAACGGTCCTCCTGGACAATCCCCTGTCGGCGAAAAGGCAGGGTATTCTGCTGGTGCATCAGGAGCTATCGGTAGTGCCGGAATTAACGGTGGCCGAGAATATCTATCTTGGCGCGCTGCCATTGCGTTCATTTTCACGTGTCGACTGGCCGGCGCTGTTCGCCAATGCCCGCCGGGTCTTAGCGCTGCTTGGCTGCGACATCGAGGCCGACACCTTGGTGGGCGCCCTGTCGGTGGCGCAACAGCAACAGGTGGAGATAGCCCGGGCCCTCGCCTTTGAATCCTCCATCGTGATCTTTGACGAACCGACGGCCTCGCTGACCCACCAGGAAGCCGACCGGTTGTTCGCCACTATCGGCCGCCTGAAAAAACAGGGGGTCAGCACGGTCTATATCTCGCATAAAATGCGCGAGATTTTCGCCATTACCGAGCGAATTACCCTGCTGCGCGACGGTGCGGTGACCGGCGTACTTGAAACGGCCCAGACCCATGAACATGAGGTAACCCGGCTTATGATCGGCCGTCCCCTCAGCCATTTTTTTGTCCGCGCCAAATCGACGCCGGGCACGGAAATCCTGCGGGTGGAAAATCTCAGCATCCCCGGCCGGGTCGATAACGTCAGCTTTTCCGTACGTACCGGCGAAGTGGTCGGGCTGTACGGCCTGATAGGCTCCGGCCGTTCCGAGATCGCGGAATCTCTGTTCGGCATGCTGGCAAAATCCTCCGGCCGGGTATTCTGGCAAGGTCATTTACAGGACATCCGTCACAGTCGCGATGCCATCCGACTCGGCATGGCGCTGGTGCCGGAAGACCGAAAACGACAAGGACTGATTCCCGCCCTCGGGGCACGGGACAATATCATGCTCGCTCAGTTGGATAAGCTCTCCCGCTTCGGGTTTATCCGGCGCGCCACCGAAACCGCCATTTACGAGTCCTATCGCAAGACATTACGGATCAGCGCCGCCGGACCGGGGCAGGAAACCGCCACATTGAGCGGCGGTAATCAGCAAAAGGTGGTGATCGCCCGCTGGCTCTCGCTATCCCCGCGCCTGCTTATCCTGGATGAACCCACCCGAGGAATCGATGTCGGCGCCAAAGCGGAAATCCATACCCTGATAGCCGCCCTGGCCGAGCAAGGACTGGCGGTGCTGGTTATCTCCTCGGAAATGCCGGAAATCATGGGCATCAGCCACCGCATTATCACCGTCGCCGGCGGACGCATTACCGACCGCATCCCCCTGGAGGACTTCAGCGAGGACCGAATAATCAACGGCGCCATGGCCATCGACCCGCCGCCACCCGTTCAGTAAATAACCGTGTTTTTTTACCTGGAGAGAGACTATGTCACGTTCTGTTATTTATGGTTCAGTTACCCGCCATGCCGCGGTGTTAAGCCGCTTCGGCGCCCAGGCCGGCTTTTTTGCCCGGGAAGGCATTGATTTGACCATCAAGGAAGTCTACGGCGGACCGGAAATGGCCGCCGCCGTCGAGAGCGGCGAAGTGCATATCGGCGAAGTCGGCACGCCGCCGGGCCTGACGGCTATCGGCGAGGGTAAACGCATTCGCATCGTCGGCAGTTCGCTGGACCGCGGGCTGGCGTTTTTCCTTATCGCCCGTGCCGATATCACTCACTGGGACGACTTCAAGGGTAAAACCGTCGCGGCATTATCCCGCGGCAGCTGCGGTTACTGGTATCTGCGCGATATTCTGGAACAAAACGGCGTCGATCCTGATCAGGATGTGACGTTCAGGTATCTGGGCGGGGACATGGACAGGCAGCTTGAGTTGCTGAAAGCCGGCGAGATTGCGGGCCTGCTGTCAGGGGAGCCCTATCTTTCGCTCGGCGAACGCAGCGGCGTCGCCCGTTCCTGGGGCGCACCGCAAAAACTGGCCGACGTTCCGTCCATCCAGTGGAGCATACAAATCGCCGGTCAGGACTTTATTGAACGTGAGCCCGCTTTGCTGCGGGATGTCCTTGAAGTTATACGGCAAACCGCCCATTACGCCCTGGATAATCCGGATGAGTGGCTCTCTTTTTACCAAAAACTGTACGGTGTGGACATCGATATCGCACGTAACTCCATCAAGAATGAATGGCCGCTTTTCCATTTCGACGGACAAATCGACATTCCCGGCCTGGAACGGGCGCTCGACCTGCAATACCGCATCGGCTCGACGGCGCGGCGGTTATCGCTGGACGAGGTACTCGACCTGCGTTATCAGCCACAGCCCAGCGTCCGGCCTCTTGTGCTCCGGGCGGGATGAAACGCAAAAAAAACCGTGTTCACGAATGGATCGTTCAGGAGAAAGCCAGTGGATTCAACCAGCACCTTCAAGGAATTTACCCGCGGCAACCGGCCCGCCGCCCGTCTGGATGCCATGCTTTTACAGGTGGAGGACATCGCGGCCAGTATCGGCAAGGAGGCCGCCAGACGGGACCGCGAGCGCATCCTGCCTCATGAGGCGTTTTCACTGATTCGGGCCGCCCGGATCGGCACGCTGAGGATACCCATCGCACTGGGCGGGCCGGGAGCATCGGTACGCGAGACCTTGTCGGCCGTAAGCCGGCTTGCCGCCGGCGATTCCAACGTGGCCCACGCGTTGCGCTCGCATTTCAATTTCGTCGAAACCCTGTTGCTGGCGCCGCCCGAGCGCCTGCAACCCTATCTAACGTCGATATTGCGAGGCGATCTCTACGGCGGCGCGCATACGGAGCTTGGCACGGCGCGCCCCGGCGAAATCCGCACCCGGCTGACGCGCCAGGGCGCGGGCTATCGTCTCGACGGACATAAATATTATGCCACGGGAGCGGCCTTTGCCGATCGTCTGTTTATCAGCGCCGTGGATGAAAACTGCAGGCCCGCCGCCGTGGAAATAGAGGCCAATCGCCTCGGGGTCCTGATACAGGACGATTGGGACGGCATGGGGCAGAGACTGACATCAAGCGGCAGTATCATCCTGGAACAGGTAGCCGTCGCGGCGGAAGAAATCCAGTGGCGGGATAGCCCGGAACCCACGGACCATGCCGGACGCCACGCCGCCACCTTTCGTCAGATCTATCTTGCCGCCTGCCAAGCAGGCATCGTTCGCAATGTCCTGTCCGACGCCGTTGCCTATGTGCGGGAAGCCGCCCGGCCCATCACCCATGGCCATGTCGACCGGGCGGTGGACGATATGTTTATCCAGCGCAACGTCGGCCTGATTTCCGCCCGGTCATTGGCTGTCGACGTGCTCCTGGATGCCGCCGCCGGACGTCTTGATGTGGCGTTTAACGGCATTGTGCAACACAGCCCCGACACCGATCGGCTGTTACTGGAATCGGCTCTCGCCACCGCCCAGGCACAAGCGGTCATCGGTGAGCTTGCGCAGGCCGCCGCCACCGGCATTTTCGACACCGGCGGCGGTTCCGCCACCAGCCGCGCGTTCAATTTCGACCGGCATTGGCGCAATATCAGAACCCTGCTGGGGCACAATCCGCTGGATTATAAATTGCAGGTCGTGGGCGCCTACGCGCTGAATGGCGAACGTCCCCCGCTGGGGGGCGGTTTCTTTTAACGCTTAACGCTCGAAGGGATGTCGACACATACGCCAAAAATGGCAGTCAGACTGTCAAGAAAATGAATTTACATTATCGCCTGGAATGTAAAGATTTTGTCCGATAGCCGTTGTTTGACGAAGACTGAATAAAAAGCGGCTGATTAAACGCGCCACAACGGCTGAAGCACCATGGGCCCCCTGAGCCGCATCGCCGATCTCGACAAACTCCATGCCAATGATGCGATAATGGCTAAAGAGATATTCGAAACAGGACAAAATGGAGTAAAAATTCAATCCGCCGAGAACGGGAGTTGCTGTGTCAGGAGGTTCACTGCCAGCCAGGACATCCACATCAAAGCTTATAAACCAAGGTACGTTTGGATTCAATGCCGCGTACATCCGCGCATATCCAGCCGTTTCCGCTTCATAGGCAGATAACGTTTGAATACGCGGCGCTTTTTGCAATGTAAAACCTTCTGTTGGTTGATGAAATACATCCCGTATGCCGATCTGCCACAAACTTTGGACATGTTGCATACGCCTTACCCAATGCATAACATTTGCATGATTCAACTGCTCATCGCAAGCTGCACCGACCGAGTAAAGATCTGAATGTGCATCAAATTGCATTACCCCTAGTTTAGGATAATTGTGCGACAACGCTTGGATACTGTAGTAAGCCAATGTATGGTCGCCTCCTAATATCACGGGATACGCTCCCTGAGACGTAATTTTCTGGATCAGGTAGGATACTCGCTTGCCGACGGTGTCGACATTATCTTTAGTGGGTTGAAAAACAATGTCGCCTAAATCGAACAAGCGTAATTGTTTCAGCGCCAAACTCTCGCCAAAATCAGCATCTAACAGGACTCCCGGTCGGCTCTTTAAGCCATTAGGATGGGCTAACATCTGCGCCAGATGGCTTCTCACCCTACGCCCCCCGCCTGCAACCGATAAATCGGTGGTGATTGATGTTGACAACGGGGCATGCAATAAAACAACGTCCCTTTCAATAAGATCATCTATACCGTAAAAATCCATAGGACAGCCAGCTGGGTATTTCACAGCAACGCTCACACCGCTGCTCAAAAACCCAATCTCGTCAGCAGGCAGTATAAACATATATTTGACTAACGTTGCGAATACTTGCAATCCCAATGGATGAATAAACGCTTCTTTTGCTTGAATCAATGTAGGAGAAAACCCTTTAATAATAAAAGCGATATTGGATGCGACCCTAAGCCGCTTGGAACTTAGAGGCAAACTGATTTCTACCCGCCCGTCGGCTAAGGCCAAATATGCGATATGCGGGTGTATTTGATATTGCTCGATGAGGTCTATTCGCATTTTAATAACTCCAATTCTTCCTGACCTTTCAGCTGGGATAAGTTTGGCATTTAGCGTTATATACCCGTCATCCTTCACGTTGCGGGTACGTTAGCTGCATTACTACGCCCAATGGGGCTCTCGCGCTTACCATCTTCCTGCAACTCGGAATCGCTTAATTATAGATATTTTCAACATTTTCATTATGTTGCATTAATGCTTGAAATAATTCGTTGCGGGCTAACAATTCATCAAATCGTCCTATATCTACGATTCGGCCCTGATCGAGCAATACAATCTGGTCAAAATTGCGCATGCTGGCTATTCGATGGCTTACAACCAACACAGTGCTATCACGTCGATGAATAAGGTAATCGATGATTCTGGCTTCAGAAATAGCATCCACTGAAGATGTTGCCTCATCAAAAATAAGTAATGGGCAGCTTTTTAACAGCGCCCGTGCAATATTGATTCGTTGACGTTCACCCGTGGAAAGTACCGCGCCACGCTCTCCAATAATCGTGTCCAGGCCGTGGGGAAGATTATTTATGAGACGATTGACTTGCGCGATTGAGGCTGTCTGCATAATCTTTTGAGTATGGCATGGATCCTGACCATAATTAATATTGTCTAAAACAGAGCGATTAAACATCAAGGCATTTTGTAGCGCTTCACTACATAAAGTTGCGAAAAGTGAGGATTGGCATGTTGATAAAGGCAGACCATGAAGTTCGACGGTGCCCTGATCAGGTTGCAAATCGCCTCGCAGCACCGCCAATAACGTCGATTTACCCGATCCCGACGGACCCACGATTCCCACTCTGCTGCCTGGTTCAATGCAAAGGCTGATCTCCTTTAGTACTGTTATTCCCTGATGACCTACGCTCACATTGCGCAGCATAATCTTACCCGGTTCAGGTAATGTCGGCAGTTTATTTCCACTCGGCAAATCAACGGGAATTGATGAAAGCTCCCGCATGCCTGCGCGTAAAATACCCAGTGAATCGAATAGATTGACAAAGTGAAATGCTACCGATTCGAAATGCCAAGAAAGAATAATGATCAATGACCCAATAGTCACCAACTGGGGTATCGTCAGGCTACCGGTGCTGTACTGGAACGAGGCATAAGTTATTATGCCTATACCGAACAACCATTTGTAGGACGTTTCGATAAGCAGCACAAACAGCCAATAACTACGTACTTTGCGGCAGGCAAGCAAATCTGCGCGCAGCGAATGATTAAATCGATGTCTTTCAGTTTTATGGGCAACAAAACTTCGGATCAACGGTATGTTGGTCACTATTTCATTGAGATTAGCCATGACCTGCGCATGGGCGTCACTTGCATCTTCAGCAATGCTCATACCTGAATAAGCCAAATAGCTGGATAACATAAAGGCCGACATCATCCAGGCAGCGGCCAACAGCGCAATAGGCCACGAGGCGCTGGTCAACACCAGGCTGGCCAATATCGCTACTGCTATTAGTTTGATCGCGGTATCGGCCAACGTACATACTATCTCTGATAAACTGACCGAAACCAATTCGATACGTTCAACGAGATTACCTACCGTATTGTTCGCTAATTGTTGCGGTCGAGCATACATTAATCGGGCACTCAGGTGATCGGT
Source organism: Sodalis sp. dw_96 (assembly GCF_018449575.1). Taxonomy (GTDB): domain Bacteria; phylum Pseudomonadota; class Gammaproteobacteria; order Enterobacterales; family Enterobacteriaceae; genus Acerihabitans. Next base: position 117,171 of record NZ_JAAVUT010000001.1, on the reverse strand, counting down.
GACGCCAATTCGTAAATTTTGACTGGAATAAAGCACGGCGAGGTTTTGCACCACGTGTAACAACGGCGCGGCCAGCCAAAGGCTGATAAGATAGAAAAGTTGCAATACCACTTGTCGTCGCTCATCAAGCATCCCCACTTCCGTGATTTGCCCTAAAAAATACGATTGGCCGATATTGCATATAGCGCCTAACAGAGTCGCCAGCACAATGACAAGAGTGCTGCCTGGGGCGCAAGCCTTGACGCTAGCCCAAATATAGGGTGCGACTCGGTCGGTGGGCTCATTAAGGGAAATCGGGCGCGGGGAGGCGATTTGCAGTGATGCAAGTCTGGCGGTGCTGCATTTCCATACCGATTGCAACAGAACGTGCGCAGGGCGTTTAGATTGGTTCAATGACGACTCCTCCTAGGCTTGCTATTTTTCGTACTACTTTAGTGATCATTTCTGTCGTAATCTTTCCTGGTGACCGTTGGGTTAAGTAAGCAAAACTTACGGGATGACCCGCGGCCAATGCCTCACTGAGATAGCTGAACAGCGGGTTTGCTTGCGCCAGCATCACCCGGCTACGGACTAATAACACTTCACGATCGGCTAACGACATATGGCGTAATGGCCAAAATGGATGAACGCGCAGTTTGGAACGCTGCAACTCAGCATTATTTAGCTTAATGTCGGATAGGCCGCCAAGCTGAGGTTTAGTGATAATATGACCATTACTTTGCAGTGCAAGCCGTCGTAATTTACTGAGCTGTTCTAATGTCAATACGGCAGAACCCATGGAGGATAACGTCTTGCCGCTGGATATTAATAAGCGCGCACCTTCCAGGCATTCTAGCGCCGGATCGTCAGGAAATAGCGTTAGCCCTAGCGTGGCTGAGAATTTCTGCGTTTCCAAAATATGAAAATCGCCTTGAGGAATGAATAACAAATCCCCGGCTTTTAAGTCAATCCGACAAGCATATGGCAAAAGTTTTTGATAGTCAGTGGTTGCCAAGGTGCCATGAGTAAGATTGATATAGGCGGCGCGCGGCCAAATATAGGCTGTTTTGGGCGCCGGTCCCAAATGCCAAAGCAAAGAATGATCGGTGTCATCGTGCACCCCGAAAGGGGTATACCCGTAATTGCCGAAAAAACTATAGAAGTCCGCGCCACATTGCGGCGCTTTACCCAAGGCGCGAAAAAGCGGTTCCATCATTTGGGATTGCATTTGCAGCGCAAAATCCGTGCACCATGCCGAAAGACCATTCAACGTCACGCAAAATTTTTCAGCTCCCGACGCGCAAGCCAAACGTTGCTCCAACTCAAAGTTTTTTTGGGGCGCAAGTTTTATCAGGTCATCTGTAATGGTATACAGCTCGCCTCTTCCTACCCAGGCACGAGCACGGGGCAGGTTTACCGCGCTAAATTTTGTGAACATTTTGGTGAGAGAAAAATACACATTCTTATAACCGGGCAGCATGTTAGGTAAATAGGCCATTGAGTTGAGTCGGCATGACGCAGTGACTAAGCAAGTCGCCCAATTTTCATTTATTTCCATAAAATTACTCACTATAAATCTCGCCAAGATGCATTTTATCCCAAGCGATTTTCATTTTTTTCAGCGGGGACGAGTCCCCCTAGGTAAACGAGATGACTAATTAAATTTTCAATAGCAGAAAGGGAAATTCTTTTTTTCATAATTTTATATAAATCTTTGATACTAAAAGGACGATCCGGGATTTTTTCCACCAAATCATCCGTCAGGGAGGACTTTTTCAAATGTATTTGATGGCCGCGCACAAAAATAATATTATGCCTAACTTGCCCAAGAAAAGTCATGGGAAAATCGGGATTAGGCAACCATAAAGCGTCTTTCGATATCATGTTCTGATCGTGAAAACCCCTGGGCGAATAACGCAACCGTGCCTGGCTCGTTGCCTTGGCATCTTGCTTCATGCTTGCCGTGCGCAGCCAGGTAGCCAGAGACAAATCGAGATTTTCAGCACGATCGATAAGCTGATCTATGCTGCCGAAAAAATCATTTTCAACAATAGCATGTTGCAAAATTTGCTGTGCTGTAGAGGGTCCAGGATATTTTGAAATCGCTATCGCGATTCCTATGGAAAACCCATCGGTGTGACCGACATGGTAATAGTGGGAAGGTAGCAGAAATATATCACCTTGTTTTATAGAGAATGTTTGCCCTAAGGGGATTAAGGAAGAGGGATCAAAGCAATTTTTCCTTGGACCATTTATCTTATGAAATTCCTCAATGCTAAATAGCGTCATAGTTTTGACTGCAGGTCCACAATGACAATGAATGACCGAAGTGAAAGGATCATCAATATGAATACCAAACGGCGTATAACCATAATTACCCATAAATAAGGTCGCCTCGACAGTGCTACGCGTTGCTCCTTGAGCCTCTAAAATGGGTTTGGAAATACGTACCGCTAGACGAGCGAGCGTCTCAGACCATTGCTCAGCACCATTTATTACAATACTGGCCTTATGCCCCTCCGTGGCGCGGGTTAGGTAATCTTTAAAACTCTCATCTTTTTTGGGAAGAGTATAGAGTAAGTTATTTTCGTGCTTCGGGCTTAACATACCGTCAATGTATACACGTAAGAAACCGCTAATAGCCCGTTCAGCTTCATTGGACATGTTTTCGAATAGCTCAAAAAGCAAATTATCATCAAGCAGTGTCGGATCGAAAACGGTGCTGAGATGCAGCGGCCGCATTTTATGAGGCGCATTTATCGGTTCATAAGGCAATTCCGCTACTGATGTTTCGTGTTTAGCAATATGTGAATGAAGCTTAACCAAATTTGCAGGAGAAAAGAAATTCAATAAAGGGTGTTCGAACCTTAAGCTTCTCATAAGCAGCCTCCATGCAGCTTTCGGTCGGATAAGTGAAGAGGCCATCTATTTACCTCTTCACTTAAATCTTTAATAAAATAAACGGTTAAAATTGCTTTATCTGACGGATATGGCGGATGGGACGAGCCGAAATAACAGGCTGATCCTCTACGATTTCCAACTCGAGATCATCTATATCATTCTCGTTATTATGTTTGGGAGTATCATAGGTGTTTGCTTCAATTTCCATATTAAATACCTCTATAAAAGTTGGTTTAGCTTAAATAACCTTACCCTACCTGTTCAACTTATTTTTATAGTATTAAGCCCACAATGTCAATATCAATATCTTAAGAAATCACCTTGTAAAAAAACATGTTTAACGAGAGACTGTTCTTTTATTCGTCGGCGATAAAAATAATGACAAATGTTTTCATGATGAAATGATATTCCAAACGGTCTAAAATTTACACATCATATATTTGACAGCGGGGCTATAAATTTATTCCCACTATCCGCATCTCCGTTATCGCCATAGCGAGCAACATTTTTTTAAAACCTATTATCTATATTCATAATATATCCCCTCAAGGATTTCTTTGTTCATGTTTTTGAATAAAAAATCATCGCTTTGCGACGCAAAAATATTACATAGAGTGTAATAAATCACACGCCCGCCTAGATAATTATTTTTGAGGTCTGAGCACGGATCACGTCAAAGCATTCATAATTTTACAAGCATATTTGTTGTATGCGGAAGACCCGCCGAGCGTTTTCATGTCCAAGGGGATAACGAAGATAATCTATCCCCATTGTTGAATTATACCCATGGAGACATTAGCCGGTTTAAAACGAACCCGGCGGTTGGTAAAGATGGCTAGCCATCATCTTCTGTCGTCAAACCTAAGGCATAACGCGGATTAAGGCCATTTGCTTTCATTCAAAAACAATAGTATCTGGACACATTTCCCAAAGCTTCATATCGACGGACGGATGAATTTCGTATTGTTTTATTGATCTGCCACTGCCATTAAAAAACGATCTCCCCACTCGAATTGATTTCCACAAGGGTTCTCGGCTCGCGCTTGAAAGCTTCAATTCCCTGCCCGGCCGTCGCCATTTCCGGGTGCTGCATGACGTCAGCCGCCCCATAGGCGGAGAAGTCGAGGGCGGTTCGTGAGGCGAGATCCGATACGCTGACCTGATAGATGCGAAAAGGGTCCAGATCAAGGCGTTCAAGTTCGTTCAGCAAATTGTCTTGCGAGAGAATGAAAGCCGAGCAGCGCAATAGACCATCGCCGGCTCGATAAGCGATCGTCTTCCAGAAAGCGCGGGGTAAGCGTATTTCCCGGTAGGCTGGATCGTCGTTGCCGAGCACCGGCCCGCCAAGGATGGCAAGCTTGAAGTCCTGCACATCGGCCTGATCAAAAACCAGATTCTCCAGCTCACCCCAGAGGCCCCGGCGTGATGACTGGTTGAAGCGTTGGTGCTGGGGCGTGATGTTGGTGAAGTAAAAAGAATCCTTGTTTGCCTGTCTTGCCTCTTCCATTTGTCCCCAGCAGAGATCGGCCCGACGGGCGATATGCCCGCGATCGAGCCGATTGTCCTTATACAGGTCATCCCCAATCTGATATTTGGTGTCGACGCGCGGATCAAACGCAAAATCCAACCTCGGGAGCTTCACCATCCGCGCGCCGTCGATATTCCAGGCAACGTAGCGCGCCATGCAGCGGCCCGCGCTGAGGCACACCGAAAAATGGGTATAGGGGATAGTCTGGCCGCGACCGAAATTCACCGCGTCGCGCTTTAACGCCGTCGAGAGACCGGGTTCAGGAGCAGGTTTTCCGAGAAAATCGGGATCATAGCCGTTTCGGGGAACCACCGTTTTAATAAGAGGTGAATTTTTCGCATCAGAATGAGGTCGCGTAAGCACAAAGTCGAGCTTCTTCTGGACAGACGCCGGATAACACGCGAGCGCATGCTCGTCCAAATTGCCGTCTGCGTTGCCTGCAAAGTGCAATCCCGCGAAAATGTCTGTGGGTTTACCGTCCTCGGCGATAAGCCAGGCCGAGCCGGAGTCGCCGCCCTTGCTGACACCGCCATCCGCGGACGGATAAGCCGGATCGGGGCCGATTTCAAAACCACCGACAGCCTGCTCTCCCATGGGAAGGCCATAATTGATGCGCGCCATCACGTCGATGCGGCGAACCTTGCCATAGGTCACCCCGGTGGTGCGGCCCGATTTAACCACAGGATCGCCGAGATCGACCTCCGCCATGCGGGTCGGGATGACATCCAGCTCAAAGACCGATGCGTCATATCCGCGCAGGCGGATACCGGCCAGCGCGCAGTCTCCAGCCGGCCCCAGATGACTGCGCAGCAGCTCGCCGGTCACGTTGCGGTCGGTGTGGTTGTCGTCGAAGGGCCCTGGTTGAACGATGGTGCTGCCAACATGTCCGGCATTTCCGTGCAAGACATGCCAATTCGACAGGATGGCGGGCATGCCGGTGCACCGATCGTAGACAATCAAACCGATCGTCCCCGCCGTCCCGGCCAGATGAGAAACGCTGACTCCCGGACAGATGGGATCGATGCGTTCCCGACGCGCATTCATTTGTTCCGGCTTGACGAGCTTGAATGAGGGATTATAGGAACGCTGTATTACGTCGGTGGGTATCATTACACCTTCGATTTCGATAGCCTCCGGAATAGTAAGGCTACCGAGGGACTGTATGGCGGATTCGCCCTTCGCCCCGACGGTGAACTGAATACAAACGGGTCCATCGCCATTCTTCAGGCCGATGCCAACGGACGTGATATTGGGATCCTTGAGGTAATCGGCGCCCTTCGCCCGTATGTGCCTGCGCAGGGCTTCCAGATTCGGCCCCGACGATCCGCCCTTCTTGCGTGATGCTTTAGGTTTGGCCATCCGGCGCTCTCCCATGATAATAACCTCCCTGGCTTGAATACCCTCATTACGCCATCATCGCGGAACAACACCCCCATTGGCAACCGTGGACTATGTCATTTTGTGGAACAAGCCGCGCAAAGTTTGAGTCCGATGAGGAGGAGCCATTGGGTTCGTTTTTCAACGTTCCGGCGCGTTATGGCGGCCCCTATAGCCTGGTTAATGAAACTAGCGCGATGTAAAAAAAATGTGATTTATGTCTAAAATCCGCATTTCCATTCTTGTATGGTAGAATTCAAGTGCTTATCTTTAAATCAACAACGATGTCTTTTAGTCCGTTTTTACCAAGCAGTTCATTTATAAAAAGGAAACATTATGCTTTAACTTGATATTAGCCCTAAGAACAAAACTGATTTCAGTTATTGGATTTCTAATATTTCACCTCGTCTGTAGACGGTATTTCTCATCATTGCCTTTTATTGATTAAAGGTTGATATCTTACGACTATTATTTCTCTGTATCGTTATAAACAGTGGGGCAAAAAAAAACTGGCTCTAACTCTTTGCCTTACAAAAAAGGGGTTTTTTAGAAATGGCAAACGAAGAATTACCTTTACTCAATCACGAAGCAAATACTCATGAATCCTTGGCGAATTCGAACGACACGTTGAATTCCACAGAAAAACGTCGTTTTTTTCCCAAGGCACACCCCTTGTCGTGGTGGATGTTGGTTATAACGACCTTGGCTATTTTGATGAACTCCATCGACAGAATCATTTTGCCCACATTATTGCCGGCTATCATGAAAGACTTCAACCTGACTGAAATACAAGTCGGTTGGCTAAATTCCCTAAGCTTTATTGGTACATTAAGTGGTGCGGTGATTTTCGGAATATTTTCTGATTTTGTGGGAACCGGCCATAAACGTTGTTATAGCTGGACCGTCGCAGTCATTGTTGAAGTCGTATCGGGTGTAGCCACTGCCTTTTGTAAAACCCTGGGATCATTTCAGGCATTGCGGATTTTCATGGGAATGGGGACCGGTGGTTCCGAACCCATTAATGTCGCGTTACTCGGAGAGTGGTGGCAAAAAGAGAATCGCGGTTTTGCCATTGGCGTTCACCATACCGGTTTCCCTTTAGGCCAGTTTATCGGACCTGTACTTATTGCCGGGATTCTGGCTTTCGGTACCTGGCGTCAGGCATTTCTATTCATCCCGCTTATTGGCCTGTCCATTGTCTTTATACAATATTTCGTCGGAACCAAAAAAAATCATCAGAAGGTCATGAAATGGATTGCGGAAAATAAACTTACCCTGCCGATCGAGCCTGTTACCGAGGTAAAACGTGATGATTTCAGAACCGCGCTAGGTAAATCCTTATCTTGCCTGAAAAACCGTAATTGTCTCTTGGCGATTTCGTTAATCTTCGGTTTCACGTGGGCGGAAATGGGGATAGCCAACTTTCTTACCCTCCAATTGACCCGCGAAGTGGGCTTGCCGCTCTCTACCGCCGCCATCATTTCCGGCGCGTCGGGTCTCACCGGCTGGATCGGCCAGATTCTCTGGGGTAGCTATTCTGATGTCAAAGGCCGTAAAAGCTCGCTGGGTATTATCATTTTTGGCTGGATGATTGCCACCGCCTTATGCATGTATATCCATTCCGCCGCATTTGGTTGGGCGATACTTATCTTCTGGGGATTGTTCAGAAACTCCCCGTATCCGGTCGCCTATGCCTTGCTGATAGATTCAGCCCCCAAAGCGGCCGCATCCAGCATGGGGTTGATGATTGGTTTGGCTGTCGGGATCTCGGGCATCCTGGTCGCCCCCGTTACCGGCTGGATTATCCGTGACTATGGCTTCAATGTGCATTATATGATTATCGTTGGTGTACTGATCCTGTCCTGCTTGCCGCTTTACCTCATAAAAGAAACCATTACCCATAAGAGCGCCTGAAATGAATAATGAACTATTGTCCTTATTGCATCACTGCGAACTTATTGAACTGAATTATTGTTATGATCCCTCAATGCCTGTATGGCCAACCCATCCGAAGTTTATGTTGAACGATTGGGAAACCCATGCCGCGGGGGATGGAAATTATAATAACCTGTTGCAAATGGGCGATCACTGCGGTACCCATGTTGATTCACCCTCGCATTTCATACCCGGCGGTAAAACCATCGAGCAAATCGATGTTCACCAATTGATTGGACGGGGCGTTAAGATAGACGTCTCTGACTATCCCGTGGATACGGAAATTACCGTCTCCATGATCCAGTCTTGGGAAGCGCAAAACGGAAATATCAAGGCCGATGATATTGTACTGTTCCGCACCGGTCATGATAAAAAATGGCAACCTCGGCCAAATCATAAGTCCTTTTTGTCAGATTGGTCCGGTTTATCGGGTGGGGGAGCGGAATACTTATTAGCGAAAGGGGTTAATGTCATCGGTTCGGACGCCATGTCCCTTGATGCCTGGTCAAATTCCACCTATCCCGCCCATCAAATTATTCTGGGTGCCGGCAAACTTATTATGGAAAATCTGGCCAATTTGGATAAGGTACCCGAGACGTTTATCTTTATGGCGTTACCCTTGAGGATAAACGGGGGATCGGCCTCCCCCGTCCGAGCAATTGCTTTAATTTAACGCCAGGGGGGATTGCATTGCAGGCGTGAGTTAACGGCTTTCGTCTCTCAGTTTCTCCGGCACGTTTCAGACAGCCCGCATAATGCGGGACAGGCTGTCTGATAGTGCGATAGAACTCGTGCAATGCCCGGGTTAAACCTAACTTTTATCTTTACCATACGACGGGGAATACGGGCCGTATAATATCCCGCCCGGTGCGCCGGCGGATAACATTCGGGCACTGGTGATTCCCGCAATATCATGGCCTTTATCCATCATATTACTCGCCACTTGGCTGATGGCGGCGGTAATCAGCATACCGACCAGGCTATTATTATTGTTGTCTTGTTCATTGTTTGATGCGGTTGCCCCGCCGGTCCACAGAAGTTTCCCGGTGCGCAAATCCACCAACCTTGCCGTTGCCGTCACGCGCGTTTCACTGGCCAAAACGACATATTTTGCGCCGTAGCCGGTCACATCAATATACAACACGGCATCGGCGCCAAAAATCTGGTGTAATTTGGCAATGCTGACGGCGCGAATATCCTGCGGGGTCGTCATGCCATTCTGTTTAAAGGTTTCCTCAACCACCGCTACCGGCAAGACATAATAACCGGCTTCAGCCAGAGGCAGCGTCACTTGAGAAAGCATGCTATGGCTGGCATTCACATCCGGTGATTGGTTTACCGGCGGCAACACCAGAATTGATCTTGGTCTGCTCTGCTTAAACGCCGTATAGTCATGCGGGACGGGTTTTGCACAACCGGTCAACGCCAGGGTAAAAACCAGGCTGATGAATACTAAAAGACGATTCATTTCGTCTCTCCTTTATTTTTGCTCAGCAGCAAATCCATATAGGGTGCTGATTCGGGAAATAACGTCTTTTCCTGATTAAATTCTTGAAATGCCAGGTCGGTGCGACCGGTATTTGCATAAAGCAGACCAAGATGGGCATGCAATCCGGGCGGAACCTTTTTTGCGGTGGCGCGCGTCTTTTCAAGGGATTCTTTCAGCGCGGCAATTTGTTCATCGGGACTGGTTTTACCTCCCTGATAATATTGATACACCGTCGGTTGGTAGTTATCCCAGTTATAGATATTTTTTGGCGCGGTGGCGCAACCCACCAGTAATACAGCAGCACCTAAGATAAGGCGCCTAATTAATCTTGTCATTCAAATACTATCCCTTAATGCGTTGGCCGCCATGAACCGCTTTCAATTCCTGAAACCAGATTATTGACCGCTTCACGAATTGCCAGATCCAGCACTTTGTCATTTAATGTCGAGTCATAACTTGCCGTGCCGCCAAAACCAATGACTTCCCGGTTGGATAACTCGAACTCCCCTGCCCCCTGGGTGGAAAAAACAACTTCAGAGGTTTGTACGTTAACAATATTAAGAGCAACCTTGGCATAGGCAACTTGCGTTTTACCCCGGCCAAAAATGCCCCAGAGCTGCTGGTCGCCCACTTCCTTACGGCCAAACTCAGTGACATCGCCCGTGACCACATACGTGGCGCCCTTCAGCGTCTGAGCCTGGCCTTTAATATTCGCTTCGGCCTTCAGCTCATCCATATTGGCGCGATCCAAAACGTTGAAACGCCCGGTTTGCTGTAAATGCGTTATCAGGATGGTTTTAGATTGATTGCCCAAATGATCAATGCCGTCGGAAAAAATACCATTCATATAATTAGAGCGATTATCAAATTTACCCACGGCAATGGGACTTCGCTCCCCCTGATAAGGGGTGTTATATGAGGCGACTTTCTGCACCTCCCGGGTATGAGAGGACTCGGTAGCGCACCCCGCCAGTAGCGCAGCTGTAATCAGCAGCGGATAAATAAAACCCGTTTTTGCCATACCCTATCCTTTTATCCATTGGACGTTATTATTTGTTGAATTTAACGGCGAACTTCCATAGTGGTAAGCCCGGCAATCCCGCCATGTTTTCGGTTGGGATTGTCACGGGAGAAGTTTCTATCGGTTGTCATTTTGATAACTTTAACTTTTTAATCGGGGAATGGGATCGGGGCAAAACACCCCGTACTAACCTGTAGCAGATGACGCTCTTTTCACCTCGCAATGGCAATTAGCGCGCTGAACAGCAGGGCGACATACATTCGCGCATGTAAAACATCTTGCACCGAAGGGATAAAACGGCGGGTAAACAGGATGCCCGGAAGACCCATTATAAAAAGTCGGACCCACTGTTTATGAGCTTGAACACGTTCCGTCGCCATGCACCATCATTGATGATTTGGTAGTGAAAGTTCCTGTCACCAGTGAGGGCCTTGCGGCAATCAAAATGCTGAAAAGCGAAGGCATCCCAACCTTGGGCACCGCTGTCTACGGCGCGGATCAGGGCCTTTTGGCCGCGCTGGCCGGTTCCGAATATGTTGCACCGTACGTGAATCGTGTTGATGTTCAAGGGGGCGACGGTATTCAAATGGTGTCCGAACTGCAAAGCCTTTTAAAACTGCATGCACCTTTTGCGAAAGTCCTGGCCGCAAGTTTTAAAACCTCACGCCAGGCGCTTGATTGTCTGTTGGCGGGATGTGAAGCGATTACGTTACCTGTTGATGTTGCGGAGCAGTTTATTTCTGCTCCGGCGGTAACAGCGGCGATAGAAAAATTCGAAAACGACTGGCGTCAGGCTTTTGATAATGTTTCATTATAGGGTGAGCCGCATAGTGTGTTAACGAACTGAGGAGACAACAATGAACACGTCGCTTGGCTGGGGTATTCTCGCTACCGGAGGGATCGCTGAATTGTTTACCCATGATCTCGTCGCGTCCGGACTGAAGGTGGTGGCGGTTGGCTCCCGATCGGAGGAGAAAGCCAGAGCTTTCGCCCAACGGTTCGGCATCCCAAAGGCCCATGGCGGTTACCAACAGCTAGTCTCGGATCCTGACGTTGATATTGTCTACGTGGCGACGCCCCATCCGCAGCACCTGGACGCAGCCCTGCTTGCGCTGGAAGCCGGCAAACATGTCCTTATTGAGAAGCCGTTCACGTTGAATGCCGGTGAGGCCGGGAAAATCGTCGGGCGCGCACGGGAAAAGCACCTGATCGTACTGGAGGCCATGTGGACGCGCTTCCTGCCGCACATGAAGCGGATCCGCGAAATCATTGACTCCGGCGTCCTGGGCACATTGCGATCGGTGTCGGCTGAACATCGTCAATTCTTGCCGACGGATCCTAATCACCGCCTGAATGCGCTGGAACTTGGCGGCGGAGCGCTCCTTGATCTCGGCATTTATCCTGTCTCATTTGCCTTCGATATTCTGGGTGCTCCCGAGTGTATCCTGGCGACTGCCCGTTTCAAGGATACGGGTGTCGATGCCGAAATCGCCACAATCATGCAGCATAAGGGTGGTGCGATTTCAACCACCGTATCCGCCCTTGACTGCGCCGGCCCCAATGTCGCCGTTGTGTATGGTTCGAAGGCACGTATTGTCATCGCACCCGTTTGGTACACCCCCACTTCATTCCGCCTTGAAGATTACCAGGGCAATGTGCTCGAAGAATACGCGGAGACGGTGGCCGATCGCGGAATGCAGTTTCAGGCATTTGAAATGGAACGCCTGGTGAGAACGGGAACCGCCTCGACGATTATGCCCCCTGACGAAAGTGTCCTTATTATGGAAACGCTGGATACCATAAGAAAGCAGATCGGTCTGGTCTACCCCGGAGAACAGCGGGAGCGATAACGGCATGCGCCTTCGCCCCATGGTTCCGGCGATAGCGTCACGCGCCTTCGCCCAAAAGCCCCGCCGCAGCGGGACCCGCTCAGGGTACATGCCCCGGCGTTTTAGTCAGCGGCCGACGTTTTTCTGCAAATGTGACGGATAACGATCGCCCTGCACGTTGATTTTCGCCACGGCGCTGTTGATATCGTTCAGCTCGCCGGCTGTCAATCGAATGTCCACGGCCCCCAGGTTTTCCTCCAGGCGGTGCAGCTTGGTGGTGCCCGGGATCGGCACAATCCAGGGTTTTTGCGCCAGCAGCCAGGCAATGGCTATTTGCGCGCGCGTCGCTTCCTTGCTGGCCGCCAGAGAGCCGATGACCTCCACCAGGGCCTGGTTGGCATCACGCGCCTCCTGGCTAAAGCGTGGCAGCGTGTTGCGAAAGTCGTTGCTGTCGAAGGTGGTATCCTTATTAATGGCACCGGTAAGGAACCCCCTGCCCAGCGGGCTGAAGGGCACAAAACCAATGCCCAGTTCCTCAAGGGTCGCCAGGATTTCCGTCTCCGGCTCCCGCCACCACAAGGAATATTCGCTCTGTAATGCGGTAACATGCTGGACCGCGTGGGCCTGGCGGATGGTCTGCGCCCCCGCTTCGGACAGGCCGAAATGTTTCACTTTACCTTCTTTAATCAATTGCTTGACCGTGTCGGCCACATCCTCGATAGGCACATTGGGGTCCACGCGATGTTGATAAAGCAGATCGATAACGTCGGTCCGCAGGCGTTTAAGCGACGCCTCCACCACCTGCCTGATATGCTCCGGCCGGCTATTGAGGTTCTGTTTCCCATCCGTGCTCGGCAGTTCGAAGCCAAACTTGGTGGCGATAACCACCCGATCGCGAAAAGGCGCCAGCGCTTCACCCACCACATCTTCATTGGTATACGGGCCGTAGACTTCCGCCGTATCAAAAAAGGTCACCCCGCGTTCCACCGCGGCGCGGATAAGCTTGATGGCCTCCGACCGATCTTGCGCCGGGCCATAGGCATGGCTCAGGCCCATACAGCCCAGGCCGAGAGCGGATACTTCCAGGTTACTGTTGCCAAGTTTTCTTTTTTGCATGTTTTTTTTCTCCGTCAAGAATTATGACATCGGGTTCTGAGATAGGGAATATGCCGCCGAGTGGAAACCTCAACCGGTTATTGATAAACCACGTTAGCAGAACCCAGCTCCGGGAAGTAGCGAACTGGCGAGAATGCTCTTATGAAGGGAATTCATAAATAGGCGTTAATCAGCAAAGCACCAACAGGGTAGTTTGCGCTTCGCCTCTGCCCGACTGTTACTGTGCATGGTACAACGCATGCGCGTTTTGGGAGAAACAGACCGGCGACGATATCTCCGTGCGTAAAGAACAGCGTGGACTAATCGATTTCCTTGTCGACGTGCTGAACGATGAGGTCCACCACCCGCCCGCTGTTTTTAGCCGCCAAGGCCTCAAGAATATTCAGATGTTCCTGATGCAGCACGATTTTCTTTTCCGGGACAAATCCATATTCGTTCCACGCGCTGATCCAGAGCTGATGGATCTGCTGCTGCAGATGGGACAGGATAACGTTCTGATTGAGCTCAGCCACTTTACTTTCAAAGCTTAAATCCAGGCCGCCGTTCTCGTCATTCTCTTCATCATCGATAAAGTCGCGCGCGTTATCCTCTATAAGGGTGCGTAACTGGTTAATGCCGCCACGATTGGATTTGCGTGAATACTCTTCAAATATGGCGCGCTCGATGCCTGCCCGCGCCACGATCAGTTGCTGCATAAACTCTTTGGTGACGCCGGCGCCTGGCTGAAGGTAGATGCCCACGCCCGGGTGGGGAGCGCGATTGTGGGTCAAATAGGTGCCGCTGCCGACGCGGGTTTCCAGCCGGCCCGAGGCCTCAAGCACTTTCAGCGCCTGACGGATGGATGTACGGCTGACGCCCAGGCTTTCCGATAATTCGCGCTCCGACGGTAACCTTTCACCGGCATTAATGTTACCACTGTCCAGCAGATCGCTGAGCTGTTTGATTATCGTTTGAAATACGTCGGTACGTTTAATCGGAACCATCGAAAATTTATTTTTATCTGGCATGTCCTTGTTCCCCTCCGAGCAGAAATACTCATCCATGGCAAATCAGCGGGATAACCACCGTCTGTGACATCGCAAAGATGACTAGCGCGACTCTGTTTTACGTTTATGCAATTTCACCCGACACGTATAAATCCCAAGCCACTTTCGGTTGGACAACTCTTATAATACCAAAAAAAATCATCACCGTCGGTGCTTTCATCGCCGCACGCCCCACCGCATCGTTCTATCATTGCCGGCGCCAGGAGTAAACCGGTTGCTCCCATGACGATAAAAACAGGTTTCCGGCTGAAAACATGGCACAGCCACCCCATCAGCGGGGTGAATATCGCAATGGTGAGATAGGCGGCGCTGTTGAATATCGCGCCGGAAATACCCCGCTCGCCGGATCAAAATGAGTTATTTTTTTATACCGATATTGATAACGTAATATCGCCAAAGTTGTTGTTTTTAATTATTACACTCCGGCATTATTAACCGGCACGTGATAGTTAATTATGCCAGTACGCCGATGGGCCAGGGCACAAACTCGTTTTCACCCATGCCCAAGGCCTCACTTTTGCTCTCTTCCCCTGAGGCGACGCGCAGGATCTTTTCGAAAATCAGCTGACCCATTTCCTGGATGGTTTTTTCACCGTCAATCACCACGCCGCAATTAATGTCCATATCCTCTTCCATACGATTATACATCGGGGTATTGCTGGCGAGTTTGATACAGGGCGAGGGTACCGAACCAAAACAGGATCCCCGGCCGGTGGTAAAAGTAATCAGGTTGGCGCCGCCGGCTATTTGGCCGGTGGCGGAGACCGGATCGTAGCCGGGGGTATCCATAAACACCAGGCCGTGCTCCGTCACCGGCTCCGCGTATTTATACACCGCCATCAGCGGCGCGTTACCGCCCTTCTTGGCGCCGCCGAGGGACTTTTCCAATACATTGGCCAGACCGCCCGCGTTATTGCCCGGGCTGACCCGGCCATTGATCTGGCAGTCGCGTCCTTCATTGTATTTCAGCCACCAGTTGATGCAGTCCACTAGCTTTTGCCCCACCGCCGGCGTCACCGCCCGCGCGGTAAGCGTGTGCTCGACGCCGAAGATTTCCGTGGTTTCCGAAAGAATGGCGGTGCCGCCATGGCGCACCAGAATATCCACCGCCGCGCCCAACGAGGGATTGGCGGACAGGCCCGAAAATCCGTCGGAGCCGCCGCACTGCATACCGATGCAGATATGTTCGGCGGAAACGCTCTGGCGGCTATAGCTGTTGGCCTTCGGCAGCATGGCGTAAACGTCTTCGATGCCTTTCTCTATGGTTTTGCGCGTGCCGCCGGTATCCTGGATCACCAGCTTGCACAGGGTATCACTCTCTTCCAGCCCCATCTGCTCAAAAAAACCGTGGATATTGTTGCGCTCACAGCCGAGCGCCACCACCAGCGCGGCGGCGGTGTTGGGATTGCGCACAAAACCGGCCAGGGTGCGCCGCAGCAAATCCATCGGCTCGCCGGTCATTTCCATACCGCAGCCCAGCTCATGGACAAAAGGCACCACGCCGTCCACATTGCCGTATTCGGCCAGACGCTCCTCGGTAAAATAGTCGGCAATCTTGCGCGCCACGGAGGCACCGCAATTGCCCACCACAAATACGCCGATATAATTGCGCGTGCCCACCTTGCCGTTTTCGCGGACAAAACCCTGGAAAGTGGCGCGCTTATCCTGCGGCAGGTAATCGGTCGGATGGTAGTTCTGGCTAAAGGCATAATCCCGGACAAAATTATCAAACAGGATGTTATGACTGTGCATCCAGGTGCCGGGGGGTGTATCTTCGCCGGCAAAACCGATAACGGTATTGTATTTCAATACCGGCTCTCCTTTGGCGATGAATCGCGTGGCGATTTTATGACCCATAGGCACTGATTGCAGGGCAACCACGTTTTCGGCGTCAATGCAGCTACCGGCGGCAATTTCCTCAGGTGCAACGACGACGTTATCACGCACATCTAATCGGATAACGCGACACCCTTCCGATAAGTTATTATTCATTTTATTCTCCGTTTTTCGGCAACGGCTACCTCGTCAATTAAGGCAGCGGCATAACCTCGGTATCAGATCAGGAATACGCAGAGGACGCATGCTGGAGTTCGGCGACGGTCAATCGCTTTCGCCGTGGGTTTAAACATCCCCTTACGCCTCTGTCAATATGAGCATTCGGCATAATCACTATCTTGCAAAATTGATAAGTTGTCTAGCCAGTTTAGGACGATAAAACGTCGACTGAACCACAAATTTAAAACATACTCAACGCTATTCGCTCCGGTCTTGGCAACTGCAGGTACGGCATTTCCCAGGCTCACATCGAAAAATAGTATGTTTATTTCTATCTAATGGATAATATTAATAAAAAATATCGTTAACATTTTTTCAGCGGCGGCATTTTCACCCGCCGCCCTGGGTGTCCTCTTGGTCGTTGTATCTGCTCCGGGTCGTCATTTTATGGCAGATTATGACTTTATTTCTGATTCCGATCTCACGAATCTCTTAATTAATTGGTAAGACAACCTGTCAATTTTGTTCTACTATTTCAACCCAATTGGCATCTTTTCCCGCCGGTGCCTCGCCGGCACGTGTCAGACTACCGAGTTGAGCGTCGATACCATAAACACCGATAGTCGCACTTTTTTCGCCGGAAACCACCAGCCAGCGGCCGCGAGGGTCAATGGCAATACCCCTCGGCTGTTTTTCAACATCAAATGTATTGATATAACTGAGTTTTCCGCTGTCAATAGCCACCCGATACGCTGTAACGGTACTGCTGGTACGCTCCGTGGTATAGAGAAAACGACCGTCCGGGGTGATTTTGATATCTGCGGCCCAGATGCGCGGCGTATCGTCAATCTTCTCCCCTTGGCCTAGTGCCGGCCGCACCAGTCCTTTCTGTAGATGATATTTTCCGGGTACGCCCTCGATGATTTCCTGCCGGGTGAGATTTCCGTCGGTACGATCGATAGCGTACCGGGTCACGGTACCGGTCAGCTCGCTGAGGGAGTAGAGGTTATTACCGTCGGGAGATACCGTTGAATGGCGCGGACCTGAACCGGTGGGCGCCTGTACAAATCCCGAGCCGATGGGCGTGAGTTGTCCGCTACGCTCGTCAAAGGCGAATTGCAGCACGCGATCGACTCCTAGATTACCTACGTAGACAAACCGGTTGGTGACATCGGAAATTACCGAGTGGGCGTGCGGGCCGGTCTTAATAGTTTGCAGTGTTTTACCGGCCGCCACACCCTGGGGACTGATGGGGGAAACGGCCACCACATCGCCGTCAAACGATGCGCCGAACAGATAATTACCGCGCCGATCGGTGGAAATATAGGCCATGCTGGCACTGAGCGGTGCGGTGGCAATCCGATCAAGGAAACCGCTCCCGCCGTCGATGCGATATGTCACCACGGAATAAGGCTTAGAACGAACCGCCGCATAAAGATGTTTTTTATCGGGGCTGACCGCCATAGGCATCACCAATTGACCCGCGGGAGTATTACGTAAAAAAGTTAAGGCTCCCTTTTGGGTATCGAGGCGATAATCGGATATGGTTCCGTCCAGCGCGTTGGAAACATAGACAAAGGTATCTGCATGCAGCGACGGGCTGGAGAAAACACCGGCCATACCGACAATAAGCGCGGCCACGGTGGGCTTGGACATTAGGGTTTTGGTCATAATTACAGAAGAATAAGCGAAATTCATTTTAAACTTCCTTGAGGGCATTTAAGACCGGTGTCGGTTCGATCATCGCTGCCGAAACGGTCCACCGGGACAGGAAACCGGTGGCATACCGGCGTCGCAATGAATACATCGCACCGCTGATTACCGGACCGGTGTCTACCCATTGAATATCCATTAATTTGGCAAGTTGTCCATCCACTTAAATAGTAACTGTTAGCGTCCGCATATTTTTGGGCCACCCGAGTGTCGAGGATCACTATATGGTCCTTGTGCAATCCCTTAACACCAGACGGGTCACACAGTATGCTGGATGGATAAAATAAGGGTTATATCTTGCCAAAAAACATAAAGGGTTCAGTTATTCGTTGCCGTCATCCCCATGCGTATGAACCAAAACGCAACCGGACCAGCAAGTTAGTGATGATTTTGTGGACTACCTCAAACTTTTACCTTCATAACTGGATGGACAACTTACCTATAATCATCAATAGTGTGAACTGAGTAATTCCTCAGTCACGGCAAGGATTACCGCGATGCGCTGCAACAAGACACGACGGGTTTTCAACGGTGCTCCGCTGTGTAAGAAAGCCTCGGTAATCCCTATAGCTGTCGGCAGGACATATGTCCGCCCGCGCCTGTCAGAGTCCGGCAACGGCAAAAATATAGCGTAATATGCTGAATTTAAGAAAGATAATTTGCTTATGCTTTTACCGGCACGGGAGTCCTATTGTCCGAATAATGTCTTACCCTCCATCTTATATGAGAACGGAAATGAAAATTACGCATATTCAAACCTTACCCTTGCAGTTTTTGTGTGAAAACGTCATTGGCGATGCCTTATCCACCGTCAATAAACGCCAGGCTGTCCTGGTCAAGATTGAAACAGACAGCGGCCTTTATGGTATCGGCGAAGCGTTCACTTATGGCAGTGCACTCGATGTGACGCAATGCATTATCGAGAAACAATTTGCCCCGGCATTGATCAACGAAGACCCGCTGAATATCGAATGGCTATGGCAGAAACTGTTTTGGCGCAGCGTAATGCACGGCAAACGGGGCATGGTGATGGGGGCGATGAGTGGTATTGATATTGCCCTATGGGATATTTTAGGCAAAGCGGCCAATTTGCCCATATATAAATTGCTTGGCGGTTTCAGTAATAAAGTCGCTACCTATGCAAGCGGCGGTTTTTATGCGCCGGGGAAAAACCTGACGGCACTGAAAAAGGAAATGGAGACCTATATGGCGCAAGGATATCGTGCGGTAAAAATAAAAATAGGCCGCAATATTGACAGTCTGACCGGCCCGCTGAAATATATGCCCTCGCAGGCGTTTGGTGAGACCGCGGCAGGGGATCTTATGCGGGTGGAAGCGGTGAGGGAATCCATTGGCGACAGCCAGTTGTATGTTGATATGAACGCAGCCTGGAGCGCCAAAACCGTTATTGCCCACCTGTCTGAACTTGACCGGCTGGGCGTTTCATGGATTGAAGAGCCCACATTGGTGGATGACCTTGAAGGCTGCGTCCGCATTGTCCGCAGTTTGCCGGACAGGATGTCCCTGGTGGGATTTGAAACCGAACAGGGACTGGGTAACTTTAATAAATTGATTAAAAACTGCGCGGTGGACATTATACAGCCCGACATCGGCTGGACCGGCGGTTTTAGTGAATGTAAAAAAATCGCCGCCTTGTCACAGGCCAATGGCCGTGCAGTTTCGCTTCACTCGTTTGGCTCAGCGGTACACTTCGCCGCCAGTCTGCAGATGTCTGCTTCGCTATCCAATGTCGAACGTATGGAGTCCGAAGAAAACAATAATCCACTCAAAAGCGATATCACCCTTACGCCGTTTATTCATGACGAACAGATGAATTTTCATCTCACGGATGCGCCCGGGCTCGGCATTGAGCTTGACTGGAATAAAGTTGAACAGTATGCGGTTAAATCCTGACTGAAGGAACGAGGAATTATCATGATCAGTATTATTGGCTTACTTCTTTCAGTATTGACCATCATTATTTTAGTCTATCGTGGACTCAATACCATTCCGGTATCGATTATTGCCTCACTGGTGATCATTATTACCAACGGCATGGATCCTTGGCCCACATTTACCGATGACTACGGGCTGGCAATGAAAAACTTCGCCGGCAGTTATTTCCTAATGTTTGTGCTAGCGGCTATTTTCGGCGCCATGATGGACCGCAGCGGCGCGGCGTTCTCTATTGCATATTGGTTGATGAAAAAAATAGGCAAACAGCGCGTCATATTGATTATTTTCCTCACCACGCTGATATTAACCTATGCCGGCATCAGTACCTTTCTGGTTGCCTTTACGCTTTATCCTATTGCTATCGCGCTCTTCCGGGCAGCGGACATCCCGAAAAAAATGTTCCCCGGCGCCGTGCTGGCGGTTGCCGCCACGATAACCATGACCATGCTGCCTGGAACACCATCGATTCAAAACGTTATGCCGACCCAATATTTCGGCACGACCATTTTTTCAGCCCCGATTATCGGCATCGTCTGCTCTGTATTGACCTTCTATCTCAATTATCTTTACCTGGTTAAACAACAAAAGAAGCTGGCGTTGGCCGGCGAGCATTTTGTTCCCGGCGCTAATGACTCCACCGTCAACCTTGAGCAAAGCAGTACGTCTGATTTTCCCGGATTGATTCCCTCGTTAATACCGATTATCGCCTTGTTGATCGCTCTTTTTGCATTAAAAGGGGTGGTTGAGTCAATCTATTCGGTGATTATCGCCATGGCGGTGTCCATAGTGATGGGTTTGATACTGTTTCGTCACCGGCAGTCCCTGAGCGATGTGCTGAATAATGGCTCCAAAAACGGTATCATCGCGCTGATTGTCACCGCGTCGGTGGTGGGGTTTGGCGGCGTGGTCAAAAATGCGCCCGCCTTTCATTCCTTTATAGATCTGGTTAATAGCTTAACCTTTGACCCCTTTGTGTCATCAGCCATTTCCATCAACATTTTCTCCGGGATCACCGGGTCCGCCGCCGGCGGACTGGGCATTTTCCTCACCGCGCTGGGGGCCAAGTTCGCCGCCGCTAATGTCAATATGGATGCGCTGCACCGTATCGTGACGATGTCCTCCGGCGCCCTGGACGCCATGCCCCATTCCACCGGCGCGGTGGTTGCCAGTTCCATCGCCGGACTGGAGGTCAAGGAAACCTATAAATACATTTTTGTCACCTGCGTGCTGGTCCCGCTGCTGGCCGTTGTGCTGGCAATCGTGATGGCGGAAATGGGTGTTGTTTAACCGGAGGCACATTTTCGTTAGATACATTTACGTTAATTGGTCCATCCAATTGACGTAAAATCTTCTGTTTCACACTGAGCACCCGCACATCCCGGCATCAAAATTGCTTTAAATAACGTATTTGTGCACCAGTTCAACTTTTTCACTCATAAGTGGATGGACAACACACCATTAATATTGAATAGTGACGCATGCCATAACCACATTCATTTTAAGGAATACCCTGATGTATAGAAGTAATTTCAAACCCGGATCCACCCGCTGGGCTGTGCGCCGCAGCCAGTGGCGCAGCATGGGCATCAGCGACGAAGATATGTTGAAACCGAAAATCGCCGTGATTAATACGTCCAATTCCCTGTCGTGTTGTTATATCCATCTGGACGAGATCTCCAAAAAGGTCCAGGAGTCCATTCGCGCCGCCGGCGGTCTGCCCTTTGAAATACGCACCGTCGCACCGAGCGACTTTGTCACCAGCGCCGGTAAAAAAGCCCGTTACCTGATGCCCACCCGCGACCTTATTGTGAATGAAATCGAGGTGATGGTGGAAGGCGCGGTCCTCGACGGCATGATTTGCTTGTCTTCCTGCGATAAAACCACCCCGGCGCACCTGATGGCCGCCGCGCGCCTCAACGTTCCCTCGCTGCTGCTGACGTGCGGCTATCAGATTGGCGGCAAGTGCCACAGTGAAAAATTTGTCGATATCGATGATGTCTACGAGTCCATCGGCGCGGTGGAAACCGGCAGCATGACCCTCGAGGAGCTGACGGATATGACCGAGTCCGCCATTCAGTCTCCGGGGGTTTGCGCCGGTCTGGGTACCGCCAACTCAATGCATATCGTCGCCGAAGCGCTCGGCATGTCGCTCTCCGGCAATTCGCCCATCTGGGCCAACAGCCGTCGTTTGCGCGAGTACGCCCAAGCCGCGGGTAAACGAATTGTCGAACTGGTGGAACAAAATATCTGCCCGCGCGATATTCTCACCGCCCAGGCAGTGGAAAACGCCATTATGACCGTACAGGCGGTGGGTGGTTCGGTGAATACCGTGCGGCACATTTCAGCCGTCGCAACCGAAGCGGAACTGCCGATTGACGTGGTGGGCCTGTATGAGTCGTTATCCGATAAAATCACCCTACTGACGGCGGTCCGCCCTAACGGCCCTTACCGCACCGAAGATCTGGATGTGGCCGGGGGTACGCCGGGGGTATTGTCACGCCTGAAAGACTCATTACATCTGGACTGCCTGACGGTAAACGGAAAAACGGTGGGTGAAAACATCGCCACGGTGGTAGTGAAAAATAGCGAGGTGATCCGCCCGCTGGACAACCCCATCAGCACACGTCCCGGCGTCGCGATTTTCCGCGGCAACATGGCACCCGAAGGCTCTATCGTCAAACTCTCAGCCGTACCGGCCGAACTGCATGAATTTAAAGGTCCCGCCAATATTTTTGACGGTGAAGACGAGGCCATTACCGCCTTGGGTAACGGAAAAATCCAGCGAGGCGACGTGGTTATCCTGCGCAATATGGGCGTTATGGGCGGGCCGGGCACGGTGTTTGCCGCCAGCTTTGTCGCGGCCCTCAACGGCGCCGGTATCGCGCAATATGTTGCGGTGGTCACCGACGGCGAGCTTTCAGGCCTGAACCGCGGCATCGTGGTGGGGCAATTAATGCCCGAGGCGGCGGCCGGCGGCCCGCTGGCGGTTGTCAGACAAGGCGAAACCGTGATTATCGATGTGGACAAACGCCGCATCGATGTGGATATCAGCGCGCTGGAGCTGAAACAGCGATTAAGCGACTGGCAACCACTGCAACGCGAACCGGACGGCAGCTGGTTATCCCAGTATGGCCAACTGGTTCAGCCCATCGCCCAAGGCGCGGTGCTGGGTAAGCGCAAGATCCACAACAATAACTGACGGTGATGGATACGCTGGCGTGGGACAACGCAGGTGTATTGATGGAAAAAAAAGCAACCGGCTGGAAGTACCGCCGTTGTTCCCCCGATGAAAGGAGCCTGGAGATGACTGTTTTTCATGAAAATGCACGGGATCTGCCGATCGCCTGTCAAGTGGATGTGCTGGTCGTCGGCGCCGGCCCATCGGGCGTCGCCGCCGCGACTGCCGCCGCCAGGGCCGGCCGGGATACCATGATAATTGAACATTATGGCTTCTGCGGCGGTATGGCGACCGCCGGCATGTCGGGAGCCATCTGCGGATTGTTCAGCTCGGGTAAAACCGGCAAACCACAGCAATTGGTGGACGGTTTTGCCGGTGAGTTTTATCACCTCCTCAAACAGCGCCGGGCGGTGAGCGCCCCCTTCCCGTTCGGCGACACCGCCCTGGTGGTGCATGATCCCCATGTCTGGAAGGAAATCGCCGATGACCTGCTGGCGGAAAGCGGCGTCAAAGTGCTGTTCCATACCCAGATGACCGAGATCATCATGGAAGACGGTGCCGTGGCCGGGGTGATTATTGAAAACAAGAGCGGCCGGCAGGTGATTTTGGCCAAACGGTTTATCGACGCCACCGGTGATGGTGATTTATGCGTTAAAGCCGGCGTGCCGCATACCGTCGGACGCAATGGCATGGTGCAGTACCCGACCATGGTGTTCCGTATGAGCAATGTGGATATCCCTCATGGTATCGGCCATCCGGTGCCGCAATTGGAGGCTTGGGTAGACGAAGCCCGGCGCCAGGGCTATCACCTGCCGCGCCGGCACATTTACCTGTTGCCCTCCCCTCGTCCGGATGAGGTGATGTGCAATGTCACCAGCATTTTGCGCGATGACGGCCGGCCGATTGATGCCACGAACGCAGGGGATCTCACCTGGGCTGAACAGCGCGGACGCAAACAGGTACGGGAATATGAACGATTCCTGCAAAATTTTGTGCCCGGCTTTGAGCACGCCCGTCTAAACGATGTCGCCACTCAGATTGGCATCCGCCAGAGCCGCACCATCGTCGGACAAGTGACCCTGACCAACGATGATGTGTTTCATGCCCGCAAGAGCCAACGCTCGGTCGCCAAAAGCGCCTGGTGTATCGAGGCGCACAATAAAGACGGCATCTTTATGTTTTATCTCGATAACGATTATTACGACATTCCTTATGACACCCTTCTGCCGGAATCCGTGCCGAACCTGATCGCGCCCGGCCGCATATTATGCGCGGAGCATGAGGCCCTGGCCTCGGCGAGGGTCACTGCCCAGTGTTTCCTGACGGGCTATGCCGCCGGAACGGCGGCGTCATTATCGCTTAAAACCTCGGTTCCTTTTGATGGGGTGAACGTCAACGAACTGCGGTCCATTATTGAATACTCAATGTGAATAACGCTGACAACATTTAACGGAGAAAAACCATGAAACCAGTTTTAGGCTTTATCGGCCTGGGCATTATGGGCAAACCCATGGTGCGGAATTTACTGTCGGCGGGTTATGAGGTACATGTTTACAGCATCCTGGCACAGGACATCAACGAGGTTACAGCCGACGGCGCCAAAGGTGAAAGCGGTAATCTGGCGGTCGCCCGTCAGGCCGACATCATTATCACCATGGTGCCGAATACGCCGCAGGTGGAAGAAGTGCTGTTCGGCAACCAGGGCGTAGCCGAGGCGCTGGACAAAGGCAAAGTGATTATTGATATGAGCACCATATCATCCCTGGCGACCCGCGATTTTGCCGAACGGGTCAAAAAAACCGGCGCCAGCATGCTGGATGCACCGGTCAGCGGCGGCGATAAGGGCGCGAAAAGCGGTAGCCTGTCAATCATGGTGGGCGGCGATGCGGACGTGTTTGCTCGCTGCCTGCCGATTTTAGCGGTATTAGGCACACGCATCACCCACGTCGGCGGCAACGGTGCCGGTCAGGTGGTGAAATCCTGCAACCAGGTACTGGCGGCGGCGACCATGGCGGCACTGGGCGAGGCACTGGTGATGGGCACCAAGGCCGGCGTTGATCCCGCCAGGATTGTTGAGGTCCTCTCCGCCGGCTACGCCCGCTGCGGCGCGCTGGATATCCGCGGCGCGCAGATTCTTGAGCGTAACTTCGAACCCGGCTTTATGACTCGCCTGCAATATAAGGATTTGGGCCTGGCGATGGAATTAAGCAAAGGCATCGACGTGCCGATGCCCATTGCCGGCATGGTACACGAACTCTATAAAACATGCATGGCGCAGGGTACGGGCACAGAAGATCATTCCAATATTATCAAGGTGTTCGAACAGATGGCCGGTATTGAAGTAAAAAGAGGAACCCGGTCATGATAGATCCACAGTGGAAACAGCGGCTCTATGATGGACCATTACAAGGCTGTTTTGTCACCTTTGCCTCGGCGGAAATCGCCGAACTTACCGCAATGATTGGCTTTGATTTTCTGCTGATTGACAATGAACACGGCAATATGAACCCGGAGACCCTGGAAGATATGGTTCGGGCCTCCCACGCCGTGGACGTGCCGGCCATTGTGCGGGTGCCGTTCAACCGCCATGAATACATGCGAAAAGCGCTGGATTTCGGCGCCAACGGTGTCCAGGTGCCCCTGGTGGACAGTGTCGCCGGGGCGGCGTCCGCGGTTGCGGCCTGCCACTTTCCGCCGCGCGGCGAACGCGGGGTGGCTTTTCTGCCTCGTGCCGCCCGCTACGGTATGTGCGGCAATAAAGCGCAATATCTGGCCCAAGCGGACGCCAATAAACTGGTATCAGTGCATATTGAAACGCCGGAAGCGGTAAAAAATCTCGAGGCGATTTTAGCGGTTGAAGGCATTGACGTGCTGTTTGTCGGTCCGGGTGATTTAGCCATTTCCATGGGACATGCCGAAAATCCGAATCATCCGGAGGTATTGGATACCATGGAGAAATGTATTCGGACCATTCGACGTCACGGACGCATCGCGGGCACGTATGTCGGTGATGCTGAACGTTCGCGTTTGGCTATCGAATGGGGCGCCACCTATTTGGTTACCGCAATTACTCCTTATATGGTACAAGGCGGGATTAACTATTTACGCGAAACTCGAATATCGATGAATAAATAATTTATCAAATAACGGACCGGTAAAAAAATAATACCTGCACGCCGGCCACTCTACCCTTACATGTTTTTTCGAAGGTGAATTCTAATGAATTCTCAGGTTACACGTACCCGAAAACGATTCGTCATGCTGGCATTAATAACTTTTGTGCTGGCATTAGCCACCGGCGATCGGGCCACTTTGTCCATTGCCGGTTCAAGTATGCAAAGCGATTTACATATCAGCTCAGTCCAAATCGGTTATTTATTTTCCGCTTTTAGCTGGGCTTATGTGATCAGTATGACGCCCGCAGGCTGGATCGTGGATAAGATAGGTTCCAAGCGCGCCATGTTCTTTGGCATAGCCTGCTGGTCGACGGTGACCTTAATGATGGGGTTGGTCAGTTATATCGCCTCGGTTTTTATGACGCTATTGATGCTGCTCTTTTTACTGGGCATCAGCGAATCACCGGTGGGCCCGACCGCCGGGCGGGTCATCGCCGCCTGGTTTCCCTCCGCTGAGCGTGGGGTGGCGGGAGCGGTCTTTAATAGCGCGCAATATGCCTCGCTGGCCATCTTTACCCCGCTGATGGCCTGGCTGTGTCATGACTATGGCTGGGATCACGTTTTCCTGGTCATGGGCGGTATCGGCCTGGTGGTTGCGCTTTTCTGGTGCTTGCTGTTTTTTGTTCCGTCAAAACATCCATCGGTAAATCAGTCGGAATTAGCTTTTATTCGGCAAGGTGGCGGATTAACAGACCTTGATATGAATCTTGATGCCGTTAAAGCCGCTGGCGAAAAGAAAAAGGGCGCCTCTCTACACGACGTTGCCCAATTATTCAAAAGCAGAATGTTAGTCGGTATTTTTATCGGACAATATTGTATTACCGCCATTACCTGGTTCTTTATGTCTTGGTTCCCGATTTACCTGGTGAGAGAACGCGGATTTACTATTCTTCATGCCGGTTTCATGGCCGCTATCCCGGCAATATGCGGCCTGGTCGGCGGCGTTTCCAGCGGATTTATATCCGACTGGCTGCTAAAAAAAACCGGCAATCTGAGTCTTGCCAGAAAAATCCCCATTACTGTCGGCCTGACGCTGAGCGCCAGTATGATGCTGTGTAATTATGTCAATTCCGAGACGGTGGTGATTATTCTCATGAGCGCCGCGTTCTTCGGCAAAGGATTCGGCTCCCTTGGCTGGGCGGTCGTCGCGGATACCGCGCCGAAGGAAATTATCGGCACCACCGGCGGCCTGTTTAATTCCCTGGGCAATGTGGCGGGAATTATTACCCCGGTGGTCATCGGCTATATCTTGCAAAGCACCGGTTCATTCAAGATTGCCCTGATTTATGTCGGCGCCCACGGCATTGTCGCAGTACTGAGTTACTGGTTGATTGTCGGCAAAATTCGGCGTCTGCAACTCACGTCGACGGTTGCCGGCAATATGCCCCCCTTACAGCTCTCAAAAAAAAATAAATAACCCGGAGGTTATCATGAAAATTATTTTTCGTTGGCACGGCCAGGAAGATCCGGTTTCTCTGCAATATATCAGCCAGATCCCCGGTCTTTACGGTATTGTTTCATCCCTGTACAAACAGCCGCTGGGCACCGTCTGGCCGGAGGAGAGCCTGCTGGATATCAAGCGCCAAGCCGCCGCGCACGGGCTGAAATTTGACGTGGTGGACAGTTTTCGCATCCATGAAGATATCAAGCTGGGCAAACCCGGCCGCGACCGGCTGATTGCCGAGTATTGCGAAAATTTACACATATTGGCCCGCTGCGGCATCAAGATTATCTGTTATAACTTTATGCCGGTATTTGACTGGACCCGCACCAACCTGGCCTATCCCCTGCCGGACGGCTCAAATACCCTCGCCTTCGACAGCGCCACCATCGATGCCATCGATCCCCGCCAAGGTATCGAACTGCCGGGCTGGGGCGCCAAGTATGCGCCGGCGCAACTCCAGCGATTGTTAGCCGATTATGCAAACGTGGATGAGGAAAAGCTCTGGCAACATCTGGAATATTTCCTGCAAAAAGTGATCCCGGTGGCTAAATCACTGGGGCTGAAACTGGCCCTGCACTCCGACGATCCGCCGCGCAAAATATTTGGTCTGCCGCGTATTCTTAAGAACATCGACGATCACCGTCGCCTGCTGGATATTATCGACGATCCCACCAACGGACTGACGGTTTGCACGGGTTCCCTGGGCTGTGATGTGCGCAATAACCTGCCCGATATTATCAATGAGTTTGCCGCTCGTGACCGGGTGCATTTTGTCCATTTCCGCAATGTGAAGGTCAGCAGTAATGGCGATTTCTATGAATCGGCCCATCCCAGCGCCTGTGGTTCGCTGGATATGGGGGCCATTATGGCCGCGCTTTATGATGCCAAATACCAGGGATATATCCGCCCGGATCACGGACGCATGATTTGGGGCGAAACGGGCGTGCCGGGCTACGGCCTGCATGACCGGGCCATGGGCATTATGTATATGCAAGGGCTGTGGGAAGGACTGGAGAAGGCCAACTCCCGCTAAGTCATTGGCGTAGGTTTGCCGTTGACGCCGCCGGGGATAATAATATGGGCCGGTCGCAACTTCAGTATGCCGATATTGTCATGGCCTTTACCGCAGCTTATGCTAAAGATGTGCATTTATTGGGCGCATTAAGACGGTTGCGGCAAACGCATCATTGACAGTACCCGCATGGCGATGCGGAGCGAAGTTGCCGCATCGCATGCGCCGGCATCGAAGGAGATGATATGAAAATTGCTCTGAGCGGTGCCAGCGGCAATCTCGGCAAGGTGATACGTCCTGAACTTCTGCGCCAGGGGGTCGAATTGCGATCTGCGGGCGGCCATAAATGTCCTAAACCTTTTGCAGCGAATGAAGATGTCATGTGCGGTGATTTACGTGATCCCCTGGTAGTGGACCGTTTGCTCAAAGGGGTTGATATCCTTCTGCATTTCGCCGGCAGCAGCGTTGAGGGCCCTTTGGCGGGCATTATTGACAATAATTTGACCGCCCTGGCGGCGATATATGAAGGTGTGCGTCGTCACCATGTCAAACGCGTTGTATTTGCCAGTTCTAATCATGCCATCGGTATGTATCCCGTTGATGAGAAGCTGGATATCCACTGCGCCGTACGACCAGACGGGTTTTATGGATTAAGCAAAGTGTGGGGCGAAGCCCTGGCGCGTATGTACTGGGATAAACATGGCGTTGAAACCATCTGCATCCGTATCGGTAGTTGCATCCCTAAACCGACTGAAGTCAGGCACCTCAGCACGTGGCTATCCGAGGACGATCTATTACGCTTGTTATCTTGTTGTATTACGGCCGAGGAGGTCGGGTTTTGTATCGTCTGGGGGGTGTCCGATAATAGCCGCACCTATTGGGATAACTCGGCAGCGGAACGATTGGGATTCCACGCCCAGGATAATGCCGAACAGTATGCCGCGGAAATCACCGCACTGGCATCACGCACTTTGACTGAAAATCCACAGTATCAAGGCGGAAGCTTTGCATTGATGAATTATACGCCCCCCGGCGAGCGGGGAAAGACTTCACGCAGTGGGTAGCACCGGCCCTGAATTCACCATCAAAATGGATGATGGATAATTCCGTTGATTTTGGCCGGTGCGGTTCGCCGGGGAGTGTGTTTATGAAGGCCGGCGCAGCGATATGTCGCTAACCCGCAGTGCGCTTACGACCGTTTAATACTGTTCAAAGTATCCAGGGGGATATTTTCTACCCGGCTGGAATCCGGATCGCATTCCTTAGGCAACCAAAGGGTGATCAGACCGGCAATGGTCAACGAACCGGCCAATACGCACACCGCCACGCTCTGGCCGTAGAAATAGATCATCACGCCGACGATATAAGGCCCGCAGAAGCCGCCCAAATTACCCAAGCCATTGATCACCCCGCGCGCGCTGCCCGCCACTTCCGGCGCCGCAATCCGGCCGGGAATACTCCAGAAGGGACTGGTGGCCGCCTTGAGGAAGAAACCGCAAATCACCAGGGACATATAAGATGCCGGTACATTTTGCCGAAACAGCACCGAAGCCAGCAGACCGGCGGCAAAACAAAATAATGACAGCATGATAAAGGCACGGCGTTTACCGGTTTTATCCGACAGGAAAGAAATAACATAAATGCCCAGAATGGTCGCCACAAACGGCAGGATGGCCAATAAGCCCACCGAAGCCATATTCGCGCCGGTCAGGTTTTTCAAAATCGTCGGCAGCCACAGGGTATAGCCATAATCTCCGGTCTGGTAAAAGAAATTCAGCAGTACTAATTTTACCAACCCTTTATTACGGAAAACGTCGGCCAGCGGCGCCTTGGATACCGCTTTATCCAGGCTGCGCGCAGCCTTTTCCCGCGCCAGCTCCCCCACCAGATAATCCCGTTCGGTGGCTGACAGCCACTTCGCTTCCTGCGGACGATCGCTTATCAGGAACCACCACAGGGTAAGCACCACGATTGACAGCAGGCCTTCAAGAATAAACAGCCAGCGCCAGTCCAGGACGTTAATAATATAACCCGACACCGGTGCGGTAAACATGCCGCCGATGGGGGCGAACATCATGACAAAGGCGTTGGCGCGACCGATCTCTTTTTCCGGGAACCAGTTGCTGACCATGGTTAATACCACCGGCAGCATACCGCCCTCGGAAACCCCGAGAATAAACCGTAATACCAGCAACTGATAATGGTTGGTGACAAATCCGGTTGAGATGGATACCACCGCCCAAGCGGTAAGGGAGCAAGCGATGAATTTCCGGCCGCTGCCATTAACGGCGGTCCGTCCGCCCGGGACTTGTAAAAACAGATAGCCGATAAAGAAAATACCGCTGGCCAAGCCCGCCATTTGGCTGGTAATACCCAGATCGCTTTCCATCCCGCCCGGCAGCGCAAAACTGATATTAACCCTGTCCATAAAAGAAATAATACAGGCAATTAATATCGGTACAATAACGCGTAACCAGCGGGCATTGGGGATTTTAGTATCCATAAATAACTCGCCTCATCAAAAATAGCCTGGTCCGTCGAGCCCGGATCAGGCATAAGGAAACCTATGGCCGGCGATCGCCAGGCCCGTTGAATAAGGGAATAAAGGCTCATGACCTTACCGGTGCGATGAGCTGATCATCAGGTCACTATAGAGGATCGTTGCCGGCACCCTGCGTCAATAGCTTATTAACTGATGGCGGTGGGCGCCGGGCGCCCGCTGAAATGAGCCTCGATATTGGCATAGACGATATCGCTCATCCGGATGCGGGTTTCCACCGTGGCGCTGGCCACATGCGGTTGCAGCACCACAATGTCCAGATCGATCAAATCCCGGGGGACATGCGGTTCGTCAGCAAACACGTCCAGCGCGGCGCCGCCAATCTGTTTATCGCGCAGCGCATCGATTAAATCGTCTTGATTCACCAGCGTGCCACGGGCGATGTTAATCAGCAGTGCATGCGCGGGCATCAGCGCGAATATGGATCTATTGATGATGCCGACGCTGCTTTGATCGCCGGAAATCGCTACGATCAGGAAATCATTGGCCGCCGCCAGGCTGGGCAGATCGGGCAAAAAATCGTATGGCAGGTGATCGAACCGCTGCCGGTCGGTGTAGGTGATCTGCATATCGAAACCGGCAGCCCGACGGGCGATGGCCTGGCCGATGCGCCCCATGCCGAAGATGCCCAGCTTTTTGCCGCTGACCTTCGAGGATAGCGGCATACTGCCGTGGGGCCATTTGCCGGCCCGAACAAAGCTATCGCCCTGGCATAGGCGGCGCGAGGCGGCCAGCAACAGCCCCATGGCCATATCGGCCACGTCGTCGGTGAGCACGCCGGGGGTGGTGGTAACGATTATGCCGCGACCGCGAGTATATTCCAGATCGACCGCATCGGTGCCGACGCCGTAAATAGCGATAATTTCAAGTCCGGGCAGCATGTCCAGCACCGCGTTGCGCACACCGATATCGCCACGGGTTACAATACCCTTGATCTCGTTACCCCGTTTCGCCAGGAATGCCGCCGTATCCTCACATTCAAACAGCTTATAGACCCGGTAATGGGCAGCCAGTTTTTCCATAAGCTCATCTTTCACCGGGGCCAGGATAAGGACCGCCTCAGTATCCACATTGTTCATGATTAATCACCTGATAAATAAGATGACGTAATCAAGCCTGTTTTCGATGCTTTATTTTGTGATGGAGATCTCTTTAAATTATGTTAACAAAACATGTTACTTGCAACGTGATCGGCAGCGGCTAAAGCGTGCCGCCCAAGGAGATGCGATAGTGCAAATCGACGTGTTCGATGGTGGGTATCCGTTTAATTTTTTTCAGTAAAATCTCGGCTGCCACTTTGCCCATTTCAAAGCGGGGGGTAATGACGCTTGCCAGCGACGGCGTGGTCACCAAACCGATATCCAGCCCGTGAAAACCGGATATGGCCATTTTCGCCGGCACGGCAATCTGCAAACGCAGGCACTCTTGCAATACCCCCACCGCGATATCGTCATTGGTGCAAAAGATACCGTCCGTTAATGGATACATCTGCCGAGCCAGCGATAACATACCGGCGCCTATGGACACCGACGACAGGGTATTGGGAGAAATATTGCGCGGGGTCAGGCCCGCATCCTCCATCGCCTTGGAGTAGCCCCGGTAGCGCTTCTGGTCGCGCACGTCCGACATGGAGCCAAAATAGACAATATTCCGTTTACCGCTGGCCAACAGGGTTGAGGTCATATCAAACGCCGCCTGGACGTTATCGAAACCCACCATAATGCGATTGGGCTGCGGATCAATATCCATCAGCTGGGCGATAGGAATATCCGCGGCATTCAAGTACTTATCGGCACGCAGAGTGTGTACCGATTCCGTCAGGATCAGGCCGGAAAGGTGGCAGGACAACAAATGGATAATCTGCCCTTCTTCCCGCTCATTATTATAGTCATAGTTAACCACCAGGGTTTGGTAGCCTTGGCTGGAGGTCACCGATTCAATACCGGCCAGCAAATCGGAAAAAATCTGATTATTAAACGAGGGAATCAAGATGCCGATACGCGGATTATGCGCGGCGGCGTAGATCATATTATCGGGATCGACGTTATAATTCACTTCCTCCATCACCTGCGCAATGCGGATGGCCGTGTCGGGCGCCACTTTATCCGGGGTGCGCAGGTAGCGACTGACGGTCATTTTCGTCACGCCAGCGAGCTGCGCAATATCCTGAAGCGTGACACGCTGAGCTTTCATGGGGCAAACCTTTGGCAGGGGCGGTGGTTAATGGTGAATTATGCACTGTTAATGACGCTGATGAAAATAGCGTTACGTTTGATTGATTCGATAACATCGTAAGTGTATAATTAAAAATTATATATATATCAATGAATTATCATCATAACTATCCACAATAAATATCTCTCCAGTGTCAAAAACCTCCCGCGACGTCGGGTATCCGCCTACCGGATCACGTTACGGGTAACAGCTTTTAGTAACATGTACTTAAGTGATCTTGATCACAGTTTAGCAGGCGCTAAAACGTTCTGATAACACTCAGTTTCCAAGACGACTTATCCGGTAGCTCGTTAGCGATAGAAGGAAAATTCGTTTTTGCTGAAGGTTTACCGGGGCGGTATACACCGCCGGCATTATCCCGTGGAAATTATTCGGGCGGGATAGGTAATTTCATTTTTGAAAAAACACTATTGATTTGGCTGGCAGGATTACTCCATGAAAAACTTATTTTCATTAAAAGGTAAAAAAGTTTTAATTACCGGATCGGCACAGGGTATAGGATTTCTCATGGCCGAAGGCTTGGCGGAATACGGCGCAGAGATCATTATCAATGATATTACCGCCGATCGGGCGGAAAATGCCGCCGCTCGACTGCGCGACGAAGGTTATATCGCCTACGCCCAGGCATTTAACGTCACCAGCCACCAAGAGGTGAATAATGCAATAGAACACATTGAAAATACCATTGGTGCCATTGATATTTTAATCAATAACGCCGGCATTCAGCGTCGTCATCCGTTTACAGAATTTCCGGAAAAAGATTGGGACGACGTTATTTCCGTGAATCAAAAATCAGTATTTTTGGTGTCACAGGCAGTGGCGCGTTTTATGGTAAAAAGACAGCGCGGAAAAATTATCAATATTTGCTCCATGCAGAGCGAATTAGGCCGGGACACTATCACGCCTTACGCCGCGTCCAAAGGAGCGGTAAAAATGCTGACACGCGGCATGTGCGTTGAGCTGGCCCGGCATAATATCCAGGTCAACGGTATCGCGCCGGGTTATTTCAAAACCGACATGACCAAAGCGCTGGTGGAAGACCAGCCGTTTACCGATTGGCTATGCAAAAGAACCCCTGCGGCCCGCTGGGGCAACCCGGAGGAATTGGTAGGTGCGGCGGTATTTTTGTCCTCCCAGGGATCGGACTTCGTCAACGGACATTTATTGTTCGTGGATGGCGGTATGGTGGTGGCGGTTTAAGACCGGCGCAGTTTACACAGGTGGTCCGTGCGGATCGCAATCAATATCAACACCACGGCGCAAGCGGTGGTTGACCGCCGCGCCGGCCAGTGGGCGCAGGTGCCGGCCTTTAGCCGGTGCGCCGGAACAGACAGAGGCTATTGAGTCAATTATGATTTTAGATGAACTGACGTCGGCGACGGAAAACTCTCTTTATCACCCGATAATCCGCCGTACCCTGCGAGTCATCAGCACGCTGGATCTCGCAAACTTGCCGGCGGGGGAAGCGGAAATCGAGGGACGGGATATTTATCTCAACCACATTATCGCCCGCACCAAAATGCTGGCTGAACAGCAGCCGGAACTGCATCGTCACTATATCGACCTGCATATTCTGCTTGAGGGCCGGGAAATTATCGGCGCGGCCACCAGCCACCAGGGGCAGCGTCCCAGCACGGATTTTGACCAGGAAAAGGATTTCGGCCTGTATGAGGGATTCAGCGACGAAACGCTGCTGAGCCTGACGCCGGGGAACATCGCGCTGCTGTTTCCGGGAGAATTGCACCGTCCGATGTCCACGCTGACGCAGCCAGCGCCGATTCGTAAAATCGTGGTGAAGATTGCCCGCTATCTGCTGGATGCCTGATATTACCAACAACCGACGGGTGTAGGGCCGACCCAGGGACATTCATTTCGCCTGTGCGTGCCGCTAGGCCGCAAATTCAATTAAAGGACTTCGTCCGCCCCCTCTGACCAGGCAGCCATTTCAGCCAGGAGGATCATGCCGACCCGATCGGCAGTCAAATCACCCAGCGGCTGCCCACCCTACCCCCAGCCTAGCCCGGCGGCGGGCGGGAGCGTCATTTCGTATACCTGTTCTTCACATGTCACCCTACTTTTGCGCCGCATAACGCCCAGCTGCAATAAATATTGTGGCATAATAGAAACCATCAGGGCAACGCGAGATAAAGGATAATGGTACTCATCAGTGCTACACGAGAGAACTTGTACCGCAAAAATTTTGCGCAAGTTATTCCCTCCCGCGCTGAAATAAGGTACAAGGCTGCATGAAAATTCCAAATAGAATCCAACCTCTGGTGGATGACGGTCTGATAGACAATGTGGTCCGTCGACTGAAAAGCGGCAAAGAAGCCGACGTATACACCGTAATCTGCGGTGAAGAGATTCGTTGCGCTAAAGTTTACAAAGAAGTGACACAGCGCAGCTTCAAGCAGGCCGTGCAGTATCAGGAAGGTCGCAAGGTCCGTAACAGCCGCAACGCGCGCGCGATGGAAAAAGGCTCAAAATTCGGACGCAAGCAGCAGGAAGAGTCCTGGCAGACGGCGGAAGTCGATGCCCTGTTCCGTCTGGCGGATGCCGGTGTGCGCGTGCCGCAGCCGTACATTTGCCTGGATGGCGTGCTGCTGATGGAGCTTATCACCGATGCCGACGGCCTGGTTGCGCCGCGTCTTAGCGATGTGATTCTGACAGAAGAAGAAGCGATAGTCGGTTTTGACACCATGATCCGCAATATCGTGCGCATGCTATGCGTGGGTATCGTGCACGGGGATCTATCGGAATTCAACGTGCTGATGGATGCCGAAGGCCCGGTGATTATCGACCTGCCGCAGGCCGTCGATGCCGCGGCAAATAACCATGCAGGAAAGATGTTTGAGCGCGATGTCAACAACATAACCGGATACTACGGCCAGTTCGCGCCGAAGTTGCTGGAAACCCGCTATGGGAAAGAAATCTGGGCGCTGTATGAAGACGGTAAATTGACCCCGGAAACCATTCTGACCGGAAAATTCGCCGAAGAAACGCATAAAGCCGATGTGGATTCGCTGCTCGACGAAATCATTGCCGCTGAAAATGAATATTACGATCGCCAGCGGGCGCTGAAAGAACGCGATCTTTAAGGCCGGCGCGAACGGATGCGAATAAACGGCTGCCCATATGTGACTGGGTGGCCGAGCAAGGCCTGTGTGATTATCTGATGCTTAATTTGTATTTAAGTGTATTAGCTCAGACCTTGAGCAGTTTCACCGTGGCATCCACGTCTATCTCATCTTCCGAGAAGATTAACGTCGTTCCCTGGAAGGTGGTGATCGCCAGTTTTTTCAGTGAGCGCATTTCACCAGGCTTCGCGGCTGATTTCGGCCTGATGCTACTCATCAGTACACCCACAGACAGCACCACATTTTCTTTATCAATGCGGGTATCGGCAGACACTTCTTCGCTGTAAACCAGGTAAGACTTGATCGACGTAAGCTTAAGGCGCTCGCCCGCAATATAGATGTATTTGCTTTGGGGTACGACTTTCACCGCATAAGCCGACAAACCCTTGTTATTGGTGGTGGCTTCGAAAGTCACCACCGCATCTTTCTTAATCAACTCAGGGTTGGCGACCTTAATCACATGAAAATAACGGTTATCATCGTTTTCATCTTTGATAAATCCATAACCTCTATCCTTAAACCACGTTGTGATCTTTCCGTTCATCGCCATACCGCCTGCTTAATCGTCTGAATACTTAGTTTTTGCAGCGCGCAGTGTAAAGCACAATGCCTGCGCAGACTACGTCTTTGGCTGAAGTCTGGATGATAAATTTCTGGTATGCGAGGGGGACGGACAGGTGAAGGCGTAAGCATCCCTGTAAACCCAACCATCCACTTTAAGCATCTGCAAAACGTTAATTACCACATCAAATCATCGGGCACTTTAAAATCGGCATACGGATCTTCCTCATCTTGCTCTTCCTGACTAAGCGCACTATTTAATACAATACTGTTCGCATCTCGCTGGGCAATTTTATCGGCTACGCTCGCGGGGATAATAGCGTATTTACTCTCGCCGCTGTTATCAACAACCAAACGAGCAATAGCGAGACGCCCACTAATCAGCTGAGCTTGTGTAATCTTATCCACAACTATTTTTTTGATTAAATTATTATCTGTGAAGTTAAAACCAATATCGCCTTTTGAAATGTCAATTTTGTTCATTTCAATGAGCTGCTTCACCTGAGCTTTATACTCTTTAGATAAAGCAGCTTGTTTTTGTTGTTCGCTGAGCTGTTTATCACGCTCAAGCTGTGCTTTTTTATTTTCTTCCACAGCCTCTCTTGCCTCACGAGCCTGAACTCGTGATTTTTTAGCCGTTCTTTGGACTTTGGCCATTTTTTTGCTGGTCACTAATCCAGCTTTTAGCATCTGCTCTTGTAAGGTGAGTTTTGTCATCTTCGTTTCTGAACCCGTTGAATGATTTTTGAGATTATACCTGTAATTTTTGCGGCTGTAACAGGTTGCAGGACCCGATCACCGTGTGGCTGGAGTTTGGAGGGGTCTATCAGTGTCGCTACCGATGTAATTATGACCCCCCAGGGAAACCGGGGGTGTTTTCATCAACGGCTTTTCGGCTTCGAACCCCATCATTCCGGTGGGCGGCGTTAAAAACAGCGGCTACGGGCGTGAACTGTCTCATTTCGGTTTGAGGGAATTCACCAATGCCCAGTCGGTGTGGGTCAAGACTGTCGGCTGATGGACAGCGAAATTCACCATAAAATTAATCCCGGTATCCTGACAGGAGAACAGAATGAGTAAACATAACAGATCGGATTGAAAGATATAAAGCAGCCATATATTTTGCTCAGGAATTATTATTTGTATTAGGCACCCGCTAAAGCAAATTAATGCTCTTCTTGGTAGCGTAGTTTATTTGGGATTCAGAAGTAATACAGCCACCTCAAGGGTGGCTGTGTTTGGGAATGCTTTATGCGTTCGCCGGCCTGCATTTTCACCGTCGCGGGGAGAGCGCCGTCTTTTTATGCCCTAGCCTTTCAATAAAGAAATAAATGAAGATAATACGGGAGAGACGCGCCGCCGGGATGGGTAATAAAGAAAGAAACCGGGGAAATGAGTCGTCCAGTCTTCCAATAATCTTATCAGGCGGCCGGCCGCTATATGGTCTTTCACCTCGTGGTCAAGGACATAGGCTATGCCCAACCCGTCAAGGGCGGCTTGCAGCATCAGGTCAGGGTCATTGAAGGTCAGCGGACCGTTGAGGGCAATTCTTAAGTCTCTGCCCTCCTTTGAAAATTCCCAGGAGTAAATGTTATTTGCCGAAATCATCCGGTAATTAATGCATTTATGGGTTTTGAGATCTTCCGGCGTTGCCGGTAAAGGCCGGTCCTTCAGGTAGCCTGGTGAGGCCACCACCGCCATGCAAAGCGGCGGTCCTGCGGGGATGGCCACCATGTCCTGCTGTAATTTTTCCCCCAGCCGGATGCCGGCATCAAATCGTTCGGCAACGATATCACTAAACCCATAGTCAATGATCACTTCCAGGGTGGCCTGCGGATACATGGCACAGAATTTACCGGTTAAAGGACGTATTACATTGTTATATGCCTGTCGGGTGACATTAAGACGCAGGGTTCCCGTCACATGCTTTTCCGCAAGGGCTAGCTCATTTAGCGTCCCTTCGATGGTGTCCAGCGCAGGCAGTAGCGCTAGCAATAGTTTCTCCCCCGCTTCCGTCGGGGCAACGCTGCGGCTGGTGCGTTGCAGCAGAGACATGCCCAGGCGGGCCTCGAGTCGTTTAATCGTATAGCTCAGCATCGATGTGGACATCTTTAATTCGGCGGCGGCTCGGGTAAAACTGCAGATACGGGCCACCGTGGCGAAAGCGGATAAATCATCGAGATTGCCCTTGCTGATTGTTTTATCAGATTGCATGGCTCGTCCTAATTATCAGACATGATAAAAAAATTCTAGGCTATTACACTCAATGCTCATTGTCGATGAGATCGAACGACGTTCGTCGCCCCCCGTCAGTCCTCCTGGTGACTGGGAAGGGGCCTAAATGAAATAAAGAGATAAGGGCTGACACATGATTAAAGATAAATCTGTATGGCTGATAACCGGCTGCTCCAAAGGTCTGGGACGAGACCTTGCTGAACAGGTACTGATGGCGGGTTATCGCGTTGTGCTGACCGCAAGAGATGCCTCCGCGCTGGATGACCTGGTCAAAAAGTATAAAGATGCGGCGATTGCTCTTGAACTGGATGTCACCCGCCCCGAGCAGGCAGAGGCCGCGGTTAACGCTGCAAAAGCGCGCTTCGGCGCGGTTGATGTCCTGGTAAACAATGCTGGTTACGGCTATCTGGCCGCCATAGAAGAAGGTGACGAGCAGGATGTCCGCGACCTGTTTGAAACCAATGTTTATGGAACCTGGAACATGATCAAAGCGGTGCTGCCGGGGATGCGCGGGCGGGGACATGGGCATGTTGTCAATGTCAGCTCCGTGGGCGGACTGGTTACGTTTCCCGCCGTCGGGTTTTATCACATGACAAAATTTGCCGTTGAAGGCCTCTCGGAAACGTTGTTTAAAGAGCTTGCTCCGTTTGGGATTGGCGTCACGGTTGTCGAACCGGGCGCGTTCCGTACCGACTTTCGTAGCCCAAATTCAATGAAACAATCGAAGGTTCGTCTGGCGGCCTATGCTGAAACCACCGGTAAGGTACGCGCGGGCCTGTCTGCGGCGCACGGTATTCAGCGAGGCGACCCGGCACTGGCCGGCAAAGCCATTATTACCGCCTTGCAGGCGGAAAAGCCCCCTGTGCACCTGATTTTGGGGGCGGATGCCCTGGAACAGGTGCGGCAGAAACTGAGCCAACTGGGACAGGAAATCAGTGATTGGGCAAGCGTCACCACCAGTACCGACTTCAGTTAGGCTGAATCATCTGAAAAGGGTTGTTCAACAAAAAGACTTACCCCATACATTAAGGGCCGCCTAGGTGGCCCTTCTCATTACCGATCGCGAATATCAAAAACGATCGTGCCAATATTTGGCCCTAGCCGACCAGGGCAAAAACATAAAAAAACGGTTCTTATCCCCATTTCGAATACCTCCATTGGTTAGCACGCGAAGATTAAAACAATACGTATCACTACTAATTTTTATCTAGGTTAATATGTTAATTCTGTCATTAGCACTTGAAACTAATGAGATTTTTATTATTCTAATCTAAGTGTTTTCTCAAAATGCGTTAAATACAAGAAATGATAAAAGTGGCAATTGCAACTTTACAATACGAGATGTAGGTTAAAAGCATTAATAACCCAAGTAAATATAATAAAATGCTTTCATGTTACGCAATCCTTTAGCGGAGCAAATTTATGCCAAAATTTTGATAGTTTTTTATTTAATTTAAAATTACATCAAAGCTAAAAATACTTTTCAGCTTTATGAACCATTATTGTCTGAATGATATATCACCAGACAAATATTATTATACACGGCTAATCATTGGGCGCATATATCATGAGAATGACCACGAGTTCCATTATATTGACAGGCTTTATGCTGTTTTCTTCCGGATGCGCCTATTTGAATTTTACCCCTGGCGATAAGCCTTCTGATACCGCGCCCAAGTTAGTCAGCCCTCCGGGTCAAAAACAGTTTTGGAATAACGCAAAACTGTTTGGTCCCGTGCCTAAGATATATCAAGATGAAGGGGACAAAGAGTGTGCGGCGCAAGGAAACGGAAAGGCCATTGGCTATCATCCCCATCCAAAGGATTACTACGGCAAGGATTTTGGCAAAAGAGGATACTTATGCTCGGTGATTTAGAAACATGCCGGGGAGGGATGTAAATGCGTTGCGAAAGGACATCCGTTGTGTCTGATTGCAGCCGGATTGTCTTTCCGCACCCTCTACCAACCGACCTGGAGACCAATGACAGGCCGGCGATTATTGCTATTCAGCTTGCTTAAGCGGTTCGTTCAGCACTGAACGTCGGGTCGGATGATTTCAGCAGCGTCCACAATATCACCGCGCCAATCACATCAAAAACCGATAAAACGGCGAACAGCGGACTGAAACCGATGGTATCGGCCAACGCCCCCACCACCAGCGCAAACAGCGTGCTTGCCGTCCAGGCCGCCATACCGGTAAAACCATTCGCTGTCGCCACCTCCCCCGGATCAAACATATCGGAGGAGAGCGTAATCAATGCGCCGGACAACGACTGGTGGGCAAACCCGCCGACGCACAGCAGGGCAATGGCGACAAACGGACTGCCGAACAGTCCCACCATGCCCGGCAGCAGCATCATCGCCGCGCCCATGGTCACCACCAGCTTACGGGAAACGACGATATTTACGCCGAATACTTTTTGGAAAATCCCGGGCAGGTAGCCGCCGATGATGCAGCCCATATCGGCAAACAGCATGGGGATCCAGGCAAACATGGCAATATCTTTCAGCGTGAAGCCGTAAGTATGCACCATAAACAACGGGATCCAGGCGTTAAAGGTCCCCCATGCCGGTTCGGCCAGGAAGCGCGGCAGCGCAATCCCCCAGAATTTACGCTGTTTAAGCAAGCGACCGATATGAACCTTTTCCACCTGCGTTTTTTCCGGTTGTCCGCCGGTAATGTACAGGTACTCTTCCTTCGACAGGGATTTGGATTTTGACGGACGGTTGTATACCAGCAACCAGCCAATGCCCCACATCACGCTGGCCAAGCCGACAATGACAAAGGCCAGACGCCAGCTATGGATATAGATGGCCCAGGCCACCAGCGGCGGCGCTATTACCGCCCCCATTGAGGAACCCACGTTGAAATATCCCACCGCAACGGAACGTTCCTTATCCGGGAACCATTCAGTCACGGCTTTTAACCCCGCGGGAATCATGGCGCTTTCTGCAAAACCGCCCAAGCCGCGAAGTACCGCCAACCCTTTCCAGCCACCGGCAAAAGATGCGCCGAGGCAAAAAATCCCCCACAAAACGCCAAAAACGGTATAACCGACTTTAGTACCCAGAGAATCAATCACATAACCAACGATAGGTTGGGCTATGGTGTAACAAGCCGAGAACACCGCGATAATGTAGGAATATTGTTGTGTCGTGACGTGCAGATCGCTTTGTAGCGTTGGCGCGGCCGCTGAAATGGTGTTTCTGGTTAAATAGCACAAAATCGTGCCGAGGGTAACCAATGACACCATATACCAGCGCAAATGACCCGTCGTGCGCATATACCTTACCCCTTGTTCATCGCCATACAGTACCTTGTTGAAAATACTGCAGCAGGCACTATCTTATTGAAAAAAAAGACAAATCCACGGCCATGGCGCTATAGGGGCGTCAAAGAAAATTTTTCCAGCCATTCAGATATGCGCTTAATTTGTAGTATGAATCACAGTTTTTATGATAATGGAGCAGCGTTTCATTATTTTTCGTGATCTGGCTCAACTTTGATGGGGTCAGGGCTTTGCTTGGTCACTGAGTGTGATCGCCGTCACACTTTTGTGATGCCTTAACATAAGGTGGGGTACATTCGACGGGATCAAACGCTTCTTCCGGGGAATGAACTCAATTAATACATACATCTATGCACTTACTTCAGCATGGTGATATTGGGCGAGCTGGGTTCCATCAGGGGAGGTGGTACCCTCCTCCAGGCATCTGTTCCGCCTTTCACCCGCAAATCAGATTTATCACGCTGTTGGCGACCTCCATCAATACAGCGCGGGATTCTCCCGCCCGGGCACGGATTGAAAGGGTATGCAGCACCGCGGACCCGACGATGGCAAGAGCGGCAACGTCGGCATCTTTTTTTAATTCTCCCGCAATGATGGCTGCTCGCAGCCTTGTTTCGAGACTGGCGTCAAGTTGATGCATCCGCCCCAAAAGAAACGTTTGTATTGGTGCATCCCCCATGGACTCGGACGTGGCTGTGCTGATCATAAAGCAGCCTCGCGGTTGGCCGTCGCCCGAGAAGTAGATTGACAATTGCCCCTGATAAAAATGCGTCAACGCCTGGCGTAATGACAGCGTGTTATCCGCAAGCGCCTTACGCATGGCATCAGCGGCCTGTACCCAATATTGCTCTAGTGCCTTGATATAAAGCGCGTGCTTATTGCCGAATGCCGCATAAAGACTCGGGCGATTCATCCCGGCGGCATTGGCGATGCCATCCAGCGAAGCTGCGGAATACCCCTGGTGCCAAAAAATATCTAGAGCCTGCTGTATCGCTGCCTCAGGGTTATACGCACGGGGGCGGCCACGGCCCTTCCCTTCTGAAACTTTATTTTGTGCCATAGTGTACAAAAGTCCTTGAACAAAGATCGGTTGCTCGATATTCTTACATTGTCGCACAAAATTAAAGACTCTGAAAAGGCTAAGTTTTAAGCTTCGTGCGGCGAAGCGATACCTCAGGGGGAAAGGCCCTGTTTCCGGATGGAAGGTGAAGTTCATTATGACTAAAAATGTTGGCAACGCGGCGTTGGACGCCCGCGAACTGAAAGAGCTTACAAAAGCCGGGACGCATATCAGGAAAAGAGTCAAAGAGACATTACGTCCCATCCTTATGATTGGATTACCTGTTCTTTTAGCCGTAGCCGGCTGTTTGTATTATCTGGGCGCCGAACCCTATGTTTCAACCGACAATGCATACGCTCGGGTAGCTAAAACATTGATCAATGCCCAGGTTTCAGGACAAGTCGCCA
Organism: Sodalis sp. dw_96; assembly: GCF_018449575.1. GTDB lineage: Bacteria > Pseudomonadota > Gammaproteobacteria > Enterobacterales > Enterobacteriaceae > Acerihabitans. The sequence continues at coordinate 72,991 of NZ_JAAVUT010000001.1, read as the reverse complement.
AAATTGCGGTGAAGGACAACCAACGGGTTTATAAAGGACAAGTTCTCTTTCAAATAAATGCTGAGCCGTACCGGATTGCGCTCAGCCAGACAGAAGCACAGCTGAATGTCGCAAGACTTGCTATTGAAGGACTGAAGGCAAAATACCGGGAACAACAGGCTGAACTGCAATCGGCCAAAGAATCGGCTGATTTTGAGCAAAAAGACTTTCTTAGAAAAAAGACGCTGGTGGTCAGCCAGTCCATTTCCCGCTCAGAATACGAACGCGCGGATACCGACCTTAAAGTTGCCCGGCAGCGAATAGCGTCCATAGAACAGCAGATTGCCAATACGGTGGTTGAATTGGGCGGTCATCCGGATATAGAGGTCGATAATCATCCCGCTGTTCGCGAAGCCAGGAGCGCCTTCGATGAAGCACGGCTGCTCCTGTCTTACACCACCATATATGCGCCTGACGACGGTATTGTGGCTAAAGTGGATGATTTACAGGTCGGCAACTATATCAACAGCGGTGCGCCGGCGTTTGCCCTGCTATCCCGGCGGCAGATGTGGGTTGAAGCCAACTTCCGGGAAACGGAAGTGACCCATATGCATGTAGGCCAAGATGCGACAATCAATATTGATACCTATCCTGATCGAATTTTCAAAGCCCACGTCATCAGCATGAGTCCTGGGGCAGGATCGGATTTCACCCTGGTACCGCCTGAAAACGCAACCGGGAACTGGGTCAAGGTCGTTCAGCGGGTACCGGTTCGGCTCGAATTTGATGAGCCAAGTTCCGATCTTACCCTGTTCTCCGGTACCAGCGCCACGGTAAAGGTCGATACCGGATATCGCGGGTTCTGGGCGCCGCTGTTCGGAAAATTATTGACCGCGGGTCGTCGCCTATGAGCGTCAATACTGAGGGTACGCCAGAGCAAAAAGGCGTCCGCACGCTAAAAGCCGCCGCCCTGCTCGCGACCTATATGCAAGCCGTGAATCTGTCTTTGCCGAATGCGGCACTGAGCTTTATTCAGGGAAGCTTATCGATGTCCGACGATGAAGTGGGCTGGATATTCACGGCCTATCTCGCCGCGAGCGCGATCAGCATGCCGTTGGCCCAGTGGCTGGCGGTACGCTATGGCTTGAAAAGGGTGTTTCAAACCGCGCTGGCACTCTTCACGATGGGGTTGCTTCTCGGCACCCTTGCCACCAGCCCGCTGGAGTTTGTCGGCGCGCGTATTGTTCAAGGCGCGGCCAGCGGCATTCTCGGCCCCCTTTCAATGGCGATTGTAGTGGAATTGCTCCCCGCTGCCCGACGGGTGAAATTCGGCCATGCCTGGACGGCTATTGTACTGTTCGGCATAGCCAGCGGCCCGGGTATTGGTGGCTGGCTCAGCGAATATTACGGATGGCGTGCGTTATTCTATATCAGCCTTCCGCTAACAGGATTTATCGCAATCGCAACCGCCCTGTCCCTTGCCGATAAAAAAGCCGGGAAAAGCGCCCCTTTTGACTTTTTCGGCTTCGGTACCTTTACGGTGGGTATGATTGCGTTGCAGATGATGCTCGACCGGGGTGAGCGCATGGAGTGGTTTGCCTCGTCGGAAATCCGGGCGGAGGCCTTGGCATCCGCACTGGCATTCTATCTGTACATGGTGCACATACTGACCGCGAAAGTGCATTTTCTCAACAAAGCATTGTTCAGAAACAGAAATTTCGTATTTTCAACCATCATTTTTTTCGCGGCCGGGTTTGTGCTGCTGTCAACGATGGCGCTGACTTCTCCGATGTTGAACGAACTGCTCGGGTATCCGCCGGCAACAACCGGTTTCATGACGATTCCACGGGGTATCGGATTATTAAGCGCATTTATCCTGATGGGCCGTATTTCCGAAAGTCTCGACCCTCGGCCGTGGGTCGCCGCAGGCATAGCGTTAGTGATTTATGCCAATTTTCTGATACTCGGCTATTCACCGGCGATGGACTGGTGGCCAGTGGCGGTTACCGGAGCGATCCAGGGGATTGGCCTCGGCGTTTTAATGCCGTCGCTTGCCAAGGTGGCGTTCAGCACCCTTGCCCCCGGTCTGCGTGCCGAAGGCGCAGGTTTTTTCAATCTTGCTCGTGTCTATGGCAGCACGATGGGCGTTGCGGTGGTACAGATATTTTTTTTCAACAATAGCCAAGCGATGCATCAGGCATTTGCAAGTCACTTGACGCCCTACTTTATTGCCGCACATAACCTGGCGGCGTCCACCAGCCCGGTGGCGACCGCGGCGCTCAACGAAATGATTACCGGTCAGGCGTCGTTTGTCGCGCTGGTCGGGCAGTTCAAACTTTTGTTGTTGGCAATGGCGGTAGTGAGCCCATTGGCGTTGTTATTTGATAAAGCCGCGACTGCGGATTAAACCCCGCAGAAACGAGTTTATCGTTGAATCTGCATCATCTTTTATGATTGTTAACAAATAACCGGAGTAAAGATATGACTACGCAAAATAAACTTCGCGACACAACATTGCCGGTTCTACAGGGTTCCGGCGAGATGCCGGCGGTGGGATTCGGCACGCTTTTCCGCGATCTTTCAGTGACAAAACAGGCCGTCATAGCTGCGTTGGAAGCCGGTTACCGGCATTTCGACTGTGCGGAGCGCTATGGAAATGAGGAGATGGTCGGTTTGGCAATCCACGAGGCTTTGAAGGCCGGCAAGGTCAGGCGGGAGGATTTGTTCATCACCACGAAATTATGGAACACCAATCATCGTCCGGAGCGGGTTCTGCCTGCTTTTGAGGGGAGCCTCGCCCGTCTTCGCCTTGATTATATCGATTGCTACCTGATCCATACTCCCTTTGCCTTTCAACCCGGCGAGAATCAGGATCCCCGGGATGAACGGGGCCAGGTCATTTACGACACGGGGGTAACGTTGACAGAGACCTGGAGCGCCCTTGAACGGCTTGTGGAGAGTGGACGGTGCAAATCCATCGGCTTGTCTGATATCACTTTGCCGCTGCTGAAAAAAATTGTCGCGACGGCGCGGATAAAACCGGCTGTGGTGCAGGTTGAATGTCATCCTTTCCTGCCTGAGTGGGAGCTGTTTGAGTTTTGCCGGCAGCATAGAATTATCCTGCTCGCGTTCGCGCCCCTCGGCCATGGCATGGATCCGAATGTTCTGGAAGATCCGGTGATCACCCGAATTGCCCGCCGTTTGCAAAAGACGCCGGCACAGGTGGCGTTGGCCTGGTGTGTGCAGCGAGGCGCTGCTTTTTTGACGACTTCCGCGGCGCCAAGCCATATTCAAGAAAACATGGATATTTCAACGCTGCCTGTAAGTGCAATGGATGAAATTCAGCAAAATATTACCACCAGGATACGTTTTAATTCGGTGGTGGAAACCGGTGTGCCTGGTTTTATTCCGCAAAGAAAATGATGTATGGGAGACCAGAGGATTTAAACGCGGCAAAAAATCGGCGTTATCCCAGGACTCACGGTTTTTCGGCTCCCTTTGCCGGAACCGGATAGCGTTAAATTTATCCGGGGAAGGATCAACCGGGGAAAAGTAACTGTTAAAGATGATCCCGACAACGGAACCTATGCGGTGGTCGCCACTATATTACCGGCAGAGTGCTTGGCCGAATCGATAAAGATTCTATGCCAGCGCTTGAGCGCCATTGGGTCTATATGCTCCAGGCGCTCCCGGGCCTGGGACGTGACGATCGCCGGGTCAATAAAGCACGCCTGCCCGGCGCGGATAAAGCGGTTTGGCTCCCGGCAGGTCAGCATCCGCCATAGAGAGGCACGCCGCTCCGCCAGCAGCTCTGCCGGCATCTCGTCAAGCCGAGTCTCCATCCATTGCAAAAATGCCAGTGTGCGCTGATGCAGTTCTTCACCGTTAAAGTGCGGAGATTGCAGGGCAAACACAATCCCGGCACGCCATGCCGTATCATAAAAGCTGCAATTAGCGACATAGCCGATGTTCTGCTCCACGCGCAGCTGCTGAAAGTACCAAGGCTGGTAGATCAGCGCCAACAGACGCCAGGCGAGCTGGCTGTCGATGTCGGCGGCCGGCAACGGGCAGAAAAGGATGAAGGCGTGATCTCCCTCGGCCTGCGGCAGCGTATAGCGCGCCGCGTTCGGCGTTGCTGCGGTAGGGAGTTCCGGTGCGGCGCCGGACGGCGTCGCTGCGGCAGGGAGTTCCGATGCGGCGGCGAACGGCACTGCTGCTGTAGGGAATTCCGGTGCCGCAAAAGTGCCGGGGAAACGGCTCAGCAGTCGGGAAAGCTGGTGGTGCAGACCGGCTGTGCCGCCATACAGGGTTCCTTGCCAGGAGACATCTCCCAGCCAGTGGGCCATGCCGTGCCCTGGCGCCGCTGGCGGTCGGTTCGAAGCGTTGTCCCCGGCGACCGTCCCCAGCCAGCCCGGCAGCTGGCTCAAAAGCCGGCGCACCGGGATCTGTCCCTGCTCGCGCCATAGTTCGTGCTGCCGGGCGCGTTGTCCCTGGCGGATTACCGCTTCAGGAAGATCCCGCAACCGCTCGCTTATGACCTCAAGCGCGCGGGGCATCATGGCGTCATCGGCGCAAAGCTGAAGCAGCCACACGCCCTGCCGCCGCTCAATGCGCAGCTCGCTCCCGCCGTGGGCCAGATTGGCCGCCGTCGCCCGCAGCGCCGCGTGCAGAATGTGCCCTTGGAGCTCGGTAAAGCCGCTGCAGGGCGCCGGATACAGCGTCAGCACCGCGGTCTCCCCCGCCGCAATCTGCCGTAACCTCACGAACTGGGAGGGGAGTGCGGGCTGCGTCTGAGGTAAGGGGGGCGTTTGAGGCATGGGCCGCGCCTGCGGCATAGGCTGCGCCTGCGGCAGTTGATGCGTCGTGAGGAATGCGCTGTCGGCATAAAAACAGAGCGTCGGCATCGGAACCGGTCCCGCAAAGGGCGGAGTAAACGGGGCGAGTTGCAGGTCAAACCCCCGGCTGTGGACCCGAGACCCCGTAACCTGCTCCGATAGCCATAACCGGCTTATCCCCTCCGGCCGGAACCGTGCCAGCCAGCGCCGCCAGGACTGCGTGTCGATGCGCTGCGGCGTCGATGCATCAAAAGCCAGGTCCCGCAGCTGATCCAGCGGCGTTTGGCTGTCAAAGCGCCGCTGCGCCAGCCGGGCGTAATGCCGCAACTGTTTATTATCCGACAGCGCGGACAGCTGCGTTAGCCAGTATAAAAATGCCCGTTCCACCTGTACGCCCAACGCGGGGTCGTCCCGGGTCAGGGTGAATTCCACCGCGACGATGGCCGTATCAGGACCGCGCCAGCTGTTGATAAGATCGGCGCCGTCGCACCAATCACGCTCCCGCAGCCAGGCCATCAGGCTACCGTCCGCCTCGTCGTTCAGCAGGGCGCGTAAAATGTCATATCCGCCCGCGTCACAGTTCCGCCAGCCGTTCAGGGCAAAACTCAGCCGAAGCCGTGGACCGCCGGCAACCTGAAGCATGGCGTCGCCACGGGATGTCAACCGCAACGGCGACGCGGGGATGACGGTGCGGGTTGCCGGCAAGCTGGCGCCGTAGCTTTCGGCCAGGGCGCGCAGCTCAGCCAAGGGCTGCGGCCCCTGCAACCACAGCGTCATGCGGCCGGCCTGGTAATGTTCCCGATGAAAATCCCGCAGCGCCTGCCACAGAGACGGTAAATCCCCGCCGAAACCGGCGCGGCTGCCCGCTTGGAAACGCCGCAAGGCCGGCGCGCCGTCGAACAGGTACAGCTGCGCCGCGTCGCATAGGGTATCCGCATCGGCCATCAACAGCCGATACTCGGCATCAATAACGTTTATTTCCTGTTCCAGGGCGGCAAGGTCGAATAACGGCGCGGCAAGCATATCCGTCAACCGCGCCAAACCCGGCGCCAGCTTCGGGGGATCGACGGCAAAAAAGAAGGCGGTGCGATCACCGCGGGTGGTGGCATTCAGTCGACCTCCCTGCGCCGGGATCCAGCTTAACAGCCGCTGCTGCTGTTGATAGGCCCTGCCGCCGGTGAAAAGCAGATGTTCCAGCAGGTGCGCCAAGCCCGGCCAGGCGGTTGGTTCGGCATCGCTGCCGACCTCAACCCGCAGCAGCGCGGCGGCTTCGGTTGCCCACGCATCATGCCGCAAACAGAGGGTCAATCCGTTCGCCAGAAGTTGCCGCGCCTCCTGCCGGACCCCCTTCATGGGATGCTTTTAAAAATCAGCTGCGAGTTGACGCGGTTACGGAACTGCAGTTCATGGATCTGCGTTCGTGTGCGATTGGCCGCCTCGCGCGCAGCGAGGATTTTGTCGTGATGGGACGATTTTGCACAGACCGGATCGGCATTGTCGGCACTGCCGGTCAGCATAAATGCCTGACAACGGCAGCCGCCGTAGTCTTTCTCCTTTTCGTCGCAGGAACGGCACGGCTCCGGCATCCAATCGAAACCGCGATAGCGGTTAAAGCCGAAGGAGTGGTGCCAAATGTCATCGAGATCATGCTCCAGCACCGAGGGAAATTTCACCGGCAGCTGGCGTGCGCTATGGCATGGCAGCGCGGTGCCCTCCGGCGTAACGCTGATGAAGATAGCGCCCCAGCCGCCCATGCAGCCTTTGGGCCGCTCTTCATAATAATCGGGGGTGACAAACAGCAGATTGGTCAAGTTGCCGTCCTTCGCCATGCTCTCCCGATAGCGCTTCACTACCTGCTCGGCGCGCTCGATTTGATCCCGCGTCGGCAGCAGCCCTTCCCGGTTCAGCTGGGCCCAGCCGTAAAACTGGCAGGTGGCCAGCTCGACGTCATCGGCTTCCAGCTGGAGACAAAGCTCAATAATGCGATCGATCTGATCGATGTTATGGCGATGCAGCACAAAATTGAGCACCATCGGATAACCATGGGCTTTAACCGCCTTGGCCATCGCCAATTTCTGCCGGAAGGCTTTTTCCGAGCCCGCCAGCGCGGCGTTCAGGGTTTCGTCGCTGGCCTGGAAACTGATTTGGATATGATCAAGGCCGGCGTCCGCGAAGGTTTGCAGCTTTTTCTCCGTCAGGCCGATACCTGACGTAATGAGGTTGGTATAAAAGCCCAGGTCGTGGGCGGCGGCGATCAATTCCGCCAGGTCTTTGCGCATAAGCGGCTCGCCGCCGGAGAATCCCAGTTGCACGCTGCCCATGGCGCGCGCCTGCTTAAACACCTTGATCCACTGTGTGGTGGTCAGCTCTTTGTCCTGCGACGCGAAATCGAGGGGGTTGGAGCAGTACGGGCACTGCAGCGGACAGCGGTAGGTCAGTTCCGCCAGCAGCCATAGCGGCGGATTCACGACTGGTTTTTGCTCATTCACGAAAGATAATCCACTTTTGCTGATAGGCCTGGATGAAAAATTGGCTGACGTCATCATCGAGCTCCGACGCCTGGGGAAAACGGGCGCACAGATCGGCGATAATCTCGCCGAGGGTCCGTTTGCCGTCCACCAATTGCAGAATGGCGGCGGCGCTGTCGTTAAGTTTCGCCATCCCTTCCGGATAGAGAATGACGTGGCTATTCTGCTTCTCTTCCCACTGCAAACGGAAACCGCGCCGGAACATCGGCGTCTGTGAGTGATTAAGCTCCATCATACCAGTCTCGTTTTGTGCCATACCGACTCGGAGGAGACGGTATGGTAAGGAGGACGATGCAATTCATACGCCATGCTCATGGCATCCAGCATGCTCCAGAGTATGTCCAATTTGAACTGTAGGATTTCCAGCATGCGCTGCTGTTTTTCCACACTGTCGCAATACTCCAGCGCCAGCTGTAACCCGTGTTCCACATCGCGGTTCGCCTGGCTCAGGCGGCTGCGGAAGTAGCCGTAGCCTTCCGCTTCGATCCACTGATAGTGGCCGGGCCAGGTATCGAGACGCGCCTGATGAATCTGCGGCGCAAACAGCTCGGTGAGCGAACTGCACGCCGCCTCTTGCCAATTGGCGCGGCGGGCGAAGTTGACATAAGCATCCACGGCAAAGCGCACGCCCGGCAAAACCCTCTCTTCCGACAGCAGCACGTCGCGCTTGAGGCCCACGGCTTCGCCGAGGCGTAGCCAGGCTTCAATGCCGCCGTCGCCGTCGCCCTGACCGTCATGGTCAAGGATGCGTTGCACCCATTTGCGACGCACTTCCGGATGCGGACAGTTGGCCATGATCGCCGCGTCTTTCAGCGGAATGCTGGTCTGATAATAAAAACGGTTCGCCACCCATCCCTGGATCTGTTCGCGGGTCGCCTGACCGTTATGCATGGCGATGTGGTAGGGATGGTAGATATGGTAATAAGCGCCTTTGTCCCGTAGCGCCTGTTCAAAGGCCTGTGGTGACAGCGGTTGCGTTTGTGTCATGGCTATACCTCGATCAGCATCCCATCCCAGCTTACCTCGATGCCTTGCCGCGTCAGACTTTGCCGTTCGTCGGAGTCTTCATCGAGGATGGGATTGGTATTATTAATATGAATCAGGATTTTTCGCTTAGCGGGCAGCGAGGCCAGCAGCGCGGCCAGGCCCTGCTCTTCCCCCAAGGCCAGATGCCCCATCTCACGACCGGTATGCCGGCCTACGCCGGTAAGGGAAAGTTCGTTATCACGCCACAGCGTGCCGTCAATCAACAGGCAGTCGGCTTTTCGCAGCCACGGCATCAGCGTTTCATCCGGCTCGCCCAGACCGGGCGCATAGAGCAAGCTTTTGCCGCTGCGGCCGTCTTCCATAAACAGCGCGATATTGTGTCCCGGCAGCGGACGGTCGCGGTAGGAGGAATAAGGCGGCGCATTGCTCAGCAACGGGATCGGCGTAAACCGTATCGTCTGGCTGACGGCGACGCTGAAGGGCTGCCCCGGCACAATGGGATGGTGCTCAAGGCCGCCATTCCAGTGCGATAGGATGGTAAACACCGGAAAGCCGCTGGTTAAATCCTGATGCACCTCGTCGGTGCACCACACCTTGTGCGGGCAGCCTTCACGCAAATTTAGCAAGCCCGCGCTGTGATCGATTTGGCTGTCGGTGAGAATAATGGCGCCGATCCCGGTTCCGCGCAGCACGCCCGGGGCGGGAGACAATTCCGGGGTCGCCAGGATTTGATGGCAAATATCGGGTGAAACATTGCACAGCACCCATTCGGTACCGTTGTCGCTGATGGCAATGGAGGATTGCGTCCGCCGCGAGGCTTTTATCGTGCCGGTGCGTACGCCTTGACAGTTTTGGCAGTTGCAATTCCATTGTGGAAATCCTCCGCCTGCCGCGGAGCCTAAAACTTTAATCTGCATATGCTAACCGGGAAATTCAAAAGAAAGATGCCCGCGGTAGCGCGGGCATTGAAGATTAACGGTTGGAAATGTACAGCGTTACTTCCAGACCAAGACGCAAGTCTTCAAACGTCGGTTTTGTCCACACAGTCATCATATTTCTCCTCTTAAGGTTTAAAAAAAGGATCGCAGTCCCCCATAAAAAAGGGGGCAATCCAAAGAACAACATCATTGCGGCAGGAATGCTTCCTTAGTAACCCCATGTGCGCTTCAACACCCTCAGCCAATTGCGCCAGGCCAGCTTCTCCCGCAGGGCGTCATTGATACCCGCACGGGTCATCGCCTCCAGCAGCAGCGGCATTCCGGCAACATCCCCCAATGCGTTAGGCACGTTGACCCCATCGAAATCGGATCCGAAACCGACCCGGTCTTCACCGAGGACTTCCATCAGGTAGCACAGATGTTTGACAATTTCGGTTAGGGGGGTATCGCCGTCACGCTTACCGTCCCCGCGCAGAAATGCCGTGCCGAAGTTGACGCCCACCAAGCCATCGCTGTTGGCTATCGCCGCCAGCTGCGCATCGGTGAGATTGCGCGGCTGCGGGCAGAGGGTGTGTGCGTTGGAGTGCGTCGCCACCAAGGGTGCGTCGCTCAGTTCGGCCGTCTGCCAAAACGCCTTTTCATTCATATGGGACAAATCAATCAGAATCTTTTTCCGGTTGCAGGCATGAATCAGCGCTTTACCCGCCGGCGTCATGCCGGGTCCGCTATCCGGCGATCCGGGAAAATCTCCCTTCACGCCGGCACCAAACTGGTTTTGCTCATTCCAGAACGGACCGATGCTGCGCAAGCCCTGATGATAAAATTGATCCAGCAGAACCAGGTCCGGGTCGAGGGCTTCCGCTCCTTCTATATGCAGTACCATCCCCGGCACGTTGAGCCGCAGGCAATCTTCGATATCATCAACCGACCGACAGAGACGGACCCGGCCTTGGGGATCCTGCGCTAAGGTATGCAGTATGGCGATCTGTGCCCTGGTAATCGCCAGCGGATCGTGATTTAACGCGGCGCCGGGCAGCTCCCGTTTGCGCATTTCAGTCAGATAGGCCGCCGGCGGCACGAATACCGCGAACATACCGGCCGCAAAGCCGCCTCGGCGCATTCGCGGGTAATCGAGGTGCCCATGCGCCAACCCGGCGAAAAAAGCCTCTGCCGGATTATCGCCATGATGCAGCCACAAATTCAGCAATGAATCGTTGTGACCGTCAAAAAAACCCTGGGGCTTAACATTGTTCATTTAGTCCGGCCGCACCTTCTTTTCAGTGCCGTATCTTCTTTCATTAGCCATATTCTCTGATTACATTATTACCATACAATGTGATTTTTGCGCCGGACTGGTCGCGAAATTTTGTAACAAAATTGCTATTTATCGGTAGCTTTAGTGTTAATGACTGCGAGTTGTTGGAGAAAGCCGGTTTTAACGTGGTTCGCGTTGGCGAGGGGGCGTGGAGCAAATGGGAACCGCAAGAGGGTGATTCCCGGCTGGACTGGCTGGAGCCAGTCCAGCGGCATACTATAGCGAATACAGTCTGACGCTGAGTTGAAAGCCGTCGATGTACTCGCCTCGTTTCCCTTAATAATGCTGAAGCGCATTGCCCATGATAATAGCGGTGATCACGCCGGTGGCGGCGGCGACCAGCACATAACGTCCATCGACATATGACCAGTAATGTCCGCGTGGAGGCGGCTGAAGACCACGGTGGCGCCAATCGTGCACGCGATAATAATCGCCCCGGTAAGGTGGCGGCAGCGGGTAGCCCCTTCGGAACTCATGTCCGCGCCAGGCGAATCGGTCGTGATAGCCGTCCCGATACCCGTGGCCTCTGAAATCGCCGCGATCGTGGCGCCAGCCGGGTCCGGGATGGCCCCGGTCCCATCGCGGGCCGTGACGATCGTGATCCCAGCGGCCATCGGCGTAAGATCCGGTCGAAAACACACTGCTTGATGCAAAGAGGGTCAGCACCAGCGCCAACGTTGTCTTCCTCATACTACTTTCCTTACTATGATAACGACTAAAGCAAGCTTGCCATTACCAATATGGCCTAAACCGGCCCGTTCCGACATCGCTTTTTGTCTTAAAGAGACTGCTTCAACGCCCCTTCGTCTCATTGTGACGCTTAGCAGGAAGGCCGATATTACCGCGGGCAAACTGCACTGCCGGCCGGCGATTAATGGCGCCTGGGTACCATTTTTGACGCTAACCTGTTGGTTGCTCCACTACTTATTGGTTACCCTTGGATGACAACAATACAATAACGGAGTCAGTGAGATAAAAATGTCGAATAAACCGTTCCATTATCAAAACCCCTTTCCCCTTTCCGATGAAGATACCGAATACTACCTATTAAGCCGGGACCATGTTTCCCTCTCTGAGTTTGAGGGGCGGGAAATTTTAAAAGTCGCCCCTGAAGCGTTGACGCTGCTGGCACAGCAGGCATTTCACGATGCGTCGTTTATGCTGCGCCCTTCCCACCAGCAACAGGTGGCGTCAATTCTTGACGACCCGCAGGCCAGTGAAAACGACAAATACGTCGCGCTGCAGTTCCTGAGAAATTCCGAGATTGCCGCGAAAGGCGTGCTGCCCACCTGCCAGGACACCGGCACCGCGATCATCATGGGGAAAAAAGGCCAGCGAGTATGGACCGGCGGCGGTGACGAAGCCCATCTGGCGCAAGGGGTATATAACACCTATACCGAAGACAACCTGCGCTATTCGCAGAACAGCGCGCTGGATATGTATACAGAAGTGAACACCGGCACCAACCTGCCCGCGCAAATCGACCTCTACAGCGTAGACGGCGAGGAATATAAATTTCTGTGCGTCGCCAAAGGCGGCGGCTCGGCGAACAAGACCTATCTTTACCAGGAAACCAAGGCGCTGCTGAGTCCCGGTAAACTGAAAAGCTACCTGGTGGAGAAAATGCGCACGCTGGGAACCGCCGCCTGTCCGCCGTACCATATCGCGTTCGTGATTGGCGGCACCTCGGCGGAGAGCACGCTCAAAACCGTCAAACTGGCATCCACCCATTATTATGACGGTCTGCCCACCGAGGGCAATGAGCACGGCCAGGCATTCCGCGACGTGCAATTGGAGCGGGAGCTGCTGACCGAAGCGCAGAACCTGGGCCTGGGCGCGCAGTTCGGCGGTAAATACTTTGCCCACGACATCCGCATCGTCCGCCTGCCGCGTCACGGCGCCTCCTGCCCGGTGGGGATGGGCGTGTCCTGCTCCGCCGACCGCAACGTGAAGGCCAAAATCAACCGTGACGGCATCTGGATTGAAAAACTCGAGCACAATCCGGGCCGCTACATTCCGGCATCCCTGCGCCGTCAGGGGGAAGACGACGCGATAAAGGTGGACCTGAACCGCCCGATGCAAGACATCCTCGCCCAGCTATCCCAGTATCCGGTGTCCACCCGTCTTTCCCTGAGCGGCACCATTATCGTGGCGCGGGATATTGCCCACGCCAAGCTCAAGGAGCGTCTTGATAACGGTGAAGACCTGCCGCAGTACATCAAGGATCATCCGGTGTACTATGCCGGCCCGGCTAAAACCCCCACCGGCTACGCCTCCGGTTCTTTGGGCCCCACCACCGCCGGACGGATGGATTCCTATGTGGATCTGCTGCAATCCCACGGCGGGAGCATGATCATGCTGGCCAAAGGCAACCGCGGCCGGCAGGTGACGGACGCCTGCCATAAGCACGGCGGCTTTTATCTTGGCAGCATCGGCGGCCCGGCGGCGGTGCTGGCCCAGCACAGCATCAAGCGTCTGGACTGTATTGAGTATCCTGAACTGGGAATGGAAGCCATCTGGAAAATCGAAGTGGAAAATTTCCCGGCGTTTATTCTGGTGGATGACAAAGGCAACGATTTCTTCGAGCAGATCCAACACAATCACTGTGCTGACTGTGTCAAATAACCCTCACACGGTGTCGTCCGTGGCTGATTGTTTCCATAACGAATCAGCAACCGCTCGATGAGGTTTTTACGAAAGGTATCATCCAGCACCCGATGAGCCGCATCGTATAGCGCGCTATCGCCCGGGGTGAATCATTGTGGTGCATATTCTGCCCGGGCAGAGTGCGGCATTGCCCCTGGCGACCTTGCCGGCAGGATGAGGACGCCTCAGGTATCCTTGCGTCGCCGCCTTCCCCTACTCCCTTTGCCAATAAATACAATCAACTAGTGCAGTTTGTCACAATAAAAGTCGAACCAATAAAAAATTGGTTCGATTTGTGCTTGCTTGTCATCAGGGTTTACCGACGTGTGGCATACCGATATCTACCGCCATCAATAGTGGAATGGCCGGACACAACGGCAGGGAGAGAGCAATATCAATGGCAAAAAATTCATCCTCTTTCTCCGCGCTAGAACAGCTTCGCGCGCTTATCCGGCAGCATCCGACGCCGGAGCTCCCCCTGCCCACCGAACGGGAGCTGGCGGAGCGCTATCAGGTCGGACGCCGGGAAATCCGCCGCGCGCTGGATGTGCTGGAGATGGAAGGCCGGGTGTGGCGCAAACAGGGCAAAGGGACATTTTTGGGACCCGATGCCCCGGCCCAGCCGCTGCTGCTGCAATCCTTGCCGCGGCAGTCGAACCCGCTGGAAGTGATGGAAGCCCGTTTGCAACTGGAGCCTGGTCTGGCGCGATTGGCCGCCGTTCGGGCCAGCGGGGAGCAGTTGGCGCTGATGTCGCGTCTGCAAGAGCGCATGCAGGCCATTGAAACCGACGACGGCGATCAGCACGAATTGTGGGACAGCGCCTTTCACCGCACGCTGGCCGAAGCGGCGGGCAACCGGCTGCTGCTCGGCCTGTTCGACGCCCTGGACGCCGTTCGGCGCGACAGCAGCTGGCGCCATGTGCGGGAAATGGCCCGTAATCCGGCCAGGCTGGGAAACTATGACCGGCATCATCAGCGTCTGATAGGCCATCTGCAGGCCCGCCAGCCGGAAGCCGCCGCCGCGGTCATGACCGAGCATCTCCTGGCGCTGCAGCAGGCGCTGGTGGACGTTCTGCCTGCAAACGAGGAGCCCAGATCCTGATGACTATCCCTCTCGCTCCGTCGCAGCCAGTACTGGATATCGCCCATTTACGGGTACGGTTCAACGGTTCCCCGTCAAGCGTACTGGACGATATTTCCTTGCAGATTCTGCCCGGCGAAACCCTGGCGCTGGTGGGCGAGTCAGGATGCGGCAAAAGCGTGACGTCGCTGGCGTTAATGGGACTGCTCCCCGACAGCGCGCTTATCGAACAAGGCGAACTGCGCTTTAACGGGAGCGATCTGCGCACCCTCACCCCCCGACAATATGCCGATTTGCGCGGAGATCAATTGGCCATGATCTTCCAGGAGCCGATGACATCACTTAATCCGGCCTTTACATTGGGCGATCAGCTGGCGGAGGCGGTGGTCCGTCATCAGGGGGTGAGTTATTCCCAGGCCATGGCCCGCGCCAGGGAGATGCTGGAAAAAGTCCAGATCTCGGCGCCGGAACTGCGTCTGAAGTCCTATCCGCATCAGCTCTCAGGGGGTATGCGCCAGCGGGTGATGATCGCCATGGCCCTGATCAACCGGCCGCAACTCTTGATTGCGGATGAACCCACCACCGCCCTGGATGTCACCATCCAGGCGCAAATCCTCCAGTTGCTTAACCAGATCAAGCAGGAAACGGGTACCGCCATTTTATTGATTACCCACGATCTCGGCGTGGTGGCGGAAGTGGCGCAACAGGTGGCGGTGATGTACGCGGGCCACATTGTTGAAACCGGCCCCGTGGAGGACATCTTCAACGATCCCCAGCATCCCTACACCATTGGCTTAATGGCTTCGATCCCCAGCCTCGCGGCCCGCAGCGGCAAGCTGGCCACCATTCCGGGTTCGGTTCCCATTGCGGACGCCATGCCGTCCGGCTGCCGTTTCGCCACCCGCTGTCCGTTCGCCGACGATCGTTGCCATCGGTCCCGGCCCAGCCTGGGGGCGGTCGCCCCTCACCATCAGGTCGCTTGTTTTTATGCGCCGCTTGAACGCCATTTCGCGCCGGGAGCATGACCATGAACCAGCCCATTATTGAAAGCATGGCATTGACGAAAATTTTTCAGAGTCCGAAAAGCTTGTTCACCCGCCGGCGCCAGGTATACGCGGTGGACCGGGTGTCGCTGAAGGTTTGGCCGGGTGAGACCCTGGCTATCGTGGGCGAATCCGGCTCCGGCAAATCCACGCTCGCCCGGCTGCTGTTGCGCCTGCTGAAGGCCACCGAAGGGCAGGTATTCTACCGGGGAAACGATATCGGCAAGCTGGCGTCCGGGCAGCTGAATCAGCTGCGGCGTGAATTGCAGATGATATTTCAAGATCCGTTCGCTTCCCTTAATCCCCGGATGACGGTGGAAAACATCGTCGGCGAACCCATCTGGCTGCACGAACATCTCTCGCGCCAGGAGCGGCATGAACGGGTCATTGAATTACTGCGTACCGTCGGCCTGCCGGAGACCTACGCCCGCCGTTATCCCCATGAATTTTCCGGCGGTCAGCGCCAGCGTATCGGCATTGCCCGCGCCCTGGCCTCTAGGCCGACGCTGTTGCTGGGGGACGAGCCGGTTTCCGCGCTGGATGTCTCGGTGCAGGCGCAGGTGGTCAATCTGCTAGAGAGCCTGAAAGAGCAGTTCGGCCTGACACTGATTGTGGTGGCCCATGGACTGGCGGTGATCCGGCATATGAGCGACCGCGTTGCGGTCATGTATCTGGGCCAGGTGGTGGAAATAGCCGCCACCGATGATATTTTTGATCAGCCTTTGCACCCTTATACCCGGGCGCTGATCGCCTCCGCCCCGCAGTTGATTCCCGGCGGCCGGCGCCAGGCGCCGCTGTTGCAGGGGGAATTGCCCAATCCTTCCCAACCGCCGTCCGGCTGCCGTTTTCATACCCGTTGCCCCCATGTCAAAGAGGTCTGTCGTCAATATGAACCTCCGCTGGAACCCGCCGGTGAACAGCGCCAGGTTGCCTGCCATCGCTGGCGCGAACTGAACAGCGATCGCAGCGTGATCCTGGTGGTGGCGCCGTCGGCGGCTTTCCTGCGGCGTCGTGCGCTGTTTGAACACGCCGTGACCCAAAAATCCTAACCACATAAAGGAATTGATGCTCATGAACTCCCGTCACAAGTTGTATACCGCGCTGAGTGGATTAGTGTTGCTGGGCGCCAGCGGTTACGTGTTTGCCGACAGCGTATTGCGTATCGGTCTTGGCAGCGATCCCGACATGCTGGATCCTCATCTGGCGCGGACCTATTACGGTCGTTTTGTCTTCGCCGCCATGTGTGACCGGCTGGTGGATGTGGATGAGAAACTGCAGGTGGTTCCCGGCCTGGCCACCGACTGGAAGTACAGTGATGACGGCAAAACCCTGACCATGAACCTGCGCCAGGGCGTGACGTTCCAGGATGGGGAAAAATTCGACGCGACGGCGGTAAAATACAATATCGAGCGGGCGCTGACCCTGCCGGGTTCGCTGCGCAAAAGCGAACTGTCCTCGGTGGCGTCCGTCGAGGTAACCGGTCCCTATGCCGTGACCTTTCATCTGAAAAATCCCGACGCCGCGCTGCTCTCGCAGTTAACCGACCGGGCGGGCACCATGCTGGCGCCGCAGGCCGCCGCCAAAGACAACTTCGCCGCACACCCGGTATGCTCCGGCCCCTACCAGTTTGAAAGCCGGGTCCAGCAGGACCGCATTGTATTAACCCGCTTTAACAACTACTGGAATAAGCAGGCCTATCACTTTGATAAAGTGATTTTTTTACCCATTCCCGATTCCTCGGTGCGTCTGGCTAACCTGCGCGCCGGCGATCTCGATCTGACCGAAGGCATCTCCGCCAGCGATGTCAAAACCGTCGAAGCCGATGCCAAACTCGCCCTGGCCAAGGTGACCGGGCTGGGTTATATGGGGCTGACCATTAATATTGCCAACGGCAAGGCTAACGCCGACGACCCGTTTGCCAAGGACGCGCGGGTGCGCGAAGCCTTCTCCCTGTCTTTGGATCGGGACGCCATTAATCAGGTGGCGTTTGAGGGTCAGTATACGCCGGCCAACCAGCCGTTCTCCACCGTCAGTCCTTATCATGCCGATGTGCCGATCTCGACCCGGAATGTGGAAAAAGCCAAATCCCTGCTAGCCGCCGCCGGCGTGAAAACGCCGGTAGAGACCACCATGCTGGTGGCCAATAGTCCGGAGGCCCAGCAGGTGGGACAGGTTATTCAGGCGATGGCCGGCGAAGCCGGGTTTAACGTGCATTTGCAAACCACCGAATTCGCCACCTTGCTGGACAGACAGCAGCGGGGAGATTTCCAGGTCAGTATGTCCGGCTGGTCCGGTCGACCGGATCCGGACGGCAGCATTTATTCGTTTATCCACTCGAACGGCAATCTGAACGACGGGCATTACAGTAACCCTCAGGTGGACGCTTGGCTGCAGCAGGCCAGGACCACCTCCGACCCGGCCACGCGCAGGGCGCTGTATAGCAAGGTAGTGGCGCAGCTGCAGCAGGATATGCCGCTGGTCTATCTCTATTTTGAGCCGCGCATTTTCGGTATGTCGAAAAAATTGTCCGGATTCAAACCTTATCCGGACGGGTTAATCCGCCTGGCGGATATGCGGTTGGCACAGTGATGCGTTAATGACCCGGGAGCGATGATGTTAGAACTGATTGGCAAGCGATTGTTGCTGGCGATACCCACCCTGTTTCTGGTTAGTATTATGGTGTTTTCACTGCAAAAGCTATTGCCCGGCGACCCAGTATTGGCAATGGCCGGCGAAGAGCGCGATCCCGCGGTCATCGCCATGCTGCGGGAGAAATACCGTCTGAACGACCCCATTCCGGCCCAGTATTTTTATTGGCTGCGGGATGCGGTGCAGGGCAATCTGGGTATATCGCTGCGCACCCAGGAACCGGTCACCCGGCTTATCGCCAGCAAGCTGCCGGTCACTCTTGAACTGACGCTGCTATCGATGGTTATCGCCCTGGCATTGGGCATCACCATGGGGATTATCGCCGCGGTGCACAAAGGGACCTGGGTGGATTACGGCGCCGGATTCATCGCCCTGTCGGGTATTTCCATTCCCAATTTCTGGCTGGGGGTGCTGTTGATCCTGCTGTTTTCCGTCAAATTGCAATGGCTGCCGGCATCGGGTTTCGTGCCGCCGGGGGAGGATCTGCTACAAAACCTGCGGACCCTGCTGCTGCCGGCCGTGGTGTTGGGTGTCGGTTTATCGGCCACGCTGATGCGCCATACCCGGGCGGCGATGATTGCGGTGCTGAAGGCGGATTATATCCGTACCGCCAAAGCCAAGGGCCTGTTGCCCCATCGGGTGATCCTGAAACATGCGCTGCGCAATGCGCTGGTCCCCATCGTCACCCTGACCACCTTGCTGTTTGGCGAGCTGCTTGGCGGCGCGGTGCTCACCGAGCAGGTATTCACCATTCCGGGTTTTGGCAAAATGATTGTCGACTCGGTCTTTAACCGGGATTACGCGGTGGTACAAGGGGTGGTGCTGGTGGTGGCCATCGGTTTTCTGTTGCTGAATCTGCTGGCGGACGTGCTGTATGTGCTGATTAACCCGCGCATGAGAGGAGAATAACATGTCACAGTTGCTCACCGGCGCTGTCCCGCGGACATTACCCAGGGCGGGCAGCCGCGCCATGAAAAAGTTCATCGCCAATAAAAGCGCCGTGATCGGGGCGGCCCTTGTGCTGCTATTTGTGCTGATTGCCCTGCTGGCGCCCTGGCTATCCCCCTTCGACCCCATCAAGGCCAATTTCCTGGCGGTACGCAAGCCCCCGTCGGCGCTTTACTGGCTTGGGACCGACGAGCTGGGCCGCGATATTCTCTCCCGGCTTATCTGGGGCGCCCGTACCTCGCTGACCGCCGGCTGTATTTCCGTCATTATCGCCATTTTTATCGGCGTGCCGTTGGGACTGGTGGCCGGTTACTGGCAGGGTATCTGGGATGGCATTATTTCACGCTTTATCGAAGCGCTGCTTTCCTGCCCGTTTTTGATTTTGGCCATTGCGCTGGGGGCGTTTCTCGGCCCAAGCCTGTTTAACGCCATGATCGCCATCGGCCTGTCGGCCATGCCGATTTTTGCCCGCCTGACCCGTGGTCAGGTGATGAGTATCCGTAATGAGGATTATATCGAAGGCGCCAGGGCCATCGGCCTGCCGGACCGCTGGATAGTGTTGCGCTATGTCCTGCCCAATGTGCTCTCGCCCATTATGGTGCAGGGGACGCTGGCCATCGCCTCGGCCATCATTACCGAAGCCAGCCTGTCGTTCCTGGGACTCGGTCAACAGCCGCCCTCGCCGTCCTGGGGCGCCATGCTGAATACCGCGAAAAATTATCTCGAACAATCCCCCTGGATGTCGATTTTCCCCGGATTGGCGATCTTTATTACCGTTCAGGGATTCAATCTGCTGGGAGACGGGCTGCGCGATGCGCTGGATCCCCGCGACAATTAATGGAGTTGACGATGACGCTAAAACTGGATTTCGAGGTTGCCTACCCTTCCCTGCGACCGGCGATGATGGGCCGCAATGCCGTTTGCGCCTCCCAACCCCTGGCGGCCCAGGCGGGTTTGCGCATGCTGCTGCAGGGAGGCAACGCCGTGGATGCCGCTGTGGCCGCCGCCATGGCGTTGACGGTGGTGGAACCCACGGGCTGCGGTATCGGCAGCGATGCGTTCGCCATCGTCTGGGACGGCAAGCGGCTGCATGGACTGAATGCGTCCGGCCGCTCCCCCGCCGCCTGGAAATATGAAGATTATGCCCATTTATCAGCGATGCCGGAGTTGGGCTGGGATGCGGTAACGGTGCCCGGCGCGGTATCCGGCTGGGTGGAACTGGCCCGTCGTTTCGGCTCCCTGCCGTTGACGACGCTGGCGCAACCGGCCATTGACTACGCCCGCGACGGCTTCCCGGTGTCGCCCTTGATCGGTCGCTTATGGCGGGCCGGCGTCGCGAGGCTCGGCGGCCAGCCGGGGTTTATGGAGTGCTTCGCTCCCGAAGGCCACGCCCCGGGCATCGGCGACATCTTTCGCAATCCGGCCCAGGCAGTAACGCTGGAGCGCATTGCGCAAACCGGCGGTGAAGCATTCTATCGCGGTGAACTGGCGGAAAAAATCGCCGCCTTCGCCCGCCGGCATCACGCCGCCCTGTCGCTGGAAGATTTGCGCAATCACCGGCCGGAATGGGTCGAGCTGCTGTCCCGGCCGTTCGCCGGCGGCTCGGTACATGAATTACCGCCGAACGGCCAGGGCATCGCCACGCTGATTGCCTTAGGTATCCTGGAACAGTGGGATATAGGCCGTTATCACCCCGACTCGGTGGAATCGCTGCATCTGTCCATTGAAGCGATGAAGCTGGCCTTAGCCGATCTGGAGCGCTACGTGGCCGATAGCGCCCATATGGAATTCGAAGGGAAACATCTGCTGAGCGATGAATACCTGAAACAGCGCGCCGCGTTGATTGATCCGGACAAGGCCGGGGATTTCGCCTACGGCGCGCCGCGGCAAAGCGGCACGGTCTATCTGACCACCGCCGATGCCGGCGGCATGATGGTGTCCTTTATCCAATCCAACTATATGGGCTTCGGTTCAGGGGTGGTGGTGCCGGATACCGGCATCAGCCTGCAAAACCGCGGCGCCAGTTTTGTCCTGAAGCCGGGTCATCCCAATTGTCTCGCCGGCAATAAACGGACCTTCCATACCATCATTCCGGCCTTTGCCCTGGATGGAGACGGACAGCCCCTGATGTCGTTCGGCGTCATGGGCGGATCAATGCAGGCGCAAGGGCATGTTCAGCTGGCGCTGCGCATCATGCGGCACCGGCAAAATCCGCAGGCGGCCATTGATGCGCCGCGCTGGCGAGTGGTGCAAGGGCGCGAGGTGATGGTGGAACCCTCGCTGGATCGCAATACCCTGGCCGCCCTGCGCGCCATGGGACATCACATCAGCGTGGAAGATCCCATGCAGATCCACAGCTTCGGCGGGGCACAGGCCATCCTCCGCGATCCGCGTGGCGTCTACATCGCCGCCACCGAAAGCCGCAAAGACGGTCAGGCGCTGGTCTATTAACCGCGCGAGGTGAATGCAGAAAACGCCGTGCGGGTGGGGGGCTAGGTGAACGGAGATCTAAAATATCGGGCCCATCGCCTGTGGCTTACTATCTTAGGATGGAAGCTTGGGACGGAAGCCCGAAGGGGAAAATCGCCGGGCGTTGCGACCCGGCGTCGAGACAGTTAAGGCCGCCTCATTTTGACATCAGCGGACGACTTAACGGCGAGGTGGCACCGTCGGCGGTGGTCGCCGTCGCGGTATAATCGGCCGCCTGGACCGCACTGAAAGGGTCAACGGAATAAACAAAGTTACCTTTGCCGGCGGCATTCACCGGTACCATCACAAAGCCCAGATAATGTTCGGCTTCCGTGCCCCAGGGATCGCTGTTAGAGAATATCTCCACGCGATACAGGGTATTCGGCTGGCCGGTGACCTGCCCAAATACCGCGCGGCCTTTGCCGGCGCCCGGCTGTACGGCGGTAAGCCGCGGCGCTTGCTGATCATAATTCGGCGTTGATTCACAGCCGTCCACCTGGCCGTCAAGGGCGCAGATCTTTTCCAGTTTAGCGGCATCATTGTCAATGCCGCCGCCGCGATTGCCGATAAATCGACCATGTTCCAGCCCCGGCACGTTAAAGACAATGGCGCCCGCCATCTGAGGCAAACAGCTGCCGCCGGCAAAGCATCGATCGAACTTGACGCCGTTGCCATACATGATATTTCCGGTGATGCGGTTGACCGCCGGCCCGGCGATACGATTGATGCCGGGTTTACCATCGCTACCCGGCAGCCCCTGCGGACGCACCGAAATCGCTACCCGGTTGCCGGTCATGGTATTGCCGTCGACGATATTGCCGGTTCCGCTCAGCGTCACGCCGGAGGAGAGGCCGGTAAAGGTATTGGCGGCAATATAGTTGCGATTGCCCCAGTTAAGCTGCACGCCGTCGGAATAATTTTCAAAATGATTGCGTATGATCTCGTTATCGTTCCCCCAAAGAATTTCCAGCCCCTGTGAAGGCTCCTGGTTCTTCTGGTGATCGGTCGTAATAAAGTTATCCGCAATCAGGTTAAACGACGAGCCGCGGGTGGCTTCCATGGCATCACCGTTATTGATAAAGGTGTTGCGCACGATCTTGTTGCGCCGGGTGGTATCGGTGGAATTGCCCTGCCCGTCGTCGCCGGTCATCATAATGCCCGCGCCGCCTTTATTGCCGACAATGCGGCTGTCCTCGATGGTGCTGTCGCTAACGCGGTTTATCAGGATACCGATACAAAAATTGCTCACCTCCAGCCCGCGGATCTCCACGCCGTGGGTATCGCGCAGGATAAGGCCGGGCTTGGTGGTGGTACGCACATTGGCGCCGTATTGCCCCGGCACCGCGCCGGGACAGGCCTGCGGGCCGCTGCCGGTCACGTATCCGGACCCGTCGATGGTGACATAGGTGCCGTTACGCGCCCAGTCCCGGTTTTCCATCACCACCGGTCCCAAGATCGGCGGCAGTTCGTGGGTGGGCTGGATAATAAAGGGGCCTTTGCCGATAGCGCTCAGTTCTATGCGGTAATGGCCCGGCGCCTGGTTGTTTTTTTCAATCGCCCAGCGCAGCGTGCCCTGGCTGCCGTCATCGGCGTAGGAGGTGACCGCGATGGTGTCGGCGGGTGCCTGGGATACAGGTTCGGCGTTACTGAGAATCGGCAGGGTCAGCAGGACAGCTCCCGCTAACAGGGTCCGATGTTGTTGCATCTTCATGGGTACTGCTCCAATTACTTGCTGTGCAAGCGTCCTTTAACTAAAAGAAGTGGGTCCAAAGTGCGGAGATCGGCATGGCGATGACGATGGCCGGCAGCATGTTGGCGACCGGAAAAACCTTGATGCCGCAAATGCGCAAACCGGTGGCGAGCATCAGCAGTCCGCCGACGGCGGAAAAATCCGCCTGCATGCCCGGCGTGGTCAACGGCAGGATGTAGGTCGCCCCAAAAGCCAGGGCCAGCAGAATGACCAACTGCGGAACGGCGATCATCGCCACCGAAAAGCCGAGGCTGGTGGCGAATATCGCGGCGGTGAACAGATCTAAAAACGATTTTGCGATAAGCACCGTGGCATCGCCGGTCATGCCTTCGTGCATGGCGCCAAAAATACCGGTGCCGCTGGCGCAAAACAGCACCAGAATGGCCACAAACTTTTCCAGGAAAGCCTGTTTGGACAGTTCGCCTTCCGGAGCCGGCAGCACTTTCTCCACCAGGCCGCGTATTTTATCGCCGCACAGGCTTATGCCCCGCTCCAGGTAGATCAGTTCCCCTATCAGGGAACCCAGAATGGCCGACAGCACCATGACCGGCATATGCTGGGATTTATCAATTAAAATGACGCCCATGCACATGGAGGCCACGCCGAACGTCAGCGGCATCGCCAGCCGGAGCCGCTCGGGTATTCGCCTGGCGAACACCGCCCCCACCACGGCGCCGATCAATACGCTGCCGGCATTTATATAAGGACCGATGATCATGAGGTTTTTCCTTGTATCCCCTCGGGGAGACCGCCCCAGCGGGGCAGTTTTTTATAGTGAAGTTCAAACAGGTCCAGCGCGCGGGCCACGCTGTGGGTGACTATCTCATCCACCGAGACCGGCCCGGCGTACAGGGCGGGCACCGGCGGGAACACAATGCCCCCGCATTCGGTAACCTGCTGCATATTGCGTAGATGAATCAGGTGCAACGGCGTTTCACGCACCATCAATACCAGTCGCCGCCGCTCTTTCAGCACCACGTCCGCCGCCCGGGTCAGCAGGTTATCGCTGATACCGTTGGCTATCGCCGCCAGTGAGTGCATCGAACAGGGGGCAATCAGCATCCCCATGGTCCTGAACGAACCGCTGGAGATCGACGCCCCCATGGCGTCGATGGGATACACCACATCAGCCAGCTTTTCCACGTCCTGTCGGGTGAGCTCGGTTTCATGCCGTTGCGTCAGGCCGGCGGCGCGGGACATCACCAAGTGGGTTTCCACCCCCAGCTCGCGTGCCAACTCCAGTGCTTTGATGCCATAGAGGAAACCGCTGGCGCCGCTGATACCAATCACCAGCTTCTTGTTTGGCATGGGATGTCCCTCCGTTACGGGCGAAAGTCAGGCAAAAAGCGTTTCACATCCACTTCTTTGAACTTCGAACGCTGGAAGTTTTCCTTCAGGGCAAACGGCACCGTGCAGTCAAAAATGGTCTTGCAGGCAATGCCGTGATCGAGAATGGACGGACTGAAACGCGGGTCGGAAGACGGGTCCAGCGGATGGCAACGCACGCCGGGAATAAACACCGTGCTGACATCCCCTTGGTAGCGCGTGGTCATCGCCCACAGCACATCGTCCATATCGAAGATATCGACATCTTCATCCACCAGGATCACGTGTTTAAGCTCGGAGAATGCCGAGAAGGCCAGTAATGCCGCCTGGCGCTGGCGTCCCTCATCGTTCAAAGAGCGCTTCTTGATTTGGATAACGGTCAGGTATTTACCGGTCCCGGCGGACGGGCAATGCACATTCAGGACAAAACCCGGCAGCGCCCGTTCGACCATTTGCAGGATGCTCGCTTCGGTGGGGATCCCGGCCATGTTGGTATGCTCATCGCTCGGTCCGATGCAGGTCTGCAAAATCGGGTGCCGGCGGTGGGTGATGGCTTTAACCTTGATCACCGGGATCGCCGCTTTGGCATCGCCGGTATAGCCCGGGAACTCAGGCATCGCTTTGCCGGTATTGGTGTTCTGATCTTCCCGTACCCGGACGTTAGGCAACAGTTCGCCTTCTATCACGATTTCCGCATGGGCAATGGCCCGGGCTTTTACCGAGACGCACTCCACCAGTTCCACCGCTTTTTTACGCAGGCTGCCGGCCACCGACAGTTCGTCATAACCCAGCGGCGTGGTGGGCGGCTCAAAGCAGGCGCCAATCTCGATGGCCGGATCCACGCCGATGCTAATGGAAATCGGCAGGGGTTTGCCCGCCGCTTCGGCCTTCATGCGAAACGCATCCAGATGCCGTCCCGGCACAAAATACATGGAGATTTCGTCTTTGCTCTGCACGCACAGCCGATGGATGGTAATGTCGTGCTCACCGGTTTCCGGATCGGCGGCGTAGCACAGGCCCATGGTGAAGTACGGACCGGCATCCTCCTCCGTATTGGTCGGGGCCGGCAGCAGTTTGAGGATATCGAAATCCGCTTCGCTCGCCAGATGCACCACTTCCTGGCATAGCGCCTGCTCACGTGGGACCACTACCGGCGCCACCGGGGTGGAGACGGCATCCTTAAGCAAAAAACCCAGCTTCTGCGGCGTGGTACCCAGCAGGCGGGCCACCCGCTGACGGGAAGCCAAAAGCCCGATGATGACGCGCACGTCGTCATAGCCTTTCACTTTGTTAAACATCATGGCCGGACCGATGCGGGTAGGACGCATCACGGTACCGTGCGCCCCCACATAACGATACACGCCGGAAAGCTCGGCTATGGGGTCCACTATTTCGTCGGTTTCAATATATTCGTCATCGAAGGTTTTCAGATATTCCAGGCAGCCTCGTAAATCAAAGGTGGCCGGACCGCTTTGCACGGCGGGACGAGTGGGTTTTGACATATAAATATCTCCCTGATGTTGGCGTTATGTAAAATAAAGGGTTGCCGATTATTCAATCTTACCGGACGGGAATAAATCATACCTTTTCTCTCAAAAAAGACAAATAAGCCCGCTTTTATAAAACGCGAAGAAAATAAAATTAATTATCCTTTCGCTAATAGGAACTCCAGTTAATGCACAAACCATAAGCAATATATAATTAACCCATAAGGTAGTACTTATGGATGCCAATGGATATTCGCCGATGAATTTTGCCGACACAAATCGGCCTGTGGTGCGGCTTTGTCGCTAAAATTGGAATTAGGCAGGCATGAATAATATAAATTAGAGTTGAAAATCGACCGAAAAAAGTTCATAAACACTCTGTTTTTTTCAAGGCCTTTTTATTTTGCATTATTTTATCGATAGCATTAATTGCTCAATCTCTCGGTGAAGTATTGCCTTATATCCAGCCCAAACGCGGTTTTATACCTGCCCTGTCTTAATATATTTTTTGATACTGGAGTAACTCATGGCGATGTCATTAAAGCCTCTCGCACTAGGGGTTGTCGCGAGCGTATTATTTGGTTGCGCGAGCTTTGCCGCCCAGGCGGAAATTACCCTACTCAAGCAAGACCCCCAGGCCGGCGACCCTCTGAGCCGCCTGAATTTCCAGGTGGGAGGCAGTATTCGTCCGCAGTTCAATAGCGAAACCACCAGCGTCGATAAGGGGTCTTTCAAAAGAAATGGCTTTGATAGTGCCAGTCGTTTCCGCTTCTCGGCCAATTACTATCTGTTTGATGATATCAGTTGGATCAGCTATTACGAATTGGGCGTTAACATTCCGGCCATATTCGCCTGGAAGGATCATTACGCCAAAGGTGCCACCGATACCGTGCGGCGCCAGCTCTATACCGGTTTCAAAAGCAAGACCTACGGCCAGCTCACCTTCGGCCAGCAAAATAGCGTTTATTACGACGTGGTGGGTGTCAAAACCGATATCTGGGACGATGATATGCTCGCGCAGGCGCCAAATAACGGCATCAGCGGTGATTATGACGGTTCTTACCACGCGCGAAAGCAATTAAAGTACAAAAAAAGTCTGGGTGATACCGATCTTTATGCGGCCTATTTATTTTCCGATAACGATTACCTGCCGGGAAATGGCTTGCGCTATCAGCGTAAGGGCGGCGGTTCGGCAGGGGTGGATTATCATTTCACGCCCGATTTAACCTGGGGACTGGCCTATAACTACACCCAGGCGACAATGAAAGATCCGGCGACGCACGGCTCGGCCGATTATCATCAGGATATTACCGGCACCGCGCTGAGCTGGAAGCCGGGAAATTGGACCGCGGCGGTTGGCGGCGGCTGGTATCATAATTTCCTGACCACCGGTATAAAAAAATCCGATGATTATTTTGCCGATAATGCTTACGGAACGGAATATTTCCTCGGCTATACTTTCCCTATCGGACACTATAACGTTAAAACGCTAAAACCCTATTTTATGGGCGATCGGCTTAAATATGTCAGTGGCCGCAATTATCAGCGCCACGACAACGGGGTGGGTCTGTCGGCGCAGCTGGATTATGGTTTCCGGGCGGACTATGAGCATGTCTTCACCACTGTCACCGGCTCCAGCTATGGCATGAACCTGATTCGCCTGTGGTACGATTTTTAATCGCATCCCACGGCGTCTTATGGCGTCCGGAGAGGCTCGGGCGAGGCAAACTGCCGCGCCCAGACCTGATCGACAAAGCGTAAAATGATGCCGGAGGTTTCATCCAGCCGCGAAATGAGCGCCAGCTCACTAAGGGCGGCGGCGCTGGTCAACGGCCGGAAGATCACGCCGGGCATATTTAGCCCGCTCAGGTGACTGGGGGCAAGGGTAATGCCCAGGCCGGCGGCAATCATGCTGATGATGCTGGTCATATTGGTGGAGGCGTTCTCGGCCAGGGGTTCAAACCCCGCCAGGTGGCACGCGTCAAGAATACGGTTGCGCAGCCCGACCCCATCCGGCTCGTTTAGCAGCAAAAAACGCTCATCACGCAGACTGCAAACATCGATTTCTTGACGCCCGGCCAGCGGATGATCGACCGGCAGCACCACTTCAAGCCTGGCACAGGAAAAGGGCTGCACCCGCAGCTTCTCCTGGTTTTCACCCTGGCCGATAGGCGTACGGGCAAACGCCAGATCCAAGCGGTTCAGGCACAGGTATTCCACCTGCTGCTGTACCGTCAAATCCTGCATTTCAATACGGATATCAGGCCATTGCAGCGAAAAACTACGGATCAATTCCGGTAGTTCCGGCTCCAGCAGCGATGAATGGCAATACCCCACCAGCAAACGGCCGGTCTCGCCCCGATTGGCCCGTTCGCCGGCCTGTATGGCCTCTTCCGCCGCCTGGACCGACTTACGCGCCTGCGGCAGGAAGGCACGCCCGGCGGCGGTCAATACCATGCCGCGCCCTTCGCGCTGAAATAAACGAAAACCCAGTTCGGTTTCGAGGCTGTGCATCTGCTGGCTGACGGCCGGTTGGGTAATTCCCAACAGCTTGGCGGCTTGTCCCACATTGCCAGTATCCGCAGTAATAATGATGGTCTGCAACTGCTTTATATTCATATTTAATTTTTTTAAGTTAATTCATATATATGTTCAGTATAACTTCGTCACCGTCTTCCCGTCAGTACCAATTGTTACCCTTGAAGCGATACGGATAGCAGCGTCAATCCGAGCAAGGAATAACGCATCATTCACCGTCATCGGTTTTCTCATGGACGAGGCGCCGAAGAAGTTCTGTATGTATCAGGAGGATATCGGCAAGGGTTAACATGAAGTGATAATTCCGTGAAGTTATTAATCAGCATTATACCCGTCAGCTATTTTTACCGTGCAGCGGTTTTACCACCTGAATACTTCTGTCGAGTTTGGTTTTCGTTCCCCGATAGTCCTGTATGATAATGGCGATAAACAGGGTATCCAGCAGATTCAGCTGAACGATCCGCGCCACCGCATTCTGGCCTATCAAAGGGCCGTCATAGGCCGGGCTGAAAATCGACAGGTCGGAAGCTTGTGATAAAGGAGAGGCGTCGTCATTGGTAATACAGATGATTTTGGCTTTATTTTCCTTTGCGATTTCAATAGATTTTAGCAATTCTACCGTATCGCCCGATTGGGAAATCACGATGACCACATCGTTTTCTTCCAATTGGCAGCAGACCATCAGCATCAAGTGGTAATCACTGTATGAGTGACCGAGTATGCCGATACGCAGGAGCTTATGCTCGAAATCCCGGCATACCGACGCCGAGCCGCCGACCCCCAGTATAACAACGTGATTGGCTTGGCCAATCAACGCCGCGGCGTGGGAAATCACCGAGGGTTTGGCAACCGATTTGGCTTCCTTTAACGACTGGATCGAGGTATTAAAAACCTTGTCCAACACGATCTCCAGATTATCAACTTCTGAGATTTCAAACTCTTGATCAAACGGTAGGGCTGAAAAATAGGCAACCAATGCGGTCCTTAACTCCCTGAATCCCTGGTATTCGAGTTTTTTCGCCACTTTTACGATGAGGGGTTCCGACACATTCATCGCAGCCGCCACCTCTTTTATGCTTGTTTCTTCCTTAACGTTTCCTTTGGTGATTAACCATTCAGCAATCGTTTTTTCGGTCAAACTCAGCCTGGACAATGCCATGCGAATACGTGCGCCAATCGCGAGAATATTGCCATCTACATTGGTCATTGAATTTTCTCTTTTTTTATCAAAAGAATCACGCCACTTTGGGGAACCGTTTGTCCTGGATATCCTGTAACGGATTGGCTATCAGTATGGTCTACTCTTTCACCGCTAAACCGGGCTGGCATTAACCTAGGTTACTAAAGAGTCTCTTTCGGTACTATTCCTGACGGCTCACCAAAACATAACTATATGATAATAATATATTTTATTATTTTTAATAAAATATGATCCACTTCACATTATCAATACTTCACATAAAGTATTTTATTTGTGAAGTTACTGCAACGGCCATTTGGCTTGTTGCCTGAAAAAATGGTTTGATTAAGAGGTGGTGTAATGAAAATTGCTGTGGGATGTGACCATGTTGGCCTGCTGCTGAAGCCGGACGTTATTCAATATTTAGAATCAAAATCCATAGAGGTTATTGATAAAGGCACAAATTCATCAGACCGGACGGACTATCCATTGTACGGCAAGCGCGTGGCGGATGCCGTGATTTCAAAAGAGGCGGATCTGGGCATCCTGATCTGTGGTTCGGGAATCGGGATATCCATTGCGGCCAACAAAGTTAACGGTATCCGGGCCGTTGCCTGTAGCGAACCCTACTCAGCGAAATTGTCCCGGGAGCATAACAACACCAATATCCTGGCCTTCGGCTCGCGGGTAGTGGGCAGTGAATTGGCGAAAATGATCATTGATGCGTGGCTAAATGCGGAATTTGAGGGGGGACGTCATCAGAAACGCATTGATTTAATCTCTCAAATTGAGCGGGGTGAACACATTGGCTAAATTTTGTCCCTCAATGATGTGCGTGGATTTTTCGCGCCTGGCGGAGGAAATCAGCGCTCTGGAACAGGCGGGGGCCGATATGTTCCACATTGACGTCATGGACGGTAATTTTGTACCGAATTTTGCCTTGGGCACTGAAGATATCAAAGCCATCAGTAAGTTGGCCGGTATTCCTTACGATGTTCATCTGATGGTGAGTTCGCCGGATAATTATATTGAGCCCTTCGCCCGACTGGGCTGTTCAATCATTTATGTCCACGCTGAAGCGCCGGTTCATTTGCACCGGACCCTGACGAGGATCCGGGCGTCGGGCAGTCAGGTCGGCGTCGCGCTGAATCCCGGCACTCCGCTGAGCGTGATAGAAGAAGTACTGACGGATATTGACGTGGTGCTGATGATGTCGGTGGATCCGGGTTTTGCCGGACAGCCTTTTATTCCGGGCACCCTCGATAAAATCCGTCGCCTGTCCGCCATGATCAAAGTACGGGGTGCCACCACCGAAATAGCCATCGACGGTGCCATAAGTCCGACGGTGGTCGGCCAGTTGGCCGACGAGGTCAGCTATTTTGTGCTGGGAACGGCGGGCTTATTCAATGATAAAGGCAATTATAGCGAGTCCATTGCACGGTTACGCGCGCTTACGAACTAAAACCAGTTTATTTTATCGGCGAGAATCCGGGGAATAAAAGACCTAAACAGGAGAACAAAAAAATGGTGATGCGTTTAATCTCCAGCACCAAGACTGAAATTCTTGCCATGAATGCCATGGGTCTTAAAGAATCCATTCTGGCATCCGAGGGCCGGGTCATTATGGGACAGCATCATGTGATGCTGAATACCGGCCTGGTGGACGGCGTAACCAATACGGAAATCCAGGCCGCGTTTGGTGCGGATATGGTGATGCTCAATGGATTTGACCTGGTGAATGCGTCAAAGAATATAGGCATGCATGAGATGAAAAGCGGCAGGATGGCCGATGAGCCTTACAGTGTCAGCCAAATCAAACAGTGGGCGGGGATCCCGTTGGGAATTTACCTCGAGTGTCCGGACGTCAATGCCAAGATTGCCGGCGAGCGTTATGTCGAGGCAAAAGAAGGCCGCGTCATTTCTCGTGAAAATTTGCTGAGAATAAAAAATATCGGCGCTGATTTTGTGGTGCTGGGGGGGAATCCCTCCTCAGGCACCACCTTTGAGCAGATTATCGCCGCTACCCGACTGACAAAAGAAGTCCTGGGTGACGGCGTACTGATTTGCGCCGGTAAATGGGAAGACGGCACCATTGAAAAAGTGCTCGGCGACCCGTTGAGCAAGCGACCGGCCAACGACATCATCAAAGATCTTATTGACGCCGGCGCCGACGTGATTACTTTACCCGCGCCGGGTTCCCGTCACGGCATTACTCTTGAGCACGTACGGCAATGCGTGGAATTTACCCATAGCTATAAACCCGGCACCTTGGCGCTTTCTTTCCTTAATAGTTCGGTTGAGGGGGCGGATGTGGAAACCATCCGCCTGATTGCCCTGATGATGAAACAAACCGGTGCGGATATTCATGCCATAGGTGATGGGGGTTATGCCGGTACGCCCATGCCTGAAAATGTTTATCAGCTGGCGATATCCATAAAAGGCAAGCGTCATACCATTAAAAGAATGGTAGGCCGATCCCGATAAGCTCGAGAGCTCAATGACCGGCGCGATATTGCAACTTATAACGCACCGGTTATGCAAGTGCCGTAAAAGCCACGAGACCAATGCGTATTTATTTTTTTATTATAGAGATTTCCATAAATCTGAAAGGATAGAATGATGAACCCCGAAAATACCTCCAGAGAAATTCTGGTCGCGGTGGGTGGTGAAGAGAACATTATCAGTCTCGTTCATTGCGCCACCCGGCTGAGATTTAAACTTAAAGAACACGTCAAAGCCAATAAAGAACAGTGTAAAAATATTGATGGTGTCATTACCGTTGTCGAAAGCGGCGGTCAATTTCAGGTAATCATAGGTAATCGAGTCAGTGAAGTATTCAACGCCATTCAGGCTATAACGCAACTGGGGAATAACGACTCAGCCGCCGCTATAAAAAATGACGATGGTGAAAAAGAGGGATTATTCGCCCGTGCCGTCGATATTATCTCCGGCATCTTCACGCCGTTTCTTGGCGCGTTGGCCGCCGCGGGGATATTAAAAGGGTTATTGATGATGCTGACCGCCCTGGGCTGGATGTCGCCTCAGAGCGGCGTTTATATTATCTGGTTTGCCGCGGCTGATAGTATCTTTTATTTCCTGCCGATAGCCATTGCCATTACGTCAGCAAGAAAGTTCGGTGCCAATGCTTTTGTTGCTCTTTCCGTTGCCGGTGCGCTGGTCTATCCAACCCTGATTACGCTGTTCAATAATAAAGCCGCGTTGGATTTTTTCGATATACCGGTGATCCTGATGCGTTATACTTCCTCGGTATTACCGGTCATCATCTCGGTATGGCTGCTTTCTCTGCTGGAACGTTTTTTAAACAAACATCTGCATGACAGCATCCGCAATTTTATTACACCGTTAATTTGTATCATGCTGATTGTGCCCTTAACCCTGATTGCCATCGGACCTCTGGGAACCTATCTCAGCCTTGCTCTGGCCAATGGTTATACCTTTATTTATAACCTCAGCCCGATCCTTGCCGGCATTGTTGCCGGCATGGGTTGGCAAGTGCTGGTTATTTTTGGCTTGCACTGGGCCTTTGTTCCTATCATGTACAATAATATTTCCATTCATGGCAGTGATACCCTGAAACCGCTGTTCGCACCGTCAAACTTTGCCCAGGCGGGCGCCGCGCTCGGGGTTTTCCTGAAAACGCGCAATCCGAAAATCAAGCAAATCGCCGGACCCGCCACCATCACCGGTCTGTTTGGGATTGTGGAACCCATTATCTACGGCATCAGCCTGCGTTATAAGAAACCGTTTATCTGGGCAACGGTCGGCGGCGGTTTAGGCGGCGCCATCAGTGGTTTTGCCGGTTCCACCGCCATGGCCCCCGGCATTCCCGGCCTGGCAACCTTACCGATATTTTTTGGTCCGGGTTTTACCGGCTTTATTTGCGCCATAACCCTTGCTTTCGTATTCACAGCCGTCTCGACTTACCTGTTTGGCTTTAATGACAATATGGAAAAGGAAATGTTGGCCAATGTGGGGGAACATAAAAAGCCGGTCAAAAGAAGTACTCTGGTTGCCAAAAGTGTTTAAAAGTAATGTTAGTTAAAAGACGTCATTTTTATTAAAAAAACCTTGATGGCTGACCTGTCGGTAACCCACTGACAGGCATGGGATGATTTTATCAAAAAAATGGACAACCAGGCCATAAATAAACCCCAATAACAACAACCCGCATCCATGCGGCTTCAATTCAGGCTATTTTATTATGGAACATAATATCAATACCAAAACAGCTTTATCTCTGGCCGTACTTTATTTATGCCTCACTTCCACAGCGCTGGCGGATAGCGTTAACCAGCAAACGGTTCCCTGGAGCAATATTGTTCTCGGCTATGACAAACCCGTTAAGCAAGGATTATTGGGTGACATGTGGGGAATAAGATCCGATCTTGCGGATCATGGTTTTACCTTCCGCCTGGCTTATCTGACCGAAAGTGCTTATAACCTGTCCGGCGGTTACAATGATAGTCATCATTATGCTTTTGTCGATGATACCGCCCTCACCTTCTCACAAGATCTCGAACGCTATACCGGCATTCCCGATGCAAAAATTGACGGCAATATCGTTAACCGTAACCATGATGATGATTTAACGTCGGAACGTTTAATCAATCCCTCGGTTTCAAGAAACGATCAGGCACAGGAAGCTGCTAATGGCGGCCAGTCAATAACCCGTCTCGGCTGGCTGACGTTTAGCCGAAGCTTTATGGATCGAAAACTTAATTGGCGCATCGGGATGATGAATAAAAATCAGGACTTTGATCTGATTGTTCCCTGTGATTTTCAGCTCATCAGCCTGTGCGGCGGAAAGTCCGCAAAATCCGGACTGTGGTCTAATTGGAATGTTCACACCTGGGGAACCGCCTTTCAATATAAGTTGACGCCGGAGGTGACGTTGAAAACCGGCGTGCTGGAATACAATCCTTCCGCAACCGAACGCAGCCATGCCTGGAGCTGGTCAACTCAAGGCAGTAAAGGCTTCCTCCTGCCGATGGAGGTACTGTGGCGGACCCGTGATGTGGTGGGCTTGCCGGGCGCCTATAACCTGGGCGCCATATTCACCAACGGCGAACGGGCCGATCTCTATCATCCTGATGGTTATCTCTATCATGACCATACCTGGTATATCTATACCTCGTTCAACCAGCAGATTACCCAGCATGGGGATGATGCCAACCGCGGGCTCAGCGTATCCAATAGCTTCGGTTGGGCGGATGAGCGGACGATGGCCTTTAAATATGTGAATTCAACCGCGCTTCGTTATCGTGGGTTGTTCGATAGCCGCCCTGACGACATGATGGCACTTGGCGTAACTTATATCCAAGCCAGTAGTCATTATCAGCGTGAGCAGAATTACCTCAATGGAATGAATGGGGTCAGCGACATAAACGATCCGTTATGGAAGCCCGTTCCCGGACACAGTATTGATCTGGATCTGTATTACCGGGTACAGGTGACCTCGTGGTTGGCCATCCAGCCGGAAATCCAGTTCTGGAAGAATCCCGCCGGCCTGAGCGAAACGCCGGATGCATGGGTGGGGGCGCTGAAAACGATGGTGACCTTTTAAACCTATCTCTATCCAGTCCCGCGTTTTTTCGACTTAGGCGGGACTGGCTTAGCCCGGAATATCCCCTTTACCGGACGCCCCTATGGCGGTCAAGGGGAAAGCATGATAATAACCGGTGCGGTACCTAAGAGATGCCGCTTTGAATACAGGGCGTCTCATCCCGATCATCATCCGCCGCGGTGCGAAATTGACCGGCATCAACGGATGTTGACGCCGATGAGGTGCCCCAGCCCAAAGGTGACCAGGGCGGCGGCCAGGCCGATGGCCAACTGCCGCAGCGCCGAAAAGGTCATTTTCCGGCCGGTGAACAGGCTGGTGGCCGCGCCGATCCCCAGCAAAGCCAGGGTACTCAGCGCAAAACTTGCCGCGAAGGCGGCGGCCCCGTGCAGGAGAAAAAAAGGCAACACCGGGAAAACCGCGCCGAGGGCAAAAAGGCCAAAAGAAACGGCTGCGGCGGACCAGGGCGAACCACCCGGTTCGCTGGGATCGATGCCCAATTTCTCGCGCGACATGGAATCCAGCGCATCTTCCGGCGACTGAAAAAGCTGGTCCGCCAGTCGCCGCGCGGAGAGGGCATCCAGCCCCTTCGACTGGTAAATCACCACCAGATCCTGCTTTTCCATCTCCGGGCTTTCATCGATGGCAGCCTTTTCAGCGGCAATGGCGCGCTTGGCCATTTCCCGCGCGCTGCTCACCGACAGCCATTCACCCATCGCCATCGAACAGGCGCCGGCGACAAGCCCGGCGATACCGGTTAACAGGATGGTAGGTTCATCCACTCTCGCGCCCACCACCCCCATCACCAGGCTGAGATTTGAGACCAGGCCATCATTCGCCCCAAGTACGGCGGCACGCAACGCATTGCCATTGCCGCCTCTGCGCCGGCCTTCAATCACCGCCAGGGTCTTGCCGGACAAGCCCCCCGCCGCAATTGCCGCCGCCTGGACGATGCGGGCGTGGCCATGTTCGTCAGCCGACATGCCGGCGGCGACGGCATCCGGTTCGCCGTCATACACCTGGCTTTCCGTCATCTCGATACGCGCCAGGTAAGGCAATATCGACGCCGGGCCAAAACACCGCGCCGTCCAGGCCAATACCCGCGCGCGCCAACTTGGTTTTGGCTTGGCGACC
Source organism: Sodalis sp. dw_96 (assembly GCF_018449575.1). Taxonomy (GTDB): domain Bacteria; phylum Pseudomonadota; class Gammaproteobacteria; order Enterobacterales; family Enterobacteriaceae; genus Acerihabitans. The sequence goes on along the minus strand of NZ_JAAVUT010000001.1, from coordinate 36,577 downwards.
TCCATTCCCGCTCTTGCCAGCCTGGCCTGCCAGAAGGCGGCATGTTGCGTTTCGGAGGCGGACAGACGTTGAAATACCTCCCTGACGCCAGGTTCGGTCTCCGCCCGTGCAAGGGATGCATAGATACAGGCGGCGTCCACCTCGCCCTGGAGATACTTCCGGAGCATAGGGATATCGGCATTTATCGGCGAGGTCATGGCCTGTACCTCCCGCCTGTTACACGGACTTTTAAGACAGTGGATGGCAAGCGCCGCCTTATAGGCGTCCTGAATTTCATAGGCATCCGTACTCGCTCCCAGAACATTGCCGAGGTGGGCCGCATATGCAATGACATGCGGGTGGGGTTAATATCGGCCCGATGACTAGGCATCGTACTGGTTATTTTTTTATCTATCCAATATTATCGAATAGGATGGTAAGTTGATGAAACCACTGCCAACCGAGTCTGACCAATCGCGTCCCGCCATGCCGGACAACCGCCGCCGTTGTTTTCAACTGCTATCACGGCTACGATCATAATAACGCATACATAAATCAGGCTGTTAAAAGCATATACTAGTATGGTACTATGGCAAAAAATCAATACCCGTTTAGTGATAAAAGGTGGATGTAAACATGCAAATGACAATGCGCTGGTTTGGGCCGGACGAAGATAAAGTCACCCTGGATTATATTCGCCAGGTGCCCGGAGTGGAAGGTGTGGTCGGTGCGTTGTACGACGTGCCGGTGGGGGAAGTCTGGCCGAAAGACAAAATTGAAAAATTGGTTGGGCTGGCGCATAAGGCCAATCTGACGATGGAAGTCATCGAAAGCGTCAATATCCATGACGATATCAAAATCGGATTGCCGAGCCGCGACCAATATATTGCCAATTATAAGCAGACCATCCGCAACCTGGCCGAGTTCGGCGTCAAGGTTATCTGCTATAACTTCATGCCGGTCTTTGACTGGATGAAGACCAATATGAACTACGTGCTGCCTGATGGTTCCCTGACTATGGCCTTTGAAAAAAAGGGCATCGACAAATCGCTGGAAGACGTGGTGAAAGAGGTCCTGGACAATGCCAACGGCTTTGCATTGCCGGGCTGGGAACCGGAGCGTTTGGCCCAGGTGCAGACGCTGTTCGCCAAATATAAAGATGTGGATGATAAAAAGCTGCGAGAAAACCTGGCCTATTTCCTCCAGGCAATTATCCCGGTCTGTGAAGAAGTGGGCGTGAAAATGGCCATTCATCCCGACGATCCGCCGTATTCCATTTTCGGCCTGCCGCGGGTGGTGAAAAACCGTGAGGATTTAGACTGGATTTGCAATGCCGTCGATTCCGAGGCCAACGGCATCACGCTCTGCACCGGCTCCATTGCCGAGGATCCTACCAATGACGTCTACGGGATTCTGGAAGAATTCACCCGCCGTAAACGTATCCATTTCGCCCATGTCCGCAATATCAAGCGCATTCAGGATAAAGACTTCTACGAGTCGGCCCATTTATCCCGCTACGGTTCGCTGGATATGTTTAAAGTCATGAAAACCCTGCATGACAACGGGTTTGACGGTTATATCCGTCCTGACCACGGTCGTTTTATCTGGGGAGAGACCGGTCGCCCCGGCTACGGCCTGTATGACCGCGCCATCGGCCTGAGTTATCTGCTCGGCCTGTGGGAAGCCCTTGAGAACAATGCCTGATTGGCGGTAAATACCTCCGCTGTATGTTTACCGGTTCTCCGCAAATAGACAGCCCCCGATATGGGGGCTCAGACTGCTGACAAACGTACTCGGCGTCAATGAGGCGGGGCAGGCTGCCAGAAAAGTAAACCGTCCGCGCCATGGATGGCGCGGATCGAGCCTCCAGGGATGGATTCACGGCGTGTTTACGATCTGGCAGCCTGTCCCGACCAGGCACTTTGTCAACAAGCTCAGCCCCCGATACGGGGGGTGTTAAGTATAAGCCATGTCTTGCGCTTAACGGGACGCGCCGTGACAAAATCGTCCGAGACGTAAAGCATATCAGCCGCCGCTCCCGCTATTCAGGGCATTGACCGCCGGAGGGACGCGCTCCGCCTGATATTGCCTCACCAGCCGCGGGATAATCAGCGTGCCGGCCAATCCGCACAGCGCCGACAGGGTAAGCCACACCCCCGGCATGGATTTATCCCCCGTGAAATGAATCAGATAGCTGCAGACAGCCGGCGTAAATCCGCCGAACAGGGCCGTAGCCAGACTGTAGGCCATGGAAAATCCGCTGGCGCGCAGTTCCACCGGCATAATCTCGGTCAGATACACCACCATGGCGCCGTTATAACCGGCATAGAGAAATGACAGCCACAGCTCCACTTCCAGCAGATGTTCGAAGGATGCATCCTTCACCAGCCAGCGCAGCGACGGCCAGGCGGTAAAAACCATCAGCAGGGTGAATAGCAGCAGCAACGGTCGCCTGCCGACCCGGTCAGAGAAGGCCCCCGCCACCGGTAGCCAGAAGAGATTGGAAATGCCCACCGCCATGGTAACCAGAAAGCTCTGCCGGTCACTCAATAAAAGCACGGTCTTGCCGAAGGTCGGGGTGAAGGCGGTAATCATGTAGAACATCACCGTGGTGGTGACCACGATCAGCATGCCCGCCAGCACCAGCGCCCAGTGACCCGCCACCGAACGCATAATTTCTTTCATGGAAGGATGGTGGGTGCGCTGGCTAAACACCGCCGTCTCCTCCAGCATGCGCCGGATCCAGAACAGAAACGGCACGATAAGGCAGCCTATGACGAAAGGAATGCGCCAGCCCCAATTGGTCACCTGATCGTTGCTTAACAGATGATTAAGCATCAATCCCAGCAGGGCGGCGAAAATAACCGCCACCTGCTGGCTGCCGGACTGCCAGCTGACATAGAAGCCCTTACGGTTTTTGGGGGCCACTTCCGCCAGGTAAACCGACACGCCGCCAAGTTCCACTCCGGCTGAAAAACCCTGGAGCAAACGGCCCAGCAAAATAATGATCGGCGCCGCCATGCCGAGGGTGGCATAGCCGGGGGTGCAGGCGATGGTCAGGGTGCCCAGCGCCATCAATCCCAGCGTCAGCAGCAGGCCCTTGCGACGACCGTGATGGTCAATATAGGCCCCCAGCAGGATGGCTCCCAGCGGCCGCATCAGGAATCCGGCGCCGAAAGTCATCAAGGTCAGCATCAAGGAGGCAAAGGGGTTCGTACCGGGAAAAAAGGTTTTCGCGATGGCGGTGGCGTAATAGCCAAACACCATAAAATCATACATTTCCAGGAAATTGCCGCTGGTGACGCTAAAAATGGTCTTGGCCCCGCGCTGAGGCAATTTGGCAGACGCAGACAGTGAATTCATGGTGGTTTCCTTGGAAGGGGCGACCTCTTAGACCGAGTCATCGGGAAAAATGCGACATGCTTTTCAGTGTAGATGACAAAACCCCGTCCAAGGCAACCGCACATTAACGTTGTTTATGCGGTGTGAGATCTGGTGCACAATTTTCCGGCTAAAACCCACGCCGTCACTGATAATTTTTTCTTCGGAAAACCCTTTTTGTTTGAAAAATGCCCTCATCGCTCCGTGATGACCATACCTAATCGGTGACGGTGGTCTTGTTGAGGTCCAGGCGTATACCCGCACCATCAAACACATGCACGTTCGCCATATTCACCCCGAGATAAACCGGCTGGTCGTGTTGCCAGAGATGGTCGGGCTTCTCTTCAACCACCACAGTTTGTCCGTTACCCAGCAGCACGCGGATATAGGTGACATTCCCCAAATATTCCGTACCGATAACCTTCCCGCTAAACGCGCTGTCGTCCCGCGGATCGGCGTTAATGATAAAATCCGCGGGCCGGATACCGACGGTGACCGGGCCCTTGCCGGCAGGTTTCGTACTAAGGACGCCGATAGCGTCGATATCAATCCGGGCGTTTGCCATATGCCCGGTGAGCAAATTGATCTTTGGGGTACCGATAAAACCGGCGACGAACAGGTTGGCGGGCTGACGATAAAGCGCCGAAGGCGTGCCGATCTGCTGAATAATGCCCGCGTCCATCACCACGATACGATCCGCCAGCGTCATCGCCTCCACCTGATCATGGGTGACATAAATCATGGTGGTGCCGAGCCGACGGTGTAAATCGGCAATCTCAACCCGCACCTGGTTGCGTAACGCGGCGTCGAGATTCGACAGCGGTTCGTCAAAAAGAAACACTTGCGGGTGGCGCGTAATGGCGCGGCCTATGGCCACCCTTTGCCGCTGTCCGCCGGACAATTGCCCGGGCTTGCGTTTGAGGTAGGGCTCCAGCTCCAGTATGCGTGTCGCTTCAGCGACGCGATCGGCAATGATTTTCGCCGGCTCGCGCGCCTGGCGCAGGCCAAGGGTCATGTTGCCCTCGACGGTCAGATGAGGATAAAGGGCATAGCTTTGAAACACCATGGCGATTCCGCGATGAGCGGGGGCCAGTAGGCTGACGTCTTTATCACCGATGATAACCTCGCCGCTGGTTTGGTTTTCGAGGCCGGCGATAATACGCAGCAAAGTCGATTTTCCGCAGCCGGAAGGACCGACTATCACCACAAACTCTCCGTTGGCCACGTCAACGTCAACGCGCTTTAGCACCTCGGTTTTATGATAACATTTGGTGATATTACGCAAAATAAGATTTCCCATGAAACGGGTTTCCTTTCGTTAAGCCTGTTTATTTCACGGCGCCGGAAGTAATGCCGCTGATGATTTGCCGTGAAAAAATGAGATAAAGAATAACAATGGGAATGATTGCCAACGTGAGGGCGGCCAGCACGGCATTCCAATTGGTGACAAATTGTCCGATAAAGGTCTGGGCCCCCAACGTAACGGTGCGGGTTTCCTCACCCGGCGCGAGAACCAGCGGAAACCAGAGGTCGTTCCAAATGGGGATCATGGTAAAAACGCAGATAGTGGCAATGGCCGGACGCATAATGGGCATCACCAGACGAAACAAAATGCGATATTCCGACAGACCGTCTATACGGGCGGCATTTTTGAGATCGTCGGAAACCTGTCGCATCAATTCCGACAGGACAAACACCGCCAACGGCAGGTGCTGAGCGGTATACACCAGGATCAGCGCGGTGCGGGTATTGCTGAGCCCGGTATCCGCCATCAGCTTTAAAATGGCCACGGTGCCCAGTCTGATAGGGATCATAATCCCCAGGATCAGGTAGAGGTTGACCGCCTCTTTGCCTCGGAATTCATATTCCGACACGGCAAAAGCCGCCATCGCGCCGAACACGATGGTCAGCACCAGCGACACCAGGGTGATGATGAAACTGTTTTCAAAATAAAGTGGAAAATTGCCGATACTGAATACCGTTTTATAACCAATCAGGCTGAAGGCCTGTCCGACCGGGAGCGACATCGGTTCATTGAATATCCAGGCGCGGCCTTTAAAAGAATTGATAACGATCAGGATTACCGGTGCGATACAAATTGCCGCATAGAAGATCAGAATGGCATGAATGGGTGCGATGACGCGCAGACGGCTATAAAATGAATTCATGACGCCTCACAATTTGTAATAGGTTAAACGGCGTTGAATACCGAACAGATAAAGCATCACGCCAACAAGAATAATGGCAAACATAATGCCCGCAATGGTGGCGCCCATATAGGGATCGCCAAGCTGGGTGGTATTGCCAAAGAAGGTGCGAAACAACAGCGTACCCAGCAGCTCGGTCGATCCGTCCGGCCCGGCAAAAACCCCCTGCGCGACATACACCAGATCAAAGGCGTTAAAATTACCGACAAAAGTCAGAATGGAAATTATCCCGATGGACGGCCACAGTAATGGAAGTTTTATTTTGAAAAATTGCGCGAAGCCGGTGATGCCGTCGCATTCGGCCGCCTCGATGAGTTCATCCGGGATGGATAAAAGCGCGGCGTAAATCAGCATCATCGGAATGCCGACAAATTGCCAGACCGAAATAAGCGAGAGAGTTATCAGCGCGGTGCTCTGCTGACCCAGCCAGGGCTGAAACCAGGATCCCAGTCCCACCGCGCTCAACAGCGATTCCGCCACGCCCCAGGTCGGACTCAGTATCAACCGCCAGGCAAAACCGACGATGACAAAAGAGAGCATCGCGGGAATAAAAAATATCGTGCGGTAAACCGCCTTGCCTTTCACGATGGGCAGCGACAGCAGCGCCGCAAGAGCTATGCCGATGGGGTTTTGCACAATCATATGAATAACAAAGAAAAGAAAATTATTTTTCAGCGCATTCCAGAATTGTCCGGACCAAAAGACATCGCCGAATAGCTTTTTATAATTAGCCAATCCGATGAAGACCTGTTGGTCAGTGTCGTGACCTGAATAGAGCGACATCCGCAGGCTCTCGAATAACGGCCAGACCATGACGACGCTGTAAATAACAATAGCCGGAATAAGAAATACCGGAATATACCAACGAAAAGGACGCTTATTTCTCACTGCGATCATAAAAACCTCTCACAATATGACATTCAGCCGGCGTTGGCCGACTGAATAAGCACTCGGTTATTATTTCGCCGCTTTTTGCGGACCGTACCAGCCCACACTGTCCTGCATGCGTTTTGCCGCGTCCTGCGGGGTGAGCGTTCCGCTGATCACCGCCGCCGATACCACTTTATTCAGCTCTTCGGTGCTGGGATTACCCCGGGAAAGAATCTGATAAAACGGCCGGATGGTGGTTTCGCAGCGGGTGCGCATTTTCATAAAATCCATAGCCAGGGGATCGGTAATCTTGACCTTGGCTTTCGACAACGGGAAAAATCCCGGCAGCGCGCTGGCGTAAAGTTGGGCGAATTCATCCGACGCCACCCAGCTCAAAAAAAGTCGCGCGGCTTCCGGATGCGGAGTTTTGGCATTCATGCCCATCGCGATATCCGGGTGATCGGTGACATAACATTTGCCGTTTTCATCCACAGGCGGCGGAAAGGCCCCCATGGCAAAATCGACGCCCTGGCTTTCGAACGGCGCGATTTCAAACGATCCGCCGGGATAGATAATCGCCCGGCCAAGGGTAAACATATTCTGGCTATCGGAATAAGAGCGGGCCTTGAAACCTTTGCCCATATACGGAGCCCAGCGTTGAAGCACCTCGAAAGGTTTAACCCAGTCCGGGTCGGTGAGTTTCTGCGTTCCGTCAAGCAGCGCCTTGCGGCCGACCTCTCCTTTCCAAAACGTCGGGCCGATATTCTGATAGCCCATTGACGCCGTGCCCCACTCGTCGGCGGTTCCCATCGCCAGCGGCGTATAGGTACCGTCTTTTTTTATCGCATCCAGCAGTTTAAAAAACTCCTCCTGGGTGGTGGGCGGCGTCAGTCCCAGTTTCTTAAACGCATCCTTGTTGTAGATAAAACCGTGCAGGACCGCCGCCATGGGAACGCAAAAAGTCGATTTCCCGTCGTCGGTGGACCAGGCGGTTTTCGCCAGCGGAGTGAAATTAGCCATGCCGGGCAGCTGAGTTAAATCCGCCAGTTGGCCGCGCTGAAACATATTGAGGGAAATATCAAAAGGCCGGCAGGTAATCAGGTCGCCGGCGGTTCGGGAATCCAGTTTGGCATTCAGGGCCGCGTTATATTGTGTTGAAACCGTCGGCGAAAAGGTAACGTGAATGTCGGGATGCTCTTTATGAAAAACCGGTAGAATTTTTTCCTGCCAGATCATCAGATCATCATTACGCCAACTTTCGATGGTCAGCTCAGTGCTCTGCGCGGAGGCGGGCGCAACGATTGCGAGAAAGAAGCCTGCGAATAAGGCCGCTATACCGAGAGATTTCATAAGCGTTTCCTGTTTGATGTGGTTTTTCGTGGCGTTTTGATTATCTGGGTTCTAAATTAATACCAAAAAAAACCATTTAGCAAGAAGTGATTTATACTTTTAACGAGGGTTTTGCTGATTAAATATGAGAATCTTATCTTTAGTATTGAATTACTCCTCCGACGCGTCATACATAGCAAAGGCTTAATGGGTTCGTTATAAATATAATAAAAAACGATAACGATAACGCCATAAGAAAAAGATATGTGGAACACAATGTTTTATTATAACTGAATAATAATCATATTTTTTAATATGTTATATCTATCTATAGATAAAAATACCAGACAAGAAAAATTGACTTAATGTTATAAAAATATTTTTAAAAAGGAACCCCCATTGGCTATTTATCTGTCTCTATTTTGACTTTATGAGATATAAAGTTCTTATGACCTTCTTCGGTAAAAGACAAAAATTAAAGGCATGCGCTAAAATATTGCCGCGTTAGCAGCAAAGGGTATTGATCTTTTTCGACCAATTGGTATTGTATTGGTATGAACATAATCTTGATCTTCTGTATCGACGGCGGGGGGACAAATACGCGCGGCCGGCTATATGACCGTGACGGTACGGTACTGGCCGATGCCGTTGCCGGGCCATGCAATGTTTCCTCCGACCCTGCTATGGCCGCTGATAATGTCGTCTCGGTGTGGCGTGCCTGTGCGGCACAGCACGGCCAAGGCGAACTGTCGCCGGAGAATGTCACGGCGGTGATCGCCGCCGCCGGCACGCTGCCCACCGTCACCCGGGGCGTTTTTCTGCAACGGATCCCGCCCTTCGCCACGCTGTCGCTGGAAATGGATGGCCACGCGGCGCTGATAGGCGCCGGCGCCGGCAGGCCGTGCGCATTGATTATCGCCGGTACCGGGGCGGTGGCCCATCGCCTGTATCCCGACGGGCGGTCGATTCGCCGGGACGGCTGGGGCTGGATCGGCGGCGATCGCGGCTCCGGCGTGTGGTTAGGCCGCAAAGCGCTGCGTCACGCGGTTGAGGTTTATGACGGGATAAAGGCGCCGACGATATTGGCGCGCCGTATCCTGCAACAACTCGCATCACAGGGCGGCATTGCCGAAAGTTTCGCCGGCATCCGTCCGTTTCAGATTGCCGCTTACGCCCCGTGGGTGATCGCCAGCGCACAGGAAGGCGACCTGTTTGCCCAGGGACTGTTACATGAGGCCACGGATCATTATGAACGGCTTGCCGCCCTGCTGGATTTGGATGAAAGCGTGCCGCTGTTTATGGCCGGAGGCCTTGCCGGCGTTCTCGGTCCCGGTCTCGCCCGACGGCTGGGAAGGCCGGTGGCCGTTCCGGCCGCCGATGCGCTGTACGGCTGCTATCTCATTGCCACGGGCGCGGCGACATCTGATGATGCCTCATTTAGCACCTATCAGGATGAAGAGGCATTAAATGGAAATGACCACTCTCGGTAACTTTCTTAAGGCGCGCATGGCGTTGCAGCCCAACGGTTTAAGAAGCGCGATTGTCGCCAGGGTATTGGAAGAGGCGGTACAGGCGGGGGAATTGCTGCCGGGGGAAAAGCTGCCGGCCGAACGACTGCTGTGCGAGGTGCTTGATGTATCGCGCACTACCCTGCGCAGCGGACTGGAATTTCTCGAGGAATCAGGGGTTATCGATCGCCGTCCGGGGGCCGGTACCTTTATCAGCGCCCGGGTGATGGCACCTAAAGAAGTGCTTACCGGCTTTTCGAAAGATATGGAAAACCGCGGCGTCAAGGCGCACTCACGCCTGCTCTCCACCCGGCGCGGACTTGTGCTGCCGGACGAGACCTTCAATTTGGGTCTGGCGCCCGGCGCATGGGTGCTGCGCCTTGAACAATTGCGGTTCGCCGATCAAATCCCGATATATATCGAGTCGTCGGTAATCCCTGTGGACGCCGTACCCGCGGGCTATGACGGTTCAACATCCCTGTATGCCGCGATGTTATCCATGGGGACCAAACCGGTGAAAATTGTCCAGCGCTACGGGGCCGTCCTCGCCACCGCCGAACAGGCCGCACACTTGGGCATTTCTGCGGGCGACCCGCTGCTTGTATTGCAACGGCTCGGATTTTCCGCCCAAGGCCATGCCGTGGAATTTACGCGTTCTCATTTTCGCGGGGATCGCTTCTTTATCTCAACGGAGCTCGATGTCTGATGCAAAATAATTTTTTTATCGATGGAACCATACTGACGCCCGGCGGATGGGTAAAAGGGAAAATTGAAGTAATCGGTTCTCTTATCGCGTCAATTCACGGTGAGAGGCTTCGTCCCGGAGAACATCCTCACGCGCCGTTTATTTTACCGGGATTTGTCGATCTTCATGTGCACGGCGGCGGCGGATTTGATTGCCTGGAAGGCGAGGCGTCCACACGCGGCATGGTTGATTTTCATGCCCGTAACGGAACGGTGGCCATCCTTCCAACCACCTCCACCGCGCCGATAGAGATGATAGAAACGGCCCTCGGCGGTATCGCCCGGGTGATGGCAAGCCATAAAGATACCGACGCGGAAATTCTTGGATCGCATCTGGAAGGACCCTTTATCAGCGAACATCGCCTCGGCGCCCAAGAGACAAGACCCTTGGAAGGCGATGTTAGGCTGGCCGCGCGTTGGGCGGACATTTGCCCGATCCGTGTGGCCACGGTGGCGCCTGAAATCACCGGGGGAATGGCGGTGGCAAGAGAGTTCGCCAAGAGCGGGACCCGGCTGCAGGTCGGCCATAGCATTGCCGACGACGAAACCCTGCGCCATGCCTTTGCCATCGGTTATACCGGTTATACCCATCTGTTTAACGCCATGACCCCGGTTGATCATAAAACTTTCGGCATTGCCGCTTATGCCATGGCTCACGGGCTCCATGCTGAAATCATTACCGATCTGCGACACGTACATCCCACGGTGCTGCTGGCGGCCTGCCGCGCCATCCCCAAGCTGTACGCCATTACCGATGCGGTAGGCGTGGCCGGGCTGCCTGATGGTGAACATACCACCCGGGGCGGCAGACGCACCATCATCAAAACCGGTATCGACGTTTTCCTGAAAAACCGCCCCACCACCCGCGGCGGCAGCGGCGCAACCATGATCTCCAACTTTCAGAGCCTTATGTCCCTAGGACTGTCACTCGAATTGGTTTCCGAAATGACATCGACGCGGGCTGCGGATTATATAGGCGCGAGTGATTTAGGAAGGATCCAACCCGGCATGAAAGCCTCATTGGTACGGCTGGACGCCGGCTACAATCTGGAGCAGGTGTATATAAAGGGCAACGCCGTGCTCAATCATCTGAAATAAAAGCGACCCCGCCACGCACCCGCTGACGTTTGTCGTTATCCCGGCGGCGCCTCCGCGCGGGTGAGCCTGAACCGATGAATATTACCCCGCGGCGCATCAGCCTCTTTAAAGGTTAAGCAATGGCGCCATAGGCCGGTTAGCGGACGCCATGGCCGGGAACAGGACACGGCCTGCCCGTTTCGGGTCGAGACTGAAACACTCGCTGACCACGGCGGTCACCAGCGCATCCAATGCCAGCGTCGGCTTCAAATCACGCCCCTGGTAAAGGGCGCCCGGGGACAGCCCCGGCCAATCCGCCAGCACCCGGCCGCCCTTCACCGCGCCACCGAACAGCATGGCGACGCTGCCGGTGCCGTGATCGGTGCCGCCGGTGCCGTTGGCGGCCGCGGTGCGGCCAAATTCGGTGGCTACCATCACCGTGGTGTTGTTCCACTCATCCGCCAGACCGGCGCGCAGCGACGCCACCAGCATATCCAGCGACTTGAGCTGGCCGCTGAGCCGGCCGGTCTGCGCGGTATGCGTATCCCAGCCGCCGGTCTCGATCATCGCGATGCGCGGCCCGTCGCGCCGGCTGAGGAAATTAGCCGCCATCCGGCCGATTTCCTCGGGAATCTGCTTTGAACGGCCATTACCGGCGTTCATGTCGCCGGCGATATTGCGGGCATTGAGGGCTTCCGACCACAGGCCGTGCAGCTGTTGATCGTGTTGGTATAGCTGGGCGACCCGCAATAATAAATCGTCGGACGTCTGCGGCAAGGACGACGGCGCATAAGAGATAACATCAATCGGTCCGCGCAACGCCAGCGGCACCGTCGGCGATAAGGCGATGGCCTCGCGATCCGGCGGGGGAAGCAGCGACAGCAGCCGGTTGAGCCAGCCGGTTTTAAGCTGGTAAGGCAGCGTGCCGCCGGTCTCAAGAATGTTTTGCCCGTCAAAATGCGAACGGTCGCGGTATGGCGAGGCGACGGCGTGCATAAACAGCGCCTGCTTGAGATTATACAGTTTTGCCGTCTCCGCCAACGCCGGGTGCAGCGCGAACGTACCGTCAAGCCTGAGGGGGGATTCCACCGCCGCCGCACCGCGTAAACGGGCATAGTCCGGATCGGCAAAGGGTATGACGGTATCAAGCCCGTCGGCCGCGCCGCGCTGTATGATGAACACGAAACGGCGCTCGGTGGCGGCATTGGCAAACACCACCCGCGGTGCAAACAGGGCGCCGGCGGCGGCAATCACACCGCAGCGCAGAAAATCACGTCGTTGCATGTTTTATCGCCTCAAAAAGTCAGGGGAAACCAATAACAGCGCCAGCCCGGAAACGGGACTTTCGGCACGGGATATCGCCGTGGCGCTTGTCTCGCTTAACACACCGGGCAGGATCTGACGCGCCAATACCCTAGGATCGGACGTATTGCCGGCATGAAACGCCATCCGCTGGGCCAATTCAACCCGTCGAACCAGCGCATCCGGCGCCGCCCAGCCGGCGGCGATATCATCCCAACCCGCCGGCGAGCCGGGGCGCCACACCGGCTGCCCCAATTGCGTCATCAATTGGCTGAAATTGACGTCTTGCACGTCCCGCAGGCCCAGCGCCCGGTAACCTGATATCAGCCATTCCCAAGGCGTTTTAAATTTATTGGCCGGCATGGCCCAGGTTTCCGGGGCATCCACTAGCGCGCGGTATAGCGCCGGCAGGGAGCCCCGCTGGTGTATAAAGGTCTCTGTCAGCCGATCCACCAGCGCTTTGGCGGGGGTATCCTGGGAAAAATGGCGCGCCAGTTTGGTGGCGATATGCCGGGCGGTTGCCGGCGATGCGGCGTAATCCCGCAGGATGGCCAGCCCTTGATCCTCGCCCTGTCCGGCATACTGCCGGCCTAGCACCGTGCGAACGCCGGGCTGATGAAGCGCCGGAAAAAACCGAAAAGCGCCGGGCACGGCATTGGGCGGCGGCTGGTCGCCGGCACGGACCGGGCGCGGCGGGTTCTGCTCCGGTCCGGCGACGCCCCAGCCGGTCAGCGCGCGGGCAAATTCGGTGACGTCGTTTTGCGTATAGCCGGTACGGGCGCCCAGAGTGTGTAGTTCCATGGTTTCTCGGGCAAAATTCTCGTTAAGGCCGCGAGGATTTTTGTTCCCGGTCTTATCCCCCTTGCGGTCGGCTCGCAGGGCGGCCGGACTATCCGGTCCGATGGATGTCGTCTGGTCCAGATAGAGCAGCATGGCGGGATGCTGTTCCACCGCCATCAATAAATCTTCGAACCGTCCCAGCACATGGGGGCGGATGGCTTCGGCTTCAAAGCCGCCGGCCAGTCCGATAACCGCGCCTTTTTCAACTGAAAGCGCAAAATGGTTGGCCCAGAAATGTACCAGCCGTTCAATAAAAGGCGTGGGAGTCAGCAATGCGCTTTGGGCGCGGATTTGCACGGCCTGCAGATAGATGTCCCGCTGTTCGGCCCGTTGCTCCCGCAGCGCATCACTGCGAACCAGCGGGTCTTGACCGCGCAGATCGCGCTGCGTCAGCATATCCGCCGCCAGCACCCCCGCGCTGGCGGGTAACGGGTCCCAGGGCTCGGTTAACGGTTGGTAAATCTCGAATTGATCCAGCAGATAGCGCCGCGCATTGTCCGGCGGATCTTCATCGGGCCGCGCGCCAAGGCCAAAGCGATTGAGCGCTATCGCCGCCTCAGGGATTGCGGTCATGCGCGTCCCCCGCCGCCTGGCGGACTGATGCCGCCGGCGCGTCAGCGGAGACATGCAGCGGACCGCGCTGGATCAACGCCTCCGCCAGCGTGTGGCGCTGAGGTGAGGACAAGGTGGAGGCGTAGTCGATCACCGCGTTCTCCACCCGGGCGCGTATCGCCATATCTGCTGTACGGGTACGCGCCGCGGCGGCTTCGGCGTCACGGGCGTTGAACACCGGGGCGGCAAGGAGATGCGCCAGTTCGCGCCGGCCTTCACGGGCAGTCTGAACGTCATTCCGGCTGTCGTTGCGGGCGGTGCGCAACGCGCCGCGCAACGCATCGCTCTGATCGGACGGCAACGCGTCGACCACATAACGCATGCCGTAATGCTGTTGACCGGACAGATCCCGCATCAGCCACTCGAGAATGACCCAACGCACCACCGCCCCGCCGATCGCCGCGAAAAAGAACAGGTTGATAGCCAGCGAGACCGCCAGGGCGCCTTTCATTTTCTTCGACCCTTTCATGTCCGATGCTTTCATTTTCGATGACAAAATCATTAATCGCTCCATTCGGCGATATTGACGCCAAAAACATCGCTGTTATCGCTTAAACCGTCGTGATGGGATTCGGATGCGGTGAGATTAAACATCGCCGAAAAAGCCACTGCCCCGGCCAACATCCCCGCCAGCCCTATGCCCGCAAGGCCAATGCCCACCCAGCCCGCTGCCCCGCGCCGCGTCGGGGGCCGCCGTACCGACGATGCCATGGCCGTTTTCGCCGTTCTGGATGCCGGTTCCAACGGCGGTAACATCAATGACTGCTCCGTCGCTCTGGATGCCGGTTCCGACGGCGGTAATATCAATGACTGCTCCGTCGCTCTGGGTGCCGGTTCCGGCAGCGGTACTGTCATTGCCTGCTCCGTCGCTCTGGGTGCCGGTTCCGGCAGCGGTACTGTCATTGCCTGCTCCGCTATCCTTGCCGCCAGTGCCGGCGACGGCGATGGTACGTTGTAGCCATCAAGCCAGTCGTCGAGCATACGTGCCCGCCCGATGACCTGGCGCAAGAAGCGAGGGTCTTGGGCAACCAACAGCCGCGCCTGGACGCGCTCAGCGGGCGGCCAGCGTTCGATATCGGCGCCGTAGGCCTCAAGCAGGCGCCGAAAACGATTCGGTGTCATAAGAATTCCTCAGTCTTATCGGCCTGCAGCGATATTCGCAACTTCTGTCGCGCACGGGCCAGCATACTCTCCAGCGCTTCCTCGCTGACCGCCATAAGGTCAGCCACTTCAGCCTGCGGCAACCCTTGGAAATAGTGCAATACCAGCGCTTCCCGCTGTCGCGGCGGCAAAGCCATCAGCGCCCTCCTCATGCGTTCGCTGCGCTGACGGGCGGCAATCATTTCCGCCGGTTCCAGGGCCGGATCCACCGTTTCCGGCAAAATCTCCACCGGTTGTTCACGATGGGCGCGCAGCCGGTCATGGCACAGATTGAGCGCCACGCGATACAGCCAACTGTCGAAACGCGCCACCCCCGGTTTCCAGTGGGGCGCCTGCTGCCAAAC
The DNA here is from genome assembly GCF_018449575.1 of Sodalis sp. dw_96. GTDB lineage: Bacteria > Pseudomonadota > Gammaproteobacteria > Enterobacterales > Enterobacteriaceae > Acerihabitans. The sequence continues at coordinate 21,223 of NZ_JAAVUT010000001.1, read as the reverse complement.
GCGGACAAACAGTTCCTGCGCGACGTCTTCGGCTTCGCCGCGATCCCCCAGCATCCGCTGCGCCAGGGACAGCACCCACGGCAGCTTGCGCGCAACCAGTTGACGCATGGCGTTTCCATCGCCTGCGCCCACGCGAATGAGCAACGCCAGATCGGGATCTGTCTCTTGCCGCAAGAAATGTTATCTCCTTTGCCCAAGCCGGGAACGGCCAATTCAGCGATTACGCCGGTCAGCGTTTGCGGCAACACAACTATTAAACGTATCAGAGCCGCCGGATCCGTCGCGGCGGGCGCAAATAATTTTCCATCGGTACGGATTAAGAATACTTAAGAAGCATCAAGGCACAGCAATACGCCAGAAGGGAGTATTGAAGGAGACTTATCCTTTTGACGCCCACTTCGGCCGGCTCAGAAAATCGGACCGCACATCCTATCTTGCGCCGTCGAAAATAAAATAAAAATGCCCGCCATACAAAATCCATTAACGCTTATAATCATTACCCATCACATAGTTTCTCAAGCAAGGTTCATAATGAAAAAATTACTGCTGTGTCTGGCTTTATTGATAGGTACGCTGCCGGTAGCCACGATGAGTTTCGCCCAAAGCCCCAACAGTGAGAGAGTGGTGGTTGTCCATCACCACCGCCATCACGTCAGAAAACATCATATTGTAAGAAGGCATCGACCCATTCACCATGTTGTTGTGCGTGAGGCCGGGCGTAACAACTAACCTTTTTTCGTTGGCGGGCAGCTCACTGTCCGCCGTACATTGCGATAGCCGTTAACACCTTTATCTCAAATACCTCAAATACCTCAAATACCTCAAATAAATTTTCCTCGCTATCCCATGGCGTCACAAAGTAGAAAACACGGATTTCTTCACCAACGCGTAATAATGGCAATGTTTTCTCATAAGGTTTTTCCCACAAAAGAACAAAAAAGTACAATACATGGATGGGTATACTTTTTTATGGGCAAAAAAAGAGTCACAAAATACTAACAGTTAATAAAGCCGTGTTTCTTTGGTGAAAAGCGTGAGAGACAGAACATAAAAATGCCTGAAAACCATTGATGAGAATAACCACTTGGTATATTTACAAGTAACGTTATAACAAAAATAGCTTTTCAGAACCGTGAATGACTAATTGAATATGCCGAATTTGATCCTGATCATAATATTTTCCCCTTGAATGAGAGCAACGAGAATTTTTTATCAAATTTCCGCCTGATAAAGCAGTTTACCCCCTCATGGACGCTGTCTACTCATTATTCTTATATCCATATGCGTTATAGTTGGTTTATTCAGCGCAGAAAATACTTATAGTTTGTGTGGGTAAAGTTTGCGGAGAAAAATCAGGACGTCGCCATGGCAAATCAATTTACGTGTACAGAATGCAACTTTCTTAACTGCCAGACCCGGGATAGCGAATTCCCGCGCAAGTGCCTGACCACGGCTGAGGGCAACAACGCCGTTTTACAACAAAGTCTTGATGTTTATGACAATGATCGCTCGGTCAACAAAATCATGCTGGCGGCCGCTCAGGTAGAAGGCCAGTATTACGGCCAATTGACCCGGGTAGAGGAAATCATTGTTTTCGCCAAAAAAATAGGGGCTAAAAAAATCGGCATCGCTTCCTGTGCCGGATTGATTCAAGAGAACAGAATTTTTGCCAGTATATTACGCGCTAATGATTTAGACGTTTTCGGCGTGCTGTGCAAGGTGGGCGCGCAGGATAAATGCAGCGTCGGTATCGAGGACCGGGATAAAATTAAACCGGGCCGTTATGAAGCCATGTGTAATCCCGTGATGCAGGCTAATTTATGTAATAAAGAAAAAACCGACCTGAATGTTATTAGCGGCCTTTGTGTCGGCCACGACTCGCTTTTTATGAAACAGTCGGACGCGCCGGTAACCTATCTTATCGTTAAAGATCGCGTATTGGCCCATAACCCTATTGGCGCCCTCAATACCGGCCATTCTTATTATAAACGTCTGCTGGACGGTGTTAAATTGAATGAAGCAGATGAAAAAGCCGCTTTGTCTCATCGCCAATAGGAATAAAAAAATTTCCCTAAATAATTCAGGTTGCAGTAAAGCCAACTTACCTGCGACTTTAAGTATGACGGGCATAACGGTATGGAGTGGCGGGAGTGATGATGAAGGTATTTATTCCATTGGTGTTGGCGGCGATATTATTGCCGCTTATCTCCCCGCCCGCAACGGCGGATGCGACGCTGGACAAGGTCAAGGACCGGGGAAAGCTGGTGGTGGGGGTGGACGGCGTCAGTCCGCCGTTCGGTTTTCTCGATCCCAAGACCAACCAGACCGGCGGCTTTCAGACTGAACTTGGCCGCGATATCGCCCGGCGTCTGGGGGTTGCGCTGGAAGTGGTGCCGGTTACCGCGTCGACCCGCGTACAGTTTCTGCAATCCGGTAAGGTTGATTTGCTGATTGCCAACATCCAATGGACCCGGGAACGCAGCGAGGCGCTGAGTTATGCGCCGACACCCTACAATCTGGTGGGGGGCGCGGCGCTGGTGCGCAAGGACAGCGGCATCACCAAGTGGGAAGATTTAAAGGGCAAGGTGGCGTGCGTATCCCAGGGCAGCAACTTTGCCAAACCGCTGCAGGCGTATGGCGCCATTGTCAAAGGGCTGCGCGGCATTCCCGAATCCCTGTTGGCCCTGAAAGGCGGAACCTGTGCCGCCTCGGTGCATGTTTCTCCCGCCCTGCACCAAGTACTCACAGGAGACAGCGCGGCGGAATGGACGGATTACACCCTGGCGACCCGGGATCAGCTTATTCCGTCCCCCACCGTTATCTGGACGAGACGCGGTGAAAAGGATACCCGTGCTTTCGTCGACGGCGCAATCCGGGATTGGCATAAGAGCGGTTTATTACTGGATTTCGCTCATAAATACGGCGTGCCCGATGAGTATTTTGCCGCGGCCCATGCAAAAGCGCAGCAGGGTGCATTTGATGCCGCGCCGCCAGAACCGGCGGACTGACAATATGTCCCTTCCCCCCATGCCACAGGAGCCGGAATATGAAGTCTGATTTCACTCACCTGCCGTCAACATGCCGCACCGGGTGGTCGCAGGATAGAGGCATTGAGGACCGGTTCAGCGGGGCCTGTACGGAAATAGGCGAGCCGGAGATTTTCAGGTCAGGCCTGGCCTCGGCACGGGAGGTTATCAGGTCAGGCCCGGCATCGGCACGGGAGCTTATCTTATGATCCCGGCGCTGTCCGGAGGGTCGGTGGCGGCGCTTGGCTGGCCGTTAACGTCGCTCGAATGGCTGGTGAAGGCGCTCAGGCCATTGGGCCTGAACTATGCCTTTGTTCTGGACCCCGTCGACAGGCAGGCGTTTGCCGAGGGTCTGTGGGTGTCGGTCAAGCTCTGCCTGTTGACCATTCCTCTTAGCCTGCTGCTGGGCGTGCTTATCGCGGCGGCCTTGAACCACCGGTCTCGTTGGATAGTCGCCCCCATCGGCGCTTTGGTGGAACTCGTGCGCAACACGCCGGTATTGATACAGCTTTACTGTGCGTTTCTGGTGCTGAATATGCTGATCAGCCGGCAAATAGCCGGCGGCACCAGCCCCATCACGCCGATGATGTGGGTGGTGCTGGTGATCGCGCTGCATAAAGCGGTGTTTCACGCCGAGGCCCTGCGCGCAGGCATCGGCGCCGTTCCGTCGGTGATGCTGGAAGCCTCGCGCTCGCTGGCGTTTACCGGGCGGCAAACCTTTTGGTGCATACAACTGCCCCTGGCCGTCCGCTTCGCGCTGCCCTCGCTGATTAATAATCTGGTTGATCTGGTGAAAATGACCGCCATCGCCTCGGCGATAGCGGTCGGGGACGTGACCTATGCGTCCATTATGATTTGGTCCCAGCGCGACAACGTGCTGGAGCTGTTGCTGCTGATTCTCGTCTACTTCGGCCTGCTGACCTGGATAGTCAGCCTGGCGGGGCGCTGGCTGGAAACGCATTTGAGGATGCCCGGCTATGGCCAGTGACCTTTCCCTCAGGCTGTTTGCCGCCCGTCCGGGGCGCCGGAACGTTGCCTCGGCGCTGTTTTCCGACCCCTGGTTTGTGGTCTTCCTGCTGCTGGCGGCGTTGAATATGCTCTGGCTATTCACCGGCACGGCCCCCCTTTCCGTCAGCCAGCTGTGGCATTGGCTGCCGGCGATACTGAGGGGACTGCTGATCAATATTAAAATCAGCGTGGCGTCCATGGCGTTGGGCACGCTTATCGGCCTGCTGTTCGGCGCGTTATCCCTCTCGCCGTCACCGCTGCTGCGATATCCGGTCCGCCTCTATGTGCAGGTGTTCCGCAACGCGCCGGTACTGGTGTTGATCTATTTCACCACCTATGTTTTCCCTTTTGAATTCAGTCTATTTCATTTTTATCTGCCGTTTCCTGACTGGATCAAGGTGGTTATCGGACTGGGGCTGTCCGCCAGCGCCATTCTCGCTGAAATTTTTCGCGGCGCCATACAGTCCATCCCCAGCCCTCAATGGGAATCGGCGCAATCGCTGGCGTTCCGGCGCGGCCAGATTTTCCGTTACGTGATCTTGCCGCAGTGTCTGCGGCGCATGCTGCCGCCATGGATGAACCTGTACGCCGCCATCACCATGAGCACCTCGCTGGCCTCGCTGGTCGGGGTGCACGACATTGTGGATATCGCCACGATTGCCAGCAATACGGTGGCGCGCACCGGCTTCACCGTGCTGGTCTATTTCACGCTGTTATTGTTCTTTTTTATCTATTGCTACCCTATTGCCCGTATGACGCGGCTACTGGAAAAACGACATGAGCGAGTCTGACAAGATCTCTTCCCCGGTCCTCCATCCTTCCCATCGGCCGTTGGTGCAGTTGGATAACGTGCATCTCTCGTTTAATAACAACGAGGTGCTGAAAGGCATTGATGTTTCTGTTCGGCAAGGCCAGTCGGTTTGCATTATCGGTCCTTCCGGCTCCGGTAAATCCACCATTCTGCGCAGCATTACCGGCCTGTTGCGTCCGCAAAAAGGCCAGATCCAGGTTTGCGGCATCCCGGTTCACGACCTGAAATCGGAAAAAGAGTTTGTTGAACTGCGTAAACGCGTGGGGTTTGTCTTCCAGCAATACAATCTTTTCCCGCATTTAAGCGTACTGGAGAATCTGGTGATCTCGCCGGTGAAGGTGCTGGGCCTGTCGCGCCGGGAGGCAACGGAGCGGGCTTATGAGTTACTGCGAAAGGTTCGGATGGAACATAAGGAAAAAGCCTATCCGGGGGAGTTGTCCGGCGGACAGCAGCAGCGCGTCGCCATCGCCCGGGCCCTGGCCATGCGCCCTGAGCTGATTTTATTCGACGAAGTCACCTCCGCCCTTGACCCGGAAATGGTGGGGGAAGTCTTGAACGTCATACGGGATTTGGTGAGCGACGGCATCACCTGCATATTGGTGACCCATGAAATGCGTTTTGCCGAGGAGATAAGCGACGTACTGTACTTTACCGAAGCGGGACGGATTGTGGAATTCGGCGATCCGCAACGTATCTTCAAACAGCCGAGTCACGAGCGCACCCGGCTTTTCCTGCGCCGCGCCCTGGGGGATGCCTCCACCGCCCAAAGGGCAGACATGCATCAGCTCGTCGGGTAAAGGTTATCCCGGCACGCCCGCCGACATTCATCAACCCGTCGTGTAGGAAACCCGCGTCCCGGCCCCCTTTCGGCCAGTCATCTTCCGCCACCGAATGGGTGGCGGAGAGAGGGACAGCATACCGGTACCTGCTGAGATTTTATACTCCGTGATGTTATGCGGGTTCTTGCTGCGTTTGTCCGGTCGATGACATTAAGCCGGCTCCCACCGCGTTTTTCTGGTCGATGATATTAAGCCGGTTCCCGCAGCGTTTGTCCGGTCCGGGCGATTGCGGTATGGCTGCGTAGCAACGCCGCAAGTTGCGTCACACCGTCGATAAGCTCCTGCTCGCCGGCCAGGGCAAAGCACAAACGCAGCCAGTTTTTGCCGTTTTCGGCATCCGCCGCCCAGTCACTCCCCGGGTTAAACGAGATGCCTAGCTGTTCCGCCGGCGCCACCAATTCGCGGGTATCGACGTAGTCCGGCAGCTTAACCCATAAAAAAATGCCCCCTTGAGGAAGCCACAGGGTGGCGATATCACCGAGTTCCTTTTGCACCACATCACGCAGAATATCCAGTTTATGCCGCAGGGCCAGCGTCAATGCCGATATATGGTCGGCAAAATGCTCGGTGAAATACTCGGCGACGATCATCTGATCAAGCGCTCCGGTGCCGCCGTCGTTTTTCAGGGCGACAATCTGGCTTAAAATAGCGGGAGCCGCGGTGAGATACGCCACGCGTACCGAAGGCGCCAGGGATTTGGAAAAAGAGCTGATATGAATGACCCGATCCGGCTGCAGTGAAAACAGCGCCGGCGGCGCTTCGCCGGACCAGATAATATCGGCATAGCACTCATCTTCAAAAATAAGGGTGCGGTACTTTTCCGCCAATGATATCAGCTGTCGGCGGCGTGCCAGGCCTAAAATGGCGCCGGTGGGATTTTGCACCGTTGGAATGGTGTAAATATATTTAGGGGTAATATGCCTGGTCGCCAGCGAAGCGAGCAGTTCTTCCAGCTTATCGGTGCGGATGCCCTGTTCGTCGAGGGGAATACCGACGATATTGATATTTTTTGCCCGTAATTTCCTGAGGGCGCCGATGTAGGAAAATTCTTCCACCAGTACGGTATCGCCCGGTTCCAACAGCAAATTATTCACCAGGTCGATAGCCTGGCCGGAGCCGGAGGTAATTAAAATATCATTAATGCCCGCGCTGATGCCGCGATTTTTAAGCTTATTGCTGACAAACTGACGCAGAGCCGGATATCCCTGCGGCCCATTGGCCTGATTATAGACCGCCAGGCTTTTCCCCTCGCGCAGAATAACCCGCTGCGCGGCCTGCGCGAGTCCCTCCAATGGAATCAAATCCGGATCGTTGTGGCCGGAATTAAAGACATAGCGCGGCAATCCCTGCCAGGCTGGCGCCGGCACCGGCAGGCCTGCGCGAAAAAGCGTGCTGGCATCGAACTGATTATTGCCCATAAATAAACTCCTCAGATAATAATTATTTATATCATTATCGGGATCCGCACACAGGGCAACCAATTAAAAAGACTAAGCAAGGGTAATTATTGGCGCTTGATTTTAAAATCAGTTCCAGCGGGCAAAAAATACTCTGTCCGTAATATAAATGAATATTCCCATTTGCTGTTGCGATTGTTTCCGGCATGTAAAAAAAAGGTAAAATAGGTCAACGGAATTACCGCCAAATATCACTCAGATTTAAATGCCGATAACAAGCATCTCATTATCATCAGTTAGCATCATTAACCATTTCCATGGTTAAAAAACGCTAACCCCGCCCCACGATTCGGACTTTCGAGTCGGCCTGAATGCGATGAATGCATCGAATGAGAACAATCAGGTAGGAAGCTAAATATTAGCGCTACTTCACATTTTCAGATACCATACGCCGTCCGCTAGAAGTAGATATTGACATTTTTAACGGGTTCCATGCTGCAAATGTACGCAAACAAGAATAATGATAATAACCCACAGGGATATAAATGGAACAGACACATTCAGCCGCAACGAGTCCGGGGCAGGCCACTGTTAAAATGCCGGTGGAACCGCTGGTCAAGGCCATCGCCATTATCGCCACCCTGGGTGGACTTTTATTTGGCTACGATACCGGTGTGATTGCCGGGGCGTTGCTGTTTATGAAAACCGATTTGCACTTGACCGCCCTGACCACCGGGATGGTCACCAGTTCCCTGGTATTCGGCGCCGCGCTGGGAGCCATAGTGTCCGGCCGCTTCGCGGATTATATGGGCCGTAAAAAAGTGATTCTTTGTCTGGCGCTGATTTTTGTCTTTGGGTCCCTGGCCTGCGCCTTTTCAGCGAATGCCCAATGGATGATTGTCTCGCGGTTAATCCTCGGCCTGGCCGTGGGAGGCGCCGCCGCCGTCGTTCCGATTTATATTGCGGAAATCGTTCCGGCCAATCGACGCTGGCAATTCGTGACCCTGCAGGAGCTGATGATTGTTTCCGGCCAACTGCTGGCCTATACCTCCAACGCCGTGATGAATGAAGTCTGGGGTGGCGAGACCACCTGGCGCTGGATGCTGGCCTTGGCCTGCATCCCCGCTATGTGTTTTAGCATCGGTATGCTGTTTATGCCGGATACCCCGCGCTGGTATGTGATGCACGGCCGCTTTAAAGAAGCCCGGGACGTGCTGGAGCGTACCCGCCATTCACGGGTGGTGGAAAAGGAGCTGACGGAAATCAAAAACGCCTTGGCACCCACGCCCGAGAAAAAAGCGCTGCGAAAAAAAGCCATCGCCCATTGGATGAAAAGCCTGGTGTGGCTGGGTATCGGTATCGCCATGATACAACAGCTGACCGGTATCAATACCATCATGTATTATGCCCCCACCGTGCTTAAGGCCACCGGCATGGGCACCAACGCCGCGTTGCTGGCTACCATCGGCAACGGCGTGACCTCGGTGGTCATGACGCTGTTCGGTATCTATCTATTAAGCCGCACCGGCCGCCGGCCGCTGGTGCTGATAGGCCAAATGGGCTGTACCGGCTGTTTATTTTTTATCAGCGCTGTTTGTTATTTTATGCCGGAACATGTGGCCGCGGGGCCGAATATGCTGCGCAGTTGGATGGTCCTGACGGGTATGATGATGTTTCTCTGTTTCCAGCAAGGGGCATTATCGCCGGTGATCTGGCTGCTGTTGTCGGAAATATTCCCGATGCGCATACGCGGCATGGCGATGGGCATTTCCGTGTTTGCCATGTGGTTTACCACTTTTGTGATTTCCATGTCCTTCCCGTTGCTTATGCAAGCCTTCGGACTGGCGGGCACGTTCCTGCTTTTTGCCATCGTCGGCATCTTCGGCGGAGTGTTCGTGATAACGCTGGTTCCGGAAACCCGCGGCAAGACGCTTGAACAGTTGGAAAAGCATTTCAAGAAACGCTACCAGCCCGCCGTCTGAGAAAGCATTGCCGGGCGCAGGCGGCATAGGTTTGCCAGCATAGCCAGGTAGCCCAGCAGCGCAGAACAGCGACGAACCCGGGCAAGTCGATGCCCGGCGACGCGGCGAGTGATACACCGCCCACCACGGCCGGGGAGTGTGTCTTCAGCACGTGTTTTCAGAGGTAATCAGCCGGAAATCGACTTTCCCGTCGGCATAAAGCCCGGGAGCTTCGCCGTTCTCAAGATAGCGAAGCAAAATGTCCGTGGCTAACTGGGCATGCTGGCGGGCATTTTGATCCAGGGTCAGCGCTACAGCGTCTTTTTCCAGTAAGCTGCGCGTTAAGGCATACAGCTCATGGGTGATATAGATGCATTTCCCTAACAGGCCGTGATGTTTCAGGGCTTGACTGACTTCGGTATTCCCCGCTCCGGTATTGTAAAGGCCCACCAGATTTGCCGACGTCGCCAGATTTTGCTTCAAAAGTTCGGTAATCACTTTTCTCTCGTCCTGTCCTGCCAATACTTCCCTCAGCCGGATCAGCGGAAAGCGCTGCCGCATCACATCGCGAAAACCCTCAATGCGCTGGCGGTGGGCACGGTAATCGAAACGCCCGCTGACCATAATGACCTCTCCCGGCCGATTCAGCATCTTTCCCATCATCAGACCCGCCGTACGGCCGGCCTGGGGTTGATTGATCCCGATGTGGCACAAACGCTGTGCCCCCGGCAAATCGGTGACAAGGGTGATAACCGGTACGCCGCGGGCCTTGCAAAACGCCAGCGCATGATGAATGGCAGGCTGATCCTGGGCGAAAACCATGAGCCCATCGCGGTTCTTACTGCATTCAAGAATGTGCTGAACCAGTTTGTCCGGCTGAGATTCCTGTATAAATGTCCGGTGGAGAGTGATGCGGCGATAGCCCAGGCCATCGGCAATCTGGCTGAAATCTCTGGCAAGCTGCTTGAAGAAAAAAGAGTCCCCGGCGCTCAATATCACTTCAATCTGCCATGGATATCGATACTCCTCCGGCAGGATACGTTTCAGTCCGACCTCACGGGCGGCCTGCAATACTTTACGGGCCGTCTCGGGGGCGACGCCGCCCCGCTCATTGAGCACCCTGTCAACGGTTGCCACACCGACGCCGGCCCTTTGCGCCAGCATCTGCAGGGTGAGCTTTTTCATGGTAACTCCACAAAGCGAAATCTTGCCGGCATACCGTCAAAGCGGTAAGCGGGCCTCGGTTAACACAACATAATCATACCGACCGCTGCTGTTGTAATGGCGGCAGGCGCTACAGCAAGGGGTATTATGCGTAGCAAAATTATCCTCGCAAGTATCAATTGTCGCTAGCAGCCCTTTCCCCGGGTCTTGGCTGAACCCGGTATACAACCGGGACCAGAGATTACCCCGGGTTTTGGCTGAACCTGGGATACGACCGGGACCGGAGATTACCCCGGTGCCGCGCAGCAGCATCAAGGTTGATAAAGGGCCGATGGGCAATGCTAACAAAACAAACGGTATTTTGTTGATGGAAAACCATCAACAAAAAAGTACCCAGCGCAGCCGGAAAATTTTAAGATACTTTGGATGTTATTTATTTATTAATTATTTTAATTGAATGTAAATACAATAATTATATTACCTCCGGTAGTGATGACTTCCTATTTGTAATGACTTTTAACGGCAGGGAAATGTCATGAAACGCAGAAAATTTCTCACATCCCTAGCACTGCTCGGCCTGACTTCATCGCTCCCTGTCGCAGACGCACAGGAAGTGAATGGCGGTCAACCGTGGGAGCCGGGAAAAATCCATACGCCGCCGGCGCCGCCCAAGAAAGGCGGGTTACAGTATTTGACTGAACACGAATTCGACACCGTCGGCGCCATTGCAGAACGCTTTATACCCGCCGATGAGATGAGTATCAGCGGCAAGGAAGCCGGTTGCGCCATTTTTATCGACCGCCAGCTGGCGGGGGACTACGGCAATGCCGTCTCCCTCTATCGTCTTGGCCGCTTTGTTAAAGGGACGCCCGAACAGGGTTCCCAGTCTTCACTGACCCCCGCGCAGCGTTATCGGCAGGGGCTGGCCGCGCTGGATGCCTTTACACAAAAGCAGTTCGGTAAAACCTTTATTCAGCTCGATGGTGACCAACAGGATCACGTGCTGCACGCCATGGAAGCCAACAGGCTCGATCTCGGCGCGGAGGTGGAGACCCCCGTTTTCTTCGAGCTGTTATTGCAAAATGTCCGTGAAGGCTTCTTGTCCGATCCCCTCTACGGCGGGAATAAGGACATGGCCAGTTGGAAAATGATTGGTTTTCCCGGCGCACGATATGACTTTCGCGATCTGCTGAGTAAAAAAGGGCAGAAACTGAATATTATCCCCACCAGCCTGATAGATAACACCCTTTAAGCTGACCTTAATGAAGTGATTGAGCAATAACGAGCCTTAATAATGAAAAACGTCCGTCCAAAAGCTGATATCGTCATTGTCGGCCTGGGGTGGTGCGGTTCTTTGATCGCCGAAGAATTGACCCGTGCCGGCCTGAATGTCGTGGCCATTGAGCGCGGCCCCTGGTTTGAAACCGCCACTGATTTTCCGCCTTCCATTGATACGGATGAACTCCGCTGGGATACGCGCCGCAGCATGCTGTTGCCGCCGGCGGTGGAGACCACCACCTTCCGTAATACCATTTATCAGAAAGCCCTGCCTTCCCGCGACTGGAATCTGAATGAACTGGGCTACAACGTCGGCGGATCCGGCACACACTGGGCAGGAATGGCCTGGCGCTTTACACCGTTCGATTTCCAGCCCTATAGCCGGACCCTGGCACGTTATGGCAAAAAGCAGATTTCCGACGGTTTGATTTTACAGGACTGGGGCGTGACCTATGATGAACTGGAGCCTTTTTATGACCGGTTTGAGAAAATCGCCGGGGTTTCCGGTAAAGCCGGTAAGTTGAAAGGGGAAATCATTGCTGACGGCAATCCGTTTGAAGGCAATCGCAGCAGTGAATACCCGTTGCCCCCGCTGGAAGGAATGCGCCTGACCGACCTGTTCCGCGACGCGGCAAAATCCCTCGGCCAGCATCCGTTTATGGTGCCGGCGGGACAGGCTTCCCGCGCTTACCTCAATCCGCTCGGCGTGCGTATGGGGCCGTGCACCTATTGCGGATATTGCCTCTATTACGGCTGCGGTAATTTCTCGAAATCCAGTCCTAATGCCTGCGTGATCCCCGCGCTGATGCAGCGTGAAAACTTTACCGTGCTGACGGAATCGGCCGTCGTCAGGGTGAATAAGGCGCAAGACGGTAAAACGGCTACCGGCGTGACTTACTTTGACCGGAATAAACAGGAGTGGGAGCAGCCGGCGGATATTGTCATCCTGTCCGCCTTCCAGATGCAGAATGTCCGCCTGCTGCTGCTGTCAAAAATTGGCCGGCCCTACGATCCGGTGGCTAAAAAAGGGGTCGTCGGACGGGCCTACAGCTTCCAGACGGTGGCGGGCGCAAATCTGTTCTTCGAAGATGAAAATCTCAATCAATTTATCGGCGCGGGTGCGCTTTCCCAGCAGGTTGATGACTTTAACGGCGATAATTTCGACCATACCGGCCTGGGTTTTATCGGCGGGGCCGGCATTTTGGTGGTGGCGCGCGGCGCGAGACCCATCGGTAACGCCGATGCCCTTCCTCCGGGAACGCCGCGCTGGGGCAAGGCGTGGAAAAAGGCCTATACCCATGCCTTCCAGAACGCGACGTTTATCTTTGGCCAGGGCACCAGCTATTCCCACGAAGATTACTACCTCGACCTTGATCCTGAATATGTCGATGACAATGGTAACGCCTTATTGCGGGTCACTTTCGACTACAACGAAAACGATCGCCGGGCGGCAAAATTTATCGAAGAGAAAAGCGTCGAGATAGGCAAAGCCATGGGTGCGAAGATGGTGAACGGCACCAACTCGGCTTCCGGTCATTATTCGCCCTATAACTTCGCCAGCGATCACACCATCGGGGGCGCGGTCATGGGGACCGATCCTGAAACCAGCGTACTTAACCGCTATCAGCAAAGCTGGGATGTGCACAACCTGTTTGTGCTTGGCGCATCCTCCTTTCCCAATAACGCCGGTTACAACCCGACGGGGACCATTGGCGCGCTCAGCCTCTGGACAGCGAAAGCCATCCTTGAGCAGTACCTCAAGAATCCCGGTCCCCTGGTGAAGGTGTAATATGAAAAAAATCAAAATAGCCGGCGGTATCGTGGTGGTGGCCGCGGTAGTGACAGGGGTTTTGTTGTATCAGAACGGCAATACCACGACGGATGACGTGGCGGATAACAGCACACAGATGAAACACCCCCTGACCGTCGGGGATGCCGCGGCGGTTGAACGTGGCCATTATATTGCGCTGGCCGGCGACTGCGTTGCTTGCCACACCAAGCCGGGCAGCAAAGAAGCCTATTCCGGCGGATACGCTATCAGCACGCCTTTCGGCGGTATCTTTGCCAGCAATATCACACCCGACGTTGAAACCGGTATCGGCAACTGGACCGAGCGGGACTTTTACCGGGCCGTGCGCCACGGCAAAGGGAAAAACGGTGAAAACCTCTACCCCGCCATGCCTTACAACGCCTATATCAAGATTAACGATCGGGACATGCGCGATCTGTGGATGTATATGCGTTCGGTGAAGCCGGTGCATAATCGGGTTCCGGCAACCCGGCTGCCTTTCCCTTATAACATTCGACTGGCGATGATGGGCTGGAATCTGCTGTTTTTTAAAAACGACGGGTTCATCCCCGATGGTGGAAAATCGGCCGAATGGAACCGGGGAGCCTATCTGGTGCAGGGGCTTGGGCACTGCGCGGCCTGCCATACGGCCAAAAACCCGATTGGCGGGGATACCGGCGATTATCTTCAGGGCAGTAATCTCGGCGAATGGTATGCGCCGGAAATTACCGGCAACCGCTATAGCGGCATAGGGAGCTGGTCTGACGACCAAGTAGTGCAATACCTGAAGCAGGGCAGTAACCAGGTTGCCGTGGCATCCGGCCCGATGGCCGAGGCCGTCACAAATTCCACACAATATCTTACGGCTGCGGATCTGCATGCCATAACAACCTATCTTCGGTCGCAGCCGGGTTCGGAAAGCCAGAAACCGGCGCGGCAACCCGTGGATACCCCACAGATGAAAATGGGGGCGAATGTGTATTCCGCGAACTGCTCAGCCTGTCACAACAGCGATGGAAAAGGTATTCCCAATCTGGCGGCCGGCCTGGCGAATAATCCCGCCGTCATGGGACCGGATGCCTCATCGCTTATCACCACGGTGCTGCAAGGCGGACGAGGGGCGGTGACAACCGGCAATCCAACCCAGGGTGCGATGCCGAGCTTCGCCTGGAAACTGTCGGACGAGCAGGTCGCCGCCGTGACGACCTACATTCGTAATACTTGGGGAAATGCCGCCCCCGCCGTCGGGGCGCGCGATGTGGCGGACAAGCGCGGGCTGTTAAAACTGCCGCAACAGATGCCGGCGGGCAAATGACAAGGTGACCCCGATGCCCGCTAACGCGCAGCACATGGCGGCGGCGAAAACCGAGGAGTAACCCAGCCAGCTTGCCAACAAACCGGTTAGCGGACCGGTGACCGCATACGAAAGATCCTGAAAAGCCGAATAGGCGCCCACTGCCGTTCCACGGACCGGCGGCGGCACCAGCTTGACCACCTCGACCCCCATCGACGGGAAGATCAACGAACAGCCGGCACCGGTCAAACCCGCCCCCATGAAGGCCACCGCGGGAATCGGTGCCAACCAAAGCAGTAATAGCCCCGCCGTTTCAATCCAGAGTGACAGTAATGTCATGCGGATACCGCCTATCTTATCCGGCAAATGACCGAAGACCAGTCGCATTATGACAAAAGCCAGTCCGAAAGCACTCAAGGCCAGTCCGGCATTGCTCCATTCACGACTGACAAAGTACAGCGAAACAAAGGTACCGATAACGGCAAAACCGACACCCTGCAAGCTCAATGCCAGCCCCGGCAGCCAAATAAGCCCCATAACCCGCCATAACGACGGCCTGCTGCCCTGTCGCGGTTTTACAGCCGGCACCATGCCGTTACACATCAACGCCGGCAAAGGTAATAGCAGCGTCGATATACCGAGCGCAATAAACCCCCAGTGTTGATCAATCAATAAGCCGAGGGGAGCACCGACAGCCAGCGACCCATAAACCGCGGCGCCATTCCAGGACATGACTTTCCCGGAGCGGGCCGCACCCAGCAGGCCGAATCCCCAGGTCAGTGTGCCGGTGAGCAATTGGCTTTCCCCGAATCCTAAGATCAGACGGCCCATGATCAGCAAAACGTATCGTCCCTCCGCGGGCAATGGAACCCGTGCCGACAGCAGATAGGCAAATCCCGCCAAGGCGCAGGACAACATGCCTTGCAAGGTCAGACGTTTACCCCCCCGCCGGTCTGCCAGGCGTCCGGCGTAGCCGCGCGTCAAAATGGTCGCCAAAAATTGGGCTCCCACGGCAATACCCACCAGCGTATTGTTCATACCCAAAACGTGATGGACATACAGGGGGATAACCGGCAACGGCAGGCCAATGGTGAGGTAACAGAAAAATACCGCGCTGCTTAGCAATAACAATGACGCGTTAGCCCTGACATTGCGCAACATTATGGTTATCCCCACCCTATCACTCAAAAGAACTTATAGACCTGCGAATATATTAAATAGAATTATTTTTCTATTTTAGTTTTCAATCTAAAAACATTTCTCGCCATATAAGTTGATATTTATCACATTTTAAAAAATAATTTTCCTTTCGTGAAATAAACTTAAGAAAATTTAATTCATATTAAATATTTATAGAATATTTATTTACAAAGAGACAAACTATCCGTCAAACAACAGCGCGTAGGAAAACTCAGTGGGAAGCACTGAAAAAATCCCCCTATCCCGACTTATATCGTAGCTGAGGAAATGAACATGAAAATCTCTTATGTCACCGACAGTCTTGGCGCCTTGCCTCCGGCATGCGCGGCGGATAAAACCCCCAATTGGATCAGTTATACCGTCAGTTGTCAGAACACATAAGCCGGCGATCCGTCATCCTGTTAAAAGCAATAAAGCCCGCGGCTGCCGGGCTCTTTAATCCAGCAACTCCATCGCTAATTACTGGCATCCTTGGTTTCCATGACTTTTTTGAAATTTTCCTCATGTTTCTCCATCATTGTCTGCCGCATCTTCTCCAGGGAAACGCCCTTGGTTTCCGGTACATAGCGACTGATAAAAAAGAAGCTGAACAGACAAAAGCCGGCGAATACCCACATGGGGAAAGCACCGTGGAATGCTCTGAATAAATAAGGATTTTCATTAAGCATCGGAAAGGTCTGCGAGACAAAAAAATTCGCTATCCACATACATCCCACAGCCATACTCATCCCCTGCGCGCGCATATCATTGGGGAATATTTCTGAAATCAACACCCAGGTCCCCACGCCCCACGAAAGGGCATAGAACACCATGAAAAACAGCATGCCGAATAACGCGAAATAACCGGTGGAATGCCTATAAAGCGCGAAAGAGGTGATCAAGAGCCCCAAAATGGCGCCGAGGGTTCCGATGCGCATTAACGGCAGTCGGCCCAGCCTATCGAGGAGTACCGCGCCGATCAGGGAACCTATTAACTGCACCACGCCAATCCAGATGGTTTGGAACAGAGCGGACTCCACGCTGCCGGTAACGGTTTTCAGCACCAGCGGGGCATAATACATCATGACATTCACCCCGGTGACCTGTTGTAAAATGGCGATCAGGCAACCGACAATCAGAATGAAACGCGTGGTGCCTTCATGCCAATTGACTTTATTATGGCTCTTTCCCGCCTCAATAACCGACTGGCGGATTTCCCGCAGCAAATGCTGTGCATGAACGGGGTTGGAAAGACGGCTCAGGGTGTTTAACGCTGCATCATCACGTCCCGCCATAACATCCCAACGGGGAGATTCCGGAATAAAAAACACCAGGACACAAAATATCAGGCAAGGGATCACGCCGGAACCGAACATCCAGCGCCAACCTACCTGCGTTAACCATTCGCTGGAAGCGTAATGCGCTATTTCGTAATTAACATAAAAAATGAGGATCTGCCCGAATACGATGGCAAACTGCTGCATGCTTAATGCCCTCCCCCGAAAATCCTTGGGCGAGGTTTCAGACATGTACATCGGGGAAATGGTCGCGGCCAGCCCTACTGCCAAACCGCCGATTATGCGGAATAAAACAAACGAGGTAAACGTCGGCGCCAATGCCGAACCGCAGGCCGACAGGGAAAAGAGAATCGCTGAAATAATCAAAGCCACTTTTCTGCCCCAGCGATCGGCGATGGTGCCTGCGGCGAAGGCCCCTATGATGCAACCGATAACAACGTTGGAAACCGCCCATCCTGTTTCAAGCGGGGACAGATTGAAATAGATTTGCAGTGAATTTATCGCACCTGAAACAACCGCGGTATCATAACCAAAGAGTATTCCCCCGAGGGCCGCAATGCCGCATATCGATAATAAATAGACTTTATTATTTATTATGCCGTTATCCATGATGACTCCCATTTTGGATGGTTTAATGGAGTGATGCGTCGCTGCTCTTGCAACGGGCCGCCATAATGTCACTCTGGGATTTCAACCCAATATGAAATTTTAAATTCAATTTTATATAAAATAGAATTTAAATTTCTATACATGCATCACAAAATGGGTCATTAGCAAGCTAACGAAGCTATTTTGCCGTTCTCAACGGCCGGATTGTATTTGCATGGGGAGTTAGTTGCCTGTGGGTATTATTCACTGCAAGGGACAGCATCAATGCCTGGGACAAGCACATGGACAACACTTGCGAACGGAATCCATCCACCTGTGCCTCGCGCACCGCGAAGCAGACATCGCTGAATGCGGCCAAGGGACTTATCATACTATCGGTAATGGCAATTTGCCTGGCGCCGCTCTTCGCGCCGAACGAAACCAGCTCCACCACCTCTTGGGCATACGGCGAATAGCTGATGGCGACCACCACATCGTCAGACCGCACCATGCTTAATTGTTCGGCGAACATGCCGCCCAGTCCATCAATCAGAAAGGCGTGACGTTCCAGATGCCGCAAGGCATAAGTCAGATAGGCGGCGATACTGAATGAGCGCCGCAATCCGATGATATAAATATTGTTGGCGGCGGCTAATAATTCTACCGCACGGCACAAATCCGCTTCATTGATTTGTCCCGGCAGCTGCTGTAGCGCTACCTCGTTGACCGTGCTGAAAAGGTTAAGTATTTCCATCGGTTTTTCCGGCGCGAAGATGTCCTTAGGGGCGGTCCGGCGGAATAACCGAGCGCGTTCGGTGTAGCTGACGGTGTCCTCTATCAGGTGCTGGCGAAATACCTGTTTCATTTCATTAAAGCCGTCAAATTGAAAAGCGTTGGCGAACCGGATCAGCGTGGAGGGTGGAACATGGGCTTTTTCAGCGATGATGGCGATGGTTTCGAACGGGATGCTGTTACTGTTATCCAGAATATAACACGCCACCTGTTTAAGTCGTTTGCTGAGCGTATCGTAGCGGCCGCGGATTTCATCCTGCAGCAAGGTGAGTTGCATTGGTGTTGTCATAATGAATTCGCCATGCCGCCCATAAATCATGCGCGGCGGTAAGGAAAGTCCTTGGTAATGGCGCGAGCCCGCCTTTTCTCTCCCGCGCCGGGTATATCTGCGGCCGGTATCAAGGACGGGCGGGACGATAAATTCGCCAATAGCCGATCAGCTTGAGGAAATTCCGTTTCACTTCCGCTATCAATTGGCTGTCCTTCAGTTCGCCGCGGAACCATTTGATCGACGGTTCGCCAAAGATGGTCCGTCCCACCGCGAACCCCTTCACGAACGGCGCATCCGCAGCCGCCGCGAAACCCGCCTTCAAACTCGCCTCCGGCGCGTCCAATCCCAGGATCAGCACACCCCGGCAGTAACTGTCATGAGTCTCGATTATTCGCCCTATTTCCCGCCAGCCGGATGGCGATAGCGGCGGCAGCTTCCACCAGTCCGGCTGAATGCCCAACGCATAAAAACGCGACACGATCTGCGCGTAGTACCGCTCATCCTTGTCCGGATTGCTCTCCGGCAAAATCACTTCCAGCAACAGCTCATGCCCCGACTGGCAGCAGGCATGGTACACCTCGCCGATCAACGTCTCCTGCTCCCTGCGCAGCGTCTCGCTGTCCTTCGGATGATAAAACACCAGGCATTTCACCACATGCTCCAGCGGCCACCCCACTAATTGCGAACCGATATCGCCGTGCTCCAGGCGCAGCGGACGCGAACCCGGCAGCTCAATCGGGCGGCCTATCCACCACCCCTGTCCGGTAATGTCGTTCAGCGCCGCCTGCCCGTAGGTCGTATCCGCCAGGATACCGCTGTTATTGTTCAACCCCGCTTCGGCGGCCGCTTCCCGCGCTCCTCGCAGCAGCAGTTGTTTCAGCCGCGGGATATCGCTCTCGTCCCGACCGGCGGCCTGGGCCATGTCCGCCAGCTGCTTGCGGTGATCGAACGCGAACACGCACAATTCAGGCCACTGCTGTTTGCGGGTGGTTACCCGGTGCAGGTGATTGAGCCGCACATCCTTATCCGGCCTCGGCACCGACTTCTCGCGCAGCAGGTAATCGTCCAGTTCGGTCCGGGTCGGCATCGCGGGCGCGCAGCCGAGGCGGGACACCACCAGCGCGCCGCAGGCATTAGCATAACGGCAGGCCTGATCCCAGCCCTCGTCATTCAAATAGCCCCGCAGCAGACCGGACATAAAAGCATCCCCCGCCCCCAGCACATTCAGCACATCCACCCGTACCCCGCTGAAAAGTTCGACATCGTCCCAGCCGGCCGGAATCTCGCCTTCGAAAACCGAACACCCCTGCGCTCCGCGCTTGCAGACCAGCGTTGCCCGGCTAACCCGGCGGACTTGGCGCAGCGCCGCCAGCGTATCGGTACTGCCGCCGGCGATATGAAACTCCTCTTCGGTGCCGACTATCAAATCAAAATGATGTAGTACCTCTTGCAGTTCCCGGGTCACCCGTTCGGAAGAGACAAAACGGGTTTCGCCGTCCCCCAGCGCGGTCAAGCCCCACAGTACCGGCCGGTAATCGATATCCAGCGCCCGCCGCAAACCGTGGCGTTGCGCGTACTCCAGCGCCTTGAGCACCGCGGCTCGGGTGTTCGGATGGGAAAGATGGGTGCCGGTTACCGCCACCGCCCGGGATGACGCAATATAATCCTCGTCGATATCATCGGGGCTCAGCGCCATATCGGCGCAGTTTTCTCGATAGAAAATCAGCGGAAAGGTTTCCTGATCTTTTACTCCCAAAATAACCAGCGCCGTCAGCCGCTCCTTGTCGGTAATGAGAAAACGCGTATCCACGCCGGCGCGCTGTAACTCCTCGCGCAGGAAGCGCCCCATATGCTCATCGCCCACACGGGCCAGCATACCGGACTTCAGGCCCTGCACCGCCGTACCGTAGGCGACATTGCCCGACGACCCACCCAGGTATTTGGCAAAGGTGGTCATATCTTCCAGCCGGGCGCCGATCTGTTGTCCGTACAAATCGAGCGCGATGCGTCCGATGCAAATAACATCAAGCGTTTTCTGCTGCTGCGCTGTACCCATAATGTGCAATCCCCTAATCAATAAAATGTCTGTTGACATTATGAGGAGTAAAAATTTCGTTTTCAATTACAATAAAAAAATTCCCTCCACTGGCAACGATGCCAAAGGCAATATCTATAGGAGGTCTTTATTACAACCAGTTGATAGTAATGCTTATTTACAAAATACGTTAAGAGTGCCTTTTATATGACCCAGCTCGATATAAATCCTTAACAAGCTGGTAAGCATCTAAAAATTAAAAATTAATTGGAATATTGTCTGAATAAAAACGCGTCAAGAAACAGAAATTTCATTTTCTTGATCCATATCCCATAAATAGAATTTTTATTCTAAAATGAGTTTTTATAAAACATAACAACCTTATAATGCCATTCAGCTAGCCGGTGTCGTTAAACCGTCTTTATCACTTTAGGAGATCATTGATGTCAGTTACCACTGTCGCTGAATTGGATACCCTGCTGGAACGGGTCAG